>CAVXAB010000009.1:0-463330 GCA_963759545.1 uncultured Actinomycetota bacterium
GCTATCTTCCGGCACCCGGCCATCAGCCCCGCTTCTTGCTGTTATCACAGGAAGAGCGCTTTTTGGCCGTACCCTGCCCGCAAGTCCGCTTCTTGCTGTTATCAGCTGGAGGTCGCCGTCGGGCGCGCCCCGCCCCGCCAGGCCCCGCTTCTCGCTGCCATCACGCGAGGTCGCCGTCGGGCGCGCCCCGGCCACCAAGCCCGCTTCTCGCTGCCGTCACACCGAGGTCGCCTTCGGCCGCGCCCAGCGCGGACCGGCGTCTCACCCGGCGCCGCCGCGCGGCGCAGGCCGCAGGGCGGCGCCGCAGGCACGAGGTATCGGGGCGCTGCGCGGCGAAGCACGCCCTCGTTCGGGATAATCAGGGTCGTGAGCACCTACCGTCAGCCAGGCACCGTCCTCACCGACCATCACTTCAGCGTTCCCCTCGACCACGGGAGGCCGGACGGGGAGCGGATCGAGGTATTCGCCCGCGAGGTCGCCGCCGCGGGCAAGGCCGGCGACCGCCGCTGCCGTGGCTGGTGTTCCTGCAGGGCGGGCCGGGATTCGCCGCGCAGCGGCCGGTCGGGCGGGCAACGTGGCTTGACCGGGCGCTGGACGACTACCGGGTGCTGCTGCTCGACCAGCGGGGCACCGGGCGGTCGACGCCGGTCACCGCGCGGTCGCTGGCGCGGCTCGGCGCGCCGGCCGCGCAGGCGGAGTACCTGGCGCACTTCCGCGCCGACTCGATCGTGCTCGACTGCGAGCTGATCCGCCGCGAGCTGTGCGGCCCGGACGAGCCGTGGACGGTGCTCGGCCAGTCGTTCGGCGGGTTCTGCGCGGTCACGTACCTGTCGTTCGCGCCGCACGGCCTGCGCGGGGCGCTGATCACCGGCGGGCTGCCCGGCCTCGACGCCCACGCCGAGGACGTCTACCGGCTCACCTACCCCACCGTCGCCGCGCGCAACGCCGCCCACTACGAGCGGTACCCCGCGGACGCGGCGCGGCGCGCGAGGTCGCCGGGCACCTCGCGGCCGCGACGTCCGGCTGCCGGACGGGTCGCGGCTGACCGTCGAGCGGTTCCAGTCGATCGGCGGGATGCTCGGCCAGTCCGCCGGCAGCCACGAGCTGCACTACCTGCTCGAGGACCCGTGGGACGGCGACGGCGGGCTGTCGGACGCGTTCCTCGCCGACGTCGCGGACCGGGCCGGCTTCGCCCGCGCCCCGCTGTACGCGGTGCTGCACGAGGCCTGCTACGCGCAGGGGCCGGCGACCAGGTGGGCGGCGCAGCGGGTCCGCGCCGAGTTCCCCGCGTTCGACCCGGCGGGCGCGGTCGACGGCGACGCGCCGCTGCTGTTCACCGGGGAGATGGTCTACCCCTGGATGCTCGACCTCGACCCGGCGCTCGCGCCGCTGCGGGAGGCGGCGGAGCTGCTCGCGGAGCGGGACGGCTGGCCGCCGCTGTACGACCCGGCCCGGCTCGCCGCGAACGAGGTGCCCGCCGCGGCGGCCGTCTACTTCGACGACATGTACGTGCCCGCGCCGCTGTCGCTGCGCACCGCGGCGGGGATCCGCGGCCTGCGCGCCTGGGTGACGAACGAGTGGGAGCACGACGGGCTGCGGGTCAGCGGCGGCGAGGTGCTCGACCGGCTGATCGCGATGAACAGGGGCGACGCGTAACCCTCGTCGGGCCGCCCCTGCCGGGGCGGCGCCGGCCGCGCGAGGCGGTGGCCCACCATGGTGAGCATGAACACGTCATCGTCGGCCCCGGGCCGGTTAGCTTCGCCGAAGTCGTCGCGGTCGCCCGCGGCGGCGCCGCCGTGGAGCTGTCCCCGGCCGCCGAGGCCGAGATCGCCGCCAGCCGTAAGGTCATCGACGCGCTCGCGGAGGACAGCGCGCCGCACTACGGCGTCTCCACCGGGTTCGGCGCGCTGGCGACCAGGCACATCCCGGCGGAGCGGCGCGCGCAGCTGCAGCGCTCCCTGGTCCGCTCGCACGCCGCCGGGTTCGGGCCAGGAGGTCGAGGCCGAGGTCGTGCGGGCGATGATGCTGCTGCGGCTGTCCACGCTGGCCACCGGCCGGACCGGCGTGCGGTCGACGGCGCGCGCCTACGCGGCGATGCTCAGCGCGGGGATCACCCCGGTCGTGCGGGAGTACGGGTCGCTCGGCTGCTCCGGTGACCTCGCGCCGCTGGCGCACTGCGCACTGGCCGCCATGGGCGAGGGCACGGTCCGGGTGGCGGCGGGCAACGGCGCGGCCGCCGGCCCCGAGTGCCCGCCGCCGAGGCGCTCGCGGCCGCCGGCATCGACGCCGGTCATCCTCGCCGAGAAGGAGGGCCTCGCGCTGATCAACGGCACCGACGGCATGCTCGGCATGCTGGTGCTCGCCTCCGCCGACCTGCGCGCCCTGCTCAAGGCCGCGGACATCACCGCCGCGATGTCCGTCGAGGCGCTGCTCGGCACCGACGCGGCGTTCGACGCCGGGCTGCAGGCGCTGCGCCCGCACCCGGGGCAGGCCGCGTCCGCCGCCAACATGCGGCTGCTGCTGGCCGGCTCGCCCATCGTCGCGAGCCACCGGGGCCCCGAGGACACGCGCGTCCAGGACGCGTACTCGCTGCGCTGCGCGCCGCAGGTGCACGGCGCGGCCCGCGACACCCTCGCGCACGCGGAGTCGGTGGCGGCCATCGAGCTGGCCAGCGCCATCGACAACCCGGTGGTGACCGTCGACGGACGCGTGGTCTCCAACGGCAACTTCCACGGCGCGCCGGTCGCGTACGTGCTTGACTTCCTGGCGATCGCCATCGCCGACGTCGCCTCGATCGCCGAGCGGCGCACCGACCGGATGCTCGACAAGGCCCGCTCGCACGGGCTGCCGCCGTTCCTCGCCGCCGACCCTGGCGTCGACTCCGGGCACATGATCGCCCAGTACACCCAGGCCGCCATCGTGTCCGAGCTCAAGCGGCTCGCCGTCCCCGCGAGCGTGGACTCCATCCCTTCTTCCGCCATGCAGGAGGACCACGTGTCGATGGGCTGGTCGGCGGCGCGCAAGCTCCGCCGCGCCATCGACGGGCTCACCCGGGTGCTCGCCATCGAGCTGCTCACCGCCGCCCGGGCCCTTGACCTGCGCGCGCCGCTCAGCCCCGCCGCGGCCACCGGCGCCGTCATCGCCGGGCTGCGGGCCGCCGTCGACGGGCCAGGCACCGACCGCTTCCTCGCCCCGGAGGTCGAGGCCGCCGTCGCCTACGTCGCCTCCGGCGCGGCGGTCCGCGCCGCCGAGGAGGTCACCGGCGCCCTTGAGTGAACCCACGGTCATCCCGAACGGAGGCGGCTGGCTCTCCCGGCGCCCCGCTGACGTTTAGCCGCGCACCGCGGCGGGGGAGGTGCCAGGCATGGAAGGCGCCAGAACCGTCCGCGCACCGCGCGGCTCGACGCTCGCCGCCCGGTCGTGGCAGACCGAGGCCCCGCTGCGCATGCTGATGAACAACCTCGACCCCGAGGTCGCCGAGCGGCCCGACGACCTCGTTGTCTACGGCGGCACCGGGCGGGCCGCGCGGTCGTGGGCCGCGTTCGACGCCATGGTGCGGACGCTGACCGAACTGCGCGCCGACGAGACCATGCTCGTGCAGTCGGGCAAGCCGGTCGGCGTGCTGCGGACCCACGAGTGGGCGCCCAGAGTGCTGATCGCCAACTCCAACCTGGTGGGCGACTGGGCGAACTGGCCCGAGTTCCGCCGCCTCGAGGCGGCCGGGCTGACCATGTACGGGCAGATGACCGCCGGGTCGTGGATCTACATCGGCACCCAGGGCATCCTCCAGGGCACCTACGAGACGTTCGCGGCCGTGGCCGCGAAGCGGTTCGGCGGCACCCTCGCGGGGACGCTCACCGTGACCGGCGGGTGCGGCGGGATGGGCGGCGCGCAGCCACTGGCCGTGACGCTGAACGACGGCGTGTGCCTCGTCATCGACGTGGACCCCGCGCGGCTCGCCCGGCGCGTGGAGACCCGCTACCTGGACGTCGTCGCCGACGGGCTCGGCGACGCGCTGCGACTGTGCCTGGCCGCGAAGCGCGACAGGAAGGCGCTGTCCGTCGGCCTGGTCGGGAACTGCGCGACCGTGCTACCTGAACTGCTGCGCCGCGGCGTCCCCGTCGACATCGTCACCGACCAGACCTCGGCGCACGACCCGCTGTCCTACCTGCCTGATGACGTGTCGCTCGACGACTGGCACGACTACGCCGACAAGAAGCCCGCCGAGTTCACCGAACGGGCGCGGCAGTCCATGGCCGCGCACGTCGAGGCGATGGTCGGTTTCATGGACGCGGGGGCCGAGGTCTTCGATTACGGTAACTCGATCAGGGACGAGGCGCGGCTCGGCGGCTTCGGGCGGGCGTTCGCGTTCCCCGGCTTCGTTCCCGCGTACATCCGGCCGCTGTTCGCCGCGGGGAAGGGGCCGTTCCGGTGGGCGGCGCTGTCCGGCGACCCGGCCGACATCCGCGCGACCGACGAGGCGGTGCTCTCGCTGTTCCCGGCTAACGAGCACCTGCGCAAGTGGATCCGCGCCGCGCAGGAGCGCGTCGCCTTCCAAGGGCTGCCCGCCCGGATCTGCTGGCTCGGGTACGGCGAGCGGGACAAGGCCGGGCTCGCGTTCAACGACCTCGTCGCGTCAGGTGCGGTGTCCGCGCCCGTCGTCATCGGCCGCGACCACCTCGACGCGGGATCGGTCGCCTCCCCCTACCGGGAGACCGAGTCGATGGCCGACGGTTCAGACGCGATCGCCGACTGGCCGGTACTGAACGCGCTGACGTCGACCGCGTCCGGGGCGACGTGGGTGTCGTTCCACCACGGCGGCGGGGTCGGCATCGGCCGGTCACTGCACGCCGGCCAGGTATGCGTGGCCGACGGGACGCCACTCGCCGCGGCGAAGCTCGAGCGGGTGCTGTCCAACGACCCGGGCCTCGGCGTGCTGCGGCACATCGACTCCGGTGACGCGCCGCAGGGCGAGGCCACCCTGGATGCCTACCCGTCCGGCGGGGTGCGGCTCCCCCGGTAGCCCTGGTCGCGGCATTGCCGCTTCTTGCTGTTATCATCGAGCGCGCGTGACCGGGTGCGCTTGCGGCCCGTATCTGGGTGGCATCTGGGGGCGAAGTACTCCCGGTCACCGGTGCCGCCGGCGCGGACCGCGGATCCGGGCAGGAGGAAGGTCAGGAACGCGGGCCGCGGCGCCACCAGCGCCGACGGCTTGGCCGCGGCGGAGGCTCCGCGGCGGGCGCGGCGGGCGCGGCGGGCGGGCGGGCGACGCGGGCCTCGTGGTCGGCGGCCTTGCCCGCGGCGCGCCAGCGGGCGACGAGGTCGTCGGCGTTCACCAGGCGGACGTGGATCGGCGGGCCGAGCGGGATGCGCCGCCACTCGACGATGCGCCGGTTGAGGTCGGCGGCCGCCTCACGGATCTCCGCCTCCGAGCGGAACTCCCCCGCCGTCTCCGCCAGCCGCTCCATTTCCCGCCGCAGCCGCAGCGGGGTCGGCAGCATTTCCTCGGCGGGCACGCCCTCGCGGCGCGCGTAGTCCCGCAGCCACGCCTGCCCGTAGTCACCGTCGGGCGCGCCCGGCTTGATGTTCAGCGGCTTGCCCTTGCCCGGCAGCTCATCGAACACGCCGCGCCGCTCGGCATCCGCTATCTGCTGGTCGATCCAGGTGCTGAACTTCATCTGCGGTGGCTTGCGCTCGGTCATCACTTCCAGGGTAACCCGTTGCCCGCGGGCACCAGGGCCGGGGACGAGGCACGGTCAGGATGAGGCACGGGTGGCCATGGACGGCGTCAGGGCAGGAGCTTGATCGCGCTGGCCCAGTCGAGGCCGAGCGGCCCCTGCAGGGTCATGTGCAGCAGTTGGAAGGCCTCGAGTTCCCTGGCGCGGTGCAGCGGCCCGGTGTCAACCGGGCGCATGCCGCCGTCGCTGACCAGCGCGGCCACCTGTGCCTTGGCGTGCGCGTCGTCGCCGGCCAGGAACACGTCGAGCGGCTGCCCGCCGACCCAGCCGGCGATGAGCGCGGACGCGAACGTCGTGTTGAACGCCTTCACGACCCTGGCCCCCGGGTTGGCGGCCGCGATCTCCTCGGCCGCGGACATCCCCGGGCTGGTCAGCAGCGAGTCGAAGGTGGAGAAGTCAACCGGGTTGCACGTATCCACGACCGTCACCCCGGACAGCGCCGCCCCCTGCTCCCTGGCCACGGCGCGGCCCTCGGGGTACGGCAGCGCCAGTACAACGAGGTCCGCGCCCGCGATCGCCTCCCCCACTGTCGCTACGCTCAGTGACCAAAATGCGTCCTCCGGCGACCCGGCCCTCGCGCCCCGAACGGCCAAGCTCGCGGCGAGCGCGTCGGCCTTGCCTGGCTCGCTGTCAACGACCCGCAGCCGGTGCCCGCCCGCCAAAGCCCGTACAGCAACGCCTTCCGCCAGCCGCCCGGCCCCCACGATGGTCACGATCATCTGTGCCCCCCAGTATGAGACACCTTACCCAGGGGCCCTCAATTCAAGATCTCTTCAACGGAGAGATCGTCACGGAAAGTAATCACCTTCTCCGCTACCGCTCCCGTCACCCGAACGGGCAGACGATCTCCTGGTTCATCGACCCCGGACGACATCACCCGGTGGGGCAAGTACCAGCTCCCTGGCGGGCAATACCGGGGTTTCCTGCCACGCGAACCGCCAAATACTGCCACCAATGCGGCGGCGCGGGTGACAGCATGGGCGGGTGCGAATCCTAGTTCTGGGCGGTACCCGTTTCGCGGGCCGCGCCATCGTCGAGGCGGCGCTCGGGCGCGGCGACACCGTCACCTTGTTCAACCGGGGAATCACCAACCACGGGCTCTTCCCCGGCGTTGAGACGGTGATCGGCGACCGGACCGAGGACCTCTTGCCCCTTGGGCGCCGGGAGTTCGACGCGGTCATCGACGTGGCCTGCTACGACCCGGCGACGGCCCGGGTGTCCGCCGAGGCGCTGAAGGGCCGGGTCGGGCGCTACGTCTTCGTCTCGACGGTATCGGTGTACGCATCCCAGGCGACGACCGAGGCGCAGCTGGAGGACGCGCCGCTCGCCGAGCTCAAGGCGGACGTCGCGGATCCGCTGGAGAACTACGGTGCGAACAAGGCGCTGTGCGAGGCGGTCATCAGGGAGGCCTACGGCGAGCGGGCGCTCATCGGCCGCCCCGGGCTGATCAGCGGCCCGCATGACCCGACCGACCGGTTCCCCTACTGGCCAAGGCGGATCGCGCGCGGCGGCCGGGCGCTCGCGCCAGGTGACGCCGGCGACCTGACCCAGGTGATCGACGTGCGCGACCTGGCGGCGTTCCTGCTCGACGGCATCCACCGCGGCAGGGGCGGCGTGTACAACCTGACGGGAACCCCGCGGCCGTTCGGGATCCTCCTTGACCTGTGCCGGACGGCGACGTACAGCGACGCCGAGCTGACCTGGATCCCCACCGAGCGCCTGGTGGCGGCCGGCGTCGACCCGGGGACGGGCATACCGCTGTGGGTCGGCGAGCCCGGCTACGAGGCGTTCAACGACGTCGACTCCTCCCGCGCGGTGGGCGCCGGCCTCAGCTGCCGGTCGCTCACCGAGACGATCCGCGACACCCTCGCCTGGGACCTGGGCCGCGGCGGCCCGGAGAAGGAGGGGCTCGACCCGGCCGAGGAGGCACGCCTGCTTGCCGAGGTGGCGGGCTAGCCGCGGGGCGACGAGCGCGTCGCGGTGCTTGTCGAGGGGCCCCGCCCCGGCTCCAGTTAGTCACGATGAGTAGGTGTATTCGCCGGTAACGCCACATAACATCCAATGAGGGGTACTCGTCCCGCAACTTTTACCGGCGCGAAACGGGCGCCAGGCTGGGGCAGGGGGATATGAGGGCAGTCGGGCGCTGGGGTGTCGCCTTCCTCGCGGTGATCGCCGCGGTCGCCGTTCCCGTGTGGCTCTGCGAAGCGCTGATCTTGCCGCACGTGATCAAGGATCCCGGCGTGCGCTGGGGCGTGGCCACGGCGCCTGGCCTGGCCGTGGCCACGTTCGTCGGGCTGTGGGCCTACGACTACGTCAAACGCGCCACGGGCGGCGAGTCGGCGGAGCACGACGAATCCGCCGCGGGCGGTACGCCGCGTCCGGCGAGTACCAGGCGGGGAACCACCAAGAACAGCATCAAGGGCGGTCTCTTCACCGGCGGCCCGGTCATCCAGGGCAGGGACATCACGTACAACGCCGATCCAGGGCCGCCGCGGAAGGCCGAGCAGGGCAGGCCGGGCAGGCCGGGCAGGGCGAGCGATGATCGGCAAGGGCCGGGTCAGCAACGAGATATCCGGCGGAATCTTCTTCTCGTACGTCATCCAGGGCAGGGACATCAAAGTCACCCTGCCGCCCGAGCTGACTCCCGCACTCGCGAGCCTGAGGGACCCGTCCGCGGTGTTCACCGGCCGCGACGCTGACCTCGCCCGGCTGCTGGCGCTGCTCGACCCGGCCGCCCCGCCCCCGGCATCGCGTACCGTCCAGGTCAGCGGGCTGCCCGGGGTCGGCAAGACCGAGCTGGCGCTGCACGCGGCGTGGGCGGCGCTGGACAACGGCTGGTTTCCCGGCGGCGTGCTGTTCATCGACATGCAGGGCTACGAGCCCGACGGCCAGCTGGACGCGGCGGTCGCGCTGGCAAGCCTGCTGCGCGCGGTCGGCATCCCAGACGAGCACGTCCCTGCCACCGCCCAGGACCGCTCGGGGCTGCTCAAGTCGGTGCTTGCCGCCTACTCGGGACAAGGCCGGCCGGTGCTGCTGGTGATCGACAACGCGCTGACGGCCGCGCAGCTCACGCCGCTGATCCCGGCGGCGGGCAAGGTCCTTGTCACCTCCCGTCACACGCTGCCCCTGCAGAACGCGACGAGACTTGAGCTCGAGACGCTGACGGACGACGCGGGCGCGGAACTGATCGCCGCCGAGCTTGCCCTGTCCGGCGGCACCGACCAGCGCGTCACCCGGACGGGTGAGTTGGCGACGATCGCACGGCTGTGCGACGGGCTGCCGCTCGCGCTGCACATCGTGGCGGCGCTGCTCGCCGCTCATCCCGCCCGTCCCCTGTCGTCCATGGCCGGTGACCTGCGCGACGCGCGCGGCCGCCTGGATGAGATGCGGTTCTCCGGGCCCGAGGGCGACGAGCTCGCCGTCAGGTCGGCCTTCGGCCTGTCCTACCGGCAGCTTGACGAGAGCCAGCAGCGCCTGTTCCGGCTCATGCCGCTGAACCTCGGCCCGGAAGTCTCCACGGAGGCGGCGGCGGCCATGGCATCGCTCGGTGTGAAGGCGGCACAGCGGCTGCTCCTCGAGCTTGAGCGCGCCCACCTCATCCGGTCAGGTACTGTCTTCGGCCGCTGGCGCATGCACGACCTCATCCACTTGTACGCGAGCGAACTCGACACGGAATCGGACGACCCGGGTCAGGTGTTCAGCCTCCTGCTCGCTTACTACCTGGGCAACGCGCTGGCGGCCGCGCGCCATCTGGACCCGACGACCTCTGTAGGCCCGGACAGCCCCTTCGCCGATCGCGGGCAGGCCCTGACGTGGCTCGACGCCGAGTACCCTAACCTGACCCCCTACGGCTACGTTGTCGTGACCGAGCCCGCGTTCGCCCGGCCGCTTACGGCCGACCTTTTCCTCCAGCTGTGGCGGTACTTCGAGCTGCGTCATCAGACCGATGACTGGATCAGGCTCACCAGTCACGCCCTGCGCATCGCCCGGGCTATGGAGGACCGGCGCCGGGAGGCCGACGCGCTGACCAAGCTGGGCGGTGCCTTCCGGCAGGCCCGGCGGTTCGACGAGGCCATCGGCGCGTGCCAGGAGGCGATCGCCTTGCAGCGCGAGCTTGGCAACCGGCACGGCGAGGGCGTGGCACTGAACAACCTCGCCGCCGCGCAGAACGTGGCCGGACATCATGCGGACGCCGTCGCCTCGTCCCAGAGAGCCGCCAGCGTCTTCCGCGAGACGGGCGACCAGTACCGTGAGGGAATCGCGCTTGGCAACCTCGGCTCGGCGCTGGCCGGCCTGAAACGGTTCGGCGAGAGCGCCGAAGCCTACGAGAAGACGCTCGACCTCTTCCGCCAGGGCGGCGACCAGCGGGGTGCGGGCGGCGTGCTGGCCAACCTCGGTAATGTCCTGCGCGCCGCCGGGCAGCGGGTTGACGAGGCACTGACCGCGCAGCAGGCCGCCGTGCGCATCCTGCGGGAAAGCGATGACCGGCACGGCACGGTGCTGGCCCTTGTCAGCTTGGCCGACACTCTCAACGATGCGAACCGGATCGACGAGGCGACCGAGACGGCTGGCGAGGCGCTGTCCATGGCCCGCGAGCTCGGCGATCCGGGCCTGGAAGGCCTGGCGCTCAACAGCCTCGGGCTGTCGCAGCGTGACGCCGGGCAGGCCGATCCGGCGGCGATCACCTTTACCGCCTCCGTTGCCGCTTTCCGGCAGGCCGGTGAGACAGAGAATGAGGGCATCGCGTCCGGCAACCTGGGAAGCGCCCTGCGCGCGGCGGGACGGCTGGACCAGGCCGGCGCGGCCTACCAGGCGGCCGCGAGCGCCTACCGCAACGCGGGCAACCGACGCGATGAGGGCAGCGCGCTGCTTGACCGAGCGGGCACGCTGCGGATGGCCAAGCGGTTCGACGAGGCGATCCCCGTGGTGCGGGCGGCGAGGGCGGCCTTCCACGAGGCCGGTGACCGGGTCCGCGAAGCGGATTCCCTCGCCTTTCTCGGGACGCTCCTCGGCTTCGGCCGGATCGACGAGGTGGTATCCGCCTACCGGGAGGCGCTGTCGATCTACGAGCTGGCCGGCAGTGGCGACCGCGGGCTGCGGGCGCGCCGCCTGCTCCAGGCGACCGAGACGACCAAGCGCTTCCTTGACGAGCAGCGCGCCCAGCTGGCGGCGGGGAAATTCGAGGAGGTGCTCACCGGGTACCGGCAGGCGGCCGCCACCGCCCGGCGGGCGGACGACACCTACGGCCAGGGCGTCATGTCGGCCGGCCTGGGGGCGGCCCTGCGCGGTGCGGGCCGGTTCGGCGAGGCCGTCGACGTCCTCAAGGACGCCGTCGCCGTCTTCCGCGCCGTCGGCGACGATGACCGTCAGCAGGCGGCGGCCGAGGAGATGGAGGCGGCGCGGCGGGACCTGGCCGGGGCGCGAACCGCGGCCGAGGAACTCGGCGCGGCGCTGCGCGCGGCCGCCAGGGACCAGGCGAGCGGCGCCTCACTGGCAACCGCGATCGACGCGGCGCTGCGGTACCTGGGCCCGCATGACACCCGGCTGTTCCGGCTGCTGTCCGCCTGCCCGGGACCGGACCTGAGCACAGAGGCGGCCGCCCTCCTCGCGGTCGCGGACCCGGCGACCGTGCGCGCACGGTACAAGGAGCTTTCCGACACGGTCACCCGGCGGAAGTACCTGCACCTGTTCCCCCGGATCAGGTACCTGTACGGCCGGGAAGCGGACGCCACCGCAAGCGCGCTCGCCGCCCTGGCCAGAATGCGGCTGGTGGAGCGCGTTCCCGCCCGGACGGGACGCTGGCGGCTCCCTGACCTCATCCGGCCGTACGCGACCGAGCTCGGGCGCGCGCACGCGGCGGAGGACCTGCGCGATCAGGTACGGGCCCTGGTGCGCATTTACTACTTCGCCGGAGGGAACGCGGCCTCCATCCACCTGGACCAGTCATCTTCCGCCCCGGCCCGCTACGGGTTCGCCAGCGAGGCGCAAGGGATCGGGTGGCTGGATGACGAGTACCCCAGCCTGATCGCCACCGTGCACGCCGCCGCCGCCGACAACGACACGCTGGGCTCGGTGATCGCGCTTGACCTAACGCGGGCCCTGACCCACATTACGACCCGGCGCGGGCGGGTCGACGACGCCATCGCGCTCGGGGCGCCGGCGCTGCGCGCCGCGCGGCAGTTGCACGACCGGCACGCCGAGGCGGTCGTGCTGCGGAACCTCGGCGGCGACCTGATGCGGGCCGACCAGTGCGATGAGGGAATCACGATGCTCCAGGCCGCACTCGACGTGTACCGCGGCGCCGGGGACCTGGCCGGCGAGGGCACCACGCTGACCAACCTCGGAAGCGCGCTCCTGCGGACCCAGCGCTACGACGAGGCGGTTCCGACGCTGCGCGCGGCGGTGAGCACGCACCGCACGCTCAACCGCCCCTACAGCCTGGCGGTCGCGCTCGGGAATCTCGGCGCGACCCTGATGATGACCGGCCACCTCGATGAGGCCATCGCCGCCCTCGGCGAGGCCGACAGGATCTACCGCGGGCTCGGCGAACTGCCCGGCCGGGCCGGCGCCCTTTCGAACCTGGGGGAAGCGCTCGTGCTCGCCGGGCGCGTCGGGGAGGCGATAGCGCCGTACCGCCGCGCGGTGGCGCTGGCACGAGCGGCCGGCGACGAGGCGTTCACCGCCCGCGTGCTCGCCCGCCTAGCCGAGGCGTACCGGGCCGCCGACCGGACGACCGAGGCCGAGTCGGCCGAGCGTGCGGCGGCGGAGATTGAGGGCAGCGCGGCCTGCGGCTGATCCCTTCGGCAGCCGCGCCTGGCGGTGAGCGTCAGCCCGCCTCGGCGACCGCGCGGGAGCTCGCGTGCGCGCGGGCGGTGGTCGTCAGGTAGCCGGTGAGCGCGATCACGACGCCGCAGGCAAGTGCCACGGCCCAGGCGCCGTGGGTGGCGGCCGACAGGGCGACCGCGTGCGTCTCGCCGCGTGCCATGCCGCCGGTGACGCCGGTGGTGACCAGGTCGCCCATGATGGCGACGCCGAGGACCGAGCCGAACTGGCGGGTCGCGGAGATGACCGCGGACGCGACGCCGGCCTGCGCCGGCGGCATGCCAGAGACGCCGATGTTGGTGATCGGCGGGTTGACCAGGCCGAGGCCAGCGCCGGTGATCGCCAGGGAAACGAAGACCCAGGCGCCGGGGGTCCCCGGGCCGAGGCCGAGCAGCATCGCCATGCCCGCCGCGATGAGCAGCCCGCTGGCGACGAGCGGGACGCGCGCGCCGTGATGCCCGGTGACCTGGCCGGCCACGGGGGCGGCGAGCGCCATCACGATCATGGCGGGCAGCAGCGACAGGCCCGCGCGCAGCGGCGAGTCGCCGCGCACCTGCTGCAGGTAGAGGGTGATCACGAACAGGAACCCGCCGAGGACGATGAACGCGAGCACGGCGATCAGGCTGGCACCGGTGAACGGGTGCGAGCGGAAGAACCGCAGTTCGAGCAGGGGCTCACGGCGGTGCCGCTCCACGGTCACGAAGGCCGCCAGGCTCACCGCGGCGACCGCGAACAACGCGAGGATCGGCGCCGCCGTCCAGCCCGAGTCCGGCCCCTGGATGACCGCGTAGGTCAGCGAGCCGAGGAACACGATCATCAGCAGCTGGCCGGGAACGTCGACGCGGCGTGGCTTCGGCGCCCGGGACTCGGGGACGTAGCGGAGCGTCGCGGCGATCATGGCGGCGCCGATCGGGACGTTGACCCAGAAGATGCTCCGCCAGCCGACGGAGCTGACCAGGAGGCCGCCGACGACGGGCCCGCACGCGGCGGCCACGCCGAAGATCCCCGACCAGATGCCGAGGGCCTGCGCGCGCTCCTTCTGGTCGTGGAACGTGTTCCTGACGATCGACAGCGAGATCGGGGTGAGCATGGAGCCGCCGAGGCCCTGGAGCATGCGCAGCGCGACGAGTGAGCCGGTGTTCGGCGCGAGCGAGCACAGCAGCGAGCCGAGGCTGAACCCGGCGAGGCCGATGAGGAACAGCCGCTTCCTGCCGAGGCGGTCGGCGGTCGACCCGGTCAGCATCAGCAGGGACGCGACGACGAGCAGGTAGGCGTCGGAAACCCACTGCAGCCCCGCGATAGAGGCGTGCAGGTCCTTTTGCAGCGTGGGCAGCGCAACGTTCAAAATTGTGCTATCGAGATAGGTAATAAACAAAGAAGAGCTGCAAATCAGCAAGATCACCAGGCGTCGCCTGCGGCCCGCGGGCCCTGGGGGGACGGCCACATCCCGGGCGAGGGTCGTTTCGATCGCGCTGCCTCCCTGCTCTCCGTGTTGTACCCGCTGCCCGCCCGTGCGGCCGCTACGCCGCCCACCCGGCGCGATCGGGCGCCACGTGGTCGGCGCGCTCGATGATGGCGGCGGCTCGCGTCGCGCTGGCCTGCCCGGTCAGGTAGGCGTCGACCGTCCACTGCAGCCCGGAGACTGGCGCGTGGAAGTCCCGCCCGATCGACGGCAGCGCCACGTTGATGACCGTGCTGTCCATGCCGACGAGAAACAGGCTCAGGCAGCAGATGGCCAGCACCAGGTAGCGGCGCCGGCGGCTCAGCTCAGGCAGCGTGCACCCCCAGGGCAAGCGGAAATTTGCTTACTACAACTAACCACATCGTGGTGGCATGCCTGCGCCCGGGGTCAGGGCGCGAACGCGCCACCAGTATCGACATATCGACATTGCCCCTGTCAGGGCACGATCTGGAGGTGGCGGGCCCGAGGCGCACCCTGGGCGCCCGTTACCCGGCAAGCAGCAGGCCCGCGAGCAGGGGACGGTACCAGGTCGAACCCCGGCACGTCCGCCGCGGGGTCCTTGGCGGCATCGTCCCAGCGGCGGACCGCGACCGCGTCGGGGGCGTAGGGGCGGGCCGCGAACGCGGCGGCCTCGGCGTCCGTCATGGGGCCGCCCTGGAGCGACAGCGTGTAGACCGAAGCGGGCGACAGCAGCCCGAGGTAGCCGGGCTCGGTCGCGCACAGGTAGCGCTTGGCGGCCACGTGCAGCCGCACCGGCTCGGTCACGGCCGGGGGAAACCAGCGGGCGAGCCACGCCGCGCCGCGCTCGCCGTGGTCGTTGTCGGTGCCGCCCATCAGCTCCCTGCCGCTCAGTTCCGGCTGGTCCGCCAGCGGGTCGGCGCCGCGCAGGTGGCCCGTGTCGTGCAGCAGCGCGGCGGCGACGACGGCATCGGGCGCGCCCGCGGCCACGGCGAGCGCCCCGGCCTGCAGCAGGTGCTGCGCGACGGTGACCGGCTCCCCCAGGTAGTCGGCGGCCCCCTCCGACGTGAACAGCTCCGCCAGCCGGTCTACCGGCGACATGATCGTGGACATGCCCTCTCCCAGGTCCTCAGTTATCTGTGCGGGCGCGATCGTACGCGCCCGAGGTGAACGGGCGGTGGCCACGGTCCCTGTCGGCCGGGGCTGGCGGCCCGGTGCCTGTGTCACGGAAACTGGGCGGTGACTTGCCTGACACGGACCGCCTGCCTGCTGGAGGATTCATGACCGTCGTGGAGACCGCGTACGGGAAGCTGAGGGGAACCGAGATCGCCGACGGCGTGCTGGCCTGGCGGGGCGTCCCCTACGCCGCGCCGCCGGTCGGCGAGCTGCGGCTGCGCCCGCCCGCCCCGCCGCGGGCGTGGGCGGGGATCAGGGACGCCCTGGAATACGGCAACCGCTCGCTGCAGCCGGACGAGGACGGCGGGCCGCCGCTGCCGCTGCCGCCGATGGCGGAGGACTGCCTGTACCTCAACGTGACCGCCCCGGCGGGGCGCTGTCGCCAGAATCGGCGGCCGCCCCGTGCTGCTGTGGATTCACGGCGGCGGGTTCGAGATGGGGCACGGCCCCGACCAGGCGGGCGACGGCGCGGCGTTCGCGCAGAGCCACGGACTCGTCGTCGTGACGTTCAACTACCGGCTCGGTGCGCTCGGGTTCCTCGACGTCCCTGGCGAGAACCCGACCGGGGCGCTCGGCCTGCACGACCAGGTCGCGGCGCTGCGCTGGACCAGGGAGAACATCGCGGCGTTCGGCGGCGACCCGGAGCAGGTCACCGTCTACGGGCTGTCGGCGGGCGGCAAGTCGGTCACCAACCTGCTGGCCTCGCCGCTCACGAAGGGCCTCATCCGGCGGGCCGCCGAGTCGAGCGGCGGCGACCACGTCAAGAACCCGGAGCAGGCCCGCGACCTCGCCGGACGGTACTTCCGCATGCTCGGCACGACGTCGCAGCGGATCCGGGCCGTCCCCGCGGCCGACATCCTGGCCGCGCAGCTCGCCGTCGCCGACCCGACGGCCGCCACCTGGGTCTGGCGGCCGTCCGTCGACGGGGCCGCGCTCACCGACGCGCCGCTGACGGCCATCGCGGCGGGCTCGGCGGCCGGGGTGCCGCTGCTGCTGCAGACCTGCGCCCGCGAGACCGCCCTGTACCAGCTGATGGACCCGCGCGCCGCCGCGCAGGCGGACCGGGTCCTAACGGGGTACTTCGGCGAACAGCGGGCGGCCGGCGATACTGGCGGACTACGCCGCCGCCTACCCCGGTCAAGACGCCACCGAACTGCGCGGCGTGACGGTAATGACCGACGAGCGCTACGTCGTCCGCACCGAACGCCTGGCCGACGCCCACGCCGCGCACGCCCCGGTCTGGCGCTCGCGCTACGACGGCCCCTACACAGGCATGGAAGACGACCCCGACCCCGAGTTCGCGAAGTACGCCCACCTGCTGCACGGCGCCCACGGCGCCGACGGCGGCGGCATCTGGCGGGGCGGCGACGGCGTGTCCGCGGCACTGCACGAGGCCTGGGCCGCCTTCGCGACGACGGGCGACCCGGGCTGGCCCGAGTACAAGCCCGACGGCGACCGGCAGGCGATGATCTTCGGCGGAGACGGCCCGCACCTGGCGACGGGCCCGTTCAACTTCGCCCGCGAGACCTGGGACGGCCTGAACTGGCAGCCAGGCACGTGGTGGCAGGTCGAAGGCGTCAGCTAGCACGCGACGGTGGACGTTTGGGCACCCCAGGGTGTGCCCAAACGTCCACCGTCGTCCCGAACCAAGGTGAGCCCGCGCGGGTTCGGGACCCCGGTGCAACCCAACCGGGGCCCCGACGAGCGCGCGGCCGATTCCCCTCGCCCCGCTCCGGGTGTCATAGGACGCGACCAGGTGAAACCTGAAGTCGTTCGGACGACTACTCGGAAACCCGCGGCGCCACCAGCACCGGCACCGCAGGCAGGCTCACCTGGACCGCGGTGCCCGGTGCCATGGCGGCGGCGGCCGCGGACGACACGTCCACCGCGACCTCCGTGTCACCGGACAACCGGACCGCGACGCGGGTGACGGCGCCGAGGAAGGTGCGGCCGGTGACGATGCCGTCGCCGCCCTCGGCGGCCGCGACGGTCAGGTTCTCCGGGCGGACGAGGGCGTCGACCGGGCCGGAGGACGGGCCGCCCTCCTGGGTGGGCACCGTGGTGCCGAGGACGGTCACCACCGTGCCGCCGCCGCCGAGCTCGGCGGGCAGGCGGTTCATCGTGCCGACGAACTCGGCGACGAACGCCGTCGCCGGCCGGGAGTACAGCTCGGCGGGCTCGGCGACCTGCTCAAGCCGGCCGGCCCGCATCACGCCGACCCGGTCGGCCATGGACAGCGCCTCCTCCTGGTCGTGGGTGACGAACAGGGTGGTGGTGCCGAGTCGCTGCTGCAAGGTGCGGATCTGCTCGCGGAGCTGGAGCCTGACCTTGGCGTCGAGGGCGGACAGCGGCTCGTCGAGCAGCAGCACCCGCGGCTCGATCGCCAGCGCGCGGGCGAGGGCGACGCGCTGCTGCTGGCCGCCGGACAGCTGGTGCGGCCACTGCCCGGCCTGGGCGGACAGGCCGACCATGTCAAGCAGCTCGGCGGCCCGCTTGCGGCGGGCGCCGCCGCCGACCTTGCGCATCCGCAGGCCGAACGCGACGTTGTCAAGCGCGCTCATGTTCGGGAACAGCGAGTAGGACTGGAAGACCATGCCCATGTCCCGCTTCGCGGCCGGGACGCCGGAGATGTCCTTGCCGTCGATCAGCACCTCGCCCGGCGTCGGCGTACTCGAACCCGGCCACGATCCGCAGCGCGGTCGTCTTGCCGCAGCCTGACGGGCCGAGCAGCGCGACAAGCTCGCCCGGCGCGATCTCAAGCGACATCTCGTTCAGTGCCCTGGCCGCGCCGAAGGCACGGGTCAGGTCGCGCAGCGACACGCTGGCCCCGCCGCCGGGGCCAGCGGCCCGCTGGCCCCGGCGACCGTGGCGGCGGCCTGCGCCTCCCCGGTCTCGTGGGCGGTCGTCTCATTGGTAGGCATCAGTTTCCTATCGTCTGTGGCGGGCGAAGCGCGGTTCCGGTGAACAGCGTCACCTCGCCGCCACCGCGGCGGCGGGACCGCCGGGTGCCGACCAGGGTGATCAGCATCAGGACGAGCCAGGTCACGAACAGCGCGAGCAGCGAGGCCGCGACCGAGACCTGCGCGCTGACCTGGTCGTTGACGACGATCCAGACGGGGAACGTCTGGAACAGGTCGAGGGTCGCCATCGTGTACTCGCCGAGCACGAGCGCCACCGTCAGCACGGTCGCCGACAGCAGGGCCGTCGTCAGGTTCGGCAAGATGACCCGCCACAGGGTGGTGGCCCAGCCCGCGCCGAGCGAGCTTGACGCCTCGGTCATCGTCTTCAGGTCGAGGGCCCGCAGGCCGGCGTCGATCGACCGGTAGGCGAACGGCATCGACAGGATGACGTACTCAAGGGCGAGCAGGTACGGGCTTTCCTTCAGCGCGCTCGGCGCTACCTGGAGCACGCCGATGATCAGCACGACCGGCGGGATGACGATCGGCAGGATCGTGATGCTGTCGAGCACCCGCCGCAGATGAGGCAGCCGCAGGTGCACGTAGACCGCGGTCGGCACCATGAGCGCCAGGGTGATCGCCGTGGTCACGATCGCGAGCCGGACCGACAGCCACAGCGCGCTGCCGAAGCCGGACTCGCTGATCACGCCGCTGAACGCGGAGATGCCGCTGAACCGCAGCGCGCCCCACAGCGGCAGCAGGAAGTACACCGCGGTGACGAGCAGGATCGCCCACCGCCACCCGGGCAGCGAGCGCCTGCGGCGGTTTTCCCTTGGGGCCACGTCGGCGGGAGCCGCCGGGGCCGGGTGAGTCAGCGCAGCCATTTCGCGGCCCTCCGCTGGAGCAGGATGTAGAACACCATGACCACCGCGATGATCACGACCATGCCGAGGCCGAGCGCCTTGCCCACGTTCTGCTGGCCGGCGATCACGTTGCCGGACAGGAACGAGCCGATCTGGATCGACGTGAGCGGGATGGTGCCGCTGGTCAGCGCCTGGGCGGTGGCGTAGGCGGACAGCCCGAATCCGAACAGCAGCAGCATGCTGCCGAGCACGGCGGGCATGAGCACCGGGCCGCCGACGTACCGCCAGTAGCCCCAGGAGCGCGCGCCGAGGTTCTCCGCCGCCTCCCGCCACGCGGGCTTCAGCCCTTCCAGGGCCGGCAGGATGACCAGCACCATGAGCGGGATCTGGAAGTACATGTACACGACGACGATGCCGGTGAGGCTGTAAAGGCTGAACCCGCCGGCGTAGATGTCCCACCCGATGTCCTTCAGCCACTGGGTCTCCAGGCCGCTCGACCCGAGCGTGGTGATGAACAGGAACGCGAGCGGCACCCCGCCGAAGTTGGCGAAGACGCCGGACGCGGTGATCGTCACCTGGCGCAGGGCCGCGCCGCCGCGCCCCCGCGCGGTGGAGATCGCGTAGGCGATCAGCAGCCCGAAGACGGCGGGGAGCACCGCGGCGAGCACCGACAGGATGATGGACTCGCGGAAGCCGGTCAGGTAGACGCCGTGCGTGGCGATGTCGATGTTGTGCAGCGTCCAGGCGCCGGTGTCCGGGTCCTGGAACGCGCCGACCGTGACCGCGATCATCGGGATGACGAGGCCGAGCACCACGTAGGCGGTGAACGGCAGGATGCCGGCGTACCTGGCGACCGTCCTGGCGACCGCCCGGACGGTCGGGGCGGAGCGTCCCTGGTCCCGGGACGGCATGCGGCCAGCCCCGGGGCCCGTGAGGGGCCCCGGGGCCGTGACCATGCCCGTGGAATTAGACACTGGCGAGTCAGGCACTGGTCAGCTCGAGACGCTCGGCCACTGCTGGGCGACGATGGTCTCCGCCGTGTTCTGCTGCGCGATGCTCGGGAAGGTGATCCCCCCGGCAGGCGCCGGGGGCAGGGCGGCGTACGCCGCCTTGTCCTGCGTGCCCGCGGTAACCAGGGCCGGCAGCTCGATCGGCCGGGTGCCGCCCTCGAGGAACAGGTTCTGGCCCTCGGTCGAGTACAGGTACTCCTCCCACAGCCGGGCGGCGGCGGGGTCGGGCGCGTACTTGCTGACGGCCTGGTCGTAGTAGGCCGCGTAGTTCGCGTCCGACGGGATGACGATCTTGAGGTTCTTGTACTTGGCGCCGACCTCGGAGGCCAGCAGGTAGTCCCACCAGATCAGGATCGGGGTCTGCCCGCTCTCCATCGTCGAGGCGCTGCCGGTGACCGGCACGAAGTTGCCTGCCTGCTTCAGCTGCTTGAAGTAGGCGACGCCGGGCGCGATGTTGCCGAACGAGCCGCCGTTGGCGAGCGCCGCGGCGTAAACGCCCGCGAACGCGGCGCCGGCCTGGGTCGGGCTGCCGTTCAGCGCGACCATGTTCTTGTACGGCCCGGTGAGCAGCGACTTGAACGAGGTCGGCGGCGTCTTCACCCGGGAGCTGTCGTACCCGATGGCCACGTAGCCGCCGTAGTCGGCGTAGTAGAGGCCGGTCGGCTCCTTGGAGCTGGCGGGGATGTCGCTCCAGGTGGCGACCTCGTAGGGCGCCCAGTCGCCGGCCGTCTGGCCCTTGGCGGCGAAGGCGGTGCCGACGTCAACGACGTCAGGCGCGCGGCTCTGGCCCTTGGTCTGCTGGATGGCGTTCAGCTCGTCCTGGCTGGTGCCGTCCGGGTTCGCGTCGGTGATCTGGATGCCGTACTTGGCCGTGAAGTCCTTCATGATCGTGCCGTAGTTCGCCCAGTCGGCGGGCAGCGTGATCACGTTGAGGTGGCCCTCCTTCTTGGCCGCCGCGATCAGCGCGTTCATGCCGCCGCCGGCGGTGGCTGACGTGGCGGTGGACCAGTCAGTCGTGGTGCCAGCGGAGCTGCTGGAAGTAGAGCTGCCCGCGGCGGCCGGCGCTGAGCTGCTCGAGGAACTCGAGCTGCAGCCGGCGGCGAGCAAGACGGACCCGACCGCGGCGACAGTCGCCGCGATCGCCTTGGATGCGCGCAAAGTGAAACCCTCCCCATGCCCGCCCCCGCGGGTACCGGGGGGCAAGCGTTGGCATCTTGGCTAGACAAGTCGCATCCTGGCCAAGCGGGTTGAACGGGAGGTTACCCTCCGGTAGATGACAGCCGTCCGTCTCGTCGCGATTTGTCACGACATGGGCCGCGGCGCCTCTCCGGGCCCGCGGCGACGCGGCTGCCAGGCATGACGCGGCTGCCAGGGATAAGGACCGCATGCTGACGGGCCGCCGGCGCCGGTCCCCCAACCGCTGCCGTCGGCCCGTCCGCTGCCACCGCCACTAGCTCTTGTCTCGCGGGGGACGTCACGTCCCCCGCGCCGGGTCACCGGTGGCGGCGGCCCCCCGCCGTCACCACCGGTGACCCGTGCCGGGCAGCGGTCCCCGTCCGCTCCCCGATCTCCCGCGCGACGGTGACTCCCCCAGCCAGCCGCCGCAGTAGAACCCCTCCGCACCCGCGCCTGCCGCGAGGCAGGAAGGGTTCTTTCATTCCCCGGCGGCCGCGTCCTCCTCGCGTCCGCGGGGGAAAGCCCGCGAGAAACGTCACACGGAACGGATGCGGCCGCCCCTGCCGCGCGCACCGTTCCCGCCGGGCTCGGCCCGCGACGGCCGCCTCGGGTCCCTGCGGTCACGCTGCTCCCGCTCGCGCTCCCGTTCGCGGCGCACGTGCAACTGACGCTCGTCCTCCGTGGTCCCGCCCCAGACCCCGTGCACCTGGTGCGTCGCCAGGGCGTACTGCAGGCACTGGCGGCGCACCCGGCAGGCGCCGCAGACCGCCTTCGCCCTTTCTATCTCGCCAGCCCCCGGCCCGTGCGCGGTGACTGGGAAGAACAGCTCTGGATCCGCCTCCAGGCAGGCGGCAGAGCGCCACCAGTCACGCCGTTCCTCCTGCCAGCGCGGCGCGCTGGGCTGGTAGCTGGGTAATAACCATGCGCAGACCCCCGAATCACTCCTGTCCTAGAGTCACTGGTGACTCTCCGTTGCGCATCGGTAACACTACCTACACCGATTACCTATATGGGCATGTCAGGGGCGGAGCGGACGTTCGCAGGACTATATGCCGACAAGCTCCGATACCGGGGTGCGGCTCCCTCGCAAGCCCGCCGAAGCGCCCGTCACGGATACCGATCGAGCGGTGGTCACGCTGCGTGAGTGCCGTGCTTTCGCGCGGGCGGGGGCCGGTCAGCGCGGCGAAGAGGCTGGCGGCGTTGTCGTGGCAGACGGCGCGCAGCCACGCGGCACCAAGGCCGGCCCGCTCCAGTGACTCAAGGGCGTCAGGGTAAGGGTACGGGATGTTCGGGAAGTCGGTCCCGAGCAGCACGCGTTCGCCCAGGTCGCGCAGCCGGGGCAGCTCGGCCGCGGGGAACGGTGCGCGGCCCTCGATGAACGGCGTGAACGCCATCGTGGTGTCGAGCAGCACGCTGTCGTGGCGCTCGGCGAGGTCAAGGAACTCCGCGTACTCCGGCATGCCCAGGTGCGCGACCACCAGGCGCAGCCGGGGGTGGCGGGCGAGGAGCCTGGCGACCGGTCCTGGCCCCGTGTACCGGCCGGGGACGGGGCCGGAGCCGCAGTGCGTCACGACCGGGACGCCAGCCGCCGCGAGCAGGCCCCACGCCTCGTCGAGCAGCGGGTCGTTCGGGTCGAAGTCGCCCACCTGCAGATGGCACTTGAAGACGCGGGCGCCCTGGTCAAGGGCGCGGCGCACGTCGGCGGCGGCGGACGGCTCCGCGAAGAACGTCGCGGTGTGCAGGCAGTCAGGGGTCCGGGTGGCGAAGTCCGCCGCCCAGTCGTTGAGCGAACGGGCCATGCCCGGCTTGTGCGGGTACAGCATGGCCGTGAACGCGCCGACGCCGAACGCGCGTAGCGCCGCCACCCGCGCCCGCTCGCCCTCGCGGTAGACGATCGGCCACGGCCGCCCGATGAGCGGCCCCGCCGCGTCGAAGTACGCCCAGACGGCCGCGAGCAGCCGCTCGGGCATGAAGTGGGTGTGCACGTCGATCAGGCTGTCCAGGCCGACCCGCGCGCGGAAGGCGGCGGCCCGCGCCACGTCCGCGCGGCTGACCTCGGCCTGGCCGGCCGCGGCCTCGGCCGCGGCCTGGGAGACTTAAGGTCCTCGCTCACGAGGACTCCCCGGCGGCCAGCCGCTTCTTGCTGTTATCTTCGAGAAAGACCTGAGCGCAGAGGGAGCCGCGCGCCGCCGCCGCGGCCAGGGTTCCCGGATCGCGCGGTGTACCGGCACGCGGTGTACTGGGTCATCGAGTCGTCCGGCTGCGGGACGGCGGGGACCCCGGCGAGGACCGTGGCCGCGTAGTCGGCCAGGCGCAGCAGGTAGCCGCCGCGGTCGGCCGTCTTCTCGCCGATCCGCGCGCCGACCGCGAGCTCGACCCCGAGCTTGACCCGCCCGGCCCTGACCACCCCGGCCCGCTCGTCCTCGCCGTCAAGCAGGGTGATCGCCGGCAGTCCCCAGGCACCCGCGAGCGGGTCATCCGGGTCATCCGGCCGGCGGACGACGAGAAACGCGCCGCCGGGCCGCCCGATGACGACTGCCACCGAGCGCTTCAGTGGTTTCATCGGTCCCATCATTTCATCGCACCGCGGGGCAATGATGCTCGCGTGCGCGCGCAGGTCACCGAGATCACGCTGCAGCGCAAGGGCTGCGCTGGGCTAGCCCGGTCTAGCGGAAGGCCGGCGCGCGGCAGAAGACTTCCTCGACCGCCGGGGCGAAGTGCTCCAGGGGCAGCCAGTCATAGTCGGGGTCGAAGCAGTTCTCGTCGTAGCGCTCGCAGAACTCAACCGTGGCGTCGAACCACGGGTGCCCCAGGTACGCCTCCCTGGCGTTGACGTCGTCCCCGGTCTTGGCGCCGTAGTAGTGCATCTGGAACACCGGGTGGTGGGAGACGATCCAGCACAGCTCTTCTGAGACGAACGGGCGCAGCACCGCCGCCGCGTAGCTGCCGTGCGAGTACGGGGCCAGGCCGTCGCCGATGTCGTGGATCAACGCGGCCGCGACGTAGTCGACCGGCAGGCCGTCCCGCTCCGCCCTCGTCGCGGACTGCAGGCTATGCGCAAGCCGGCTGACCGCGTATCCGGGGTCCGGCTCCGGCGCTCCCAGCGCCCGCACCGCGTCCAGCACCCGCAGATGCAAGGTGCGGTTGTAGGCCGCCTCGCGCGCGTGGATGAGGGCGTACTCCTCAGCAGTGCCGTCCTGCATCCGGGTGAAGGTGGCTCTCGCCAGACCGCTGCTCACTGCACCATCGTAAAGCTAAAGCGCCACCGCGCGAGCCGGGGAACTCCGGGTGAGCACCACTGACAAGGCCACGCACGATGAGGGACGGCAGGCGGTCGCGAGCTGGTCCGTGCGTAGCGGCGCGGTAGTGTCGGCTTCATGTGGCTTATCCCGGAAGGCGCGGCGGTACGCTCGCCCGGCGTGCGCTGGGCGATGGGGGCGATCACGGTCGGCGGTGCTCGCCGCCGACCAGGTGAGCAAGTCCCTGGTGCTCGGCGCCCACCCGGCCGGCGCCGTGGGCCCCGGCTGGGTCTCCGTCCGGCTGGTCCGCAACACCGGGGCGAGCGGCGGCCTCGCGTCGGGGTACCCGGTGCTCGTCGCCCTGGCGGCGCTCGCGATCACGGCCCTCGCCGCCGGGCTCGCGCTGCGCGCCCGCGGCCGGGTCGTCGCCCTGTCCCTCGCCGCGGTGCTCGGCGGCGCGGCGGGCAACCTGAGCGACCGGCTCTTCCGTGCTCCGGGCTTCGGCCGCGGCGGGGTGGTCGACTGGATTCACTTCGGCGGCAGCGGCGGGTCAATGGACGTCGCGGACATCGCGATCCAGCTGGGCGTGCTCGGCGCGATCATCGCGATCCTGGCCGGCGAGCGCGTGCGCAAGACCCACGAGGCCCGTGAAACCCGTGAGGCCCAGCAGCCCCACGAGACTCCCTAGGTCTCGCCGGGACGGATGACGCTGACGGCTTGCGTGGCCGGCTGCTTGCCCGCGCTCAGCATCTGTGGCACCAGGTTCTGCTGCCACACCAGGATCGTGAAGGGACCGTAGCGGTAACTCTGCGCCGGCTGTCCGAACGTCGCAACGGCGGATGAGCGGCGTAGCTTCTCCCCCGGCGACACGATGACGAACGTCGCGGTCGGCATCTTCTTGGTGAGCAGGGTGTCGGTCAGCCACTTCTGTGGCGCCAGGCGCCCGTGCCAGCCGCCGTCCGTCACCGACAGCAGCGTGATCGCGCCTCCAGAGTCCACCGTGATGCTCGACGCTTCCCAGTAGGCGGCGAAGCCGCTGGTCAGGTGGTGCCGGGTCAGCCAGGCCGTGAGGGCGACGTTCCGCGGTGCCCCCTGGCGGTGCGCGGCGGCGATGCCGAGCAGCACGGCGTAGCAGGCAAGCCCGGCCGCCAGGGCGGCGAGCAGTCCCCGCCGCGCGCCCGGCCTGGCCGGGCGTGCGGCGTGCACCGTGTCACCAGGCTCCGCCGATGCCGTCGATGCCGTCGATGCCCGGCTGCCGTAGATCCGGCTGCCCAGGGTCCGGCCCGCCAGCGCGGCGCCGAGCGACAGCACTGGGGCGATCTCGTGCGCGGAGTAGGCGTTCTGCAGCGGGACCTCAAGGACGAACGCCGCGCAGTTGGCCGCAATGGCGATCACGAGGAAGTCGGCGATCAGGTCGCCGGGTGTCGCGGCGGCGGCCGCCCCGAGGCGGCGGGGTGTGCGCGACCTGACGAAAGGCCGCACCAGGCCCCACACGCCGTAGCAGAAGCCTGCGAGCACCACGGCCACTCCGATGAGGTGCACGAGCGCGAAGGCGACGTTCCCCGTCCCGGTCACCGACTTGAAGTCGGCGCCGAACAGCACGAGCACGCTCTCTGCGGCGACCGGCAGGCCGTGCCTGATCTCGTACAGCGACTGCAGGTGGTAGAACGGGTTGGCCATGTTGTACCCGCCGAGGGCCTTGATCAGCCGGTTGCCCGCCGCCGCGACCGGGACGGCCGCGGCAGCGGCAAGCGCGAGCGACCACTCGTACCAGGCGGAGGACCAGCCACGGCGCGCCGCCGCCCCCGGCCCGGCCGGCGCCGTTCCCGCCTGCCCGGCGTCCCGCCTGCCCGGGTCCCGGCTCCGCCACCCGCCGGGACCAGACGATCCACCCGCCCCTGAGCACGCACGCGAGGAAGAGGGGCAGGACGCCGATCACCTCGATGAGGGGATCGCCGATGATCGACCAGGCGAGCAGCACCCCGGCGGCGACCGGGACGTACCAGCGCCGCCGTCCCCGGCGACCCTCAGCCCAGTCGAGTAGCAGCAGGAGAACCAGCACGGGAACCCCGGTGCCCACGTGGTCCGGGCTACCGAGCAGCACGATGGTGGGGCCCGTCGGCTGCGGCGCGAGGATAAGCCCGGCCGCGAGCAGCGCCCTGACCAGGCCTTCCGCGCCGCGGGCACGGCCGCGGGCGACGAAGGCGGCCAGCAGCACGAGCATCGTGTAGGTGAGCGCGGAGCAGATGTGGACCACTTCCGGGCGGACCCCGGCGGCGGCCGTCACCACCAGGTACTCGGGCAGATCGGTCGTGTAGAACGAGACGTCGGTCGCCCACCAGCCGTGCAGCAGCACGTTGCCGTGCAGCATGTCCGAGGCCTGCAACAGCAGTCCCGCGCCGTCGGAGTTGACCTGGGTGGCGCCGGCGATGCGCAGGTAGCAGAACATCAGCACGGCCGCGGCGAGCGACGTGCCGGCGACCCACATCGCCAAGGCCCTGCCGCGGCCAGCCGCCATTGTCGCTGGCCGTTCCGGCTTGACCCCGCTCAGTGCTCCCACGGCTGGAAGCTAGCAGAAAGGCCCGCCGCCCCTTAGCTTCCTACGCAAAACCTTAAGAAATGACTTCGGTTTCCTAAGCGAAACCTGAGGAAGGTGATGCCTGACTTCGATCTTCATAGGGAACTGAGCGGAAACGGCCAGCCGCGGCGGGGTGATTTCCAGCGGACCCCAAGGTCCGCACGGCATAACGTGAATCATGCTTTCACCTGCGGCCGGCGCGCCATGACCGCGCTCAGCGCGCGGCGCGGGACGCCGTCCGCCGGCGTCCCGCGCGGCCGGGCCGGCTCGCCCGCGCGCGCCCGTCCCGGCGCGGTCCTCGCCGTGATCGCCGCCGGGGCGGCGGCGGTGCTCTTCCTGTGGTGGCACGGGACCCCCTCGCTGCACGGCTTCGGCGACTGGCTCACCAACGCCGGCCGGATCACCGGCCTGGAAGCCGGCTACGGCGTGGTCATCCTGGTGGCGCTGATGGCGCGCATCCCGCCGCTCGAGCGCGGGGTCGGCGCGGACCGGCTCGCCCGGTGGCACGCGATGGGCGGGCGCTACACCATTGGCCTGGTGGTGGCGCACGCGCTGCTCATCACCTGGGGGTACGCGGTCACCGCGCACACGACGGTCATCCACCAGTCCTGGACGCTGCTCGACAGCTACCCGGACGTGCTCCTCGCGACGACGGGCGGCCTGCTGCTCGTCATGACCGCGGTCGTCTCCGCCCGCGCCGTCCGGCTGCGGATGCGCTACGAGACGTGGTACTACCTGCACCTCTACACCTACCTGGCGGTCGCGCTCGCGTTCAGCCACCAGTTCGCCGACGGCGCGGAGTTCATGACGAACACCGCCGCGCGGGTCGCCTGGTCGGCCCTGTACCTGGCCGTCGGGCTGGCCATCGCCTGGTTCAGGTTCATCACCCCGGTGCGGCAGGCGCTGCGGCACCGGCTGCGGGTCACGGAGGTCAGGCCGGAGGCGCCCGACGTGGTGTCCGTCGTGATCGGCGGCCGCCACCTGGCGGAGCTGCGGGCGGAGTCCGGCCAGTTCTTCCGCTGGCGCTTCCTCACCCGCGACCTGTGGTGGACCTCATCCCCTTACTCACTGTCCGAGCCGCCACGGCCGGACCGGCTGCGCATCACCGTCAAGGCGACCGGGGACCACAGCGACGCCCTGCGCGGGCTGAGGCCGGGCACGCGCGTCGTCGCCGAGGGCCCGTACGGTGCGCTCACCGGGTCGGCGCGGCGCAGGCGCAAGGTGCTGCTGATCGCCGGCGGTGTCGGCATCACCCCGCTGCGCGCGCTGCTTGAGTCGCTGCCCGCGGCGCCGGGCGACCTGACCATGATCTACCGGGTGAGCAGCCTGCGCGACGCGGTGTTCCGCCGGGAACTCGAGGAGATCGCCGCCCGCCGCGAGGCGAAGGTCTGGTTCGTCGCGGGCAGCAGGGACGAGCTTGGCGGCAACCCGCTGAGCGGCGGCGAGCTGACCAGGCGCGTCCCCGGGCTCATCGAGCACGACGTGTACCTGTGCGGGCCGCCGGGACTGACCGCCGCCGTCACCCGCGAGCTGACCGGCGCCGGGGTGCGGCGCCGGCAGATCCACCACGAGTCGTTCGAGTTCTGACCAGGAAAGGCATCTCATGCGCCGCGTCATCCTCGCGATCTGCGCCACAGCCGTCGGCCTGGTCCTCCTGCTGTCCTTCAAGACGCACACGCAGGGCGCCGCGCCGGGCACCTCTCCGGCGGCGGCGCTCGGCAGCCCGACCCCCGGCCCCGGCGGCTCCACTGCGAGCACGGGCACCCCGAGCACGGGCCGGCGGTACCGCCAGTCAGGCCGCGCCGCAGCGCACGGGGGCGGCGAAGACCGTCACCGGCGCGGCCTGGCCAACGATCTACGGCCCGGTCCAGGTCCGGATCACCGTCACGGCCGGCAAGCTCACCGCCGTCACCGCCGTGCAGTACCCGACCGGGACACCGCGCGACTACCAGATCAACTCCTTCGCGATCCCGCAGCTCAACGCCGAGGCCCTGGCCGCGGGCAGCGCCAAGATCGACACGGTCTCCGGCGCCACCTACACCTCGGGCGGCTACGTCGGCTCGCTGCAGAACGCCCTCGACAAGGCCGGCCTCTGAATACCTGCTGGCGATCGGCAGGTCGATGGCGGGGAACCTGGTGAGGATCTCGGTGCCGTAGTCGGTGACCACGACCTCTTCCTCGATGCGGGCCGCGGAGATGCCGTCGGCCGCCGGGCAGTACGTCTCCATCGCGAACACCATGCCCGCCTTGAGCTCCATGGGGTGCTCAAGGGAGTTCAGCCGCGAGATGATCGGGCGCTCGTGCAGGCCGAGGCCGAGGCCGTGCGCGAACTGCAGTCCGAACGCGGCGAGCTCGCTGTCGAAGCCGAAGTCCTCAGCGCGCGGCAGCGTCAGCGCCACCGTCTCGGAGGACACGCCCGGCTTGATCGCGTCGAGTGCCGCGTCCATCCACTCACGCGCCTGCTTGTAGGCGTCCTGCTGCGCGGGGGTCGCCCAGCCGACGCCGAACGTGCGGTAGTAGCAGGTCCGGTAGCCGTTGAACGAGTGGATGATGTCGAAGAACGCCTGGTCGCCCGGGCGGATGAGGCGGTCGGTGAAGTTGTGCGGGTGCGGGTTGCAGCGCTCGCCCGATATCGAGTTCACGGCCTCGACCTGGTCCGAGCCCATCTCGTACAGCCGCTTGTTGGCGAGGGCCACGATCTCGTTCTCGCGGCGGCCAGGGCGGAGGAACTCGGCGATGTCCTGGTAGACGCCGTCCACCATCGCCGCGGCCTGGTTGAGCAGCATGATCTCGTCGGGTGACTTGATCACCCGCGCGTCCAGCATCGGCTGCTGCGCGTCCCTGACGGAGATGCCCTGGCGCTCGAGCTCGAACAGGAACGGCGGCTCGACGATGTCGATGCCGAGCGGCGCGTCCGCCACGCCGGCCTCGGCGAGCAGCGCCTTGATCTCCGTGACCGCGTCCCGCATGAGGCCCGCCTCGGGTGCGACCGCGCCGCGGAAGCCGAGGAAGCCGGGCCGCCAGTTCTCGTCGGGCAGCCACTGCGAGTACAGCTTGTGGTGCCTGACGGCGGAGCCGAAGTCCCACTCGACCGGCGGGCGGTCCCGCAGCAGCAGCGCGTAGCGGATCATCTTGTCGCCGAGCGCGCCGCCGATCCACGTCTGGGTCGTGTAGCGGATGTTGTAGAAGTCGAACAGCAGGAACGCGCCGCAATCGGTCGCTCGCAGTGCCTCCTGCGCGCGGGCGAGCCGGTAGTCACGCAGCCGGCCGAAGTCGACGCGCTCCTCGTAGTCGACGCCCATGTGCCCGGGCGCGCCGATCGGCCTGACCGCGGCGGGCCGCTGCGACGGGCGCTCGAAACGGCGTTCTGACTCCGGCATGCGCTGCTACGCCTCCTCGGGAGCGAGCCCGTCGTCGACCGGGACGTTCTCCGCCTCGATGGCGTAGCCGGACCTGCGGGCCTGCTCAAGGACGAGCGTAGCGAAGTCCTCGGCGGTGTAGCCCGCGCCGATGGCCTGCGCGATCAGCATGTCGGTGGCGGCGGCAAGCGGCATCGGCACGCCGAGCTCCTTGCCGGCCGACAGGCCGAGCTGCAGGTCCTTGCGCAGCAGCACGCTGGTGAACGTCGGGTGGAAGTCCAGGTTCACCAGGGCCGGCGACTTGTAGCGGGAGAACGCCGAGCCGAGCACGGAGTCGTTGAGGAACTGCAGGAACGCCGCCCGTGAGACGCCGCCGCGCTCGGCGAGGACGGTGATCTCGGCCAGGGACTGGATGACGACGCCGAGGAACACGTTGTGCGCGATCTTGACGAGGCGGGCGACCTCGCCCTCGCCCACGTAGGTCACGCCGCGGCCCCACCGCGCGAGCAGCGGCTCAACCTCGTCGAAGGCGGACCTGGGGCCCGAGGCGGCGACGGTGAGCTTGCCCGCCGCGATCACCTTGGGGTTGCCGCTGACCGGGGCGGCGACGAACTGCGCGCCCGCGGCCTCGACGATGCCGCGGACCTTCGCGGACGCCTCGGTGGAGACGGTGGAGGAGTCCACGACGATCTTCGGCTTGTCCTCGCCGGTCAGCAGGCCGCCCGGGCCGCTGATGACCGCTTCGAGGTCCTTGTCCGCCGAGACCATGATGAACACGATGTCGCGGTCGGCGAGGTCGGCGGGTGTGTCAACGATCTTGGCACCGAACTCCGTGAGGGGCTCGCACTTGGCCCTGGTGCGGTTGTAGGCGGCCAGGTCGTAGCCGACGTTCAGCAGGCGGAGGGCGAGCTGGTAACCCATCCGACCGGTACCGATCCACCCGACGGTGGGCGTGGCAGCGGCCATGCGATCCTCCTCGTAAGGACTCTAACGGCAGACAAGCGACAACTGACGTCACCAAAACAACAGCATAGGTGCAATCGTTTGCAACTTTGGCCATAGTTCGCGGTAATGTCAAGTCATTCGCCACATGCGCCCCGCCCGCGGCTCAGCCGAAGATCTCGGGGTGCCTGCTCAGCTCAAGGCGGGTGCGCCTGATGTGCATGACGAGCACGCGCTCGGCGTCGTCGGCGTCGCCGCGGCGCAGGCAGTCGAGCAGCAGCCGGTGCTCGAGGTGCGTCACGCCAAGGCCCGCCTGACGACCGGCGAGCTTAGTGAATTCGCGGCGGTAATGCTGGGTGGTATTCCACATTCGCCCGATGATCTGCGGACGTCTCCCCCGGCGCGGCCGCCGAGTAGGAGGCGAGGTGGAATTCCCTGTCGGCGCGGAGGAACGCGTCGACGTCGCCGCCCGACCGCTCCATCGCCTCGGCGAGCTCCGCCAGCCTGCCGAGGGTGGCGTCGTCAAGGCCAGGCAGGGACGCGCGCAGCAGCAGCGGCTCGAGGCGCTCCCTGATCTGGTACAGCTCGGCGCACTCCGCCAGGGTCAGCCGGGCCACCCAGGCACCGGAGTTCGCGACGAGGGTCACCAGGCCCTCAGAGTGCAGCATCCGCAGCGCCTCGCGCACCGGGATGCGGCTCGCACCGGAGCGCGCCGCGACGTCCTCCTGCCTGATCCGCTCACCCGGCCGGTAGCTGCCGTCGAGGATCGCGGCGCGCAGCGCGTCCGCGATCCGCTGGCTCGCCACCCCGTGGTCGCCGGGGACGTGACCGTCAGCCCCGTGGTCGCCGACACCGTGCTTGCCAACACCGGGGCCGGCGATGCCGCCCGTCACTGCCCCGGGTGCGCCGGGTGCCACAGCTTCACCGCCGCGTCGCGCTCGTACGCCTTGCCGCCCGGGGTAGCTGACCAGCTCGAACTGCATTCCCCAGGGGGCGAGGAAATACAGCCAGCGCTGCCCGGCCGACGCGTTCCTGCTGGCCACGGGGCCGGCCAGCAGGCGCACGCCCTTGGACCTGAGGTAAGCGGCCGCCGCGTCCATGTCGTCGACGTAGAGCGCCACGTGGTGCCCGCCGAGGTCGCTGTTGCGCGGCACGTCCCGCTGCCCGTCGTGCCGCTCGTACTCGAATACCTCGAAGTTCAGCCCGAACCCGCACCGGTAGAAGCGGATCTCGTTGACGACCCGGCGCGGGTCCACGTTCAGGTGCTCAAGCATCCAGTCGTCGTCGTGCCGCATCTCAGGCAGCGCGTACACGAACTCGCAGCCGAGCACGCTCGACGAGGAACTCGTGCGCCTGCCCCATGTCAGGCACGGTGATCCCGATGTGGTCGCCGCCGCGCAGCCCCGGTATGCCCATGAGTCCTCCTGCATCGTGAATGTATCCAATCTAACGGCAAGAAGACCAAAAGTCGCCCGAACGAGGGCAGCTGACTGTTGAAATGGATGCATCTTCGGACTAGCCTGGCGAACGTCCACCCAATGTCAGAACTGCGGTAGATATATCAAGCGCGAGCCAAAGGGCGCCAAGCGCCCGGCGGCGAGTGCGGGAGGTACTGAATGCCACGCGTAAAGCGCCTCACGCCGGCCGCGGAGTGGAGCGAGCTGTCCACCACGGCGGCGGACTGGAAGGCGGCGGACCCCGCGCTGCTCGCCACGATGCTCGGCCAGCTGCACCTCATCCGCGCCTTCGAGGAGACGGTACTCGAGCTGGCCGGTGAGGGCCTCGTGCACGGGCCCGCGCACTCCTCGATCGGCCAGGAGGGCGGCGCGGTCGGCTCGATCGTGGGCCTGCGCTCGTCCGACGCGGTCAACGGCTCGCACCGCGGGCACCACCAGTTCCTCGCCAAGGCGCTCACGCACGTCACCAAGGGATCGCTGTCGCTTGACGCGCTGGTGACCCCCGAGGTCGCCGAGGTACTGCAGCGCACCCTCGCCGAGATCCTCGGCCTCGCCCAGGGGTACTGCGCCGGGCGCGGCGGTTCCATGCACCTGCAGTGGTTCGAGGCCGGCGCCCTCGGCACGAACGCGATCGTCGGCGGCGGCGTGCCCATGGCCGCGGGTAACGCCTGGGCGCAGCGGCATTCCCCCGCCGGGCCCGACGGAACGGACCTGACCGTCACCTACTTCGGCGACGGCGCGGCCAACATCGGGTCGGTGCTTGAGTCGCTGAACCTGACCTCGGCGTGGAAGCTGCCCGTCTGCTTCTTCATCGAGAACAACGGCTACGCGGTCTCCACCACCGTCGAGGAGGCCACCGGCGAGCCGCGGCTTTCCGCCAGGGCGCTCGGCTTCGGCATCACGTCCTGGCGGGTCGACGGCATGGACCCGCTCGCGGTGCACCTGGTCATGGAGCAGGCCGCGCGGCGGCTCCGCGCCGGCGAGGGACCAGTCGTCGTCGAGGCGCTCGTCTACCGCTTCTTCCACCAGAACGGCCCGTACCCGGGGTCCGCGTTCGGCTACCGGACCAAGGAGGAGGAGGCCACGTGGCGGGCCCGCGACCCGGTTGACCGGGTCGCGCGGGAGATGATCAAGCTCGGGCTGATCGACGAGGCCGGCGTGGCCGCCGTGCGCGCCCAGGCCGTCGAGGCGATGCGGGCGGCCGCGGGGGCGCTCGTCGAGCCCGACCCCGCGCCCGGCGCGAAGGTCGGCGCGCGGCGCATCCGCCCCGAACTGTGGCCCGACCCGGCGTTCGTCAACGTCGGGGTCCGCGGCGACCTCTCGGAGCTCGCCGGGGCGCGGACCGCCGAGCGTTCCTCGTTCGCCGGCGAACTGCGGCGCGGGAAGTTCATCGACGCGGTGTCGGCGGTGATGGACCGGCGGATGGGCGAGGACCCCAGGATCGTCGTGTTCGGCGAGGACGTGCACAAGCTGGCCGGCGGCACCAACGGCGCCACCAAGGGCCTGCCCAAGAAGTACCCGGGCCGCGTCCTCGGCACCCCGATCAGCGAGAACGCGTTCGCGGGCCTCGGCGGCGGGCTCGCGCTCGACGGCCGGTTCCGGCCGGTCGTCGAGTTCATGTACCCGGACTTCCTCTGGGTGGCCGCCGACCAGGTGTTCAACCAGATCGGCAAGGCCAGGCACATGTTCGGCGGCAGGAACCCGGTGCCCCTGGTATTGCGGACGAAGGTCGCCATGGGGTCCGGGTACGGGTCGCAGCACCTCATGGACCCGGCGGGCATCTTCGCCACCTCGCCCGGCTGGCGGATCATGGCGGCGTCCACCCCGTTCGACTACGTCGGGCTGATGAACGCGGCCCTGGCGGTCGACGACCCGGTGCTCATGCTCGAGCACGTCGACCTGTACGGGTCAGAGGGCGAGATCCCGGTCGGCGACCTGGACTACCAGATCCCCTTCGGCAAGGCGGCGGTCCGCCGGGCGGGCTCGGAGGTCACCGTGCTCACCTACCTGTCGATGGTGGCGCGGGCCGCGGAGGCCATCGAGCGCACCGGGGTCGACGCCGAGCTGATCGACCTGCGCTTCCTCGACCGGGCCTCGCTCGACTGGGAGACCGTCGGTGAGTCCGTCAGGAAGACCAACGCGGTGCTGATCGTCGAGCAGGGCGCGCTCGGCACCTCCTACGGCGGCTGGCTGGCGGACGAGGTCCAGCGCCGGTTCTTCGACTGGCTCGACCAGCCGGTGCAGCGAGTGCACGGCACCGAGTCGTCACCGTCCATCTCCAAGGTCCTTGAGCGGGCCGCGATCGCGAAGACCGAGGAGGTCGCGGCGGCACTGGAACTGGTCCGCGACGGATTCGGGAAGGTGGCCGGCTGATGGCCACCGTCGTGCGGATGCCTTCCGTGCTCGCGGGCGCCACCGAGGCCGCGCTCGCGCACTGGCTCGTCTCGCCGGGCGACACGGTGGCGGTCGGCACGCCGATCGCGGAGATCGAGACGGAGAAGGCCCTCGTCGAGTACGCGGCCGAGGAGGCCGGCGTCGTCGGGCGGCTTGTCCTCGGCGAGGGTGAAAGCGGCGAGATCGGTGACCCGATCGCGGTGCTCGTCGCCGCCGGCGAGACCGACACGGACATCGACGCGGCGCTCGGCGGGCCAGGCAGCGCGACGGCGGCGGCGCCTTCCGCCCAGGCAACTCTCATCGCGGCCGCCGAGACCACGCCTTCGGCCGCGCCGGGAGCGCCCACGGCCAGCGGGACCGCGCCTTCGCCCGTGCCGGGCGGGGCGCCCGCGGCGGCGTCTTCCGCCCAGGCAAGTCTCACCGCGGCCGGCGGGGCCGCGCCAGGCGGGGCGCCCGCGGCGGCGGGCGGAGCCGCGCACGGGACAAACGGGCACCAGGCGCCCGCCGCCGGCGGGCGGATCTTCGCCAGCCCGCTGGTGCGCAAGCTCGCGGGCGAGCGCGGTATCGACCTCGCCGCGCTGGCAGGCACCGGGCCGAACGGGCGGATCGTACGCCGTGACCTGGAGCGCTTCCAGGCGGCGGGGCCGACCGGGCTCAGCCGGCCCGCCGCTGGCCTGGCCGCGCCTCAGGCCGTGACCGCGGCGGGTCAGGCCGCGGGCGCCGCTTCTGGGCTGCTCGCCACGCCGGGCGGTGCGGTGGCGCGCGGCCAGGCGGAGCACGCCACCGTTCGGGATAACCCGCCTTCTGTGTCGCCGGCCGCCGGCGGCGGGACTGGCCCGGCCGTCGGGGACCTCATTGCGCATACGCCGATGCGGCGGGCGATCGCGCGGCGGCTGACGGAGTCGAAGGCGACGGTTCCGCACTTCTACATGACCGCCGAGCCCGTGGTGGACGAGCTGCTCGCGCTGCGCAGGCGGGTCAACGAGGCGCTGCAGGCAAGCGGCCAGGGCGCGGTGAAGGTATCGGTCAATGACTTCGTGATCGCGGCGGTCGCGGCGGCGTTCTGCGACGTGCCTGAGGCGAACGTGACCTGGAGCGACGAGGGCCTGGTCGCGTATCGATCTGTCGACATATCGATAGCGGTCGCGACCGAGACCGGGCTCGTCACGCCGGTGCTGCGCGGGGCGGAGGGCAAGAAGCTGTCCGCGATCGCCAGGGAGTCGGCGGCGCTCGCGCAGCGGGCCAGGGACAGGAAGCTGCTGCAGCACGAGCTTGAGGGCGGGACCTTCGCGGTCTCGAACCTGGGCATGTACGGGACCGTGGAGTTCTCCGCGATCATCAACCCGCCGCAGTCCGGGATCCTCGCGGTTGGCGCGGCCAAGGCCCAGCCGGTCGCCGTGGACGGCGAGGTGCGGGTCGCCACGGTCATGCGCTGCACGCTCTCGGTCGACCACCGCGCGATCGACGGCGCCCTGGCGGCCCGCTGGCTCGCCGCGTTCACCGCCCGCCTGGAGAACCCCTTGGGCGCGCTGATCTAGCGCCTGGCGCCGGTGCCCGCCGTCCGCGGGGACTAGGGCGCTCCGCGCTCCGCGCCCGTCGTCGCGCGTGGATTGCGCGTTCCGCGCTTCGCGCTCGTCGTCGCGCGTAGATTGCGCGTTCCGCGCTTCTTGCTGTTATCCGTTTCCACGGGCGGCCGCCGACTGCCGGCGATGGCGTTACGCAAGATAGTGGATCGCTGGACACGCCATAGGGCGCTCAGCGATCCACTATCTTGCTGCGTGACCCAGCCAGTGCGAACACTTCTTGCTGTTATCCGCGTGTACAGAGGCCGTCCACGACGAATCGCGGATGCCGGGCGTGCGCCGGTTAGGCGGGGTCGACCGTGATCTCGGCGCGGTCCGGGTAGAAGGCCACGTGGCCGGAGATCTCCGCGACCGACGGGTACGGGTGCTCGTAGGTCCAGATGACGTCGGTCTCGGTGCCGCCGTCGGGGGACTTGACCGTGTAATAGCTGGCGTCGCCCTTGTAGGGACAGTAGCTCTGCGTGGTGGTGCGCTCAAGCAGCGACTGGTCGACATCGGCGACCGGGATGTACTGGACGACCGGGTAGGACGCCTCGGCCAGGGACAGCGCGTTGTCGGTCCTGGCGACGACGGTGCCGCCGACGCGCACGGTTACCCGTGCGCTCGTGGGACGGATGGTGATCGGGTGGCTGGCGTCCGGAATCTTCACAGTCCGGGTCATGGGATCTCCCTATGGGTAGGCCACTGTCAGTACGGTAACCCATGGAGCGGTCGCGGCCATTCCGCCGTCTTGTTCGCCGCTGATCGTGTTCGTGGATTCGTGGAAGGGACGCCCCGGCCGTGTTCGTGCTCGTGTCTGGAAGTGACGGCGAAGCCCGCGCTTCTGTCGAAGATCCGGGGAACCTGCGGCAACTGCACGCCGAGTTCCGCGGCGTGGGCGATGACGCGGCCGCGGCGGCCATGGCAGCCGCGGGCCTCGGCACCGTGGACGGCGATCACGCCTGGCTCGACGCGGGCGCGCTGCGCGCCGCGGGCGACGGCTCGGCGGCGTGGGTCGCGGGGTTCGACGGGATGCTGGCGTACGCCGCGGGCAAGGGCTGGACCAGCGAGGACGGCGCGCGGGTGCGGGCGCACATCGTCCGCTCCTGACCGCGTCTTGAGAGCCTCGTACAGTGGGCGGCTGGCCTGACGGGCCGCCGGATGAGGCGGGGATCACGCGACTGGCGGGCCTGACGGGGCCGGACGGTCCCCTAGGATTTTTTTGTCCCCCTTGTGATGCTGACGTGACTGGCAGGTAGCGACCGCTCTTATGGATGTGCAGACGTTCGGGGCCCCGCCAGTGCTTGAACTCCAGGACGTCACCTACCGCAGGGACGGCAGCGAGATCATCCGCGGCGTCAGCTTCACGGTGCGGGCGGGCGAGCACTGGGCCATGCTCGGACCGAACGGAGCGGGCAAGAGCACGCTGCTCGGGTTCTGCGGCGCGGTCACCCACCCGACCTCCGGAACCGTGCACGTGCTCGGGAAGCAGCTCGGGCGGGTCGAGTTGCAGTCACTGCGCCGGGCGATCGGGCACGTGAACCCGCGTCACCCGCTGCGCTCGCCGCTGCCGGTCCGCGACATCGTGCTCACCGGCCTCACCGCGACCATCGAGATGGCGCCGCGCTGGCAGCCGACGCCCGAGGAAGCCGGCCGGGCCGATGAGCTGATCGAGTCGCTCGGCCTCGGCGGCAAGTCGGGCTTCCGGTGGAACGTCCTGTCCCAGGGTGAGCGGGGCCGCGTGCTCATCGCGCGGGCGCTGGTCTGCGAGCCACGGCTGATCTTGCTCGACGAGCCGTCGACCGGCCTCGACATCGCGGCGCGCGAGCAGCTGCTCGAGTCAATCGACCTGCTTACCGAGACGCATCCGGACGTCGCCTCCGTCCTGGTGACGCACCACCTGGAGGAGCTGCCCTCCTCCACCACCCACGCGCTGCTGCTCGCGGACGGCCTGGTCGTGTCCGCCGGGCCCGCCGAGGACGCCATCACCTCCGAGCACGTGTCCGCCGCCTTCCAGCACCCGATCGAGGTCCGCCTCGACGAGGGCCGGTGGCGTGCGCGCGCCGCCAGCAGGCAGCGCGCCGGCGCCTGATGCCGCCCGGCGGGCGCCTGGCCGCGTGCTTGGTGCCGCGTTCGGGCGGCGACGGGCCCGCCGTCCGGGTTCGCCGTCCGGGTTCGCCGTCCGCCGTCCGGGTCCCGTCCCCGTCCGGTCCCGTCCGGTCCGTGTCCGTCCGGCCCGGCCCGGCCCGGCCCGGCCCGGCCCGCTGTCCTGCCCGGTGCTCCGCGACCCACGCAAGGCCGCTGACTTCAGTAGTGCGTGGTAAGCGTGAGGACGTGCGCGGCCTGGCGCGCCGCACTCGTGCGCAGGCCGCACTCGTGCGCAGGCCGCGCTCGTGCGCAGGCCGCAGCATGATCGACAGTGATTTCGCTTTTCATGTGGATTCCGCAGCAAATAAGCTGCGGAATCCACATGATCATGGTCCTGGCCGCGGCGCTGTCGGGACAAACCCGGACGGAACGGGCGCGGGCGGGCCCGGCGCGACGGCGGGGCCGGCGGCGACGGGCGCGGCGCGGCGGCGGCCCGCGACGGCGCGGGCCGGCATGAAGGCGGGGAGCGGCATGAAGGCGGGGAGCGACCTAGTCGCCGGGGCTGTGGTTGCCGCGGCGCTTGTTGCTGTTATCGGGTTCTTACTGTTATCGCCGCAGAGGGGCGTTGGGCCGGGGCTTGCGTTAGACAGACCGGGCTTGCATTAGACAGACTTGTCTGTTTTAATGAAGGCCATGAGTAGACAGACTGGTCTACTCAGTCGAATCGAGACCGGGAGTCATCGTCATGAACGACAAGTACCGGACGGCCGAGCTCGCGCCCGCCGCGGCTACGCTCGCCGGCCGGCCGGCGAGCGTTGCCGCTGGCCGGCTCGCCGCGCCGGGCGCGGTGGTCGGCGTCGACCTTCCCGAGGACCCGCTGTCGCGCCGGGCCAGCCGCAGGCAGGGCGGGCTCCGCCACCAGGACCAGCCGCCCGGCGGCCGGGCACGACTTGGCGGGACGCCGGCGCTGGTCCTGCTCGCGTCGCTGATCGTGTCGCTGCTCGCCGCGTCGAGCGCGCCGACGCCGCTGTACGCCGTCTACCAGCAGCGCTGGGGCTTCTCTCCGATCACCACCACGATCGTGTACGGCGTTTACGCCCTGACGGTCCTCGCCTCGCTGCTGACCCTTGGCCGGCTGTCCGACTACGTGGGCCGGCGCCCCGTGCTGCTCACGGCCCTCGCGGTCCAGGTTGCCGCGATGGTCGTGTTCGCGACCGCGGGCGGGGTCGGCGGCCTGCTGATCGCCCGGGTCATCCAGGGGCTGTCCACCGGCGCGGCGCTCGGCGCCATCGGCGCGGCCATGCTGGACATCGACACGGAGCGCGGCGCGCTCGCCAACGCCATGTCCCCCGGCCTCGGGAGCGGCAGCGGCGCGCTGCTCTCCGCGCTGCTCGTGCAATACCTGCCCGCGCCGACCCACCTGGTCTACCTGGCGCTCATCGGGGTCTTCGCCGTCCAGGCCGCGGGGGTCGCGCTGCTGCGGGAGACCGTGACCGCGAGCCGCGTGCCGGCCGCCGCGCTGGTGCCCGAGGTCCGGCTGCCCAGGTCGGTACGCGGCCCCATCCTTGCCGCCGCGCCTGTCGTATTCGCCGCCTGGGCCCTCGGCGGCCTGTACGGCGCGCTCGGCCCCGCCCTGGTGCACGCGCTGACCGGGTCGGCGAGCGTGGTGCTCGGCGGCGGGTCGCTGACGCTGCTGACCGTGACCGCGGTGATCTCGGTCTACGTGCTGCGCCGGGCACCGGCGCGGAAGGTGATGCTCACCGGCATCGCCGCCCTCGTCGCCGGCGTCGCGATCACGCTCGTCGCGCTCAGCACCGGGTCCGCGGCGCTGTTCTTCGCCGGCACGGCCGTCAGCGGCATCGGGTTCGGCAGCGGGTTCCAGGGCGGCATCAGGACCGTCGTTCCCGCCGCGGCGCCGCACGAGCGCGCCGGGGTGCTTTCGCTGCTGTTCACGGTCTCCTACCTCGGCCTCGGGGTGCCCGCCGTGGCGGCCGGATTCCTCGCGGTGCACGGCGCGGGCCTGACCGGCGCGGCCAGGGACTACGGCGCGGCGCTGATCGTGCTTGCCGCCTTCGCTTTCGCCGCCCTGTCCCGGTCCCGGCGCGCGGTGAGCGGGTGAAACGCGCAACCGGAGCCTATGATTCAGACAGGTCAGTCTAGAGAGGTGATCAGGATGGGCGCTAAGGCCGCGGCCGGGCCGTCGGCGCGGGACCGGCTGCTTGAAGCCGCCAACGAGCTGTTCTACGACGAGGGCGTGCACACGGTCGGCATTGACCGGGTGATCGAGCGCGCCGGGGTGGCGAAGGCGTCGCTCTACAACACCTTCGGCAGCAAGGACGAGCTGGTCCGCGCCTACCTGGAGGGCCGGCACGCGAGGATCGCCGCGCGCATCACCCGGTACCTGGAGCGGTACAGCGATCCGCGTGACCGGCTCCTCGGCGTGTTCGAGGCACAGGGTGAGCTGTTCGCCGAGCAGGGGTTCCGCGGCTGCGCGTTCGTCAGCGCGAGCGCCGAGTCGCCCGGTGAGGCCGTGTCGCGCGCGGCCGACGACTACCGCGGCTGGGTGCGCGGCCTCCTCACCGGGCTGTCCCGCGAGGCGGGCGCGGCCGACCCGGAGAACCTGGGGCGGCAGCTGCACATGATCTACGACGGCGCCTCCCTGTCCGCGCGGATGGACCGCGACCCCTCGTCCGCGGTGGCGGCGCGGGCGGCCGCCGCGACGCTGCTCGACGCCGCCTGCGGATAGCGGCGTGACGGCGCAGCGGCGCGGCGGCGTCTCGGCGGGCCGTCAGTGGGCCGGTCGCCCGTCGTCCGCGCCGCGCAGCACCGACGGGACGAGGAACGCCGCGATGACGGCGGCGGCCAGGGCGCAGGCCGCTCCGGCGGTGAACGCGCCGCGGAAGGCGCTCGCGGCCGGATGCGCGGCCACCATGGCCGCGCCCGCGATCGTGGACAGCAGCGCGACCCCGGCCGCGCCGCCGAGCTCGTGGAACGTGTTGACGATAGCGCCGCGCAGGCCGCCTTCCGCCGCCTGCGCGTCCGCGAGGGACGCCGTGAACGCGGTGACGAAGCAGCAGCCGATGCCGAGCGAGGCGACGCTCATCCCGATGACGGCCTGCGCGGGGGCGGGCCACAGCGCGGCGGTGCCGTAGCCGACGGCGGCCAGCGCGAGGCCCGTCACCGCGACCGCCCGCGCGGGCACCCTGACCAGGACCTGGCTGGCAGTGTGGGCGCCCGCGACGGTCGCGACGGCGACCGGGATGAATGACAGTCCGACGCGCAGCGCGCTGTAGCCGTCGGCGTGCTGCAGGCTGAACGACCCGAGGAAGAACGTGCCGACGAGCAGCCCCGTCCCGATCAGCATCAGGAAGCCGCCCGCCGCGACCGGCCGGCGCAGCAGCAGCCCGACGGCGAGCAGCGGGCTCGCGGTCCGCCGCTCGACCTGCGCGAACGCCGCCCAGGCGACGACCGCGAGAGCGAAGGCGCCCAGCGTGGACGGCGCCGCCCAGCCGCTTGTCCCCGCGTTGATCAGCCCGTAGATGGCCGCGCCGGTCCCCGTGGTGACGAGCACGCCGCCCGGGATGTCCAGGCCCGGTGCGCCCGGCCGGGCGGCCCCGGCAGGCACGGCGGCGCCCGGCGGCCCCGGCGGGCACGATCAGCGGGATGGCGATCAGCAGCGCGGCGCCGATCGGCACGTTGATGGTGAAGATCCACCGCCAGCTGGCTTCCGTGGTCAGCACGCCGCCGAGGATGACGCCAAGCGCGGACCCGAGGCCGGCGAGCCCCGACCAGACGCCGAGTGCCCTGGCCCGGTCCTTGCCGGTGAACATCGTCATGACGGTGGCGAGGGCGGCGGGCGAGAGCAGCGCCGCGCCGGCTCCCTGCAGTGCCCGGCCCGCGAGCAGTGCCGCCGGCCCGGCCGCCAGGCCGGAAAGCAGCGACGCGCCGATGAACACGACCAGACCGATCATGGTCAGCCGCCTGGCGCCGAAGCGGTCCGCGGTCCGCCCGCCCATCAGCATGAGCCCGCCGAAGAGCACCGTGTAGGCCGTCATGACCCACGGCAGCTCGGCCCTGGTCAGGCGCAGCGAGGTGCCGATGTCCGGCAGCGCGACGTTCACCACGGTGACGTCGAGTATGAGCATGAGCTGCGCGACGGCAAGCAGCGCGAGTGCCGTCCTGCGCCTCCTGTCCGGTGTCCGCGCGGCCTGGCGCACGGCGCGGGTGACGGATGCCGAGGTCATTGCTTCCCCTCTCCTCAATAACTCGTATAGGCATGTACGAGTTGCATGTCCTCGACGCTACCATGTAACTCGTACAGTGCAATACGACTTTTATGGTGGATGGCGTGGCGGACGCATCCGGCGGCGTCGCGCACCCTAGAAAGGGAAGGTTCGGACCGACCGAAGAAAGGACGAGAGCCCGCATGCCCCCCGGTAGCCGCACCAACCAGGCAGCCAACCCGGCGCAGCCGCCCGCGCGGGCGAGCCAGCCGCGCCGGGCAGACGCCAAGCGCAACGTCGCGGCCATCCTGGCGGCGGCGGTCGAGTGCCTGGCACGGAACCCCGACACGAGCATGGGCGAGATCGCCGCGGCCGCCGGCGTCGGCCGGATGACCCTGTACGGTCACTTCAAGACCCGGGCCGAGCTGCTGAGCGCGGTACTCACCCGCGTGATCGGCGACGCGCGCGACACCCTCGACGCGGTCGACGTCTCCGGCGACCCGCGCGACGCCCTTGCCCGCCTCGTCGGGTCGAGCTGGCTCGTCGTCGACCGGCTACGGCTCGTCCTTGCGGCGGCTCAGCGTGAGCTGCCCGCCGAGCGCATCCACCAGGCGCACGAGCGGGTACTCGACCGCGTTCAGTCGCTGATCGAGCGCGGCAGGGACGCGGGGGCGTTCCGCGCCGACCTGCCGGTGGCGTGGCTGGTGAGCCTCGCCATGAACGTCATGCACGCCGCCGCGGCGGAGGTGACGGCCGGGCGGCTGACCTCCGGCGAGGCGCCGTCCGTCGTCGCGGCGACGCTGCTCGCCGCGCTCACCGCGCCGGGCGACGTGGTCCCGGCACCGCCCGCCTGCTGACTTCCCCGGCGTCACAGCAGGCCCTTGGTCGGGTTGGCGTCACCGAAGCCGGTGGCCTCCTCCACGTACCCCGCGAACGCGCGGGAGCCGTCGGCCCAGCGGCCGTGGCGGCTGACGTTCAGCGGCTGCGCGCCCGCCTTCAGCATCGAGGTCGCGCCGCCGCGCCGCAGGCTGTGGCCGCTGTAGCGGCGGCGTTCCGCTGACCGCTCCTGCCCGCGCGGCGATGCCGGGACCGGCGGCGCGAAGGCGGTGGTCAGGCCGGCCGCCGCACACGCCGCCGCGACGATGTCGCCGATCGCCTGCGGGCGCAGCCGCCCGTCACGCCCTGGCCGGCTGTCCCCTCCGGCGTGTGGCCGCGGGTCGTCCTGCTCCCGTGCCGTGCCCCGCTCCCGGTCGTCGCCCAGGTCCCGGTCCTCGCCGCGCCGCCAGGCCGCCCCGGGCGCCGGGAGCGCGGCCCGCGGACGGCCGCCGGGCGCGAGCGACGCCCGGTAGCGGCCGCCCGCGCCGGCGCCGAGGTTGCCCCAGCGGTCGATCCTGGTGAACAGCGGGCCGGTCGCCCTGCCGTGCGCGGCCAGGTAGTCCAGCCAGGCGAGGACAGCGCGGACCGGGCAGACCGCCTCGGCCGACGCGTAGTGGATCCGCCGGACCACGCCGCGCGCGGACTGGTCGGTCTTCGACGCGCGGATCGTCACCGCCAGGCCCTCGCCAGGGACGTGCTCGATGTCGCTGACGCTGAGCGCGGCCAGCTCCGCGCGGCGGGCGAGCAGGGCGAACCCGAGCAGGATGACGGCGCGGTCGCGCAGCCCCGCCGGCGTGTCCGCGTCGCAGGCGGCGACGACCGCCGGCAGGTCGGCCGCCATGACGGGGACGGCCTTGCGCGGCCCGTACCGGCCGTCGCGCGCGGCCTCGCGTCGCTGCGCGGCGACGACGACCTTCCGCGCGGCGAGCCCGTCGGGTGGCGCCGCCCCCGCGCCGCGGTGCACGGCGCGGATCGCCGTCAGGTGCGCGTCGGCCGTGGTCGCCTTCAGGCCCCGGTCGACCGCCAGGTGGGTGAGGTAGGCCGCCACGGTCTGCGCGGTCGCGGGAAGCGCGACCCGGCCCGCGTCGCGGCACCACGCCTCGAACGACCGCCAGCGCGACCGGTACGCCAGCGCCGTGTTCTCCGGCACCGCCTCCCTGATCAGCGCGGCGGCCTCGGCTGGCAGCGCGTAGTCGGCGCCGCTGTACGGCCCCGGGCCGGCGTTCCGCCGGCCGGCTGGGCGAGCTCATTCTCAGTCACGATATTGACAAGGTATCAAGACTGAGCGCCTCGAGACAGTGAATTCGCCTTTTCTTTCTCTCTATTTATTCATCTAATCATGCTGTCTAGAGTGATAGAATCACGTCTCGTGAGTGACGCTGTCATCGCCGACGAAGACCGGTGCATCTGGCCCGGCTGCAGGCGGCCGCGCGCGCCTGGGCGCGCCACAGGATCGGGCAGGCAGAAGGAGTACTGCCTGCAGGCCGACCCGCCGGAGCGGGGCGGCGGGCCGGTACACAACGCACGCAACCGCTGGGCCGCGCTGCGCAACGGCGGTAAGGCGCGCGGCGACGGCAGGGACGTAGCCGCGCCAGGCGACCACGACGGTGCTGGCGCTCTCGGCGCCGACGGCGCTTACCCAAGCGCCGGCCAGGCCGGGGAGAGCGGGCGTGACGGCGGGGAGTCAGCCGCCTCCGTTCGGGAGCAAACTCCTGTTTCCACCGCGAAGAAGCGCGCCAGCGAGCTGCTTGAGCAGGCCAGGCGGCAGCACGCGGCGGCGGTTGCCGGGCTGCGCGCGGAGCGCGAGCTTTACCAGCGGGTCGGCGAGGAACTCGCCGCCCTCGCCGACCCCGCGGCGCTTGACCTGGAGATCGCCACGGTCGCGGCGCGGGCGGGGCGGCAGCTGGCGCAGGCCGAGCAGGACGCCGCCGACGCGCGCCGGGCGCAGCTGGCCGCCGAGCGGGAGCGCGACGAGGCGATTCGCCTCAGGGCGGCCGCCGACGACGCGGCCGAGCAGCTCAGCGAGGACGCGGCGGACGCCGAGCGGCTGCTCGCCGAGCGGACCGCCGGGTTCGAGCACGACCTGGCGGACCTGGTCGGCCGGGCCCGCGCGGCGGAAGAGGCCGAACGCGCGGCACGAGACGAGGCGACGGCGGTCAGGGCAGCGGCGCAGGCGTCTGCGGCCGCCGCGCGGGACCGGGCCGAGCAGGCCACGGCCGCCCTGGCGGACGCGCTGCGCAGTGCCGAGCAGGCAGAAGAGCGGGCCGAGCGGGCACGGGAGCGGGCCGGGCAGGAGATCGCCCGCGCGCGGGACCAGGCGGCGGCCGCCGTGGCAGCGGCCGAGGAGCGGGCGCGGCAGCAGGCCGCGGCGGCGCAGGCCCGCGCGGACGGCCTGGCCGAGCGGTCAAGGGCCGACGCGGAACGCGAACGCGAGGCGGCGGGGCAGGCCCGCGACGAGGCGGCACGGGCCCGCGCGGAGGCCGACACGGCGCGCGAGGCCGGCCGCCAGGCGCGGTCCGACGCGGCCACCGCGAGCGCGCGGGCCGGCGCGCTCGAGGGCGAGCTCGCGCGGCTGCGGGCCGAGCTTGGCCGGCGCGACGCGGCGCACGGCGCCGAGCTCGCCAGGCTCTCGGGCGCGCACCAGGCCGCACTTGACGCGGAAAGGGCGCTCCTCGACGCGGAGCGGGCAAGGGCGCGCCGGGCCGAGGACGAGCTCGACGCGGCGCGCGCGAAGTAGGGTTTGTGGTGTGACTGCCGAGTCCATGTACCGGAAGGTCGCCGAGGACATCAAGGCGGGCATCGCCACGGGCGCCTACCCGCCCGGCGCGCTGCTGCCGTCGGAGGCCGAGCTCGCCGAACGGTACTCGGTCTCGCGCGGCACCGTGCGCCAGGCGTTCGCGGCGCTGCGCGCCGACGGGGTGATCGCGTCGCGGCGCGGCGCGCGGCGCGTCGTCATCGGCGGGCCACGAGTGCAGTCGTTCGGCGAGCTGCTGTCGTTCTCCCGCTGGGCCCGGGCGATCGGCGAGGTGCCAACGGGGCGCGTGGTGTCGCTGGAGCGGCGGCACGCCACCGATTCCGAGGCCGCCAGGCTCGGCCTGCCCGAGGGCGGGTTCGTGTACTTCCTCGTGCGGGTCCGGCTGCTATCCGGGCGGCCCGTCATGCTTGAGCGCGCCGCCTACCCGGAGAAGGTCGGGATCCTGGTGGCGGGCCTCGACCTGGCCGCCGACTCCATCGCCGAGCGCCTTGAGGCGCTCGGCGTCGTTTTCACCGACGCCGAGCACGTCATCGACGCGGTGGCCGCGTCGGCCGAGGACGCCCGCTGGCTTGGAGTGCGGGCCGGGGTGCCGCTCCTGCGCGAGCGGCGGTTCACCACGGACCGTTCCGGAGTGCCCGTCGAGTGGTCAGACGACCGCTACCTGGGGACGGAGGCGGCGTTCAGCGTGCGCAACTCCGTATCGGTCAACGCGCTGTCCCGCACGCCCCGTTCGTAGCGGCGCCGCGGCCGCCCTTGGCGGGCGCGCTGCGCGGCGGGACGCCTCCGGCGCGCTACCCCCGCTTGATGGATGTGCGGTTGGTGTCGCTGCAGCGACACCAACCGCACATCCATGCAGGGACCGGAAGGCGGTAGGTCAACTTGGCTATACAAGTTTGCGGATGGCTACACTAGTTGCCGTGATGAATGAGTCTGGACGGGTTGTCATTGTCGGCGGCGGGATCCTCGGCACGATGCACGCGGTCATGGCGCGGCGGCGCGGGCTTGCGGTTACGCACCTGGAGCGAGAACGGGAAGGGCGCGGCGCGAGCGTCAGGAACTTCGGCCTCGTCTGGGTGAGCGGACGACGGGCCGGCCCCGAGCTCGCCCTCGCGCTGCGAGCCCGCGAGCTGTGGGAGTTGATCGCGGCCGACGCTCCGGGGACAGGGTTCAGGCCGGCCGGGTCGCTGACCATCGCCTCAACCGAGGCGGAGCTGGCCGTGATGCGCGAGGCGGCCGAACTGCCCGACGCCAAGCAGCGTGAGTTCGAGGTCCTTTCCGCCGACGAGGTGCGCGAGGTCAACCCGGCGCTGCGCGGTGAGTTCCTCGGCGGGCTGTGGTGCAGGGCCGACGCGATCGTGGAGCCGCGGGTGGCGCTGCCGGCGCTGCGGGCCTGGCTGGCGTCGCCTGGCGGGCCCGGTTACGAATGGCTGCCAGGGCGGGAAGCCGTCGAGGTGGCGGCGAACGGGGTACGTGACCAGCTCGGCCAGTGGCACAACGGCGACCTCGTGGTGCTGTGCACCGGGGCGAACTTCACCGGCGTCGCCGGGCCGCACCTGGCCGCGTCGGGCGCGCTCGCGAGCGCGCCCGGGTCGGGCGGTGCGGGACTACGGCGGGTGCGGCTGCAGATGCTGCAGACGCTGCCGTTCCCCGGCCGGCTTGGCACCTCCGTCGCCGACGGCGACTCGCTGCGCTACTACCCCGCCTACGATGTCCCGTCGCTGGCGTCGCTGCCGCCGCAGGCGGCCGTGGCTGCCTCGAACCGGGCGCAGCTGCTCATGGTGCAGCGCCTCGACGGGTCACTGACCATCGGGGACACTCACGAGTACGACGAGCCGTTCGCGTTCGACGTGGACTCAGGCGCCTACGACCACCTGCTCGCGCGCGCCTCGGCGCTGCTCGGCACCGACCTGCCGCGGGTGCAGCGGCGGTGGGCCGGCGTCTACAGCGAGGTGGCCGGCGCGACAGCGCTTTACCACCGCAGCGCCGTCAGCCCTGGCGTGGTCCTGGTGACCGGCCCCGGCGGGCGCGGCATGACCTGTTCCCCCGCGATCGCCGAGGAGACGTTCCGTTGAGCCGTTTCTCCGTCATCTGCCTCGACATGGCAGGCACGACCGTCCGCGACGACAACACCGTGATGGAGGCCTTCGCCACCGCGGTCGCCAGCAGGAACCTGCCGGCCCGCGAGTTCAACGGCGCGATGAGGTACGCCCGGGCGACGATGGGCCAGTCGAAGATCGAGGTGTTCCGGCACATCCTCGGTGACGAGGACGCGGCGCGGGCCGCCAACGCGGCGTTCGAGAAGCACTACGCCGGCGCGGTCGCCGGCGGCGAGATCTCGCCGATGCCCGGCGCGGTTGAGCTGTTCGCCGCCTGCCGGGCCGCCGGCACCAAGGTGTGCCTGTCCACCGGCTTCGCCCCCGTCACCCGCGACGCGATCGTGGACGCCCTCGGCTGGCACTCGCTTGTGGACCTGCTGCTCTCCCCGGCCGACGCCGGCCGCGGCAGGCCCTGGCCCGACATGCCGCTGACCGCGCTGCTCCGCCTGGGAGGCGACTCGGTGGCGTCCCTCGCGGTCGTCGGAGACACCCCCGCCGACGTCGAGTGCGGCCTGCGCGCCGGCGCGGGCCTGGTCGCGGGCGTGCTGTCGGGCGACTCAACGCGCGCCGACCTCGAGGCCGTACCCGCGGCGACCGGGCTGCCAGGCACCCCGTTGATCCTGGACTCGGTCGCCGGCCTGCTCCCGCACCTCGCCTAGTGCGGCCGCACGGGAAAGGGCGGGTCGCCGGGGCGCAGTCCGGCAACCCGCCCGCCTGAACCGGGCGGGCAGGGGCGCCACCCCGCCCGCGCCCGCCCGGGGCTCGTTCACCGCGTGTTGCGCGCGCGGACCTCCGACTGGATGATGCTCATCGCGTGATCGTTGCCCTTCCAGGCGATCTTGCCGCCCGAGGACACGAAGCTCACGCCGGAACGCGCGCTTACGGGCTTACCGCCGCGCAGAATCTCATCGCGATCTTTGGCGTCCTGCGCGCGACCGTGTACGCCATTGAAGCGCAGCAGGCGATCCGGCGACGTGGTTTCACCGGTCTTTTCCGTCACGGCTTTGTTAAAAGCCCTTATAAGCAGGGAACTTGGTATCGATGGGGTCAATCGAGGAGCATTATCCGGGCAGAGTTATGCCGCGTGACTTGAGAAAGTCCAGGTATCCGCTTACGACCCTTTTCCCGCCTTATCGCCCGGGAACCGAGCGGCAAGCCTCCGTCTTGTCAGCCGACGGTGGCGAGGCGCGGGCGGCCGCGCAGGGCCGGGAGGCTGCTCATCAGGATGCCGCCGAGGATGGCCGCGCCGCCCGCCAGCAGGCGCGGGCCCGCCGGGTCTCCGAAGGCGGCGACGCCGACCAGGGCGCCGACGAGCGGCTCCAGGTTGAGGAAGGCGCCGGCCACCTCGGTCGGCACCTTGTGCTGCCCGTAGGCGAACAGGGTGAACGGGGCGAGGGTGCCCGACCGCCGTGAGGCCGACGACGGCGAGGACCGCGAGCAGGCCAGCGCCGCCGGGGTGCGGGACGGGCGGCGCGCCCTCGGTGCAGGCCGCGACCGGGAGTGCCGCCAGGGCCGCGCCGAGGAACTGCACGGCGGTGATCGCCGCCGGGTCCTGCCCTTCGAGCAGGCGCCCCTGTGCCACGGTCATCGTGGATACGATCAGCACCGACGCCAGGACCATGGCGTCCCCGGCGCCGCTCGCGCCGCCGCCACGGCCGGCCGCGACCACCGCGACGCCGCCGAGCGAGAGCGCGAACCCGGCCCAGGCAACGGGACGCGCCACGGTGTGGTGCCAGGCCGCGGCGATGACGGCGACCAGGACCGGCCCGGCGCCGATCAGCAGGGCGGCGTGCGTGACGCTGGTCCTGGCGAGGCCGACGTTCTGGATCAGGACCGAGCCGCCGAGCCCGGCCGCTCCCCAGGCAAGCACCTGCCACCGCAGTGCCGCGCGCAGCGCGGCCCGGTCCACGGCGGCAAGCAGGACCGCGGCGGCGAAGCCGAACCTGGCGACGACCAGCCAGCCGGGAGGCAGCCACGACAGCGCCGCCTTGGACAGCGGAACGCTCGTCCCCCAGGCCACGCCCGCCGCGGCGAGCGCGGCGACGGCGCGGGCCTGGCTGGTGGCGGCGACGACGGGGAGGCGGCTGGTCTTCATACCGTCCAAGCGTGCCGTCACGCCGGGCCATCGTTTGCCGTCTGCCGACTTTGACGAAATATAATTTAGCGATATGGCCATCAAACTTGATGAAATTGACATTCAGCTGCTCACCGCGCTGCAGGCCGACGCGGACCGCACCAACGTGGAACTCGCCAGGCTGACCGGCCTGTCCCCCGCCGCGACGCTGCACCGGGTGCGGGCGCTCAAGGAGTCCGGCGTCATCAGGATCATCCGCGCGCACGTCGACCCGGCCCTCGCGGGCTTCCCGCTGCAGGTCTGGGTGACGGCGACGCTGTCTCGCCACGACCCGCGCTCGAGCGCCGTCTTCGAGGACCACGTCCGGTCGCTGCCGCAGGTCATCGCGGCGGACAACCTCGCGGGCGAGACCGACTACCTGCTGTCCGTGGTGGCCCGCGACGTCGCCGAGCTCCAGCAGGTCCTGGCCAGCCTGTCCGCCCGCGGCGGCCAGCGCCTGGTGACGTACCTGCGGCTGGCGGAGGTCAAGCCGCCGTCACCACTCCCCCTCGGCCCGCCGGCCGCCCCGTCCTCGCCCCGGACGCCCAGGTCGCTGCGCCAGCGCCGCTGAAGATCAAGATCATTCTTCCGAACGATCGCGGCTGACTGTCCCGGCCCACACGCGACCCGCGGTCGTCCCGGCCGGGAGGCAACCCCGCGGACGAGTAAGGGCGCGCCGGTTACTGGCCGGCGAGCTGCCTGGCGAGCTCGAGCGCGTCGTCGATGGGCACGGCGTACCCGGCGCCGGTCCCGTAGCCAATGCTGAGGCCGATGACCTGGCCGGACAGGTTGAACAGCGGGACCGCCGAGCTCGCTGGCGGGCACGTCGAGCGCACTGTCCTCAAGCAGCCCGGTCAGCCGCTGGCCGTCCAGGGTGACGGGCACGTCGATCCCCGTGATGGCCCCGGTGCTGAGCAGGACGCCCTTGGCGGTCCAGGTGCCGCCGCCCGAGGCCACCCGGTCATTGAGGCTGAGGCCGGCCGCCGTGCCGATCGCTGACCGGCGTGAACCCCGTGCCGGACAGCTGCAGCAGCGCCAGGTTCGCTTCCTGGTCGGAGCCGACCAGCCGGGCGGCGTAGGTCTTGCCCGACATCACCAGCCGGGCGGTCAGCGTCCCGGCGCCCGGCAGTCCATGGTAGGCGGCGAGCACGAACCGGAGCTGGTGATCACGATGCCCGACCCGAGGTCGGCCCCGCTCGCGGACCGGAGGGTGACCACGCCGGGCGCCGAGTACTGCAGGACGTTGTCCTGCTGGTCCTGGCCGGCCCCGTCGTCGTCCTCAACGAAGACGGCGTCCTTCGCGGGCGGCGACGGGATCCGGGCCGCCGCGGGAACGGACCCGGCCGCGCAGCGCGCTGGTCACGCCCACGGCGATCCCCGCCGCTAGCAGCGCCGCCGCGACCGAGGCGGCCGCCGGACGCCCGTCTCCCCCACAGCCCCGCGCGGTGCCCCGGGCTCCTCCTCGGTGACCGCGTCCGGCTCCGGCTCATTCCCTTTCCCGTCCGCGGAGTCAACGCCAGCGTCCGACATTTCGCATGACCTCCTCGTGGCGCTCCTGGCAGGAGACGCTAAACCGCCGCTGCCGCAAGCCACAAGCGGAATACTAGGAATTCACTCGCGGCAGCCGGAAGGGGATAAGGATAATTTATTCTTCTTACGGATAACTCATCAGGGAATCCGGCGGCGACCGGGTGCGCTAGGCGAGGGGTTATTCACGGCCGGGCGGGTGCACCGCCCGGCTAAGGCGGTGACCCGGGGCGGACACGCGCCTGGCGCGGTGGCCCGCGGCGATGAACCTAATAGCGCGGGCCGCAGCCCCGCCATTGAGCCTTTCCCATCCTGGTGGGCTTGCGGATTGGCCGGCCGCCGCCTAATTGGGGCTTCGATTGCGGGTCATCCGCGTGAGCCGCCCGGAGCGCCGTCCCGTTTACTGCGCTTTCGCCTGCTTTGCCCCCACGCCCGATCGATTGTTTCCTCATTGAGTGTCATCCGGGGCGAATATCGCCAATTTTGACCCGCGATCACGCTGGAGCGACGCAGCCGAGGGTAGTTTGTTTTATTTTGCCGGGCTGGAATGGGAGCCGTCGCTGCCTTTTCCCTCCTTTGACCCTCAATCAAGCTGGCCGACCGGCGTGAAGGCCGGATGGAAGGCTTAATGAAGCCCCGAATAGCCCTCGCAGGCTTTCCTGGTTGCCGGTCATTCGGACGACCTGGTCGCCGCCGATGAGAATGGCCGGTGGAGACGTGTTGCCGCGTCTCCGCGCGGCGGTCAGCCACCGGTCACCGCGCCGTGGAAGAGGACGGCAAGCTCCGCCGGGCGCAGCGAGTCCGTGCGCCGCCACAGCGTCGCGGGAACGGTGTCACGCTGGCGGACGGAGCGCACCGCGCCGAGGCCCGCGCGGCGGGCGAGGTCCTCGATCTGCGCCGGGGTGAAGTACGAGCGCCACGGCTCGCCTTGTTCCGCGGACGCCTGGGCGACGAGCCTGCCAAACAGCGCCCCCGCCTCGTCCCGCGCGTCCTCGGGGAGCATGTAGTCGGCGATCAGCTCGCTGCCGGGCGCGAGGCCCGCGATCGCGGTCATCGTCTCCGCGATCGCGTCCGCCGTCAGGTACATCGTGACGCCGAGCCAGCAGAACACCGCCGGCGCCGAGCGGTCGAACCCGGCGCCCGCCAGGCGCCGGGCGAGGGAGCCCGCCGCCAGGTCGGCGGGGACGAAGGTGACGTTGCCTGGCACGGGAATCCCCGCGCCCGCCAGCGCCGACCGCTTGGCCTCCTGGCTGGCCGGGTGGTCCACCTCGAACACGCGCACCTGCCCGGCCAGGCCGCCCCGGTAGGCGAAGGAGTCAAGGCCGGCGCCGAGGATCACGTACTGCGCCACCCCCGCCGCCACCGCCCGGGCGAGGGCCTCCTCGGCGTACCGGCTCCGGCAGGACACCTGAACCCGGGCGCCCGACAGCACCGGGTGCGTGCCGTGCAGCGTGTGGTAGCTGATCAGTTCCTCCGCCCGGTCGCCGAGCAGGCGGCCCGCGAGCGGGTCGGTGAAGATCCTCGGCTCGTCGTCCACGATCAGGTGCGCGGCCCGCGCCGCCGCGGCGGTAAGCGCCGTGACGCTCGGCCGCTCCGGGCCAGGCTGTCGATTCTCCATGGCACGGAGCGTATAGCGGAATTAGAACATCATAACATATCAGTCATTTTTCCGCAAGTTATATCGTATTACAGTTCTATATGAAATCCGGCCCCGGTCCTGGCCGGCGACATTGCCTTCTGTGCCCGCCACACGGGCGGTTACCCTCGGGTTGTGAGCGGTGAGCGCGCGTTGCCCGAGCAGGCAAGCCTGCGGTACCTCAAGCTTGAGGCGAAGCGACGGCGCGCGGCCGGGGAGTTCCCCACGCTGCACGACGCGCAGCGCGCGATCGCCAGGGAGCACGGCCACCTGAGCTGGGCCGCGCTCAGGGACGCGATCGGCGCGGCCGAAGCGGCGGCAGGGAACGAGGGGCGCGCGGCCGCGCAGCTCCGGTGGATCGCCGCGCGGTTCGGCGGCGCCGCAGAGCCCGGCTGGCTGGCCCCCGGCGAAGACGAGCTGCGGGAGCATTTCACCGGGGAGTTCCTCGCGGCGATCCCGCCGGACCGGCTCGTTGCCATGATCACCGGGGTGGCCGCCGACCTGCACGGAGACCTCGTCATAACCGGCGAGACACCGTTCACGGCGCAGGCACAGTTCGCCGGGCGCCTGGTTAGCGCGGTCACCGAGACCCGCCCGCCCTACCGGCTCGCCGGACTGCGGCAGCGCCTCCTCGGGGAGCGGATCAGTGACCCGCGCACCGCTGAACCGCCCACCTCAACCGACGGCCCCGTTCCCGACGCGCTTCCCGCGCAGGCCGCCGACGCGGCCGTGCGGCTCGGTCTTGTGGGCCTCGTGCTCGCCGGCGCGACCGCGCGGGAAGACGCGTGGGCAGCGGCGACCGGCTGGGCCAGCCTTGAGCGGGCCGAGCCGCTCCGCACCGGCCACTTGTTCCCCGCCTACCAGGTCACGATGGCGGTCACGGCGGTCACCGTCCTGTGCCTGGCCGCCACCGGGCGGCTGCGCCTCGACGACCGGGCAAACGCCTACCTCGCCGAGGTCAGGCTCGCCGACGACGCGGTCACCATCAGGGACCTGCTCACGCACACCGCGGGCGTGACCGACCCGGCCGGGCTGAGCGCGCCGGCCGTCCCCGCGCTTGAATCGGTGACCGGCCCGGTCATCGCGTGCACGGGGAAGCGCGGCACCTTCGGCCCTAGCCACGCCGGGTACGCGGCGCTCGGCGAGATCATCGCGGAGCGCACCGGGCTCACCTACCAGGAGGCGGTCACCCGCCTAGTGCTCCGCCCCCTGGGCATGCGCCAGTCCAGGCTCCCCGCGAGCTGGCCGGCCGACCAGGCACCGCGAGGCGGCTCCGGGTATCCGCCCGTGACCGAGTACGACGTGACGGCCGATGAGGCGTTCATCCCGCTGAACGCCGCGGTCTGCGTCTTCCCCGCCGCGGGCGGCCTCTGGGCGACCGCGGGCGATCTCGTCCGGTTCGGGCTCGGCTGGCCGTCACTGCTCCCACGGTCCCTGACGGCGCAGGCGTTGCGGCCGCACGCCAAGCAGCCGAACGGGGTACACGTCGGGCTCGGCTGGGCCGTGAACGAGCCCGCCCACCTGATCGGCATCGTCGGCGAAGGCCCCGGCTCTGCCGCCTCGCTGCTGGTGAGCGCCGACGGCAGCCAAGCGTGCGCGGCCCTGGCCAACCGGCAGATCCTGCTTGAACCGATCGCCTGGCAGGCATTTACCCGCATGCACGGTGGCCCCGCCGGGGCGGAGACCGGGGACGCGAGCGGTGAAACCAGCAGCCGTTCTGAGTGATGACTTTTCTCTTTCCTTCCTTGCGGGCTAGAGTGGACAGCGGTAGTTCCGGCTGCCTCCTGATCCGCGGGAAGGGCTGCAAGCCCGCCGGCTCTCATCGCTAGGCCATCTGGCATGTTCTTTCCTGCCCGGTGACGCGGATCCACGGGCATGGGGAAGGACTGCCATGTCCCGGCTTGAGCTGGACGGGCTAACCCGCGCGTACGGGACCGTCACGGCACTCGATCACCTGTCATTCTCGGTCACCTCAGGTCAGGTGACCGGATTCCTCGGCCCGAACGGCGCGGGCAAGACCACCGCGATGCGCGCCGTGTTCGGGCTCACCGCCCTGTCCGCGGGGACCGTCCGCTGGAACGGCGCCCCGGTCACCACGTCCGATCGCCGCCGGTTCGGCTACCTGCCGGAGGAGCGCGGCCTCTACCCGGGCATGCTCGCCGGTGAGCAGCTTGAGTACCTCGGCCGCCTGCACGGGCTGGCCCCCGCGGCGGCCGCGGCGGCCGCGGCCGGGTGGCTGGAACGACTCGGGATCGCCGGCGCTGCCCGGAGCAAGGTCGAGTCGCTCTCCCTCGGCAACCAGCAGCGCGTGCAGCTGGCCTCCGCCCTCGTGCACAACCCGGACCTCCTCATCCTCGACGAGCCGCTTTCCGGCCTCGACCCGGCCGGCATCGACGCGGTCGGCGAGGTGCTGGCCAGCCAGGCCCGCGCGGGCAAGTGCGTGCTGTTCTCAAGCCACCAGCTCGACCTGGTGGAAGACCTGTGCGAGTCGGTCGTGATCATCGACAAGGGCCGGGTCGTCGCGTCCGGAGCGGTCGACGACCTGACGACCCGCGGCAGGCCGCGCCTTGTCGTCCGGGTGGCCGGCGACCGCGACGGGGCCTGGGCGCGCGGGCTCGCCGGGGTCACGGTGTCAGAGAACGACGGCGGCGCGCTCCGCCTGATCCTCGCGGACCCCACCGGGGCACGGGCCACCGCGGGAGTCGCCGCCGACCCGCAGTCGGTGCTGCGGGCGGCCATGGCGGCGGGACCGGTGACGGAGTTCGCCGTCCGCCGGCGGCGGCTGTCCGAGGTCTTCCGTGAGGCCGTCCCCGGGCGGGCCGGCCAGCGGCAGACCGTGACCTCAGGGGCGGGGGTGCACCAGTGAGCGACATCATCCCCATCCTCGTCGTCTTCGGCGTCCTGGCGTTCGTGATCGCGGTGAGGCGCCGCCAGTCCGGTCTCCCCTGGCCCCGTCCGCGTCCCGGCCGCGGCGCGTCCCTCATCGCACCGCCCGCCGTGCACCCGCCTGCCCTGCGGCTGCTGCCGCTGCCTGGCGACGTCGGGCTGGTGGCGGCGCGGGAACTACGGGCGCGGGTCCGCGGCCGGGTCTTCCGTACCGGGACGCTGCTCGTTCTCATCATCGTCGCCGCCGCCATCGTGATCCCCGCGCTGCTTGGCTCCAGGACGACTGTCCAGCGGGTCGGCGTCGCCGGCCAGCTGAGCGCGCCTATCAGGGCGGCCGTGGCGGCCGACGGCACCGCCGTCGGCGACCAGGTCGAGATCGTGGCCGAGCCGAGCGGGCAGGCCGCGTCGGCGGACCTGCGCGCCGGCCGGATCGACCTGGCCATCGTCGGCGGCCGCCAGGTCGTCGTGGCCAAGGCGATCGCGGCGTCGGACACCTCGGCGGCCGCTCAGCTGACCCGGGCTGTGGCACGCACCGTCGGCACCGGCGAGGCGCTGCAGGCGGCCGGGCTCAGCCAGGCACAGGCCGCCCTCATCACCGGGGCACGGCCGCTTCCCGTGTCGTCGCTCGCGCCTGGCGGGCCTGGCACCACCAACAGGAACGCGACGTTCGTCGGGCTGCTGCTGCTTGTCTTCATGCTGACCCAGTACAACGCGTGGACGCTGACCGGGGTGCTTGAAGAGAAGTCGAGCAGGATCGTCGAGGTGCTGCTCGCGGCGATCACCCCGGCCCGGCTCCTGGCCGGCAAGGTCCTCGGCATCGGCCTCACGGCGTTCGTGCAGGCCGGCGTCGCCGTGGTGACCGCGGTCATCCTGACGGAGGCGACCCACTCCCACGCCCTGGCGGGGGTAACGCCGGCGTCCGTCGCCTCGACGCTCATCTGGCTCGTCCTCGGGTACGCCTTCTACTCGTGGGGGTACGCGGCCGCCGGGTCGACGGCCGACCGCCAGGAGCAGGCACAGTCGCTGCTCTTGCCGCTCGGCCTGCCGGTGATCTTCGGCTACGTGATGGCGACCTCCGCGATCACGTCGGGGCACCCGTCCGCGCTGTTCCACGTGCTCGCCTACCTGCCGCCGACGGCGCCGTTCGCCATGCCGGTCCTTGTCAGCCTCGGCGCGGCGTCGGCGTGGCAGTTCGCCCTGTCCGCGGCGATCAGCGTCGCGTGCACCGTCGGCCTCGCCAGGGGCGCCATCGCGGTCTACCGCACGTCCATCCTCCAGACCGGCCGCCGGGTCCCTCTCCGCGAACTGATCACCCGCTAAGGCCCGGGCCGGCTGGGAGAAGAGGTCGCCGTTGTCCACAACTCGTGTGGACAACGGTGTGCGCAACGCCGGCGCAGGCTGTGGCCACGGCTGGGGATAACGGTGGATAACCTGTGCATAGTCGCGGACGATAACGCCGCTGACGTGCGCAAACTGTTGTGCATAAGGATGCGCCCCTGTGGATGATCCACACCGTGAGGCGAAAACTCACCCGCTGAACTCCGTGTCGAGCAGGCCGAAGATGACGTCGTCCATCCACCGCCCGTTCACCCACGCCGAGCCCCTGGTGGTCCCCTCGCGGGTGAACCCGGCGCGCACGGCCGCGGCCATCATGGCGTGGTTGTCCGGCAGCGTCTCCAGCTGCAGCCGGTGCAGGCCGCGGATCGCGAACCCGTAGCGGCACAGCACCCGGACCGTGTCACCGCCCAGGCCGCGGCCGCGGCTGGCGGGCCGCAGCGCGAGCCCGAGGTGCGCGGAGCGGTTGTGCAGGTCGATCCCCCACAGCAGCGCCTCGCCCGCGAGCTCGCCGGTGGCCAGCTCGGTTACCGCGAAGACGGCGGCGTCCGCCGCGGACGGCGCCTCCTCGCCCGGCCAGTGCGGCGATCCAGGGCCGAACGGGACGGGCACCCACGGCCGGGTGTCGGAGCGTACCCAGGCGTAGGTGTCCTCGTACAGCTCGGCGTGCAGGACCCGCGCGTCGTCCTCACGGCGGGCCCGCAGCACGACAAGCTCGCCACGCAGCATGCGGCGACCCTATCGGAGGGCCAGAAAGCCGCGGGGCCGGGACCTTGAACGGTCCCGGCCCCGCGGTGCCCGGCCGGCCGCCCGGAGGGGGTCGGGCGGCCGGGGTCCCGGTCAGTCAGGTCACGGGTAGCTGACGACCTGGCTGGGCGTATCTGGGCTGGCGGAGCTCCCGGACCGCCGGTGTAGTCGACGCCGGCCGGCCCGCCAGCACTCCCGGCGCGGGGAGTGCTGGCGCGGGCCGTCAGGTCAGGGAAGAGTGGCGACTCCATTCGCGTACGAATCGACGTCCACCATCGTCGTCGGGTTGGCATCGGTGGCCGAGCCGCCGGCACCGTCGATGACCGACTGCAGGCCTCCCGACTGGCTCGGCGTCGGGCAGTTGCCGTTCACCGAGCAGGTGCTGGAGATGAACAGGTCCCCGGCATCGGTGAACTTAACGCCCGGCTTGTTGGGCGCCTGGTAGGCCATGGAGTCCCACAGGGTGGCATTGGTGTAGATGAACACGACGTAGCTGGCCATCCCGTACCCGTTGAAGGACGTGACGTTCGGGCTGACCTCGAACGCCGGGTAGCCGAGCTGGGTCGCCGACTTGTTCCAGGCCGCCTGGCTGGGGGGGTCGTACGGCAGCTCGTTCTGGAAGAAGATGTTCGTGCCGCCCTGGCCGTTCCAGATGACCTCGTTCTTCTGGTAGTGCTCGACCGCCAGGCCGTACGCGGTGACGTTGTCGCCGGTGACGACCACGCCGGTGTCGCCCTTGTTGTAGGTCCAGCCCGCTCCCACTTGACCTTGCGGGCCGGTCACGAGGTGTTGGCGCCGTGGTCGGCTCGCCACGCCCACACGTCGTCGATGATCGAGTGCGACGCGTTGTCGAGCAGGCTGACCGTGGCCGATACCGGAGTGGTCTCCGCGCCGCCGATGCGGAAGTACACGTCCTGGATCGTGTCAGGGTCGGCGGCGGTGCCGGCCGTGAAGCCGGGGACGCCCACCGAGACCAGCACCGGCGAGTTCACCGGGCCGGCGTCGACGATGAGCCCGGAGATCTTCACCCCGACGTTGGGCAGCGCGATGAGCGCCGCGTTGCCGTGCTGCGGCACCAGCGTGGCGAAGCCGAGGCCGAGGACCACCGTGTTCGGGCGTTCGACGACGATCGGCGCGGACAGGTCGTAGACGCCCGGCGTCAGCACGAGGTTCTTCCCGGCCAGCAGCGCCAGGTTGATCGCCGCGACCGGCGTGCTCGGGTTCGCCACGAAGAAGGACGACAGCGGCACCGAGGAGCCGGCCTCGGAGCCGCTCAGGAAGTTCGGGCCGCTCGAGTTCTGCTGGACCGACGGCACGAAGACGCTGAACTTCCCGCTCGAGTCGGTGTACAGGAACGGCTCTTCCGCGGTGACGGGGCTTTGCGGCAGCGCCGTGACCTGGTTGACGCCGATGACGCCCTCCGTGCCGGCCGGGCTGCTGCCGAAAGCGTCCTGGTTGGGCGAGCAGGCGGTGCCCGCCGGCGGCGTGTAGCCCGGCGGGCAGCCGTCACCGGAATAGACGTAGTTCCAGACGTAGCCGGCGGCGCTCTCGAAGTCGCTGTTGCGGGCTATGCCCTGCTGGTTGCCCGACCAGTCGAGCTGGCCGTTGATCTCGCTGTTGGCGACGTAGCTGCCGCTGCCGTAGTCGTTGCTGCCGTAGCCGGTCTGCGAGCAGTAGGCCTGGAAGTTGAGGTTGCCGTTGATGATCATGCTGCGGACCGGCGTCGCTTGCGACACCGACCACATGTCCGTCGAGCCTCCGTAGCAGTCGGCGGAGTCGCCGATGGGCGGCAGCTGCGTGATCGGCTGGGGCACGTAGTTATTGGCCGAGTCCATGACGTTGAGCGTGAGGTTGGACATCGACCGCCAGAAGTTGACGGTGGAGTTGGCCCAGCAGTTGGTGGCACTGGCGCAGTCAAGGGCGTTGGGGAAGACCTCGATCTGGCCGTTGATGGTCGTGTCCTGGGGGACGGCGCCCAGTCCGGCCACCTCGGTGTAGTAGCCGACTTCGAACACGAGCGGCGTCGCGGCCGAGCCGTAGGTACCGGGCTCGAAGAGCACGGCGTAGCCGTCGTTGTTGAACTGGGCCGACAGGGGGACCTGCTGGGCGGCGATGTTGTTCAGGTCATTCTGGATCTGCGTCTGCGACATTTGCGGCGTGAAGACACAGACATTAGGGCCGAACGTCGCGGTGACGGCATCCGGGCAGAGACTTTGCGGTGACGGGGCCGCGCTGGCGTGCCCCGCCCCCGCGGCTGTCGCGGTCAGCGTCGCGGCGCCCAAGAGCGCCGCGGTGACCACAAGACGGGCGATTCTACGCATAAGGCACCTCACTGTGCTGGAGTCCCGGGGGGAATGTACGACGCATGGCGTGCACAAGTGAAGATCAGGCGTGGAATTAAAACGTAAAAAATCGTGAATGGGCCTTACATCATTTTCATTTCTTACATTCTTTACATCGAGTGTGATCGATTTCCGTCTCACCCGTCAGGCTTCGCCGACCGGAACATCGAAAACGATCACACTCGCCGCGCAGGTGCCGACGCGATTTCATTTCTCTATTCTAGTCCGAGCACCTTGACGGCGTTTGCCTTGAGAATTTTCGATTTCGCCTCGGGCTTGAGGTCAAGCGCCTCGAAGTCGCTTCAGCCAGCGCTCCGGGGTGAGCAGCGGGTAGTCGGTGCCGAACAGGACCTTGTCTTGCAAGTACGAGTTAGCCGCGCGGACCAGGTCGGCGGGGAAGTACTTGGGCGACCAGCCGGACAGGTCGATGTACACGTTCGACTTGTGCGTCGCGATCGAGATCGACGAGGCCGCCCACGGCACCGACGGGTGCGCGAGGATCACGGTGAGCGCGGGGAAGTCCGCCGCCACGTCGTCGACGAGCATCGGGTCAGACAGCCGCAGCTTCAGGCCGCGTCCGCCTGGCAGGCCCGCGCCGATCCCGGTCTGCCCCGAGTGGAAGAGCGCCGGCACGCCAAGGGACTCGATCTCCGCCCACAGCGGGTAGAAGGCCTGGTCGTTCGGCGCGAATCCCTGCAGTGTCGGGTGGAACTTGAAGCCACGTACCCCGTAGTCGCGCACCAGCGAGCGCGCCTGGGCCACCGCGTCCCGCCCGCGCAGCGGGTCGACGGAGCCGAACGGGATCAGCACGTCGGGGTGCTCCGCCGCCCGCGTCGCGATCTCCTCGCTTGAGATCGTCGCGTGCCCGGTCGCCGTGGACGCGTCCACCGTGAAGACCACGGCCGCCATGTTCAGCGCCCGGTACCGGTCGGCGATCTGCTCAAGCGTGGGCGTGCGGTCGTGGCTGGCACGGAAGTACTTCGCCGACGCCTCCATCAGCTCGTCGTCAAGGGAGTGGTGCCCGTGCCCGTCAACCTCGATGTGCACGTGCACGTCGATGGCGCTCAGCGATTCAGTCCGCATGTTCCCGAAACCTACCCGTCGAACGAAGCACCCAATAGGGGACGCCACCGCATCCTCGCATGGCGCAAGGGTCTCCCCGACCCAAACTATCAGGAAACCTGATCACCAACCGGGAGGGTCGTCCCGCCGGGCGAACGCTGTGCCGAACCCCAAGATCACCGCTCGCTAACTAGTCCGCGTTGCCATTGCCTGCCTGCGCTCTGTTATGCAAGCCTCTGCGATGTGAGCCAAGCCCATTCCTCTCCTAGCGTTCCCATGGACCTGTCCGCCAGCGACCCGGTGACCGGGGCGGTCAAGGCGGGCGACCTGGTGTGGACGCCGACCCCTGAGCGGGTCGCCAGCGCCAACATCACCGCGTTCGCGGGCTGGCTCAAGGAGACCCGCGGACTTGAGTTCACGAACTACCCCGACCTGTGGCAGTGGTCGGTCACGGACACCGACGCGTTCTGGCAGGCCATCTGGGACTACAGCGACGTCATCGCCGTCGAGCAGCCGACCGCGGTCCTCGGCCAGCGCGACATGCCCGGCGCGGAGTGGTTCCCTGGCGCGCGGCTCAACTACGCGGAGAACGTCATGCGCCGGGAGGCGCCAGGCGAGGTCGCGCTTTACTACCACGCGGAGACGGTTCCCGTCACGGCGATGTACTGGGACGAGCTCGGCCCCGCCGTCAGGACCCTCGCCACCCAGCTGCGCGCCCTCGGCGTCAAGCCGGGGATGAGGGTCGCCTCCACGCTGCCGAACATCCCCCAGGCCGTCATCGCCATGCTCGCGACCACGTCGATCGGGGCGATCTGGACGAGCGTGTCCCCCGACTTCGGCTGGCGGGGCGTGCTCGACCGCTTCAGGCAACTGCAGCCCACGGTGCTGATCTGCACCGGCGGCTACACCTACAACGGCAAGCCCTACGACCGCTCGGGCGAACTCAAGCAGATCATCGACGACCTCACGTGCGTTGAGCACGTGATCTACCTGCCGTTCGGTGACGTCCCCGCGCCAGCGGACGACGCGAAGTCCTGGCCGGAACTGCTGGCAGGCCCGCCAGTGTCACGGGACGAGTTCACGTATCACCACGGACCGTTCGGAATGCCGCTTTGGATCTTGTTCTCGAGCGGCACCACCGGACTGCCGAAAGCCATCACCCACAGCCACGGCGGCATCCTGCTCGAGCAGCTCAAGCTGCAGCACCTGAACATGAACCTGTCCGCGGGCGACGTGCTGTTCTTCTACACCACCACCGGGTGGATGATGTGGAACTTCATGGTCAGCTCGCTGGTGCTCGGGGTCAAGCCGCTGCTGTACGACGGGAACCCCGGCTACCCGGAGCCCGGCGCGCTGTGGCGGATGGCCGCCGAGGCGAAGGTGACGCTGTTCGGCGGGTCGCCCGCTTACGCGGACATGCTCGCCAAGCGCGGCGTGGTGCCGAAGGACAAGTACGACCTGTCCGCCCTTGAGTGCGTGATGCTGGCCGGCTCGCCGGTGTCGCCCGAGGTGTACGCCTGGTTCTACCGCAACGTCAAGCGTGACCTGTGGCTGCACGTCGGCTCCGGCGGCACCGACGTGTGCGCCGGCTTCACCGGCGGGTCGCCGACGCTGCCCACCTACGCGGGCGAGCACCAGCACCGCAACCTCGGCGTCGCCGCGTACGCGTTCAACGACGCGGGCGAGGCGGTCGTCGACGAGGTCGGCGAGATGGTGATCACCAGGCCGCTGCCCTCGATGCCGGTGAAGTTCTGGGGCGACGACGCGGAGATGACCCGGTACAAGGGCACCTACTTCGACGAGTGGCCCGGCGTGTGGCGGCAGGGCGACTTCTTCAAGGTCACCCCCCGCGGCGGCACCTTCGTCCTTGGCCGGTCAGACGCCACGCTCAACCGCTTCGGCGTACGGATCGGCACCGCCGAGATCTACAACGTCCTTGAAGGCATCCGCGAGGTCGACGACGCGATCGTGGTTAACCTGGACCTGCCGGGCGGGCACTTCTTCATGCCGATGTTCATCAAGCTCGCCGACGGGCTCACGCTGGACGACGACATCATCGGCGAGATCAAGGCGCGGCTGCGGCGCGAGTACACGCCGCGGCACGTGCCGGACAAGTTCATCCAGGTGCCCGCCATTCCCACCACGCTGACCGGGAAGAAACTAGAGGTGCCGGTCCGCAGGCTGCTGATGGGCGTGCCCCTTGAGAAGGCCGCCAACACGAGCGCGATGGCCGATGCGTCCGCCCTGGACGCGTTCATCGACTACGCGCGCACCCAGCACGATTATGAAATCTAAAGCGAGCACCTAGACCAGAGGTTCCAATGACGGAACAAGCAGGCTTCCCGCTCCCCTCGCAGATCGCCGACGTGCCCGGCGCGGAGAACTGGCGCTCCATGTACCAGTACTTCACCCGCTTCCAGCCGGAGGACGACAAGCGGTTCTGGTTTTACAACTCCATGCACTTCCCCGAGCCGATGCCGGCGTTCGACACGATCACGGGGGAAATCCCGTACCAGGCGATCGGCGCCAACACGGCCCGGCTGTTCGTGTTTCCCACGACTCTGGGGATCGAGCACCGGATCATCAACGGGCGGATCTACATCACCGCGAACCCGGTGCTCGACCCGGCGGAGATCGAGCGGCGCGCCGCCGAGTTCGGCCCGCGCGCCGGGTACTACTTCGAGAACTGGGACTCCCTGTACGAGGGGTGGAAGGACCGGCTGCGGGCGCTGATCGCCGAGATCGAGTCGATTTCCGTGCCAGCGCTTCCCGAATGGGAGGCCGCGGACGTGGTCTTCGGCGCGGTCGGCGTGGCGCAGAACCACTACCTGCAGGAGAACTTCCACCGGGTGCTCGCCCTGTACTCCAAGATGTGGCACCACCACACCGAGATGCTGATGCTCGGCTACGGCGCGTACGTGGTGTTCTTCCAGTTCTGCCAGCAGGCGTTCCCCGAGATCACCGACCAGACCGTGGCCCGCATGGTGGCCGGCATCGACGTGATCATGTACCGGCCCGACGACGAGCTCAAGAGCCTGGCGCGGCTCGCCGTCTCGCTCGGGGTGGACGACCTGTTCACCGAGGGGTGCGTCGCCGCCTCCGTGCTGGCGTCCCTGGAGTCGCGCGGTGCGGCCGGGGCGCAGTGGCTCGACGCGTTCGCCAAGGCCCGCGACCCGTGGTTCCACGTCTCGTCAGGCGACGGCTTCTACCACCACCACCTGTCCTGGAACGACGACCTGACCGTGCCGTTCACGGCGCTGCCCGGCTACGTCGCGGCGGCGCGCGGCGGCGGCATCCGGCCGCGGCCGACGGAGCAGCTCATCGCCGAGCGGGAGCGGATCGCCGCCGGCTACCGCGACCTGCTTGGCACCGATGACGAGCGGGCCGCCTTCGACCAGATGCTCGGCCTGTGCCGGCTGGTGTTCCCGTTCGTCGAGGACCACAAGTTCTACTGCGAGCACTGGTTCACGACGCGCTTCTTCCAGAAGGTCAAGGCGTTCGGCGCGCTGCTCGCCGCCCAGGGCGTCCTGGCCGAGACCGACGACGTGTTCCACCTGCACCACACCGAGATCGACCAGGCGCTGGCGGACGTGTCCCTCGCCTGGGCGGCCGGCGGCCCGCCCCTCGGCGCGAAGCACTTCCAGCCGATGATCGCCGAGCGCAAGCGGATGCTGAAGGTGCTCAAGGACTGGTCGCCGCCGCCGGCGCTCGGCCCGGTGCCCGAGGCGCTGAACGACCCCGCGGTGCGCATGCTCTGGGGCATCACCAGCGAGCGGATCGAGGCGTGGCTGAACCCGGACCCCGATGAGGTCGTCGGCGTCGCCGCCTCGTCCGGCACGGTCGAGGGGACCGCCCGGGTGCTGTTCGACGTGTCGGAGATCGGCGAGTTGCGCGAGGGCGAGATCCTCGTCGTCCCGGTCACCGCGCCGTCCTGGGCGCCGGTGTTCGCGAAGATCAAGGCGGCCGTCTCCGACATCGGCGGCTCGATGTCGCACGCGGCGATCGTCGCCCGCGAGTACGGGATGCCCGCCGTCGTCGGCTGCGGCGACGCGACCAAGCGGATCAGGACCGGGGACAGGGTCCGGGTGGACGGCGACCGCGGCACGGTCCGGGTGCTATAGGTGAGTTTCGTCGTCGCGCTCGCGGACGCGGCCGACGCCGGCACGGTCGGCGGGAAGGCCGCGTCCCTCGGTGAGCTGGCCCGGGCCGGCGTGTCCGTGCCTGCCGGGTTCGCCATTACCACCGAGGCGTTCACCGCCGCCATGGGGGTGATCGACGCGGACGGCGCGCTGCGCGCCGGGATCGAGGGATTGCCCGCGGGCGACGTGGCCGAGATCGCCCGGGTCGCCGGCCGCTTCCGCGGCATCGTCGCGGGAGCGCCGCTGCCGTCCGGGGTCGCGGCGGCGATCGAGGCCGGCTACGCCGCCCTGGGCGGTACTCCCGCACGCGGGCGACGCGGCCGGCGTGGCCGACGTGGCGGTGCGCTCTTCGGCGACGGTCGAGGACAGCGCGGACGCGTCATTCGCCGGGCTGCAGGACACCTACCTCGGCGTGTCCGGCGCCGACTCGGTCCTCGAGCACGTCCGCCGCTGCTGGGCGTCCATGTACAACGACGAATCGGTCGCCTACCGCCGCCGCCTCGGGCTGCCCGAGGCCGGGGTGGCGATGGCGGTCGTCGTGCAGCGCATGGTGGCGCCGCGCGCCGCCGGCGTGATGTTCACCCGGTCCCCGGTCACCGGCGACCGTTCCGTGGTGGCGATCGAGGGCACCTGGGGCCTCGGCTCGGCGCTCGTCTCCGGCGACGTCACGCCGGACTCGTGGGTGATCAGCAAGATCACCGGCGAGATCACCGCCCGCCGTGTCTCGCCCAAGGCCAAGATGCACGGCTACCTCCCCGGCGGCGGCGCGGCTTCGCCTTCCCCGTCACCCGAGTCCCCCGCCGGCCCCGTCCCGCGGGACCTGACGGGCCGGGTGACGGTGCGCGACACCCCGGCTGACCTGCGGGAGGCACCCTGCCTGACCGACGAGGAGATCCGTGCCCTCGCCGCCGTCGCCCGCCGCGTGGAGGCCCACTACGGCGTTCCGCAGGACATCGAGTGGGCGGTACTCGACGCCCCGTTCGCTCACGGTGACTCCTCCGGCCCGGACGCTCCGGCCGAGTCGCGGGTCGTCCTGCTGCAGTCCCGCCCGGAGACCGTCTGGGCGGCGCGTGACGCCAAGCCGGCGGGCGCGCCCAAGGCCCGCGCCGCCGACCACGTCCTGGCTCTCTTCGGTAAGCCACTGTGACCGGCACCGTTGCGCCTATGCGGATTTATCCGGTATATCCGGCAGCCGGGTCATGCGCCCCGCCACGGGTATCTCAAGATCACGAAGGATTCGGCATTTCGTGAAGGAAAAGCAGCTCATCCGCTGTTCTTCCTGCACGATCATGGAACTCGCGGCGGCGGAGCTGGATCGTGGACCTGACGAATGAGGATGTAGCGGACATCCTGGCGCTGCTCGATTCCCTGCCCTATGACTCGCTGGATGTCGAGACGCCCCGGTTCCGGCTGACGCTCAGGCGCGCACCAGGCGGCGGCTGGACGGAGGAGTCCGAGGTCCTCGCGGAGCCCACCCTGGTCACGCCAGCCCCGAACGACGCGTCCGGCCCTTCCCCCGGCGCCGCGCGGCTCGGCGAGCGTGATGTCGCGGCAGCCGCGGCCGGGCAGCACGGGCAGCACGGGCAGCACGGGCTGCCGGGCGATGCGGACGGGCTTGCGGTCGTGGCGGCGCCGCTGCCCGGCACGTTCTACCGGGCGCCGCGGCCGGGGGCCGACCCGTTCGTGCAGGTCGGCGACGATGTCGTCCCAGACACGGTCGTCGCGATCGTCGAGACGATGAAGCTGATGAACTCGGTGCACGCGGGAACGACGGGCCGGGTGGCGCGGATCACCGTCGACAACGGCGAATTCGCCCCACTCGGCACCACGCTGATGCTGATCGAGCCGGCCACGTGAACGAACGGAAGACCGGCGGCCCCGGCGCGAGCGCCACTTGCTGTTATCCTCCCGAGGGGGCGGCGGCGTGAGCGGTTCCCGCGTGCTGCGGCGGGTGCTTGTCGCCAACCGGGGGGAGATCGCCGTCCGGGTCATCCGCACCTGCCGGCGGCTGGGCATCGAGACCGTGCTGACCGTCTCCGACGCGGACGCCGGGTCGCTTCCTGCCCGGCTCGCGGACCGGGTCATCCGGATCGGGCCGGCCGCCGCGTCGGCCAGCTACCTGAACGTGGACGCGGTCGTGGGCGCGGCCGTCGCGGCGGGCGCGGACGCGGTCCACCCGGGTTACGGGTTCCTGTCGGAGAACGCGCGGCTGGCGCGGGCCTGTGCCGCGGCGGGAGTCGTGTTCATCGGGCCGTCACCGCAGACGCTTGAGGCAGCCGGCGACAAGCTGGCGGCCCGTGAGCACGCGGTCGCCGCCGGACTCCCCGTGCTCCCCGGTGGTCACGTCACCGCTGGGGCCGACGCGGCGGATGAGGCGCCGGCGCCGGCATGAGGCGGCTGGCCCCGGTGCGGCTGTCCCGGCGGCGGCGGTGGCGCGGCGGATCGGCTATCCCGTGCTGGTCAAGGCGGCGGGGGGCGGCGGCGGGCGGGGGCTGCGCGTGGTGCGTGACCCCGCTGAGCTAGCGCATGCCGTCGCGGTTGCCAGCGCGGAGGCGGCGGCCGCGTTCGGGGATCCCCGGGTGTACCTGGAGCGGTACGTCGAGCACGGGCGGCACGTCGAGGTGCAGCTGCTCGGGGACGGCGAGCACGTCATCCACCTGGGCGACAGGGACTGCTCGGTGCAGCGGCGCTACCAGAAGCTCATCGAGGAGGCACCCGCGCCAGGACTCGACGACGACCTGCGGGAACGGCTGCGCGCGGCGGCGGTCGCGCTCGGCGAGCGGCTCCGCTACCGTGGCGCGGGCACGGTCGAGTTCCTCGTCGACGCCGACCGCCGCGAGTTCTACTTCCTCGAGGTCAACGCCCGGGTCCAGGTCGAGCACCCGGTCACCGAGGCGGTTACCGGCGTCGACATCGTCGCCGAGCAGTTCGCGATCGCCGAAGGCAGGCCGCTGCGCCTGAAGCAGGCGGACATCACGCTGAACGGCCACGCGATCGAGGTGCGCCTGAACGCCGAGGACCCGGACGCGGACTTCCGCCCGAGCCCGGGCACGATCACCCGCGCGGTCTTCCCCGCCAGCCCCGCCGGTCCCGCCGGCGCGGCGTTCCCGGATCGCCCGTATCGTGAAATTTCGGGAGATGTCGCGGCGCGGAGCGCCCGACATCTCCCGACCGGAGCGGGCCGCGTGCGAGTGGACACGCACGTGCAGGCGGGCGCGACCGTGCCGCCCTACTACGACTCCCTGCTCGCCAAGGTCATCGCGCACGGCCGGGACCGCGACGGCGCCCTCGCGGCGCTGCGCGACGCCCTGGAGCGGTGCGCCGTCGACGGCGTCACCACCAACCTCGGCCTGCAGCGCGCCCTGCTCGCCGACGCCGGGTTCGCGGCCGGCGGCGTCGACACCGGCTACCTCGCCCGCTGGCTGGCCCGCGACCAGCAGGACCAAGGAACGGGCCACGATGGCTGAGATCCGGCTGGTCGACGTGTCGCTGCGGGACGGGAACCAGTCGCTGTGGGGGGCGACCGGGCTGCGCACGGCGCACATCGCCACGATCGCGCCGCTGCTCGGCCGGGTCGGGTTCCGCGCGCTCGACTACTCCTCGTCCACCGCGATGGGCGTGTCGGTGCGGACGCACCGGGAGGACCCGTGGGCGCTGCTGCGGATCACGCGCAGCGCCATACCCGACACAAAGCTGCAGTTCATCGGGACCGGGTTCCGGTTCATCTCCTGGGAGCGGGCGCACCCGGAAGTGATCGAGCTGGTCTACCGGTGCCTGGTGCGCAACGGCATGGACCGCTTCGTCGTGCTCGACCCGTCGCACGACATGGACGCGGCGCGGGCCACCGCCCGGGTCGCCAAGAAAGCGGGCGGCACCGAGGTCATCGGCGCGCTGACCTACACGATCTCGAAAGTGCACGACGACGCGTTCTACGCGGGCATCGCGGCGCAGTACGCGGCCTGTGCCGACATCGACCGGGCGTACATCAAGGACCCGGCAGGCATCCTCACGCCGGACCGGGCCAGGACACTGATCCCCGCCGTCCAGGCGGCACTCGCCGGCAAGCCACTTGAGCTGCACTCACACGCCACCCTCGGGCTTTCTCAGCTCACCTGCCTCGTCGCGGCCGAGCTCGGCGTGCACGTGCTCCAGGTCGGGTGCGGCGCCCTCGGCAACGGCAGCTCACTGCCCGACGCCGGGCAGCTGGTCGCCAACCTGCGCGCCAGCGGGCACACCGTGGACGTCGACGACCGGCTGCTGGCCGCCGTCGCCAGGTACTTCGACCGGCTCGCGGCCGCCGAGGGGCTACCGCCCGGCCGGCCGGGCACCTTCGACGCGGCGTTCATGGACCACCAGCTCGCCGGCGGAGTCATGTCGACGACCAGGCGGCAGCTGTCAGAACTTGGCCTCGCCGACCAGTTCGACGCGCTCATGGCCGAGATCGCCCTGGTGCGCGCCGAACTCGGCTACCCGATCATGGTCACTCCCTACCCGCAGATGGTGATCGGGCAGGCACTCGCCAACCTGCTGTCCTCCCAAGCCGGGAACGCGCGCTACGACAACGTGCCCGACCAGGTGATCAGGTACGCGCTGGGCACCTTCGGCAAGCCGACCGCGCCGATCGAGCCGTGGGTCCTGGACAAGGTGCTCGGCCGGCCGCGCGCGGCGGAACTGGCCGACGAGCGGCCGCCGCTTGACGTCGCGGAGCTCAGGCAGCGGTTCGGCACGCGGATCAGCGAGGAGGAGCTGGCGCTGCGCTTCGGTATGCCAGGCGCGGAAGTGGACGCGATGGTCGCCGCGGGCCCGGCGGTGACCCACTACAACCCCGACACGGTGCCGGTGCTTAAGCTGCTCAGGTCCCTCGCCGGCCGGCCCGCCGCGCGGGAACTGACGGTGGACAAGCCCGGGTTCCGGCTGTCCTTGCGGGCCAACGGGTAATCGGGCGTTGAAAGGCGGCAGACATCCATGACAGCGGTGACCCGGGCTCCCGGTGACGTGCTGCGCCGGCTGCGGGACGCGCGCGGGTTCGTCTTCGACATGGACGGCACGCTCGCGCTCGGCGACCGGGTCAACCACGGGCTGGCCCCGCTGCCCGGCGCCGCGGAGATGCTGCGCTGGGTGCGCGAGCGCGGCGTGCCCTACCTCGTGTTCACGAACGGCACCAACCGCACCCCCGCGCACTTCGCGGCCGTGCTGCGCGACGCCGGCCTCGACGTGCCAGACGACCAGATGATGACCCCGGCGTCCAGCGCCGTCGTCATGTTCACCAAGCGCGGCTACAAGCGGGTCATGGTGCTCGGCACCGACGGGCTCACCGGGCCGCTGCGCGCGGCGGGCATCGAGGTCGTGCCCCCGGTCGAGGCCGGCTCAGACACCCGCCCGTCACAGGAACCCGCGGCGGTGGACGCGGTGTTCGTCGGCTGGTTCCGCGAGTTCACCATGTCCCACCTGGAAGCCGCCTGCCAGGCCGTCTGGTCAGGTGCCGCCCTGTACAGCGCGTCGGAGACCCCCTTCTTCGCCGCGGCGGGCGGGCGCGCGCTCGGCACGTCCCGCGCGATCTCCGCGATGATCCGGTCGGTCACCGGCTGCCGGCTGACCGTCACCGGCAAGCCGTCACCCGACGCGCTGCGCGCCGCCGCCGCCCGGCTCGGCGTCCCGGCCAGGGACCTCGTGGTGGTCGGCGACGACCCGCTGCTCGAAGTGCCGATGGCCCACCGCGGTCATGCCCTCGCCGTCGCGGTCCAGACGGGGCTGGCCGGACCCGGCGCCTACGACCACCTGCCGCCGGCGAAACAGCCGCACCTGCACCTGCGCGGCATCGACGAGCTGCTGTCGCTGTGCCGGGAACAAGGCAAAAAACCGTTAGCCAGAACGACTTCGTGCTTCGCCCCCACCGCCCCCCATCTCCTGGAGGAACAGCATGACGGACATGCGTGCCGTTGGCTTCACCGAGTTCGGCGACCCGTCGGTGCTCGGCATCGTCACGGTGCCGAGGCCGTCGCCCGGGCCAGGGCAGGTCCTGGTGAAGGTCATGGCGGCCACGGTCAACCCGACCGACCTCGGCTTCCGGCAGGGCGGGAGGCCGGTGCCCGACGGCGTCGAGCCGCCCTACATCCCCGGCATGGACCTGGCCGGCGTCATCGAGGAAACCGGCACCGACGTGCCGGGCTGGCACGCGGGCGAACGGGTGATGGCCGCGGTCGCCCCGATGGTCCCTGGCGGCGGCGCCCAGGCGGAGTACCGGGTGGTTGCCGAGGACCAGCTCGCCCGGGTGCCCGGCGGGTGGTCGCTGATCCAGGCGGCCACGCTGCCGATGAACGGCATGACGGTGCGCACCGCCCTGGACATGCTGGCCCTGCCGCCCGGCGCCACCCTCGCGGTGACCGGCTCGGCCGGCTGCGTTGGCCAGTACGCGATCCAGCTCGGCCGGCACGCGGGCCTGACCGTGATCGGCGACGCGAAGCCGCAGGACGACGCGCTGATCGAGTCGTTCGGCGCGCACCGCGTCCTGCCGCGCGGCGAGGCCATGGCCGCCGCCGTCCGCGAGCTGTACCCCGACGGGGTGGACGCGGTCCTCGACGCCGCGCTGCTCGGCCCGGCGGTCCTGCCCGCGGTGCGCGACGGCGGCCAGCTCCTCGCGGTTCGCCCCTACCAGGGGCCGACGGAGGACGGCAAGACCGAGCGGGACATCACCGTCCAGGTAGTCCTCGTCGGCCGCCACCTGCACGAGGGCCACCGCATCGCCGAGCTCGCCGACCTGGTCGACAAGGGCGTGCTGACGCTGCGGGTGGCCGAGGCGCTGCCCGCCAGCCAGGCCGCCGCGGCGCACCGGCGGCTGGCGGCCGGCGGGGTCCGCGGCCGCCTCGTGCTGACCTTCTGACGGGGCCGCTCCGCTGCCGGGTGCACGGATGCATCCCTGATCAGCTGGCCGGGACGATGCCACAAGCCGCCAGCGGAATGCTCCCTTATGCTTGGCGGGTTGGATTTACTTAGCCTGCCTAACCACCGCTGGAGTTGTCACCCATGTGCGCAGCCTGCGGCGTGCCCACGCACGTCGCCGTCCTGGACCCGGCGGAATCACCGGGGACAGGGCAGCCGGCCAAGTTCGCGGCGCTGCGCAACCCCGAGTGCAAGCGCTACCTCGGCGGCGCCGCCCTCGCCATGATGGCCGACAACATCGAGCACGTCATCACCTACTGGGTAATCTGGCAGCGGTTCCACTCCCCCGCGCTCACCGGCTTCGAGGTCATCAGCCACTGGCTGCCCTTCCTGCTGCTCTCCCCCTACTTCGGCGCACTCGCCGACCGCTACGACTGCCGTAAGCTCATCCAGGGATCCCAGGCGCTGTTCATGGCCGTCTCCCTCGCCTGGGGCATCCTCTTCGCCACCGGCGCCCTCACCGTCTGGGACGCCTGCGTGCTCCTGATCCTGCACGGCATGGCAGGCGCCCTGTGGGCACCGCCCGAGCAGCTCCTCCTTGAGGACTTCGTCGGCCCCGCCGACCTGCCGAGCGCCATCCGGCTCAACTCAACCGCCCGCTCGCTCGGCATCCTCTGCGGCCCCGTCGTCGGCTCCGCGCTCCTGCTCGGCCTCGGCCCCACGCGCGGCATCTGGGTCAACATCGCCTTCTACCTGCCGCTCACCATCCTGATGGCCCGCACCAGGTTCACCGGCCACAGCCGGGCAGGCATCATCGCCCGCGAACGCGTCAGCGTACTCGCCGCCGTCCGCGTCTTCCGCGACGTCTCCAGGGACCGCGTACTCGCCGCCATGATCATCCTCGCCGGCCTCGGCTCCTTCTTCGTCGGCTCCGCCATGCAGACCGCCATGCCTTCCATCGCCAGCACCACCACCGGCATCTCAGGCGGCACCGCCTACGGCGTCCTGCTGTTCGCCAACGGCCTCGGCGGCGTCCTCGGCGGCCTCCTCCTCGAAGGCACCGGCTGGATCAAGCTCACCGTCCGGGCCGCGCTCTGGTCCACCGTCGTCTACGGCGCCTCCACCGTCTTCTTCGCCCTCAGCCACGAGTACCTCATCGCCGCCTCGCTGCTCGTCGTCGGCGGCATCGCGAACCTCGCCGCCCTGTCCATCACCCAGACCGTCGTGCAACTCCGCGCCCCACGAGAGAAGAAGGGCCAGGTCATCGGCGTCTACGGGGTCGGCGCCAACGGCATGCGCATCGGCAGCGGCATCACCGTCGGCTTCATCGGCGCCGCTGTCGGCCTCCGCCCCGCCCTCGGCTGGTCATCCGCCGCGCTGTGCGCCTGCGTCGCCGTCCTCGCGGTCTACCTCGCCGTCGCCGCCCGCCGCGCCCCCGCCCCGGCCGAGGCCACCGACGCGGCGTGACGATGACGCGGGCGCGCTGGCTGTTTGACTTGGGACGACGGTGGTACTTTTCGCCTCATGCAGGACGCTGACTGGGAGCACCTGGTCTTCCCCGGTGACGGGGACATGGTGCGGCAGATGCGCGACTACGCCTGGGCAGAGTCCGCCCTCGGCGATCCCCGCGGCTGGCCGCCCAGCCTGCGTACCGCCTGCCGCATCTGCCTGACCTCGCGCTTCCCCATGATCGTGTGGTGGGGTCCCGAGCTGCGCTTCCTCTACAACGACGCCTACATGCCGCTGCTTGGCGACAAGCACCCGGCCCTGGGTATGCCGGGACGCCAGGTGTGGAGCGAGATCTGGGACACGATCGGGCCGATGCTCGATTCGGTCATGAGCACCGGGCAGGCCACCTGGTCCGAGGACCTGCTGCTCCCGATGCGCCGGCACGCTTACTGGGAGGAGACGTACTGGACGTACTCCTACAGCCCGCTGCACGACGAAGGCGGAAAAGTCCGCGGGGTGTTCACCGCGGTCACCGAGAGCACCGAGCAGGTGGTGGGGCGGCGGCGGCTCGCCGTGCTGCAGGACCTTGGCGCGCAGGCGGGCCGCGGCCGCGGCGTCACCGAGGTCTGCCAGCTGGTAGCCCAGACGCTGTCCCTGGCCTGGCAGGACGTGCCGTACGCCGCGGTCTACCTGCGCGGCGCGCAGGGAGAGGTAGACGTCACGGGCGGCAGCGCCGTGCTGGCCGCGAGCACCGCGACCGGCCCGGCACCCGCCTGGCCAGTGGGCGAGGTGCTGCGAAGCGGGCAGCCGGTCACGCTCGCCAAGGTGGCGCACCGCTTCGGGCGGCTGGAGTCGGGGAACTGGCCGGATCCGCCGACCGAGGCGATGGTGCTGCCGCTGCAAAGCGACGGCGGCAGCAGCCCGGTCGGCGCGATCGTGCTCGCGGCCAGTTCAGGTCGGGCACTCGACACGGCCTACCGGAACTTCCTCGCGCTGGTGGCACGGCAGACGGCGGCCCTGGTCAACGGCGCGATCGCGTACCAGGCGCAGCTGCGGCGGGCGGAGGAACTCGCCGAGCTCGACCGCGCCAAGACGACGTTCTTCTCCAACATCAGCCATGAGTTCCGGACGCCGCTCACGCTGATCATGGGTCCAGTTGAGGAGCTGCAGCGCCGGCTCAGCCAGGCGGACGAGGCCACCCGGGCGGAACTAAACGTCATCCAGCGTAACGGGCTACGGCTCGGGAAACTGGTCAACTCCCTGCTTGACTTCTCCCGGATCGAGGCGGGCCGGATGCAAGCCCGCTACGAGCCGGTTGACCTGAGCGCGTTCACCGCCGAGCTGGCCAGCGTCTTCCGGTCGGCGGTCGAGCGGGCCGGCCTGCGGTACGAGGTGGACTGCCCGGCGCTGAGCGCGCCGGTCGACGTCGACCGTGAAATGTGGGAGAAGATCGTTCTCAACCTGCTCAGCAACGCCCTGAAGTTCACCCTCGACGGCCATATCGCCGTCTCGCTTGCCGAGAAGGACGGCCTGGCGGTGCTGCGGGTAGCGGACACGGGCTCCGGGATTCCCCCGGCGGAGGTCCCGCGCCTGTTCAACCGCTTTTACCGCGTCCATAACGCGCGGGCGCGGTCCAACGAGGGCAGCGGTATCGGCCTCGCCCTAGTGCGCGAGCTGGTCGGGCTGCACCGGGGAACGATCAGCGTCGACAGCACGGAGCACGAGGGGACCGCCTTCACCGTGCGCCTCCCGTTCAGCCACCCGGACGCGGACACCGTGTCCGCGGCAACACCGGGGCGCGCGGCGCCAGGCGATGACTCCCCCGTGCTGCTATCGGCCGACCCGTACGTGCAAGAGGCGATGCGCTGGCTGCCTTCCGGCGAGGACGGCCCGGCTGATCCGGGCACCGCCGCGCCCGTGAGCACGCCGACGGGGGCACTGGCCGCGGCGGGCACGGACGCGCCCCGCGTCCTGCTCGCCGACGACAACTCCGACATGCGCGAGTACCTCCAGCGGCTGCTCAGGCCCGCCTACCAGGTGACCACGGTCACCGACGGGCAAGCCGCGCTCGACTCCGCCAGGTCCCGCCCGCCTGACCTGGTCATCAGCGACGTCATGATGCCGCGCCTTGACGGCCTCCAGCTCGTCACCGCGCTGCGCGCCGACCCGCGCACCGCCGACGTGCCGGTGCTGCTGCTGTCCGCGCGAGCCGGACAGGAGGCGGCGATCGAGGGCCTGGACGCGGGCGCCGACGACTACCTCGTCAAGCCGTTCTCGGCCGCCGAGCTGCTGGCCCGGGTCCGGACCAGCGTGCAGCTGTCCCGGATGCGCGGCCAGCATGCCCGCTGGCGGGCGGCGCTCATCGAGTCGCTGCACGAGGCCTTCTTCCTCTGCGGCCCGGACGGCGCCGTCCTGGAGATCAACTCCGCCTTCGCCGACATGCTCGGGTACGGCCCCGACGGGCTGCCGTACCAGGAGCCGCACCCGTGGTGGCCAGATCAGGAATCCGATCCCGACGCCTACGAGATGGCCGAGGAAGCCTCCAGGAGTACCCGGGAGCAGCGAGCGGGGAACTTCACCGTTCCTGCCGCGCACCGCGACGGCCGACGGCTGTGGGTGGCCGGCAGCTTCAGCGAGGTCACGGACCAGGAGAACGGCAGGCTGGTCGTGGGAACGCTCCGTGACGTCACCGCGGAGCACTACGCCATCCAGCGCGAGCGCGCGCTCGCCGCGCTCGGGCAGGTGCTTGCCCGCGCTTCCAGCATGGCCGACACCCTGCGGGAAGCGCTCGCCGAGCTGCACCGGCTCTGGCACGCCCACCGTGTCGTCGCCGCCATATGGCGGGACGCGACAGCGCCGTCCGTGACCGCGAGCGTCCCCGGCGTCAGCTGGCACTCGCTGCCCCAGGCGGTACAGGCCGCGCTCACCAGGCTGCGCGAACAGCCGCCGCTGACGCCGAAAGCGGAGGCCGGCGGCGTCGGGATGGCCCTCGAGCACCCGTCAGGCACGCTGACGATATGGATCGACCTCGCCGCCAGCCGGGCCCTGACCGTGGAGGACCAGACGCTGCTCAGCCTGGTCTGCGGCCGCCTCGGCCAGGCCCTGCACCGGGCGCACCAGATCGACGAGCAGCGCGAGACGGCACTCGCGCTGCAGCGCGCGATCCTCGGCCCGGCGCAACTCCCCGCGGGCTTCAGCGCCCGCTATGAGCCCGCCACCCGCCCGCTCGAGGTAGGCGGCGACTGGCACGACATCGTCGGCCTCCCAGACGGGCGGATCGCGATCGTGGTCGGCGACTGCGTCGGGCACGACCTGGGCGCCGCGACCGTGATGGGACAGCTGCGCAGCGCCTGCCGCGCGCTGCTGCTCCAGGACGCGAGTCCCGGCCAGGTGCTTGCCGCCATGGACCGGTTCGCGGCCTCCGTCACCGGGGCCGAGTTCACCACCGTGTTCTGCGCCATCCTCGAGCCCGCGACCGGCCAGCTAACGTACTCGGCCGCCGGGCACCCGCCAGCCATCGTCGCGCACCCGGACGGCGGCGTCGTCCTGCTCGAGGGCGCCCGTTCCTTCCCGCTCGCCGCCGCGCCCCACGCCGATCGCCAGGAGGCCGGCTACGTGCTGCCGCCGCGCTCCACGCTGCTCCTGTACACCGACGGGCTCGTCGAACGGCGCGGCCACTCCCTGACAGACGGGATCGCCGAGGCGGCAGCCGCCGTCGTCAGCGGCGCCGAAGACTCCCTGGAAGACCTCGCCACCAGGCTCATGGCATGCCTCGCACCGCCCGGCGGATACGGAGACGACGTGGCCATCGTGCTGTACCGGCAGCCCGCTGCGCTCGAGTTGGCGTTCCCCGCCGACACGGCGCAGCTCAGACCAGTCCGCGCCCAGCTGCGCCGCTGGCTGGAGAACTGCGGCCTCAGCACGCCACTGGCTCAGGATGCCCTGGTGGCGGCCGGAGAAGCGGTAGCCAACGCGATCGAGCACGGTCACCGCGACCACCCCGGCCAGGAGATCCGGCTCCGGGCCGCCGTCACCGCGAACCAGCTGCGGCTCACCGTCGCCGACAGCGGCCGCTGGCAGCCGCCCGCGAACGAGCAGGCCCCGTACCGCGGCAAGGGCATCACGCTGATGCGGGCGATGATGGACAACGTCAGCATTGAACCCGGCGCGGCCGGCACCACCGTCACCATGGACGTGAGGATCACCCGTGACCACTCCGCTTAAGCTGTCCACCCGGCAAGACGGCAACGGGAACACCGTACTGACGGTCACCGGCGAGATCGACATGAGCAACGCCGCCGGCTTCCGCGACGCGCTCAGCCAGGCGGGCACGAGCGGAGCCGGCTTCACCGTGGACCTCACCGGGGCGGACTACCTAGACAGCGCAGGCCTGACCGCCCTGCTCCCCTACGCGCCCCGCATCAAGATCATCGCCACGACCGTGCTTGGGCCGGTCCTGTCGGTCTCCGGCCTGGACCCGGTCACTACCGTGGTACCCGCCCCTTGACGCAGCCTGCTCGCGTACCAGCCGGGAATCACCGGCACCGGCGGGTAACCGCCGCCGCGCCGGCTGATGCCCGCGCCGGCTGTGCCTGCGCCAGGTGCTCAGACAGGGCGGAAAGGAACCGCTCCGGCTGGTCGACGTGCGGGCCGTGCCCCGAGTCCTCGATGACCGCCTCGCGGTACCGTCCTCCCGCCGCCGCGTACCCGTCGAGCAGGGCACGCGTCTGCGCCACCATCGGCTGCGGCGGCCACGCGTCCGGCCCTGGCCAGCCGGGAACAGCCCCGATGGAGCCCAGGTAGCCGAGGTCGTACAGCGAGGTGTCGGACACGATCACGTCGTCGGCCCCCCGCAGCCACAGGACCGGCGGCTTGCGCACAAGCCCGGCCAGGCTGGCGATCCTGAAGTGGGTCGGTGCCATCGTGTTCAGCACCCCGCGGTCGCCTGGAGCGAAGCCCGGCCAGGCCGTCACCGGCCGCGACGTGCCCGGGTAGTGATCGTCACCGACCCGGGTCGAGAGCATCGACTCCACGAAGACGTCCAGCTCCGCCGGGGCGAAGGGCGGCTTCACGTAGTGCGCGAGCAGTACCTGCCGCGGCGACGCGGGGCTCTCCGCGCCCCGGTCGCGGGCGGCCAGGCGCGCCACGAAATCGGGATGGACGGAGCCGGCGCCCGACCCGGCGCCATCCGGGTCGCACAGGGTGCCGTCCGTCCCGCGGGTGCCGCCGAAGCCGAACGGCGAGACCGGCGCCACCAGGGTCACCGAGGCGGCCCGGTGCACGGCAGGCCGCTCGGCCAGGTACTGCAGCAGCACCCCGCCCCCCATGCTCCAGCCCACGAGGTGCACCGACGTCAGCCCCAGCGCCTCGATGACGGCCGCCAGGTCATCGGCGTAGTCGCCAAGGCCCCGCGTGGCGTCCACCGGCTCCGGGTCCGTGTCACCGAAGCCGCGCAGGTCCACCGCCAGCGGCCGGTAGCCCTGCGGCAAAGCGAGCATGGCCGGCTGCCAGAACAGCGAGGACGACACGTTGCCGTGCACGAACAGCACCGGCTGCCCGGTACGCCCGGCCACCGAGAGCACGGCCACGGCCAGCCGGCTGGTAGGGACCCGCTCCGCGGTAACGCCTGGCAGCAATGTCTGCATCGTCCCTCCGTTTGGTCGCGGGAGTGAGCCTAACGGAATCAGGTGACCGCTGGCACGCACGAGCACCATCAGATCACTATCAGTAGTTAGGTGATAACCTGGCCAGGTTGGGGGGTCCTATGACAGAGTCCAGCCCGCCCGGGTCCACCTCGCCACCCGCCGCGCCGCCCGACCTCCCGGCGACCAGCGACGAGCGACGCAAGTCGGGCAAGGCCGCGAGGAAACGGGTACGCAGGGGCGCCCTCGGCCACTGGGCCGAGGCGGACCGCGGCCACGACGCGCTGCAGACGATACTCGCGCAAAACGACATCAGGGACCCCGAGCTCGTCCCCATCCGCCACCACCGGATGGCGGCCTCGCCGTGGAACTACTACCGCGGCGCGGCCGCCGTTATGGCAGCCGACCTCGCCTCCCAGCCAGACAGCGGGCTCACCGTCCAGCTCGGCGGCGACGCCCACGTGCTGAACTTCGGCCTGTGGGCCACCCCGGAACGGAACCTCGCCTTCGACCTGCGCGACTTCGACGAAACCCTGCCAGGACCCTTCGAGTGGGACGTCAAGCGCTTCGCGACCAGCCTCGTCGTCGCCGCCAGGCAGAACGGCCTCACGCGGGCCACCGCCGACGCGGCCGTCACCGCCGGCCTCGACGCCTACCAGCGGCGGATGCGCCGCTACCGCGCCGTGCCCGAGCTCGACATCTGGTACGACTCCACCCGCGTCGACAGCCTCATCAGGTACTTCCAGCCCGCCGACCGCGACCAGGTGTCCGTCTACATCGAGCGCAAGCGCAAGCGACGCGTCAGCCGCTGGGCGTTCACCAAGCTCACCGAGATGGCCGACGGACGCCCAAGGATCACGGAAGACCCACCGCTCAGGGTCGCGGTCAGCGACGACGAGCAGGCCGCGATCACCGGAGAGCTGCTCGCCGGGTACCGGCAGACCCTCCAGGACGACCGGCGCAGCCTCTTCGACCGCTTCACCCTCACCGACGTCGTCCGCCAGGTCGTCGGCGTCGGCAGCGTCGGCATGCGCGTCTACCTGGTCCTCCTCGAGGGCCGCACCGGCGCCGACCCGCTCTTCCTCCAGATCAAGCAGGCCGGCCCCGCCGTCTACGAGGCCCACACCCGGCCAAGCGCCCACGCCAGCCACGGCGCCCGGGTCATCGCCGGCAAGCGGCTCATGCAAAGCGCCACCGACATCTTCGTCGGCTGGGGCACCCTGCACGGCAACGACTACTACGTCCGCCAGTTCAGGGACATGAAGATCATCCCAAGCACCGAGCTGATCGCCCCAAGGCTCACCGAGTTCGCCACCGCATGCGGCGGCGCCCTCGCCCGCGCCCACGCCCGCACCGGCGACCCCATGGCCATCGCCAGCTACCTCGGCAAGGGCGCCCGGTTCACCGACGCCATCACCCAGTACGCCCGCCGCTACGCCGACCAGAACGACCGCGACCACGCCCAGCTCGTTGACGCCATCACCCTGGGCAAGATCGAAAGCCGACCAGGCTTATCAGTTTGCTTAGTGATCGTGAGCGATCTGGCAGTTGAAGTCCGCTTTGACTGTAGGGGTTACTTGCGGGTGGTAGCGGATGCCGACTGGTATAGTCGAACTGGTGATCGTCTATCTGGCGGGCGGGGTGACTGGCGATGGGGCGGGGAGCGCAGGGCGGGCGGGAAGAGCTCCTGGAGGGCTTCGTCTCCCTCCTCACCACGTTCGCGGCCGGCCTGTACGGGATGCGGTCCGCGGCCCGTACAGGCGGCCGCCCGCCGCGTCTGGCCGGTGCCCGCGGGGCGGCCAGCCGGTGACCCGCGCCCCGGCCTTCGCTGGCGGCGAGGCGGCCCGCACCGCCTGCGCCCGCGTGCTGATCCGCGGCGGGACCGACGAGAAGACCGGCGAGGCGCTCACTGGTCCAGTGGTCGCGGAGCGGGTCGCGTGGTGCGCGGCCCTCGTGGAAGGCATGGCCGCCCGGCTGGTGACCGGGCACTGGGAGGCAGGCGACATCCAGGTGCTTGCCTCGGGACAAGACAGGCTGGGAAGGCCGCTGCCGGCGCAGGCTTGGATGGCGCTGCGCCGCCTGGGCTGGGGCGCCGCCCCGCCGGATGGCGTCACGGTCAATGACCGCGTCATCCGGATGGCGCAGGAGCAGGCCGGGCGTATCCTCCGCTCGGCGTGCTGGCGGGCCAGCCTCACCCGCGCGGTCATCGCGACCTGGCCGGCCGACCCCGGCAAGCGGACGGCGGAGGAATGGGAGGCGGTACGGGCGGCGGTGCCCGGCGGGGAGCATCTCCCGTCCGCGGTCATCCGGGCCCGCACCCGCCAGGTGGCCCGGTTCGCCGCTGCCGAGGGCCGACTCCCGGCCGGCGTGACCGACCTGGAGGCTCCGCCTCACGTGCCGGGGACCCTCATCCTGGCGGCGTGCGACCGGCAGCAGGCCGTCATCGAACGGCGCGAGACCGATTTCCGGCGGGCGCTGCTGCGCCTCCAGCTCCCGGTGAGGCCCGACCCGCGTGGTTACCGGGACTGGACCTGGGTCGCGGTCCCCCTAGCCCTGCCGCCGACCGTCCCCGCGGGCGCGGCGCTGCACCTGCCCACCCTGCGCGCCGCCGGCGGCCGGGGCCGGGCCGATGTGGCGTTCACCTACCCGGTGCCGGGGGCACGGCGTGACGGGCACACGGTGGCGCTCGGCATCGACTGGGGGCTGAACACCCTGCTGTCGGCAGGGGCCGCGTGCCTCCACCCGGATGGGACGGTCACCGCACTCGGCGCGGGCGCCCAGTACCGCGCGAACGGCGTGCTGGCGAAGACGCACCGGCTCCGCCGGCACGGCGAGCGGCTTCACGCGAAGCTCGACCAGTACCAGCGCCTCATCGCCGGCGACCAGGCGCACCCGCTCGCCGGGAAGGCCGCCGTCCTGGCGGACGAGGCCCGTCTCGTCTCCGACCGGCGCTCGCAGCTGAACGACGCCCTCGCATGGTCCGCGGCCCGGTGGGCGGCAGACCAGGCCATCGCGGCCGGCGCGACCGTCATCTACCTGGAGGACCTCCGCACTCTCGAGGCCAGAGGCATGGGCCGCACCATGAACACCCGCCTCTCGCAGGCGGTGCGCGGGCGGATCATGGACAGGATCAGGCACATCGCGGCCGAGCACGGCATCGCGGTCGTAACGATCCCGGCGCGGGGCACCTCGAGGCACTGCCCCCGCTGCCTGGCAGTACTACTGCACTGCAAGGCCCCCGACACGCCGACCGCGCCAGGATGGAAGTGGGCGAGATGCCCCGCATGCGGCTGGCAGGGAGACCGCGATACCGGGGCGTGGCAGCGGATCGCCGCCCGCGGCCTGACCCACCAGGCCACGACCACCACCGGCCGGGTCAGTGCGGCAATGACCGTCCGCGCCGTCGACGACAATCTGGAAGCCCAGGCTGTGATTACCCCTTACGCTTCCGGGCGGGACCGCTCCAAGACCGGCCCGACAGCCCGGAGAAGCACTCCACGCCGCGCGCCCAGGCGACGCGCGGCACCCTCCCCGCCGCGCCCTGCCGGACGTGGCGGCCAGCGTCCGGAGGGACACGCCACAACGGCCCGGCCCGCGCTGCCCCGCGCAGCCAGCCGGGACCAGGGCGCGACAACGACCCGCCAGATTCCCGTCCGCCGCCCGCACAGGGCGCGCGGGGCGGCACTCGGCGCCGGATTCCACCTCCACGCCCACGCCACCCCGCCACGGGAACCAGATCCCCAGCCCCGCACCCACGGGACAACTGAGGATCCCTAGGCAAGTCAGAGACGCAGACTCAGGAGTCCGTCGTACCGACGTGCCGCTTCCCAGGCTCATTAACGTCACGGTAAGTAGTGAAAGTCACGCTACGCTCATTAGTCACTAATTGTAGTCAATTAGAGACTTAGTGTCACATTACGTGTCAGACTTGCGGCATGGCTGACTCCCCTGCCCGCCAGACGGCCCCCGAGCTGCTGGCCATCCCCGTCATCACCGACGACGACGTCCTTGACCGCGTCGCCGCCATCGTCCCTCCTGCCGCCAGGCGGTACCGGACCCTGTGGCTGTTCTTCATTCACCACGACGGCATCCAGGCCAACCTCGTCGTCCCGATCGACGACATTCCCGAGCGCCCGGAGCCGACGGTCATCCACAACGTTTGCTACGTGGCCGCCGAGTCGATCGCGCAGGCCCCGAGCCTGCTCGGCGTGGTCATCACGCTGAGCAGGCCGGGCACGCTGCGGCGCACGGAGTCCGACCGGCACCTGCTGCGCGCGCTGCAGCATGGGGCGAGCCGGCACGCGACGCCGGTCCGGATGCTCGTCCTGGCTACTCCCGAGGGCGTCCGTGAGCTTGGCCCGGTCAAGCCGGCCCGCTGAATCCGTTCGAAGAGTCCGTTCGAAGAGTCCGTTCGAAGAGTCCGGACGAAAGTTCGGCGCCGTCGGCCGCGGCGCACGGCGACCACACGCGCTTGGCGTTAAACACCGTCGAAGCGGTGAAGGGTGTGGCCGAATGTGCCCTCGGCGAATGCGAGTACCCGCTCGGGGCGTACCGAGTAGGTGAGCACCTCAAAGCCCTGCGGGTGGTAGAGCCGGCCTTCGCGGACTTCGTAGGCCCAGTCCCCGTCCCAGCGGCGGCGCCATGCCGTCGCCAGCCGGGTGAGCACCGCCGGGTCGCTCGCGAGGGATGCCCTGCCCTCAACGGCGATGTCGAGGCCGCCCTTCCAGTCCAGCCCGCCGACTTGAAGCAGCACCCGGTCGTCCGCGCGCAGGTTCTTCCCTTTCTGCTCGGACGCGCCGGTGGTGAAGTGCATGCTGTTGTCGACCCACACCGGCACCACCGGGGTGGCGTGCGGTCGCCCGTCCGGTCGGAGGGTGACCAGCCAGGCGAGTTGGGCAGCCTCGAGCGCGGCGCTGGTCACCGGCCATGGCGTAGGTGCCGCAGCGGGATCGCTGTAGCGAGGGTCAAGCGTGGTCAGGGGTTCCGTCATGGCATTCCTTCCTTTGCCCTTCCGTTGCGCGCTCGCCGCCGGCCTGGTCCCGACGCTTCCGCGGGCAAGCCAAAGCGGACGTGCCGGATGGGCCGTACTCCCGGCCAGCGCTTTCACGGATGCAGACTCCGGCGCCGCGACTAACTCATCGCCAGCGTGCGAGAGTCTGACGTGAGGAACGTGTCACCGGCGGGCACCGGGCCCGGTTAGCGCCCGCCCGGCAAGTTCCCCGGTGAACGTGCCGCTGCTGATCGTGACCTTGCCGTTGACCAGAACCTCGCTCACCCCCGCCGAGAGCTGGTGCGGGTTGCCGAACGTCGCCCGGTCGCCCACGGTCGCCGGGTCGAACACGACGACGTCCGCGTAAGAGCCTGGCCGCAGCACCCCGCGGTCACGCAGGCCGAGCGTGGCGGCGGGCAGCGCGCTCATCCGCCGGATCGCTTCGGCGAGCGGCAGCACCTTCTCGTCGCGCGCGTAGCGGCCGAGGACCCGGGCGAAGCTGCCGTACGCCCGTGGATGGGTCGGCGCCCGCAGGAACGCGCCCTCCGGTGCCATTGACATGCCGTCAGAGCTGATCGCTACCCACGGGCGGGCGAGCGCCGCGCGCAGGTTCTCCTCGGACATCGAGAAGAACGCGACTTGTATCCGGGTTCGGTCGGAGGCGATCAGGTCCATCGCGGCCTCGATCGGGTCGGCGCCCGTCGTCGCCGCGATCTCGGCCAGTGTCCGACCTTGCCACCGCCGGTTCTCTTCCCGCCCGGCCCGGAGGATCAGCACGTGCTCCGCTTCGGTCACGTCACCCCACCGGGCGGACGACGACAGCTCGGCCCGGATTTCCGCGCGGACCCGGGGGTCGCCAAGCCGGTCGTACAGCGCGTCCGGACCGCCCTCGTGGTAACGGTCGGGAATAATGCTGGTCAGGCCGGTGGAGCTGGCCGTGTACGGGTAGACGTCCGCGGTCACCGGCGCCCCTGCCGCCCGGGAGCGCTCGATCAGCTCGATCGCCCCGTCCATCCGGTGCCAGTTCGGCCGCCCGGACGCCTTGAGGTGGAACACCTCCCCGCGCAGCCCGGCGTCCCGCACGATGCCAAAGAACTCGGTGATCGCCTCGTGCAGGTTCTCCCCTTCGCCGCGGACGTGCGAGGCGTAGCAGCCGTCGTACTCAGCCGCGACCTTGCACAGTTCGGTGAGCTCGGCCGTGCTGGCGTAGCTGCCCGGCGGGTAGATCAGCGCCGACGCGATGCCGAGCGCGCCGTCGGCCATCTCCTCAGCGGCGAGCGCCCGCATCCGGTCCAGTTCGGCATGCGTCGCGGGCCGGTCTGAGTACCCGACGGCGTTGACGCGGAGCGTGCCGCTCCCGATGAATGACGCGACGTTCTGCGAGGCGCCGCGCCGCTCCACGTGGCGGAGGTACTCCGATAGCCGGGTCCAGGGCACCTCGTCGTCCAGGCCGCCCCGCCCGCGCAATTCGGCCTTCATCTGCGGGGTCAGCGGACCCATCGACGTGCCCTCGCCGAACACTTCGGTGGTGACTCCCTGAGTCAGCTCTCCGAGTGACCGGGGGTCGTGCAGGATGGTGAAGTACGAGTGGCTGAGGATGTTGATGAACCCGGGGCACACCGCCTTGCCCGTCGCGTCGATGACAGCGGCCGCCTCAGGCGCCAGGTTCGGCCCGACGACCGCCACCCGGTCACCGAGGACGCCGACGTCGGCGCGCAGAGGTTCTCCTCCGGTGCCGTCATACACGTCACCGCCCGCGATCAGGACATCGAACATCGCGCGCCTCCGTCTCGCCGTGCCCGTTCATTATTGACGATCAGCGAAAGGCGCGGCCATCCGTAAGCGGACTGCACGCTACTGGCAGGATTTTCGACCGCTGGCCGGGCCGCCGGTACGGTAGTGGCCATGGCCAGCGACGACCGGGAGCCGGATCCGCATGCCGACGGCGGCACTCGGGGCCGGGGGACCGCTGGTCTCCCGGGTCGGGCTTGGGCTGGCCGCCTTGGGCCGCCCGGCGTACATCACCAGCGGCCGTGAACAGGACCTGCCCGACCGCAGCGTGGCCGGCCTGCGGGCCAGGGCCTACTCGATGCTGGACGCTGCCTACGCGGCCGGGGTCAGGTACGTGGACGCGGCCCGTTCCTACGGCCTGGCGGAGGAGTTCCTGGCCGGCTGGCTGGCCGAGCGCGGCCAAGCGGACATGACCGTCGGTTCCAAGTGGGGGTACCGCTATACCGGCGGCTGGCGGCTCGACGCTCCTGCGCAGGAGGTCAAGGAGCACTCGCTGGCCATGTTCACGAGCCAGCTGGCGGAAAGCCGGGCCCTGCTCGGTGACCGGCTCACCCTGTACCAGGTGCACTCGCTGACCGTTGACTCCGGATTGTTCACCGACGCCCCGCTGCTGGCGGCGCTGTCCCGGCTGCGCGCCGAGGGTGTGATCATCGGGCTGAGCGCGAGCGGCCCGCACCAGGCGGAAGCGATCCGCCGGGCGCTGGCGGTGACCGTTGACGGGCAGCAGCTGTTCACCGCGGCGCAGGTGACATGGAACCTTCTCGAGCCGTCCGCGGGCACCGGCGGCGGCCGAGGCCGCCGCGGCCGGGTGGGCGGTCCTGGTCAAGGAGGCGGTCGCCAACGGGCGGCTGACTCCGGCGGGCGGGCCGCCGGCGCCGCTGACCGCGCTGGCGGCGGCGCGCGGTGTCACCGAGGACGCGATCGCGCTGGCCGCCGCGCTGGCCCAGCCGTGGGCATCGGTTGTGCTGTCCGGCGCCGTCACCCGCGAGCAACTAGACGAGAACCTGGCCGCGCTCACCGTCGGCCAGCTTCCGGCGCTCAGCCTCGCCGAAGCCCCCGACGCCTACTGGGCGCAGCGGGCAGCCAGGCCATGGCACTGAGCCGTTCCCCAGCCCGCCGCCCGGCGTCGTGACCTCCGGCCGCGCGGGACGGGCCGCACCCGGGGGCCCGGCCAGCCGCGCTCCGAGAACGTCCGCACGCGCCGCGGAATTCTGTCAGTTTCGGACGGAGGCTGACGGGAAGCCGTCACGGAGACCAGCCTGAGGCTCTGGCGCTTAGGGACCGTGCGCGCGCTGGGACGCGGCCCCGCGGCAGGGCATAGCAGAATCGAAAAGAATTTTCATGATCATGTGGATTCCGCATCCTATTAGCTGCTGAATCCACATGATCATGGTCTGGGCCGCGATGCCGTCCGGACAAACCGGACGGAACGGGCACGTGCGGCCCGGCGCGGAGGCGGGGAGCGCCAGTAATGGCATTGGCTTCCCGCAGCGGCACTGGAGGGCGGTGGCCAGTCGCCCGCACCCGGGTGCGCCAGACTTATGGCTACCGGACGCGAACGTACGAGCCCACCTGGAGAACCCGCACATGGATGCTCCGCTGACCGGCGTCGTGCCGGTTGTGCCGACGATCTTCCACGACGATCAGACCGTTGACCTGGGCGGCACGGCGCGCGTCGTGGACTACCTGATGGACGCCGGGGTTGACGGGCTGTGCCTGCTCGCCAACTACTCCGAGCAGTTCTCGCTGACTGACGCCGAACGCGACGCGATCGCCCGCATGCTGCTTGAGCACGTCGCGGGACGGCTCCCGGTGATCGTCACCACGAGCCATTACAGCGCCCGGGTCGCCGCCGCGCGCAGCCGCGCCGCGCAGGACATGGGCGCGGCGATGGTGATGGTCATGCCGCCCTTCTTCGGGGCCACGCTCACCGTTCCCGGGCCCGCGGTGATCGAGTACTTCAAGCAGGTGGCGGACGCGATCGATATCCCGGTCATGGTGCAGGACGCGCCCTTGTCGCCGACGCCGCTGCCGGTCAGCCTGCTCATCGACCTGGTCAGGCAGGTGCCCAAGGCGCAGTACGCCAAGATCGAGGTGCCGCAGGCCGCGGACAAACTGCACTCGCTGGTCAGCGCCCTCGGCAGCAGCCTGCCCGGCCCCTTCGACGGCGAGGAATCGGTCACCTTGATACCGGACCTGGACGCCGGGGCCAAGGGCACCATGCCAAGCTCAATGGTCCCCGCCGAACTGGGCCAGATCGTCCGCCGCTACCTGTCAGGCGACCGGGCCAGCGCCGTGAGCGCCTGGGAAAACCTGCTGCCGCTCATCCATTTCGAGAACCGCCAGTGCGGCCTGCGCGCGCAGAAGATCCTGCTGGCCGAGGGCGGCATCATCGCCTCGGACCGGACCCGTGCGCCGTTCGGGCCAGTCTCGCCCAGGACCCGCCGCGGCCTGATCGACCTGGCGGCAGCACGCGAACTGCTGGTCATGCGCTGGGCACGGTAAGCGGCCTCCGGCCGCTGCCCGGATCAAGTACCCGCCGATAGGCGCGGCCGCTCTAGTGATCAGCGATCTGGAAAAGGACGCGCAGATGGATCGTTCCTGAGCGCGAACTGGCAGCGTGCATGCGGGGTACCGTCGGCCGATCACGACGTCTCGTGCAGCGACTGGAACTGGTCGACCAGCGGCCACATGTCCTTGCCCATCTCTACCTGGGTGAGGAGGACGCCGACCGTGCCGTCCGGGTCGACGAAGAAGTCCGTACCCAGTCCGCCGGCCCAGCCGATGCGGCCGCGCTGCGGTCCCTCCGTCTTCACCGCCACGCCAAAACCCCATCCCGTGCCGTCCCAGAACCCCGGGAAGAAGCTTTCCGCGGTCTTGCACGCCGCCGGCACCTGGTCGCTTGTCATCTGCTGTAGGTGATCAGGCGAGATCAGCGGTTGCCCGTTGACTCGCCCTCCGTCGGCAAGCATCCGGGCGAACCGGTGATAGTCCCGTGCGGTGGCGACGAGCTCGCCGTGGCTGACGTCGGACGACGGCGGCCCTGCGTAGAAACCGCCGCCGGCAGGCTCGAGCTCCACAAGTCCCTCGTCACCGTGCCGGTAAGCCGCCGGCAGCCGGTCCAGCTTGCCCTCGGGCACCCACAGCGTGGTGTCGGTCATCCCGAGCGGCCAGAAAACGTCCTCGGCCAGATGCTCAGCGAGCGGGCGGCCCGTCACCCGCGAGATGAGGATGCCGAGCACGCCGAAGGAATGGTGATAGCGCCATCCTTCTCCCGGCTGGAACGCCAGCGGAAGTTCCGCCAGGCGGCGCAGGAAGACCACGGCGGAGCCGGCGAAACTGATCAGCTCCTCGTGCAGGCAACGGATCGCTTCGCAGAATGACCTTCCTCCCACCGCGTCCGTCCCGGCACACCGGCGTGGTGGTTCCTCGGCCGGCCCGCGTGAGGAAGGCGGATCCGGGCTGGCTTTCACCTCGCGGCCGCGGCGCCGCAAGACCGTGACAGGCGGGCCGGCGTCCCCGGGAACGGGTCAGCAGCGGGCCGTGCGAAAAGGATGAATGAATCCCGCATGTTTTCGAAGATCATCGTTATGGTCTTGTTAGCAGGCGTTGCCGGGGCTCGCGGCGCGGCTAGATTTGGTGCCGCGACCAAGGAGGAATGATGAACCGCAACGTGACCCAGGGCGCAGCGGGCCCACTGGCCCGGATCGGCCGGCGGGTTGCCGCTATCGTCGCCGAGTGCAACTACGCCGCGACCCGGATGAGCAACTCGCGGAGCACCCCGCCGCTTTCCTGACCCGGGACCAGCGCCCGGGCCGGGCTCCGGGTCCCGGGCCCCGCTGCCGCAGCAACCAGCCGCTGGCCGGCCGGGCCCGCGCCCGGCCGGCCAGCCTGGATTTCGGCGACGGCCCCCTGACCTGGCGGATGGGCCGGCCTGCCCTGCGCGGCCAGCTGCGGGCGCTGCGCTCCTCACCAGAAGCTGGTCATCGCCGGGCGGGAGCCGCTTGCCGCGTCGCCCGGCGGCGGATCAGCCCGACGGGTCACTTCGCGTTATACGGTCGCGCCGACGGCCCGGAGGGCAGGCATTCTCAGCGAACGGGCAGAACAGCCTATTCCGGGCGCCTCACTTGCAGAATGCCGAGCTTCGCAAGCCGCTCCAAACGGGCCGGCGCGCGGTTACCAACAGCTCCCTGCACCGTTGGCGATCCCCACTACGGCCCAGCAGGCAGCGGCCAAGCCCGTCTGTTTATGCCAGCGCTCGAAGTGATCGTCCTCTCATGCCGCGTTGAGTTAACTGGTCTGATCGAGTTGGTCAGGCTCGCTGGTACACGGAGACGTGGCCGCTGCTGGCAGAAGTGAATTGCCGCCGGTCCCAGTCGGCGTAGCGTTCGGCTAGCCGCAGGCCGGCCCGGCCGGCCATCAGGTCGAGCTCGGCTGGCCAGCTGTAGCGGATGGCCACCGGCCGCAGGTGCATTCCCCGGCCGTCCAGCATGATCATCTGGGTCGTGACGCGCTGCAGCACCCGGTCGTGGCGGGACACCTCGATGACCGCCGAGTCTTCGGTCACCGACCGCGCCTGGACCCGCTGGTCGCGGTCGAACCGGGCCACGTCAGGAACGAAGCACTCGATGACGAACATCCCTCCCGGCTCGAGCACTCGCGCCACGTTACCGAAGCACTCAGCCTGCCGTTCCTGGCTGAGCAGGCCGAACAGCGTGTTGAACACCAGGTACACCAGCCGGAACCGGCCGCTGACGGGCACCTGGGCCATATCCCCGATGACCACAGGGACCGACTCGCCGCCTGGCTTGGCCCGCAGCCGCTCCGCCATCGCGGCCGAGGCGTCAACCCCTTCCACCCTGATCCCCCGGGCCGCCAGCGGCAGCGCCACCCGGCCTGTCCCGATGCCCAGCTCCAGCACCCGCCCGTCCCCGGCCAGGCCAGCCAGGAACTCCACCGCGGGCCCAGGGTCCACCTGCTCGTGGTGGTCGTCGTAAACAGCCGCCCACCGATCGCCGTAGAACGCGGGATCATCAAACCCGGCCATGGCCGTACTAAAGCAGACACGCCCTGCCGACGCTACGCATTTACCGGCCGCGTTTCGCGCTTCGCTGATCAGTTGGCAGTTCGTCGCGAACGCAGCCACCGTTCATGCTGCTCCTCTTGATCGCTGACCGTGCCCACATGACTTATCGAGGTATGCCCGAGCGTGCTGACCTGTTCCGGCCGGCTGGCCTGCCCCTCGACGAGGAGATAGACGACACGCCCCTCGCCCATATCGCATTGCATCCCCGATGCCCAGGCATCACGGCGCGCGCCGTTGACGCCCAGGCGGATTCCCAAGGGATCCAGGATGCGGCGCAGTGCCCGGAGTGCCTTGAACACGTCCGGTCCCTCAGCCGCCCAGCTCTTGCCACCCGGGCTGGCGATCGTGAGCAGCCAGTCCCGGCCCCGGCGGCTGGTGGTCAGCGGCCACTGCTGTTCGCTATCGTCGGCCAGCACTCGGATCAGATGATTCTCAGGCACGGTCCAGATGGTAAGCGGGCGGGTCTCAACGACCGGGCATCGGCCGCTTGACAACCCGTGCGCGCGAGAACGCCCAAGATCAAGATTGACTCAGCGGGCGAAAGCTAGAGGTCGATGACGACCTTGCCGTGCACGTGCCGCCCGGCTTGAAGCTCGACCGCGGCGCGGATCTGCTCGACCGGGAAGCTTGCCGCGATGGGCACACGGAGCTTGCCCGCCGCGACCAGGCGAGCAATCTCCTCGATGGCGCCGGGGGCGGCGTTAGCGCCGTTCGCCGGCGTGATCCCGTCGACCTGTGCAGCGATGGTGGTGATGCGCTCGTCAGGCACGCCAAGTTCCCGTGCCGCCTGCACCGTCTCCGTCCCGTACAGGTCGATCGCCGCGGTGACGCCGGCGGGGGCCAGGGCACGGAGCCGGCCGGCCAGGCCGTCGCCGTAGGCGGCCGGCTCGGCCCCGAGGGCACTCAGGGCATCGGCCGACGTCGCTGATCCCGTCCCGATCACTCGCGCGCCCGCGAGGCGAGCGAGCTGGACGGCGAACACGCCGACCCCGCCTCCCGCGCCGCCAATGAGCAGCGTGTCGCCCGGGCCCGGGTTGACGACGGCGAGGGCGGCGGCGGCCGTGCAGCCCGCTATGGCAAGGGTGGCGGCGGTGCGGTCGTCGACGCCGTCGGGGGTATGGTGCGCGTCGCCGCCCGCCGCGATGGTCCCTGCCGCGTCAACTACTACGTAGTCGGCGACCGCGCGGGAGAGGGCGCCGCCGAACACCCGGTCGCCGGTGGCGAACTCGGTCACGCCGCCTCCGAGCTGGTCCACGACCCCGGCATAGTCGGTTCCGAACCCGGACGGCAGGCTCAAGCCGAATCGGGTGGCGGTGTCTGCGCCGGAGGTCATGAACCAGTCCATCGGGTTCAGTCCAGCCGCGGTGACCCGGACGCGGATCTGCCCCGGGCCGGCCTGCGGCGCGGGTACCTCGCGGAGGTTCAGGACCTCGGGGCCGCCGAATGACTCGAGCCGGACCGCTCGGCTCGTGGCAGCCGACGCGCTGGCGCTCGGTTCTCGCATGCTCAGCTGTCTCCTTTGGCGGCGAATGAAGGCAACGAAAGCGGACCATGCTCCGTTTGCAAGAGTCACTGTAACATAATCGGAGCGTGATCCGTTTTGGCGGAGCCAGGCACTCGCGTGCTGCGTGCGGACGCGACTCGCAACCGCAACCAGCTCCTCGAAGTGGCGACCCGCGTGTTCGTTTCTGCCGGCACCAAGCCGTCAATGCGCGCGATCGCACGCGAACCCGGGGTCGGCATCGCCCATAATTGGCGGGTCTGCTTTCAGGCGCCGTGCTCTGGCGCTCCTGGCTTCAGCGGAAATATTCAGTGTTAGGCGGGTGGCCTCCGGGTTATGCCGGCGTGCGGCTGGTCCGGGAAAGCGCGCTGATCGAAGGTGCCGCCGTCGAACACTTTGGCCAGTTCGGTGACGATCAGCTTGAACCGGTCCTCGGTCAGGTCCGCCTTCATCCGGCTGACGAGTGCGCAGGTGACCACCACGCTTGCCCCGTCACCGGGGATCCTGTCCTCGAACACCAGGTAGCGGTGATCCCGCCAGCGGCTGTGGTCCTCAACCAGGCAGACGCCCGTGTAGAAGCAGCGGAAGGCGCCGTCGCGCCACGATCCGGCCAGCGCCCGCAGCCGGGCGGCGGCATCGACCCGGCGCACCCCGCCCGAGGCGTCGCGGCGGGTCTCCACCCGGTCGAGAATCCGCATGCACCGCGCGCACGCATCCGCGCTGCCGGTGCGTGCCAGCCCCGCAGACCACGCACCGGTCCCCGGTCATGGCGGCCTCACCTCCCCGGACGCGAGCGCACTCCCTGAGCCAGGCGCTCCCGTCCGTCGGCCAGAACATTCCCGCCTGCGCGGCCCGGTGAACGCGGACGAGGGTGACGTGGTCCCGGCCGCGCCGAACTGGGCGTTCTGGAGCGGAGAGGGATGCCGGGTCTGGGGCTGCGATTACTGCAATTCCTTGCGCATGCTGATGTGCTCGATCCCGGCCTCGGGGAACAAGCCGCCGTTGGCGGCATAACCGAGCTGCTGGTAGAAGCCGCGAGCGTGCGCCTGCGCGTGCAGTTCGACGACGGCGAGCCCGCGTTCGGTGGCCCGCTGCTCGAGCGTGCACGAGCAGCTTGCCCAGGCCACCGCGGGCGGCCTTGCCGACCGCGAGACGGCCGAGTACCCCGGTGGCCGTTGTTCCCTGGCCCGGGTCGGCATCCGGCGCGGAGTCGATGACGACAAGCCGTCCCGCTCCGGCTGGAACCCCGTCGAGCAAGGCGAGAAAGTGGTCGGCCGCTAGCTCGAGCTCGTCGACTCGAGTCTGCCGGCACGGACTGCTCATCCACGAAGACCTGTTGACGCACCGCGGACACAGCGGCCAGGTCGCCCTCCGATCCTGTCGCCAGGCGGACCTCCGCGCGATGTGAGCACTCAGCCAGACCTACGTCAGCGCTGATGCGCGGCGCCATCCAGGTGCACTTCGATCCCCGACGAGCTCTCGCCCGGCCCAGTCCCGGAAGACGGCCTGGCCGCGCGGCTGCTCGACGCCTTGCCGTCGGGCAGCTACCTGGTCGCCTCCCAGGTGCATCGCAGGTCGGAAGACAATCCGGATGCTGATCGGCAACGCGGGGTCTATGAGCGCTTACCGGGCGGCCGGGCTCCCGGCGCAGGCCCGTGACTCCGGCGACTTCGCCCGGCTCGCGTTCGCCGGCCTGGACTGCGTGCCGCCGGGCGTGGTCCTGGTATCAGAATGGCGACCGCAACCGGACGGACCGCGGCCCGCGCCTGCCGAACTGAGCTTGTACGGGGGCGTGGCCCGCAAGCCCTGACGGGCCGCGAGGCGGAATTAGGGCTTGCGGGCGACGCCTGCGTTGGAACCGACTTCCCGCGCTCCCGGCTGGGGGCCGCTACCCGGAACCGGGCGCCATTGCGGCAGCAGGACCACGCCCGGCGGGACGAGCTCAAGCCCGTCGAAGACGAGGTGCCCGAAATCGTGGGAACTCCGCGGCGCGATGCGCACCCCGCCGGCCTGGATAATGCCGAGTACGACGTCCGCCTCTTCTTGGCTGCCGTACTCGGTACTGCCGTGCGAGGCGACCACGTAGCTGCCCGGCGGCAGCGCGTCCACCAGCGTGCCGATGATCCGCGCCGGGTCGTCCTCAGGCAGCAGGAAGTGGACAACGGCCGCGAGGATCAGCGCGACCGGCCGGGTGAAGTCCAGCGTCTCCTGCGTAACCGGGTCGCTGAGGATCTTCTCCGGTTCCCGCAGGTCCGCGTGAATGTAGGCGCACCTGCCTTCCGGTGAGCTGGTGAGCAGCGCCCGCGCGTGCGCGAGCACCAGCGGGTCGTTGTCCGCGTAGACCACGCGGGCCGCCGGGTTGACGGCCTGCGCGACCTCGTGCACGTTAGCGACGGTCGGCAGCCCCGAGCCGACGTCGAGGAACTGGTCGATCCCGGCTTCCCCGGCCAGGTACCGGATGGCGCGGCCGATGAACTTCCTGTTCTCCCGGGCGGAGATGCGCATCGCGGGCCACGCGGCGAGGACCTGGTCGGCCACCTCCCGGTCGACGGCGAAGTTGTCCTTGCCGCCGAGCATGTAGTCGTAGATCCTGGCCGGGTGTGGCCTAGTAATGTCGATATCGGGCGGGCTAATGTCCGTTTCCGGGCGATTCGGGGCAGACACACGCCAGAGCCTACTACGCGAGCACGAGGCCCGGCCTTGTAGACCGCCGTTCCGGTACACCCGAACGAGTAACCTGCACCTCGCCGCTGATGCCTGGGGCTACGGTGAAGGGGTGACAGGTGCCGGGCGTGCGGCGCGCGGGCGCCGCGGACGGGAGTGCAGGCATGGACAGCGCAGGGCTTCGCGCGGTGCAGCAGCCGCTCAAGGACGCTTACCGCAGCAACCCGCGCGAGGCGCTGGTCACCTTGCGGGCCCGCGGCGAGCTCGACGAGCAGGCCGTCGCGTGCTCGGTGGCCACGGGCCGCGAGCTGGCCGTGGCGGGCCTGCACCCGGCCACCGGAGGCGACGGCTCGCTGCTGTGCTCGGGGGACATGCTGCTGCAGGCGCTCGTGGCCTGCGCCGGGGTCACGCTGCGCGCCGTCGCCATCTCGCTGGGGATCCAGCTGGCCGGGGGCACCGTCACCGCCGAGGGCGACCTGGACTTCCGGGGCACGCTGGCCGTGAGCAAGGAGGCACCGGTTGGGTTCAGCTCCGTCCGCCTGGCCTTCGAGCTGGACACCGGGGCAACCTCCGAGCAGGTCCAGACGCTGATCCGCCTTACGGAGCGCTACTGCGTCGTCTACCAGACGCTGGCTCACCCGCCGGAACTGACGATGACCGCCGGCCTCGCGCCGGACTCGTGATACTCGCCCCGTACTGTGCGGCCCCCCGGGGGGCCTGCAGCCTGATCATCGCCGAGTGGCTAGGGCACCGCGACGAGCTTGCCGGTGGCTTGGTTGTCCTCCATGTACTGGTGGGCCGCGACGATGTCGTCCAGGGTGAAGACACGGTCGACGTTGGGCCGGTAGACGCCGCCCTCGACCTCGCGGACGACGCGCTGCAGGACGGTCGCGCCCGCGCTGCCCTTGAGGTCGTCGCTGTGGAAGGCCGTGAGCCTGGTCCCGGACGGGATCATCGCTATCGGTTGGAAGTCCGGGATCAGCCACCCGCTGAGCGAGCCCGATACGCACACCGTCCCGCCGCGGCGGACCAGGTGCAGCGAGTCCACCGCCGTGCTCGCCCCGACGAGGTCAAGGACGTAGTCCGGGCCCTCGGGCCAGATCGCGTGCACGCTCGCCGCCAGTGACCCGCCGTCGTCGAGGAGCACGTGGTCGGCCCCGGCGGCGGCAAGCGCGCCGATCTTGTCTTTTCGCCGGGTCGTGGCCGCGGTCTCGGCGCCGTAGCCGGACGCGATCGACGCGGCCGCCATCCCCACCGACGAGGTCCCGCCGCGGATCAGCAGCCGCCCCTGGCCACCGGGCACGACCCCCAGCGCGTCAAGCGAGCCCTGCGCGGTCAGGTACGTCTCGGGGAGCGCGGCCAGGACATCCCAGGGCAGCGTGGTAGCGACCGGCATCAGCAGCGAGTTCGGCAGCAGCGCGTACTCGGCATAACCGCCGTCGAACTCCCGGCCCATCTCGCCCATCACCGCCGCGACGGTCGTCCCGTCCGGCAGCCTGGGATCGGTTGAGGCCGCCACGGTTCCCACGCACTCGATCCCGAGCACGCGCGGGAACGTGACACCCGGGGAATGCCCCTGACGGGTCCTCAGCTCCGACCGGTTCAAGCCCGCGCCCTTCACCCGCACCAGGCTCCAGCCTTGCCGGACCGCGGGTACCGGCAGCTCGCGGATCTCCAGCACCTCCGGGCCGCCCGCCCTGACACAGACGGCCGCTCGCATCGTCGTACTCATCTCGCACCACCTCGGGACGTTTCGCGCATGCGTCCACTATCGCCAGGAGGCGCCGCGGCTGGCCACCGCTAGAATGCCAACTTATGCCCGTTGGCCGCCAGCCTCCCCTTGTGACGTCACGCCTGTGGCCCTCCGGAGGGGTGCACCTATGGACGTCGGGGGGAACAAGCTCGGTGCACTCCCATCCGCGCGGGCACCTGGTTTACGCGGCCGTCGGCGTCCTGTCCGTGCACACCGAACGTGGCACATCGATCGTTCCCGCCAACCGGGCCGCGTGGACTCCCGCCGGGTTCACGCACCACCACCGCGCTCACGGCCGCACCGACATGCGGATCGAGTTCCTGCCGGCGTCCCTGGCCCGGCTCCTGCCAGGCCATCCTGCCGTGTTCACTGCTTCCGGCCTCGCCCGCGAAATCCTGCTCGCCCTCTCGGGCCCGCGCAACTACGACCGCGCCGCGCGCGCTCGCCTGCGCCGGGTCCTCGTCGACGAACTCGGCGAAGCGCACGAGCAGCCTCTGCAGCTGCCAGAACCCCGCGATGACCGGCTGCGGGCCCTTGCCCGGCTGCTCTACGAGCAGCCCGCAGACAACACCTCGCTGGCCGAACTAGGGCAGGCGACCGGAGCCAGCGCCCGGACCCTCAGCCGGCTGTTCCGCAACGAACTCGGCATGACCTTCTACGAGTGGCGCACGCAGCTACGCATCTATCACGCGCTCGTCCTTCTCGCCGACGGCCACGACACGACCTACGTCGCCCACGCCTGCGGATGGGCGAACCCCAGCAGCTTCATCGCGGCCTTCGCCAGCATCATCGGCACCACCCCCGGCCGCCACCGAACCAGTCAGCAGGACCGCGCCAACTCATGACCCGGGCTGGCCTTAGCCGGAGTCCTGCCGGGTCGGCGGCCGGCTAGCCGGCCAGGCTGTGCAGGAAGTTCTCGACGGCGGCGTTGACCCCGCCGGGGTGGGTGACGTTGGATGCGTGCGGGGCCCCGTCTATCACGGTGAACGTGGTCGGGCCGGCGAGGCCGCCGCGCATTTCCTCGGCCCTGGCCAGCGGGATCGCGGCGTCCTCGGTGCCGTGGACGATCAGGGCCGGGCAGGTGACCTCGCCGAGCCTGCCGGTTATGTCGTCACGGTCCATCAGGCACCGGAACGGCCAGGTGAGCTGGCCGAGGTTGTCCGGTGCCCACTGGGCGTACTGCTCAGCCCACTTGGCGTACCAGCTGTCCCACTGGCCGGGGCCCAAGATGATGGCGGCGACGATCTCCTGCACCGGGCCCGGCCCCTGGTCCAGCCACATCTGATGCATCTGCTCATATCCCGGGCGGCTGGCCTCCAGCTCGGTGCCGGCCTGGCTGTCGATCAGGACCAGGCCGCGCACCCGCCGCGGTGCGAGCAGCGCGGCCCGCAGGCTGAGGAAGCCGCCCTGGGACATGCCGCCGAGTACGGCCTGCTCGATGCCGAGGTGGTCCAGCAGGGCGAGCACGTCCCTGGCCAGGTCCCAGTAGCTGAACGGGCCCGGCGCCGGGGTGCCGCCGTGGCCGCGCGCATCCCACGTGATCACCCGGTACCCCGGCGCGAGCGCGGCGACCTGGGCGTCGAACATCGAAGCGTCCATCAGGTACCCGTGGCCAAGCACCACCGCCGGCCCGTCGCCGCCCGAGTCGGCGTAGCTGACCTGGATCCCGTTGACCGCTGCTGTCGGCATATGGCGGACGTTACCGCACGGGAGCGTCCTCCTCCATAGCACGACCGCGACCCGCGGCTGGCTGGCGGCTGCGTGCTGCCCGTAGGCTGGCCGGATGCGGTCGGCTGAGGACCTTCGGGCGCGGTGGCTGGACCTTCGGCTCCGGGCGCTGCCAGGCCGAGGTTGCCTCGGTGTACGCCGAGGTGTACTAGCCGAGGCCTCGTGCCCATTCGAGTGCCTGCCTGACATGTGCACGGGTGAGGCCGACGGCCGGCTCGGTGGTGATGAGCCTGGTCGGGGCCTGGCGGGCCTGGCTCCAAGCATGGGCGTCGGGAGTGTGAGCGTCGTCGATCCACGCGGCCGGCCGCTTTCCCGCACAGGATGCGATGAGCGGGACTTTCGCGCTGGGCGGTGACGGGCCTGGAGGCATGGTGAGCACAGGCAGGGGATCGATGTGCAGCAACGGGACCAGCAGTCGGTTGGCATCCCCGTTCCAGAAGGTCGCCCAAATGATGTCGAACGCTGCGAGCAGTTCGGTGACCCAGGTGCCGTGCTCGGGGTTGACCCGGACGGGCTCTTCACCGGGGAACAAATCGTGCTCGGCGAACCCTGGGGGGCAGACGGGGCCGAACGGGTTCAGCACGCCGTCAACATCGAGAAAGAGCACCGGACGGCCCATGTGAACCCTCCTCCGCAGACTGGCAGGAAGACGCGAGTTCCCAAAGGGGTCGTGAATCGGGCCAACACTAGCGGCAAAAGCAGCGAACGGGCCACATTACCTGGCGGCGGGGTGCGCGCGTTAGCTGCCCGCGGGGTGGGTGCGCAGCAGCTGGTCGGCGAACCGCCGTGCCGCCGGGCTGGTCTCGCCCGCCGCGGGCAGCATCAGGTAGATGTGCCTTTCCAGGCGCACTCCCTCCACCGGGATCAGCCGCAGGACGCTGCCCGGCCCGGTCAGCACCGGGTACCGCAGCCCGGCCGGGGCGAAGCCGATCCCGACGCCCGCGCTGACCAGCTCGAGGAACAGCTCCCAGTCGCCGACCTCGCAGACGACGCGGCGCGGCACGCCCTCGCCGGCGAACGCGGCGTCGCTCAGCAGGCGGGCCGTCCACCCTTCGGGCACCTCGACGAACCGCTCCCCGGTGAGCTCCCTTATGCTGACCGCCGCCCGCCCGGCCAGGCGGTGGTCGGCCGCGGCAGGCCAGGTGCAGCGGCTCCCCCGCCAGGCGGGTCATCCGCACGCCCGGGACCTGGCTGACCGCGGGCCCGATCACGCAGTCCAGCTCGCCCGCCCCGACCATCGAGATCATCGCCAGCCCGGGCCCGTACCGCAGGCGCAGGTCGACGCCGGGATGATCACGGGTGAACTCGCCGAGGTAGGAAGCGAACGGCACCAGGTGCTGAGCCGACAGCGACACGCCCAGGCGCAGCGTGCCGGCCAGCACGTCACGGGTGCGGTGCACGGCCTGCTCCGCCTGCGCGGCGCTGGCCAGCGTCCGGCGGGCCGGGCCGACCAGGGCCTCGCCGGCCGCGGTGAGCCGCACGGGCCTGGTCCCGCGCACGTAGAGCGGCGTGCCGAGCTCGCGCTCGAGGGCCTGCAGCGAGTTCGACAGGCCAGACTGCACGATCAGCTCGCGCCTGGCGGCCCGGGTGACGCTGCGCTCCTCGGCCAGCGCCAGGAAGTGACGCAACTGCCGCAGTTCCACCGGCCACCGCCCCCGCCCCCGCCCCTGAACCGCAGCACATCCGGCCAGTGCCATCTGCCAGGCAGATGCAGTGTATCTGCGCGCGCTCCCGCCAGGCCGGCATCAGCGTCCCGGCCGGCGCGGTTGACGCCGAAGAACCAGCAAGGAACACCGTCACGACAGGAGACCCGCCCATGGCAGGCCACCCGACGAATAGCACCGCGCCGCTGCCCGCCGCTGGCGGCTCGCGGCGGGCCGTGTTCGTCATCGCGCTGATCTGCGCCGCCCAGTTCGTGCTGCAGCTGGACTTCAGCATCGTGAACGTGGCGCTGCCGTCGATCCAGCGGGAGCTGGGCATGCCCGCGGCGGAGTTGCAGTGGATCGTCACCGGGTACGCGCTGGCGTTCGGGTCGCTGCTGCTGGCGGGCGGCCGCCTGGCGGACCTGGTCGGCCGTCGGCGGGTGCTGGCCGCCGGCCTGGCCCTGTTCGGGATCGCGTCGCTGGCCTGCGGGCTCGCGCAGTGGCCGATCATGCTGATCATCGCCCGGCTCGTGCAGGGCGCGGCCGGGGCGATGGTCTCCCCGGCCGCGCTGTCGCTGCTGACGACGACCAACGCAGAAGGGGCCGCGCGCCACCGTGCGCTGGCGATCTGGCAGGCCACCACCGCGGCGGGCGCGACCGCCGGGATCGTGGCCGGCGGCCTGCTCACCGAGTACTTCGGCTGGCGGGCGGTGTTCCTGATCAACCCGCCGATCATCGCCATCATGCTCGCGCTCGTCCCGCGGCTGCCGGCCGGGAAGCGGTCCGGCAGCGGCGGCAGCGTCGATGTGCGCGGGGCGCTGCTGGTGACCACCGGCATCGCGGCGCTGATCTTCGGGCTCAGCAGCGGGCAGCAGCACGGCTTCACCGCGGCCGCCACCATCATCGCTCTCGCCCTGGCTGTGCTGCTGACCGCGGGCTTTGTGTTCGCGGAAAAGCGGTCGGCGGCCCCGATGCTGCCTCTGTCGATCCTGGCGGAGCCGGCCAGGCGGGCCGCGATCGCGGCGATGCTGCTGATCGGCGCGATCCTGGCCGGCTACGTGTACTTCGCGTCGCTCTACCTGCAGAAGGTGCTGGGGTTCAGCCCGGTGGCGACCGGCCTGGCGCTGGTCCCGTCGACCGTCACCGTCGTGCTTGTCTCCACCCTCGGTACCCGCCGGCTGCTGGCCCGGTTCAGCATCAAGGCCGTGCTGCTGGCCGGGCTGGCCTGCATGGGCGCCGGGCAGCTGTGGCTCGCGCAGATCACCGCCGGTGCCAGCTACCCGCCGGCGGTGCTGCCCGGCCTGGTGCTGACCGCGGCCGGGGTCGGGCTGGCGCTGCCGACCGCGTCGATCGCGATCACCAGCGGAGTCCAGGCCAGCGACCAGGGACTGGCCGGGGCGCTGTTCACCACCAGCCAGCAGACCGGCGCCGCGGTCGGGCTGGCGATCCTCGCCACCGCGGCCGCGGCGGCCACCGCCGGCCACGGCGGCTCCCTGGTGGACGGCTACCGCCTGTCGTTCCTGATCGCGACCGGTCTCGCCGTCCTCGCCGCGATCATCGTCGCGCTCCAGCTCAGCTCGAAATCCCACCGCGTTGAACCCGGGCACCAGCAGGCTGGCCCCGGCGGACCGCCCCCCGCGCCGCCCGCCCCGGCGCGGCTCGGTAAGAGCTGACAGGTCTACGGCCGCGGCGGGGGGCGCGCGCCTGGCTGGCTTACCTGGCGGCGAAGACGCCTTCGCGGGGGAAGGCGCCGGCCGTGGCGACGGCTCGGGTCATGGCCTTGCCGATCCGCACGACGTCCTCGGTTTGCCGCTCGCCCAGGTGCTGCCAGGGCGGTGCGGCCAGCCGGTCGGTCTGGTCCTCAACCTGGGCCCGCAGCGCGTGTCCGGCCGGGGTCAGCGCGCCCTGGCCGTCGAGCAGGCCGCGGGCCGCCAGGCCGCTGACGGCGCTGTCCCACTCATCCTGGCTCCACCCGCGGCTGGCCCGGGCGAACTGCGGCGTGAACCCTTTCCCGGTAGCGGTATGAGTGACCAGCGCCTCGATGCCGCTAAGGCCCGCGCCGGCCAGCGCGCACGTGTGGCCGTCGCCGCGGTGCTCGCGCAGCAGCGACACCGCGTGCCACATCACCAGGTGCGGCGCGTCGGGCCAGCCCAGGTCCGCGTGCCCGGCGTACAGCGGGCGGCCCTCGGCGCCGCAGGCGCCGGCCGCGTCGCGCAGCAGCGCGGCCATCGTGGTCATGTCGGCCGACGCGATGACATCCGGGCCGAGCAGGCGCCTCAGCGCGGCGTCGGCCGCGGCGAGGCGGGCGGCGGCCACGGCCTCCGGGCTGGCCAGGTCCCAGGCCAGGGGAATGGACCGGGCCACCAGGTGCGGGCTGAAGTTATAGAAAGTCGCCGTGACCACGCCGGCGCCTACCGCCCCCATCGGGGCCGCGCGGCCCGCGAAGTAGCACATCCGGCCTGCCCGCAGGCCGACGCTGGTGAGCTGCTGCTCGGTCTCTGGGACGAAGTAGATCAGTGAGTGCAGGGAATTGGTGGCATTGTGCGCGCCCCGGGCAAGGGAGAAGGCCATGCCTGCACCATAACGGCGCATGTCCAAGCGTGCCATTGATGCCCGGATGGGCGTCGCGGAGGTTCATGCATTAATTGGGATGCCCCCGGGCGCCGGGCGGAAGACAATCGACTCAATATGGGTATGATCCGCATTTTCCGCGATGAGCCGTCCAGCGTCGATCGCAGCGGCCTGACCGGCGATCCCGATATCCCCGACCCGCCGCGGAAAGACCGGGTACGTGGCATCCGGGCCCGGTTGCGGGCGGCCGGGCCGGTGATCGTCGGCACCTTCCGCGGCATGCCGCGGATGACGCGGCTTGTCTGGGACGCGAGTCCGCTCATGACCGCGGGCTTGGTCGGCACGACGGTGGTCAGCGGGCTCACCCCGGTCGCGCAGGCGTGGACGTCTCGGCTGCTGATCAACGCGGTCGTCCAGGGCATCAGGGACCGCGCCGCCCCGGTCGCGATCCCGCTCCCGTGGGGCGGGCACGCGCCGCCGCTCGGCGTGACCAGGGCGCTCATCGCGCTCGCCGTCGTCCAGTTCGGCATCTACCTGGTCAGCGCGGTGACCACCGAGGTACGCAACGTCGCGCAGCAGTGCCTGCAGGAGCGGATCTCCCAGGTCGTGCAGCTCCAGGTCATGGAGCAGGCGTGCAAGCTCGACATGGCGTTCTTCGAGGACTCCCGCTCCTACGACCTGCTGCGCCAGACCCAGCAGGAGGCGGCGGCCCGGCCGCTGCAGATGGTCAACGGGGCACTCGGACTGCTTCAGGCCGCCATCACGTTGACTAGCATGCTGGCCGTGCTCCTCGGATTGAACCCGTGGCTGGCGCTGGTGGTGCTGGTAGCGGCAGTCCCGGAGTTCATCTCTGACGCGCGGTTCAGCAAGAAGGGCTTCATGCTCGCGATGCGGGCCGCGCCGATCCGGCGGCGCATGCAGTACCTCGCCACCATGGTCACGACCGACACGGCCGCCAAGGAGGTGAAGCTGTTCGGCCTCGGCGGCTTCTTCACCGAGCGTTTCCGGCTCCTCGGCCAGGTGTTCTACGCGCGCGTGCGCCGGCTGGCCGTGCGGCGTTCGCTGGTCAGCGGCAGCTGGGGCATGCTCGGACCGCTGGTCGGCTCGCTGACCTACCTTTACATCGCGCTGCAGGCGGTGGCCGGCCGCCTGACGCTCGGCGATCTCACCCTCTACGCGCAGGCGACCAACTCCGTCCAGAACGGCATCCAGCAGGTCTTCTCCTCCTTCTCCACCCTTTACGAGAACGCCCTGTACATGGACAACCTCGATGAGCTGCTGGCCACGGTTCCTGTCGTCGTGGCGCCCGCCGAACCCGTCGCCCTGCCCTCGCCCGTCCGCGGGCACATCGTGTTCGAGCACGTGACCTTCCACTATCCGGGCACTGAGATCCGCGTCCTCGACGACGTCAGCGTCGAGATCCACCCCGGCGAGACGGTGGCGCTGGTCGGCAGGAACGGCGCGGGCAAGTCCACGTTCGTCAAACTGCTGTGCCGCCTCTACGACCCGGACGAGGGCCGGATCCTGCTGGACGGCATCGACATCTCCACCGTGGACCCCGCCGCGCTGCGCGGCGCCATCGGCGGAATGTTCCAGGACTTTGTCACCTACCAGGCGACCGCTGGAGAGAACATCGGCCTCGGTGAGGTGACCCGCATCGAGGACGCCGAGGCGGTGGCGGCGTCGGCGAGGAACGCTGGCGCGGCGCCATTGATCGAAGGGCTCCCCCGCGGTTATGAGACGGCCCTGGGAAGGTGGTTCGGTAAGGGCACGCAACTGTCTGGTGGCGAATGGCAGAAAGTAGCCCTGGCCAGGTCGTTCATGCGGGCGGCCCCGATACTCGTCCTGGACGAGCCCACCTCGGCGCTCGATGCCCAGGCCGAATACGAGCTGTTCGCCCGGCTGCGCTCGCTCGCCGAGGGGCGCACCGCCGTTTTCATCTCGCACCGCTTCTCCACGGTCAGGAAGGCCGACCGCATCTTCCTGTTCCACGAGGGTCGGCTGGCCGAGCAAGGCACCCACCCCGAACTCATGCGCCTTGCTGGCCGCTACGCCGAGCTCTTCACCCTGCAGGCCTCCGCCTACCTTGACTGACCGTGCCCGCGACGCCCCAATTGCTTGGGGTCGGCTGCTTCTGCCGGCGACCGGGTCTTGGCTATCGTTGGCTGGTGGAGGGCGTCGTACCTGCCCGGGTGGTTCACCGGAAGGCTCTGGCTGCGTTGGGACCTGGCTTTGCCGCCCAGGGCTTTGCGGGCCGCGAGAGATCGGCCGGCGCTGTCTGGCAGCGGCCGGCCGGCCGGGAGTTCGTCGTCGCCTGGGTTCAGCCGACGCGCAGTCCCGATGCGTTTGGCTGGTACGGCTCCAGGTTCATCATCGAGTTCCGGCGCGGCGCCCAGCCAAGCGCGGGCGTGCTCGGGCCGGGTTTCCGGTTCTGCCAGCTCCTGGACGACGAGGGGCGAGAGCGGGTACGAGCCGTCCAGAACGCGGTCATCAGGAGGCTGCCGCCCGTGCCCGCGCGGGTGCTCCGCGGGCTCGACGATCAAGCGCGGGACCGGTACCTGGCGCAGGGAAGGCAGGTAACAGCGGCCTACAGCCCTGATCAGGACATCTGGTTCCGTTACCGTGACGAGCGCGACGTTGACGCCTGGTTCCGGTTGCTTCCCGTCCTGCTGCCGGGCGTCTTGGGCGCGGTCCGGCTGAGGCTGGGGTGAGTACCGCGCGAGGTGACGGGAGCGGGTTACGGCGCGGTGAGTATCACGGGCCCGTCGGCGGTGATGGCGATGGTGTGCTCGGCGTGGGCGGCGCGGCTGCCGTCGGCGGTGCGGATTGTCCAGCCGTCCTCGTCGAGGTAGATGCCGTCCCTGCCGCCGGCGATGAACCAGGGCTCGATGGCGATGACCAGGCCGGGGACGAGGCGCAGGCCGCGCCCGGCCTTGCCCCGGTTGGGGATGTGCGGGTCCTCGTGCATGGAGCGGCCGACGCCGTGGCCGCCGAGGTCGGTGGAGATGCCGTAGCCGGCGGCGCGGCCGACCTGGCCGATCGCGGCGGAGATGTCGCCGAGCCTGCCGCCCGGGCGTGCCGCGGCGATTCCGGCGGCGAGTGCCGTCTCGGTCGCGGCGATCAGTTGCGCGTCCCCGTTGGCCGGCGTCCCGATGGAGAAGGAGACGGCGGCGTCGCCGACCCAGCCGTCCAGCGTCGCGCCCGCGTCGACGCTGAGGAGGTCGCCGTCGCGGAGCCGGTAGTCGTCGGGGATGCCGTGCAGCGCGGCGTCGTTGACCGACGTGCAGATGACTGCCGGGTACGGGATCGGCGCGAACTGCGGATGGTAGTTCAGGAACGGGGAGGTCGCGCCGGCCTTGGCGAGGATGTCCCTGGCGGCGGCGTCGAGTTCCTTGAGCGTCACCCCCGGCCCGGCGACGGCGCGGGCCGCCGCGAGGATGTCGGCGACGACGCGCCCGGCGGCGCCGATCGCGTCAATCTCCCGCGCCGTCTTGATCTCGACCATTCGTGCCTCCGCCCGGCCCTTGTCGCAGCGTCCCGTCCCGAGGCACGGGGGGTCGTTCCCCGGGAGATGATTGTCTGCTGACCCTACCTGCCCGCCGCGGCGCCCCGGCGGGCGGCATCGCGCTGACGGTCAGCGGTGACGGTCCGCCAGCGGACTTGAAGAGCTACCGTTCGTACATGGCCCAATCGACCGAGATCTGGGATGTGGCGGTCATAGGCGCTGGCCCGGCGGGTGCCATGGCCGCTCTTGCGGCGGCTTCGCAGTCCAAACGCGTCGTCATTCTCGAACGTTTCGGGATCCCACGGTACAAAACCTGTGCCGGCGGCCTGGTCGGTGCCTCCCTGAATGCCCTTCCCGCCGGATTTACTCCGCCCGTTCAGGCTACTGCCACTTCGTTTACGTTTTCTCTGCGCGGCCGGCCAGAAAGAACTAAGACAACAGCTGTACCGCTTATTAAGCTGGTGCGCCGAGATGAGTTTGACGCATTGCTCGTGGACGCGGCGGTCGCCGCCGGGGCGGTGGTTTACGATAACACGATCGTCACGAATTTGGCCGCCGAAGATGACGCGATGCGCGTAACCACTCGCAATCGAGGTGATGTGCGCGCGCGAATAGTTGTCGGCGCGGACGGCAGCGCTGGCCGCTCTGCCGCTTATGTTGGTGTCGTACTTGACCAGGTGGACCTGGGGCTTGAGGTTGAACTGGTCACGCCAAGCGATCAGTCGGGAGACTGGGACAACCGGATACTAATTGACTGGGGCACTATTCCCGGCGCGTATGCCTGGGTCTTCCCGAAGGGCGGCACGCTATCTGCGGGCGTCATCGCCGAGCGCGGCAATCCGGACCTAACGCGTTCTTACCTTGGTGATTTCCTTGCGCGTCTCGGTCTCGATCAGCAGGAGGCCTCGGTGAGTTCCGGGCACCTGACCCGGTGCCGCACCCGGGACTCGCCGCTATACCGAGACCGGGTAATGGTCGCCGGCGATGCCGCCGGACTGCTTGAGCCGTGGACGCGCGAAGGCATCTCGTTCGCCCTGCGCTCTGGCACAATGGCGGGCCGGGCCGCCGCGCGCGCGAGCACGGCCGCCTCCGCCGCCGCGGTCACCGCGGTGATGACTGCCTATGCCGAGGAAATTTCCGCGACGCTGGCGCCGGAGATGAGCGCGGGACGCTTGTTCATGCGGGCGTTTACTCGCCATCCGCGGATCTTCTATCTGGCGGTAATTCACTTGCCCAGGGCCTGGGACTTCGTTGTGCACACGATCTCGGGAGACACGAGCTTCGCCGATATCACCAAATGGCCCCTTGCCCGGCTGCTCCTGATGGCCCTTGGATCCGGTGCGCGGCCCCGCTCGCGTGCGCCCCGGCGCGATGAGGGCTGTCCGTGACGTCACGCGCCTGGTCCACCCGGTGAAAATTGATTGCGCATTAACCGGTTTTGTGGTTCATCTTCCTTATGTTCCACATGGTGCGGGTCCGGGCTGCCCGCGTACGCGGCTGGGGTAAGGCACGCTGGCAGGGCTGGTGGTCGATCATCCGCATTGTCCCGCAGGCAGGACGGGCGGTCACGGTCGCCGCGGTGCTGAACCTCGTCATCGGCGTGCTGCCGCTCGGGTTCGTGGTCGCCACGAGCGTGGCCATCGCGCGGGTACCCGCGCTTGGGCGCTCCGGGCACGACTCGCTGGGACCCGTGCTGGCCGCGATGACCCTGGCCATCGTCGTGCTGTTGCTGCAGAGCGCCCTGTCACCGTTCCAGGCCGCGTTCACCGAACTGATCAGCAGGCGCGTCGACGGCTTTTGCACCAGGCGGCTGATGCAGTGCACGCTCGCCGAGGCGCCGGTGGCCCAGCTGGAGCAGGCGGCCGTGCTCGACAAGCTGAGCGATGCCCGCCGGGGCCTCGTCGAGTACTTCGTCACGCCGGGCGCGGCCGCCGCCGGCCTGGTCACGCTCATCGCCCGCTACGCGCAGCTGCTCGGCGCGGTGGTGATCGTGGGGATCGTGCTCGGCCCGCTGGCCGGGCTCCTGATCGCCGCCGCGGCCCTGGTCGCCCGCTTCGGTCAACGGGGGTCGCTGTCCCGCTGGTCGGTGATCATCGACCGGCTGTCGGGGGCCCGCCGCAAGATGTTCTACGTCTTCGACACCGGCAGCGAGCTGGCCGCCGCCAAGGAGATCCGCGTGCTCGGCACGCTGCCCTGGTGGCGGGCCCGCGGGGAGCGGGAGTCCGATGCTTACCTGCGGCCGCTGTGGCGCGAGCGGCGCCGCCTTTTCCTCGGCCCGTTCGTGTGGTTCAGCCTGGCCGTGCTCGCCGGGGCCGCCGCCGTTCTCGTCATCCTAAGGAACGCGGCCGACAACGGAGGGCTCAGCGTGCTCGACCTCTCCCTCGCGATCCAGGCGATCCTCATCCCGCTCCGCTTCGGCGTGTTCTTCCCCGAGGCCGACGTGCAGACGCAGTACGGCATGCTTGCCCACGACTCCATCCTGGAGATCGAGCGCAACGCCGCGGCCGGGGCGAGCCTGCTGCGATCGGGCCAGCGGGACGCCAGCGACGTGCCGCGCGAAGCGATCCGCTTCGAGCGGGTGAGCTTCGGCTACCCGGGCAGCGACCGCCAGGTGCTCGACGAGGTGGACCTTGAGTTCCCCGCGGGCACGTCCACGGCGATCGTGGGGCTGAACGGCGCGGGCAAGACCACCCTGGTCAAGCTGCTGGCCCGGCTGTACGAGCCGACCGGCGGCCGGATCAGCGTGGACGGCGCCGACCTCGGCGACTTCGACGTCAGGTCCTGGCAGCGGCGCCTGGCGGTGATCTACCAGGACTACATCAGGTACGAGTTCGACGCGGCCACGAACATCGGCCTCGGCGCGCCCGATCGCATGCACGACCTCGACGCGCTCAACCGGGCATGCGCCTGGGCCGGCGCCACCGAGGTCATCGACGGCCTGCCGCAGGGCCTGCGCACCGTGCTGTCCAGCCGCTATCAAGGCGGCACGGACCTGTCCGGCGGTCAGTGGCAGCGCATCGCCCTCGCCCGCGCCTTGTTCGCCACCGACGCCGGAGCGTCCGTGCTGGTACTCGACGAGCCGACCGCTCAGCTCGATGTCCGTGCCGAGGTTGCCTTTTTCGACCGTTTCCTCGACCTGACGCAGGGGCTGACGACCGTGGTCATCTCCCACCGCTTCTCCACCGTGCGCCGTGCGCAGCGGATCGTGGTGCTCGAGCACGGCCGGATCACCGAGCAGGGCAACCATGAAGAGCTGCTCGCGCTTGGCGGCCGCTACGCCGAGCTGTTCGAGTTGCAGGCGCGGCGGTTCTCAACCGGAGACGAGGCGGAGCGGGGAGAAGACCAGGACACGGGGCCGGAAGCGGATCAGATCGGGGTGTCGTCATGAGGATCATCCGAGCCGGACGTTACCTGTTCTCCCTGGGCCTGCTGGTGGACCGCGGCCGGCTCTTGCGGGCCGTTGTCCTGATGTTCGCCGGCTACATCGCCGCTCCCCTCGCCGCCCTCGCGCTGCGCAGCCTCACCGACAGCCTGCTCGCCCGCCAGGCCGACACGGCACTGACGTTCGCGCTGCTCGCCGCGTTGCTGCTGGTCGCACAGCTGATGCTCAGCCATTTCGCGCACCTTGACTACTTCGAGGTCGCGGAGCTACAGCAGAACCGGCTGCGCGGCGAGCTCATGGCCCTGGTGAACGGACCGCCGGGCATCGACCACCTGGACCGGGCGGATTTCGCCGACAACATCGGCCTGGTGCGCGACGGCTTGTTCGGCTCGACCAGGGCGCTTGAGGCAGTGCTGCAGCTCGCGGGGCTGTTCCTGCAGACGGCCATCACCGCAGGGATCTTGATCGACCTCAACCCGTTCTTCGCCTTCCTGCCGCTGTGCGCCGTCGTGCCGGTGCTGCTCGAACGCATGGCGCAGACCGTGGTGGAATCGGCGCGAGAGCAGACCGCGGAGCGGCTCCGGCTCAATAAGCACCTCATCGAGCTGGCGACGAGCATCGGGTCGGTGAAGGAGCTGCGCCTGTTCGGCGGCGAACGTGAGCTGCTGGCCAGGCAGCGGAGCACCTGGGACGAGGTGACCGCGGTGATGTGGCGCAGCCAGCTGAAGGCCGCCGCCTACCGCGCCACCGGCCAGGGCTTCTTCGCGCTCGGCTACGGCGGCGCCATCGTGCTCGAGCTGGCCAGCGCGGTGCACCGGCACGCCTCGATCGGCGACCTGGTGCTCGTGATCACGCTCGCGGTTCAGGTCAGCGTGCAGGTCTCCGGCGCCCTCGGGCTGCTATCGCTGCTGCAGACCGCCGGGCGGACCGTCGACCGCATCCAGGCGGTGCGGACGATCGCCGCGAGCGCGCCGCGCCGCCCGGCCCGCGCCAGCGTGCCAGGCCGCCTGGACCAGGGGATCACGCTCGAGAACGTCAGTTTCAGCTACCCGGGTTCGGCCGAGCCCGTGCTGTCCGGCATCTCCCTTGACATCGCGGCCGGCCAGACGCTGGCCCTCGTCGGGGAAAACGGCGCGGGTAAGTCCACGCTGGTCAAGCTGCTGTGCGGGCTGTACCTGCCGACCAGCGGGCGGATCCTGGCCGACGGCGCGGACCTGGCCGACCTGGACGCGGAACAGTGGCGGGCCAGGGTCGCCACGCTCTTCCAGGACTTCACCCGTATCGAGCTGACCCTGGGCGAGAGCATCGGGCACGGCGACGTGGCCAGGATCGCGGACCCGTCTGCCGTGGGGGCGGCGGTGTCGCAGGCGCGCGCCGAGCGAGTGCTCCGGTCGGTCACCGGCGGTCTCAGCGGCTACGTGGGGCACTCCTACGAGAACGGCGCCGAGCTGTCCGGCGGGCAGTGGCAGACGATCGGCCTGGCCCGCTCGCTCATGCGGCAGGCACCACTGCTGCTGGTACTCGATGAGCCCGCCGCCGCGCTTGACGCGTCGGCGGAACATGAGCTCTTCGAGCGGTATGCCTCCTCGGCCGGACGCGCCGGGCAGGACCAGGGCGGCGTAACGGTGCTCGTCTCGCACCGGTTCTCCACCGTGCTCATGGCCGACCGCATCGCCGTGCTCGAGCAGGGGCGGCTTGTCGAGTTCGGGTCACACCGGGACCTGGTGACCGCGGGCGGGCTCTACGCGGAGCTGTTCGCCCTCCAGGCTCGCGCCTACGGCTGAACGGCCATAAGCGCACGCGCCGCCGGCCGGCGGCGCTGGCCACGGCCGCGCCCGGCGATAACCCCGATTAGGCTGAACGGCGTGAGTTCACCCGCGCTTCAGCAGCCGCAGTGGCCCGACCGTGACCGCCTTGCGGCGGTGGTGCGCGGACTGGAGGGCCTGCCGCCGCTGGTGCTCGCCGCGGAGTGCGACCAGCTGAAGGAGCGGCTGGCCGCGGTGGCGCGCGGTGAGGCTTTCCTGTTGCAGGGCGGTGACTGCGCGGAGACGTTCGCTGGCACGACCGCCGACAGCGTCCGCGGCAAGTTCCAGACGCTGCTGCAGATGGCCGTCGTGCTGACCTACGCGGCCAGCGTGCCGGTGGTGAAGGTCGGCCGGATGGCGGGCCAGTTCGGCAAGCCGCGGTCAGCGGCCACCGAGGTCAGGGACGGGGTGGAACTTCCGGTCTACCGGGGTGATGCGGTCAACGGCATCGAGTTCACCGCCGCGGCCAGGACGCCTGACCCTGGACGGCTGCTCGAGGCGTATCACTGCGCGTCGGCCACGCTGAACCTGTGCCGGTCCCTCGCCAGCGGCGGCTACGCCGACCTGCGCCAGGTGCACGCCTGGAACCAGGACTTTGTGGCCGGCAGCCCGGCCGGGCAGCGCTACGAGCAGCTGGCGGACGAGATCGACCGGGCGATCGCGTTCATGCACGCGTGCGGGGCTGACCCGAGGGAGTTCCGCGCGGTGGAGTTCTACTCCAGCCACGAGGCCCTGCTGCTTGATTATGAGCGGGCCCTGACCCGTACCGACGCGCGGACCGGGCATGCCTACGACCTGTCGGCTCACCTGCTGTGGATCGGGGAGCGCACCCGCGATCCCCGCGGCGCGCACGTCGAGTTCGCCCGCCAGATCCGCAATCCGGTCGCCGTCAAGATCGGCCCGGACGCCGCCGCGCAGGACGTGCTCGGGCTGATCGAAGCCCTCGACCCGGACCAGGAGCCTGGCCGGCTCACCCTGACCACCCGGATGGGCGCGCGGCGGATCCGCCAGGCGCTGCCCCCGCTGGTCGAGAAGGTAGCCGCCAGCCGAGCCCCGGTGGTCTGGGTATGCGACCCGATGCACGGCAACACGGTGGAAGCGGCCGGCGGCCAGAAGACCAGGGACTTCGACGACGTGCTGGACGAGGTCGCCGGATTCTTCGAGGTGCACCGCGCACTCGGCACTTATCCCGGCGGCATCCACATCGAATTCACCGGCGACGACGTCACCGAGTGCATCGGCGGCGGCCACCGCATCGCCGAGAGCGACCTGAGCTACCGCTACGAGACGACGTGCGACCCCCGACTCAACCGCGGCCAGTCCCTGGACCTGGCCTTCCGCGTCGCCGACTTGTACCGCAGCCACCTCACCCAGGGAAGCGGCGAGTAAGCGACCGCCCTGGATGCGATCGCCGCCGTCCCGGCCGGGCAAGCGCCTGGGTGCCACAAGGGCAAACGGCGTTAGGCCGCGACCGTCATCACCGAGGAGTTGATGAGGTCCCAGTCGATGGGGGCGCCAAGGCCGGGACCGGTCGGGGCGTGGACGTCGCCGTTGGCGTCGACCTGGAACGGCTCGGTGAGGCCGTAGCTGACGTGGGCGAGGCTGTGGTCGCCTGCGCGGTTGAACGCGAGGACCTCGAGCCAGTCGCAGTTGTCGATGGCCATCATGACGTGCGTGGCGGCGACGTTGTTCAGCGCGTTGTAGGAGTCGTGAACCTCGCAGTTCATGCCGAAGGCCTCCGCCAGGTGGGCGATCTTCATCAGGCCGGTGATGCCGCCCTTGATGACGACGTCGCCGCGCAGGAAGTCGGTGGCGCCGCTGGTGATCCAGGGCGGGAGGGCGGCAAGTCCGCCCGGGTTGATCTCGGTGGCGAGCAGCGGGATGCTCAGGTGCCTGCCGAGGCGGACGTAGTTGTGCATGTCGTGGGTGGGGAACGGGTCCTCGAACCAGTGGTAGCCGAGGTCCTGGATCGCCTGGCCGACCCTGAGGCCTTCGGTATAGGAGTAGGACCACGAGGAGTCGAGCATCAGCGTCATGCCGTCGCCGACCGCTTCCCTGACGGCCGCGCACGCCTCGATGTCGAAGTCGACAGGGGGCGCGGCGCCTTGCAGCCACGGGCTGCGCGGCGGGTGCAGCTTGTATCCCTTCCAGCCCTGTTCCTGCCAGTAGGCGGCTTCCTCGGCGTACTCGGCCGCGGTCTGGTGGTGGGCGGTGGAGAAATAGGCGGGGATGCGGTCCCTGCAGGTACCGAGCAGGCGGTGGACGGGCAGGTTCGCCGCCTTCCCGGCGATGTCCCAGAGGGCGACGTCGACCGTGCCGACGGTGTGCGGCGACAGGTAGTGGACGAGGTTCTCCAGCCGCCGCCAGTGCCTGCCGATGTCGAGCGGGTCTTCGCCGAGGAGCCAGGGCTTGACGACGGTGACGATCTGCTCGGCGATCTGCGCCGGGCCAGGGCCAGGATTGGACAGGAACGCGTTGCCCTCGATGCCCTCGTCGGTCTGGATCCGCAGCACCCCGAGGGGGACGGGCCTGGCCGGGCCGAAGCTGGCGGAGGCGGTGTGCCTGCGTTCGTGGAGGACGACGGTGATATCGGTGATGCGCACGTCCCCTGACGTTACGCCGCTTGGCGGCGTAACGTCAGGGGCGCCTTGCGTGCGCTTGGCTCAGCCCATGCCGATGGACTGCAGGAAGCCTTCCGCGACGGTGGTGTAGTTGGCCTTCTGCGTGATGACCGCGTTGTCCATCTGCAGCAGGGCGGTGGTGGTCAGCTTGGCGGAGACGGCGTTCAGCGTGGAGCTGATCGTCGGGGTAAGGGCCGGCTTGTAGACGAGCGGGATGACGTTCTGCGCGGCGAAGTTGAACTTCGGGTCGGCGAGCGGAACGAGCTTGTCGGTGATGATCTGCGGCGTGGTGGTGAACACGTCGGCGGCCTGGACCTTGCCGCCGGTCAGCGCCGACAGCGTGATCGGGCCCGACGTGTCGAGCGGGTCGAAGCTCTTGAACGTCAGGCCGTAGGTGGCCTTGAGCCCGGCGATGCCGTCCGTGCGGGTCTTGAACTCCGGCGGCCCGCCGAGCACCATGCTGCTCGCGTACGGCTTGAGGTCGGCGATCGACTTGAGGTGGTACTTGGCGGCGGTCGCCGCGGTGACCGTGATCGAGTCGCTGTCCTGGGCCGGGGCCGGGTTCAGCACGGTGAGCGACGGCGGGAGCTTGGCGGTGAGGGCGGCGCCGACCGCCGCGGTGGTCTTGGCGGTGGAGGTCGGGTCGGCCTCGACGGTGAGCAGGGTGCCGTTGTACTCGGGGATGATCGTGATGGCGCCCTTCTCGACCTGCGGGTAGTAGACCTCGCGGGCGCCGATGTTGAGCTTGGTGGTGACCTTGACGCCCGTCTTCTGCAGCGCCAGGGCGTAGACCTCGGCAAGCACCTCGTTCTCAGGGAAGTTGGCCGAGCCGATCACGACGGTGCCGGAGGCGGCGCGCGCCGCCGAGCGGGTTGCTCGCGCCGCTGGAGGAAGTGGTCGCGCTGGTGCTGCTCGCCGGCGTGGACGACGAGCTTGCGGAGCTGCCGCTCGAGCACGCGGTCACGGCGGCGAGGCCGATGGCCGTGAGCGCGGCCAGGCCGCTCGTCGCGGCGATCCTGGGAGTCATATGGGTTTCCTTTCGGAAGGGTTGGTTTATTCGGTCTTGGCCTGCTTGCGCAGGCCGGCCGGGATGACCAGCCGGGAAATGCCCGCGAAAAGCGCGAGCACGAGCACTGCGAGGATGACGACGAGCAGCGCACCGCCGGCCACCGGGCCGTACTGGTCACTTGCCAGGCCGTCGATGATGAAACGGCCGAGGCCGCCAAGGCCGATGTAAGCGGCGATGGTCGCGGTGGCCACCACGAAGATCGCGGCGGTGCGCAGGCCGACCAGGATCAGCGGGAGCGCGTTCGGGATCTCGACCCGGGTCACCTGCTGCCACGGGGTCATCCCCATCCCCGCGGCGGCGTCCTTGACGCTCGGGTCGACGGCGGCGACGCCCTCGTAGGCGTTGACCAGGATCGGCGGGATCGCGAGGACCACCAGCGGCAGCAGCCAGGTGAGCGGGGAGAACCCGAGGAAGACGGCGAGCAGGGTCAGCAGGCCGAGGGTGGGGATCGCCCGCCAGGCGTTGCCGACGTTGATCACCACGACGGCGCCCTTGCCGCCCCGGTGCCCGATCGCGACGCCGACCGGGACGCCGATCAGCGCGGCGATGAGCAGCGGCAGGACGCTGTAGCCGAGGTGGGCGACCAACTGCTGCGGGATGCTGCCTGACCCGTGCCAGTTGGCATCGGTCGTCACCCAGTCCCAGGCCCAGCTGAAGAAGCTCATGACGCGGCCCCCGTCAGCTGCTGCCGCCGCTGCTGCCTTCGCGGCTGCCGCTGCGGCCGTGGCGCCCACGGGGTGAGTGCCCGCTTGACGGCGACCAGGATGAGGTCGCAGACGAGGGCAAGGACGATGACCAGGAAGAGGCCGACGTAGATCTCGGTCGGGAAGGACCGCTGCAGCCCGTCGATGAACAGGTACCCGAGGCTGGACACGCCGATGAGCTGGCCGACGCTGGCGAGGCTGATGCTCGCCACCACGCCGATCCGCAGCCCGGCGAGGATCACCGGGACCGCGAGTGGCAGCTCGACCGTGACCAGGCGGCGCAGCGGGCCGTAGCCCATCGCCGTGGCGGCCTGCGTCACCGCGGCGGGGACGGCGCGCAGCCCGGCGACGACGTTCGGCAGGATGACGCACAGCGAGAACACGGTCAGCGCGATGATCACCGTCGTGTCGGTCAGGCCGAACGCCGGGATCAGCGCGATGAACAGCGCCAGCGACGGGACCGCGTAGAGGACGTTGACCACGGTCAGCACGGGCGGGTAGAGCCAGCGCCAGCGGGCGGCGATGACGCCCAGGGGCAGCGAGATGACCAGGCCGATTAGCGCGGGAAGCACGCCGAGCTTGAGGTTTTCCCAGGTGAGCTGCCAGATCAGCGACCAGTTGCTCGGGATCCAGGACCACATCATGGACGGTGGTACCTGCCTCGGCGTGCTGAACCTGCCTGGTGTCCTGGCCTTGGTTGCCGTCCGCGGCCTGGATGGCGGCGCGGAGCTGGTCGAACGTGGCCACGCCGAGGACCAGGCCGTCGTCGTCCACGGCGACCGCCTGCCCGGCCGGTGACAGCACGGCGGCGTCCAGCGCGGCCCGCAGCGAGTCGGTGCCGACGGTGAAGGGGTGGCCGATCGGCTCGGCCCGCACCTGCCCGAGCGCGGTGCCGCCGGGGAGCGCGGCGATGGTGGCCGTGTCGACCCAGCCGCGGGGGCGCTGCGCCTCGGTAACGCAGATCCACGGCCGGCCGGCGGCGAGGGCCTGCGCGACCGTCGCGTCCGCGGGCAGGACCGCGGCCGTGTCCAGGGTCAGCCCCGCCGTTGACACGAACGACAGCCGCCTGATGCCCCGGTCGAAGCCGACGAAGGCCGCCACGTAGTCGTCGGCGGGCGCGGCGAGGAGCTGCTCGGGCGGTGCGAGCTGGGCGATCTTGCCATGCGGGCGGAACAGTGCCACCAGGTCACCGACCTTGATGGCCTCCTCGATGTCGTGGGTGACGAGCACGATCGTCTTTCGCAGCTCGGCCTGCAGTGACAGCAGCTGGTCCTGCAGGGAGGCGCGGACCACCGGGTCGACGGCGCTGAACGGCTCGTCCATCAGCAGGACGGGCGGGTCGGCGGCGAGGGCGCGGGCGACGCCGACCCGCTGCTGCTGGCCGCCTGACAACTGGTGGGGGTAGCGCTTCGCCAGGGCCGGGTCGAGGCCGACGAGGGTCATCAGTTCCCCGGCCCTCGCCCGTGCCTTCTTGCGCGGCCAGCCGTTGAGCACGGGGACCGTGCCGATGTTGTCCTCGACGGTGCGGTGCGGGAACAGCCCGGACTGCTGGATGACGTAGCCGATGCCCCGCCGCAGGTGCGCGGGGTTGCGCTCCTTGATGTCGGTGCCGTCGAGCAAGATGGTGCCCTGCGTCGGCTCCACGAGGCGGTTGATCATCCGCAGCGAGGTGGTCTTGCCGCAGCCGCTCGGGCCGACGAGGACCACTGTCTTACCCTCGGGGACCTCCAGGTCGAGCCCGTCGACGGCCACTGTCCCGTCCGGGTACCGCTTCGTCACTGCCTCGAACGTGATCAACCCGCCGCCAGGTGTATCCGCATAAAACACTCTTTTCCGGTCATATTTATCTGAATATACCGGCGCTTTCGCCCGCCTATCACCCGGATCACTGGCCCGAGCCGCATCCAACCACCCTAACCGGCGTCACCGGCCACGAGCATAACCGCGCGTTCACCTCTAGCTAACGATTTATGAGTCCTCAGCCGACCTGCGCCGCCCGCGAGGCCGGGTAGGTGGTGAGCCGCCCGCACATGCCGTAGGCCCGCGGCCCGTCCGACGGGTCGATCCGCCACAGGCCCGCCGCCCCCAGGTGGCCGGCCGCCTGGGCGCCGATCTCGGCCAGGTGCCCGCCGGTGAGTTCCGCGACCGCGAGCGCGCCCGCGCGCCAGCGGTCACGCCAGTCGGCCGCCAGGACGGCGGTCAGCCGGAGCGCGGCGGCGTAGAAGTCGTCGAGCGCCGCCGGGCCGCGGGCCGCGACCTGGTCGCGCAGCGCGAGGTACCCCTCGACCGCGAGGCTCGCGCGCCGCCGCGCCGCCGCGGCGAGCGCCTCATCCCCGTGGCCGTCGGTCCCGTGGCCCGTGTCACCGCTGGTCAACGACGCCGCGCGAGCGTAGGCAGCCGGGTCGGCGAGCACGTGCGGCGGGAAGGTGAGCACCGCGTCACCGTGCTCGGGCAGGCCCGCGTTCTGCATCACCACCAGGAGCCGCAGTTCACCGTCGTTGACCAGCCGGTGAATGGTGCCGGGCGTGAACCACAGGCACTCGCCCGGGCGCAGCGGCGTCTCCGCGTACCCGCGCTCGCCCAGGGTCTGCAGGCGGCCGGCGCCGGAAAGGACGACGTAGCCCTCCGTGGAGGCCAGGTGCACGTGGGCGGACCCGCCAGGCAGCCCGTCGGGCGCGGGCCAGTCGTAGACGTCGAGCACGGTGACCCCGGTCGCGCCGGGGAACGCCGCGGCAGCGGACGGGCCGCCGCCGGTGTCATCACGCATTCGTTCGGACATTCGCTAATCATTCCCCGTGACTGTGAGTAGGTCCTCGGCCGCCGCGCGAGCCGCCAGCGCGGCGCACTGCGCCGGGCCGAGTTCACCGGCGGCCACGACAATGTCATAACGGAGCGTGAGCGAGTCAGCCGCGGCGAGCGTGTGCGTCGCGTCGAAGAACGGCGCGGGGCAGACCGCCGCGAAGGGCGTGCTCCGCACGAACCACCGGCTCGGGTGGCTGAAGTTCGCCGGCGCGTCGCGGAAGACGAGCGTCGACGAGCCCCCGTGCCCGTCGTGCCGGCCCGCGAATCCCAGCCACGGGCCGCGGCTGCCCATCAGCTCGTCGCCGCCTGAGCCGTCCGGGGCAACCACGGTCCCGCCGGTGAACGAGCGCGGGCCGCGCCAGAACAGGCCGCCGTAGCCCGCGTTCGGCCTGCCCTCGGTCGTGGGGCTGCCGAAGACGACGTCCGCGCCGCTCACGTTGGTCATGGTGGTCTCGAACGCGAGCACCCAGGCATCGGACTCCGGCCAGGCCGCCGCGGCGATCCTGCGCCGCTCGGTGACCGGCGCCTGCCCCGACTCGGTCACCCAGCGCAGCCGCTCGTCAAGGGGCGCCACGTGGTCGCCGTCGGCGGTGCCGTTACTGGCAGCCGGTGCGAAACTCTCGTGGTGCATCGCCCCGTCATTAGGCAGCTGGACGTAGCGCCCGCCGCGGAAGGTGGGGCCACCCCAGAAGTTATCCGCGCCGACGTTCGGCAGCGACAAGGCGATCCCCTTGTGCCAGACGTGGTCATGCGGACGGTAGATGGTGACGGGGTCGCCGCGCAGCGTCCTGACCGGGTGGAAGTACGGCCGGGGCGATTCAAGCTGCGGGTCGGCCGGCCGGTAGACGTAGCGGAACAGCTCGCGGTCCTTCCACCAGGCGGTGACCTCGGTGTCGCCGTGCCGCAGGGACATCATGCCGGGATTCCCCCGTTCATCTGGCCGTAGAACGGCGTGCCCGGGGCCAGTTGCGCGGGTGTCACCGGCCTCCCGGTGAACGCCGAGGCGTAGATCCCCGCGACCAGGGCCATCGTGCGGCCGGCCTCGGCCGGGCCGACCGGCGGGCGGCGCCCGGCGCTGAGGGCGGCCAGCACGTGCGCGAACTGGGCGGCGTGCCCGCTGCGCGTCCCGCGCTCCGCGTGCCCCCATGCCTTGAGTACCTCGTCGTGGCAGCCCGGCGCGGGCGTGACCCGCCAGTCGTCGTCGCCGTACCCGTACAGGTGCGTCACCTCGACCGTGGCCCGCTCGAAGTCGAAGCGCAGGTAGCTCTCTTCCCGCGGGGAGAGCACGCTGTTCACGACGCTCGCCACCGCCCCGTTCGCGAACGTCACGTGCGCGAGCGACACGTCCTCGGTCGGCATGGCCCTCGCCTGCGTCCTGGCGACCGCGGACACCTCGGTCCACTCCCCCAGCGCGTCGACCAGCATGTCCATCTGGTGGATGCCGTGCCCCATCGTCGGCCCGCCGCCCTCGGTGTCCCACCGGCCGCGCCATGGCACGTCGAAGTACGCCTGGTCACGGAACCACGTGGTGTGGCAGAGCGCGACGAGCGGGCGGCCGAGCACGCCCGCCGCCGCCAGCGCCTTGAGCCGGCGCTGGCCCGACCCGAACCGGTGCTGGAACACGGTGGCGAACCACGGCGGCCCGTCCCCGGCGGTTGCCCTGCGCCGCGGCCGCCCTGCGCCCCGGCGGTTCCGCCCTGCGCCGCGGCCAGCCCGTCGAACTCCCGCAGGCTGATCGTGGGCGGCTTCTCGACGAGCACGCTTGCCCCGGCGCCCAGGCAGCCGAGCGCCAGCGGATAGTGGGTGGCCGGCGGCGTGCAGAGGTGCACGAGATCGGGCCGTCCCTGGTTAAGCAGGTCGGTGAGGTGCCGGTAGGTCTCGCGAACTCCGAACTCGGCACCGAACGACTTCAGCTGACTCTCATCGACATCCATGACCGCGACGAGCGCGGCGTCCGGCCCGCCCGCCGTGGTGACGGCCGCGAGCGCCTTGGCGTGCACCCGTGCGATGTTCCCGGTGCCCACGATCGCGACCCGCAGCGGTGCCATGGAAACCAGACTAATTTCGATGACCGGAACCGGCCAGCCCCGTGCCGCGAGGCCTGCCCGCCCCGGTTGGGTACGGTGCCGGTGTGAACGGCGACGATGACCTGGCCGCGCGGCTGCGCGCGATCTGCATGGCGCTGCCCGAGGTGACCGAGCGGGCGTCGCACGGCGTGCCGACGTGGTTCGTCCGTAACAAGAAGTCGTTCGCGCAGCTGTGGGCCGACGGCCACCACGGCGATGACTTCCCGCACTTGTGGTGCGCGGGGCTGCCTGGCGCGCAGGAGGCACTCATCGGCGCGGCGCCGATGACCGTTTCTTCCGCCCGCCCTACGTCGGGCACCGGGGCTGGATCGGCGCGCGCCTTGACGGCGACGTCGACTGGGCAGAGCTCGCCGAACTGTGCGCGGACGCCTACCGCGCGGTCGCCCCGGCCGCGCTCATCGCGCTCCTTGACGCGCACTAGCCCGGCTCCGCCCCCTCGGGCGTGGCGCCTCCGGCGCTTCTTGCTGTTATCAGAACTACCTGGGAAGTGTGGCGGCGGCAGGAGGCCGCCGGCGTCAGGCCGTGGGCTCGTACTGGGATGCCTGGATGGTGTACAGCTCGGCGTACTGACCGCCCAGGGCCATCAGCTCTGCGTGCGTGCCGGACTCGGCGACCTTGCCGTGAGCGAGGACGTAGATGCGGTCGGCGTGCCTGACGGATGCCAGCCGGTGGGTGATGATCAGCACCGTGCGGTCGCGGGCGAGGGTGCGCAGCGAGGAGAACAGCGCGTACTCGGCCCGCGCGTCCAGGGCGGCGGTCGGCTCGTCCATGATCAGCAGCGGGGCGGTGCGGTAGAAGCCGCGCGCGGCGGCGATGCGCTGCCACTGGCCGCCGGACAGCTCGGCACCGTCCTTGAACTCGCGGGCCAGGAGCGTGTCGTAGCCCCGGCCCAGCTCGGCGATCACCGTGTCGGCGCCGGAGGCGGCCGCCGCGGCCGCCAGCAGGGAGTCGTCGAGCGCGCGGCCCATGGTGATGTTGTCCCTGACGTTGAGCGGCCAGTTGCCGTGGTCTTGCGCGATGACCGCGATCCGGTCCCGCAGCGGCTCGCCGTCCACGTCGGCGATCGAGACGTCGTCCCAGCGCACGGTCCCGGCCTGCGGCCGGTACAGTCCGGCGAGGATCTTGGCGAGGGTGGTCTTTCCCGACCCGTTCTCCCCCACCAGGGCGATCACCTCGCCGCGGCCGATCTCGACCGACACCTCACGCAGCGAGGGCTCTTCCGTTCTCGGGTAGGTGAAGGTGACGCCGGACGCGACGATCCTCGCGAACCCAGACGGCGCGCCAGCCGTGCCGGACGCCGGGATCCTGGCTCTGGCGTCCTCGCAGAATGACACGTAGTCAGAGAAGTACAGGCCGTCCTCGTAGCACTGGTTGACGTTGTACATCAGCTGCTGCAGCGACGAGGCCGCCGACCGGAGCGCCAGCACCGCCGTGCCCGCGACCGACAGGGCGAGGAAGCCGGTAGCGAGCAGCACGCCGAGCACCGCGTACACCGCGGCGGTGGCGAGCCCCCCGAGGCTGCTCCCGATCACCTTGGTCACCGTCTGCTGCCGCGCGGCCTGGAGCTCGGCGTTCCGCACGTAGGCGGCCAGCCGTGACACGCGGCCGAGCAGGAAGGCCCGCATGGTGAACGAGCGGAGCTCGGCGGCGGTCCGCCGCTCGGCGATCAGGTCGGCCAGGATGTACTTGCGCCGGTAGGAGTCGATCAGCGCGAACCTGGTCAGGTAGCTGATCCGCGCGGAGCGCACCGCTGCCCACGCGCCTGGCAGCTGCGCGAGCAGCAGGACGACGAGCAGGATGGGCTGCAGCACGCCGACGACCACCGCCGCCGATGCCAGCCCGGCGAACGCGGTGACAAAGTTGATCACGTCGTTGACCAGTGCCGACGCCGAGTACACGCCCCGGTCACGGGCGCGCTGCATCCGGTCGTGGAAGTCCGGGTCGTCGAAGGCGGCCAGCTCCACCTGGCTGGTCAGGTCGTACAGCCGCACCTCCACGACCTGATCCACCTGCGGCTCAAGACGGTTCTGCGCCCACCCGGCCGCCGTCGCTACACAGGAGCGGATCGCCGTCGCGACCGCGACCAGGATCAGCGACGGCAGCGCGGCCCGCACCCGCTCCGGAGTGGGCCCCTCGGCGAACAGCGCCTGCAGCACCCCGGTGGTGGCGAACAGGGCATACCCGCCGAACACCCCGGAGGCCAGGTTGAGCACGATCGTCGCCGCGGTGTCCCGCCTGCTCGCCGACCAGCCGAGGTTCAGCGCCTGCCCGATCAGCGCGGGAAACCGGCGCGCGACGTCACTGAACTTCACGGTGGCCAGGCGCTGGTCGTAGGCCCGCCAGTATTCCGCGGTCAGCTCCGCGGTCTCATGATCGGCGGCCTCGTCACCCGCCGCCGGCGGCCGGCGGGCGGCCCGTCGCCTGGCGGCTCGCGGCCCGCTGTCCCGCCGGCCCGCTTCCGCCATGCCGCCAAGCGAAGGCGCGAGAGCCCGCGCCACCACCGCCCCATGACCTGAGTATGTGACCGCCCGCCGGCATCGGGCCAATGGTTTAATCCGGCCAAGGACGGATGCCAGAACCGGGGTCAGCCAACCTGGCGCAGGCCCCTGGGGTAGGCGTGCAGTCGCTCGGGTCCCTGGTCGGTCACGAGGAGGAGTTCCCCCGCCTGCACCCCCGCCGTGCCGTCGCGGGTGGTGATGTTGGGCTGGACGACGATGGTCATGCCGTCCCGGAGGATGAACTCGCCGGCACCCGCCTGGCCACCGCCCGGGAGGGCGCCAGGGACGGTGCGCCCGGGCGCGGAGATGACGGGCTGCAGGTAACCGCCGCCGAAGCCGTGCGCGAGATCGTCGATGGCGGTGAAGCCGGCGGGTGTGATGACGGCCATCGCGGCGGCCAGGAGCTCCTCGCGCGTCGTGCCAGGGACGAGAACCGCGGCCATCGCGTCGAAGGCGGCCTCGGCGACGGCGTGCAGGTCCGCGTACAGCGGCGTCGGCGGCGCGCCCACCGCGAACGTGCGCAGCAGCTGCCCGGCGTACTCGGGGGCGACCGCGGCACTGATCTCACAGGTCACCGCGTCGCCGGCGCGGACCGTCCGGCCGGTTGGCCACTGGGCGGGGACGGCCACCGCCGGACCGGTCCCCGGTGCGGCCGCGCCCGCCGCGTCCATCGCCGTGATGCCGATGTAGTGGATGTGGTGCATGCCGCCGACGGCGGTGTACGCGCGCTCGACCGCCGCCAGGATCTCGTGGTCCGTGACACCGGGACGCAGCGAGTCCGCCAGCGCCGTGACGCCCGCGTCGCTGAGGGCGGCGGCGTGGCGGAGGGCGGCGATCTCTTCTGCCGACTTCCTCAGGCGAAGCCCGGTGTAGGCCGGATTGAGGTTGACGACCTTGGCGGCGGCCCTGGCCAGGTGGGCGTACTGGTCGAAGGGAACCGGGCCGATCACGCCGACCCCGTCGGCGAGGACGGCGCGCGGCAGCAGGCCGAGGGCCGTCACCATGGTCACATCGCCCGCCCACTCCACCCGGCAGCGCGACAGGCGGCGAGCCTGCGGCACGTGGTTGAAGTAGGAGACGAGGAGGAGGTCGTCGGCGGGGTCCGGGCCCACGATGAGCAGCGCCTCGCGGGTGACCGGCCAGCCAGTCAGCCAGGAGACCGCGCTGCCTGACCTGTTCGCGCCGTAGACCAGCGCGTGCGATACGCCCGCGCGGTCAAGTTCCGCGCCGATGGCCGCGCGCCGCCGCCGCATCTCGGGGTCGGAGAAACCCGCCCAGTTAACCGCTGTCACATCAATGATCGTGGTCCGCTGGCGCATCATCCGCAAGCGCGGTTCGGCGGACCGTGGCGCTCCCTGCCCCGCCCGCCAGCCGACTCACCCGGTGCCTGCGCGCCTGAGCAGCGGGAACTGGATGTCGCGGCGGTGGGTGAAGCCGAGCTCCTTGTACAGCCTGATCGCCGTGACGTTGGTGGCGATGGCGTGCAGGAACGGGGCATCGCCCCTGGCGATGATGCCGGCCGCGACGGCGCCGGTGAGCCGGGAGGCGAAGCCGTGGCCGCGCCAGGCGGGATCGGTGCAGACGGCGCTGATCTCGGTCCAGCCGGGCGGCCGCAGCCGTTCACCTGCCATGGCGACGAGTTCGCCGCCGCGCCTGATGCCGAGGTAGCTGCCAAGCTCGATGGTCCTGGGGAGAAATGGCCCGGGCTTCGTCCGCTCGACCAGCCGGAGTATGTCGGGGACGTCGCCGGGGCCGAGGGTGACCGCTTCGTCGTCTGGCCTGGCCTCGAGGCTGTCGGCGACGAGCTGGACGCCTTCACCGAGGCCGAGAACCTCCCAGTCCGACGGCGGCGGGGTGCCCAGGGCGGGGAACAGGACCATCTCACCGGCTGGGACCAGGCGGGCCGCGTCCGCCCAGTCGGCCGCCCGGGGTTCACCGGGGAGAGCGCAGAACGGGCTGACGTCGGCCGGGTAGCGGGCGGCGCGCCCCTCGGCCAGGGCCAGCCGGCGATGCGGCCCGGTGAGCGAACCAAGCACGGGGTTATCGAGCGGGTGCGTCATCGCGTCAGCCGGCCCCTTGGGTCTCGCGGCCCGCTGGCTCGTCCATGCCTGTCACGTCATCCAAGTTACCGGCAGCGGGTTGAACAGCGCTCATGGGACGCCGAACGGCCAGCTGGATCCGGGCATGATCGGCGACGCCGCTCGCACCGGCCGCTACGACGAGCAGGCAATCAAGCGCGTCTGGCACTACGTGGCCCGATTCGGCAGCAGGGAAATGCGTAACGCGCGTACCGGGGAATGAGTACCCTGGCACGCGCGCCACGGCTGCCTGATTGAGTAGCGGGTGGACTTCCGGAGTAAGCCGAACCCGTTCTGATGACTCTTCTTCTTGATCCTGGCTTTGGGTCCTAGACGGTTTCCTCGGCCGGGCCGGACGCCGCCGACTCCATGCCGTCGCCCAGGTAGGCGGCGATGACCTTCGGGTTGCGGCGGACTTCCTCCGGGGTGCCCTCGGCGATGACCTTGCCGAACTCGAGGACCACCACACGGTCGCAGATGCCGAGGACCAGGCCCATGTCATGCTCGATGAGGAGCATGGACTGACCCTGGTCGGCCAGGCGGCGGAGGGTGACGCCGAGTTCCTCTGACTCGCCCGTGTCCAGGCCGGCGGCCGGCTCGTCCAGGCACAGCAGCTTCGGCTTGGCGACCAGGGCCCGGGAGACGCCGACCAGCTTGCGCTGGCCGGAGGAGAGCTGCAACGGCTCGGCTTCCGCCGCCCAGTCCATGCCGACGAGGGCGAGGGTCTGCTTCGCGTCGTCCTCGGTGACACCGCTCTCGCGGGCGGCGACCGTGAGGTTCTCGAACACGCTCAGGTCGTCGAACAGCTCCGTTGACTGCCAGGTGCGGGTCAGGCCGCCGCGGGCCCGCTCGTAGGCGGGGAGGCCGCGCAGGTCACGGTCGCCGAGCCTGACCGCGCCGGTCGAGCTCACGAAGCCGGAGATGGCGTCGATGAGGGTGGTCTTGCCGGCGCCGTTCGGGCCGATGAGGCCGACGAGCTCTCCCTGCTTCACGTTCAGCGTCACGTCGGACAGGGCGTGGACGCCGCCGAACCGGACGGAGAGGCCGTCGACCGCCAGGACATCCGGCTGGCCGGACAGGTCAGGGCGCTCGGTGCGCGGGGTGATCCGCTCCCTGCTTGCCGCGTCCACGTCGGGGGCGTGCACCTGCGGCTTCTTGTGGGTCCTGCGGTAGATGTCGCCGGCCACTCCGCTCGGGTTCTGCAGCAGGGTGAAGATCAGGATGACGCCGCCGAACAGCAGGAACCAGTTTCCGTTCAGTCCGAACCATTTATCCAGCGCGTACGGGATCAGCGCCTGCGCGGAGATCAGGCCGGCGAACACCGCGCCGGAGATCAGCGTGATGCCGCCGGCGTAGGCGAACGCGATCAGCGCCAGCGCGGTGACCGCGCCGAACCGGTCGGCGCTGACCGAGCCGAAGTTGTACGCGTAAAGCACCCCGGCCACGCCGGCGATCAGCGCGGCGATGCCGAACGCGTACAGCTTCACCGTGCGCGGGTTGATCGCGGCCGCCGCCGCCGCCCGCTCGTTGGACCGCACCGCAAGCATGCGCTGGCCGAGGGCGCCGCGGCGGATGAACCCGACCCACACGCACAGCAGCACGCAGCAGATCAGCGCGACCCAGCCGAACACCGGGGACGGCACGTTGCCGTCAACTCCGTGGAAGGAGTTCTTCGTGCCAAGGTCGAGGCCGAACCACTTCGGCTCGGGGACTGGCGTGCCGGACAGGCCGCCGCCCCAGGTGGAGTTCACGAACCCGAAGTTCTCGATCGCGACGGCCCCGGCGAGCGTGACTACCGCCAGGCTCACGCCGCGCACCCGGACCGCGGACACCGCGGTGATCAGCCCGATGACGACGGCGACGGCGATGCCCGCCAGGGCCGCCACCGGGAACGTGATCCCGAAGTTGGAGAACATGTGCGCGACCGTGAAGCCGGAGGCGCCGGCCAGGGCGAGCTGGACGACCGAGATCTGGCCGACGAAGCCGGTGATCACGACAAGCGACAGCGCCATGACGGTGCCGATCAGCGTGTTGACCAGCGCCTCGCGGAAGTCGAACGGGAAGACGACGAGCAGCACCGCGCCCACGATTCCCGCGATCAGCGCCGTCCGCCACAGGTGCTGCGGGCGCGGCGCCTCGGGCAGCCGCCGCTCGACGAGCTCGCCGCGGCCGGGAATCCGGGCACCGCGCCAGAACAGCACGCCGATGATGATCAGGAACGCGAGCAGGTCGGTGACGCCGGGCAGCGAGACGCCGCCGGCCTGCGGGAACCAGGACTGCGCCGAGGCGTACTGGAGCAGCGAGTACATGATGCCGATGCCGAGGGACGCCGCGCAGGCGATGCCGAAGGAGGTGAACGAGGCGATGAGCGCGGCGGCCAGCGCCGGGACGACCTGCAGCGGGAGCGTCTGCGGGTCAAGCTGGGTGATCGAGGCGGCGAGAATGCCGAGCGCGCCGGCGAGCAGCGAGGCGAGCAGCGTGTTGGACAGCGAGATGACGCCCGGGGACAGCCCGCTGAGCATCGCGGCGGACTCGTTCTCCGCCGCCGCCCTGGTGGCGAGGCCGAACCTGGTCCACTTGTACACGGCGGCGAGCACGACAGTGGCCACGATCACCAGGCCGGCCAGGATGAACCGGTTCAGGGGAACCACCGCGCCGAGCATGTGGACGGTGGTCTGCGGCAGGATGCTGGCCGCCGGCTGCGGGGTGATGCCGAACGCGATCAGCATGGCCGCCTGCGCGATGAGCAGGACGCCGAGGGAGGCGACGAGCTTGGCGAGCGGGGCGGAGTTGCGCAGCGGCCGGTACACGGCGTACTCGGTCAGCGCGCCGACGGCGAGGACGAACAGCAGGGCGAGCGGCACCGCGAGCCCGATGGGCAGGCTGGCGAGCTTGCCGCTGTTCAGCGCCCAGAACGCGTACCCGCCGAGCATGGCGATGGCGCCGGTTGAGAGGTTGATGACCCCGGACCCCCGGTAGGTCAGCACGACGGCGAGCGCGATGCCGGCGATCAGCGCTCCGGAGCCGAGGCCGAGGAGGATGAACAGCAGGATCTGTTCCAACGGGAATTCCTTGGTGATGTCGGGGCCGAGATTTCCTCAAAGCACGTTTTTCGGATTGTAAGCCGGAAAGGCCATGTGCCGGCCTGCACCGCGGCCGCGGTGGCGAGGCTGCCCTCGTCCCGCGGCCGCGGCGCGGTCAGACCGTGGATCAGGACGGCGGCTGCAGCCAGCCGGCCATCTTGGTCCACTGCGGCTTGTTCTGCGTCACGCCGCCGGTGTAGGTGAAGAACTGGCTGCGGTCGTTGCAGACACCGGGCGCGTTCTGGTACTTGCCGCAGGCAAGCGACGGGGCGCCGAGCGCCTGCGGTCCGGTGAACGCCTTGGCCTTGGCCTGGATCGCCGACGGTGACAGGTTGGCGTAGCCGACCTCGTTCATGATCTTGAAGGTGGTCAGCAGCTGCCCGAAGTCGACGATGTTCCACGGGTCGGGCGCGTTCGCCGGGGTGGAGTACTTCTTCGCCACCGCCATGTAGGCCGGCATGCCCGGGTCGCTCGGGTCGCCGTACAGCGAGCTTGCGATCAAGTACGTCCAGTGCGGGAAGTCACCGAAGCCCTGGATGACCTGACCGTTGAGGCACAGCGGCGCGGAGACGATCTTCTTGGGGTCGTTGATGCCCAGCGTCTGCAGGCTCTTGGCGAGGTTCACGCAGCCAGCCGCGTCGGTGTACGGGACCACCATGTCGGCCGTCTGCGCGCCAGCGGCGGTGAGCACCGAGGTCAGGTCGGTCTGGCTCTCCGGGTAGCCGACCGACTTGACGGTCACCCCGGCGGCCTGGAGGCCCTGCTTGACCTGCGCGGCGCCGGCGGCGATGCCGGCGTTGTCCGACGGGTAGACGATCGCCGCGGTCTTGGCGTGCAGCACGTCCCTGGCGTAGGTGCCGATCGGCGGGAGAACGTGGTTGATGTCGCCGAACAGGATCACCGTGTTCTTCTGCACCCCGTCGACCGGCGTCCCCGCCACGCCGCCGATCACCGGCTTGGCGCCGTTCAGCGTGGAGTAGAACGACTGGACGCCAATCGCCACGCCGCCCATGTCGATCACGTCGATCTTGTTGTTCGCGAGGAACTTCTGGGCGCAGGTGGTGCCCTCTTCCTCCGCGGACGCGATGAAGCAGGTGACGAGCTGGATCGGGTGGCCGTCGACGCCGCCGAGCTCGGCGTTGGCGTAGTTGACCGCCATCTGCGCGCCCGCGGTGGCCAGCAGGCCGACGGCCGTCGGGCCGCCCTGCTGGTTGACGTAGCCGATGTAAACCGGCGGCAGCGACTTGTTCGCCGGGCCCGCCTTGCCGCCGGTGTAGGACAGGTAGTTGGTCACCGACTGGGCGCCCTGGCCGCCCGAGCCGGACGCGGTCGAGACGGCCGTAGCTGCTCGACGACGGCGCCGCGGCCGCGCTTGAGGCGGCGCCGCTTGACGCGGCCGAGCGAACTCGAGCTTGAACTCGAGCTGCAGCCCGCCGCGGCCAGCGCCGCCGCGGCGAGCGCGGCGACGGCATAGCCGGTCCTTCTATACGTACGCACCTTATTTTCCTCCTGCGTGGTTATTCGTATTTGAAAAGCTCACGGCAAGGCCAAGCGCTACGCGTCCGCCTTCGCGCCCCAGAGTTCACGGGAGGCGATCCTGGCCCCCTCGACAAGCGAGGCCAGCTTGGCCCACTGGATCTCCTCGTGCACCCGGTGCATGAACGCCCCCTGGGCGAAGCCGCAGTCGGTCCCGCCCATCACCCGCTCCCTGCCGACGACGTTCGCCAGCCGGACGAGGCGCTGGGCGACGAGTTCCGGGTGCTCGACCACGTTGGTGTGGTGGGTGACGACGCCAGGCACCAGGACCTTGCCGTCCGGGAGCGGCACGTCTGCCCAGATCTTCCACTCGTGCTCATGCCGCGGGTTGGCCTGCTCCATCAGGTAGTACTTCGCGTTCACCGCGAGGACCAGGTCGATCGAGTCGCGCAGCGGCGGGTCGTAGGCATGCGGCCCGTGCCAGCTCCCGAAGCAGACGTGGTACCTGATGCGGTCCTCCGGCAGCCCGCGCAGCGCGTGGTTGAGCGCCTCCACCCGCAGCCGCGCCCAGGCGCGGTAGTCCTCCCAGGACTGGCCGCGCGACAGCCATCGTGTCGGCCTCGTGCATGAGCACGGCGTCGTCGACCTGGAGGAACGCGCCGGACTCGATGATCGCCTGGTACTCCTCGTGCAGCACGTCGGCGAGCGCGTAAACGAATTCCTCGTCGGTCCGGTAATGCTCGTTAGCGAGCCAGTAGGCAGAGGCGGGGGCGACGACCGGCATAAACGTCTCGGAGATGTCCTTGCCCGTGCCCTCAAGCGCCACCTTGAAGTTGACCAGGTCGCGGTCGATCGCCGTCCTGTCGTAGATCATCGGCCCGGTGCATACCCAGGTCACCGCGCCGCTTGGCGCCCGTGTCCCTTCTTCCCGCGCCTGCGGCTCCTGGCCGCCCGCCTCCGCCCTGATCCTGATCGTCGCGTCGTGCTCGAGCATGTCGAGCTCGCGGTAGGCGCCAGGGAAATTCTGCCGGTCCCTGCTCGCCGGGAGGATCGAAGAGAAGTTCCCAACGAGTGGCCTAGCCTCCAGGCCGCTCGTCCGCTCGTAGAGATAGGTGATCCAGGTGGACTTGCCCATCTCACCGTCGTCGATGACGTCGACCCCGGTCTCAACCTGCCTGCGCACCGCGTAGGCAACCGCCCTGGCCAGGGCGGCCTGGTATTCCACGCTATCCGTCGACGCACGGCCGTGATCGACCGCGGAGAGGAACGCGAGCAGTTCCTGCGGGCGGATCAGGCTGCCGGCATGCGTGACCGGGATTCGCTGCATCGCTAACTCCGAACATGGGCGCGTGAAACCTGGGTGATTACTGTCATTCAAGAAAAGGCCCCTGGCCGGCGCTCCGTCAACATAGATCGTTAACGATCGAGGTCACAATCACGTCAAGTGTCCGGAGAGCACACTTACCTCCCTGGCAAGTTGGGCGTGACGCCAATGTCCACCCACCCGCTTTTGGTGAAGGTGACAAGAAGCGCGTTTGTCCTGTACAAAGCTGTATGTTGAGATCAACAGATACGTCCGGCTAAAGACCGGTGAAGGTGGGTTCTGGACACGATGGCGGGATCCGACGCGGTACTCGAACTGAGCAAGCTCAGCGTCGCCTATGACCGCTCCCCGGTTGTGCGCGACCTTACGCTCACTGTGCGTAGCGGCGAGGTGGTGGCCCTCCTCGGCGCCAACGGCGCGGGGAAGACCACGACGCTGCGGGCCGTCTCCGGGCTGCTTAAGCACGGCGCCGGAGCGGTGAAGCTCGGCGGGTCCGACCTGGCGGGTGTCGCGCCGGCCGCGCGGGCCCGGCTCGGCATCGCGCACGTGCCGTCCGACCGCGGGCTGTTCTTCGGGCTGACCGTGGCCGAGCACTTCCGGCTTGACGGCCAGCGGAACCCGGCGGACATGGACGCCGCGTTCGACCACTTCCCGGCGCTGCGCCCGCTCAAGGACCGCAAGGCTGGGCTCATGTCGGGCGGCGAGCAGCAGATGCTCGCGATTGCCCGCGCCCTCGCCCGCAAGCCGAAGCTGCTGATGCTCGACGAGATGAGCCTCGGCCTCGCCCCGGTCATCGTCGGCAGGCTGCTGCCCGTGGTTCGTGAGTACGCCACGTCAACCGGGACCGGCGTGCTGCTCGTCGAGCAGCACGTGCACATGGCGCTCAAGATCGCCGACCGGGGCTACGTGCTTTCGCACGGCGAGTTGTCCGCCAGCGGCACCGCCGAGGCCCTAAGCGGCGACAGCGCGCTGCTCGCGGCGAGCTACCTGGGCGGCGACGCGTCCTCGTCCGACGCCCAGGGGTAACGGCGAGCCTCGGGTCAGCGAGCCTCGGGTCAGGAGGTTCGCTTGGCGGCACGGTCGTGGATCAGGCCGTAGCCGATGGCCTCTGCGACGGTCAGCACGCGACCATGCCGTGCGTCCGCGCGGATGTCTTCCGCGTCCCGGCCTGTCGCCTCGGCGATCCGGTAGAACAGCGAGTCGGTCATCCGGTTGGCCTGCTGCTCATGGGCGGTCACCGCGGTGACCGTGCCGCCGAACCGCAGCCTTGGCTCAGACAGCGTGAACGACGCGTTGGGGTAGGCGAGCCGGCGCGGGCATGAGGCGAGCACGCCGAGCGCGGGTCCGCCGGTCTCACCGCTCGCGAACGCCTGGACCTCCGCCCGCACCACGTCGAGCACTCCCATGAGCGTGAGCACGGCGGGCAGTTCGGCCTGGAGGTTCTGCAGCTCCAGCCGGATGGGGCCGTCCCCTTCGGCGTCGAGGGTGAGCAACTGCGCGGACAGCCGCGTCGCCGCCGCTTCGTCGAGGACGCCGGAGGCCAGCACGATGCGCTGCTCGAGTAGTCGCTCGTAGAGCGTGTCCTGCAAACCGGCGTGCGGATCAAGCCAGATCCGGGTCGGCGGCAGGGGGCCAGGCGATGGCGCGCCGGGGAACGGCGGGCGGCCGGGGGGCGGGGTGCCGGGAGGCGGGGCGCCTGGCACCTCGCGGCCTGGCCAGGGGAATTCCTCGTGCCCCGCGCCCCGGGGGACGACGGTGCCGTGCGGGCCTGCGGATGCGTTCCGATCACTCATTCAAACTCCAGTTGATCTCGCCGCCGACGGCGGCCGCGTACCGCTCGAGCGTGGAGGCACGGGCATCGGTCGCGCCGGCCTCAAGCCGGGCAACGGCCGACTGCGAGGTGCCCATGCGCGCGGCCACCTCGGTCTGCGACAGGCCCGCCGCCTGGCGCTGCTCGACTAGCCCGCGAACCAGGCCGGCGCGCTGCTCGGCCATCCGGCGCAGTGCCATCTCACGGAACCCGGGGAGGACAGGAAGCTCGTCCATACCCGAAAGGGTATCTCAAATATGAGATAGGCGAGCGCAACCGCCGCTCAGCTCGGCCTCTTACCTGCTGAATCCCCAGTTCAGCATGGCGGTCGCGTCAGAGGCGGCGGCGGCCAGGGTTGGCGAGTTGACTCCCGATGAGTCGAGCACGACCCCGATCAGGGTGGTGCTCCCCCGCTTCGCCTCGAATAGCAGGCACTGCCCCGCCGCGCTCGTGTACCCGGTCTTGATGCCGATCACGCCGGGCACCTTCCCGAGCAGCGGGTCCAGGTTGGCCCAGGTATGCGCCCGGTGGGCGCTGCTGCCGGAAACCTTGTACTCGCGCGTCGCCACGATCGCCGCGAGCGTCTTGTTCCTCATCGCCGCCCGGCCCAGGGCGATGAGGTCGTGCGCCGTGGAGTAAGTGGAGTACTCCCCCGGGTCAGGCAGCCCGCTGAAGTCAGCGAAGTGCGTCTTCGCGAGCCCCAGCTTGTGTGCGGTTGCGTTCATCTTCGCGATGAACGCCGCCAGCCCTGGCCCGTAGGCGGCGGCGAGCGTGTACGCGGCGTCACAGCCCGACGGGAGCATCATCGCGTACAGCAGTTGCAGCGTGGTGTACCGCTCCCCCGGCCGCAGGCCCGCGGTCGACGCGTCGTACCGCTCGTCGTACGCGACGATGCCGCTCGGCACGGTGATCACCCGGTTCAGGTTCAGTCCCGGGGTAGTGAGCACGACGTACGCGGTCATCACCTTCGTGATGGAGCCCATCGGCCGCTCGAGCACCGACGACCTGGACCAGAGGTCGGCGCCGGTCGCCGCGTTCGCCAGTTCCGCCAGGCGCGACCGGACGCCAACAGGCGCCGAGGCCTTCGCTTCCCCGGTGGCCGCCCTGGCGGCCGGGGCGGCCACGCCGCCCGCTACGATCGTCCCCGCGACCAACGCACCCGCGGCCAGCCCAGCGGCGATCCGCATGCGATACCTCCCGCGCTCCAACGAAGACACACGCATTCTCTCAGTGCGGCCTCCGTCTGGCTGCGGGTTGCGATTGAATTTCCTTCCGAACGGAAGCGTGCTCCGCCGGAAGCGTGTTCCGCCTAAACCGCACGCGTCGCACCGTTCGCATGGCGGGCGCTCGCTCGCCGGGCTAGCCTGCATGGGACACCCGAAAGGGACACGATGGTTGGTATGGATAGTTGGTGCCCGTCTTGCGGGTACTCAGTCGAGCCGGGTACGCGGTTCTGCGGCGGCTGCGGGCAGCAACTCGCGGCCGAGGACGGCGCATCCGCGACACCGTCATCAACGGTCACCATGCAGTCACCGGCCGCGCCTTTCCCTGGTTACCCGGCACCCGCCAGCCAGATGGGCGCGACGCCGCCGCCCCCGGCCGGCAGCCCGCTGCCTTACCCGCCCCCGCCAGCCGCGGGACCGCCCGCGCCCGGGTCGCAGGCGCCGCTCTCGGACACGCTAGAGCAGATGCTGCGGCCGCAGGGCCTGTTCCAGAACCGGCTACCCGCCCCGGCCGAATGGCAGCAGCCCTACCCGCCCGCACCCGGCGCCTACCCGCCCGGCGGCCAGTACCAGCAGGGAAACCCGTACCAGCAGGGCGGCCCTTACCCGCCAGGTGGCCAGTACCCCGCGACCGGCGCCTTCCAGCAGGCCGCGCCGCCGCAGCCATGGCCTCAGGCCCCGACCGGGGCGATGCCCGCCGCCGGGGCGACCGCGCCGCCCGGCGGCCAGGCCCCGCCCGGCTACCCGGCGGGCGACCAGTACGGCGCGTACCAGGGTCCCTACGGCAACGGGCAGTACCCGGGCGGGCAGTACGGGCAGGAACAGTTCCCCCCCGGGCAGTACGGGCCAGGCGGCCAGTACGGCCCCGACGGCACGCCGACAGGCGGCGGTGGCGGCAAGGGGCTGCTCGGCAAGCTTCCGTTCAAGCGACCGCTGATTCCCGTGGCCGTCGCGGGGGGCATCGCCGTCGTTGTCGTCGCCGCGCTCACGCTGTCCTCACACGGCGGGTCGCCTGGCACCGCGGGCAACGGCGCCACCGCGGGCGGCACGCCGACCGCGTCCACGTCCACCGGGACCACCGCGCTGACCCAGCAGCAGGCGGCCACCTCGCTCGCCGGCCTGCTGTCGCAGAGCGGCACCGACCACGCGGACGTCAATGCCGCCGTCAGCAACGTCGAAGGGTGCAAGGGCCTGACCGCCGACGCGCAGACGTTCAACAAGGCGGCCACGAACCGCCGCACCCTGCTGACGAAGCTGGCTCAACTGCCCGGCCGGTCCGCGCTGCCCGCCGCGATGATCTCCAACCTGACGAACGGCTGGCAGGCGTCCGCCACGGTGGACGCGGACCTGGCACAGTGGGCCACCTCCGAGGCCGGCCACTGCAAGAAGAACGACACCAAGAACCCGAACTACGCCGCGTCCCTCCCCTTCGACAGCAAGGCGACCAACGGCAAGACGGCGTTCGTCGGGCAGTGGAACAGCCTCGCCCGCAAGTACGGCCTCTCGGTCTACCAGCCGTCGCAGATCTAGTGGCGGCTACCGGCTGATGACGGGCAGGATCAGCGTGCTGGGATAGCCGGGCCCGTGCAGCACGCGGTTGACGGCGACGGCCGCCTGGTCTTCCAGCTCGTCGGCGATGACGCCGCCGGTGTTCGTATTGCGGTCGAAGCGCGGGAAGTTGCTGCTAGAGACCTCGAGCCGGATCCGGTGCCCGGGCAGGAAGACGTTCGACGTCACTGACAGGTCCAGGCTGAGCTGACAGGGCTCACCCGGTGTGAGCGGCTCCGGCTCGGCCAGTGAGTTACGGTACCTGACCGTTACTGGTGATTCTGGCCCTTGTTGGACGGTGCCGGGGTAACGGTTGCCCGGCCCGGTAGCCGCGTTCTTGCCCGGCCGGGCGGGCGGGATTCGTTTCCCCGCGTCCCTGGCCGGTGTCGGCTCCCGGTACTCACCCAAGACTCACTTGGCCCGGCCTGGTTGGTAGCTCTCACGGCGTGATCCTCTGGTCGCGCGCGTGTCACACCTTCCCGTCGCCGGGCCTTGTGGCCCTGGGCGCGGCGCCCGATCACGGTGGCTGCCGCCTCGTGCCGGGTGACGTTTTCATAGGGTCTCCGCCAGTGCTGGTGGCCCCAGGCGCTGGTGTAGGCGGGGTTGACCGCCCACAGGACGATCCCCTGCCGGTGGGCCTGGGCGGTGAGCCGGTCGCGGAAAACTCTGGTGGGAATGCCCGGCCACCGTCTTCCGGAACGCCTGCCCCGCCGACCCCGACCCATGGTCTCCCGGCCAGCGGCGCGGGCGTCGGCGAAGTTCAGGTCCTCCACCGCCACAGCACTAATGCCGTGCCGCCGGGCGTAGCGGATGAGCTTGGTGATGGCGTGCCGAACCTGGGCGTCGCGGCGCGCGGCGCTGCCGGTGAGGCCGAACTCGATCCGCTCAGGCCTGCCCGGCCGGGTTGCCGTGGGTGTCGTCCCCGCGGTAGGCGAACTTGGCCTGGCCGGACAGGATGTACCGGCCGCGCTTGGCGTTGGCCAGGTGCTCCAGGGGCCTGGGGAGCCGGATGCTGACCTCGCCGCCGGGAGTGACGGAAACGGTGAGGTTGCCGAACGGCTCATCGCCTGAGCCGATGGCCTCGATCCTCCACCGGGAGGCCTCCCATTATTCCGCCACCTGGCCATGGTGAGCCCGGCGGCCTGGAGGTTGTGCCTCGTCTTCGGCAGCCGCTTGCCGCCCTCGGTCACACGCACGCGCCCGGCGTCACGCTCGGTCGTCACCCGGGTTAGTTCGGCGCGCAGCGACTGCAGTCGCCGCTGCTTCTGGAACCGCTCGGCCTGGGTCGGGTAGCCCTTCGGCAGTCGCGGCTTGTTCCGCGCCGCCCGCTCCTGGTGGGTGAGCGTGTCCCCAGTCGGCTCGGACAGCCGCCTCTCGATAGCGGCGATGGCCGCGCGCAGGTCGGTGACGTGCCGGCCCTGGGCCTCTCGGGAGGACCTGCACTGGGCGTCGTTCACAGCGATGACCGCGTTCGCCCAGCGGGCACTCGACAGTGCGGTCAGGCCGCGCTTCCGGGCGTTCAGCCCGTCCCGGCGTGCCTGCCGCCTTCCCGCCTCGCTCGTGCCCTCGCCCGGCGGGGCGGGGCGGGAACGTTTGAGCCAGGTCAGCGCGCCGCAACTGCCCCAGGTGTCGCGCTACCGCGTCCAGCACCGCCTCATCGGCGGGCGTGACCCGCAGCCGGGTCGTGATCGCGGCGCCAGCCAGCCCGGCCACAGGTTTCACCTCGCGCCACTCCCGAGGCTCACCGCCGTCACCCGGCATCACCAGCCGGCGTCCCAAGGAACACGCCGAAGCTCACCTGCGCAGCGTGCCTGCGTTCGGCGGGCCAGGCGCTATGCCTTCGGGGTGCCGAGGGCGGCTGCGAACTCGCCCGCCAGATGCTGATTGGGTGAGAGGTCCTGGGCTGACTTGGGCGAGTGTCATTCCGGTACGGGTGGTCAGCGCGGCCAGCGTGGAGTCGATCCAAGGCTGGACGAGCTGGTTCCCTCGGCCTGGTACTCGCGGGCGTGCAGCAACACTTGAGCTTGTGGGCGTCGCGGGAGCACCTGGATTCCAGGGTAGCGTCTGGTGTCTTCGGGGACTCCAGCGGGAGCCAGGCCGGGGCTGCCAGCGGATTTCCTTCTCCTAGTTCCCGACGCCGCGCTGCGGCTCCAGCGCGGCCGGGCACCGAGGATGGCCTGCCGTCCGTGGTGAACGACCAGGGGTCGACGGCGGCCTCGCCATGCAGGCCGCGACGGGGCCACCGGCACGAGGTGCAGGACCCCCGGCAGCGCCCGGTCACATCACGAGGACGCCGCGGATGTTCTTGCCGTCGCGCATGTCCTGGTAACCCTGGTTGATGTCCTCGAGCGCGTAGGTGCTCGTGACCATCCCGTCCAGGTCGAGCAGCCCGTCCTTGTACAGGTTGAGCAGGCGCGGTATGTCCGCGCGCGAGTTGACCGACCCGAAGATGCAGCCCACGATCTGCTTCTCCCACTGCCCGAGGCCGTTCAGCGGCAGCGTCGGCCGGGTCTCGCTCACCGGGTAGATGTTGGTCACCACGATCCGGCCGCGCTTGGCCGCGAGGGCCAGGATGGCCTCCATCAGGTCCGAGCGGCCGGTGCCCATGGTCAGCACGACCACGTCGCACATCCGGCCCCAGGTCACCTCGCGGATCAGGTCGAACGCGGCGGCCACGTCGGTCGCGGTGTGCGTCGCGCCGAAGCCCAGCGCCGAGGTGCGCTTGAACTCCACCGGGTCGATGGCGAAGATGTGCCGTGCCCCGGCCAGCCGTGCGCCCTGCACGGCCGCCGAGCCGAGCCCGCCGACTCCGACGACGGCGACCGCGTCGCCCGGCCTGACGCCGCCCGCGTACACCGACGAGCCCCAGCCGGTCGCCACGCCGCACCCGGTGAGGCAGGCGGCCTCGGGCCGGAAGGACTGGTCGACGGGGATCACCGATGCCTCGTTGACGACGGTGTGCCTGGCGTAGCAGCCGATCAGGCAGGTGATCGTCAGGTCCTGGCCGGCCAGGTTGCGGTGCCGTGACGAGCCGTCGAGTAGCTGGACGCCTGCCATGATGCCCGCGGCGACGTCGCAGAGGTTCTGCCGGCCCTGGGCGCAGGAGGGGCAGCGCCCGCAGTTCGGTACGGAGGAGAAGACGATGTAGTCGCCCGGCTTGACCAGGGTCACACCCGGCCCGACCGCCTCGACGAAGCCCGCGCCCTCGTGGCCGCCGATCATCGGCGCCGCGAACGGCATGTCGCCGACCCGGTGGTGCTCCTCTGAGTGGCACAGCCCGGCGGCGGCCACCCGCACGAGGACCTCCCCGGCCCTGGGCGGGTCCAGTTCGACGTCCTCGACCTTCCAGTCGGTGCCCGCCTCGTAGAGCACCGCCGCTTGCGTGCGCATAGTCAGTAATCTCCCGTGAGTTAGCACTTCAGTTGGTTGCCCGCGTCGACCGGCAGCGTGACGCCGGTGACGTAGCGGGCGGCGTCCGAGGAGAGCCAGACGATCGCGTTGGAGATGTCCACCGGGTCCACCCAGGGGATCGGCAGCAGGTTCATCTCCGCGAAGCCCGCCTTGACGTCGTCCCGTCCCGGGTGTTCAAGGTCGGGCCGGAACGCCCGGTGCAGCGCCTCGTTGTGGATCATCGGCGTGTCGACGGCGGTCGGGCAGACCGCGTTGACCCGGATGAAGTGCTCCGCGAGCTCGTAGGCCAGGGTGTCCTTGAGCGCGAGCACGCCCGCCTTCGCGGCCTTGTAGTCGGCGAGGCCCTTGCCCGCGGTGATCGCCGCCCCGGAGGAGGTCAAGACGATGGATCCGCCGTTCCCCGCGGCGATCATGGCCGGGACCGCCGACTTGACCGTGATGAACGTCCCGGTCAGCGTCACGTCGATCAGCTCACGGAACTCGGCCGGGTCGATCGCCCAGGTGTCCTTCGGCCAGGAGATGATGGCCGCGTTCGCGGCCACGATGTCCAGCCGCCCGCCGAGCTCGGCGAGGCCCTCCGCGAGCACCGCCTCAACGGCGGCCAGGTCGCGGGTGTCGGCCTTCCGCGCGATGATCCGCCGGTCGAGGGCCTCGACCTCCTTCACGGTCTGCGCGAGCTCGGCCTCGGTCGCGAGCGGGTAGCTCAGCCAGCCAGGGGTGGCGCACGCGTCGAGCGCGATGATGTCGCAGCCCTCCTGCGCCAGCCGCAGCGCGTGCGACCGGCCCTGGCCGCGCGCGGCCCCGGTAACGAAGGCCACCTTGCCGTCAAGTAGTCCCATGGCTATCTCCTACGTCCAAGGAGCGGTCGGCGCTAGTGAAGACGGGGATAGCCCGGGCCCAGGGGGCCCGGGCTATCCCCGCTCTTCGATGTCCCGCGTCGTTGCGGGCTCGAAGTACGGGAGGGTTACGCCGTCCGCGACCGCACGGAACACCGCGCGTACCGGCTGGCCCGCGTGCACCTCTTCCGGGGGTACGCCGGTGATCGCCGTTACCAGGCGCGGTCCCTCGGCCAGCTCGACGATGGCGAGGACGTACGGGACCTCGTCGGCGAACGCGTAGTGGGTGGGGTGCCGGACGATCGTGTACGTGTAAATGGTGCCGTCGCCCTGGACCTGGCGCCAGCCGGGGTCCGCCGCGTGGCAGTGCGGGCAGCGGGGCAACGGCGGGTGCCACACCTGGCGGCAGGACTGGCACTCCTGCACCACGAGGCGCTTCTCGCGGGCCGCTTCCCAGTAGGGGGCGGTCAGCTCGGTCATCCCGGGAACGACAGCCATCAGATCACCTCGCCAGGATCGTTGCGGAGCCCGCGGGGGCGCCGACCAGGGCCACGTCCGCGTCGGGGACCTGGTTGACCGCGGTGCCGCGCAGCTGACGGACCGCTTCGAGTATCCCGTTCATGCCGTGCAGGTAGGCCTCGGACAGGTGACCGCCGTGCGTGTTGACCGGCAGCGGGCTGCCTGGACCGGTGCCGGCCTCGGTCACGTACCGCCAGGCCTGGCCGTCGGGAACGAACCCGTAGGACTCCAGGGACCGCAGCGGCATATAGGAAGTGGCGTCGTAGAACTCGGCGACGTCGATGTCGCCCCGGTCCACCCCGGCCTCCGCGAAGAGCCGCCCGGCGGTGGCCGGCGGGAACAGCTCTAGCAGTTCGCCGCTGACGTAGATGCCCATCGGCTCGCGGTAGGGGCTGAGCGTCTGGGTGGCGGACAGCACGTATACCGGGTCATCGCGCAGGGTCCGCGCCACCTCGGCACTGGTGACGACGTAGGCGCAGGCGCCGTCGTTCTCCAGGCACAGGTCGAACAGCCGCAGCGGCTCGCTGATCATGCGCGCGCCGCGGTAGTCGTCCCAGTCCATCTTCCTGTCCCGCATCATCGCGCTTGGGTTGTTGTTCGCGTACCTGCGCTGGGTGATGGCGATCGAACCGAGCGCCCTGGTGAGGTCCTCGTCGGTGAGGCCGTGCACGATGGCGTACCGGCGCGCCCACAGCGCGAAGAGCTGGCCGGGCGACATCAGGCCGTAGGGCCAGGCGAACGACCGGTTGTCCTCCTCGGGGACCACCACGTCGCGCGCCCGGGCCGGCATCCGGGGACCGGGGGGCGCCCGCGGGCCCCCGGCCGTCGGCGCGACCGAACCGCCCGCCCTTGGACTGGGACAGCGCCCGGTAGACCACCACGGTCCTGGCCAGGCCGGCCTTGACCGCGGCGGCGGCGTGCGCGAGGACCGCGCCGAGCGCCTCGCCGCCAAGCGGCGACTCCGCGAAGAACCTCAGCTCGGGGATGCCGAGGGCGCGGACCAGCTGCGGCTCGCTCACCGGCTCGAATGGCGGCGCGAACCGGCACATGCCGTCCACGTCCCGCGGCTCAAGGCCCGCGTCGGCAAGGGCGGCGAGGATGGCCTCGATCGCGAGGTCCCACGCCGTGCCTGGCAGCGCCTTCCCGTAGGCCGTCTGGCCGATGCCGACGATCGCCACGTCCCGCCTGATCACTGGCCCGCCTCGCGGAGCCCGAGTGAGCGCGCGACGGCCGCGGCGTCCTGGCCGAGCCAGTCACGGATCACCTCGGCCGTGTGCTGCCCGGGCTGCGGCGGCGCCACGACGCGAGCCGGCGACCTGGACATCTTGACCGGGTAGCCGGGAATGGTCACCTGGCCCCTGCCCGGATCGTCAACGGTCACGAAGACGCCGCGGGCGCGCATGTCCTCGTCGTTGAGCACCTCGGTCGTCGAGCGGAGCGCGCCGGCGGGCACCCCCGCCGCGCCGATCGCGCGCATCGCGGCCAGCTTGTCCATCGTGGCGGTCCACGCGCGCACCGCCTCGTCGACCTCGGCCTTGTGCTCGCCGCGGCTCGCCATCGTCGCGAACCGCTCGTCTGCCAGCATGTCCTCCCGGCCCATCAGCTTGGCCAGCCGCTCCCACTGGCGGTCGCTGCCGCAGTGGATGTGCACGTAGTCGCTCGGCCCGAACGGCGGGCAGGGGTAGATGTCGGACGGCGCGGTGGTCACGAGGAACGGCGGCCGGTTACCGAACCGCGGCGTGTCCATGTGCCGGTCGATGGGGAAGCCGTAGTGGATCCGCATGAACGTCGCGCACTGGTCGGTCATCGAGACCTGCACGCGCTGGCCGAGCCCGTCCTTCTCCCGCTGGTACAGCGCCGCGAGTACCGCCTGGGCGAGCATCATCCCGGTGCCGGTGTCGCCCACGTCGGGCCCCGGTTTCATCGGCAGCCCGTCCGGCTCCCCGGTGATCGACGATCCGCCGGAAAACCCCTGCGCGATCGGGTCGAAGCACGGGAAGTCCCGGTACGGTGAGTCCTCGGCGAACCCCTTCACCTGGGCGTAGATCAGCCGCGGATTGCGCGGCGACAGCACGTCCCAGCCAAGTCCAAGGCGGTCGATCACCCCCGGTGAGAAGTTCTCCACGAAGATGTCTGCGCGCTCCGCGAGCCGCAGCGCGGCTCGCAGCCCGTCCTCCGACTTCAGGTCAAGCTCAATGGACTTCTTGGAGGCGTTGTTCAGGTAGAACGGGATCGGGTCGTAGCTGTCCCTGCTGCCCGGCGCGATCACCTTGACTACCTCGGCGCCGAGGAACGCGAGCATGAGCGTCGATGACGGCCCGGCCACCTGGTGGGTGAAGTCGAGCACCCGCACGCCGTCGAGTGCTCGCTCTGGCCGCTCAGCGTCGTTCATGAGCCCACCTCCAGATCAGCGATACCGCGATCCGCCGATTCCGCGGCGCGCGGCTTTCGCCGGCTCCTTGCGATGCCAGGAACATATATGGTCTATTCGACGGCATCAAGCCCTTGAAGAACGTCAATGCCGTAACTTTTCCTATATGATTTCGCGGTTCCGGCCTGTGCTCAGCAGCACGAGGCGCTCGTCGGCGCAGGTAGCGGCCCTGGCCGCTAGCGCATCGCCGTCCAGATGCGCGAGGAAAGGGCGTTGATCGTGTCGATGCCGTACTGCTCGGTTGGGTTGCCCGTGGTGAAGACGGCGGCCAGGTAGTCACGGCCGTCGCCGGAGACCCAGCCGACGCTGTTGATCTGCCAGTTGGTGTTCGCGTCGTTGAGCGGCAGCCAGCCGTTCTTCAGCGCTACCGTCACTCCGGCGGGGACGCCGCCGGAGACCCCCCAGCGCTGGTCAGGCGCGACGTTCTCCATCAGGGACAGCACGTAGGAGCGCTGCGCGTCCGACAGCAGCGGGCGCGGTCCAGGAACGATGAGCTGCTTCAGCAGGGTCAGCTGGTCCTGCGGTACCGTCGTCGTCAGCCCCCAGCCCGGCCAGGCGAACCCGGCGCACGTCACGCACGCCGACGGCGTCGTCCCTGAGAGCCCGGCGCTGTCGTTGTAGGCCCCGATGCCCGCCGCCCCGCCGGCCTCGTCCCACAGGTTGGTGGCGGCGTCGTTGTCGCTGTCCTCGATCATCGACTCAGACAGCGACTGGTCACCAGCCGACAGCGTGGTACCAGCCTGCTGCGCGAGCAGCGTCTCCAGGATGTCCAGCTTCACCACGCTGGCCGCCGGCTGCGCCGGCCCGTCGCCGAGGCGCCAGGATTGGCCGGTGCTGACGTCGTAGACCGCGGCGAGGACGCTGCCAGACCGGCTCGCCGCGTAGGCGCCCGCCGCCCCCGACAGCGGGTCCGCGTGCTCGGCGGACACGGCCGTCCCTGACGGCGCCGCCGACGCGGGTGACGTCCCGCCCAGCCCGGCAGGCTCCCGGCCGGCCGCCGCGGGCGGCTGAGTCCCGCCGTGACCGCGGAACGCCAGGAACAGCACGAGCGCCGCGGCCACGAGCGCCGCGACACAAGCGATGGCCCGTCCGGCGCCCGCCATTGACTCTCCGCCCCTCCCTGTCAGCCGTCGGCTGCTGACAGCTGGCAACGGTAGAGCTTAGTGACTCCGCCGCCTCTGGAAGGGGCGGTCTCCCAGGTTGCCTTCCCGTACTTCCCGGGCGTCGGGCGTGCCCAGCGGTCAGTGCCCGGGCCGGACGGGCAGGCCGGCGAGCATGAAACCGAGGGCGAGGTGGCTGGTCGCGGTGGAGCTGCTGGCGCGCATGTGTCCCCAGTCAGGGAAGATATGGGCCCGCCCGTCCTTGACGCCCGCGGCGGTGCCGCGGAACAGCTCTTCCGAGTAAAAAGCGTCCCGGCCCCCGCCGATGACCAAGGTAGGAGCCGTGACGCGGGGCAGTGCGGCTTCAACGTTGAACGCGTCCTCGGCGTCCAGGGTGACCAGCAGGTCAGTGGGGTCAGCGGGTGTCATCCGGTCGGCCGCCAGCCGGGACAGCGGGCGCGCCAGACCGCGTAGCGCCGACGGGAGCATGGACGTTATCACCGACGCCCATGCCTCACGGGGCTGTCCGGCCCGGATCAGCCGCGCCATCTCGGCCTGCTCCGCCCGCCCGAGCGACCCGAGCCGGTAGGCAGCGGATACCACCACCAGCCGCCGCACCAGCTCGGGACGGTCCACGGCGAGCTGCAGCACGACCGATCCCCCGGTGCTTGTGCCCTGCAGGAACACCGGCTCGCCGATGTCGTGCTCGATCGCGCCGACCAGATGCCCGGCGATGTCTGACATCGACTCGCCGGCCCTCAGGCCTCGCTTCCGGTTAGCGACGTAGACGGTGAAGTCCCGCGCCAGCGGGCGTGCGGAGGCAACGGCTATCCGCCGTTCCCAGCCTTTCGGCACGTCATGCTCGGGGGTCAGCCCCGGCACGATCACCAGCGGCGGGCCCTGGCCGATCTTCAGGTAGGGAACGTCGCCATGTAGGAACCCGGCGGATTCTCCTCCTGGCATCGCACACCTCGCAGTCGGTTCCTGGCCGGTACGTCAACATGGCTATTCCATCACCTGGCGTGACGCTACCAGCCCGTCGCGCTCGTGGCCGGGGCGCCAGGGCAGGACCTTTCCGTTGCGGATGAGCTGGCCGTAGTGGCCGGGGGCGGCGGAGCCGAGCGCGAGGTCCAGGAGCGCGACGGCGGCCCGGGCGGGGCTTGGTGCCTCGCTGACGTCCCACCACAGGGCGGAGGTGGGGGTGTTGATCATGCCGGGGCAGACCGCCGCGAGCAGGATGCCGCGCGCGGTGTCCCGCTCGCGGCGCTGCTCGGCGAGCGTGCGTACGGCGGCGACCTGACCGATCTTGGACGGGATGTTGATGAAGCCCGGCCAGGCGCCGGCCCTGGCGCTGCCGTCCTTGACCGCGTCACGCCAGCCAGCGACCTGCTTGTCCACCTCGTCAAGCGATGCCAGGCCGTCAAACCAGTCGTGCAGCACGGGCGCCAGGTAGTACAGGGTGCCCAGCGAGCTGGCGACGACGATGAGCCGCGCGTTGTCGCGCAGCAGCGGGGTGAAGGCCCGCAGCACCCGGGTGGTGCCGAAGTTGTTCACCTCGGCGTACTCGTCGACGATCGCCCGCGGATCGTCATCGGGGCCCACCCGCATGACGGCGTTGCTGAACACGATGTCGATGCCGCCATGGCGGTCCCCGATATGCGCGGCGAGCCGGCTCGCGGCCTCCCTGCTGCTCACGTCGAAGACCTCGCCCCTCACCTGTGCCCCGCCGCCGGGCATGGCTTCGACGGCCCGGGTGACCCGGCCGGCGTCGCGGCCGGTGAGGTAGACGGTGTCCTGGGCGTCCAGGCGCCGCGCGAGCCCCTCGGCCAGCGCCAGGCCCAGGCCCTGGGTGGCCCCGGTGACCAGGGCGACCTTCGGCGTGGTGGTCATGATGCTCCTTGGATCAAGCTCATACCGGCCAGGCTAGGAGGGCGGCGGCCATGCTGCCAGCGAAAGATCACCGTCATCACCCGCGAAGGCAGCACGCCGGCGCTTGCGCGCGCCCTGCGCGCCGGCACGCTTGACCTCGCGCTGCTTGGCTCGGTGCCGCCGTTCCGCCCGCCCGACACCGAGACACCGCCCCTGGTGCTGCAGACCCTCACGGAACGGAGCCTGCGGGTGGCGCTGCCCGCCACCCACCCGCTCGCCCGGGGCGAGTTCGTCGACATCTCCGACCTGCACGGCCAGCGCTGGATCGCCGCCCCCGCCTCGGCCGGGGACACGCTGATGGGCGTCTGGCCCGGCCTGGACGAGCGGCCGAGATCGCGCACACCGCCCGCGACTGGCTGGCCAAGCTCCACCTCGTCGCCGCCGGCTGCGGCATCACCACCGTGCCCGCCGCGCTCACCTCCGCCGCGCCCGCGGGGGTCCGCATCCTGCCGGTCCGCGGCGGCCCGCGGGAACAACGGCGCATGCTGCTCGCCCGGATGCCGCGGCCGCTGCCGGAGCCCGCCGCCCGCCTCGCCGCCGCGCTCCGCGCCGCCGCGATCGGGACGGATGCACCGTTGTAGGCCCTCGTGCCCCCTCGCCGTTACTGTTGGCGCATTCCGCAGCGGAGCAGATGAAGCGGAGCCGATAATGTAATTCATGCTGCAGGACCCCTCGCCGGCGACCAGGGCTGCGCGGACGGGCAACATGCGGTCCTGGGGGAGCAGCACCCGGCGATCGGCACTGGCCACGGATGAGCTCGCGGCGATCCGCTCCGCGGGGTTCTTGACGGTCGGCCGGGTAACCGGCGCGGCCGGCTACGCCCGCCCCATCACGAAGGACCGGTGCCCCGGCACGTGGTCCAGTCCGCCGGTCAGCGCACGGGATTACCGAACCGCGCAGACTGATATATCCAGCGTCGGCGGCAGCCCGGACGGGACGCTCGCGACGGTGGTCCGCGCAATGGACCAGGTGCGGCGCGAAGCCATCGACCGGATGGCCGCCGAGTGCGCCGCGCTCAGCGGGCACGGGGTCGTGGGCGTGCGGCTGACCAGCAGCGTGACCTCGTCATACACGTCGGAGTACCTGGAGTGCACTGCGATCGGCACGGCGGTGCGCGCGCCAGGTGCCCCGTCGCTTGATCATCCCTTTACTGCGGACCTGAGCGGGCAGGACTTCGCGCGGCTGATCATGAAGGGCTGGGTGCCCGTCGGGCTTGTCCTCGGCCTGGCGATCGGCGTCAGGCACGACGACGTGAGGGCCTCGCAGTACGCGCCGGCCACCGAGATCGGCGGCATCACCTACCTCATCAGCGCCACCCGGCAGGACGCCAGGCGGAAACTGAGCCAGGAGGTCCGCCGCGTCGGCGGCGACGGCGTCGCGGTCACGTCGGTGGACCTGGCGATCCGCGAGCGGGAGTGCCCGAAGTCAGGCGGCCGCGACCGCATCGCGCAGGCCACCGTCGCCGGCACCGCGATCACCCGCTTCGCGCTGCCCGCGCGGCCGACCGGCCTGCCGGCGCTGACGATCATGCCGCTCGGCGACCGCCGTCCAGGCGCTCCAAGCGGTTCAAGCGGTTCAAGCGGTTCAAGCGGGGACGTCAGTCACAGACTGTGAGCAGCAGCTAGGCAACGACCATCCACCGTCACCCCGGCACCGGCCGACAACGGCCGACTGCTAGTAGCGGTAGCGGAGGACGCCGCCCTCTATTCCGCCCTATCCGCCTCCTCTGAGGAATCCGCTGCAGCCGCGTCGAGTACCGCGCTCGCCTCGATAGGTGAACCACGAAGCAGATAGGCCGAATGGAGCAGCTCCGGCCGTTCGCGCAGCTCGGCAGCGGTGCCCGAGTACCGGACGACGCCGCCTTCCATGACGTGTGCTCCGGCAGCGAGAGCGAGCGCGACCGTGGCGAATTGTTCGATCAGGAGCACTCCAACGCCGCTGGCCGCTACCTGCCGTATCACCGGGATCAACTGATTCACGATGACGGGGGCGAGCCCGAGGGAGAGCTCGTCGATCAGGATGTACTTCGGCTGCGAGACGAGGGCCTGGGCGAGGACCACCATCTGCTGCTCGCCGCCTGACAGCAGCCGGGCGGGGACGTTGAGCCGGTCGGCGAGCCTGGGGAACAGCTCGAGCGCGCGGGCCCGCCCCTCCGCGGCGGCCTGCTTGCTCAGCGCGTACGTCGCCACCTTGAGGTTGTCGTCGACGGACAGGTCGGGGAGCAGCCTGCGGCCTTCCGGCACGATCGCGACCCCGGCGGCGCGGATCTTCTCCGGCCGGCGGCCCGCCAGCTCGGTGCCGTCAAGTGACACCGATCCAGGGTGCGGCTTCAGCACCCCGCCGACGGCGAGGACCAGGGAGGACTTGCCCGCGCCGTTCGGCCCGAGCAGGGCGGTGACCTCCCCGGCGGGGACCGGGATCGTGACGTCCTTGACGACCGCCCGGCCGCCGCGCTCGACGGTGATGTCTCTGAGCTCAAGCACGGACATCAGGCCACCTCCGCCGTTCCCAGGTAGGCGCGCATCACGTGCTCGTCCCGCAGTACCTGCGCGGTCGGTCCCGACGCGATCAGCTTGCCGAAGTCGAGCACCGCGGTTGTCTCGCAGACCGAGGAGACCAGCGCCATGTCGTGGTCGACGAGGATCGTCAGCGCCCCGGTGTGCGCCGGGATGTTCTTGATCACGCCGGTCAGGTGCCTGGTCTCCCCGTCGGGCAGGCCTGCCGCCGGCTCGTCGAGCAGGATCAGCCGCGGCTTTCCCGCGACCGCGCGGGCGACCTCGACCAGGCGGCGCTGCCCGGCCGTCAGCGAGCCGACCTTCGCCCACGGCGAGATGCCGCCGCCGACGAACTCGATGGACTGCATGATGTCGTCCCTGCGCGCGGAGCCGCGCAGCTTGGAGTGGATCATCGCCACGTTGTCGTAGACGGTGAGGTCGGAGATCGCCTGCTCGGTCTGGAACGTGCGGCGGATCCCCCACCGGGCCCGGCGGAAGTGCGCCATGCGCAGCAGGTCGTCACCGAAGGCGGTCACGCCGCCAGACGCGGGCCGCACGAACCCGGAAAGCACGTTGAAGAACGTGGTCTTGCCGGCGCCGTTCGGGCCGATGAGGCCGCAGACGCCCTCCTCGAACCGCAGGTTCATGCCGTCGAGCGACGTCACGCCGCCGTACTTCACGCTCAGGTCCTTGACGTCGATCATGCCGCGCCGCCTCCCTTCCCTGCCTGGCCCGTCGCGGAGGCGGCGCTCGCCGACCCCGCGGCGACCGCCGGCGGCCTGGTCCACAGCCGGCTGATCAGCCGGTACAGGCGCTTCATGTCCTTGGGGAACTGGTCGGCGATCCCGCCGGGCGCGGTCGCGAGCACCTGCATGACGCCGACGCCGAACAGGATGATCAGCCAGTCGTTCGGCACGCCCCAGATCTGCAGCAGGGCGGGGAGGAACGACTGGAGGAACGCGGCGATCACCGCGCCGGTCAGGGCGAACGCGCCGCCCATGAGCACGACCGCGAGCAGCTCGATCGAGTTCTGGATCGGGAAGTCGATCGAGAACAGCTCGCGGTCCGCGCCGGCCAGCAGCGCCCCGGCGACGCCGGTGACGAACGATGCCAGGGCCATGGCCCAGAGCTTGTAGAACGTCGTGTTGATGCCTGCGGCGAGCGCGGAGGGCTCACTCTGCCTGAGGGCCGCCCAGGCCCGGCCCGGCCTGGTCCTGAGGTGAGCGAAGACGAGCAGGAACATCACGATCGCGACGATCACGGAGAACCGGTAGAACGCCGGGTCGGTGCCTGCGAACGACGGCCGCCTGATCTGCGGGATGTGCAGGAGGGAGCCGTTGTAGCCGGAGAAGCCGCCGCCGCCGTTGGGGAAGTTCAGCGTCGCCTCGATGACGGAGACCCCGCCTGCCAGCATCAGCGTGATCAGCGCCAGGTACAGGCCGCGCAGCCGGAGCGCGGGCAGCGTGATCAGCGAGCCGATGATCATCGTGACCAGGCCGGCCTCGATCAGGACGAGGATGTACGGCTGGCCGGTGCCGAACAGCAGCCGCGCGCCGACCCAGGCGCCGATCGTCAGCACGGCGAGCTGGCCCAGTGAGTACAGCCCGACGCGGCCGACGAGCAGGCCGAGTCCGAGCGTCACGATCGAGTAGATGGCCACCTGGGTCATCGTGTCCGTGTAGTACGCCGTCATGAGCGGCGGCAGCGCGAACAGGGCGAGCAGCAGCAGCACGGCGATGACCGAGAGACGGGTGAGCGAGCTGCGGTCCATCACGTGACGGCGGCTGGCGGGAGCGGGCGCCTTGCGGCCGGTGTCCGCGGTATCGATCACTGCGCCCTCACCCTTCCTCGCGCGTGCGCGTCATGACCTGGCCGCGAGGCATGACGAGCAGGGCGATCGTGGCGAGCACGAACGGCGTCATGTCCTGGTAGTTGGAGATCTGGGTGATCGGCGTGAGCAGGTCGTGGACCAGGCCGATCACCAGGGCGGCGACGAACGTGACCGAGATCGAGCGCAGCCGCCCGATCAGCGCCGCGGCGAGCGAGGAGATCACGACCGTGAACACCAGCGTGGTGTCGTCGAGGGCGGACAAGTCGGCCAGCATGATCCCGGCGATGCCGGACAACAGCCCGCAGCCCAGCCAGGCGGCGGCCTCGACCCGGCGGATCGGGACGCCGAGCGTCGCGGTGATCACCCGGTCGTTGGCCATCGCGCGCATCGCGGTGCCCAGCTTGGAGTAGCGCAAGAACGCTCCGGTGCCGACCGTGATGACGATGCCGAGGCCGAGCGCGATCACCTGCGTCCAGGTGACCTGCAGCTGTCCGACCGTGAACCCGCCGTTGTCGGTCGGGAAGGATATCGACGGCGACTGGCCGCCGCTGGTCGGCCAGGCCAGGTCGATGGCCCCGAAGAGCACCAGCGCCAGGCCCAGCGTGGAGATGGACTGCACGAGCGGGCCGCGCCCGGCTAGGGCAGGCCCGAAGAGCATGCCGTAGCCGAGCGTCACCACGCCGGCGAACAGGATGCACGTTATCCAGCCGACCCAGCCGGGGTTGCCCGCCTTGATGATGGAGTACGCGATGAAGGCCCCCATCGCGCCGACCGCGCCGAACGCGAGGTTGAGCACCCCGGTGGCGCGGTACAGCACGACCAGCCCGACCCCGGACAGGGCATAGAGCCCGCCCAGGGCCAGGCCGGTCACGATGTAGGGCTGAAATTCTGCCCAGCTCGGCATGTAACTGTTTCAGTCCCTTGGTTGTGTTCGGAAGGCCGCTAGCCGACCGCTGGCGCGGTGCCGGCGACGGCCCGGTAGGCGGCGATCTGCGGGTCGTCGGCCGAGATCAGGGTGCACCCGCCGCCCGTGGAGGCCTGGACGAACTTGCCGTTGTCCGGGGTGACCGTGTAGTCCATGTTGTTCGGGATGTGCAGTGAGTAGTTGCCGTAGGTGTAACCCTGGCAGAGCATCCCGGTGTTGTAGTTGCTGACCGACTTGAGTGCGGCGCTCACCGAGGCGATCGTGTACGGCCCGGTGACGCTCTCCAGGGCGTGGGTCGCGATCTCGCCGATCGTGAAGCCCATCTCGGAGAACGAGCCGACGCCGCCGGAGACGTTCGTTCCGTACTGCTTGAGTATGGCGTCGAACAGCTGCGCGGTCTGGCTGGTGTTCCCGTCAAGCGGGAGGAGCTCGGCGTTGACGAACAGCTTGTTGTTCCACTTCTGGCCGAGCGAGGTCGCCAGGAAGTCGGTGTTGCACGGGGTGGAGCAGGCCCAGTACTTGACCCGGTTCTCCAGGTTGAGCTTCTGCGCGGCCTGCAGGATCAGCAGCGCCTCCGGCGGGGTGAAGTTGAGCACCACCGCGCCGCTCGGGCCCGCGGCGGTGACCAGCTTCGTGGCGATCGCGTTGGCGCTGGTGATCGGCACGTTCTCGGTGAAGTCCTGGATCGGCACGCCCTTCGCCTTGGCCAGCGCGTTCGGGCCGGCGGCGATGTACGCGGTGCCGGGGACGTTCGACTGGTCAAAGGCGATCTTGCTCGCGCCCTGGGCCATCACGTACTGGACCGCGCCGTCGCTTGAGTAACGCGGCCCCATGTTCACCGAGGCGGTGTTCGGCGTCGAGTAGCACTCGGGGTCGATGCCGGCGCCCAGGACTTCGATGCCGACGCTCTTCCAGTAGGCCGCGTCCACCGAGCACTCGATGATCGAGCTGTTGCCCATGATGCCGACCACGTGGTCGGTGGTCACCAGCTGCTTGGCGAGCGAGGCGATCTGCGGCGGGCTGGTCTGCTCGGTCACCGGGAAGTACTTGATCGGGTGCCCGTTGATCCCGCCGTTGGCGTTGACGCACGCGAAGTACGCGCCCGTCATGTTCTCGATGTCGCTGAAGTCGGTGCCCGGCTGCTTGGTGTTGATCGCACCGATGTTGATCGGCGTCCCGGTCGCGGCGACGCCCGGCTTGGTGCCGCAGGAGGACGTGGAGACAGTGCCGCTCGCGGCGGAGTTCGACGCCGTAGCGGCGGCGCTGCTCGCGGCCGGCGCGCTCGACGACGCCGGGGCGCTGCCGCTCGAGCTCGAGCTGGAGCTGCACGCGGCGAGGACGCCGAGCGACAGCGCGGCGACGGCGGCCGCCGCCGTCCGCGTGCGCCAGTGGACGGATCTATTCATGTGCTCTGCCTTCTCGTGGCTAACAGCGAGTCATTTATCTTCCGAACGAGGGCGTGCTCCGCCTTGCGGCGCAGTCCCGCTCTCGTGGGCTAGCCGAAAGAAGACGCCGTTCACCGGATCCACAAGTAAACGGTGCTTCTTTGCACTGCTTTAGCGATGTGGTTTGAGTTCCAGCAGCTATCGGGTGTTCCTCTGGAACATTGTCACGCCGCAGGGACAGTCATACCACCCGGAGAGAACGGTTTCATCACGTTTCGTCGCTTATCGACCGCCTCCTCTGCCGTTCGGGTCCCCTCATGTTCCCGAACTTTACGGCGACGATCGCATGGTGGTTGACCCCGAACAATCGCGCCGGCCGCCAAACTCGCCGCGCAGTTTAGCGCGGCAGGCCACAAGCTTTTATGTCACTCTAATTGACAGAAGTACCACCAGTAACACGATAACACACCCTGTCCCCATCTGTCACGACCTGAGCACGTTCGGTTTTCCATGCACGTCATCGATCACCGCCATGCCTGGTATTTACAATCGCAATAGTTGCGGGAATTCCGTTTCGGCGACAGATTCCTACAATGCCAAGAAAAAGACGCGTGCCCCGCGCGGAGCGCGGGGCACGCGTCAAGCGGCCACAAGCCTTGACCTCAGCCACAGCGCGAAGGCGGTCCGGTTTGTGGACCGCCTACAACCGTAACCACAAGGCCTTAACCCCAGCCACCGCGCGGGGGGCGCCGTGCTTTCTGCGGCGTCCCCCTGGGGGGAGATGGGGGGCGAAGCCCCCATGCCGGGGGGTGCAGGGGGGTCGTCCCCCCGCAGGCAATACAGTCCCCACTAAGACAAATCAGCCTGCGCGCGGAGCTGGTCGGCCTTGTCGGTGCGCTCCCAGGTGAAGCCGTCGCCGGTGCGGCCGAAGTGGCCGTAGGCCGCGGTCTGCTGGTAGATCGGGCGGCGCAGCTCGAGGTCGCGGAGGATGGCGCCGGGGCGCAGGTCGAAGTTCTCCTGCACTAGCTCGACGATCGCCTCGCGGGAGATCTTCTCGGTGCCGAACGTCTCGATCAGCAGCGAAAGCGGCCGGGCGACGCCGATCGCGTAGGCGACCTGGACCTCGGCCCGGTCGGCCAGGCCGGCCGCGACGATGTTCTTGGCGACGTACCGTGCGGCGTACGCGGCCGAGCGGTCCACCTTGGACGGGTCCTTGCCGGAGAACGCGCCGCCGCCGTGGCGCGCGAAGCCGCCGTAGGTGTCGACGATGATCTTCCGGCCGGTCAGCCCGGTGTCGCCGACCGGGCCGCCGATGACGAACCGGCCCGTCGGGTTCACGTAGAACTCATCCTTGAGGCGGTCGGGGTCGTACAGGTCGGCGGGCAGCGTCTGCAGCACGACCTCCTCCCACAGCGCCTCGGGAAGCTTCGACTCCACGCCGTCCTGGTGCTGGGTGGAGATCAGCACCTTCTCGATCTCGACCGGCTTGCCCGCGTCGTCGTAGCGGACAGTCACCTGGGTCTTGCCGTCCGGGCGCAGGTAGGGCAGCAGGCCGGAGTGGCGGACGTCGGAGAGCTTCTTCGACAGCTTGTGCGCGAGGATGATCGGCGTCGGCATGTACTCGGGCGTCTCGTTGGTCGCGTAGCCGAACATCATGCCCTGGTCGCCGGCGCCGATCTTGTCGAGCGGGTCCTCCGAGCCGGTGACCCGGCCCTCGTGGGCGGTGTCGACGCCCTGGGCGATGTCCGGCGACTGGCGGTCCATGGCGACTACCACGCCAACCGCGTTGCCGTCGAAGTAGTACTCGCCGTTGTCATAGCCGATCTCGTTGACTACCTTCCGCGCGACGGCGGCGTAGTCGATCGTCGATGCGGTGGTGATCTCCCCCGCGACCACGATCAGGCCGGTGGTCAGCAGCGTCTCGCAGGCGACACGCGACATGGGGTCGCCGGCGAGCGCCGCGTCGAGCACCGCGTCCGAGATCTGGTCGGCGATCTTGTCCGGGTGCCCTTCAGTCACCGACTCGGAAGTGAAGAGGAATCCGCTATCCATTGGTATCTCCTGATGTCTTCCAGGCGTGCTCTCCCGAGGCGGGAGAAGGGCTGCTTGGTGGTGTAGTTAGCTCTGTCCGGACAATCGCCGCGCCAGCTACCATAGCGCGGAGCTTGCTCCGCGCTACCTCCGGTGCGAGATGACGCAGCCCGCAGTCGGGGTTGACGACCAGCCGGCCTGGGTCGATGTACTCGAGTGCGCGCCTGATCCTGGCGGCGACCAGCTCCGGGCTCTCCACCGACGGCGACTTAACGTCGATCACGCCGAGGCCAAGCGCCGACGGCCACGCGTACTCTTTGATCAGCCGCAGGTCGTCCAGGCCCTTGCGGGCGAACTCGAGCACCAGCTGGTCGACTCGTGCCTCAAGCACCTCGGGGAATAGGAAATCATAGTGCCCCTCCCATGAGGGTCGCGCGTAGCGGTTCCCGTAGCAGACGTGCAGCCCCCAGGTAGCCGGCACGCCGTCGGTGACGATGTTCACCGCCTCGACCGCCAGCGCCGCCTGATCCGGGTAACCCGCGAGGAACGGCTCATCAATCTGCAGGAACTGTGCTCCGGCCTCCGACAGGGCGCGCGCCTCGGTGTTGAGCCGCCTGGCGAGGGCACGGACGAGCTCGGCCTGGTCGCGGTAGGCGGCGGTGCCAAGGCGGCGGGACAGCGAGAACGGGCCGGTGAAGGAGAACTTCACCGGGCGGTCGGTCAGCGCGCGGGTGAACTCGAAGTCGCCCGCGAGGCCGAGCGCCGTCTTGTCGTCCTCGGGCAGCGGCGCGGTGACGGCCGCGTCGTAGTAGTCGTAGTAGTCCGACTTGGCCCGCTGCGCGATGTGCACCCCAGGGATCCGCGCGAGGAAGTAGTCGATGTCGTTGTCCCGCCGCAGCTCGCCGTCGGAGACGATGTCGATGCCCGCCCGCTCCTGGTCCTTGACGGCGGCCTTGATCGCCACGTCGTGGATCTCGGCGAGGTGCGCCGCGCTGATCCGCCGCTGGTAGTACTCGGTCTTGAGCCGTTCCAGCCACTCGGGCACGCTGTAGGACCCGACCACGGTCGTGGGGAGCAGCGGGAGGCTGCCGCCTGCGTTCTCGATCATCTGCTCAATCCCTGACCTGGGCGGTCAGCGTCTTGACGTTGGACGCCGGGCGCTGCTTGAACGGCGAGAACTGCACGCCGAAGCCGCGCCGGCTGGCAAGCAGCTGCAGCAGCGGCCCGTTGACCCAGTTCACGACGGACCCGTCGTACTTGCCTGGCCCGTGGAAACTCCCGCGGTACTCGCCAGGCGACGTGGTGAACAGGTCGTGGCAGACGAGGCGGCCGAACGGGTGCAGCAGCGGCAGGGTGTCGGCGAACGACGCCAGCGCCCCGTTGGACACGTGCATCCGCACGTCACCTTCCGCGGCGAGCAGCGGGCGGAGGATCTCCCCGGTCACCGCGGGCGTGATCAGGTAGGTGTCCAGGCCCTCAAGTGGCACGTAGCGCTCGGCCTGGCGCAGCGCCTCCCAGACCGCCTGCCAGAACAGGACCGCCTGGCCGGCGTCGGGGAACTTGTCCGGCTGCGACTCGGCGAGCAGCTCGGGGCCGATGCGCAGCAGCCGCTCGGTGAGCTGCGCGATCTCGGCCCGCTTGAGGCCGAACCTGGCGGCGATCGCGTCCGCGGCGGGGCCTGCCACGTAGGCGCGGGTCTGGACCAGGTACATCCGGCCGCGGATGACGGCGACCTCGTCGCTCGGCAGGTTGTCGTAGACGTTGGAGATGTAGACGAGGAACGCCTTGCCGGCAAGGAAACCGACGGAGCCCGTCAGCCGGGTCGCCTCGAGGACCAGCCCGGACACATGATCCCCGTGGTGCGCCACCTCCTGGCGCGCGCGGTCAAGCACGTGCGCGGAGTAGTCGCCCATCAGGTAGTGCAGCCGCCGGTAGTAGTCGCGGCCGTGCCTGCGGTCGAGCTCGACGAACTCATCCAGCCAGGTGCGCGCCTGGCCCCCGTTGCCGACGCCAAGCTCGATGACGTACAGCTGCTCGGGCAGCGCGCGCCGGGACGCGAGCTCGTCCCAGCTGGAGAACAGGTCGAGGATGACCTCGCGGGCCGCCGCGGAGTTGCGCGCGTCTGACTCCCCGCCAGGCAGCGACTGCTCGTAGTTCTTGCCTGTCGTCTTCTCCCAGGCGGCGAGGGCCTGCCAGTACAGCGCGTTGAACCGCCACACGCAGCTGAACGACCCGGGCACCCACGGCTCAAGCCAGACTCGGTCCCCCGCGCCGCCGCCAAGTCCGCCGACGCCCGAGCCGGTACCGCGGGTCACGTGGACGGCCTCGGAGAGCGCCGCGGTCACCTCGCCGGCGACGTCGGTCTCCGGCCTGGCGCAGCGGCGCAGGTCCACGGCGAGCTCGTAGCCCGCGACGGAGGTGACGGAGGGGCCGTCCGCGGCGATCACCGGGCGGACCATCACCGTGTCGCGGAAGTTGGCCTTGTACTGGATCCAGTCGCAGACCACGCGCGTCTCGGCCAGGTCCGCGTCCGACCGGCAGAGCGCCTCGACCATCGGCGCGATCGCTGCCCGCGCCCCCGCCGACTCCCGCAGCCGCCGGACCGCCCGGATGTCAATCTCCACGCGCGGGCCGTCCGGTAAGCCCTGGGCTGGTAAGCACTCTGCTTGTAAACACGGGGCTTGCAAGCACGGGGCCAGGAATGGCAATTTCGGCCGATTTCGCCGCGGGCCGCTTTCCTTCGGTGATCCAGAGAAATCCCGGGACGAGCCCATGCGACTTTAGCGCGCTGGTGTTTAGCACACCGAATTCGCGGGCGAAATTAGTGGCCGCGCACAAACGTCGCGGCCGGTCCTGGCAATCTCTCACATTCCTCATGCTGCCTCAGCGGATGCGCCTCGGCATCGGCCCCGCCGCACAACCTTTGCGGCGAGGCCGTTGTGCGGGCACACAGCGCGGTTACCGCACCCCGCCTACCTGCAGCAGCTCAACCAGTGGCAGAAAGGTTGCCCACGATTCAACGGCCGCCGTGTTTGTCCTCGTGACTGGCCTGATCTGCCCTCTCCTCCTCGGCGGCCAGACCCGCACCGCGGTCCTCCGCCGGGGCGCCGATATCCCAGGAGGACCCCTCGACGGCGGGCAGGCCGCCGATGATCGGAGCGACCGAGCCGTCCTCGCCGACAGCCTGGCCGGTTTCCGTGAGGTAACCCGGATCTTCGGCAGGCTCGGAACTGCCCGGCTCTTGCCGGGGCCACGAAGCTGGCTCCTCCCCCGTCGGCGTTGACCTGGTCGGGTCGTTGTCGGTCATGTTGGCCATCTCCTTGGGCGAGCACGTTCACGGTCCGGCACAGAAGTGCCCCGCCGACCCATCGCCAACTCGGGATACCCGCGGGTGCGGCTCCTAACCGGGCCATGGACGGCGCTCCAGCCCGGGGCCAGGCGGGGCATTGACGGTCCGTGGCGGCCACGGATCATCAGGATGAAAAGGCCTACTTTATTGGAAGCGGCTGACTACCTGCTCGCCGAGCAGCTCGATGTGGGCGACGTCTGACGGTCCGTAGACGTGGAAGTAGACGGTGTCCGCGCCCTGGGTGGCCAGGTCCTCGACCACCCGGATCACGTCGCCCGCGTAGCCGGTGACGCCGGCCGCGAGCAGCCGCGCGCCCGGCTCGCCGAGCGACTCCTTGCGCCGCTCCAGGTCTTGCGCGTCCCGGCCGATCGCGACGGGCACGGTGGCGGACATCCGGATGTCCGCCGGGTCGCGGCCGACCACGTCCTCGCAGATCCGCTTGAAGTTCGCGTACCGCTCGCGGAGGTCGAGGCCGAGCGCGCCGTTGAACTCGTCCGCGTACTTCGCCGCCAGCGTGGGGGTCCGCTTAGCGCCGGCCCCGCCGATGATGATCTTCGGCCGGGACGCCCAGCGCGGTATCGACGCGCAGTCCTTGAGCTGGTAGTGCTTGCCCTCGAAGCTGAACCGTTCCCCCGGCTTGGTGTCCCAGAGTCCGGTGAGGATGGCGAGCTGCTCCTCAAGCTTGTCGAAGCGCTCCCCCAGCGGGGGGAACGGTATGCCGAAGTAGTCGTGCTCGCGCTCGTACCAGGCGGCGCCGATGCCGAGCTCCGCGCGGCCGCCGCTCATCTGATCGACGGTGGCGACTTCGACGGCGAGCTGACCGGGCAGCCGGAACGTCGAGGCGTTGACCAGGGTCCCCAGCCGTACCCGTTCCGTCTGCACGGCCAGTCCGGCGAGCGTGGTCCACGAGTCGGTCGGCTGGTAGGTCGTGTCGTTGGCATCGATGCCCAGGTAGTGGTCGGAGCGGAAGAAGGCGTCGAAGCCGCCTGCCTCTGCCGCCTTCGCCAGCGCCAGGATCTGTGCGTACGTGGCCCCGTGGTGAGGTTCGAGCAGGATCCGCAGCCTCATCAGATGTTCCTTCCTGTTATGCAAGCCCGTTATGCGAGTCAGCGATTGCGCTAGTGCCGAGGATTGACTGCCGCCTGGCTCATCAGCCCGAACGGGTGCGGCCGGCCCTGCGGGCGGAGCACGCACCCGTTCGGAGTGCTGACTGTGGGTTGTTGACTTGTGACTTATCCCTGGACCTTGGCGGTGCTCGGCATGCCGCTCACCCCGGTGCCGCTCACCGCCGTGGCGGCCGACTCGGCGGGCGCCGGCCGGTGAGCGGGAAGTGGCAGGCCACCAGGTGGCCGGGTGCGAGCTCCCGCGGTTCCGGCACCTCGCTCGCGCACCGGTCGACGGCGCGCGGGCAGCGGGTACGGAACCGGCAGCCGGACGGCGGGTTGACCGGCGACGGCGGCTCGCCGCGCAGCGTCGCGGTCGTCCGTGCCGCGCCCGGCTCGGTCGAGGGGATCGAGTCGAGCAGCGCCTTCGTGTACGGGTGCAGCGGCTGCCGGTACACCGACTCGCCGGGGCCCACTTCGCAGAACTTGCCCAGGTACATCACCGCGACCCGGTCGCTGACCTGCTTGACGAGGGCCAGGTCGTGGGCGATGAACAGGTAGGAAAGGTTCAGCTCGCGGCGCAGCCGCTCGAAGAGGTTGAGCACCTGCGCCTGGATCAGCACGTCCAGCGAGGAGACCGCCTCGTCGCAGATGAGCAGCGACGGCTCGAGGGCGACGGCGCGCGCGATGGCGACCCGCTGCGCCTGGCCGCCGGACATCTCGCGCGGGTGCCGCTTGGCGTACCTGGCCGGGTCGAGGCCGACGAGGTCGAGTAGTTCCTCCGCGCGCTTGTGGCGCGATGCCCTGGTGCCGACCGAGTGCGCGGCGAGTGGCTCCTCGACGATCGAGCGCACCTGCCACTTCGGGTCGAGTGAGCCGAACGGATCCTGCCAGACGAACTGCATGTCCCGCCGGGCGTGCACCAGCGCGCGGCCGTGCAGCTTGGTGAGCTCCTGATCGCGGAAGACGACGGAACCGGACTTCGGGCGCGGCGCCTGGAGCACGGCGCGGGCGAGGGTGGACTTGCCAGACCCGGTCTCGCCCACGATGCCCAGGGTCTCACCGGGCATGATGTCGAATGACACGCCGGACACCGCCTGGACGACGCCGCCCCTGGCGCCGCCGGCCTCGCGCGCGATGAACTCCTGGACCAGGTCGCGCGCGGAAAGCAGCGGCTTCTTGTCGTTCCGCGCGTCGCCCGTGCTTGCCCGCTGGGGCCTGGTCGTCCACTGGTGCTGTGCTGTCCACGGGCGCGGTCACGCCGTCCCTCCGTTCTCGCATGGGTGCCAGCACGCCCACCGGTGGCCCGGTGCGTGCTCGGTAAGGGCCGGCGCCTTCGCCGTGCAGTCGTCCGCGGCGCTGGGGCAGCGCGGCGCGAACGAGCAGCCGACCGGGAGCATGGTCGGGTCCGGCGGCCGGCCGGTGACCACGGGCAGGTCGGTGTGCGCGGGGCGCTCCAGGTGCGGGATCGCGTCGAGCAGCGCCCGCGTGTAGCGCATCTTGACGGTTCCCCCGGCGCCGAACAGGCGCTTGGCCGGCGCCTGCTCGACGATCTTGCCCGCGTACATGACGACGACCTCGTCGGCGTAGGAGGCGGCGAGGCCCAGGTCGTGGCTGATGAAGATCAGCGCCATGTCCAGTTCTTGCTGTAGCTCAAGGAGCAGCTCCATGATCTGCGCCTGGGTGGTGACGTCGAGCGCCGTCGTGGCCTCGTCCGCGATGAGCAGCTTGGGCCGGCAGGCGAGGGCCATGGCGATCACGACGCGCTGCCGCATGCCGCCGGACAGCTGGTGCGGGTACTCGTGGAACCGCCGCTCAGGCGCGGGGATGCGGACCAGGCGGAGCAGTTCGATCGCCTGGTCGCGGGCGTCGGACTTGCTGACCTTGCGGTGCGTCGTGATCGCCTCGGTGATCTGCTTGCCGACCCGCATCGTCGGGTTGAGCGAGCGGGCCGGGTCCTGGAACACCATCGCCATCTCGCTGCCGCGGTGCTTGCGCAGCTGGCCGTCGGACAGGCCGATCAGCTCGGTGCCGCGCAGCCGGGCGGAGCCGCTGATCTCAGTACCGGTGGGCAGCAGGCCCATGATGGCGCGGCAGCCCACGGTCTTGCCCGAGCCGGACTCGCCGATGATGGCGAGGGTGCGGCCCGCCTCGACCTTGTAGGTGACCCCGTCGACGGCGCGGACCTCCCGGCCGCCGACAGCGAAGGCGACCCGCAGGTCCTCGACTTCGAGGAGTGCGTTGTCGGTCGAGATCACCGGGCTCACCGGACCCCCCAGCGTTCACGCAGCGCGTCACCGAGCAGGTTCAGCGACATGACGAATATCAGCAGCACAAGGGACGGGATCAGCACGTACTGCGGCTCCGCGGTGAGGACGTTCTGCCCCTTCGCGATCATCGCGCCCCAGCTCGGCTGCGGGATCTGGATGCCGAGGCCGAGGAAGTCGACCGCGCCTTCCAGGATCACGATGAGGCCGATGCCGAGCAGGCTGAACGTGACGACGCTGGGGAGGACGTTCGGCAGCACGTGCTTGAAGATGATCTTCCTGTTGCTCGTGCCCGTCAGCCGGGCCGCCGTGATGAACGGCAGCGTGCGGATCGTCAGCGTGGAGCCGCGGGTTATCCGTGCGTACACGGGCACGCTGAAAAACGACAGCGCCCAGATCAGGTGCGTCTCGCTCGGCTGCAGCACCTCGGCGACCGCGAGGACGAGCACCAGGGCGGGGAAGGCGATCAGCACGTCGACGATGCGGGACAGCACCGAGTCGGGCCAGCCGCCGAAGTAGCCGGCGGTGAGCCCGATGGTGCCGCCGACGATCGCGCCGAACGCGGTGACTGCCAGGCTGATCTCGAACGACACCTGCCCGCCGTAGACCAGCATGGAGAAGAGGTCCACGCCGTTGGGGTCGGTGCCGAGCCAGTGCCCCGGCGAGAACGGCGGCTCGGACGCGTCCAGGATGGAGCCCGAGTTGCCCGGCGGGATCGAGTAGATGTAGGGCCAGACGAAGCAGATGAACAGCAGCAGGAGGAGGAACCCGGCGGGCACCCACAGCCGCAGCGCCCGCGCTGCCTTCTGCCACTTCAGCCGTCGGCTGCTGACCAGGGAGGGGAGCGGCTGCTGCGCGCCGGGCGTCAGCGTCGCCGCCATGTCAGGAAGCTGCGCGGCCATAGCGGATCCTTGGGTCGAGGACCGTGTACAACAGGTCGGCGATGAGGTTGCCTGCCACGGTCACCAGGGCGAACACCACGACGATGCCCTCGATGAGCGGCAGGTCGTTGATGTTGATGGCGCTGATCAGCTCCGCGCCGATGCCGGGCAGCGAGAAGATCGGCTCGATGATCGCCACCGCGCCGATCAGCGTGCCCAGGTTGAGCGCGACGAGCGTGATGAGGGTGAACAGCGAGTTCCTTGTCGCGTGCTGGACCAGCACTCGCCACGGCGTCACCCCCTTCGCCTTGGCGGTGACGATGTAGTCCTCGCGCTGCATCTGCTCGACGATGTCGGCCCGCAGCAGCCGGGTATAAATCGCGAACAGCGGGAACCCGATCGCGGCCGCGGGCAGGGTAAGGGCCCTGATGGCGGTCAGCGGGTTGTCGCCAAGGGAGTTGGAGATCGTCGGGAACCAGCCAAGCCGGACCGAGAAGACGTAGATGAGCACCAGCGCGAGCGCGTAGGGCGCGACGGACAGCCCGATCATGGAGACCGCGAGGCTGATCCTGTCGAAGATCCCGTTCGGCTTGCGGGCGGCGAGCACCGCGACGATGATGCCGAGGGTGAGCGACGCGACCAGGGTGTAGAGCAGCAGCCAGCAGGTGGTGGGCAGGAACTGCGCGATGTCGCTGTTGACGCTCTGCTGGTTGCTGTAGGCGATGCCGAGGTTTCCGTGCAGCAGCCCGTCGAGCCAGATCCAGTAGCGGTCCCAGAACGGGTGGTTAAGGCCGAGCTGTGCGTCGAGCTTGGCGATCGCGCTTGGGCTGGCGTTGATGCCGAGAATCAGTTGGGCGGGATTTCCAGGGATGAGGTTCATGACGACGAAAGTCAGGAATGTGACGCCCAGCAGCACCGGGATGGCCGTGAGAAGCCGCCGGCCCACCAGCTGCAAGGCTGGCGAGCCGGTAACCCGGCGCGCGAAGTCGGTCCGCGCGCCGGGTTCCCGCTGGAGCTGGACTTGCTGTGCCAGCGCCATTGTTGTCCTGATGTCCTTACTGTCGTTACCGGTCGCCTGTCAGGAGCCGGAGGGGTTGTAGTAGACGTCTTCCCAGAGGATCGCCGGCGTCACCGACACCGCTGGCAGCGGCGTGGTGAGACCCGGGCCGGCCACGCCCTTCACCGACACGTTGGCCGGGGCGAAGGAGAAGTAGAACGGCCCGTAGTAGTTCTTGGCGATGTACGCCGCCGCCTGGTTGTACAGCGGGCAGCGGACGCTCAGGGAGCTGCTCGCCGCCGCCTGGCTCAGGATGGTGTCCAGCTTGGGGTCGTGGACGCCACTGAACGGCGAGGTGGAGTTGAACCGGAAGCCCACGCCGACGCCGCCCGCCGGGTCGTAGGCGCCGGCCGTCTGGATCATCGCCTGCCAGCTCTTGCCCGCGTTGGCGGTGAAGGCCTGGATGAGCGCGTTGAGCGCGTAGGAGTGCAGCGTGGTCTTCACGCCGAACGCCGCCCACTCCTGCGCCAGTGCCTGGGTGGTCTCGGCGGCGACAGGGCTGGAGGAGATCGTGCCGAGGTCGATCGTCGCCTTGTCAAGGCCGGACTGCTGCACCAGCTGCTTGGCCAGTGTCGCGTTGTAGCCCTGGTAGCCGGGGACCGTCGCCTGGTAGCAGATGCCACCGGGGCCGGTGAAGCCCTGGACGACCGGGTAGGCGTTCTTGAAGATGTTCTGCAGGATCGGCGCGAAGTTGGTCATCGCGTAGATCGCCTCGCGCGCCTTGGGGTTGTTGAACGGCGCGACCGAGGTGTTGAGCTGCAGGTCGTAGGGCGAGGTGCCGAGCTGGTTCAGCACGTCGAAGTGCTGCTGTGACTCGGTGAGCAGCTGCGGGGTGGACATGTCGGTGTAGACCTGGCCCTCGCCCGCGAGCATCGCCTCGTAGGCCGCCTCGTCACCGCTGACCGACTTGAACGTCAGGTTGTCGAGGTACGGCAGCCCCTGCGACGCCTGCCAGTAGGTGGGGTTCTTCTTCATCACGATCTGGTTGCTGTAGGAGTCGCTGACCATGATGAAGGGCCCGGCACCGACGGGCAGCTGCGCGAACGCCTTCTCGCCCATCTTGTTGAACGAGTTCTCCGAGATGATCCAGTTCGGGATCGAGTCGAACATCTGGTTGATGAACGCGCCGTCGGGGATGGCCAGGTTGACCTGGATGGTCGTCGCGTTGATCACCTTGATGACGCTTGCGGCGGGCGCCGACGTCGTCACCTTCGGGTTGGTGCGGGCGACTACCCACTCGGCCGCGCAGGTGCACGACGACTCCAGGTCACGCGTCCAGTTCCACTTGACCACGTCCGCGGTGAGCGGGGTCCCGTCAGAGAACTTGACACCGGGGCGGAGGTCAATCGTGACCGTCCTGTTGCCGTTGGAGTACTGGTACCCGGTGGCGAGGTCGTAGATCAGCTTGCCGTTGTCGCCGAGCTCGAAGAGCTGGCCGTACACGGCGTTGTAGTAGTCCTGGTCGGCGGAACCGGTCGTGTTGGTCGCCGGGTCGAACCCGAGTGGCCAGTCGCCGGAGAAGCCCTTGCCCTCAAGGACGGTCAGCGAGCCGCCCGCCTTGGCGGGCGGTGCCTTGATGCTGGAGTTCGAGGTCTGCACCGAAGGCGAGGAACTGGCTGACCCACCCCCGCTGCTGCACGCGGCGGCGGCTGTCAGCACTAGTGCGGCCGCCCCAGCGAGGCAGGCGGTCCGCATTGACATAAGCCGAAATCTCACCGGCATTCACCTACTCGTGATTAATCGTACGCTGGTTGGTGACAAATATAGAGTCGATCGTCCTCAGATTTGTCTTGGATACTCTCACCCGGTCGGTGAGGCCGCAAGAAGTAATAAACGAGGTCTACCGGATCATGCAGCTGCTTGTATCCGCCCCCCTCAGGCCGCGTCCCGGGCTTGTGCCCTCCCACAAAGCCGACTATCAGGTCGTTTGCCTGACGGCCAAGACCGCGCCTGGCCCGCGCCCTGGCGTTCAGGCGGCACCCGCTGCGCCCCGTGGGGCATACCGGGCGTTACCGGTCACTGATCTCTTCTTGCTGTTATCCCCATACCTCGGCGGCGGTCTCCACGATGAGCTCAAGCTTGGCCTTCTGGTCGTCTTGCGTCAGCGCGTTGCCCTGCTCGGTGGAGGCGAAGCCGCACTGGCCGGACAGGCACAGCTGGTCGAGCGGCACGTACTTGGCCGCCTCGTCGATGCGGCGCTTGAGGTCGTCCCTGGACTCAAGCTCCGGCCGCTTGGTCGTGACCAGTCCGAGGACGACCTGCTTGCCCTTGGGGACGAACCGCAGCGGCGCGAAGCCGCCGGAGCGCTCGTCGTCGTACTCGAGGAAGAACCCGTCCACGTCGAGCTGGTTGAACAGCGACTCGGCCACGAAGTCGTAGCCGCCAGACGCCACCCACGAGGATCTGAAGTTGCCGCGGCACAGGTGCGTCGTGATCGCCATGTCCGCCGGCCGGCCCGCCACCGCGGCGTTGGTCAGCGCGATGTACCGCTCGTGGATGTGCTCGGCGTCCTCACCGCGCCCGGCGATGTACTCCCGCTGCGCCGGGTCGTTCACGTACGCCAGCGACGTGTCGTCCAGCTGCAGGTACCGGCAGCCCTGGGCGGCGAGCCGCTGCACCTCGTCGTGGTACGCGGCACCCAGGTCGGTCCAGAACTCCTCCACGTCCGGGTAGACGGACTCATCGACGACCGCCCGGATGCCGGACCGGTAGTGGACCATCGACGGCGCCGGGATCGTCAGCTTCGGTACCAAGGGGGTCCGGGGGGTATCCCCGCGGGGAAGCAGGCCGCCCGCGACCGACTGAAGGAACGCGAAGGCCTCACCGAAGATCGTCTTGTCCATCGACAGCCGCCGCGTCACGTGGATCGCGTCCGGCGTGTAGGTGATGTCCCCCTCCGGGTTGTGGAACGTCGACAGCAGGCTTCCTGGCACCTTCGAGATCCCGCCGATCTGGTACACGAAGTCCATGTGCCAGGTCGCCCGCCGGAACTCACCGTCGGTCACCGACCGCAGCCCCGCCTCCTGCTGCAGCGCGACGACCTCCCGCACCGCCTCGTCCTCGACCGCGCGCAGCTGCTCGGCGGAGATTACCCCGTCGCCGTGCTGCCTCCTGGCCTCATGCAGCTTGTCTGGCCGGAGGAAGCTCCCGACGTGATCGGCACGGAACGGCGGCAATGTCCTCGGCGACATGGTGAACCCCTCGGGTACGCGCACTGATTCTTTCGAGGCAGAGTGCCACGCCGGGTGCCGCCTGTCATCCCCCGGCGGCCACAGACGCCGGGCCCCCGTGTCTAGCCGAGACCACTGCCATAACCCTGCTCGCCTTTGTCTCCGGGCCGGTCAGATCACCTGGAGCTGTCTCGCGCGGCGTACCGCCTCGTTCCGATGGCTCACCGCTAGCTTCCGGAAGATGCTCTTCATGTGCGTCTTGACGGTGTTGACCGAGATGTACAGCTCGGCGGCGACTTCGGTGGTTGTCAGCATTCCGGCGACGAGCTCGAGGATTTCACGTTCCCGCACGCTGAGTTCTTCGACGATCACAGGACCTGCCATGCCCGGTGAGGACGAGTGGCCACCATTGGCCGGGCGTGGAGTCAGCACGTGCTCGTAAGCCTCGGCGAGCTGCGGGTCACCCCGCAGCAGCGGCCGCATCCAGGCAGCCTCCAAAGTGAACGGAAGCCTGAGCTCCTGCCGCTCGCCGAGCTTGAGCGCATTCATCAACAATTGCCGGCCGTGCTGGCCGTCATCATTGCCGAAGGCGAGGCGCGCTTCCGCCAGCCGCCATTCCACCCGGCTGGAGACTGGCGTCTCGCCCGTGATCACGGGACCGTTGTCCAGCGCGCGGACGGCCGCCTGAAGGTCCCCGGTATCAAGCCGCGCGTGCGCGAGCGCGGCGGCGGCGTCTAGCGACACCGTAGGGCCGGCCCGCTCAGCGGCGGCGACCGCCGAATGGAAATCTCCCGCCGCCGCGAATGCCCGCGACTCGAGCAGCGTCAGCCTGCGCTCGAGCCATCCAGGAGGCGACCAGCCTGCCCGGGCCCTCGCCGCCAGCTCGGCCGCGGCGCTGGTATGCCCCTCGGCCAGGCGGCAGCGCGCGGCCACGAAGCAGGCCGCGGCGGCGGCCAGCCGGTCCGGGCGTGCCCGCAGGGCGGCGTCCGCTCGCTTGAGAGCGTCCCGTGTCTCACGCAGCTCGTTGCGTTCCAGGTGAATGAGGGCCAGCGCGACCTCCGTGGCACCGCTGAGTCTGCCGCCACAACCGTCGCCCGGCGAGCACGTCGTCTCGATGACGTGCCTTGCGGCCTGCAACCGCCCCCTGAACACTTCAGCGAGCGCGAGGTGCCCGTGATACCCCGCGCATTCCGGACCGTGCTCCGCCGACGCGGGATGTCTGTCGCCCAGGCTCGCGGCCGCCTCGTCAGGCTGCCCGGCCCACAGGAACAGCAACGCTCGTTCCGCCAGCATTCGCACGACGAGCCGGGGCTGGCGTGCCATGGTCTCGCCCGGCAGTACCCCCGCGTGTTTCTCCAGTTGCCTGACCGAGGCGCCGGCGATGTCGACGTCCCCGGCCCGCCGGGCGAGCTCCAGCCTCAGCATGTCGAGCGCGATCCTGGAGGCGATCTCCTCGTCGGCGGGAACGCCAGCGAGCGAGCCTTCGGCGGCGGCGAGTGCGTTCCTGGCGCTCTCTTCCCGCACGTCCGCGAGCGCGATGGCCGCCGCGACGAGCCCGGGCTGCGGTCCCGCGCCGAGCGAGGCACGCGGCATCCCCCGGAAGCACTCAGTGAGCGGATCGCGGCCGGTTGCCGCGATCAGCGTGCCGATCGCCAGGTCGTCCACGACGAGCCGGGCAGCGAACAGCCAGTCGCCGGCCGCCGCCGCCTGCCGGACGGCGTCCGGCAGGCTGCCGTGCGACTGGTACCACCGGGCGGCGCGCCGGTGCAGGTCCGCTACCTGTTGCGGGTGCTCGAATTCGAGCTTGAGCCGCAGCACCTCCGCGAACAACGAGTGCAACCGGCACCAGCCGTCCCCGGCAGGCTCGACGAAGGCATTAGCGTGCGCTAGGGCCATGAGGGCCTCCCCCGCCCTCTCGTCACCGGTCATCGCCACGGCCATGCCCGGGCTGACCTGGTCCAGGATGCTGATCTTCAGCAGCAGCGCACGGTAGCGGGCCGGCTGGTTCTTGAGCACCTCCTCGATCAGGTAGCCGGCGATGGCGCTGTCCTCGGCGGCGAACCTCTTCACGAACTGCTCCGGGTCCGGCTCCTCCTGCAGCAGCAGCGCGGCCATCCGCAGCCCGGCCGCCCACCCCTCGTTAAGCTCGGTCAGCCGTTCCAGGGATTCACCGGGCAGCGCGACGCCGTGCTGATTCATCAGGAGCCGGGCTTCGCGGACGCTGAACGCCAGCTCGCCCGCGCGGATCTCGTTGAGCTCACCGGCCAGCCGGTACTGGTGCAGCGACAGCACGGGGTCAACCCGGGAGCAGATCACGACCCGCAGGCCCGGCCGCGTGTTCCTCACCAGGTACCGCAGGTCGTCATCCAGGCCGTGCCCCTCGACCTGGTGGAGGTCGTCAAGCACCAGGGTCACCGGCGGGTCCTGCGCCGCGAGCTCCGCCGCCAGCCGCAGCAGGAACGCATGGCGGGCCCTGCCCGCCCGGCCCGGTGCCGGCAGCGCCCGGCGGAACCCGACGCCCGCGCTACGCAACGCCGCCACGACCGTGGACCAGAACACATCCGGCCGGCTGTCGTAGCGGTCAAGAGTGACCCACGCCACCGGGCCTTCCGCCACCGCTAGCCACGACGCGACGGCCGTCGTCTTGCCAGCACCCGGAGGGCCCGTGACAACCGTCAGCGGGCCAGCCGCGATGCGCTCCTCGATCCGCGACCGCCGAATCACCCACCCCTGGCAGGCAGGCGGGGTGATCTTGGACAGCAGCACGCTGCCCGCGGCGCTCGGCGGATTGGTCCGGGCGGCTGCTGACGCGGGTACCGTTGCCATAGGAAATCCCATCCCGTAACTGCAGGTTGTCTGCCTCTCGCTGGTTGCCTGCCTCGCTAGCGATAGCTGGGCCCTCTACCTGACTATCAATCGCTGACTGTCTATAGCAGGGACCATCGTCCTGACATGATGCTTAGCCGCACAGTGACTTTCTTCCCCTCACCCGGCTCACCGGTCCCAAGGCCACAAGGCCCGGCGACGGGATGGCGTGACACGCGCGGCGGTCGGGTCGGCCTGTCTGGCCGAGACCACTGGCACGGGCCGCGACGTATCGTGGTCCTACAGACCAGCTCGCCCTCGGAGGACGCCGGTGGATGATGACATCCTCAGCCAGGGCGGCGACCGCGAGCCAAGCCCGTGGCCGCGCCGCCTCGCGGTGATCGGCGCGCTCCTCCTGGTGGTTGTCGGGGGCGTCGTCTACCTCATCCTCCCCCGGCACCCGCATTCCCCCGCGGCCGCTGTCCCCGCACCAGCGCCGACGGGCCTGGCCGCGCCCGGCCTGCCGGTCGAGCCCGACGGGATCGGCGGGCCGACCCTGCCATGGGCAGGCAGCCTCCGGCTGCCGGCCACGGGCACGCGGCCCGCCTGGTTCTCGCCCGCCACGGGCCGCTCGGCGCCGATCGGCGGCCTGCCCGCGGACAGCTCAGGCTACGGGTTCATCCGCGTCGGCGGCGGCTGGGTGGTGCAGCCCAACGCAGCCGGCAAGACGGCGCACGACGATTACGCCGTGCCGCCGCTGCCCGTGTGGTTCCTCGCCGACGGCGCGCGGTCGGTGACCCGGGTCGGCACGGCGAACCAGGTGGCGCCGGCGGCCACCGCCGGCGCCTTGTGGCTGACCAGTTACCCGCTTGGCGCCGATGCGAGCACCGCGGCCGGGACGGCGCGGGAGGTCAGCCTCGCCGGGGCGCCGCTCGCGGCGCCGGTCAGGCTACCGCCCGGGTACGTGATCGAGCAGGCAACCGACCGCGGCCTGCTGCTCGCGCCGGTCAGCCCGCAAGGGGGAACGACGGCAGAAGAGCTGTGGGACGCGGCTGCTTCGCGCGCGATCCGCACGTTTGATTCGGTGATCGCCGCGACCCCGACCGAGATCGCCTGGGCGCCGGGGTGCGCGTCGCTGTGCCTGGTTCATGTTCTTGACCTGGCGACAGGCAGGCAGACCGCGGTCGAGCTGCCCAAGGGGAGTTCCGCGGCGAGCGGCACGTTCAGTCCGAGCGGTGGTTTCCTCGCGCTCCAGCTGAGCTTGGACAACACCGGTGACGACGGCGCGCTTGCCATGCAGCTCGAGGTCGCGTCCGTGACGAGCGGGCGCCTGACGGCCGTGCCTGGAACCTTTGTCAGCAGCGACGCCCTCGTGGGCTTCGGCTGGCCGGCCGACAGCGACAGCCTGGTCGCCGAGTTCATCTTCACGACTAAGGCGCAGCTGGCGTCCTGGCATCCGGGTGCCTCCCGGCTGGCCGTGACGGTCATCCCGCCTGGACCCGACCAGGCCTCGCTGGTCGTCGGGTAGTACCGGTCAGCCGCGACGCGGATCGGACAGCACCACGATGGACCGCGGGCTGACGGTGACGTGGTCGCCAGCTCCTCGCGGCGGGGCTGCGGAGCTGCCGCGCGCCGCCGGCTCATAGGTGTCGATTTCGGTCCGCCACGACGCCTTCCCCCTGGTGGCCGGCAGGACGAACTCAAGTGGTTCCCACCATGCGTTCACCAGGACGAGGAAGTCGTCATCAAGCAGCCACGTTCCGTCTTCTGCCTGGTCCGGGTCATCGGAGCCGTCCAGGTACAACGCGATGGACAGGGCGTTCTCATCCTTCCAGTCGGCGGCCGTCATTTCAGTGCCCGCGGGGGTGAACCAGCGCAGCTCGGATGCCTCCGCACCGGAAAGGAAACGGCGGCGGCGGAACACCGGGTGTGCCTTGCGAAGGGCGATGAGGTGCGCGGTGTAGTCCCGCAGCGCGGTGTCGGCGCGAGCCCAGTCGAACCAGGTGATCTCGTTGTCCTGGCAGTAGGCGTTGTTGTTGCCGGCCTGGGTGCGGCCCATCTCGTCGCCGCCGAGCAGCATCGGCACGCCGAAGGACAGCATCAGCGTGGCGAGCATGGCGCGGGACTGGCGGGCGCGTAGCGCGTTGATCTCCTGATCGTCGGTGGGGCCTTCGGCGCCGCAGTTCCAGGAATTGTTGTCGCTGGTCCCGTCGCGGTTGTTTTCGCCGTTGGCCTCGTTGTGCTTGTCGTTGTAGGAGACCAGGTCGCGGACGGTGAAGCCGTCGTGGACGGTGATCAGGTTGACCGAGGCAGTGGGCCGGCGGCCGACCGTCGCGTACAGGTCGGCCGAGCCGGTGAACCGGTCGGCGAACTCGCCGATCCCGACCGGGTGGCTGCGCCAGAAGTCGCGCATGGTGTCCCGGTACTTGCCGTTCCATTCCCGCCACAGCGGCGGGAACCGGCCCAGGTCGTAGCTGTCCATCTGGCCGACGTCCCACGGCTCGGCGATCAGCTTGGCCTGCGATACCACCGGATCCTGCGAGCACATGTCCAGGAAGGCGGACACCTTGTCGAAGGCGCCGTCCTGGCGGGCCAGCGTGGGGGCCAGGTCGAACCGGAACCCGTCGGCGTGCATCTCGGTGATCCAGTAGCGCAGCGAGTCCATCATCAGCTGCAGCGTGATCGGGTCGCCGGCGTTCAGCGCGTTGCCGCAGCCGGTCGTGTCGTAATAGAGGCCAGGTTTGCCGGGCTCGACCCGGTAGTAGGCCCGGTTGTCAATGCCGCGGAAACACAGCGTCGGGCCGTCCGGCCCTGCCTCGGCGGTGTGGTTGAACACCACGTCGAGGATCACTTCCAGGCCGGCCTGGTGCAACGCGTCCGTCATCGCCTGGAACTCGGCGACCTGCCCGCCCGGGTGGCCGGCCCGGACGGCGGCCGAGTAGCCGTTGTGCGGGGCGAGGAAGCCGATGGTGTTGTAGCCCCAGTAGTTGGTCAGGCCCTCCGCGACCAGGAACGATTCTGGCACGTTCTGGTGCACCGGCAGCAGTTCGACGGCGGTGACGCCGAGGTCGCGCAGGTACGCGATGGCGGCCTGGTGGCCAAGCCCGGCGTAGGTGCCGCGCAGCTCTGGCGGGATGTCCGGGTGGCGCATGGTGAAGCCCTTGACGTGGACTTCGTAGATGACCGTGTCCGCGTAGCGGTGCCAGGGCCGCTTATCGTCGTGCCAGCCGAACTTCGGGTCGACGACCAGGCTCCTGGGCATGTGCCCGGCGGAGTCCAGGGTGGACCGCTTGCCGGCGTCGGCCGCGTCCTGGCCGAGCACCTCCGGCCCGAACGAGACCGTTCCGCTGACCGCCTTGGCGTAGGGGTCGAGCAGCAGCTTGGCCGGGTTGCAGCGCAGGCCCTGAGCCGGGTCCCAAGGGCCGTCGACGCGGTACCCGTAGGACTGGCCGGGGCCGACTCCCGGTACGAAGGCATGCCAGACATCGGCATCGTTGTCCGGCAGCGGGATCTGGGTCTCGGTGCCTGCCGCATCGAACAGGCACAAGGTGACGCTGCCGGCGACGGTCGAGGCGATCGCGAAGTTCGTCCCCGCCAGGCCCAGGTGCACGCCGGGCGTTGCGCCCAGCGGGAACGGGGAGCCGGGCAGGGCTGCGCCCGGGCGGGCATCGGGGGCAGTGCGGGCGGCCGGGACCGCCCCGGTCGCGGTGGCGGCGGCATGGCTAGTGGTCATCGCTGTGCCCCTTTGCTTCTAGGTCGCGCACGACGTCTCCGAATGCCCGGACCGCGCCGTGGCGGCGCAGGATCACGTCGGCGATCAGGCCGGTCCACCCGGTCTGATGGAAGGCGCCGATCGCGGCGCCGTTGTCGCCGTGGAAGTACTCGCTGAAGATCAGGTTGTCCTTCCAGGCCGGGTCGGTCTGCATCTTCTCGGTCCCGCCGAAGCAGGGCCGCCGCCCGTCCGCGTCCCTGGTGAACAGCGAGATCAGCCGGTCCCGCAGGTCGTCGACGATCAGGTCGAGGGTGAGCCGCTTGCCCGAGCCGGCCGGGTACTCGACCTCCAGGTCATCGCCGTAGAACCGGTGGTAGCGCTCCAGCGACTCCACCACCAGGTAGTTGACCGGCATCCAGATCGGGCCGCGCCAGTTGGAGTTGCCGCCGAACATGGACGTGGTCGACTCCGCCGGCTCGTAGTCGATGGAGGAGTGGTAGCCCTCGGCGTCGAACTCGTAGGGATGATCGCGGTGGTAGGCCGACAGTGCGCGCAGCCCGTGCGGGGACAGGAACTCGCTCTCGTCGAACAGCCTGGCGAACAGGCGCTCCAGCTGGGCTGGCCTGGCCACCGAGACCAGCAGCCGCTGGGCGCCCGCCTCGCCGCGCAGTTGCGGGTGCTCGCCCGGCTTCTGCAGGTCCCCGTAGCCCTCATGCCGCAGGAACCGCGTGAAGTTCTTGTTCATGGTCATCGCGTTCTGCAGCATGCCGCCGTCGATGACCGCGGCGGCCAGTGCCGGGATGATCCCGACCATGGACCGGGTCTTGACCGGGACACTGTAGCCGGAGGGGGTAATCAGCCGGTCGTAGAACATCCCGTCCGCGTCGTCCCACAGGCCCTGCTGGTCCAGGGCACTGCGGATGGCCGCGAAATGCTCTAGGAACTTCAGCACCAGGTCCTGGTCATCGCCATCGCCTGACCAGTTCAGGATGGCGGCGATAGTACCCATAGCCAGCGCGTAGGCGCCCATCCAGCCGGTGGCGTCGGACTGTTCCAGGGTGTAGCCGTCGGGCAGGTGGGAGCGGTCGATCGGGCCGATGTTGTCTAGGCCGAGAAAGCCGCCCTCGAAGACGTTGTTGTCGTTGTTGTCCTCCCGGTTGACCCACCAGGTGAAGTTGACCAGGAGCTTGGCGAAAACCCGGCGGAGGAAACTGATGTCGCGGGCGCCGTCGATGGCGAAGACCTGCAGCGCCGCCCAGGCGTGCACCGGCGGGTTGACGTCGCCGAAGTCCCACTCATACGCCGGAAGCGCCCCCTGCGGGTGCTGGAACCACTCGCGGCAGATCAAGATCAGCTGGTACTTGGCGAAGGCCGGGTCAAGGTGGGCCAGGGTGACCGTGTGGAAGGCCAGGTCCCAGGCGGCGAACCAGGGATACTCCCACTTGTCCGGCATGGAGATGATGTCGAACCCCTCGAAGCTGCGCCACTTGGAGTTCCGCCCGGTCTTGCGCCCCTGCGGCGGCGGTGGCTGGGTCGGGTCGCCGTCCAGCCAGCGGGCCACGTCGTAGTAGAACAGCTGCTTGCTCCACAGCATGCCCGCGGACGCCTGCCGCAGCACCAGCGCCTCATCCGCGCTGGCGCCGGCCGGAGTCAGCTCGGCGTAGAACTCATCCGCCTCGGCCTTGCGCCCGGCCATCACCTGGTCGAAGTCCTTGCCGAGCTCGGCAGCCGCGTTGGCCGCGGACGTGCCGGCCGCGCCGTTGGCCGGCCGCAGCCGCAGCCGCAGCTCGGCGCTCTGCCCGGCCGGCACGGTGACCTGGTACCAGAACGCGCACTTGGTCCCGGTACCGACGGGGTTGACCGTGGCCGCGCCGTCGATGACGTGGTCGTTGATGCCGTCCTTGGGATACGGCGTGACCGGCTCGGCGCCGTACAACCGGGCCAGGTTGGTCTCGTTCTCGCAGAACAGCAGCTGCGGGTCAGCGCCGCCGGGGGCGGCCGCCGCGATCAGTTCCAAGGGGCCAAGGAACGGATGGTCGATGGCCACCGACCGGTCACCGGAAGCCCGCATGGCCGGCCGGGGCTCGTCATCACCCCAGGACCAGGTGTTGCGGAACCAGGCAGTCGGCAGCACGTGCAGCGTCTCGGTCTCCGGCCCGGCGTTGGTGACCTGGATGGACATCAGCAGGTCATCAGGGCCCGCCTTGGCGTAGTGGACCTCAGTAATCCAGTACCGGTCGCCGTCGAACGCGCCACTATCCAGCAGCTCGTACTCCGGCTGGTACCGGCTCCGGCCGGCGTTCGTATCGATCAGGTCCTGATAGGGGAACGGTCCTTGCGGGTAGTGGTAACGCCACCGGTTCCACGCATGACTCGGCAGCGCGTCCAGGTACCACCAGTACTCCTTGACGTCCTCGCCGTGATTGCCCTGCGGGCCGGTCAGGCCGAACGCGCGCTCCTTCAGGATCGGATCCCGCCCGTTCCACAGCGCCAGGCTCAGGCACAGCCGCTGCTCAATGTCGCAGAAGCCGGCCAGGCCGTCCTCGCCCCACCGGTACGCCTGGGACCGGGCATGGTCGTGCGGCAGGTAGTCCCACGCGTTGCCGTCGGCACTGTAGTCCTCCCGCACCGTGCCCCACTGCCGCTCGCTCACGTAAGGTCCCCACCGGTACCACTCGCCGCCCTGTCGCAGCCCGTTCTCAAGCCGGCCGAAGCCAGCCACTCGATCCCGTTCAGCACCCACTGTCAGCCCCTATCGCGTTCCGACGTACCGCTCTGTCACGTGTCCCGCCGACCAACGCCGGGCGCAGTCGTGACGCCCGCTAAACAATGAGGATCGGCCTTCATGTCCTTTCTAGACGGCCGGCAGCGCGCGCTTCATCACCCGAACAAGGTGAGCTTTCGCCAAGGGTGAGCGGGTGGCCGCGAAGGAGGCCGGCTAATGGTTCGGCGGCTTCGGCGCAAGTCCCGGCACGGGTGACAGCCGGTCTCGCCTTTTCCCTCGCCGACCGCGCGTTCGCCGGCTGCTGAGCTGCTCGTCGGCCGGCATGACCTCGAGCCTGGTCAGCCGGGCAAACATGGAATAGCGCGCCGCCAGGCTTGAGTCGGAGCGCGTCAGTGACCGCTCCAGCCTGCGGAGCTTCCGCCGCTCACCCGCCGGCAAGCTCATCGTGACCTCGTGGTTCCCGTGCACATGACCCCACCGTGCCGGAGCGGGAAAGGCCTGGCATCCCCCGGGGCGGGGGATCTGCGATCCTGGCCGCATAAAAGCCGGGCTCGCGACGGCCAACTTCGCCGCAAGCCCGGCCATGGGTGTCATGGGTCGCCGACCAGAGGATGCCGAATTCGTTCGGGATCCTCTTGATCTTGGATCTAGAGCTTTGAAGCCTCGGGGGGCTTCTTGCCGAACATCGAGCCGGAGCCGCCGCCGTCAAGCACCAGCGTCTGGCCGGTCATGTACCCGGCACCGTCGGAGGCGAGGTAGGCGACCGCGGCCGCTATGTCGTCCGGGTAGCCGGAGCGGCCGACGGCCAGCATCGAGCCGCGCCGCTTGACCTCGGCCTCGACGTCGATGTCGGGGTCGAGTGACAGCAGCACCCGCGAGGTCGCCACCATGCCCGGCGAGATCGCGTTGCACGTGATGCCCCACGGGGCGACGTCGGCGGACAGCGCGCGGGTGAAGCCGAGCACGCCCGCCTTGGACGCCGAGTAGGCCGTCGACATGGCCGCGGAGACCTGGCCCGCCTGGGAGGAGATGTTGATGATCCGCCCCCACCGCTGCGCCCGCATGTGCGGCACCGCGAACCTGGACATCAGGTAGGTGCCGCGCAGGTTCACGGCGATCACGAAGTCGAAGACCTCGATCGGTACGTCCTCGATGTCCTGCCGGTCGAGGCCCTGCGGGGCGCCCGCGCCGTTGACCAGGATGTCGAGCCTGCCTCGCCAGGCGGCCGCGGTGTCGACCATCCGCTTGGCGTCCTCGGCGACGGAGATGTCGCCGAGCTGCGCCATGGCGGTCCCGCCGAGGCTGGTGATCTCCTCGACGAGCGAGTCAACGCCGCCCCAGCCTTCCTCGCGTGCCCCGACGACCTCCTGGCGACGGTTGAGGACGCCGGTGGCCTGCTTGTCGGTGACCACGACCGCGACACCGGAGGCGGCGAGGTTCAGTGCGATGGCCCTGCCCATGCCGTCCCGCTTGCCGCAGCCGGTGATGAGCGCGACTCGAGTGGTCAATGTGACCCGCCCGAGTAGCCGGGGAGGTCGACGGGGTAGGTGATGTCGATCAGGTCGCCCTCGATGCCGAGCTGGTTGGCGGCGATTCCGCGGAACACGTCCTTGGGCACCAGGCAGTCCTCGCAGGCGTCCGGGCCAGGGGAAACGGTCAGCGCGACGCGGGGGCCGCTCTCCTCGACCGCCAGGTTGTAGCCGTCGGCCGCGAGCATGGTGGCGATGTCCGCCATGCGCTCGGAATAGCTCATTTCTTCTCTCCTACGGGGACGGAGCTGCCTGACCATTCGCCGAAGATCCTGACGACCATGGAGATGGCGGCGTTCTTCGCGCCTGCGACGATGACCGGAACCTGCTGCGGGGCGGACAGGATGCGGTGGAATTCCTCGTCCGTGGCGAAGGTGCCGTCCGGCTTGCGCGGGACGTTCTCCTTGCCTGCCAGCTTGAACTCGCGCCCGGTGTGGCCGCACTTGGAGATCATCCAGTTCTGCACGTCGGCCTTGGACAGGCCCGCGGCGGCGAACATCTGGGCGTGCTCGGGGCAGAGCACCAGCGCGACGGAGGTCTGCGGGAAGATCAGCGACCCCATCCGGTTGACGGTGTCCTCGATGTCGCGCAGCACGTCCTCGTGGTTGGGGGTGTGCCGGTTGTCGACGAACTCCATGGTGCGGGTCAGCGTCGCGGAGACCGCGGAGACGCCGCCGGTCACCCCGCCGTTCTCGGCGAACGGCTCCCAGGGGGACTCTTCCTCGTTCTCCGCGATGCAGACCTGCCAGCGGCCGGGCAGGCCCTGGGTGGCCTGCTCGAGGACGTGCGGGTGGATGCCGAACGCGTTGCGGACGATGAGGCCGACCGCGCGCGGGATCGTGGCGTTCGGCCGGAACCCGGGGCCGAAGGCGCCGCCAGCGGTGTTGAAGCCGAGTTCCTTCCTGACCGGGCCGTTGACCACGATCAGCGGTGACGGCCCGCTGGTGGACTGGAATCCGCCGCCGCGCGCGGCGCGCTCGCGCATGAGCGCCTCGAACGCGGCGAGGACCACCGGGAAGTACTCCGGCTTGCAGCCGGCCATGGCCGCGTTGATCGCCGCGGTGCGCACGTTGACGTCGCGGCCGACCTGCTCCAGGGCGCCGATGATCTCGTCGGGGTCCTTGTCGGTGGTGGCGAGGAACGCGTCGAGTAGCGGCTTGGACACCGGGACGAGCGGGAGCCCGTCGGACCAGCCTTGCTCGTAGCAGTACTCGATGGCGCGCTGTGCCTCGTCGGGGTCAGGGGCCGCCGCGGCGGCGGCCCCTTCCGTGTTAGCTGCGGTCATGCCTCATCTTTCGCTGAATCCTCGACGAGCAGCGCGACCACGTCGTCGAGCACCTGCGCCGCCCGCTCCTTGACCTTGTCCTCGGTGAGCACGGCCACCGGGTGCGCGGTGGTCGCGTACTTGTAGCCGGGCGCGCCGCGCAGCGCGGCCATCGCGTCGGCGGTGGGGATGAACGAGTCGGTGATGATCGCCGCGACCGGCACGCCTGCCGCCTCGAGCACCACGCCGTCGGCGGTGGCGGCGGCCGAGCACGAGCCGCAGTCGCCCACGCCGGTGATGATCACGTCGTTCTCCGCCACCAGTTCCTTGATGACGTTCTCTGGCTCGGGCACGGCGAAGTTGACCTTGGTCCGCTTCGTGACGGTGACGCCGTACCGGTCCTCAAGCAGGCGGCCGACCTCGTCGAGGAACGGCCGGGCGTTCTGCTTGGTGTTGATAAGCAGGCCGACCCTCTTGCCATCAAGGCTGGCGAGACGGGGTGCCCGGGGTGCCGCCGGCTTGGCGGCGCTGTTCGTGACGGTCCCCGTGGGGTCCAGGATCGCGTTCGGCATGAGTACTCCTTGCCTTCAGTTTTCTGCTCGCTCGCCGCCGGGCCCTGCCCCTCGGCTCGCGGGCACCTGCTAACATCCGCGGATATCTCAGTGCTTGTGCACCAGGACACCGCGAATGTTCTTACCATCCATAAGGTCTTGGTATCCCTCGTTAATTTCATCCAGGCTGTATTTCTTGGTAATGAGTTCAGAGAGCTTGATGCGGCCTTCGTGCCACAAGCTAAGGATCATCGGGATGTCGTAGAGCGGGTTGGCGCCACCGAACAATGAACCCTGCATTTTTCTGTGGTAGCCGATAAGGATCCCGCCTGGCAGCACCATGTCGTAGTAGCCCACGCCGGTGATGACGACCGTGCCCGCCTTGCCGGTCATGTCGACGGCGGCCTTGATCACGTCGTTGTTCATCTCGCCGACGGTGCAGATCACCTTGTCCGCGAGCTGGCCGCGGGTGAGGTCGATGAGCACTTCCTTGGCCTTGACCGGGTCGCCGAACGCGTGCGTGGCGCCGAAGTCAAGCGCCTGCTCCTGCTTCCAGGGGTTCGGGTCGATGGCGAAGACGTACTTCGCGCCGGCGTACCTCGCTCCCTGGACCGCGTTCATGCCGACCCCGCCGGTGCCGAAGACCACCGCGACGTCGCCGACGCGCACATCGCCCGCGTAGACGGCGGAGCAGAAGCCGGTGGTGACGCCGCAGCTCACCAGGGCGGCAAGCTCCATCGGCACGTAGTCCTCGATCTTCACGCAGGACCACTCGGACAGCACCGCGTACTCGGCGAAGCTGCCGACCACGCACATGCCGCCGAAGTCCTCGCCGTTCTGGTGGAACCGGAACGTCTTGTCTGGCAGGCAGCCGACGCCCGCGTAAAGGCCGGCGTCGCAGAGGTTCTGCTTGCCGGTGGAACAGTAACGGCACTTGCCGCAGACCGGAATGTAGGAGCAGGAGACCCGGTCACCGACCTTGACCCGGGTGACGCCAGGGCCGGCCTCGACCACGATGCCGGATCCCTCGTGCCCGCCGACCAGCGGCAGCCGCGCCGTGCCGCGTGCCCGAATGTGCTCGTCGGAGTGGCAGAGGCCGGCCGCCTCCATCTGGATGAGCACCTCGTTCGCCTTCGGCGGGTCTAGTTCAAGCTCCGTGACCTCCCAGGGTGTCCCCGCCTTGCGCAGCACCGCGGCACGGGTCCTCATATAGCGCCTCCGACGTTGGGTCGTGCAGGTTTGCGGTCAGCGACGATTGTGGCCGCACTCATGACAAGCGCGCGCACGGCTGTCCGGATATTAGATTTCATATCACGCGCTTCCCGTCGCGCCAAGTGTCATATATCGTCTTCCGTGTGCCGGGAGAAGCGGTTATGACCAGCGACAAATCACCCGGTTAGGCACTGTTGCCGGGCCCAACGCTCGCGGGCGCGGTCCAGTGCTCAGAGGTTAGGGCAACGCAGATAGGACGTGTATGGCTGACATGGTGCGGGCCGTGGTCCAGACGGGACCACGGCAGATGGAGATGCGGGAGTTCCCCCGGCCGGTGATCGGCCCCGACGACGGCGCACTGCTGCGCGTCGAGGCCTGCGGCATCTGCGGGTCGGACGTCGAGCAGTACAAGGGGGCGATGGGTACCCGCGGGCTGCCGATGATCCCGGGCCACGAGCCCCTGGGGATCATCGAGGAGATCGCTCCCGCCACCGCCAAGCGCTGGGGGGTCGACGTCGGCGACCGGGTCGCCGTGGAGATCCTCATCCCCTGCCGGTCCTGCGACCTGTGCCTCGCCGGGCGCTACATGCAGTGCAAGAACCGGGCAGGCAGCCACGGCGGCTACAACCCGCCAGAGCGCGGCCTCGACCTGTGGGGCGGCTACGCCGAGTACATGCACCTGCACCCCAACTCGATCGTGCACCCGATGCGCGCCGACATTCCCGCCGAGATCGCCGTCATGTTCAACCCGCTTGGCGCGGGCGTGCGCTGGGCGCTGCAATACGGCGGCGTGCACCTCGGCTCGTCGGTGCTCGTGCTCGGCGCCGGGCAGCGGGGCCTCGCGGCGATCCTCGCCTCCAAGTACGTGGGCGCCGGGCTCATCATCGCCACCGGGCTCGCCCGTGACTCGAAGAAGCTTGAGCTCGCGAAGGAATTCGGCGCCGATTACACGATCAACGTCGACGAAGAGGACACGGTCGAGCGGGTCAAGGAGCTGACCGGCGGCGACGGCGTCGACGTGGTGCTCGACCTGACCCCGATGGCGCAGCAGCCGATCCGCGACGCGATCAACGCGGTCCGCTGGGGCGGCACCATCGTGCTTGCCGGGCTGAAGGGCCAGAAGGAAATCCCCATCACCACCGACATGCTGATCAACAAGGCGCTGACCGTGAAGGGCGCGTTCTCCGTGGACGCCGCCGCCTACACCGACGCCATCAAGCTCATCGAGTCGGGCAAGTTCCCGCTCGAGAAGATGCAGACGCACAAGTTCGGCCTGGACAACGTGGAGCACGCCATCAAGCTCCTCGCGGGCGAGGTCCCCGGCGAGGACGGTATCCACGTCGCGGTCATGCCCGGCCTGTGAGCCTCACGGCGAAAGGAACCTTTCCGTCAAATGCCTATCATTGACACCCACGCCCACATCTTCCCCGGCGACTTCGGGCCCGCCCCGGCCGGGTGCGACCCCGCGGCGTGGCCGTCCCTCGAGGACGGCCCTGACGCGGACACCAGGCTGCTCGTCAACGGACCGATGCGGTTCCCCGCCAAGCGCATCTGGTTCGACGCGGAAAAGCGACTGGAGGCCTCCGCCGCCTCCGGCCTTGACGCCGAGCTGCTTTCACCGTTCCCCGCGCTGCTCAACTACCGCGTACCCGGCCCGCTCGGCCGTGACCTGTGCCGGGTCACCAACGAGTACATCGCGGGCCTGGTCGCCGCCTATCCGGCGAAGTTCTACGGGCTCGGCACGATCCCGCTCCAGGACCCCGACCTGGGCACCGCCGAGCTGACCGAGATCGCCAAGCTCGGCCTGGCCGGCGTCGAGATCGCCTCGAACATCAACGGGGTGTCGCTGCACGATCCGCAGCTTGACGGCTTCTGGGCGGAGGCCGAGCGCCTGGGTACCGCGGTGTTCATCCACGGCATGCCGGTGCCGTCTGACCGGGTGCCAGGTCCTGCCACCGCGACGTTCGGCGTCGGCGCCGAGGCGTCGCTCGGCGCGGCGTCCATCATCGCCGGCGGGGTCGCGGAGAAGTACCAGAACCTGAAGATCTCCTTCAGCCACGCAGGCGGCGGGTTCCCGCTGATCCTGACCCGCGCCCAGTGGTTCTGGGGCAGGACATGGAACGAGGAGCCGCCGCTGCCGGAGTCGGAGCGCCCGGAGGCCGCCCCGTGGTTCGCCGAGCACGGCCCGATCGAGCTCGCCCGGCGGTTCTATTACGACTCCCTGGTGTTCGACCGGCGGGCGATCAGGTACCTGGCCGACATGCTCGGCACCGACCGGCTGCTCGTCGGCTCGGATTACCCCGCGATGACCCGCGAGCAGCCCATTGCGCGAACGCTGCGTTCAATGGGACTTTCTGAGGCAGACCTGGACGATGTCCTATGGAACAACTGCTTCCGTTTCCTCGGTATTGACCCGCCAAAGTTATCCTCTTCAACGTGGGCACCACTGTGAGCAGCCTAACTACCTTTCTAGATCCGCTCGAAGACGATGGCGTCTCCCAGCCGTGGACTTCACCAGGAGCGGTCGCTCAGCGACCGCCCCGGTTGCTGCTCACGCTGCTCGGCGACTACTGGTGGCAGCGGACCGAGCCGCTGCCATCGGCCGCCATCGTGGCGCTGCTCGCCGAGTTCGGCGTCAGCGACTCGGCCGCCCGCGCCGCGCTGTCCCGGCTTACCCGCAACGGGCTGCTGGTGACCTCGCGGAACGGGCGGCGCACCTACGTCCAGCTGTCCACCCGCGCTGCCGACGTCCTCGACGACGGCGCCCGCCGCATCTTCTCCTTCGGCGGCCGCCCCTCGCCATGGGACGGCATGTGGTCCCTGGTCGCGTTCTCGATTCCCGAGGAGCACCGCTCGGCCCGCGACGAGTTGCGCAAGGCGCTGCGCTGGCTGGGCTTCGCCCCGCTCTACGACGGGCTGTGGGTCTCGCCGCGGGACCACGCGGGCGAGGTCATCGGCCGGCTGAACGAGCTCGGCATCACCACCGCCACCGCGTTCCGCGCCACCGCGCTGCCGCTGCCCGGCGGCGGGCCCATCGGGGCCGCCGCCAGGCCCGACATCCCGGCGCGGGCCTGGGACCTGAGCGGGCTGCGGGAGCGGTACGACGAGTTCACCACGTTCGCCGGCATGCTGCGCGACCAGACCGAGGCGGGCAAGATCAGCATCGCCGACGCCCTGATCGCCCGCACCCGGGTGATGAACGAGTGGCGCGCCTTCCCCGCTCTTGACCCCGACCTCCCCGACGAGCTGCTTCCCGAGGCCTGGCCGCGCGGCACCGCCAGGGAGCTGTTCAGCGCCTGCTACAACCTGCTCGGCCCGATCGCGACCAGGCGGGTGCGCCAGATCATCGCCCGCTACAGCCCCGAGCTGGCCAACCGGGCGACGTATCACAACACGGAGCTGCGCATGCCGGACACCGGGGCCGGGGCCGGGGCCGGGGCCGGGGCCGGGGCCGCCTAGTAGAGGAGGCGCCAGTGTGTTGACTAAGTGGTGCGCGGTGGGCGTGAGGGCCGTGCGCGGGCTGGGACGCGGCGCCCGGCGCGCAGAGCGCGGCGCGGGCGCGCAGAGCGCGGCGCGGGCGCGCAGAGCGCGGCATGATCAAAGGATTTTTCATGATCATGTGGTTTCCGCAGCTTATGAGCTGCGGAAACCACATGATCATGGCAGGGGCGGGGCGGCGGGGGGCCGGGCCAAGGTGCCATCAGGACAAACCGGACGGAACGACCCGTCCGCGGCCAGCCACGCGGACTTACGGGCAGGACTTCGCTGACTGTGCCCTGATGTCGGGGTAATCGAACGGGTTGAGCGGGGCGTTGCCGCCGGAGAAGGCCGCGGGGAGTCCGTCCGGCCAGGTGAAGGACACGCGGGTCCAGAACCACTTGCCTGTGCCTGCGGCGCAGACCATGACGGGCCTGCTGAGGGTCACCGCCACCCGGACGGCGTGCAGCGTGCCCGCCGCGCAGTTCGGCGTGCAGTCGTCCAGCTTCTCGGTTCCCTGGCCGACCGCGACGGCGGAGTTCCAGGTCGGCCAGGTCATGTCCCACAGCGACGTCGTGCCGTCGCCGGACAGCGGGCACCCCGTCCCGCAGGCGGGGGCGTGCACGCTCGTCCCGCCAACGGAGCCGCCCTCGGCGAGGTAGACCACCTGGGCCGGGGCCGACGTGGCGCTGACCGCCCCGGCGGTGGACGGCGGTGCGGCCTGGGCGGCGGACGACGTGGCGCTGACCGCCGCGGACGTAGACGGCGGTGCGGCTTGAGCCGAGGCCGGCGCTGACGCGGACGGGGCAGTCGATGCCAGGGCCGCCCCGACCACGGTTGAGCTCGCGCCGCCGCAGCCGGCCAGCAGCACAGTCAGCGCGGCGCACGCCGTCACGGTGAGCAGGGAACGCGTCAGCAAAGTCACAGGGCCACCAACCTCAGGGGAAACTTAACGTCACTCCCTAGGACGCGAGCGCCGCGCTCTCGGTTGCCGTGCCTTAAGACTTGCGGGAGGCCCAAGGGCTGCGAGGCCGTACACCGATTGAACTGCGGCGGTCTCAGGTCAAGATCGTGGGTCAAACGCGGTCAGGGGTAAGAGGCAGTGCGGACATTTCTCCCGTTCAGGGACGAAACACCGCCTGGAACCGGGGGCCTGGCGTGATCGTGGGTCATAGGCGGCGATATCCGCCGCCTATGACCCACGATCTCCGGTAGATACCCTAGGGGGTATAGGGCTAGACCCGGACTCTCAATTTAAGATTTGCGCGCGGCGGCCCCGGCCTGGGTGAAGGGCCGCCCGCGGGTCAGGGCGTCAGGTTCCACTGCTGGCAGGTGTTGTCGAGCTGGGCCCACTGGCGGACGACGGTGCCGTTCGCGGTCTCGCAGTCCAGCGCGTCAAGGACCATGCCGTTGCCGACGTTGCTGATCGTGTAGTGACCGCCGACCGGGGTGACGTCCCACTCCTGGCAGGAGTTGCCGAGCGAGCTCCACAGGTCGGTCAGGGTGCCGTCGAGGATCCCGCAGTTCACCGAGTCAAGGACGGTGCCGCTGTTGACGTTGGTGACGATGTAATGGCCGTTGCCCGCGCTGGTGAACGTCCACTTCTGGCAGCCGGTCGCCCCGGCGGTCCACAGTTGCGTCCCGGTGCCGTTGGCGGTCGCGCAGTTGTCGGGCTGGACGGCCGTGCCACTGTTGACGTTGGTGATCGTGTACGGGGTCCCGGTGGCCGGGAAGGAGGACGGCACCTGGCGGTACCCGGCCGCCACGATGGCTGACTGGATCGCGTCGTCGGTCGCGGTCGACGGGTAGCCGGCGGTGATGGCCCCCTCGAAGAACGAGCCGTCCGAGCCGTTGCTGTCGTCGCCGCCGGTACCGAGCAAGACCGACCCCTCCTGGTGCATCGGCGCGTAGCCGCCGGTATCTGGCAAGGGACCCGCGTACTCGGTTGTCAGCCCGCCGGAGGCGGCGTTACCGTCTTCGAGCGCGTACGTGGTCTTGCCGTCGTTTTTCAGCATCGCGGTCACGAACGGCGAGTCGTTGCCCTGGTTGCCTGGGTCCGCGCCGTTGCCGCCGGAGAACAGCCCGTTTTCCATGTCCGCCTCGACCCACGGGCCGGTCCCGGCACAGGACCCGAACCAGCACAGGTTGCCGAAGTACACCGCGTCCATGTGCCCGTTGCCAGTGTCGGTGTTGGACGTCTCGGCGTTGCCGAAGTCAAAGCAGCACACGGGGTCCGTGTGATGCCCGCTCGTCACCATGTACGCGCCCTGCGGCTGGGCGCCGGTCGGTACGCCGCGCGTCACGTCGTTGCGGTAGCCGACCCCCGCCTGGACGGACACGCCGTAGACCTGGTGGCCGTCGACGACGACCGGCAGCGCGTTGGCGATCGCGCCGACGTCGGGCGAGCCGTTGCCGCCGATCGGCTCAATGCCGAGGTCGTTGTGCTCCGGGCTCTGGTCATACAGCCGGGTGATGGTGCACACGGTCCCGGTGCAGAACGCGACTTGCCTGGGCGCGTCGGCGTAGCCGCCCGGCCACTGCACCCCGATGTCGGTGCTCGTGCCGTCGGAGGCGCGCGTGACCCGGTACAGCGGCCCGCGGTAATCGCTGTACATCGCGCGAACCGTGCTGTAGGCAGCCACGCACGGGGTGCGACCGGCCGCGTAGATGTCACATGGCCGCGGTGAGACCGTGCCGGGCCCTGGGGCCACTGTCGCGGTGGAGAACCCGCCCGCGATCGCTGACCCGGCAAGCCCGCCCACGATGAGCAGCGCGGCACTCACCACCAGAATTAGCCTTCGACTGATATCGCTAACATGCATGACTCACCTCTCAGCATCGAGACCATGATCCGCTTGTCGCTCGGGGCAGAGGAAGAAAATGTGAGCGCTAACACTCACCGGGGACAGTAGGACGACGGTCAGATCATGTCAAGACTTCACGGGCAGGGCCAGCCGGCAGAAAACCTGTCCCCCATGCCCTGGAGCCCCTCGTGGCCTGGGCCGCAGATTGCGCTGCCTGCCGGCGCTTCCCGGGCCCGTCAGCCCGCCGGCTTGCGGGCGATCAGGATGTCGCGGGTGATGGCCTGGTCGACGCGGTGCCGGAAGGCGCGGTACGGGGCGGAGTCCAGCACCTCAAGGCCCGCGTCGGCGAGGGCGCCGGCGGCGTCCTCGCGCCGGGCGACGCGGGTGTTCCAGGAGATCCCGAGCGCGCCGCCCGGGCGCAGGGCCTTCACCCAGGCCGGGGCCGCCGCGCGCAGCAGGTCGAGCGGGCTCCTGGCGAGGGTCTTGGCGCCGTCCCCGGCCCGCTCGCCGCCGCCGCCGGCCCGTCCGGTGCCGTGGCTGCCGTGCTGAACGCCGTACGGCAGGTCGGCGACCACCAGGTCGGCCGACGCGGGCCTGAAGAACTCGCCGATGCGGGTCGTGTCCGCCTCGACGACCTCAAGGCGCTGGATGTCGCCTGCCTTGTACTCGTCCTTGGTCGCCGCGAACTCCGCCGCCAGGCGCCGCGCCACCACCTTGCGGTCGCGCCGCACCGGGGAGAAGTCCGCCTGGTGCTTGAGGCGCTTATCCTTCAGCCAGCGCTGGATGAACACCGCGTACGCCTCGACGTCCCGCGCGTCTATGTCCGCGCCGTAGGCGTCAAACCCGTACATCAGCGCCTGGTTGAGCGTGGTGCCGCGGCCGCACAGCGGGTCGAGGACGGAAAGCCGCCTGGTCTCAGGCGCGCCGGCGAAGGCCGAGGACGCCAGCGTGACGTTGAGCAGCAGCTTGGTGAACTGCTCGTTGGTCTTGCCGGGATACTTAAGGATGGTCAGCAGGTCGTCGCTGTAGCGGTCGAGACGGCGCAGCGGCACCGGCCGCAGCAGCTCGTTGCCCGCGGCGCCGGTGACCTCGAACAACGCGTACAGCGACGACAGGTTGGCGAGCAGCGCCGCGTCCCCGTCCGACAGCTCATCGGCCGCGAAGGTGACGTAGGTGACGCCGCCGATCACGGTCTCCGCGACGCTCTCTTCGCTGATCCGGCCGTCGGGCAGCGCGGCGCTAACCACCGCGAGCTCGGCGCGCGCGAGCGACGGCGCGGCGTCCGCGTAGACCCGGTTATGCGACGGCAGGATGAGGAACGCGTATCGGCTCATGGCGGCTAAGAGCCTAGCGGGAAGCGAACAGTTGGTCCGAAGTCCACATGGTAGTCGGGGGCACGGTGCCCGCGCGGGCCCGTTTCCCCGTCCCCCTTTCAATCTGTACGTGCAGTTCCTCGCAGCTGGCTTACCGAAGACTAGCGACATGCCGGTCCGCCGATCCATCCCTGGTATTCTTGCACCCAGTGTCACAGAAGTGACAGGAATTCGAGCTTCTTTAGTTGCGATTCCTTATAGAGTCCACCTATTGTGCCATTTGCGGCTAGCCTGATGGGCGTCCATTGCGTTTCGTCAGGAAGGTTGGATCGGGAAGGCTATGAGCGCCCGCGATGAAGAGAACGCGCCACAGGATTTGTCGCAAGCCAGTGCAGTAGCAGTGCGCGACGTCGTTCGTGCCGTGGTGGCCTCCGAGGCGAGTTACGAGCTCAGCTATTTGGCCAGATTTGCGCGCTTTGATGATTCCTGGGCTCTTTGGCGTCTTCGTCGCGTGCGGCCCCGTGACGAGCCCTTGGGGTTCGGGATCGATGGGATTACAGCACTGGTTACCCCGGTCATCTGGATCACGGTCAACGAGGTCGCCCGTGCGTTCGGAACTACGGCGGGCGACGGGATGTTCACCGCCTTGAGCGCACTGCTCCGCAAGCTCTTGCGGCGAAAGCCCAAGGCGGCAACGATTCCGCCGCTCACTCAACCGCAGCAGGATAAAGTCGCCGAAATGGTCCAGCAGGAGCTGCTAAAGGCGAAGCTGAGCCCACGCAGGGCAGAAGTCATCGCCAACGCAATCTTCCGGGAACTGTCGAAGGGCTTCGCCGCAGACGGAAACGCTGAAGTCGGCCCGGCTGAGACTGGGGGCTAGAGTTGCCATGGCCATCACTGAACAGCCCCGAGTGGCGGACCTTGACGAGCGACTGATCCCGGCAGGGACCTACGTGCGGTTCGGGCTACTCGTCGTGCTAGCGCTGGTCGTCAGTGCGAAAATGATGCTAGATTTTTCATTTAACATCACCGGTCAGCAGGGGCAGGTATGCGAACTCGCCGCCGGAATCGATGTGTACAAGCCCGGCCCCGACCTGAGCGTGCTATCCACCATGCTCCCGCAAGTTACGGCATTCATAAACTGTGAGTCGCGTTTCGTCTCGTCGCCACCTTGGTGGCTTCTGGTTGGCTGGCCATGCCTGATTTTCATGATGGCAGTGCCGTTCTTCTACATTGACCGCTGGTGGAAAGTGCGGACGACCCGGGTAAGGCCGCTCAAAGAGTTCGATAATCCGCCGAGCGGATTCGTTATCTCCAAAGAGGTGCAGGCGCTGGCACAGGCCGCCGGGCTAGCTCCGGTTCCGACCTGTGTTGTGGATATCACCTCGTCGGGACGGAGTGCTGTCGTCTTGGGCACTACCAGGAATCCTGTCGTGCGCTTGAACCTCGGCCTTGTCGCGCGCAGGCTGGAACGCGCTGCCGAAACTGGAGACGATGACGTTGAGTTCCGTGCGGTACTCCTCCATGAATTCGCACACATTCGCTATGGCGATGTCACAGCGGCTCGTATCACAATGGCGGTCTGGCGGACGTTTCTCGTCGCTGTCCTACTGCCTTACTTGGTGATATCCGCGATCCTCCTGCTGCACGGATCGGTCGTGCCTGGGCTGTCGGGGACGGCGGCGACCAGTCCCGCCGACGAGCGCAGCATCCTGACCGTGATCGTGCTTGCCGTTTTCGGCTACCTGGCCCGGTCGGACGTGCTGCGGAACCGGGAGATCTACGCCGACCGCGAGGCTGTTCGGAACGGCGCGAAACGCGATTGCTGGGCTGTGCTGACCCGAACGCCTGGCTCGCGGGCTGAAAGAGTTAGGGGCGTCCTGACCGAGCTTGGTCGCAGCCATCCGAGCTGGGACCTGCGTAAGCGTTCCATTGAAGATCCGGCTGTGCTCTTCGTGGTGCAGCCATTGCCTATTTTTATTGTTGGCGTAGCCGCCGCATTGATCGATGCTGACTTCCAGAGCTTCATCGGATTCCGCATCGTCCAAGACAGCATATGGCTCTTTTCGCCGTGGATACGCCAAGCCATCGTAGCTCTGCCGGCTGCCCTGGTAACGCTAGTCGTGGGCGTAGGGATCTGGCGCGCGGTGGCGTATGCCCGGCACAAGGGCACGGCACCGCCAAGTGACCTGCGCACTGGATTGTGGTTGGGCACAGGAATGATCCTCGGGAATCTCATCGCGGGCCAGGGAACGATTCACCAGTTGGTGCCCCAGCGACCCGAAGTGCTCCTGCTCGCCCTCCCCGCAGCTACCCTCTTCAGCTGCTGGACTGCACAATGCGCGAATGCCTGGCTGGTCAAGTGGCGGGGCCGGATTCCAACTTCAGCTATGTCCTTGGGACTCGCGGGCGGGTTCCTCATCCTGTGCTGGTGGTTCGCCTGGTGGGCGGATGCGGGAGTCGAATTCGCCGATGGCGTCTCTTATTCGCCCAGCGGATACCTGCGTTACATCAAATACCTCTTTCCCGGGGAGACTGCGCATCGAGACATCCTCGCCGTGATCAGCTGGACTCAGCCGTTTCTCAATTACCTGAGCGACCCGCCCATCGACCTCGTGGCCGTGGGTGCGGTTTGGGTGGCACCGCTGCTCGCGTGGACCGTCCGTGCGGGCACCGATACTGATTCGTCAGCCGGATTGCCCTCACTCCGGAGGCCCCTCCGATGGGCGGCGGCCGGCGCGGCGGCGACCTGGCTGTCCGTCGCATTGGTACAGGTGTACATGCACCAGACAAAACCTGCCGGACTCCAAGTCAACAGCATTTATGACCTGGCCTACACCGAGCTCCTTTTCGCCGCGCAGGTCCTGCCAGCTTCCGTAGTTGCCGTAAGCATCGGTATACGATCCGGAGGCTTCCGGTTGCTGACCACGCTCATCGCGACGGAAGTGACGGTGCTCGCGGGCTTCGCCGGGACGTTCGTGTTCGTATCCGCCGATGGCTGTATCCGCCCGCTGGCCACGCTCGAAACCTCCTGCGCTTGGCGTCCAGGCCTGGTCACATCTAGCTACTTGTTTCAGCAGGTAGTTGATACCGCGGCCGTTCTCGGTGTCGGCATTGCATTCGCCGTTTATATGCTGGGCTTTCTTCGGCCTTCGGCGCGGAAGGAGCACCGCGTGACCTGGGCTAGCGGGCCAGTGCCGCCCGCCCAGAGGATACAGGCCTACCGGCGCGGTTCGGCACTGGCCGGAGTCGCGGCTATCAGCATCGCGATTACAGGGATCGTAATCCAGATCCCACGGCAGGCCCACTATCTGAGCGCATCCCAGCTACTCAACGTCCAGGTTGGGTTTCAGATGGCTGGCCCAGCCGCCGGGCAACCTCCCGCACCCCCTCAGGACGCATCAATTGAAGTCAGAGATTGGAGCAATCTCGGCGGAGAAGGATATCTGAGCCATGCCCAAGGCGATATTCAAAAGATCATCGCAATCGCGAGCAAAGAAGAGGCTGCTAATCGTAACCATGTCGTCACCACCCAATATTTGCTGGATATCGAGCCAGACTGTCGCGATCTGGTAGCGCTGTCTGGTCAAGCCCGCGACTATTTCGTGACTCCTGACGCCAAAGCGGGGCCATTGTGGTCTGCATTCGTCAATCTAATCAATAGCGCCGGACTTAGTTGCGTGTCAGCTGCTAACTTGATCCGAACCGATTTTGCCCAGCAACAGGCCAGTCACTTCAGCAAAGTCTGGGCATTGGATGAAAAGAGTGCGCCGCAGCTCAGTACCGCATATGCAAACATCCGGGCGATCGAAGCTAGGATAAAGACGGTCGAGGAAGCCGGCGTGCTCGCCGATTATGCCGCGATCTCCACTACCCACGGGCCCTTGAGCATTCTCTCTCCTCCGACTGACTCCACGGCTATCCCGCAATCCTCGGTCGACCTCGACACGAACGGTAATCCAATGGATCTCGGACCCTACATCGAGATGGTCTATTCACAATATGCACCGGATACTTGGAAATCTTGGGAAGAATGGTACGCCGCTCACGGATTCATTTCTGGAGCGGGTGAGATGTGGTCCAACGCTGACGGTTCCGTGGCGATGATTTTTGTTACCCGGTTTTCCAGTACAAATAGCGCGAAGAGTTTGTATGATATCACCGTTGCCCATTGGTCTGCAAAGCAGTATAAGGTTATGCCCGACCCTGTCGTGGGCGGTGCGGGCGTACTTGAGACGCCATCCAACCAGACGGCATACGCCGCAGCAGAATTCGATTCCTATGTCGGCGACTATCAAATCACGGTGCTAGAGTACACAAAATCATCGCCCGATTCCGCTGCGGCGGAGGCTCTGCTTCTAAAGCAATACGACAGCCTCAAGCGAGCAGCTAACACACGCCCCTAACCTTAACGGCCGCGTAGTTAGGGATGAAGGTGGTAGGCCGCGTCCGTGTTCTTGTTCCTGTCGGCCCAAACCTGAACCAGCGGGCAGCGACCGGCCAAGCGAACGGTGGTCACCGGGTGCGTGACGGCGCGGAGGCGTGCGGCGTGCCTCCCGCGGCGGGTGCCTGGGTGGCCGGCCAGGCGGTGATGTCGGCGGGCGCCATGCGCACGTGGCAGTGATCGCCGGGGGCGAGGGTCACCGCGGCCGTGGTGCGGACGCGCAGCTCGGGCGCGTCGTCCTGGCCGGCGCGCAGCCGGACCGTCAAGGTGGTCAGGGTGCCGATGTCCGCGACGTCGTCGACCTCGGCCGGGTAGACCTCGGGACCGTCCGCGGCACCGGACAGCACGGCGATGTGGTCGGGCCTGATGGTCCACAGCACTTCCGCGCCGACGGGCAGGCCGCCCGTGTCCGCGGCGATGAGCAAGCCCGCCGCGTCCCGTGGCGTCGCGCCGGGGTCCCACACGCCGGGGTCAGGCGCGCCGACGGCGAGAACGCCGGGCTCGGCCACCGTCGCGTGGATCAGGTTGGGGATGCCGAGGAGCCGCGCCACGTGCGGGGACGCCGGGCGGGCGAAGACCTCGGCGCGCGGTCCCGCCTGCAGTAGCGTGCCCTCGTCGACGACGAGGATCTCATCGGCGAGCAGCGCCGCCTCCTCCGGATCGTGGGTCACGATGACCGTCGACAGGCCCGCCTCGCGCTGCAGGCGCCGCAGCTCGCGGCGCAGTTCCTCGCGGACCGGCGCGTCGAGCGCGCTGAACGGCTCGTCGAGGAGCACGAGCCTGGGCCGGAAGGCGAGCGCGCGCGCGAGCGCGACGCGCTGCCGCTGGCCGCCGGACAACTCACCGGGCAGCCGGCCCTCCAGCCCGTCGAGCCGCAGCGTGCGCAGCCACCAGGCGGCAAGCCCGGGGTCGGCGCCCACGGCGAACAGCACCTGCTGCCACGCGGTGCGGCCGGGGAACATCACCTGGCCCTGCGGCACGTAGCCGACGCGGCGGTCCTCGACCCTGACCCCGGCGACCTCCTCGCCGTTGAACTCGACGGTGCCCGCGTGCGGCCCGAGGAAGCCGGCGATCGCGCGCAGCGTGATCGACTTGCCCGCGCCCGACGGGCCGAGGATCGCGATCTTGTTGCTTGCCGACTGGTGCGCCACCCGCAGCCGGAAGGTGCCGACGGCGAGGTCCAGGTTGAAGGCCACGGCCACCGGCTCGACCCGGGGCGGCGGCGCGGGCGCGGGCAGCGGGCGGCAGCCGGCGCCTGCGGCGCCCCGGCCGGATCTCGACGATGAGCAGGACGGCCACCGCGACGCCGAGCGCGAGCGCGGTCGGCGCCTGGGTGGCGGGGATGCCGGTGGAGGAGAACAGCACGTAGGTGAAGACGGGCAGCGTGTAGGGATGGTAGGCCAGCAGGACGGTCGCGCCGTACTCGCCGATCGCGCGCATCCAGGTCATGAGCAGCCCGGCGCGGATGCCCGGCGCGGCGATGCGCATCGACACCAGCCAGAACCGGCTGGCGGGCCTGCGGCCGAGGGAGGCCGCGAGCTCCTCGAGCGCGGGGTCGACGCCGGCGAACGCGGTCCTGGCGGCGATGATGAGGAACGGGCCCGCGACGAACGTCTGCGCGAGCACGACGCCGACGATCGTGCCGGTGAGCTCGTCGTTGAAGAGGTTGCCGAGCCACGTGTACGGGCCGACGATGTAGATCAGCACCAGGCCGCTCATCACCGGCGGCAGCGCCAGGGGCAGCTGGACGATCAGGCCGACCAGCCAGGTGAGCGGCCCCTTGGTCCTGGCCAGCCAGTAGGCCAGCGGAATGCCGAGGACCGCGACGATCGTCATGGAGATCGTGGCGCTCGCGACGGACGTCCACAGCGCCGACCACAGGCCAGGGGCACCGAAGCCCCGGTCGCCCGGCTGCGCCAGGCGGACCAGGAAGGCGCCGATCGGTATCGCCAGGTAGAGCGCGAGCAGCCCGCCCAGGTAAGTGAGCGGGCTGCGTGACGCGCGGTATTTCACGTGATGAACTTACCGAGTCCTGTCGGCGGGTCGTGCCTTGCCGTCCCGCGCGGCTAGGAGAGCGCGGACTGGACGGTGGCGGGCACGCCGGTGCCGGTGACCTTCGGCGGGGTGATCAGGTCGAACCCGTCCTGCTTGAGCACGGCCTGGCCAGACGGCCCGAGCAGGTAGGCGGTGAACGCCTCGGCGCCCGGCTCGTTCGGCGCTCCCTTGAGGGTGGAGATCGTGTAGGTGGCCTTCAGGTCCTCGCCGGTCAGCGCCACCGTCGGGATGTTAACCGGGGTCGCCTCAATGGTGTAGAAGAAGGCCGCGTCGAGCTGACCCGCCTGAAGCCGTGCGACCAGGGTCTCCTCGGGGAACACGTCGCCCTTGTCGTTCTTGATCGTCGTCAGCGCGGGGAGGTTCTTGGCCTTGGCCGTGTCGGTCAGCGCCTCGGCGACCAGCTTGCCCTTGGGGTCGGTCGCCGGGTCGGTGAAGCCGAGCTTGAGCCCTGGCGTGGTGATCGCCTTGTACCACGGCTCGGACTTGATCACCGAGGCGAACTTGCTGTTCGCGTTGTAGCCGAGGACCAAGTTCGACGAGGCGAAGCTGACGTACCAGGTGACCCAGTCACCGTTCGCGGAGCCCATGAGCGTCTTGGTGGCCGTGGGGCTCGCGCTGATGAACACGTCGCCCTTGTAGACCTTGCCCTTGATGTCGGTCACCAGGGCGGTGGAGCCCGCTCCCGCACCGGTCACGGAGTAGCCGCTCGCCGTCTGGAAGGCGGGACCGGCCTGCTTCGTGATCAGGTTCACCAGCGAGCCCGCGTACAGCACGTTGACCGCGCCGGTCCCGGTGGCCGTGGACGACGCGGAGGCCGTGGCGGCCGGTGAGGACGCCGACGCGGCGGGCGAGCTCGCGGCGGGCGAACTGGACGAGCTGGCAGAAGAGCTGCAGCCGGCGGCCGCGAGCCCGATGAAAGCGAGACCGACCACGGCGAACCGGGCACGCGTTGACCGATAAGTAAGCATGATGCGACCCTAGCTATTGCCACTTGCGTCTCGCAATAAGACCGGACACCGCTAGTCCGTACTGTGACCTGCGCAATAGTCCCGTTCGCGGGGCCCAGGCGGGCATGAGGCCGGCCTGGCCGGAGCCGCAAGGTCTGGCATTCGCCCCGGCCAGCAGGTCATCAGCGGGAGTTCAGCGGGTCATCAGCGGGGGTAGAGGACCGGGCCGACGCCGGGGATCGCCTGCGACTGTGCCCTGGCGAGCACGGCCTGGGTCGCGTCTGACGCCGTAAGGCCCGCCTGGGACATCTCGGCGGCGATCAGGCCGGCCGCGAGCGGCGTGGCGAACGAGGTGCCGCTCCACCGCGCGCGGCCGTCGAAGACCTGCGTGGCCGGGCGCTTCGGCGGCTCTTGGTAGGTGTACTCCCCCGTCGCGAACGCGTTGACCAGGCCCTCGCCGGGCGCGTAGACGTCCACCCAGTCGCCGTAGTTGCTGAACCATGCCCGGTTGCGCTGGTCGGCGCCGAGGGCACCGACGGCGACCGCCCAGCCGAACGCGGCGGGCCAGAACTTGCGGTTAGTGGCGTCGTTGCCCGCGGCGCAGACGAGCGTGACGCCGCCGTTGTCGAACACGCTGAAGGAAAGCGGCATCCAGTCGTTGCGGGTGTAGCTGCCGGCGGACAGGTTGACCACCTGCGGGCCCTGGTTGGCGATCAGCGCCTGGAGCTGCTGCACGACCTTCCACTCCTGGAGTCCGCCGCCGATGAAGTCGTTGGCGACGTAGACGGTGGACTCCGGGGCCTCGCACCGCGCGACGCCGGCGATGAAGGTGCCGTGGCCGCAGTACCTCGGGATGTCGTAAAGCCCGTTGAGCAGCAGCGGCCCAAGCGAGTCAACCTCGCCGGTGACGCCGCCCAGCCACGCGGCCGACCCGGTGTCCGCGAGCAGCCCGCTGTCGCAGACGCCGATCACCACGCCCGCTCCGCCGTCGGGCGCGACCGGCGGGCAGGGCCCGCACGGCTCATCCGGCGTGCAGCAGCAGGGCACCTCCGGCTCGGTGGCCGGGCAGTGGCGGACGGTATCCGGCGTGGCGCCGCCATTGGCGAAGTGCATCATGTGCACTGCCGTGACCAGCGGGAAGCCGCCGTGCAGGGCCGGGTTCTCGATCGCCCAGCCGCGCGTCGATCAGGTCAAGCGCCTGCGGAACCGTCAGGTGGACGCCGCTCAGCAGGTTCTCGATCGAGAGCACCCGGAGCGCCGGATCATCGGGCTGCTCGTCCTTGCCGGCCTCATCGACCCCGGGCGGCAGCGCGTCCCGCACCAGCGTGACCGCCTCCGCGCTCACCAGCAGCCGCCCGGTCTCGTACACGTAGTCAACCCGTCCGGAATACGTGTAGGCGACGTCGATGTAGGTGCCCCGGCGGGCGAACGCGTCCTGCATGGCATGAAACTGCGAGGCGAATACCTGTCCCATAGTTCCTCCTCCGCCGATCTCCGCCCGTCCCGGGGCTAAGCGCGCGTAGTCCACCCCGCCGCCGCCGCGGGCGTCGCTATGACGGAGGAGCCCGCGCCGGGCCTGATACAAATTCGCCCTGGACGATAACGGGTTGCCGGCAACGACGCGATGACCAACTATCTACAGATATGTGCGCACAAGCTGCGGACGGCGACGGGGGCGAAGTACTGCTCGCCCTGGCGTTGTCCCGGCCCAACGAGGCCATGGCGCGCGCCCGGGCCATGCTCGCGGCCGCGCCCGCGCCGCGTGACGCCTCGGTCGCGCACCAGGTCATCGGCATCGTGCTGCGCGAATTCGGCGACAGCGACGCCGCGGTACGCGAGATGCGGACGGCCCTGCGCCTCGCCCGCCGCGACGGATCGGCCGACCGTGAGGCGGACGTGCTCGCATCGCTCGGCAGCGCGCTGACCTTCGCCGGGCGGACCAGGGCCAGCCGGAACGCGCTGGATCAGGCGGTGCTCAAGTCCGCCGGGCTGCTGCGCGGCCGGGTGCTGATGCGCCGGGCCGGCTGCCTGCAGCACGTCGGCGACTACCACGCGGCCCTTGACGACCTGAACAGCGCCATCCCGGTGCTGCGGGCGGCCGGCGACCAGATCTGGGAGGCGCGCGCGCTCGGCATACGCGCCCTTTGCCTGCTGGCGCTTGGCTCGGTGCAGCGGGTAGCCGCCGACCAGCGCCGCGCCGAGGAGCTGCTCGCCGCATGCGGCCAGGAGCTTGAGCACGCGGACGCCATCGTGAACCGGGGACTGGCGGCCTTCCGCACCGGCCAGCTCCCCGACGCGCTTGCCTGCTTCGACGCGGCCGAGGAGCGGTTCGCCGGGCTCGGCGTCCACGACGCGGACCTGAGCGCCCAGCGCTGCGCCGCGCTGATCGCGGCCGGCCTCGCCGGCGACGCGGCCCGCGAGGCCGACGCCGCGATCGGCCGGCTGGCCCGGGTGCGCGGCCAGCAGACCATGCGGGCCGAACTGCTGCTTGTCGCGGCGGACTGCGCGCTCGCCGCCGGCGACCCCGCTAGCGCGGCGGACCGGGCCGCGGAGGCCGCCCTGCTGTTCGGCCGGCAGGGCCGGCGGTGGTGGCGCTCGCACGCCCAGCTCACCCGGGTGCGTGCCGCCGCCGAGGCCGGGCCCTTGACCGCGGCGCTGCTCGGGGAGGCACGGCGGTGTGTCCGCGAGCTGACGGCTATCGGCTCACCGCAGCTCGTCCTGGCCCGGCTGACGGCCGGCCGCACCGCTCTCGCCCTCGCGGCCGCCGGCCAGCGCGACGAGCGTCTCCCCGCGGGGAACGCGAGCCGGCCGGCCGCCGCCGCGCGGCTCGGCGCCGAGGCGGAGCGGTACCTGGCCGCGGCGGCGGCGGAATGCCAGCGCGGGCCCGCGCTGTCACGGGCCGCCGCGTGGCTCGCGCAGGCGCTGCGCGCGGAGGCCGCCGGGGATGGCCGTGCCCTGATGCGGGCCTGCCGCCGGGGCCTCGTGGTCATCGACGAGTTCCGCTCCGTCTTCGGATCGTCGGAGCTGCGCGCCCGGTCCACGGCGCACGGCGCCGAACTGGCCGCGCTCGGCCTGCGGCACGCGGCGCGTCTCGGGCGGCCCAGGCTGATGATTGAGTGGAGCGAGCGCTGGCGGGCCGTCGCGCTCGCCGTTCCCCCGGTGCGGCCGCCGGCCGACGAGGCGCTGCAGGCCGACCTGGCGGCGCTCCGCGATGTGAGCGACCGGCTGGCCAGGGCAGCCTCATCGGGACGGCTGGCCGCCGCGACGAGGCAACCTCGGCCAGGCGCGCCTGGACGGCCCGCCGGCCCGCTTGAGCAGGAGCGGCAGCGGCTTGAGCGGGCGGTGCGCGCCAGGTCGCTGCGCGCCAGGCAGGCGAGCGCCATCGGCTCCCCGGCAGGAGCAAGCGGACCAGGCCCCCCTTCCAAGTCGTCCCCCTTTGCCGCCGCGGCCCTGCTTGACGCGCTCGGTGACGACCGGCTCATCGAACTGGTTGACGTCGACGGCCAGCTGCACGCCCTGGTGTGCGGGGGCGGACGGGTGCGCCGGTTCCCGGTCGGCCCGGCCGCCGACGCGGCGCACGCCGTGCGGTTCGCCCGGCAGGCGCTGCGCCGGGTGGCACATGGGCCTGCCGTATCGGCCGACGACGCGGCGGTGCACGCCTGGCTGGCGGCGCTGGGCGAGCGGCTCGACCGGGTCCTGCTCGGCGACGGGGGCGGACACCTGGGAGCGGGGAGCGTGGTCATCGTCCCGCCGGGGCGGCTGCAGGCGGTGCCCTGGGGGCTGCTGCCCCGGTTGCGCTCGCGGGCAGTCAGCGTGGCGCCCTCGGCCACGTCGTGGCTCCGTGCCCGCCGGGCCGACGACGAGGCTGGCGAGGCCGGCGCGGGGCACGCGGCCGGGCCGCCCAGCGGGCGCGTCGTGCTCGTCAGGGGACCGGACCTGGCGTCGGGCGGTGCCGAGGTGCCGCTGCTCGCCTCGGACTACGGCGCCGACGTCAGCGACGGACGATGCGAGGCGCTCACCGTGCTCGGCGGCGGCACCGCGACGGCCAGGCGGGTGCTTGACGCGATCGACGGGGCGGGGCTCGCGCACATCGCGGCGCACGGGACATTTCGCGCGGACAGCCCGCTGTTCTCCGCGCTGCGGCTCGACGACGGGCCGCTCACCGTGTACGACCTGGAGCGGCTGCGCCGCGGGCCGCGCCGGCTGATCCTGTCGAGCTGCGACTCGGGGATCGCGGCCCCGGCCGGGGCGGACGAGGTACTCGGGCTGGCTAGCTCGCTGCTGCCGCTCGGCACGGCCGGCATCGTGGCCAGCGTGGTCCCCGTCAACGACGTGGCGGTGCTGCCGCTGATGACCGCCCTGCACCGCGAACTGCGCGGCGGCTCCGCGCTCCCGCAAGCGCTTCGCAGCGCGCGACTAGGCCTCGAGTCCGATCCCGTGGCGGCGGCAACGGGCTGGTCCTTCATCTGCCTCGGCGCCTAACTACCAGAAAGAGTCACACCGCAGCTCTTCATCGGGTACGAATACTCTAATTTTGCGTTCCACCAGTGAGTTTGCTTGGTCGCAAGGGCAAAATTAGAGTATTCGCCAGGGGTCGTCCCCCCGGGAGAAAACCGGTTACGGTGGGTCGTCCCCCAGGGAGACACTGACCCACCCGGTGCGGACGTCCGCCTGGGTCTCGGTATGGCAGCGCAGCCGGAACGGGCCGTCTGGCCTCGGGTCGAAGGTGAAGCAGCCCACCTCGTCGATCGGCGCGGTCACGGCCTGCCCGGATCGCGTCTGGATCTCGGCCGTTCCCGGTTGCGGCGGGACGAGCTGGCCGAACAGGGCGCCGTCGGTGAGCTCGACCTCGATCGAGAAGCGCGCCGACTGGAAGGTGAGGGCGCGGACCGACGCGGCCTCCGACCGCAGGGCAGCGTCCTGCCCGGCGTCCTGCAGGGAGTCGTAGGCGAGGCTGGCCAGCTCGGCGTCTATGTTGTGCCACGCGTAGGCGCTCCTCCCGGCTTCGACGAACGAGTCAGGAACCGCCGCGCGGGCCTCGATGGCCGCGCGGAGCGCGGCAAGCAGTGTGCCGTCGTCCAGGCTGTTATTCACGTGGCTTGCCTCCCTTGACGGCGACGCGGACGGCTTCCGCGCCCGTGCCTGACGACCCCGTCCCCGACAACCCCCTGTGCGGCAACCCCGTCCCCGGTGATCCCGGCGGCCCGGCGCGCGGTGGCCGGCCGCCGTCCGCCCCGGCCCCGGGCAGCGCGAGGTCAGACAGGCCGGCAAGCCGCGGTGACCGGCTCAGCCGCCGCAGGCAGCGCTGCCGCGTCGGGCCGATGCTGCCCGGCGGCATCCCGAGGATGTCACCGATCTCCGCGTACGAGAGCGGCGGGTCGCGCAGCAGCAGGGCCAGCAGCCGCTGGTCGGCTTCCGGGAGCTCGGCGAGCGCGGCGCGCAGCAGCGCGTTCCGTTCTGCCTGCAGGACTTCCTCCTCGATCACCATGGCGTCCGCCGCGCATGCCGCCTTCATCGGGGACCGCGGCGAAGACCTCGTACTTGCCGCGTGCCCTGACCACCCGCAGGCACTCGCGCTGGGTGGTGGTGGCGAGCCAGCCGGGCAGCGCCGCCGGCTCGCGCAGCTTCTCGTTGGCCAGTTGCTCGACCAGGCCGAGCCAGACAGTCTGCCCCACGTCCTCGATGTCGGCGCCGCCGAGCTGGTACCGGACGCAGATGGACCAGACAAGCGGCGCGTACCGGTCGACCAGTTCATGCCAGGCAGCCTCGTCCGACCCGGCTGCGCGGGTGACGAGGGCCACGACGGAAGGGTCATCACGCACGGGGACTCCAGTGGCGCTTGCGCGGCGTTCTGTTCCGCTCTTACCACTCGGAGGACGGGACACGCCTGCCAGATACACCGAATTTTGACGTATCTGGCGGGCCGCGGGAACGCACCGTCGGATTGAACCGGATTCCAACCGACCATACGACAAGGGAGTGATTTTCAATGGGCCCGAACGACGCCGACATCATCCGCGTCTACACCCGTGAGGGCAATGGCACGGTGGCGGACAACACGCTCGATCCCAACATCGACGGCAAGGTGGTCGTCGACCTCGAGGCGGGCTTCGCGGTCTTCGGCAGCGGCGCGAAGTGGCAGCTCGGGGTCGTGGTCAAGGACCTGGAGGACGGCACGATCCCGATCGCCCTGACGCCGACCACCGCGGTCAACGGCAACCTGAACAGCGCGCCGTGGACCAACCAGTCAGAGACCTTCGTGTACACGATCCCGAAGGCCAACCTGAGCACGCACAAGGGGCACCTGTGCCAGGTATACGCCTACCTGCTCATCGGCACCGCCCCGGGGAACTACGACGCGAGCTTCGTGGAGAGCGACCCGTTCCTCGTCCTGCCGTAACCCGCGGCTGAGCACGGCACCCGGACCTCGGTGGGGGCGGTCCGGGTGCCGCCGCGTTCCCTGCCCCGGGCCGTGCGCGCGGCGGACCTGCTGCCCGGCCGGGAGAGTAAGGCGGCGCGGCCAGGCGGAGCACGAAGTCGTTCGGGATATCGGCCTTGGTCTTTTACCGATCCGGGGCACAACGGAAGAGCTTTGTCATTGGTCAAGTGCCACAATGACCCTATCCGGCGGTTGGGCGGATGATGACAGGCAAACTGCGTTTACTCCCCGGGAGGGTGTTGCATGAAGACGCGAGCAGCGGTGCTCAGGGACGTCGGGAAGCCGTTCGAGATCGTTGAACTCGACCTGGACGAGCCGAAGACCGGCGAGGTCCTCGTCAAGTTCGCCGCCTCCGGGCTCTGCCACTCCGACGACCACCTGCGTACCGGCGACATCCCTGTCCGGTACCCGATCGTCGGCGGCCACGAGGGCGCGGGCATCGTCGAGCAGGTCGGCGAGGGCGTCACCCGGCTCGCGGTCGGCGACCACGTGGTCGCCTCCTTCCTGCCGGTGTGCGGCAAGTGCCGCTTCTGCGCGCGCGGCCAGACGAACCTCTGCGACTACGGCCGGTTCCTGCTGGACAACTGCCTGCCCGACGGGACGTTCCGCTACCACGAGGGCACGACGGACTTCGGGCAGATGTGCCTGCTCGGCACGTTCTCCGAGCGCGCGGTGCTGTCGGAGGCCTCGGTCGTGAAGATCGAGAACGACATCCCGCTCGAGCTCGCCGCGCTGACGTCGTGCGGGGTACCGACCGGGTTCGGCTCCGCGGTGAAGGCGGGCGAGGTCAAGCCCGGTGACATCACGATCGTCTACGGCGTCGGCGGCGTCGGCCACAACGCGCTGCAGGGCGCCTCGATCGCCGGCGCACGGTACGTCATCGCGGTCGACCCGGTGGAGTTCAAGCGCGACGTCCGCGCTCAAGTTCGGCGCGACGCACGCGGTCGCCACCACCGAGGAGGCGCAGGCCCTGGCGCTTCGAGCTGTCCTGGGGCGTCGGCGCGGACCAGGCCATCGTCACCATGGGCGTGGTGACCGAGGACGTGGTGTCCGCCGCGTTCGCCGCGATCCGCAAGCGCGGCATCGTCGTGCTGACCGGGCTCGCCGGGCCCGCGAAGAAGACGGTGAACGTCTCCGGGTTCGAGCTGTCGCTGTTCGAGAAGCGGCTGCAGGGCGCGCTGTTCGGCTCGTCCAACCCGTTCGACGACATCCCGCGGATCCTCGACCTGTACCGGGCGGGCAAGATCAAGCTGGCGGAGCTGATCACCACGCGGTACACCCTGGACCAGGTCAACCAGGGATACGAGGACATGATGGCCGGGCGCAACATCCGCGGGGTCATCATCCACGATTAGTCGGGTCCGTCTTACGGGCGACGCGAAGCCCGTCCTCGTTCGGGATATTCATTTCTTTTATCCCGAACGGAGGCGGGCTCTTCGCTCTACCTCAGCCACTGAACCGCCCGGCGGGGTCGGCGCTGCGCGCTTCTTGCTGTTATCCGGACCCAACGCGGGCGGCTACTGGATGGATGTGCCTTTGGTGTCGCTACAGCGACACCAAAGGCACATCCACGGGCCGGGTCTGCGGCTAAGGGCGGCCGGGGAGGTCGCTGGCGCGGGCGGCTGCCCGACAGCTGTACCGCAGCGTGGGGCCCGGCTATGGTAACCGCTGTGGAGCGGTCTGTGGTGACCGACGCGGCGGGAAGCATGCACGGCTTCCCTGCCGCGCTGACCAGTTTCGTGGGCCGGGCCGGGGTGGTGGGCGAGGTCGCCGGCCATCTGGGTCAGTACCGGCTTGTGACGGTGACCGGGCCCGGGGGCGTCGGCAAGACGCGGCTGGCCGGCGAGGTAGCCGGGCAGGTGGCCGGCCGGTTCGCCGACGGGGTGTGGCTGGCGGAGCTGGCGGCGGTGCAGGACCCGGCGCAGGTGGCGGCCGCGGTGGCGGTGGCGCTCGGGATCCGTGAGCTGCCCTCGGTGCCGGCGGCCGATGCGCTGGCGCATGCGCTGGCCCGGCGGCAGTTGCTGCTCGTGCTTGATAACTGCGAGCACGTGATCGGCGCGGCGGCAGAGCTGTGCGGCAGGCTGCTGCTCGGGGCCGACGACGTGCGGGTGCTGGCCACCAGCCGGGAGCCGCTGCAGATAGCCGGGGAGGCACGGTACCGGCTGGCGCCGCTGACGCTGCCCGGCCCGGATAATCCCGCGGATGCTGACGGTTCTGAGGCGGTGGCGCTGTTCGCGGACCGCGCCCGCCGGGCCGACGCGAGCTTCGCGCTTGACGGGGAGACCGCGCCGGTAGTGGCTCGGCTGGTGGCGCGGCTTGACGGGATGCCACTGGCGATTGAGCTGGCGGCGGCGCGGGTCGAGGCGCTGGGCGTCGCGCCGCTCCTGGACCGCATCGATGACCGGTTCACCCTGCTGGAGGCGGGCGACCGGCTCGCGGCGGCCCGGCAGCGGTCGCTCGCGGCGACCGTGGAGTGGAGTTACCGGCTGCTGGAGGAGCGGGAGCGGCGGGTGTTCCGCGCGCTATCGGTGTTCCCTGGGCCGTTCACGCTGGAGGGGGCCGAGGCGGTCGCGGGGGCTGATGCCGGGCCGGCCGTGCTGCATCTTGTGGACTGCTCGCTGCTGGTCCCGCCGCGAGCCGGCCCGGATGGCCGGTCCCGGTACGTGATGCTGGAGACGCTGCGGGCTTACGGGGCGCGGCTGCTGGCCGAGGGTGGAGAGGGTGACGCCGCCCAGGCCGCGCTGGCCAGGTACGCGCTGCGGGTAGCCGAGGAGGCTAGGGCCGGGCTGACGGCAGACGCCGGCGAGGTGGCCGCCGCCCGGTGGCTGGATGCCGAGGACGCCACGATGCGCCGGGCCCTGGACTGGGCCCTGGAGCACGATGCGGCCTTGGGTCATGAGGCCGCCGTGGCACCGAGGCTGGCGGCCGCGCTGGCGTGGTGGTGGCAGGTCCGCGGCCGGCTCGCGGCTCAGGTGCCGCTGCTGCGCGCGGCCGTCGACCGCGCCGCCGCGGGCAGTGACGCGTGGTGCGACGGTCACACCTGGCTCGGCCAGGCGTCGCTGGATTCGGCCGATCCGGCCGGGGCGCTTGGCCACTTCACCGCGGTCCGCGACGCCATCGGGGACCGCGGGCGGTTCCCGCTGCTGGCCCGGTGCCTGAGCGGCCGGTCGGGGACGTTGCTCGGCATGGGGCGGATCGGCGAGGCGGCCGGCGATGCCCGCCGGTCCCTGGCCCTGGCCAGGGAAGGTGGTCACCCGGTGGCCGAGGCGCTGGCCCTGGCGGTCCTCAGCCTGGTCGCCTGTGTCAGCGGCGACCGCGTCGGCGCAGTGCAGCTGGCCACCCAGGCGGAGCGCATCTCGGCCAGCCAGCACGGCCCGTCCGCCCGGGTGTGCAGCCACACCCTGACGTCCGTGCTGATCGAGGTCGGCGACCTGGCCGCCGCCGAGCGGACGTGCGCCGCCGGGCTGGCCGACGCCAGGGAGGCGGGCGACCTGTGGAGCCTGGGTAACCTGCTGGAGAAGATGGTGGTCCTCGACCTGATCGCGGGCCGTTACGCGGACGCCGCCGCGCACCTGCGGACAGCCCTCCAGACCGCACTGCGGACCGGCGTACGCAGGAAGGTGCTCGAGGACCTGGACTGCTGCGGGTACCTGTGCGCCTGGACGGGGCGCCCCGCCGAGGCGGTCACGATATGGGCCGCGGTGGTCGCGCTTGGGCGCGAGGGGTTCGCGGCCCCGTTGCATCCGGATCTGCCCGAGGGCTGGTACCAGCGGCAGGAACCACTGCGCGAAGCCAGGCAGGCGCTCGGGCCGGCGCAGGCGCAGGCGGCAGAGGAACGCGGCATGGCGATGAGCCCGGCGGCCGCGGCCGAATACGTTCTCATGCTCACCGCGTCGGGCCCGGAGCCGCCGGCCGCGGCACCGGGCCTGGAGACGCTTTCCCCCCGGGAACGGGAGCTGGTCACCCTGGTCGCCCAGGGGCACACCGATACGCAGATCGCCGGCCAGTTGCACATCAGCGTGCGCACGGTCAGCTCGCACCTGGACCGCATCCGCGATAAGACCGGATGCCGGCGCCGCGCCGACCTCACCCGCCTGGCCCTCAGCGCCGGCCTGGTCTAACGCAGCCCTGGCCGGGCGCGGCCTCCTGGCCGGGCGCGGCCTGCCTGGCCGGGCAGCGGCTCGCCACGGCGTGGGTGATTCCACCCCGGTCTTGACCGCGCGGCAAGAGAGGCGAAACGACCCCTGCCGGGGACCCGGCGCGGCGCGCGACCCTGTGGCTGAGGGCCGGAGAACCGGCCGGCTCCTGGCAGATAGGACAAGGAAATGACCGCGCAGCTTACGCACCAGGGAACTCAGGCCCGCACGACTGGGCTGGCCGCCACGGCCGGCCGCGGGCGGCTCCGGAAGGCATGGCACCGGGTCCGCCTGGCCGTCGCGGAGATGAACTACGCGTCCCGGCGGGTCGTCGAGCGGCAGGGCCCCTGGGCCGTTGACCCGGACTGGTACCGCAGGTAACGATCATGACCGTGGACTCGTTCGCTGGCAAGCTCGCGGTGGTGACCGGCGGCGGCTCGGGCATCGGCCGCGAGCTTGCCCGCCAGCTCGCGGCGCAGGGCTGCTCGGTCGCGGCGTGCGACGTGAACCCTGACTCGGTCGCGGTCGCCGCGGCCACCGCGTGGGCGGCCGCGCCACCCGGCGTCGCGGTCACCAGCCATGCCTGCGACGTCTCCGATGAGGCCCAGGTCCTGCGGTTCCGCGACGAACTGCTCGAGCAGCACGCCAGCGACCACGTCGACCTGGTCTTCAGCAACGCCGGCATCGGCGGGGGCGGCAGCTTCGTCAAGGACTCCCGCGAAGAGTGGGAGCGCACCTTCGCGGTGGACTGGTGGGGCGTGTATTACTGCGCCCGCACGTTCCTGCCGCTGCTGATCGCCAGCGGCGACGGCATCCTGGTCAACATCAGCAGCTTGAACGGCTTGTGGGCCTCTCTCGGCCCGGGGATGCCGAACAACGCCTACAGTACGGCGAAGTTCGCGGTGCGCGGATTCAGCGAGGCGCTCATCGAGGACCTGCGCACCAACGCGCCCCAGGTCCGGGTCGCCGTCGTCCTGCCGGGGTCCGTGGGCACCGACATCCTCGCCAACACCCGCCGCGCCCACGGCATGCCTGGGCCCGAAGACATGAGCGACGATCGTACCGCGGAGGCCAGGGACTTCCTGGTCACGGCCAAGCTGGTAGCGCCGGACGCGTCGCCAGAGGAAGTGCGCGAGACCATCGCACGACTGGAAAAGGCCGCGAAGGACAGGGCACAGCTCAGCGCGGCTGAGGCGGCCGCCATCATCCTCGATGGCGTGCGGTCGGGTGCGTGGCGGATCCTCGTCGGCAAGGACGTCGCATTCGTCGATGAGCGGGTACGCGGCAGGCCCGAGTCCGCCTACGACTACGCCGAACTGTTCAAAGACCTGCCGGCCGACGTCCTGCAGGGCGTCAGGGACTTGCCGGAAGAGGTGCAGGATCTCTTGCCGGAATGGGTCAAGGATCAACTGCCGGCCGCCGCGCCCGGTGAGAATCGTGGTCAGCGCGGCGACTGAGGTTATCAGCGCGGCGACTGAGGTTAGTTGCGGCCGAGGAGGCCGCTGGCGCGGGCGGCCGCGTGCAGGAAGACCGGGTCGGGGGTCTCCGCGTGCAGCCGCAGGCAGGCCTCGGTGAGCTTGATCGCGTGCTCGTCGCCGGCGGCGACCGCCAGGTCCGCCAGGTCGGCGGGTGCCAGCGGGCTTGCCGCCGGGAGCGGCTCGGGCGTCACTCCCCCGGCGTGCACCGCGTACAGCGCCGCGCCCACTTGCCACAGGGCGTCGTAGGTGGGCCTGGCCAGCTGGCGGGGCAGCAGCGGCAGCACCGAGGAGGCGGCGACCGGGGCGGTGACCGCGTGCAGGAACACGATCGGCTGCCCGCGGCCGTAGCCAAGGAAGACCCGGGTGAACTCGCCGGCCAGGTCGCGCAGGTCGCGCCCCGTGTCGGCTGCCCGCGGGCGGGCGCAGCGCGGCGAGGGCGTCGTGCATGCCCGGCAGGCGCGGGAGCCCGTTCTTCAGCCGGACCGTGATCAGGCTCGCCCTGCTCGGGCTCGTCGAGCACCGGGAGGGCGCGGATCGCGGCGGCCGCGTCCAGGGTTCCGCTTGGGCGCGCGCCACCGGGAAGCTCCACGTAGCTGGCGGCCCAGTACGCGAGCGCGCGGGCCAGTTCGTCACGGCGCTCCTCGTCGCCGCCCTCCCCTGCGCTCGCGAGGCTGCGGGCGGCGTGGGAGGTGCGGATGATCCCGTGCGTCGCTGCGGCGGCGACGCCGGGGAGCAGCCGGGGCCACCAGCGGGCCAGGATGTCGCGCCACGGCTCTTCTGCCAGCTGGGCGCGCAGGTAGACCTCCCAGTCGGCGACCCTGTTCAGCTTCCCGAGCGCGTCGCGCCAGGTCGCGTCCGTGACGCGGTCGCCGGGCGTGGGAGCATCTTCGAGGCGCTTGAGATAGCCGTCGAGCCAGTGCTCCACGGCATCGGCGCGGCCGAGCCGGACGAGCGCCTCGGCAGCCATCGGGCCGTGGTTGGACAGGCCGCCGCGGAACTCGGGGCCGGTCGCCGCGAGCCTGCTCAGGCCCTCGTCGAGCACGTTGTTAGCTGACACGTCAGGCATCTATCGTCTCCTCTCTATATAGAGTTGACCCTATATCGCATTGGGGCGATATACTAGCCCTGTGACGGAGATTCCTGACGACGTCGAGCTGCTTCGGGCGCTCGCGCACCCGGTCCGCTGGGGCATCCTGCGGCGACTTGCCGCCGAGCCTGGCATCTGTGCCTGCGACTTCACCGAGTTCTTCGACGTGTCACAGCCGACGATCTCGGCGCACCTGAAGGTGCTTCGCGAGGCCGGCCTTGTCACCTCGAAGCGGAGCGGCACCACGATCTGCTACAGCATTGCCCCCGGTCCGCTGGCCCGACTCGGCGCGCTCATCGCGCAGATGGCGGCGACCGCTCCCGCGGACGCCGGGGTGAAGTCGTAGAGCGCGGTAGTCGTAGAGCGCGGCAGTCGTGGAGCGCGGTACGTCGCTGGAGCGCCGTCGTCGTAGCATGAGCGGGTGCGAGCCATCGACTTCCACGTGCACCTGCCGACGCCTGACTGGCTGGACGGCTCCATGTCCGGCTACGTCGAAGCGGCCGAGGCGTACTTCCGGTCCCGGGTGGAACGGCAGTCCCTGGATGAGCTAGCGGCCAAGTACCGGGCGCTCGACGCGATGGCAGTGCTGCTCGCCTGGGACGCGGAGACCGCGACCGGACGCCCCCGGGTGCCCAATTCGACGGTGGCCGCCGCGGTACGCGAGCATCCTGGCGCGTTCACCGGCATCGGCTCGGTCGACCCGCACAAAGAGTCGGCCGTCGACGAGGTCGCCGAGATCGCCGCGCTCGGGCTCCGCGGCGTCAAGTTCCATCCGTCGCTGCAGGCGTTCGCGCCGGACGACGAGAAGTTCTGGCCCGTGTTCGCCGCCTGCGAGGCGCACGGCCTGCTCGCCCTGTTCCACACCGGGACAAGCGGCATCGGCGCCCGCCAGCCCGGCGGGCAGGGCATCAGGATCGACTACGCGCACCCGCTCAAGCTGGACTCGGTCGCCGCGGCGTTCCCCGGACTGACGGTGGTGGCCGCGCACTTCGGCTGGCCGTGGCACATGGACCTGCTCGCGATGGCGCTGCACAAGACGAACGTCTACATCGACATATCCGGTTGGTCACCAAGGCGCATCCCCGCGGAGGTCACCAGGGAGCTGAAGGGCCGCCTGGCTGACCAGTTCGTCTGGGGCAGCGACTTCCCGTTCATCGCACCGGAGCGCTGCCTAGGGGAACTCGAGGAACTCGGCCTCGACTCCCCGGTGCTATTGCACGACAACGCGGCCCGCATCCTCGGCCTGCCCGCGTTACCATCCGGGCTTGCGTTCGTCGCCGAGGGGCCAGAGAAGCGCCGTTCAGAAACAAGAGGAGATCAGCAAATGTCGGCGACGCTGAAGTTGACGCATAAGGCAATCGGAGCGGAGGTCCGTCGCGGCACGTACGACGTCGTGGTCGACGGTAAGCGGGCCGGGTCGGTCGAAATGAACCACACGATCGAGATACCAGTCGAGCCTGGACGTCACACCCTGCAAGTTCGCAATGGACGAAACTCGAGCAGCACTCAAACCTTCGACGCCGCCGAGGAAGAGATCGTCGCCTTCCGATGCACCGGAAAGAGGCTCTTGCCGATCTTTCTCGCATCCTTTGTCGTGCCCAGCCTGGCACTGAAACTCGTTCGCGATTGAGCCGGCGTCGCCGTCCCACTGTTCATGAGCGCCATCCCGTGCGCGGGTCCCCAACCGATCATGTCCGGACGAAATGTGGTTGGCGCCGGCTGGCGAGGGCTGCTTGGCTGGTGCCATGACCGATCTCCAAACGCCCCGGCTGTCCTTGCATGCAATCGACACCGCCGAGGGCGAACGCATCGTGGCGCGACGTGCCGCGGCCGAGGACGCCTGGGCTGAGGACTTTCCGTTCGACGGCGACGTCATCGGCGTCACGGCTTTCCTCAGAGCTACGGCCGCCTACGGAGACCAACGCCCCTTCGGGTGCTACCGGATCACCCGAACCGCCGACGGAAAGGCCATCGGAGGCATCGGCTTCAAGGGCCAGCCGGACAACGGATGCGTCGAGGTCGGCTACGGTCTGGCTCCGTCGGCCCGCGGCAACGGCTACGCAGCAGAGGCACTGGCCGCCCTGCTGAACGTCGCGGCCGATCATGGACTTTCCCGAGTCGTCGCCGACACCGACAAGAGCAACCTCGCTTCCCAGCGAACCCTTCAACGTGCTGGGTTCCATCAGGTAGGCAGCAATGGCGACCTCTGCACGTACGAGATCCTCATCGCCGCCCCTCCGGGAGCGACCAGAAACCGCACGATCCTGTTAGGACGGACCCGCACATGTGGAAGCGCCGTACGAGTCCGGAGGTTCGCACTCGCCCCTTTCCGCCCGAGTTGCTCGCTGAGGCGAAGGCCACGCCTGGGGGCTGGGTCTATTCCATCGATGCCGCGTACGCGCCTGATGGGGCCGACGGACGTGTGCCGTTCGAAGGCATCATCGGCGCGTGGAAGGTCGCCGACGATGGCACGCCGACAGGCGAGTACTGGGCTAACCCGGACTACGGCTCAAGCCCTCCAGCGCAATAGCGCGGACGTGCGGTCCAGGACGCAGAAGTAGCCCAGCCTGCCAGCAGTACGGAATCAATCCTGTCCTTCCCGGGCGGTCCCGGCCAGTGTGTGCTTGTCTGTGGCGTTGGCTTTGTGCCGGTGGATCTCGCTGGTGGTGGTGCGGGGGACCACGCGGACGGTTTCACCCTCGACCTGGAGCTGGAAGCTGTGGTCCTCGGCGGTACTTTTCGACGTACGTCGATTTCTAGGTCGACAAGCCCAACGGCGCCAGCTGCTTCAGTCAGTTCCGTCTCGGCCCAGGGCACATGAGTGCAAGAAACGGTGCGAAACAGCAAGAGACAGTGAGACGTGAATCGGCAGGCCAGGAAGGAAATATCGAAAGACACCCTGGTAGGCGAACAAGGCCTGTCAGTTCTGGCTGAACTGCTCGAACGCGTAGTCGGGCGCCGGCCGGGACGTCGTGGCCCGGAACATCGCGGTCTCCCTGACCAGCAGGGAACGCTCGAGTCGCAGCCGGTCAAGCGCGGTCGGGGCGGCGAGCAGCGACTGGCGCTCCGGCAGGTCGATGATCATCGCGGCGCCGACCACGTAGGAGAGCAGGACCGGCTCGTCCGGCAGGTCGGCGACGCTGATCACGCCGCCGCCCCGGTCGGCCAGGGCGTTCAGGTAGGCGCGGAACCCGGCCTGGACCCGGTTCACCGCGAACGCTTCCGCCTCCCCCGCGTCAGCGGGTGCCTCATCCTTGAGCAGCTCGATCTCGCCCTGGAAGTACGGCAGCGAGTCGTCCACGCGAAGCAGCCTGAACCGCTCGGTGCCCACGGTAGCCAGGTCGAACCGGCCGTCGGCGTGCGGCGTGATCTCACGGACGGTCGCCACGCAGCCGACCTCGTGCAGCGCGGTGATGCCGTGGGCGCCGACCTCGCGGCCCTTGCGGATCGCGATCACACCGAACCGCCGTGGCTCTGGCTGCGCGCGCAGCTGCGCGACGAGCAGCCGGTACCGTTCCTCGAAGATGTGCAACGGCAAGCGCATGCCCGGGAAAAGCACCGTCGACAGCGGGAACAGGGGCAGCAGCTCGCTCATATCGAAAAAGCTACATCCAGGGCCTGCGGGAGCGCTCGACGCGCCACACGGTAATTTCGTTGCCCGGCCCCCGAGGCGTCGCCTACCGTATCAGCAACGCGTTGACGGAGACGAGTAGCCGGGGACCGCGCGAGCCGAGAGAGCCGCCAGCAGCTGTGAAGGCGGCCTCGCGTCCCCCGCGTGAAGACACTCCCGAGCGTTTCGTTACTAAAGAGGCCGTTCCCGCCCGGGGACGGCGAAGGTGCGGTGGCACCGCGAGTCCACCCTTCTCGCCCGCACCTCCAAGGGATCACTCACTAGGTCCTGAGGAGGACTGAAGCGATGATCCGCACTCCCATTGCCGGCCTGCGCGACCAGGTCGGCGAGACCGTCACGATCGCGGGCTGGGCACAGACGCTCCGCCTGCAGCGCGCGATGCAGTTCGTCATCGTGCGCGACCACACCGGCACCGTCCAGGTCACGCACCGGCGGGACGGCACCGCGATCGAATCGGCGCTTGAGGGGCTGACCGCCGAGTCCGCCGTCCGGATCACCGGCCGGGTCCAGGCCAACCCGGTGGTGTCGCTCGGCGGCCTTGAGGTCATCCCCGAGACGGTCACGGTCGAGAACCTGGCACAAGCGCCGCTGCCGATCGACGCCCATACCGGCCAGGAGGGCCGGCTGGACTGGCGGTTCCTCGACCTGCGGCGCCGCGGCGCCGCCCGGCTGGTGTTCGCGGTGCAGACGACCGTCGAGCGCGCGATGCGCGAGTTCGCCTTCGCCGCGGGCTGCACGGAGATGCACACGCCCAAGCTCATGGGCACCGCGTCGGAGTCGGGCGCGGAGGTGTTCCAGGTCGGCTACTTCGGCCGCCCGGCCTACCTGGCGCAGTCGCCGCAGTTCTACAAGCAGATGGCGATCGCGGGCGGCATCGACCGGGTCTTCGAGGTCGGACCCGTGTTCCGCGCGGAGCCGTCATTCACCTCGCGGCACACCACCGAGTTCACCGGCGTCGACGTGGAACTCGGCTGGATCGAGTCCGTCGAGGACGTGATGAGCTTCGAGGAGCGGATGCTCGCGCACGTTCTGTCCGCGGTGGCCGCCGCGCACGGCGCGGCGATCGAGGAGCACTTCAAGACCGAGGTGACGGTGCCGCGGGTCCCGTTCCCGCGGCTCACCCTCGCCGAGGCCCAGTCGCTGTCAAGAACGACAGTGCTTCCAGCCACGGGGGCTGACTCCGGTCGCGACGACCTCGACCCGGCAGGCGAGCGGGCCGTCTCGGCGCGGGTCCTCGCCTTGACCGGGCACGAGTTCGCGTTCGTGACGGAGTACCCCGCCTCCGTTCGGCCCTTCTATCACCTGCGCCCCGCCGGCAAGCCGCACCTGACCGCGAGCTTCGACCTGCTGTGGAAGGGGCTCGAGATCACGACAGGGGCGCAGCGGGAGCACCGCTATGACGTGCTGCTCGCGCAGGCGGCCGCGAAGGGGCTCGCGCCTGACCCGATGCGCTGGTACCTGGACTGCTTCAGGTACGGTTGCCCGCCGCACGGCGGATTCGGCCTTGGCCTCGGCCGGCTCCTCATGGCGCTACTCGGCCTGGACTCGATCCGGGACGCGACCTTCCTGTTCCGCGGCCCGAACCGCCTCGTTCCGTAAGGGTTTGCCCTTCCGAGTTGGCGCTCGGCGCTCGGCGCTTGTTGCTCGGCGCCCTGCGCCCTGCGCCCTGCGCCCTGCGCCCTGCGCCCTGCGCCCTGCGCCCTGCGCTTGTTGCTGTTATCAGCGAGGCTGGCCTTACCTCTGGGTGAAGCTTCCTACGCCGGGCAGGCGCGGAGCGCTTGTTGCTGTTATCAGCTGACCGGCGCTGTGCGGGAGGACGTGGGAACTTCGGGCCCGCCTGAGGCAATCTCGTTGACTTAACTGCAGCGACGCGTGGTAACCGTGAGGACCGTGCGCGGGCTGGTACGCGGCGCCCGCGCGCCGGGCGGAACATGATCGAAGGATTTCCATGATCGTGTGGATTCCGCAGCAAATGAGCTGCGGAAACCACATGATCATGCTCCGGGCCGCGGCGCCGCCGGGACAACCCGGACAAAACGGGCACCAGCAGGCCCTCGACGGTGCCCGCGCCCCGGTGGCGGGAGGCACCGCCGGTGCCGGCGCCCATCCCGGGCGGCGACGTCCTCACCAGTTAAACGCTGGGCTGCCGCCGGGCGGGATGCGCGGGCGGGCGGGGAGCAGCCCCTGGATGGCCGCCGTTCACGGGAGCGACCGCGGGCCTGGCGGCAACGCATGAACTCGTTCGGAATTATCGATAGGAATTTTCACTCCGAACGGGTGCGCGCTCCGCCTATTCCTCCGTATCTACCCTAATTCGGACATCCGCGATAGGTCGCCGCGCCGCCCCCGCGGATACTCCTCCGCTACCGGCGGGCGGGGCCGCGAGCCCCGCCGCAGGGAATTAACAAGAATTTATCTGGAACGGAACCACGGCGTCTCCACCCGTCAGACGGGGACTTGAGCCAACGGGCGAGCACCCAGCTTGACCTCCTTTTCGCGGGCGGCTAAGAAGTCAATTCGGCGACTGTCGAATAACGCTTGAATCACCGCAGACTTGAAGTCGTCTGGGCGTCCGCTCGATGCGCTACGCTTCCACCCACGCCAAGAACACCCATGGTAAGACACGGAGGCAGGCAGACAGCGGCCGTCTGTAACGTCGACGGCGCGCGCCTTCGAGTAACCGCAGCGTGGCGGGCCACGCGCTGCGGATGTCGCATCATCTCGAGCAGCTCGAGTTCTTTGCTTCTGCTTTAACCCGGCCAGTGCGGCGGGTCAGGAAATGGTCGGCGAAGTTAGCATGCGGCGCATGACTGACAGACCGAGCGTAAGCCAATGAACAAGGGGAATCATTTGAACGCACGGAAGCTAGTGCCCGCGCTCGCGATGGTGGCAGTCGCCGCCCTCGCGGCGGCCGGCTGCTCAAGCAGCTCGTCGTCGAGCAGCGGGTCGACAAGCACCTCGTCGTCGGGGAACACGGTCGACATCTATTCGAGCCTGCCAATGCAGGGCTCCTCCAACGCGCAGACGATCCCGCTGGTAAACGGCATCAAGCTGGCGCTTGCCCAGGCCAACAACAAGGCCGGGAACTTCAACGTCAAGTACATCGAGCTTGACGACTCGACCGCCGCCGCCGGCAAGTGGGACCCGACCCAGACCGGGGCGAACGCCCGCCAGGCCGCCGGCGACTCGAAGGCGGTCTTCTACATCGGGGAGTTCAACTCGGGCGCGAGCGAGGTCTCGATCCCGATCACCAACCAGGCGGGGCTGGCCCAGGTCTCCCCGGCTAACACCTACGTCGGCCTGACCACCAGCCTGCCGGGCAGCGCCGCGGGCGAGCCGCAGAAGTACTACCCGACCGGGACCCGGAACTACCTGCGGATCGTGCCGATCGACTCGATCCAGGCGGCCTCGGACCTGATGGCGATGAAGCAGGCGGGCTGCACCAAGGTCGCGGTCGCCAACGACAAGGAAGCCTACGGCGCCGGCCTGGCCCAGCTCATCGAGCTCGAGAAGGGCTTCTACGGGGTCACCGTCGTCTCCAACACGGGGATCGACCCGACCGCCGCGAACTTCCGCAGCTACGCCGCCACCGTCAAGTCGGCGGGGGCGGACTGCTTCTTCTTCGCGGGCATCACCTCCAACGGCGCGACCCAGATCGCCAAGGACGTAAACGCGGCGCTGCCGACGGCCAAGATCTTCGGCGGCGACGGCGTCTGCTCGGCCGCGTGGACGCAGGCCTCGCAGGGCGGCGTTCCCGCTTCGATCGACCCGCTGATGGAATGCACGGTCGCGACCCAGAACCTGAACGCCTACCCCGGCGGCAAGACGTTCCTGGCCGACTACAAGGCGGCGTACAAGGTGTCCGACCCCGACCCCTACGCGATCTACGGCTACGCGATCATGCAACTGGCCCTTAAGACGATCACGGACGCCGGCGCGAACGGCGCCAACAAGGCCGACATCATCAAGGCGCTGTTCGCCACCACCGCCACCCCGTCGGTGCTCGGTACCTTCGGCTTCGACAAGAACGGCGACACGACGCTTAAGTCCTACGGCGTCTACAAGGTCTCGGGCGGGGTGCCGACCTTCTACGAGTCGGTTACCCCGACCAAGGTCGTCAGCTAAGGTGCTGACCTTGCGGTAAGGACGGCGCGGAGGGGGTGCGTGGCACCCCCTCCGCTTGTCCGTCAGCTCACTTCTTCAGCGTGGGGCATGGTGAACACGACAACAATCCCGCCGGCGCCGCCGACCGACCTGCTTGGCCGTCTCGGCGAGTTCGGGGCGCGCTCCCGGGCGCTGGCCGCGGCGCGGCGCTCCGGTCAGTGGCTCCTCATCGCGGCCCTCGCCGCGCTCCCCCTCTACTACGGCGTCCACGACCTGAGCAGCGGCTACCAGTCTGCCGTGGTGGCGGGTCACCCGGTAATCCATCACGACCTGTCCAAGCTGGGCTTCAACTTCGCCGAGGGCCTGTCCGACGGCGCGATCTGGGCGCTGATCGCGATCGGGTACACGCTCGTCTACGGCATCATCGAGCTGATCAACTTCGCCCACGGCGACGTCTTCATGATCGGCTCCTTCACCGCCGTCGGCCTGTGGGGACCACTGGGCCTCGGGTTCTCTACCTCCGCCCTCGGCCTGGCGGGCGGGCTGCTCGTCACGCTGCTGGTCACGATGGCCACGACCGGGTCGCTGAACGTGCTCATCGAGCGGGTGGCCTACCGGCCGCTGCGGAACGCGCCCAAGCTGGCGCCACTGATCACCGCGGTCGGGTTCTCCTTCATCCTGCAGAACGTCGGCCTGCTCTGGCGGGGCGGCAACCCGCAGTCGGTCGCCGACCTCATCGGCGCGCAGCGCGCCGTGTTCACCATCGGCGGGGTGCCGATCTTGCGCGGGTACCTGGTCGCCTTCGCGGTGATGATCCCGCTGGTGTTCGCAACGACCTGGTTCATCGGCTCGACGCGGGCCGGCAAGGCGATGCGCGCCACCGCCCAGGACCCGGAGGCCGCCAGGCTCATGGGGATCAACGTCAATAACACGATCTCGCTGACCTTCCTGCTCGGCGGCGCCCTAGCCGGCGCGGCCGGCCTCGTCTACGCGCTGTACGAGACGAACGTCTGGTACTTCCAGGGGTTCCAGGCGGGGCTCCTGGCGTTCACCGCCGCCGTCATGGGCGGCATCGGCAACGTCCGCGGCGCGGTCCTCGGCGGCCTGATCATCGGCATGATCCAGGCCCTGTCGGACTCGCGGATCGGCCCGCAGTGGACCGAGGCGGTCGTCTTCGGCTACCTGATCGCGATCATGGTGCTGCGGCCCCAGGGGCTACTCGGCGAGCAGACGCGGGAGGCAGGATGAACGCCCGGCTCAGCACTCCCGTCTCCGCGCTGCGGACGCTGGCCGGCGGGCTTCCCGCGTGGTGGTCCCGGGCCCTCGCGGCCGCCTTCATCGTCGTCGGCGTCGCGGTGCCGTTCCTCTTCGGCGGCAACGGCGGGTTCATGAACGCGACGATCATCGCGTTCGCCTACGCCGTCATGTCCCTGGGACTGAACATCGTGGTCGGCATCGCCGGGCTGCTCGACCTCGGCTACGTCGCGTTCTACGCCCTGGGCGCGTACTCGGTCGGCTGGTTCGGCTCTGAGTTCTTCGCCAAGGCCCAGGTCCACGTGCTGGTCAACTCGGTGGTCTCCACGCTGCCCGGCATCCACCTGAACTTCCTGCTCATCCTGGTCGCGGCGGCGCTGATCTGCGCGGCGGCCGGGGTGGTCATCGGGCTGCCCACGCTGCGGCTGCGCGGCGACTACATCGCGATCGTCACCCTCGCCTTCGGCGAGATCATCTACGTGATCGCGGTCAACGGGCAGTCGGTCAGCATCGGCGGCGGGATGACGCTGACCGCGGGCAACCTCGGCATCTCCGCCGTCGACTCCCCGTTCTTCCCCGGCGTCGTCCAGTTCGGCCTGCTCGACCTGAAGCCCTGGTACTGGCTGATCTTCGTGATCCTGCTGGTGGCGGTCTTCGTCAACCTGCGGGCGCGCGACTCGCGGCTCGGCCGGGCCTGGGTGGCGCTGCGCGAGGACGAGGTCGCGGCGGTGTCGATGGGCATCCCCCTTGTCCGCACCAAGCTGCTCGCGTACGCGATGGGCGCGGCCTTCGGCGGGATCTCCGGGGCGTTCCTCGGGACCTACACCACCCAGGTGAACGCGAGCCAGTTCCAGTTCGGGTTCTCGATCTTCATCCTCGCCATGGTGATCATCGGCGGGCTCGGGTCGATCTGGGGCGCGGTCACCGGCGGCCTCGTCCTCGGCTACATCAACAACTGGCTGATCCCTGACGTGCTCAACAACCTGCCCTCGTCCTTCGGTTTCCACTTCCAGCTCACCCAGGTGGAGTTCGGGATCTTCGGGTTCCTGCTGGTGATCACCATGGTGCTCCGGCCGCAGGGGCTGATACCCGAGCGGCGACGGCGGCTGGAGCTCACGGCGGAGATCCCGGCCGAGGACGCGCAGCTCGGCAACGAGCGGCGCGAGCGATGAGCGAAGACGAGCGGACTCCGAGCGAGCGGGTGCTGGCGAGCCGGAGCGAATCAGCAAGCACAGCGCGTCCGCGAATGCGGACTCCGAGCGCCAGCGAGGTGTCCTCATGAGCGCGGAGGCGGCCGCCACGGCGGATGCGGCGGCGGACGAGGCACCGCCGATCCTGCGGGCGGACCGGATCGTCAAGCGATTCGGCGGGCTCACCGCGGTCAATGACGTGTCGTTCGACATCCCGGCGCACTCCATCGTCTCCGTGATCGGCCCGAACGGCGCGGGCAAGACCACCTTCTTCAACATGCTCACCGGCCTGATCCGTCCCACCTCGGGACGGATCACGCTCAACGGCAGGAACATCACCCGGGCCAGGCCCGACGTCATCACCCACCGCGGCGTGGCGCGCACCTTCCAGAACATCCGCCTGTTCGGCGCGATGACCGCCGCCGAGAACGTGATGGTGGGGCGGCATGCGCGGATGCGAGCGGGCCTCGCCGGAGCGGTCGTCCGCCCGCCGCTGGGTACGCGCCGAGGAACGCGCGGCCCGCGAACGCGCCCGCGAGCTGCTGGCGTACGTGGGGCTGTCCGCCGGGGCCTTCGACCGCTTCGCGTCCCAGCTTCCCTACGGCGACCAGCGGCGGGTCGAGATCGCCCGTGCCCTGGCGACCGACCCGACGCTGCTGCTGCTCGACGAGCCGACCGCCGGGATGAACCCCAGGGAATCAGCGGAACTGGCCGGCTTCATGCTCAGGCTCAGGGACGACCTGAACCTGACGATCCTGCTGATCGAGCACGACATGAAGGTGGTCATGGGCGTCTCCGAGCGGGTCACCGTGCTCAACTACGGCGCGAAGATCGCCGAGGGCGCCCCCGCCGCCGTCCGCGCGGACCCGGCCGTCATCGAGGCCTACCTCGGAAAGGAAGGCTGAGCCATGCCGCTGCTCGAGGTCTCCGCCGTCCGCGCCAGGTACGGCGCCATCGAGGCGCTCAAGGGAGTCTCGCTGACCGTCGGCGAGGGTGAGGTAGTCACCCTGATCGGGTCGAACGGGGCCGGCAAGTCCACCACGCTGCGGTCCATCGCCGGGCTCACCCCGGCGTTCGCCGGCCGGATCACCTACGACGGGGAGGACATTACCGGCGTGCCGGCCGACGAGATCGTCACCCGGGGAATCGCCTTGTCACCCGAGGGCCGGCGGTGCTTCGCCCGGATGAGCGTGCGGGAAAACCTTGACCTCGGCGCCTACCGGCGGCGGGACGCCGCATCGGTCGCCGCGGACATGGAGCGGGTCTTCTCGCTGTTCCCGCGGCTGAAGGAACGGGTCGACCAGAAGGCGGGAACCATGTCGGGCGGCGAGCAGCAGATGCTCGCGATCGGCCGCGCGCTCATGGCCAGCCCCCGGCTGCTGCTGCTCGACGAGCCGTCGCTCGGCATCGCCCCGGTCCTGGTAGACCGGATCTACGAGACGATCGGCGAGATCCACCGCTCCGGCGTCGCGATCCTGCTCGTGGAGCAGAACGCCAGCCGGGCGCTCGACGCCGCCGGACGAGGCTACGTGCTTGAGACGGGCCGGGTGGTGCTCGCCGACGACACCGCCTCGCTGCGGAACGACCCCCGGGTCCGGGAAGCGTACCTGGGCGCATGACGGATTTCCCACTGACTTGCGGAGGTGCCCGGTGAGCGCGAGCGGAACGATTGGCGCGCTGGCGCTGTACCTGCTGTTCGCCTGGCTTATCTCGGCGGCGGCCGGGGCCTGGCTGACCGAGCGGAAGGGCTACGGTGAGCGCCTAGGACTGATGCTCGGCTTGGTCCTCACCGTGGCCGGGCTGGTCGTCGCGCTGCTCCTGCCCGCGCGGGCAGGCTCGAAATGGCGGCGCGAGGGCCCGGTCCCTCGCCGCCGACGCGTTACGGCGCGCAGGCGGCAGCCGCGAGAGTCGTGACCGCGCGGCTCGCGATGCGCACGGGCATACCGCAGACGGGAGCGCAAGAGGCGCTGCACGCTTGCTGCTGTTATCAGCGACGCGGGCCTAGCCGGGAACATGGTGGAAGTTTTCGCACACCGGAGTGCGAAAACATCAACCGTCATGCCTGAGTGCTGAGCTGAACGCCGATGACGCGGGCGCGCGGGCGCCCCGACGCGGTTAGATCCGGTCGCCGCGGTGCCCGCGTGGTTAATCCGGGTGATCATGTATTCATGGCTTAAGTGCGCTAAAACCGCCGATCAAGATCAGGAACGAGGGCTGACGGAAGGTCATCGTGAAGAACCGGTGCATGGCTCGTGGCGGGACGGAGTGCGGTCGCCGCCGGGCCAGTGACCATGGGCACCGCCACGAGCCAAGCTGGCGCCGGGCCGTGGCGGCTGGCCTGGTCTCCTTCCTCGCCGCGCTAACCGTCGCCAGCATCACCGTGCACAATGCCGCCTACGCGGACGAGCGGCACCCGGTCGCGCTGACCGACTTGGACACCGCCATCGGGCGCACCGCTCCGCCCGGCGTGAAGGGGGTGGCGTTCAGCCCGGACGGCCAGCTGCTGGCCGGCGCGTACAGCGACGGGACGGTCTGGCTGTGGAACCGGGCGACCGGCCAGGCCCGCGCCCTGACCCCGCCCGTCTCCTCCCCGGTCACCGCCAACTCGGTAGCGTTCAGCCCCGACGGCAAGCTGCTCGCCGCCGCGTACAGCGACGGGACGGTCTGGCTGTGGAACCGGGCGACCGGCCAGGCCCGCGCCCTGACCCCGCCCGTCTCCTCCCCGGTCACCGCCAACTCGGTAGCGTTCAGCCCAGACGGCAAGCTGCTCGCCGGCGCCTACGGCAACGGCACCATCGGGCTCTGGAACCCGGCGACCGGCCAGGCCACCCGCTCCTTCCCCCAGGGCGGGCCGGGAGCCAGAAAGAGCGCGGACGGCGTGGCGTTCAGCCCGGACGGCAACCTGCTAGTCGGCGTGTACAGCGACGGCACGGTCTGGCAGTGGAATCCGGCCACTGGCCAGGGCGCGCTGCTCACGGTCCCCTCCGCGGCCAGCGCGGACGCCGTGACCTTCAGCCCCGGCGGCACGCTCCTGGCCAGCGCCTACAGCGACGGCACGATCCGGCTCTGGAACCCGGCCACCGGCCGCGGCATGGTCCTCACGGTCCCGTCCGCGCCCAGTGCGAACGCCGTGGCGTTCAGCCCGGACGGCACGCTCCTGGCCAGCGCCTACAGCGACGGCACCATCCGGCTCTGGAACGCGGCGACGGGCAAACTCACGCGGCCTCCCCTCCAGATGGGCACGGGCGGCCGGGGAAACGAGAACGGCGTGGCCTTCAGCCCGGACGGAACCCTGCTGGCCAGCGCCTACGGCAACGGCACGGTCCGGCTGTGGAACGTGGGCACCGGCCAGCACAATGGCTTGGCCAGCGGCGGCTGGCTGGTAACAACGGCATCTGTAATCGCAATTATCCTTTCAGCATTGGCCGTGATCATAACGAGGTTCGAGATCCGCCTAGCAGACAGGCCGCGACCAAGTCCGGGGAGGCAGTTATGGAGATTTTGCTGCTAATAGCTATAATCGTCAGCGCATCCGCTGGACTGTACGTGGCAGTTAAATTCAACACTCGCACTACACAAATTGTCACTCCACTAATTAATGATAAGACAGAGAATGCCGTCAAGAGAATTGAGGCAGCCAGCGGGGCACTCCAAGGACATATCCAGGCGATTACCGGAGATCTGCAAGGAGACCGGCAACTAACCGCACGCCTGGAGAAGAACAGCAGGCAAATCCAGCAGCAAGTTCAAGAGATCACCAACGAACTCCAGCGAAACAGAGAACTGGTCAAGCAGCTGAACATGGCAAGCGGGGAACTCCAGCGGCAAGTCGCGGCAATCGTTCACGAACTGCGGGAAGACCGGGAACTGGCCGCGCGCCTAGAGGCGGCTAATGGTGAACTCCGCCAGCAAGTCCAGGCGATCGCGGACGAGCTGCCGCGAAACAGAGACCAGGCCAAGCACCTGGACGAACGAATCGACGCGCGACTGGCGCAGTTCGGCCGGGGTCTGGAGCAACTTGACCATCAAGTCGCGGAGGCCGGCGAATCGCTGACTCAGCAAAGCGCCCGGATCGCGGAAATCTACCGGTACGTCATACGCCGGGAAACTCAGGCCGGGGGCTCTTCACAGAGCGATTTGCTGCTATTGGCCATGCTTGAAGCAGAATCTTATGTGGACGGTAAGGGATGGGGCGAGCGTCCGCGTCTCTATGCCTTGACCGCGCCGACATCAGCCGTAGCCGCACATCATGAGCTCGCTGACGGCCTGAGCGGTACCAGGCCAGAGGCGCTGGTACCAGTGGAACAGGCGCAGCTACCCGACGGTGATATGACCGAAGTCCTCACCGGCATGCGATGGCCCGCCGACGTGGTCGGCTGTGTACTGGTCACCGAACTCGCGGCCCTGCCTCCTCGAAACGAGGAAGACGGGCCCGTCGACGCGCTCGCGGCTGGGCAATGGGCGAGCACTTGCCCGGATGGACGCCCCGCCCGACTCATCATCGGTGTCCGCAGAGACGGCGAGCACCTGTGCGGCCTGCGGATAAAAGGCGAGGACGAGATGCAAGTTCGCGCCGAGCTGGCCGGTGACCTGGTCTCAGCTCTGCTGGGCACGTTCTAGCGCCGCCTATCCCCCGCCCGACGCGGGATCAGGCTCATCCGGGAAGACTTCCGCGTGGGGCTCGGTCAGCCATGGTGATGCGAGCTCGCCTGCGGACCCGTCTGGGGGGACGCTCAGCACGAGGAGCAAGGCCGGCGCCGAGCTCCATTCCTGGCTAGCGGCGTGTTGCCGCATGGTTGCCCGCTCGGTTTCGCTGGGCGCGGCCGGACCGTCGAGGTTGGTGCGCCAGAAGCCGATTAGCGTGAGCATGCCCCCGCTCTGATCGCGGCGGCCCCGCAGGAAGTCGCGGACCTCGTCCGTCTCGAGGTTCATGTTCAGGGGGTCGACAGTGCTGTCCCGGGGCAGGCCCGTCGCCTGAGACACCCACGCGACCCGGCACGCGCGGTCGAACTGGCCGAGCAGGAGCCCGCCGGTATGACCGGCACCAGCAGTCCGGCCGTTCAGCGATGCCCTGACGTGCCCGCGGATCGTCTCCATGGCGGCCTCGTCGATTCGTACCTCATCCGTACCCGCGTGATCCATGAACACGCGGTCGGGTGGCAGGTCGATCACTACCCGGGCGGCCTTCGACTCGTCGTCGCTCCCGAGGCGGACGAGCATCAGCGACCGGTGCGACCGATCGCTGCCGTCGTCGCCTGCCTGCAGGTCCGCCCGGGTGAGCGCGCCGTCCAGAAGTTGCGCGGCGAGCGCCCCCATGTCGGTGGTTGAGCCGATGAAGGTGGTATCGGAGCAGCTAGCGTCCGGGCGGAAGTTCAGTCTTCCGGCTTCCGGCGGAAAGAACGCCGTGTACACGTCGCCAAGAGCGGTGCTCGTACAGGTCCGCAGCCCCAGCCGGCGCAGCAGGTCAATGCCGGCTCCGACGGCGCCCTGCGGGGTCACTGCGGCTACGCCGTGCGTTGCCTGCTGGCTGATCGCCACCGTGATCAGCGACGGCCATGCACGGCGCTGGTCGCGCTGGGATCGTTCGATTTTGGCGGTCACCGACCGGTTCGCGGTCGCGTCGATGACCAGGTCGTATTCGCCGAGCTTGGTGTCGCTGAACAAGTCCGCCGTCAGGATATCGACGGCCTCTCGGGTGACTTTGTTTTCCGGGCGGATCCGGCCGAGCCGGTCGGCCAGGACCACGGCCTTGGGCCGGCCGATGTCCGCGTCCTCATAGGGTTGCCGGGAAAGCACCCCGGGACTCACCGTCCCCGAGTCCACGATGTGCAGGCGAGCCGCCCCCGATCGCACGCAGTGCTCCGCGATCGGCGCCCCCAGGCCGCCGCCGCCGAGCAGCAGGATCCTGCGCCCCGCAAGCTTGTCCGTTGGCCGCCTGCGGTTCTCCGCAGGACCGACTCGGGGCGCCCGTCGTACACCTGGACCCAGGGCACCGTCGCGTCGAGAAACTCTTCAGCGGCGACGGTCACGTCTTTCGCGTGACGGGCCCGCAGGAGGCCGACGTCGTCCTCCGCCAGCCGCGCGACCGCGAACCGGGCGTCCTGCCCCTCGGCGACCGGCCCCGTGTCGGCGGCGACGCGGAACAGCACCGCGCCCTGTGTGCGCCCGTCGGACGAGGGCTGGTTGATGACTACCGCCCGGGAAAGGTGGTCGAGAAACGCCTCCCGGTCAAAACCCTGGCCTTGCAACGAGGTCAGCAACTCGTCCCAGAAGGCGGCATACTCTACGGCTACCGGCTTCGCCGCGACGACCGCTGGGATGAGGAACGCGTCGGGGGTCTTCTCCTTGATGCGCGCCAGTTGTCGAGACAGCACTTCGGCAAGGCCAGCCGCCTGGGCGCCGTTGGCGTCCAGCCACCTGATGACGTCGATACGCACTTCGCCTACGGGGATGCCGACCGCCCAGCGGATTGAATTCCCCGTGCTGCGGCGTGCCCCGGGAAGGTCGGCCTTGATAACGGCGCAGCCCGCGCCCGCATAGTGAACATGGTCGGTCGTGGGCCGCCAGGGCTGGAGGTGACCTTCCAGCGTGCCGAGGGCGATGCGCTGATAGGTGTCGATGAGCGCGCGCAGGAATCCCCGCATACCCGCGCTTGGGTCCCAGTTGTTGTGCTCAACTCGGACGCAGAAAAGCGACCCCTGGGCTTTATGGGGCAGCTCAGGGAAATCGGGGCGGCCTGCCCAGGCAATGGGCGAGCTATAGGGAAAGTCATCCTCGAGTAGGATGTCAATTGGCTCCCAGTCCGCAAGTTTTATGCCCTTCTCGGACGTCAGGAGGCTGGCGGACGCGAGGTAGATGCGGACGGTGAGCAGGCCGCCCAGCTTGGCATAGTCAAGGTCCACCGTCAGTGCGCCGCCGCTGGCCTGGGCGATCGACCGCAGCACCGCGAGTGCTTCCTGCTGGCCTTCCGGCAGCGTGCTGTCCGCGGCAGGGCTCATCCGTAGGTAAGCGGTACCGTTGGCGCGGCAGGCCCGAAGATGCCCGGCCACGGGCTGGCGCCCGGTTCGGCCGACCCGGGGCTGGACCGCGGACCGCGTGGGCCGGGAGGCCGCCCAGAGGGCGGCGGCGCACCCGCCCCAGGCCCGGGGCGTAGGTCGTCCGGGTCGCGGTCCGGGTCCCTGGGGCCGCCGCCCGGATCGTCGGGCCTGGGATTGTCGGGCCTGGGATTGTCGGGGCCGGCCCAGTCGTCGGGACCGTCCGCTGCCCGTGGCTCCGCCGTGCGCCAGGCGACCCACGGCTCAGCCTCTGCAGGGCGCCAGAAACGCTCCTTGGCACGCGGGTACTTCCTGCCGAACAGCTGATGCCAGAACGCGTTGGGATGGATTACCGCGCCCGGATGGTGCTTCCACATATTCTCGGCGTCCATCGCCAGGCGAGCCAGGTCCGACGCTTTCCCCAGGGCCGTGTGCAGCCGCCCGAAGTTGATGCCAAGATCGAGCTTACGGCACCGGCCGGTCGGGTCTTTCAGGCTCGTGAAATTATCGTCATATGCTGCCTTGAAGAACCGCGCGACGGCGTCGCCGCAGGAGAGTGTCTCGAAAAGGCCCGGCCGCGGGCAGTACTTGAGCACCATGACGTCGATGGCGAGGTTTTTTATCTTGAGGTTATTGAGCCTGGCCCATTCCTTCACCATGCCGGAGACGGTAGTGAAGTAGTTCCACTCGCGCTGGCGCTGCGCGACCTGGCGGATGAGGTCCTCCGGATCGGTCTCGATCCAGCCGGTCCCGCGCTCCGGGATCAGCAGGCGCGAGCCCGCTCGCACCGCGGGCAGCACATCGACGGGCGGCGCCCCCGGGATGAAGTCCTTGAACGGGCCCGCCCAGTCGCCGCTGAGGGTCACCACATGGGTGCGCTGCTCCGTCTCCTTCAGCAGACCGATTTCCAGCCACGGGTGCAGTTGCTCGAGCAGCCCTTTTTCCAAGTCCGCGATGGCGCCCTCGGCGGACTTGGCTGCCTTTTCCGACTTGCCGCTGATCCCGTAGTCGGGATGCTTGGACTTATCGATCACGGCGATCAAGTCGACGTCGTGAACGGGGCCGATCTGCGTGCCGCGGGCCAGGCTGCCCGAAGGGATAACCGCAACGACGTCGGGAAGCCTCATTAGTTTCCTGGTGATAACGTCCCGCCGCCACTTAGCCAGCAGTACGCCGACAGGATCACTTGCGATCGCCCGGCTGAAAGCCGCGAAACCATCGTCTGATTCCATTGCTGCCTCGCAACGCTGACTTGGGCCAGACCCGGTGAAACTACAGTAAGTGATGGATGGCGGCCTGTCGATGGATGCTCTCGCGCTACTCGGACGGGACAGAATAGGCCCCAGATGCTGGAGAATAGTCCGCATGTTGTCATTCCCGTGGCGGGCATGAGCCTGCAGGCGCGGCGCCGCGGGCCGGACTGGCTGCATCCGGGCTGGTCATGGACCGTGGGCCGGGCCTGGGTGATCACCGCGCTTTCCGCGTCCGTCACCCTCATCCTCGGGGCCGTCCTGGGCGCGCTTCCCGCCCTGCTGGCCGGGAACTGGCGGGACCCGCAAACCAGGGACCAGGCCTGGGTGGTAATCGGGTTCACCGGGGCCAGCCTGGCGGCGGCGGTTACCGCCGTCTTGCTGCACCGCAAGCGCCGCCGGGTGCTGCGGGATAACGGGACGGCTTACGTTATCCGGGAGCTGGCGAGCGACTGGGACCGCCAGGATGAGCAAGCCTTCCTGGACACCGCGGGCCGCTACTTCGCACGCGTCGTCAAGGTTCCCGGCCCCGGCCAGCTCGGTTGGCCCTGGGATTGGCCGTTGGGTCCTGGCGCGCAGCGGTGGGACGGCAAGGCCCACGAGCTGACCCGCTCGTTTCAGTCGCTGCGGTCGGTGGATGACCCGGGGACGCCCAACGGGATCGTCATGTGGGCCCCGTGGGCAATCGCCCTCGCTTTCGGCATGCGGGTAACCGCCGCGGATCGTGACCTCGTGCTCGACGTGTGGCAGCGGCCGAGCCACGGCCGGGCCGGGGACGTCAGAACCGTCATCGGTATCCAGCGCCCGCACCGCTTCGGATACCCCGAACCGGTTCCGCTGGATGAACTGCTGCCCGGGTCGGCCCTCCAGGGATTCACGTGGCCCGCGAGGCTGAAGGCCACGCGGCCGGATGCGCCCGCGCACCCGGCGGCAGGCCGTCACGTTAGCGTGCTGCTGCTCCGCTTCGGCCACCAGAAGTGGGGACCGCTAGCCGCCGTCGATGCCGAAGCCGAACCAGATCAGACACTTCACCTGGAAATAAGCGATGTCGCCGGCGTGACGCCGCACCGCTCGTCCCAGATCACCGTCCACGAAGCGCGCTGCCTGCCGCCTCCCGGCGGGCTGTTCCCCTGGCCCGCCATCCCGTCGCTGGCCGCAGCCGCGGCGGACTGGATCGAGCGCAAGTCGGCCGAACTGTCAGGCCACACGCTGTTGCTCGGCACCGCCATGCCGCCGGAGGTGGCGCTCGGGCTTGGCATCCGCGCCGGCCATCCTGGACGCACTCGATGGCCGGAGAACATGTGGCCCCTCGTTTATCGCACGGCCACCGACTCGCTGGTCGTGCCCCACCTCAATCTCGGCACGAATGCGCTCCGCGACGCAGATTCAGAATGACGCGGTGGCGGCTAGGACGCGCTAGCCACGGACACCACGGGCTCGTGGCGGACGGGGAAGTTCACCGAGCTGGCGATGAAGCACTTCTCGCTTGCTTCCTCGTGCAGCGCCGCTGCCCGCTCGGCCATGCCGGCCGAGGCGACCGTCACGCTCGGCCGGAGCACGACCTCGGTGAAGCGGCCGCCGCCGTCTCCCGTCTCGGCCATCACGCCGTAGGGCGTGTCGTCGTACGCCGTCACGACCACGCCCGCGGTCGTGCACACGTGCAGGTAGGACAGCATGTGGCACTGCGCCAGCGCGGCGACGAGCTCAAGTTCCGGGTTCCACCGCGTCTTGTCGCCGTGGAACACCCGGTCGGCGCTGCCCTCGATGGCCGGACGGCCGTCCGCGCCGACCTCGTGGTCCCTGCCGTAGTCGCGGTACCCGCTGGTGCCGGTCCCCCGGTTGCCCGTCCAGGTCATGGTCAGGTCATAACGGTGCGTTCGCCGCACGCCCATGGTCACCTCCGCTTGCCCTGCCGCCGCGCCGCCGCCGGCGTCCCGCTCATCCCACCACGGGCCGCCGACAGCCGGCGTGAGCCGGGTGCCGCCGAGTCGCCGCGTCGCCGTAACGCGGGTTAGCCGGGCTGGCGCTTGCCGCCGATCACGGGGAGCAGCGGGCGGATCGTGCGGCGGGCGAGGCAGCCCTGCCAGACGCCGAGGCTGTAGGCGGCGTCGTCAAGGAGGCGGGCGGCGACGTAGCGGGCCGGGTCGAGCGGCGGCCTCCGGTCGGCCCAGTCAAGCAGCGGGGGCGCGAGGATCAGGGCCGCGACGGGCAGGCGCAGCTTCTTGAATGCGAGCGCCGCGGGAATCGCGACCGGCCACCAGGTACGGGACACGGCGCTGCCGAGGGGGCGGGCCGCGGCGACGGTTCCGCCGCCGGCGAGACGCGCCGCCAGTGGCCAGGCGGCAGTGTCCGGCGACAGGGACGGGCGCAAGCGCCTCTTGCTGTTATCCGGGGACGGGGCAGATAGTGGACGTTTGGGCACCCTATAGCGTGCCCAAACGTCCACTATCACGCTCAGCTTCGGCGTACCGAATCGCTTCTTGCTGTTATCCGGGAATGATGGTGTGGACAGGGGATGTTCTGGCCTGGAGGCGGGGCGCCTCTTGCTGTTATCAACTGGCCAGTCGGGGACGGGCCAGCGCTCGCCGGTGACGCGGGACAGGCGGCGCGCGAGCAGGGCGGCCGCCGCCGCGGTCAGCGCCGCCGCGGTGACCGGGCGGCCGGCCAGCGCCGCCGCCCACGCGCCGACCGTCCACCAGGAGGCGTACAGCGGCCGGACCGCGCCCGGATGCAGTTCTTCCAAGGCGGCGGCGGACGTCCCGTAGTCCGCGCGGCGGCTGAACCAGGCGCGGAACGCGACCCGGTGGTCGTGCCCCATGACCGCGCCCGGCTCGTAGCGCACCCGCCAGCCGGCCGCCGACATGCGCCACACGAAGTCGACGTCCTCCCCCACGTACATGCCGTCCCTGAACCCCTCGCCTGAGGCGGCCTTCCTGACCACCAGCGCCGCGCCCGGCACGTAGGGGACCCGGGCGCCGGGGCGGACGGGCGACGGCCGGGCACCCATGTCGAGCGTTGAGCTCGCCCCCTCGTAGCGGGCCAGCCAGCCGGTCCCGTTCTCGTGGGGAACGATGCGCGGCGCGACCGCGCCCACGGCCGGGTCGCTGAAGTGCGGGAGCAGCCTGTCCAGCCAGCCGGGCCGCGGCACGCAGTCGGAGTCGAGGAACGCGACGAAGCCGGTCTCCGCCGCGCCCAGCCCGGTGTTGCGCGCCGCCGCGGGGCCGCCGTTCACCGGCCGGTGAACGACGACCGCCCCGTGCTCAGCCGCGATCCGCTTGATCGCGCGCGGGTCGGCGGAGGCGTCGTCGACGACGATCACGCGCGGCAGGTCCCGCAGGCCGGACAGGCAGCGGGCGAGTTCCGCGTGCCGGTCACGCACGGGGATCACGACCGTCACGTCGGCCGGCCCCGGACACCGGGAAGCGCCTGCGGCCGGCGCCGTTCGCGCCGACCGGATCGGCGGACGACCTGACGCCGGCGGTGCCGGGATCACCCGTCGGTCCGCCGCTCGCGGCGAAGTCCGGGTACGCGATGCCCGCGTCCAGTAGCCGCCGCGCCAGCGTGCGGGCGCCCGCCCCTGACGGTACCGGCGCACCCGCGAACCAGGAGGCAACCTGGCGCGCCCCAGCTGGTGTCAGCCGCAGCACCCGGACCGGCGAACCGCCGACGAGCACCGACCCGCCGGCGACCAGCCGCGTGCCGGAATCAGGCGCGAGCCGCAGGCCGGGCGGGGCGAGCGCGCGATCCCCGGCCGCGGCGTCTCGCGTGGTCATGATCGCCCCGGGCGGCCAGGCGACGTTGCCTGGCCGCGGCTCCAGGGGCACTCATCCGCCATAACGGATCATTCCTGAAATGACGGCCAAAGGCTAGCAACAGCCGGCGGCCGCACCCGGCGCCGGCGTCTCGAAGCCAGCGAGCGGGCTCTCGTCGCAGTCGTGGGCCGGCGGGCGACGGCGGGCGATCGACACCGGAACCGGGGCGCCGGCCGCGCGCGGGGCGGTGCGGTGCGAGTGGTCGACCGACGGCCGCGGCACCGGAAGCCCGGGTGACGCGGACACCGAGGCCAGGGCCGTCTCGCCGTAGCCCTGCACGCATTCCGGGTCGGGCCCGTCGAGCGGCAGGCCGGTGAAGAACTTGGCGGCCATGCAGCCGCCACGGCAGGAGTCGTAGAAGCCGCACGACTTGCACGCGCCGCCGGTGTCCGGCTTACGCAGGTCCGCGAACAGCTCCGAGGTCTTCCACACGGTTTCGAAGCCGCCCGGCGAGCGGACGTTACCCGCCAGGAAGTTCTCGTGGATCGCGAACGGGCACGCGTACACGTCGCCCACCGGGTCGATCAGGCAGACGACCCGCCCGGCGCCGCACAGGTTGAGCCCGGGCAGCGCCCCGCCGAACGCCGACAGGTGGAAGAACGAGTCGCCGGTCAGCACCTGCTCGCCGTGCGCCACCAGCCAGTCGTACAGTGTCCGCTGCTGCTCCGGCAGCGGGTGCAGCTCGTCCCACACGTCCGCGCCGCGCCCGGACGGACGGAGCCTCGTCAGCCGCAGCTGGGCGCCGTACTCATCGGCGATCGCCTTGAACTGGTCGATCTGCGGGATGTTCTGCCTGGTCATCACCACCGACAGCTTGAACCCCGAGAAACCCGCGTCACGCAGGTTGCGCATCGCGCGCATCGCCGTGTCGAATGACCCGGGGCCGCGCACCGCGTCGTTCACCTCGCGGGTCGCACCGTCGAGCGAGATCTGCACGTCCACGTAGTCGGAGGCGGCCAGCCGCGCCGCCGCGGCGGCGTCGAGGCGGACCCCGTTGGTGGAGAACTTCACGCCGACGTGGTGCGCGGTCGCGTAGTCGACCAGTTCCCAGAAGTCGGGGCGGACCGTGGGCTCGCCGCCGCCGATGTTGACGTAGAAGACCTGCATGCGCTCCAGGGTGTCGATGACCGCCTTGCACTCATCGGTGGTCAGCTCGCGCGGGTCGCGGCGGCCTGACGACGACAGGCAGTGCACGCAGGACAGGTTGCACGCGTAGGTGAGCTCCCAGGTCAGGCAGATCGGCGCGTCCAGGCCGAGCTGGAACAGGTCGGTGAGCTTGCCCGGTGAGGCAGCCTTGACAGCCATGTCAGGAGGATGAGTCATGCGACATCCGTTCGGTGATCATCTTTGAATCGGCGAGCGCGGCGAGGGCGCGCGCGTAGGCGGGAAGCTCGGCCTCCGCCACGCCCGAGGCGAGGCACGCGGACCTGGCGCTCGGGTGGTCGGCCAGGGACCTGACCACCGCCAGCACCGTCTGGTTCTTCAGGAACGACAGCCGCCTGGTGCCGAAGTGGTAAAGCAGCGCGCCGAACGGCTCGGGGCGCATCGACACCCGCGGATCGACCCGCCAGGCGCGGTCGAGGTCGAACGTCACGATGGCCCTAGTAAACGCCGCACATGCCGTCGATCGAGACCTCTTCGACGAGCAGCTCGTCGCTGGTCAGGGCTTCCGCCTCAGCCTCGTGCCCAGTGCTGCTAACCACGGGGGTGGAAACTTCAGGCATGTGAACCTCCGCAACCATTAGTGGCACCAAGTGCCAGGAAGGACATTGACAGGAGCCTAAACGGCACCACGTGCCGAAATCAAGAACCTCACTGATTGTCACCATTCATTACGCCCCGGCGGCGTAAACTAGGGCGTCCCCCCACCGAGGATGGTGATCCCAGTGCCGGCATCCCCGGCAGTCAGCGGCACAGGCCACCCGGGCCGCCGCCGGGCCACCTCGCGGGCGGAACTGGAGCAGGCGGCGTTCGCCCTGTTCGCGGTGCGGGGGTTCGACGCGACCACGGTGGACGAGATCGCGGCGGCCGCGGGCATCGGGCGGCGGACGTTCTTCCGCTACTTCCCCTCCAAGAACGACATCCCGTGGGGCGCGTTCGAAGTCGAGCTTGAGCGGATGCGGGTGCGGCTCAAGGCGAGCCCGCCCGAGATCCCGCTCGCCGACGCGATCAGGGTCGCGCTCATCGACTTCAACCGCGTCACGCCCGCGCAGGTGCCGCTGCACCGGCGGCGGATGGAGCTGATCCTCCGGGTACCGACGCTGCTCGCGCACTCGACGCTCCGGTTCACCGCCTGGCGCGAGGTGGTCGCCGAGTTCGTCGCCGAGCGCACCGGCCGCCGCCAGGACGACCTCGCGCCGCAGGCGATCGCGCACGCGGTACTCGGCGTCGCCATCGCCGCCTACGAGCACTGGCTCGACGACCCGGACTCCGACCTCGGGGCACTCCTCGACCAAGCGATGCGCCAGCTCAGCAGCGCCTTCGGCAATGGTCAGGAAGTTGCCAGGAAACACTAGGCGCGCACCAGGGGCAACGCTCAGCTTGGCTCAAGGCTGGCGGATGAGACTCTAGCCAGCACTAACCCAACGGACCAGATGGATGAAGGTCCCCATGAGCGTAATTCACGACCACCAGGCGACGGGCGAGCAGCCACGGGTCTCGTCTCAGCCTCAGTCTCTGCCTCAGACTCAGTCCCTGTCTCAGGAAAATCACGGCCGCCTCGCCGCCGACGTGCTCGTAGACCCCAGAAAGCTGTGGTCGGGCGGAGCGGCAAGCGCGGCCGTCGCCGGCCTGGTAGCCCTGGTCGGCGTGCTGGTGACCAGGTGGCTGTTCAGCCTCCCCGTGCTCGCGCCCAGCCAGGACGGCGCGTACGGCGACGTGAGCACCACCGTCCTCGTCCTGCTGGCGGCGGCGGCCGCGCTGGCCGCGACCGGGCTCGTGCACCTGCTGCTGGTGAACACGCCCCGGCCGTTCCTGTTCTTCGGCTGGATCGTGGCCCTGGTCACCACGCTGGTGGTCGTCTACCCGTTCAGCACCACCGCCCCGCTAGGCGCCAAGATCGCCACCGCGGCCGTCTTCCTGGCGATCGGCGCCATGACCGGAACGCTCGTCGGCGGGGCAGCGGCCCGGTCGATTGAGCACGCCCGCATCCGCTAGCCACCGCCGGGAAATCAAAGTCACGGTAATCCCGAACGAGTGCGTGGCTTCGCCGTTACCGCCGCAGTCAACTCCGGCCTGGAGACGCTCCACGCCTCGTTAGCACCGCGCGGCGCGCAGACCGAACCGGAAGAGCGCACCTTCCGTTGCTCTCAGTGAGTCACTGATTACCCGAGAGAGCGGCGAGGGGGCAGCCCGATGAGCGCGACACGCGATGAGCCAGGCGACCTCGATGAGCGCGTCCGTATCATCGAGTTCTGGCGGGCCGTCGAGGTCTTCAGCCCGCAGCCGCTCCCCCGCCGGGACGCTAGGTTCCGCGTCACCGACGCCGGCCCGGGCGAGCCGATGCCCTGGGAACAGGACTCGCCGCGCTACGAGCCGCCGGCGCCGGGGAAGGCGTGGCGGCACGAGGTGTTCGGCGGGGTGTACGAGCTCAGCCGGGTCCGCGACACGCTCACCGGCCTGTACGGCCCGGACGACGACGACGGCCAGCGCGAGCCAGCAGGCGGCCAGTCCGCGCTCTTCGCCGTCACCGTCGACGGCGACGGCGTCCCGGTCCCTGGCACCGCGGCGCTCTCCTCGTGCGCCTGGGCCGTCGGCCGGGCCCTGGCAGCGCCGCGTGACCTTTCGCTGGCGGGATTCAGCCAGGACGCCCGCCTGTTCGGCGGCGACCTCGGCCGCCTCGCCGGCCCGGACGCCGAGGCGGCAGGCGCCCTCCTCGCCCCGCTGCCCGGCACCGCCAGGGACGACGAGCCAGGCAGCCAGCCCGGTCGCGCGCACGACGGCGCGGCCGGCGCGGACCCGGAGCCGCGCCCGCTGCGCGGCGAGGACCTGCGGCGCTTCGCGGCCGGACTCGGCGACCGGCTCGGCGTGACCGGAGCGCTCCGGCCGCGCGGCCTGCGGGCCCGGTCCTACCTGGTGGACGCCGACCGGGCCGACGAGCAGACCGCGCCGTCGTTCCTGAACAGCTTCTACGCCGACGACCTCGCCCGGGTCGCCGCCGCGGCCGCCGACGGCGACGTGGGCGCGGGCCTGACCGCTTACCTCACGGGCAGCGCGCGCATCGACGCCGAGCGCCGGGTCGACGTGCGGGCACGCCCCGACACCGTGTGGCACGGCTGCCTGCCAGCGCGCATTCCACCCGGACGCTGGCCGGCCGACTTCGACCGGTCACTCGCGCTCAGCCAGCAGTTCGCCGTGAACGAGATCATGGCGCGACTGGGCACCGCGCCGGGACTGACCGCCGTCAACGGCCCGCCCGGCACCGGAAAGACCACGCTGCTGCGGGACCTGATCGCGGCGATCGTCGTCACCCGCGCCGAGCGCCTCGCCGAACTGGCAAGCCCGGCCGAGGCGTTCGACCACGGAGCCAAGGAACGCTGGCAGTCCGGGTCCGTGCGGCACGCGGTCACGCCGCCGCACCCGGCGATCACGGGCCTGGAGATCGTAGTCGCGTCCTCGAACAACGGCGCCGTCGAGAACGTCACCGCCGAGATCCCCGGCCCCGGCGGCATCGGCGCGCAGTGGCGGGAGGCCGCTGCCCGGCTTGACTACTTCACCGTGACCGCACGGCTGGTGCACGGGGACGGCGCGTGGGCGATGGTGGCCGCCAGGCTGGGTAACGCGGCTAACCGCCGGGCCTTCACCGAGACCTTCTGGTGGGGTACGCCAGGCCGCCAGGACGGCTGCATGGTCGACCTGCTCGGCCGGCTGGCCGGCCGCTCAGGCCGGGCGGCGGACCAGGCGGTTCGCTGGGACACCGCCCGCGATCAGTTCCTCCGCGCCCGGGAGAAGGTCACGCACCTCGTCGCCGAACGGACGGAGTTGGCCCAGGCGATCCAGCGTCTTCCATGCCTGCGACGGGATGCCGCCACCGCGTATGCCTCGATCACGGCGGCAGAGCACGCGCTGCGCGCGCTGGCGGGCCAGCGCGTGGCCGCCGAACGGTCGCTGCGCGCCGCCTGGCACCAGTACGGCTCCGTGATGAAGGCCGTCGACGCGCACGCGCGGGCGAAGCCAGGCCTGCGCGCGTCGCTGGCGACCGGGTTCGGCGCCGGGCGTGAGTGGCGCGCCCGGCGGGCCGTGCTCGATGGCGCCCTGCGGGACCACGGCGCACCGGTGGAGGCGGCGCAGCGGGCGATCGCCGAAGTCCAGGCCCAGTTCGCCGCGGCGGTCCGCGCACGGGCCGACGCGGCGGCCACGCTGCGCCGCCTGACCGCCGAGTGCGCCGCGGCGCAGGAGGCGATCGCGCGGGGGCACCAGCGGTGGGGCGAGCACTTCCCCTCGGGACCTGAGTTCTTCTGCGCGCCGGCCGACGGGGACGCGGACGCTCGCAGGGAACTGACTGCCCCGTGGGCCGACCCGGAGTTCGCCGCCGCGCGTACCGGGCTGTTCCTCGCCGCGCTCGCCCTGCACAAGGCGCTCATCGTCGCGCAGGCGCGCCGGATCAGGGGGAACCTGAACGCGCTGGTCGACTTCCTCAGCGGCAAGAGCAAGCCGGCCGACCGTGTCCTGCTGGCCGCCTGGCAGACGTTGTTCCTCGTCGTGCCGGTTGTCTCCACGACGTTCGCGTCGTTTCCCGCGATGTTCGGCGGTCTCGGCGCCGAGTCGATCGGCTGGCTGCTCATTGACGAAGCGGGCCAGGCACCTCCCCAGCAGGCGGCCGGGGCGATCTGGCGGGCGAAGCGGACGGTGGTCGTCGGTGACCCGATGCAGCTTGAGCCCGTGGTGACCTTGCCGTGGGGCGGGCAGCAGGCGCTGCTGCGGCTCTTCTGCGTCTGCGAGGGATGGGCGCCGTCCCGCACCTCGGTGCAACGGGTCGCCGACCGGATCGCGTGCTACGGGACGCTGCTGCCGAGCTCTCGCCCGTCGGAGCCCCGGCCCATATGGGTGGGCACGCCGCTGCGGGTGCACCGGCGATGCGACCGGCCGATGTTCGAGACCAGCAACGCGATCGCCTACGACGGGCTGATGGTCTTCGGCACGCGGGGCAGGAACCCGTTCCCCGGGCAGGACCGCTGGTACGACATCAGGTCCGGCGACGCCCGCGGCCACTGGATCCCGGCCGAGGGGGACCAGCTCCGCGCCCTGCTGCATGAACTGCTTGCCGATGGCGTCGAGGCGGCACGGATCCGCGTGCTCAGCCCGTTCCGGCAGGTCGCGGCCGAGGCCGCCGCGGTGCACCGTCAGGTATTCGGCGCCTCCTGCTCTGCCGATGACCGCGGGAAGTGGATCGGAACCGTGCACACCATGCAGGGCAAGGAAGCCGACGTGGTGATCCTCGTCCTGGGCGGCAACCCGGTACAGCCCGCCGCCCGCGCCTTCGCCACGCGCACCCCGAACCTGCTCAACGTGGCGGTGACCCGCGCGCGCCGCCGCCTGTACGTGATCGGCAACCGGGCCGCCTGGGCGGGCGAGCCGCACTTTGACGAGCTCGCGCGGAACCTGGGCGTGTCGTGAAGGTAACAGCGCTCCTCCGGCGGGGCGAGGCCACGCGTGGTGAGAGAATGACTGTCGTGCTAGATCACGTGAGTATCCAGTGCACGGACCTGGTCGCCAGCGCGGCCTTCTACGACGTCGTGCTCGAACCGCTCGGCGGGCAGCGGATCGTGGACTTCGGCAACACGATCGGCTACGGGGTGCCGCCTCAGTCTGACTTCTGGATCGGCGCTCAGGAGACGGGCGAGGGCTTTCGGGAGTCGCACCTGGCCTTCAGGGCACCGAGCCGGACGGCCGTGCGGGCCTTCTTCGACGTGGCGGTGGCGGAAGGGGCGCTGGTCCTGCACCCGCCCCGGCTGTGGCCGGAATACAACGCGACGTACTTCGCCGCGTTCGTCAGGGACCCCGACGGCAACAACATCGAGGCGGTCTGCCACCTGCAGGGGTAATAGCCGCTGGCCAGCGGGCCGGTAGCATGGCCGGATGCCAGCTCAGTCGCGTCCGGCCCGGGAACGCCGGGTGGACGCTGGCGACCGCGCACTGGCCGGATGTTGAGGCGGCGGCGCGGCGCGTGCTTGTCGTGCCGGTCGGTTCGCTTGAGCAGCACGGGGCGCACCTGCCGCTCGATACCGACACCCGGATCGCCGTGGCGGTCGCGGAGCGCGCGTGCGCCGGGCGGGACGGGGTGGGGCTCGCGCCCGCGATCGCGATCGGGGCGAGCGGCGAGCACGCGGGCTTCCCCGGCACGCTGTCGATCGGGCATGTCGCCTTGTCGACTTTGCTGGTCGAGCTTGGCCGTCACGCGTCCCTGCACTGGCCGGTGATGCTGCTCGCGAACGGGCACGGCGGGAACGCTGGCGCGATCACCGATGCCCTCGGGCAGCTGCGAGCCGAGGGCAGGGACTGCCATGCGTGGCATGCGGGGGTGCGGCCCGCCATGCTGGCGGCCGCGGGCATCACGTTGACCCCGGACGCGCACGCCGGGCGGGTGGAGACGTCGATCATGCTCGCGCTCGCGCCGGGTGACGTCCGGATGGGCGACGCGGCGGCGGGTGAGACGAGGCCGCTGACGGAGCTCATGGCCGGCCTTCGCGCGCGCGGCGTCCGGCAGGTCAGTCAGAACGGGGTGCTCGGTGACCCGGCGGGCGCGTCCGCCGCCGAGGGGGAACGGTTGCTCGCCCTGCTGGTCGCGGACCTGGCGGCGACGGTCGGCCGGCTGACGGACGCGGCCGGCCTTGCTTGACCGGCGGCGCACCCGTTCTGTGTGAGCTTCCCGGCCTTGCGCTCGGTGGGATCTACTGGCTGCGCAGGGAGATCCCGTCGGACTCGGCGATGCGATCTGCCTCGACGGCCCGGAGTCCCTCCCCCAGGTGCTCGCGAGCTTGCCGCAGCAGCTTGAGAGAGTTGCTGGAAGTGCTCTGCGGGGCGGCCCGCTCCGGATCAGCTCCGTGTTCCTCGATGAGGTGAGTCTGGAGTGCTGCCGCGACTTCGTCGGCCGCCTTCAGCGCGTGGTAGATAGCCCGGTCCCGTGCAGTGTCGTCAACCATGCGGCCAGTATCGCGCATCGGCTCACTCCAGGGACGCATGCGAACTCATCGGCCGGTACCGGCTCCGATGCGCGGCCTGAATCGCCACCGCTCAGCGCGGATCCTCGCCGCGGGACACATCTCCGCGCAGAACCCCTCCGCCGGGGCAAGCCTGACCGGCGGCGCATTCGTCCCGGCGGAACGGCCGTGCTCAGCGTCGAGGCGGCGCGGGACTCGCGGCCGGTCTTAGCTTCCGCCGCAAGGCGAGCGCGACGACAAGCGGGAAAAAGCCCTGCGCCGCCGACGTCAGCCGCTCGACCATGCCCAGGTCACCGGCGCCGTCTCGTGCTGCGACCAGGAGCCAGCAAGACAACCCGGCGAAGAGCACGGTCACCGTCGCGCAGCCGTGGGCAGTGAGGATCCACGGCCGTGCTGGCGCGCGCGCTGGCGACAAGTACGGGCCAGACCGCCGTCGTGACGACGCAGCCCACCGCGAAGGCGAGGTGGCGTGACGTCGGGCCACTGGCCGGTTCCGGGCTGGCGGCGATGCCGAGGGTAGAAAGGCCGGTCAGGATCAGCAGGATGCGCGCGGGCATGCGGACGGCCGTCAGGCCCGCGCCGGTCGCGATCTGGCAGCTGCCCACCAGCAGCAGGGCCGCGGTCATGACCCACCGGTCGGTTCCGGAGAGGCCAGCAAGCACGCTGACCGTCTGCTGCATCGGGCTGTAAGAGGCCGGCTGCAGCGCGTCGGCGATCAGCCAGCCTCCGACCAGGACAACCGGCGCCAGCAAGGCCGTGCCTATCGTCCAGCCAGGGACTGGCCGGCCAGGCCGCGGCAGCCCGGTGGCCGGAGCGGGGCCAGCGCGTACGTCATCTCGTCCTGATGGGCTGCGCGCGAGGTCTGGACGCGCGAGCTGAGTCATGGCGCCTCCAGGGCCGCATCGACTCGGGCTGCCAGAAGGAGGCTCAGTTGGTCCTAAGCGGGTTGCCTGCCTGGATCACGAGCAGACAGTCCGGTAAAGACCCGGTATGTGGTGCCTTGCGGCCTCACTTTTAGCAACAAGCCAGCGTTTCGCACAGCACGACACGGGTCCTGGCTATTCCCTGGGCCGGCCGTCCCTGAGGCGGCAGGCGGCCTGCCGGGCCATGGCGCGCGCGGGCGACGGCGTGGCCGAAGTCAAGGCGTGCTGGCTCTGCGCGCGAGGACAAGCCGGTACGACGGGCTGCCGTCCTCGCGTCCGCGGTGTCCCTGGTGTCTCGCGCAAGGGCGTGGCACGGTGGATTTCATGCGCGAAATCCGGATGCCGGAGGCGGCGCGGACCGCGTGCAGGCGGCCAGGTGCGGCAGCGCATGCCGAGCGGCGGCGCTGGCTGCCGGCGATGCGGCGCGCATGCGCCAGGTCATGCACCCTGACCGCAGTGGACAGTACCAGCCCGGGGTGACGGGCTGCGGCGCGAGGCCAGATGCGGGCAACCCGGCGAAGAGCCGCGGCGGGCCGCAGCGCGCTGGTAGCCCCGGCGAAAGTGCGGGCCGTCGGCGGAGTGGCGGTGCTCGAACGCTCGGAAACTGACGATGAGGTCGAAGGCCCGGCGACGGGCAGGGCCCGGCGTCGGCCTGTACCCATTCGGCCTGGGTGCGCACGCGCGCGGCTGCGCGAGCTGCCCGTGCTGGACGACGCCCGTGATCCGGCCTTGGCATAGGGACCTGAGGACCCGCATGCCCGCGCCGGTGCCGCAGCACACGTCGAGTCCCTGACCGGCAGCGCCGAGGGGACGAAGGCGGGGCAGGAGTCGTCCCCTGCGCTGACGCTGGCGAGCAGGCGCGCCACGCTGACGGCGTGAGCCCGGCCGCATCCGCGCTATGGGGCGTCCGCTACTGGTTGAGGAGGAACTCGCTCACCGGCAGCGGCCGGTTAACGATGCGGACGTCGCCGACGTAGCCGTGGAAGACCTGGTTGATGGCGCCGCCGTACTCGTAGCCGCCGAGCGCCCAGGGCAGCCCGAGCTGCGTGATGCCGACGGACTCAAGCAGGGTCGGGTTGTCGACGGTCGGGCAGCCCTCGATGTACAGCACCGTGTGCTTGCCGTCGTTGACCACGGCCAGGTGCCACCAGGTGTCCTCGGGCAGGCCCTGGCCCCAGTTCGTCGTCGGCCAGGTGATGTTCAGCGGGTAGGAGTTCCACTGTGGTTCCCGGTCGCCGGAGAAGCTGAGCGTGGCGACTGGCTCGTTCGGGTCGGTGTTCTGCCCGGTCTTGCCCGCCTGGCCGGATTCGCCCCAGCGGCTGAGGACCGACATCCAGGAGTTGTTGTTGGAGTCCCAGTCGAGCGGGATGTTCACGAAGGTCTCGATGGTGAAACCGGACTTGAACGTCTCGGTGTTCAGCGGGGCGTTCGGCCCGGTGGTCAGGTACGCGCCGTGCAGCGGGTTCTGGCCGCCGTCGAAGTACAGGCTGCCGTGTCCCGGCTGGTCCGGGTGGTGCTGGTCGGACCAGGTCAGGGCGTTGGCGCTGCCGGGGACGGTGACGAGGGTGGTCAGGTCGTTGCCGTGGCCGGACAGGTCGCGGACCGTCTGGCTGGCGGTGACCGGGGTGCCGTTGGCGCCGCCGTTGTCGAACCGCCAGTAGGCCAGCGTGCCGGGGACGACGACCTTGGTCGCGGGTAGCGGCTTCACCGCGGCGGTGGTGACGATGCTGGAGAAGCGGCCTTCGAAGTCGACAGGGACGGCGAAGCGGTCGACGGCGGTGGTGAGCTTGGCTTCCTGCGTGGCGAGCACGTTGCGTCGCTGGGCCAGCGCCCAGGGGGACAGCGTTTCCACGTCGATGGTGTTCCGGCTGAGGTCGAAGTGGTAGAGCCGGAGCATGCCGCCGCCGCCGAAGTAGCGGTTCTGGTAGTTGGTGATGTGCAGGTGCACGTCGTTGCCCGCGGCGTTCTGGGAGGTCATGCGCCCAGGCGGCCAGTAGTGGCCGTTGAGGGTGAGGAAGATCTGGTCGTTCTCGTTGATGAGGCTGTCCCAGACCGTCTGGCCGTAGCTGGAGAACGCGGCATCGTTCTCCGGGTCACCCGCCTGGTAGGGGTACACGTTGTCGTCGTAGGTGGATCCGACGATCTCGTGCGTGGTGAGGATGACCGGCAGGCTGGGGTTCTCTTTGAGGAACTGGTTGGCCCAGTCGAAGCCCGCGGTGGATGTCCGCCAGTCCAGGGCGAGCAGCAGCCATTCGCGCCCGCCGGCCCGGAAGATGTGCGCGGTGTTGTAGCCGCTTGAGTCCGAGCCAGCGAAGGTCTTGGACTTCTGGAATCGCTGCGGTCCCATGGTTGTCAGGTAGGGCGTGCTGCCGCGGGTGTCGTCTCCGCTGACGTCATGGTTGCCAGCCAGGACGCTGTAGGCGGCACCGGCGTCGTCCATGATGTTAAAGGCCTTGTTCACGTAGCTGAACGACGAGGCTTGCGCGTCTTCTGTCAGGTCACCAAGGTGCGCCATGAAGACGATGTTGTCGGCCGACCCCTTGCCGCTGTTGGCGATGATGTAGCGGAAGGACTCTTCTTGCGGCTCGGGGTTCACGCTGCCCTGGGAGCCCCAGTACATGAACTGCGTGTCGGGCATGACGGCCAGCGTGAACCGCGGGCTGTCCTGGTCGGGGTTCCAGCCCGCACCGAGTCCCGCGGCCGGCGCGTCGCCTGCCGCGGCGGCGCGGGCCCGCCGTGACCGCGCCGAGGGCTGCCACGCCGGCCCCGGTCAGCCCGGCCGTTCGCAGGAACGCCCGCCTGTTCGGTCCGTTCGACGGCTCCGGCGACGGGTGTTCGTGTTCGCCGCCATGAAAACACATGCTTGTTTCCCTCCAGCCCGAGGACACCCCATGGATGAACTTCATCGGACTGTACGCATGAGCAAACAAGATGAATCAAATAACGGATGACGGTCAGAGATCATCCGTGTGACGAGACCAGAAACCCACGCGTCCGCACACGAGCAGATCACTTATGTTCACTACTGATTCACAGGTCTCCCCAATGCCGGTTACCTTGCCTCGCGAGAGTCATCCGGGTGAGACGCATAAAGCTCTTCGCGGCCGGGCTCGTGCCCGTCGTGGCCGCGGTGACGGCACTGACGTCGGCAGCGACGGCGGCCACCGGACAGCCCAAGCAGGCGGGCACCGTGTCCGCGCGGATCCCGGCCTCGCCGATCAAGCACGTCATCGAGATCATGGTCGAGAACCACACGTTCGACAACTTGTTCGGCAGCTTCCCCGGTGCCGACGGAATCCCGGCGAACACGTCGTTCCTCAACCCAAGCGCGTACTACGACTCGGCGCCGAACGTGTCCCCCGTGCAGGCGACGCCCAACGAGGGCGACGTCCAGGGCGCGATCAACAACTCCCGGGTCGCCGAGCAGATGGCCATGGACTACGTGCCGGGCAAGGGCTACCAGATGGACCATTACACGACGTTCCCGCAGGACGGGATGTCGGCGATCACGGAGTTCGGCCCGTCGTTCGACCCGAACGAGCAGTACCTGGCGACCAGCTTCGAGCTGGCCGACCACAACTTCCAGCCGGTCATCGCCCCGACCCAGCCCAACGTGATGACCGCGCTCAACGGCACGGCGCACGACTGGTACTACAACAACCTGGAGCCAGGCTCCACCCAGCCGTGGAACTCGATCTTCGACGAGCTGAGCGCGCATAACCGCACGTGGAAGATCTACTACGCGCTGCCCACGTCGATCCTTGACGGCACGATCTGGGACCAGGTCATCCCGGCAGGCGACACCGCCGACCTGACGGACGGCGACCAGTTCTTCACCGACCTCGCGGCCGGCGGCCTGCCCGACTTCTCCTTCGTCCGCCCGGGCGTCGGCTACAGCACCGAGGCGCCCGAGGACATCGGCGAGGGCGACGCCTGGATCGGCCAGCTCGTGAACGCGGTAGCGCGCAGCAAGTACTGGGACTCGACCGCGATCTTCGTGACCTACGACGAGGGCGGCGGCTTCTGGGATCACGTGGCGCCGTCGTACGCCAGCGGCTACGGCACCAGGACCCCGATGATCATCATCAGCCCGTACGCCAGGAAAGGCGTGTTCCACCAGCAGACGACCAACGTGTCGATCCTGAAGTTCATGCAGACACTGTGGGGGCTGCCGCCGCTGACCCCGCTGAACGCGGAGCAGAACACCCTCATGTCGGCGTTCGACTTCACCCGGGCGCCGCTCGCGCCGCCTGACCCGCCCGATGCCCCGGCGGACACCATCGGCTTCCACGGCAGCGGCGGCATCCTCACCGACATCGGCACGCCCGGCGTGAACAGCTCCCTCACGATCAACCTGGAGGCCGAGACCGGCGGCCTGTCCCTCGACCCCACGGTCAACGGGCCGGTCACGCTGACGCTGACGCCGCCGCCCGGCGTCCAGGTCCCGTCGTCGTTCCCGGCGACCGAGACGCTCGTGAACGGCCAGGTGACCTTTTCCGTCAAGTTCCCCGCCTCCGGCTACTGGCGGATCAAGGCGCAAGGGCCGAGCGGCAGCCTCGGCTGGGTGACGGCGGACGTGAGCGTCAACCCCAACACCGCCCCGTAGCGATTCCGGGAACGGCACCCCCGTAGCGATTCCGGGAACGGCACCCAGGGCTCGTCGCCCTGCTCAGTGACGCGCTGCGGCGTAACCGAGCAGGGCGGCGAGCCCGAGTGCGCTGCGGGGTGCGTAGGCGATGCGCCACAGCCCGCCGTGCGCAGCGGCATGTGCCTCGTCCTGCCACGGGTGCGCGTGTGCCGGTCCGGTGGCCTGCAGGTCGTGCACGAGCAGTGCCGCCATGAGCATTCTGGTGGTAGCGGGCTCGAACACCTCGGCCCCGAACCAGTGCGCGCCGGCGTAGGCGGCCGCCAGCGTCCGGTTCTTCGTCACCGACCGGGTCCTGGTCGGCGGGGCGACGTTGAGCGACACGGTCGTCCCGGCCTCGCGCGCGACGGTGGCCCGCCACCGCTGCAGTCGTTTCGCCAGGGCATAGTTGGGGCCTTGCTGAGGGACCAGGCTGTCGTTGATGCCAGGGTCGGCACCGGGCACGTAGGCGCGGCGAAGCAGCCGCCCGCGGGACACGGCGCGCAGCGGCCGGCCGGCCAGCTTCGCGGTCCGCGACCGTGCCGCGTAGGCGCGGACGGAGTGGGCGACCGCGTCAGGCGGGACCGCGAAGACGTCGGTCGGCGTGGCGAGGAACGCCAGCGCCACGTCATCGCGGGCGGCCAGCAAGCGCACGGTGAGCGTGTCCGCCGCGGCGCACACGGCCACGTTCGCCGCACCGTCGCCGTAGACGTAGTTGCCGAGCACGAGCGGGCCGTCCAGGCCCGCCAGCCAGTCCGCGGCGTCCGGGACCTCGCGGACCAGGTTAATGCCCGCCCGCCGCGCGATGGCCTCGTCGCCGGTGTCAGGGTGCAGCGCTGCCTCCGCCTCCCGGTTCACGGGCACGAGCAGCTCGCCAGCGCCCTGCCGGGCCATGCGCAGCACCCGCTCCCACACCGGCGGACTTGGCAGGTCAACCCCCGCGACCCGGACGCCCCAGCGCAGCAGCACTTCCAGCGGGCCCACCTCCGCGCCCGCCCCGAGCGCGATCACCGTCTGGCCCGGTAGCCGCAGCCACTCCGGATGCGCCGCAACCTCCCTGACGGCTTGCGCGCACGACGGCTCGATCACCCCGCCGCTGACCCAGGTCTCCAGCTGGCGTGCCAGGGCATCGCCGCGCAACCGCTCGCCGCGATAGGGCAGCGACAGCTCGGTTTCCCGCGGCCCGGCACCCGGCACGCTGACCACGGCGAAGGGGGCCTTCGCGGGCGCGGAGAGCATGGCGTCCAGTTCTGTCTCCGTGCCGCCCGGCCCCGTGACCCGCATCCTGGCGTGCAGTGAACCCAGCCCGTCGCGGGCAACCGACAGCGCGGCAGCCTTCGACGGCAGTCCCGCTTCCACGAGGCGGCGAAAATGGGAGAGGTAACCAGAACGCCAGTTCGTCTCCTGCTCCGCACCAAGAGCGCCGACCGGATCCACCGGGCGCAGCGCGTCCGCAACCACCGCCCTGCCCAGGGCGGACGTGCTCCGCCTCCCGTCCGCAGAGAGCGGGAAGACCACCCCCTCCGTTCCGTCACCGTCCATCAGGCTCCCGCCCCTCGATCACGCCGTTCGGGCGAACTCAGGCCGACGCCCTGTGCCGATATGGAGATAGTGCCACTGCGGCAGGAAAAGCACGAGCACCGGGCCCTACCAGTTGACCCGGCGGCTGCCGCGCCAGGCGCTCCGTCCAGCGCCCAGGGCCAGTGGCGGATCGGGCCGTTCGCTTCAGCGCGCTCCGGGAGGCACCGTGACCGCGTTTCGCGGGCTGGCAGGGGACCGCCGGGTGGAGCATAGCGGGCGCGGATCACCCGGCGGCCACCGTGGCGGCCAGCCACAGCGGGAACACACCAGCCGGGCAACGCTTCTTGCTGTATCTCTGGGGACGGGCGTCGCCGGCGGCGATGCCGCGTTGCAGGACGATGCGGACGCCGGAGAGCAGCAGAAACCAGGTGATCGCGTAAGCGGCCAGGATCTGGCCCGTCAGCGACATGTGCTTGAGGACGAGGAAGATCAGGAATCCGGCCAAGGGAACGGTGACCATCCCGAACGAGCGGCTTGAGTGTGATCAGCAGCAACGCAAGCTGCAGCATGGTCACCCAGAGCACCGCGACGATGTGCCCGATCTGGATGAACCTGGCCGCGCCGAGCCCGAGCTGCGCTCGGACCCAGGTAGCCGACGAAGGCTGCGACCAGAAATCCGCTACCGGACGACGGCAGGATCAGGGTTCCGCCTTCCGCAGTGGGCAACAGCTCTATCCACTCCACCGTGCGTGAAAGCGACCCGACGACCCCGTGCATTCCCTCGTGCGCCATGATCTGGAAATGCTGGACCAGTCCCCAAGTTGACGACGGAATACCACAATGATCATGACAAGTCCGATGATCACGGTCTCGGTACCAGCCGAGGGCGCCTGCGTCCATTCCAGCACCGAGCGTCCACCCTCCGTGATCACCTGGCAATACGCGTTTCGCCTTGGCGCATGCGTTTCTGATCGGCGGCCGGCTGGCTGGTACCCCGCCAAGTGATCGCGGCCGACCTACTGTGTAGCTGACAGCCTTGAACAGGCACCGTAACTGTTCGGAGTGAGGTTTGTGAGGTGGCACGCGCGACAGATACCCGCACTCTGGTCTACCTGGTCCGGCACGGCCAGACGGCGCTCAACAAGTCAGGGGTGCTCCGCGGCCTGCTCGACCCGCAGCTGGACGAGACGGGGCGCCGGCAGGCCCGCTGCCGGTCAGGTACACGGCCCGCGGCAGCCGCGCTGGTGGCGGCCAGCCCGCACCGCCGGGCGCGGGAGACCGCACAGATTACCGCCGATCGCGCAGGACTCATCGTTACAAGGACCGAGCTTTATTGAACGGGATTACGGGACGTTGACCGCGGACGGCTGAGGGAACGGTGGTCGCGCAGTGGGGCTCGGTGGACGCCGCTCCCGGTGTCGAGCCGCGCTCCGCGGACCTGACCGGGCCGTCCGCGGGCTGACGATTCTAGCGGGGCGCTTCCCCGGTGCCTCGGTCGTGGTGGTGAGCCATGACGCCGTGAATCAGGAGGTACTCGCCGCCCTAGACCCGGGCCTTGGCGACCCCGCCGATATCGAGCAGGACAACGGCTGCTTCAACATCCTGCAGTGGACCGCTGGCGGCATGGTCGTGCTCAGCGTGAACGAGCACCCGGACGGGGCGCAACCGTGACGACGACCGCACGGGGCTAGGAGGGCGCCGCCAATGGGGCCAGGCGCTTGCCGGGCTAACCGGCTTGGTCCCACGGGGCCGTGCTTAATGAATTGGGGAGTTCGGGATCGCAGGCAATTCTAGACAATTTGCCTTGGAACACGCTTAGATCTTCGATCCCCGGACTCCCAGGAAGATCTAAACAATTGCGCGATTCGGTCGATCTGTGCTCTTGTGCGGCCTGTCAGGATTGGTTCAGGCGATGGCTTCGGTGCGGGTGAAGACGTGGGAGCAGCCGATGGGGGTGAAGCCGCGGCGGGCGTACCACGTGCGCGGCCAGTCGCCTGCGTCGGCGAGGAGGAAGACCAGGCTGTAGCCGGCGGCTTCCCGCAGTGCGGTGGCAAGGACGGTGTCCGCGTAGCCGCGCCTGGTGTGCGCCTCGGCGGTCATGACGTCCTCGATCTGGGCGATTTCGGCGGCGGGGTCGAGGTAGAGGTCGGCCCAGGAGGCGATGGTCCCGTGCTCGTCCCTGGCGGCGAGGAACCTGACCTGGTCGGCGCCGCGGAGCCGGGCCGACCTGCGGTCCGCGAGCTGGTAGATGACAGCGTCGCTTGTCTGGGGCATCCAGGCGCACAGCTGGCGGATCAGCGCGGGTCGCAGCTCGGGGACGGTGACCGGGTCCGCGGGCGAGGCGGGAACCGGGGTGGCACCCGAGTAGGTCATGACGAGTTCGGTGTCGTGAACGTAGCCGTCCGCCGTGAGCACGGGTGCGCAGGCGGTCGCGGTGGCGTCGTCGAGGATCGTAATCCTGCGGTATGGGAGGTGGCCGAGGGCCCGCTCGGCGAGCGCACTGAGTTCGCTCGGCTCCGGCGCCCGGTCAACGATGAGCTGGTTGTGCTCGTGGGACGACGCGTACTGCGGGTCAAGGACGGCCACGCCTCCGGGGAACTCGCGCACCACGGCGGCCTGACGCCGGGCGAAGGACACCCGGAAGGCCGTGATGCGCTTGAGGTCGGTGGCTGGCACGCCACCAGTATCGGGCACCCGCGCCTTATCACTCGCCGAGGCACGGTGCGGGACCGGCCGAACGCCCGGCCGCGAACTGACGCACGGGGGCTGCGACATGATCGTGCAGGATTTCGGTTTTCATGGAAATAAAGCAGGTAATAGGCTGCGAAGTTTCCGTGGTCATGGCCGGGGCCGGGGTGCCGCGAGGACAACCGGGCGGCCAGTTGCGGTACGGACTGGACGCTGAGCGGCACCGGTCGCCTGGGTGGCAACCGGCGTGGTGCGAGCGGCGTCTAAACGGTGACAACGCTGGACTGGGTCAAAAGGGGGCCGGGGATGTTCAGCAGCGGATGGCGGCGCGGTTCGATCGTGGGGCTTGCGGCGGCGGGGGCGGCTTTTGTGATCGGCGCCGGGGCGCTGGGCGTGACCTGGGCGAACGGCGAGGCACGGGCGCGGCCCGCGGATTCGCGGGCAGCCCCACGGCAGCACGCGGCGGCGCAAGTGGTGGCGCAGCGGTCAGCTGCGCCACCAGCGGCGGCGGGGCGGACCACCGCGGCGCAGGTGGCGGCATCGGGGACGGCGAGTTCTCAGTCTGCCGTCCCGTGGCACTCGGTCGGGCCAGGCTGGGTCCTCGACACCTACTCGGCCGGCACCAGGGCCAGGCGGGCGCCGACCACCCTGTACCTGGTGAGCCCGGGGGGCGCCAAGTACCCGCTGCACTCCTGGCCGGTGTCCGCCACCCCGGCGCCGACGCTTGTGGCGTGGGCCGGGAGCAAGACCGAGGCGCTGTTCGGGCTGAACTCCGCTAATGGCCAGCCTGGTGGCTACGGCCAGCTGGACCTGAGGACAGGGAAGATGACCCGGGTCGCGTTCGCCAGCGCGGCCACGACGCCGATCGGCTATACCCGGCCGGCCGGCGCGCAGATCCTCGGCGTCACCCAGAGCGGGCCGCATGCCACGATCGCCCGGTACACGCGGTCCGGCGCGCTGGTGAAGACGCTGGTCACTCAGGACCAGGCGCTCGGCGCGAGCTACTCACCCGGCGGCGCGGAGCTGGCCGTCCCCGCACTGGGGGGCCTGCTGCTCGTCGGCAACGCGAGCGGCGCGCTCAGGAAGCTCCCGGTGCCCGGTGCCGGCGCGAAGGCCACGTGCGAACCGGTGCGGTGGTGGAACGCGACCACGGTCCTGGCGAGCTGCGGGAGGCTCTGGCTCGTTCCGGCCGGCGGCGCCAGGCCGTCCGCGCTAACCCCGGTCCGCGATCCCGCCAAGCCGCCGCACGACTACGGCGACCTCGACGCCTGGCAGCTGCCGTCCGGCCTGTACCTTCAGTCCGCCGGCGCCTGCGGCACGCTTGAGCTCAACCGGCAGGCGGCGAACGGCGCCCTCACCGGGGTGACCGTGCCCGGCATGACCGACAGCCCGGTCGTGGTGACCGCCTACGGGGCACGGCTCCTGGTTGGGCAGCTCGGCTGCGATGGCGGCGGCGGCCAGCTCGCCTGGTACGACCCCGCTACAGGCGCCGAGCACTGGCTCTTCAAGGCCGGCGCCGGCCCGTCCCCCGTCGCCTACAACAGCATGGAAAACGGGGCGATCGCCTAGCCTGCCTAGTCACGGGGCAGCTGACGCCTGAGCAGCCGGGCCGCACCACCCGCCTGGTCTTAGCCGCCGACGGACTCGTAGTGGCGCAGGGCGCGGTACCAGGCGTACCTGCGCGAGGATGTAGAGGAGGGGGCCCGGCCGCCGGGGAGGCGTAGGCGAGCCATTCCGGGACGCCGGTGGAGGCGACCCGGCCGGTCAGCACCGCGGCCGGGAGGTAGGCGACGAACGCGACCGGCAGGAGGTACGTGAGGACGGCGCGGGCGGCCAGCGGCAGGATCGAGAAGGGGTAGTTGCCGAAGGTCGCGATCATCCGGTCGAACCACATGAACACCGCGATCGGGATCGTGAAGCGGAAGGCCAGGATCGACACGAAGGTCTGGATGGCGGCTTCAAGCAGCACGCCGCCGATGACCGCCGCGACCAGGTACAGGGCCATCGAGCGGGGTCCAGGACGAGGTGCACCCGGGTGATGGCGAAGGCGAACAGGAGGAGGGCGGAGAAGGAGTCGCCGAGGGCGTTGAGCGGGAAGGTGTAGAGCAGGATCTGCCGGTAGACGGGCATGGGGCGGATCAGGTAGCCGTCGAGCGGCGCCCTGCTGGACGATGTACGGGATCATGATCAGCGAGTTGAAGACGAGCACCATGCCGCCGTGCGAGAGCATCCTGATCGCGACGATCAGCAGGACGCCGCCTGAGGTCCAGCCGCCGAGGCCGGGGAACCGGGTGAGGATCACGGTCGCGAAGACGAAGACGGAGGTCTGCCAGGCCAGGCCCATCGCGAGCGCGGTGATGAAGTCGCCGCGGTACTGGGTCCGCGCGCGGAAGCTGACCGCGGTGATGCGCAGCGCGGTCCGCCACTCCCCGAGGAACCCGCGGACCCGGCGCGCTGCTGCCGCCCGGACGCGCCCGTGTGGCGTTGGGCCGGCTATAGCCGGCCCAACGCCACACGGGGAGGGCTCCGGTGCCCAGTGACGACCCCACGCTTCTTGCTGTTATCCATGGGTGGCGCGCCTTACCCGCCGAGGACCGTGACGCGGGCGGACGCGCGGCGCCATAGCCACCAGGTGAACAGGCGCCAGGCCCGCGCACCACGCCGGCCTGGACCGCCAGCTGGCCGGGCAGGGCCGAGACCGGGAGGCGGCCGACGTACAGGGACAGCGGGGTGTTAAGCGTGGACTGGAACGGCAGGAAGTCATCCGCCCGCTGGAACCAGCCGGGGAAGAACCACAGCGGGGCGAACGCGCCGGACAGCAGGCTGGACGCGAACTGGACGGCGATCACCGCGCTGTCGTTGACGGTGGACCAGAAGCACATCAGGTCCACGATGACCTGCAGGTAGTAGGTGATCACCAGGCCGAGGGCGAGGGTGAGCAGCGCCGCTCCCCCGGCGGCGAGCGACGGCGGCCCCGCGACGGCGCCGAGCGCGCCGGCAGGCCAGGTAGGCGAACAGCGGCCCACGCGCCGCCGTAGGCGAGGTCGCCGCACATCCGGATCAGGTACCAGCGGCGCGGCGAGACCGGCCGGATGAACCAGTACGCGATCGTGCCCTCGAACATGAGCTGCACCATCGTGTCGCCGTTGGACCACCGGTCGACGGCCCGGAACTGCAGGTACAGCACGCCGAGCAGCGCGTAGGAGGTCGCCTGGGTGACGTTAAGGCCGGCGCTCACCTTCACCCCGGCGTAGAGCGCCCGCCACAGCCAGTAGGTCAGCGCGAGCTGGGTGACCACCATGGTCAGCTGGGTGACGATAGCGGACGGGCTGGGTCAGCTCGGTGATCACCGTGACCCGCATGCCCCGCCACGGGAGCAGTGACGAGCGGAGGCGGGCCGTCACGTCCCCGTTCGGATAGGTCGCCGCGGGTACCATCAGCGGCCCGCGCGGAACGCCTGGCGCACCACGTCCTCGAGGTCCGGCTCTTCCACCCGGATGTCGGTCACCGGCAGGTGCTCGATCAGCCGCCGCACCGCGTGCCTGCGGCGTGAGGCCCTCGCCGCCGCTCGGCCACGGCGGCGGGGGCGAACGAGAGGCGGGTGCCGTCGGCCTTGGTCAGCCGCATCCCCGGGACGTCGATCACGGCCGGGACGGTCTCGACGGTCACGTGCGCCTCCCAGGTGACGCCGGCCAGGTCGCGCAGGCCGGCGGTCTTGCCGTCGTAGACGAGGCGGCCGTGGTCGATCAGGGCGACCCGCTCGGCGAGCTTGGCGACCTCGGTCATGTCGTGGGTGGTGAGCAGCACGGTCCGGCCGCGGCGCTGCACCTGGTCGCGGAGGAACTCGCGGACCTGCTCCTTGACCACGACGTCCATGCCGATCGTGGGCTCGTCGAGGAAGACGACCGGCGGGTCGTGCAGCAGCGCGGCGGCCAGGTCGCAGCGGACCCGCTGGCCGAGGGAGAGCTGCCGGGCGCGGCCGTCCCAGAACTCCTCGATCTCCAGGATCCGGTTGAACTCCTTGACCCGGTCCCGGTAGTCGGCGGCGCTCAGCCCGTACATGTCGCGCAGCACCTCGAGGGACTGCCGGGCCGTCAGGTCCCGCCACAGCTGGGACCGCTGCCCGAAGACGGCGCCGATCTGCCTGGCGTTGGCGATCCTGTCCTTATGCGGGGTGATGCCGTTGACCTCGACGCGGCCGCCGGTCGGGGTGAGGATGCCGCAGAGCATCTTGATCGTGGTGGACTTCCCCGCGCCGTTCGGGCCGAGGAGGGCGAGGAGCTCGCCCTGGTCGACCCGCAGGCTGACCTGGTCCACCGCGACCTTGGCGACGCGCTCGGGCCGGACGATGCTCTTCAGCGCGCCGGCGACGCCTGGTCCCGCGGGACGCGGTATGAAAGACCTTGGTGAGGCCCTCGGCCACGATGGTCCCGGCCGGCATGGCAACCTCCCCGACGAGCTTAATCGGTTCACCACCGTAGCCTCCGCCGCCCGGCCGCTCAAATCGTTTTCCGCGGGGAGTCAGCCGCCCTCGTTCGGGATGATCCTGGCTTTGCCTTTGCCTTTCTTACTGCAGGTTGCCTGGGGCGATCGGGCTGCCGTCGTACTCGTGGATGGCGTCCAGGTTGTCGCTTGCCTTGTGCTTGGCCGCGGCGGGGCCGTCGGCGAAGGCGCGCAGCACGTTGGTCGTGACCTGGCGGACGAACTCCGGGGTCGCGCCGCCGATCCCGTGCGGCTGGTCGCCGTAGATCGCCTCGACCCAGCGCATCGTGCCGCTGTTGTAGACGCCGGCGCCGCCCGCGTGCGTGTAGTAGGCGGAGTCGCCGTAGCTGGCGACGCCGCCGCAGGTCAGCGGGGAGTGGGACAGCACCTCGATCGGGCGCTGCAGCGGGTAGGCGGGGTTGACCCGGTCGTACTCGACGCCGACCAGGTGCGGGAAGCTGTCACCCTCGCTGACCCCGGTCCCCTGGTAGACCCAGCTGGACGGCGAGGAGACCACGAACGGCGCGTCCACCGGGTAGCCCTCGTAGATCGTCCCGATCAGCGTGGACTCCGGGTCGGAGTTCGGCGGGTCGCGCCAGTCGCTGGTGACCTCCGACGGGTCCTTCGCGTACTCCGGGTCGGCGTGGTAGTCGGTCTTGTAGCAGACGACCTCGCGCGCGCCGCCGAGCGCGGTCGGCTGCAGGCGGGTCCGCCTGAACAGCGCGTTCGCGCCGAAGAAGGCCAGGTTCACGCCCTTGTCGCGGGCGGCGGTGACGTTCGCGCGCTCCTGCGGCGTCCAGTACTCGTCGTGCCCCATGGAGATCAGCGCGCTCGCCCCGTCAAGCAGGTGCGGGTCGGCGTCGATGTCCATGCTCGTCACGTACGCGAGGTCGAGGCCGCCCTTTTCCATGGTCAGGTACTCGGCGAGCTTGACCAGGTTGCGCTCGTAGGTGAGGAACATGTCGGCGCCGTTGGAGTCATAGGGCCGGTCGAGGCTGACCACCAGGGAGCGCTCGCTGTACGCGCCTGACGGGCCCTTGTAGAGGTCGTAGCCGCCCCACATGTTGTACGCCTGCCAGGTCTGCACGCAGCTCTTGAGCACGACCTTGCCCGCGCAGGACGGCGACCGGACGGTGACGGGCACGTACCGCTGGCCGCCCGAGTCGGCGGACAGCTTCACCAGGTAGGCACCCGGCGGCCAGTCGTCGGTCGGCACCTGGAGCAGCGGGTCCCAGTCGGTCTTGACCGTGTTGGTGCCCGTCGGCGACGGTGGCGGTCCGCTGGGCGCCGCCGCGGACCGTCCGCGACTTCCACACCTGGCGCGCGCCGTGCCCCTGGTACCAGCCGAGCCGGTAGGCGGTCGCGGTGAAGCCGCGCGCGGTCGTCGACACGAACAGCGGGAACGACTCCCCGGTCAGGACGCTCGCCTTGCCCGCGTACCCCTCGATCTCGTGCTCCGCGCCGAGGTGGTGGATGACCCACTCCGAGGTCCCTGGCAGCGCGTTCTCCGGTACCGGGTTGCGCCACGGCCTGGCGGTCGCCGCGGCGGGCCGGCCGGCCGCCGAGCGCGCGATGTTGCTGCAGGCCGATACGGCGCCGGCCACGCCGGCCGCGGCCAGGCCAAGGAACGCCCTGCGGCTCGTCGGTGCATCCACGCGCGTAAGCATCCCACGTAGTCCCGTGACATACGCGGCTAGCCCGCGATCCGTTATGAATGCGCTAGACCTGTTTGCCCGGTCTGGCGCGCGATCGCGGAGCCTCGCCGCACGGGCTTGTTACCCGCGGCCCGGCGGGGCTAACCGATGGCCTCGATGAGCGGGGCGAGGGCGGCCGGGTCGTCACCCGGTGCGGTGAGGATGACGCCGCCGACCAGGGGGCGGGCCTTGGTGAGCAGGTTGGCGGCCAGCTCGAGGCCGACGGCGCGGCCGCCTGAGCGTCCCGCCCGCTCCATCGCGTCGAGCGTCGACCCGGGGATCGACACGCCTGGCACCTCGTGCGCGAGGTAGTCGGCCTCCTCGAACGAGGTCAGCGGCGCGACGGAGAGCAGCAGCGGGACGCCGGTGCCTTCGAGGGCCTCGACCAGCCGGTTGAGCGCGTCGAGCTCGTAGACCGGGCGGCTCACGAGGAACTGCGCGCCCGCCCTGATCTTCGCGTGCGCCCGCGCCAGCTCGGCGGCGTGGTCCCGCGCGGTGGGGTTGATCCGCGCCCCGATGCAGAACGAGGTCCGCGCGGTCAGCCCGAGCCCGTTGGAGTCGCGCCCGGCGTTGAGCCCGGACACCAGCGCCGCCAGGCCGACCGAGTCGACCTCCCACGTGCCGTCGACCGCCGGGTAGTCGCCGAAGACCGGCGGCGACCCCGTCGTCGACACCACCGAGCGGATGCCGAGCGCGTGCGCGCCAAGCAGGTCCGCCTGAAGCGACATGATCGTCTTGTCCCAGGTGGTGACCGTGGCGATCGTCTCCACGCCGACTCGCTCCTGCAGCGCGAGCGCCATGCTGAGCGAGTCCATGTGCGTCCGGGCGTTCTCCCTCGGCTGCACGAAGATGAGCCCGATGCCGCGGTCGGCGAGCTCCGCCGCCTGCCGCTCGGCGTCGCCCGCGTACCCGGCGGCGGGCGGCGTGATCGAGGCCGACACCACGAACCTGCCGGACGACAGGTGATCGGCGAGCGAGCCAGAGCCGAGGCCGCCGGCCGGCTCCGCGGCGCGGACCGGGGCGTGCACCGTGACGTGCGGCTGCGCCGGCGCCTGGGGCGGCACCGGCTGCGTGCGCAGCGCCTCGGCCACGGCCCTGATGTGCGTCGGCGTGGTGCCGCAGCAGCCGCCGACCAGGGTCACGCCGGCGTCGGCGAACCGGGTGAGGTACCGGGAGAAGTACCCGCCGTCGATGGCGAACTCGAACGAGCGCGGCCCCGTCCTGCGCGGCTGGCCCGCGTTCGGCTGGGCGCTCACCGGCACCGCGGAGTACCTGACCAGGTCCTCGGCGACGACGAGCATCCGCTGCGGGCCGATCGTGCAGTTCGTGCCGATCACCGCGACCGGCAGCGACGGACAGCACGGACGCGACCTCGCGCGGCGTCTCGCCGCCCAGGGTGTGCGCGTCGTCGGCGAACGTGGCCTGCGCGATCAGCGGCAGGCTGGTGACGGACGCGGCGACGGTGACCGCCTCGACGAGCTCGTCCAGGTAGCCGAACGTCTCAAGGATCAGCAGGTCGGCGGCGTCGTCGGCGACCAGGGCGAGGATCTGCTCGCGCAGTACCTCCATCCGTTCCGCGGCACCGACCCTGCGGCGCTGCGGCGCGGTCACCGCGGGCGACACCGACCCGGCCACCAGGACGTTGCGCCCCGAGCGTTCCGCCGCGGACCTGGCGAGCCGGACGCCCGCCCGGTTGATCTCGGCGACCTTGTCGGGGAACCCGTGGTCGGCGAGCCAGAGCCGGTTCGCGCCGAACGTGTTGGCCTGGATGATGTCCACGCCGGCGGTCAGGTAGCTGTCGTGGATGGTGGCGACCAGGCCGGGGTCGGAGAGGTTGAGCTCGGGCAGCGACCGGTCGAGGGCGGCGCCCGCCGCGTGCAGCATGGTGCCCATGGCGCCGTCGCAGACGAGCACGCGCCCGCTCGACAGCAGCTGCGTCGCGCTCGTGGCGCCCGGCGATGATGGCCCGGTCATGTCTCCCCGCCCTCGTTACGACTGTACTTATTACGACTGGGCCTCGGGCAGCGCGTCGAGGATCTCGAGTGCTACCTGGGCGATCAGCCGGTCTCTGTAGTTATCGAGCCGCAGCCCGGTGATCTCCTCGATCCGCTTGATCCGGTAGGCCACCGTGTTCGGGTGGACGTGCAGCAGCCGCGAGGCGCGCTGCGGGCTGTTGTTCTCCCGGAAGTAACAAGCGAGGGTCGACAGGTACTCCGACTTGTGCTCGTGCTCGTGCTCGGAGAGCTTACCCAGCACCTCGGCCGCGAAGGACCGCAGCTCGCCGAGGTCGGGCACCTGGAGCAGCAGGCGGTGGATGCCGAGGTCCTCGAACGCCGAGACCGCGCCGGTCCGGCCGAGCCGCCAGAGCGTCTGGGTCGTCCGGTGCGCCTGGTCGTAGGAGCGGGCGATCTCGTCTGGCGCCTTGCACGCGCCGCCGATCCCGATGACCACCTTCGCGCCGGGGAACAGCTCGGCGAGCCGCGCCAGGCACGCCTGCCCGAGCTTGCGCGGGTCCGGCGACGCGGCGGCCACCACGACGACCTCGGCCTCCCTGGCGGAGACGATGGCCTCGGGCGCCCTGGTGGTCATGAAGTGCTCGATGGACTCCCTGATGCGCTGCCGCAGCGGCTCGGCGTCGGCCGCCCGCGACGGGGGCAGCTCGAAGGCGATGGCCGCCACGTTGTGCGTGCGCGTCGGGTCGTAGCCGAGGTGGGCGGCCCAGCGGGCGGCGTCGGCCGCGTCCCTGCCGCGGCCGAGCAGCAGCCCCTCGACCAGGTCGTCGCGGACCCGGCGGGCCGCGGCGGCGACCACCCGCTCGCGGCCGAGGATGACACCGCAGATCGTCGCCGCGTGCTCGGTGACGAGCAGCGACATGTCCTCGCCGAACGACTCCTCGGCCGGGTCGAGCGTGATCAGGTACGAGGGCACCTCGTCGCCGACCAGGATCGGCGCGACGATGATGGCGGGCACCCCGCCCACGTTCGGCAGCCGCAGCGCGCGCTGCGACAGCCGGGAGGCGCGCAGCACCTGGCCGAGCCTCGGGTGGACGACGTGGTCCCGCACCAGGGCGGCGGCCTTCTCCGGTGGCAGCCCGGGCGAGGCGGCGGTCTGCACGTCCATGAGCTGGCTGACCACGGCCACGGTCGCCTGTGCCCGCTCGGAGATGAGCTGGACGACCCCGGCCAGGTCGGCGTCCTGCATCGCGAGGCCAGAGAGGTGCCGGTAGACGGTCACCAGCTCGCGCAGGACAGAGTTCTCTCGGTCGACGTCCCGCGGGCTCTCCCTGGGCGTCGGCCCGTACTGGGCACTGCATCGCCGGCCAGCGGCCGGTGTCATCGCGTCCGGCATGATCACTGAACTATACGACCTTGATCTATCCGTGTCTTTTGTGGAAGTCCACAAACGGATCTTAACCACGGTTTCCTGCCCGTGAAAACACCTCACAAGGATTCGCCGGCCAGGTCCCGGCCACCGCTGTGCCCGCGCACAGCACCTCGCGGGCTCAGCTTAGGGGTTGACAACGATGCCGGGGCAGGGTCTTGAACCGCCGCAGGCTGGGCGTTATGTTACGGGGACTTGACAGACCCTTATCAACCGCGCAAATAATGCAGGCACTTTCATCGTGAAAGGTGGCCCTGCTTTGCTCGAGTACCGGGACATCTACGCGGGGGCCGGCTGGTCGGCTCCGCCTCGCCAGATGTCATCACCATCGTCAACCCGGCGACGGAAGAAGTCGTGGGCGCCGTCCCGTCCGCCATCGGCGTCGACGTGGACCGCGCCGTGCGCTCTGCCAGGCGCGCGTTCGACGACGGTACCTGGGCAACGCGCCCGCCCGCCGACCGGGCCGACGCCCTCGACCGCCTGGCGGCCGCCCTCGAGGCGCGCACCGAGGAGGCCGCGCGGCTCGTCACGGCCGAGATGGGGATGCCGATCTCCTCCTCCCGCCAGCACAACGCGACGGCGCCGTGCGCCATCCTGCGCTACTACGCGAACCTGGCCCGCGCCATGGACACCGAGGAGACCCGCACCGCGGTCTCCTTCACCGGCCGCACCGTGGTCCGCAGGGAGCCGGCCGGGGTCGCCGCGGTGATCACCAGCTGGAACTACCCGATCTTGCTGGCGTTCAGCCAGCTCGCGCCTGCCCTCGCGGCCGGCTGCACGATCGTGCTCAAGCCCGCCGCGGCCACCTCGCTCTCCGCCTACATCCTCGCCGAGGCGTTCGAGGCCGCCGACTTCCCGCCCGGCGTGTTCAACCTGGTCACCGGCACGCACCAGACGGCCGGCGCGCTCGCCCGCCATCCCGGCGTGGACACCGTGTCGTTCTCAGGGCCGACCAAGCAGGGCCGGTGGATCGCGTCCATCTGCGGCGCTGAGCTCAAGCCCGCGCACCTGGAACTCGGCGGCGAGTCCGCCGCGATCATCCTCGACGACGCCGACCTGCGCAAGACCGGCGACGCGCTCGGCCGCCTCATCTTCGGCAACGCGGGCCAGACGTGCTTCGCGATGTCCCGCGTGCTCGTCCCCGAGCAGCGCTACGGCGACCTGGTCGACGCGCTCGCCGAGCAGGCGGGGAAGGTGCGCGTCGGCGACCCGCTGAACGAGGACACCACCATGGGCCCGCTCGCGTCGTCGCGGCGGCGCGTCGACGTGGAGGCGCGGGTCCGCTCGGGCATCAGCGAGGGCGCCCGCGTCGTGTCCGGCGGCCGGCGTCCCGCCTCGCCGGTCCGCGGCTACTTCTACGAGCCGACCGTGCTCACCGGCGTGACGCCGCAGATGCCGATCGCCCGCGAGGAGATCTGCGGCCCGGTCGCCACGGTGATCGGCTACAAGGACGAGGCGGAGGCCGTCAGGCTGGCCAACGACGGCTTCGGGCTCGCCGCTACCGTCTGGACCGGCGACCCGCAGCGCGGCCTGGACATCGCCCGGCGGACCCGCGTCGGCACCTTCGGCATCAACCTGTACGAGCCGGACATCGGCTCGCCGTGGGGCGGGCGCGGCCCGAGCGGCACCGGCAGCGCGTACGGCCCTGAGGGCATGGACGCGTACCTGACCTCTAAGTCGGTGTTCCTTCCGTCGTTCCGCGCCCCCGTGGGACAGACGGCGGACAACGCCGGACACGCGCGGCGGAGCGCATGGATAAGCAGGCCTGACGCTCAGCGTTAATATCGTTAGCGCGCGTAATAGTTGCCAGTAGGCAACTATAGGCTAGTGTTAATAGACGTGGCGACGACGACGAGCGAAAACTGGGCCGGCGGGCAGGGCGGGGACGATAAGCAGAGCGGGAAAGGCCCGGGGCCCCGTGCTTCCGGTCAGGGGGACGCGGCCGGTAAGGCCGGCGCCTACAAATGGGTAGCGCTCTCGAACACCACTCTCGCCATGGTCATGGCGACGATCGACGGTTCCATCGTCATCGTCGCGCTGCCAGCGATCTTCCGCGGCATCAACCTCAACCCGCTTACCCCGGGCAACGTGACCTACCTGCTGTGGATGATCATGGGGTACCTGCTCGTGCAGTCGATCCTCGTGGTCACCCTCGGCCGGCTCGGCGACATGTTCGGCCGGGTGAAGATCTACAACCTCGGCTTCGTCGTCTTCACCCTGGCCTCGATCGGGCTGTCCTTCGACCCGTTCCAGGGCACGCACGGCGCGCTGTGGCTCATCGGCTGGCGGTTCGTCCAGGCGTTCGGCGGGTCCATGCTGATGGCCAACTCCGCGGCGATCCTCACCGACGCGTTCCCTGAGGGCCAGCGCGGCACGGCACTCGGCATCAACCAGGTCGCCGGCATCTCCGGCCAGTTCATCGGCCTGCTGCTCGGCGGCCTGCTCTCCGCCTGGGACTGGCGGGCGGTCTTCTGGATCAACCTGCCGTTCGGCCTGTTCGGCACCGTCTGGGCCTACAAGTCACTCAAGGAGATCGCGAGCACGCGCAAGGCGCGCATCGACTGGCTCGGCAACATCACCTTCGCGCTCGGCGCTGGCGTGCTGCTCGTCGCGATCACCTTCGGCATCCGCCCCTACCGCAACGACGCGACCAGCTGGGGCAACCCGATGGTGTTCGGCGCCCTGATCCTCGGCGCCGCGCTGCTCGCGCTGTTCTGCTTGATCGAGTCCAAGGTGAAGGACCCGATGTTCGAGCTGTCGCTGTTCCGCATCCGCGCGTTCGCGGCAGGCAACATCGCCTCGCTGCTCGGCGCGATCGCCCGCGGCGGCCTGCAGTTCATGCTGGTCATCTGGCTCGCCGGGATCTGGCTGCCGCTGCACGGCTACGACTTCACCGTCACCCCGCTGTGGGCGGGCATCTACATGCTGCCGCTCACCGCCGGGTTCCTCATCGCGGGCCCGGTCTCCGGCAGGCTGTCGGACCGGTTCGGCGCCCGCCCGTTCGCCACCGGCGGCCTGCTCGTGGCCGCGTGCTGCTTCTTCGGCCTCATGCTGCTGCCCATCGACTTCCCTTACTGGGCGTTCGCGCTGCTCATCTTCGGCAACGGGATCGGCTCAGGCCTGTTCGCCGCGCCGAACACCGCCGCGATCATGTCCTCGGTCCCCGCTTACCACCGCGGCGCGGCGTCCGGCATGCGGTCCACCTTCCAGAACTCCGGCATGTCGCTGTCCATCGGCATCTTCTTCTCGCTGATGATCGCGGGCCTGGCCAACACGCTGCCGAAGACGCTGCTGGCCGGCCTGACCGCGCAGGGCGTGCCGCTGGCGCAGGCGACCTCGATCGCCCACCTGCCGCCGGTCTCCACGGTGTTCGCCGCCATGCTCGGCTACAACCCGGTGCAGAACCTGCTTGCGCCGACCGGGCTGCTGCACACGCTGCCCGCTGCGAACGTGGCGAGGCTCACCGGCAAGACGTTCTTCCCGACGCTGATCTCCGGCCCGTTCCATCACGGCCTCATGATCGTCTTCACCGCCGCGGCGCTGATGGCGGTGTGCGGCGCGGCCGTCTCCTGGATGCGCGGCAAGAAGCCGGAGACCAAGTCCGCCGAGCCCCCGGTGGTCATCACGACGGACGCCGTCGCCGCGGAGTAGGCGCCCCGCCGCCATTGCGCCACTCGCGCCGTCACGGTGCGGCCCCTCACCGCGGCCCGCCGCCGGTGCGGTACGGCCAATCCGGGCAGGCGGGGCCAACGGCACTCGGCGATACGCGTAAGGCGCGGTAAGATCCTGACGTGCCACGATATGAGTTCCGCTGCCGCGCGTGCGGCGACACGTTCCTGCTGACCAGGCCGATGAGCCAGTCAGGCGACCCGGCGACCTGCCCGCAGGGGCACGCTGACACCGTCAAGCTGCTCACTACCGTGGGCCTTGGCGGGCTCTCTTCCGGTGGCGGCACCGCCCCCGTCGGCGGTGGCGGAGGTTGCTGCGGCGGTGCGTGCGGCTGCGGCGGCTGATCTTTCGAGTGATTCCGAACGGGTGCGGCCGACTGCGGCCGCGCCCGTTTCTGCCCAAATGCTGAGCGGCGTGGAGGCGTCGCGGCGCACCGGGGGCGTTGCGGCGCACCGGGGCGTTGCGGCGCTGCAGGTATGGCTGCACGCCGCGGGCGTTGCGGCGCACCGGGGCGTTGCGGCGCGCCGCGTCTTGCTGTTATCCGGGCGAAGGTGACTGCGGTCACCCTAGTCGGCAGCTTCTTGCTGTTATCCAGTCTGAAGGTTACTGCGGCCGCCCTCAGCCGGTAGCTTCTTGCTGTTATCTGGCTTGCTCGCTTGCCGGAAAGGATGGTGGATCGCTGACCACGCCATGGCGTGGTCAGCGATCCACCATCCTTGTCTGTGGCGCGGCAACGCGCGGCGCCCTTGCCGTGGCGCGGCAACGGCGGCGCGTCGGCAGACTTCTTGCTGTTATCTCCGCGCGTCGGCCGGGTCCTGGCAAGCGCGAGCGCTTGTTGCTGTTATCAGCGCTTACTCCTTTGGCGCCTCGCGGGCGTGCGGCGTGCTGGCGTCGTTAGCCCTCCGCGCCGGCCTTGGCCGCCGTCGCGTGGGCCCAGCGGGTGGTGGAGATGACGCCGAGGACCAGGACCGCGTAGCCGCACCCGGCCATGATCCACCAGCCGGCGTGCGCGGCGGTCAGGAAGCCGGCGTGCATACTGCCGCGCAAGCTGGCGGCGAGGACCGAGCCGACGATCGCGACCCCCAGGGACTGGCCGAGCTGGCGGCTGGATGAGTTCATTCCGGACGCGACGCCGGCCTGGGACTTCGGCACGCCCGCCATGACGCCGTTGGAGATCGGCACGTTCACCATGCCCGCGCCGAAACCGAACAGGCCGTAGGTGACGATCAGGAACAGCGGGCCGCTCGTGTCGCTCAGCTGGGACAGCGCCGCGGTCGACAGGGTAAGCGCCGCGCCGGCGATCACGAAGGGGACGCGCGGGCCGCCGCGCGCCACGATCCGCCCGGAGATCGGCGAGGCGAAGGCCATCATGCAGGGCATCGGCAGCAGGGTCAGGCCCGCCCGCAGGGCGCTGAAACCGCGCACGTCCTGCAGGTAGAGGGTGGTCAGGAAGAGGAATCCCGCGCTCGCGGCGATGGCGCAGACGGCGGTGGCGTTGGCGGCGCTGAACGGTACCGACTTGAAGAACCGGAAATCGATCAGCGGCTCGGCGCGGCGCGGCTCGTAGCGCAGCAGCAGCCCGAGCGCCACCAGCGAGAGCAGGAAGAACCCGGCGATGTGCGGCGAGAACCAGCCGGCCGACGGCCCCTGGATGATCGCGTAGGCCAGCGAGGCGAGCATGACGATCACGAGGACCTGCCCGAGGGGGTCGGCCTTGCGGCCCTTCGCGGCCTTCGAGTCGGGCACCAGCAGGGCGGTGAGCGAGATCGCCGCAAGGCCGACGGGAATGTTCGCCCAGAAAATGCCGCGCCAGCCGACGGAGCCGACGAGAATGCCGCCGGCCACCGGCCCGAGGGCCATGGAGAGACCGGACACGCCGTCCCAGACCCCGATCGCCTTGGCCCGGTCCTTCGGCGCGCTGAAGACATTCGTGATGATGCCGAGCGCCGCCGGGTTGAGCATGCTCCCGCCGACCCCCTGCAGGACGCGGAACGCGATTAGCCAGGACAATGAGGGCGCCAGGCTGCACAGCCACGAGCCAAGCGTGAACAGGCTAAGCCCGACCTGGAAGATGGTGCGCCGGCCGATCCTGTCGGCCGCGGCGCCGGAGAACATGAGCAGGCTGGCGAGGACGATCGTGTACCCCGCGACGGTCCACTGCAAGCCCGCCACGCTGGTGTGCAGCGAACTGCCGATCTCCGGTAGCCCGACATTCACGATCGTGTTGTCGAGGCCGACCATGAACAGCGCTGAGCAGCAGACCGCGAGGACGATGGCGCGGCGGCCGGAACCAATGGCTACTCCCAGTGATTCGGCAGAATCGTGAACCGCGGGGACCACAGAGACCGTTATCGGAGTAGAGGCCGGTATTACTTCGGCATGTGATCGTACAGATACGTTCTGTAGCTGAGACTGGGCAGCAGGGACCGAACGCATTGCGCACCGCCTGGGGGTCAGCGAGTGTTATACCGAATATGACACTACATTGCTGCACGCTGTAGTCAATAGGTAACGCCATGAATTGGCCTAATCCCCACTTACCAGCCGTAACTCTGTTTCCGCTGCACGCTTCCGCCACGTTCTCACAACACGAGACGCTATCTCGGTCTACATTTAGGCACGATGCTGGTATGCCGGCAGCTGCGGGCGGGGCGAGAGTGAGGTGGGGCGTGCCCGAGGGGGGATATGTGAGTCGCAGGCTGCTTCAGCTTGTGATGCCTGTTTTCCCCGATCGCCGCATGTTCCGTATTCACGACTCCGAGGTGCACCCGGACGCGCCAGGCGGCCCGCTGCCGCCGATCGGCGTCCTTGTCTCCGCCAGCCGCGAGCAGCTGTGGGTCGGCTCGCTGCAGCAGGACATCGACGTCCGCCTCGTCCTTGAGGAATGGGACGGCCAGCCGCTGCTGCCCGACGCCTGGGACGAAGAGGCCAAGGCACGCCTGTACCTGCGCGGGCGGCTCTCCATCGACATGGGCACCGCCGGGCCCGCCGTGTCGGGGCTGCGGCTGTCCGGCGGCGTCGGCAACTACGAGGTACGCGTGTACGCGCGCTACCGCGACACGGTGGTGAAGATGTACGCCGACCTCTTCAGCCAGCACAAGGACCCGCTGTCGGACGAATTCCAGCGGGAGAAGCGCAAGCTTGAGGGCGTCGAGCGGTACCTCGTACAGCTCTGGCGAGACTCGTAACCCGCGCGACGCCGGACGGCCGGCGCGGCCCGGGCGGCCGTGCCTAGCCCGCTGTGCTTTGCGCCACCCCGCCGACGCGCACCGGGGCGCTTGTCGAGGGTTGTGCGGACAGCCGGTTGAGCGGCGTTTTTGAGCCATGCGCGCGGAAGGGAATCATCGCGTAGACCGTCAGTCCGATGACGGCGAGCAGGACGACGGTACAGAGCGAGCCGATGAGCTTGCCCCTGGTAGTTCGGAGCCCGGCGGCCGGCCCTGGCCGCTTGAATGAGGACAGCCTGGTGGCCAGGCCTGGATCCTCCGCGGCAAGTCGCCGCTCTATCTCGGCGAGCATGCGCTGCTCGTCCATTGACAGCGCCATAGCGCCATACCTCCGCGTTCCACGCGCCAGATGGGAACTCATCTAACTATCCCCCACGGGGGAAGGTTTATCCAATCGTTCTTACTTTGTGCCTGACTCTTTTTGCAACAGGTAAGAACCGATTACCGAACGCACTCCCACAGAACTAAAATCGTAATCGCCGCCGGATGGCCGGTCAACGAAACCGAACACATGTTTGCCATGATCGAACGCTGGTTCTATACTGTCGTTCATGCGTTGGGACAGCCTGCGACTTGATTCGAGCGATGACCGTGACCCCGCCGGCGGGACGACACTCCCGCTGATCGAGCGGAACGCGGTCGCGCGGACGTTCGACACGCCCGAGTTCCGCGGCATGACCTTCTACGAGATCCACGCGAAGTCGATCGTGTCCGAGGTACCCAAGTCCTCCCGCATGATGTTCCGCTATACCATCAATCCCTATCGGGGATGTCAACATTCGTGCCGCTACTGTTTCGCGCGGAACACGCACACGTACCTCGACCTGGACGCGGGGCGGGACTTCGACACGCGGGTCGTGGTCAAGGTCAACGCGCCGGAACTGCTCAGGGCGAAGCTGGCCTCGCCAAGCTGGGCGGGCGAGCACATCGCGATGGGCACCAACGTCGACTGCTACCAGCGGGCCGAGGGGCGCTACAAGCTCATGCGGGGCATCATCGCGGCGCTGCGGGACGCCGCGAACCCGTTCTCGATCCTCACCAAGGGGACGCTGATCATGCGCGACCTCGACCTGCTGCTCTCGGCGGCCGAGGTGACCGACGTCGGGCTGAACGTCTCGGCGGCCTTTGTCGACAAGTCGCTATGGCGGGCCATCGAGCCTGGTACCCCCGCACCCGAGCGCCGCATCGAGGCGTGCGCCGCGCTCAACGACGCGGGGCTGCGCTGCGGCGTGCTGATGGGGCCGGTCGTGCCCTTCCTTTCCGACTCCCCCGCCCAGCTCGCCGCGGCCGTCAGGCAGGCCGCGGAGGCGGGGGCGGTCCACGTCACGCCGATCGTCCTGCACCTGCGGCCCGGTGCCCGCGAGTGGTTCCTCGGCTGGCTGCGCGAGGCGCACCCGGAACTCGTGCCCAGGTACGCGGAGCTCTACGGGCGGGGCGCGTACGCGCGCAAGGACTACCAGGCGCGGATCGCCGGCCAGGTTCGCGAGCTGGCGGAACGCTTCGGCGTCGGGCGCGGCGCCGGCCGCCCCGGCGGCGGAACGCCGCGCGGGCTGGGCCCCGCGGCGGGCTCGCCGCAACCGCCCGCCGCGCCGCATGAGCAGCTCTCGCTGCTGTAGCGGGACCGACCGTGACGGCCACCCGCCAGGCACTAGAACAGCATTGACCAGCATCGATCCGAATTAAACAAACCGATTTTACTCGCCGGTAACCCGTTTACCGGTAATCGGCGACTTAACGGATTCCGGTGTCACGGCGGCCGTGCGTTTACGGATTCCGCGCGTCAGCGGCCCGCGATAGCCGTTTCCGGCGCCGGGAAGCGCGCGCAAAACGGATTCCGCGATCGCACTAATGGCACCGGGTGCCTCCCTCGGTGCTAAGCAGGCGCTTAGCAGAGCCCAGCGGCGCCCAAGGGAGACGGCGTTGCAATCGTTCGCATTCAGCCTTGTCCGGCGGTGCGCCCGGTGCCGTGTCGAAGCGGCGCGCACCCGCGCCGCGGTCCCTGGTGCGGGCGGGCGGCCGGGCCGGGGCACGCTCGCGGTGTGCCCGCTTTGCCGCCGGTGTGCCGATGCGGATTAGAAAGCAAGGGAAAGGCGCCCCGTCAGGCATGCGACGGTAGATATAGGTGATGTCACGTTATGGCCAGATCGGTGGCAGAGATCACAGCCGCACGCGAGTATTACCCCCATGACGATTCCAACGGAACTCATCGGAGAGACGACCGTTGAGTTTCCATGCCCGCCGCTTGGCGCGCAGGAACTCACTGCCGCGGATGCCGAGCGTATGGCCGGCATGTTCAAGGCGCTGGCCGACCCAGTTCGACTGCGGCTTTTCTCCCGGGTCGCCGCGCACCAGAGCGGAGAAGCATCCGTTTGCGATATCCAGAACGTGGGCGTATCGCAGCCCACGGTTAGCCACCACCTGAAGAAGCTGAGGGAGGCAGGCCTGATCATCTCCGAGCGCCGGGGCACCTGGGTCTACTGCCGGGTCGCACCTGGCGTGCTGCCCGCGATGGCGCAGATGCTCTCGCCGCGAGAGTCGAGCGACTGACGCGCCGCGTGCCAACGGGGAAGCTGCTCACCGGGAGCGAGCAGACCGCCCGACGGAACGAGGAACACCTGTTCAGGGTGCGGACAAGCCAGCTGGTGCATGGGGCCAGCCGGGCGGTCCGCGACCCCGACTAGAATTCCCAGTTATGGCAGAGCCGTACGGGAACCACAGCGACCCAAGCGAGCGGCAGGGCAGGGACCGATACGGCGAGCGACTGGTTGTGCGCAGCGTCCCGATCCCCGATCCCGGAGAGAACTTCGTCGACCAGGTGCCCGAGCCTGCGGTGGTCGCCTGGGTGCGGCAGTCCGCGGGCCTGGCAGGGTGGGGCGAGGCCGCGCGGGTGACGCTGCCAGCGGGCGCGGACCGGTTCACGGCCGCGGAGAAGTGGCTCCGCGAGGTGGCCGACGGCGCGGACATCGACGACGGGGTGCGCCGGCGCGGCACGGGCCTGGTGGCGTTCGGCACCTTCACGTTCGATGACGCCTCTGACGGCTCGGTCCTTATCGTGCCGCGGGCGATCCTTGGCCGGGACGGCACGGGGAACGCCTGGCTGACCACCATCCAGTCATCTCCCGGGGGGGCGACCCCCCGTACCCCCCGAGGCATGTCCGATGGAAAGGCGATTGTATCGGACATGCAAGGAGGGCGGCCGACTCTGTTCGAGCCGTTCGAGCCGCTCGTCGCGCCCGGGGACCTCCGCTGGCACGACGGCTCGCTGTCGGCGCCCGAGTGGGAGCAGGCGGTCGGCGAGGCCGTGCGCAGGATCACGCACACCGCCGACCTGGGCAAGGTGGTGCTCGCCAGGGACCTGCACGCGTCGGCCGACATCCCGATCGACCCCCGGGTCCTGCTGCGCTGGCTCGCCGCGCGCTACCCCGGCTGCTTCACCTTCGCCTGCGACGGCCTGGTCGGCGCCACCCCCGAGTTGCTCATCCGCAAGGACGGCTGGGAGGTGAGCTCACTCGTCCTGGCCGGGACCACCCCGCGCGGCGCGACGCAGGCCGAGGACAGCGAGCTCGCGCGGGCCCTGCTCGGGTCGGCGAAGGAGAACGAGGAGCACGAGTACGCCGCCGCCTCACTGCGCGACACCCTGTCGCCGCTCTGCGCGGCCATGTACGTCACGCCGCGCCCCGAGCTGATCCGGCTGCCGAACGTCCAGCATCTCGGCACCCGGGTGCGCGGCACCCTGGCCGCCGCCAGGTCCGCGCTCGCGCTCGTCGCCGCGGTGCACCCGACGGCCGCCGTCGGCGGCACGCCGACGGACGCCGCCGTCGAGGTGATCCGCGAGCTGGAGTCCATGGACCGGGAGCGGTACGCCGGCCCGGTCGGCTGGGTCGACGCCGACGGCAACGGCGAGTGGGGCATCGCGCTGCGGTGCGCGCAGCTTGACGGGAAGCGGGCGCGGCTGTTCGCCGGCTGCGGCATCGTCGCGGGCTCCGACCCGGCCGCCGAGCTGGCGGAGACCGAGTCCAAGTTCCGCCCGATGCGCAACGCCCTGGAGCAGGCCGACTAGCACCGCGCGCCGCCCGGCACCCCGCACTGGCACTAAGACTTAGCACCCTGCTGAGAGGCACCGGAGCCTTTGTCCGCACGGGCGGCCCTGATACGATCGCGTTTTTTGCGATCAGGGCCGCCCGCGTGGACAGCCGGGGGGTACGGGGGGTCGTCCCCCCGGGGAGAAGGCCGCGCGACACGAACGTTGCCTTTTGTTGACCCGCGCTTGCTCACCGTCGGTCATGATGCTTGTATAGCCAGTAACCGGGGCTCGCGCGGTCGGGGGATCTACGCGCCAGGCGATCAGGGGGTTCCTGTGCAACAAACGATGCGCGCGCCAATTTTTGACTACACACAGTAAGGAGCTGCGCACAATGGGTGTATTCCCATCAGGGCGCCGCCGACGGGCGCGCGTAGTGCTCGCCGCAGCCTGCGGCGCGGCGGCCATCGCGGTCACCGCGGCCGCCTGCGGGAACAGCGGGGGTGGCGGGACCGGCACGAGCGGATCGAGCGGCGGCACCAAGGTGAGCGGTGGCACGGCGACCTTCGCGCTGCCGCCGTCCACGACCCCGAACTACATCTTCCCGTTCTCAAGCAGCACCTTCTTCTCGGTGGTGAACTCCGAGGATTTCCAGTTCCTCATGTACCGGCCGCTGTACTGGTTCGGCAACGGCGCGTCACCGACCCTGAACACCAGCCTGTCGCTGGCGGACACGCCGGTGTACAAGGGCACCAACGTCACGATCACCATGAAGCCCTGGAAGTGGTCCAACGGTGAGACGGTGACCGCCCAGGACGTGGTGTTCTGGATCCACATGATGCAGGCGGAGGCCTCCACCAACTGGGGCGCCTACGTCCCCGGCGAGTTCCCGACCAACGTGTCCAACGTCAAGGCGACCAGCTCCACGACGCTGACCATGACGATGAACAAGCAGTACAACCCGACCTGGTTCACCTACAACGAGCTGAGCCAGCTCACCCCGATGCCGATGGCCTGGGACGTGACCGCGCTCAACGCCAAGCCGGAAAGCGGCGGCTGCACCGCGTCCGAGGCGGCGTGCGCCAAGGTCTACACCTTCCTCGACGGCCAGTCCAAGAACCTGTCCGGCTGGGCGTCATCCAAGATCTGGTCGATCGTGGACGGCCCGTGGCAGCTGCAGAGCTTCAACTCCGACGGAAACTCCACGTTCGTACCGAACAAGGACTACTCCGGCTCTCCCAAGCCCTCGCTGGCCAGGTTCCAGGAGATTCCCTTCACCACCGAGTCCGCCCAGTACAACGTGCTCCAGGCGAGCGCGGCCGGCGGCGGCGGGCAGACGATCGACGTCGGTTACCTGCCGACCACCGACGCGCCGACCAAGCCGGCGAACGCGACCGTCGGCACCAACCCGGTCCACGGCTACACCCTCGACCCGCTGTACTCGTGGAGCATCAACTACTTCCCGGTCAACTTCCAGTCCACGACCGGGAACGGGCCGATCCTCAAGCAGCTGTACTTCCGTGAGACCCTCGCGTACCTGATGAACCAGCAGGCCGTCATTTCCAGGGCCGCTGCACGGCTACGGCAAGTACACGGTCGGGCCGGTCGGGACCTACCCGTCGACCCAGTACCTGTCGGCGAAGGGCAAGGAGGGCGACCCGTTCCCTTACAACCCGGCCATGGCCAAGCAGCTGCTGACCAGCCACGGCTGGAAGGTCACGCCGAACGGGGTCACGACCTGCGAGACGCCGTCGCTGTGCGGCGCCGGCGTCAGGCAGGGGCAGGCGCTCAGCTTCACCCTGCCGTACAACACGGGGACCGACTGGATCGCGTCGGAGATGACCCAGCTCCAGTCGAACGCCAGCACGGTCGGCATCAAGATCAGCCTGGCGCCCAAGCCATTCAACCAGGTGACCGCGATCGCCGGAGGCAACTGCGTGACCGCGCACATCTCCTGCGCCTGGGACATGGCCAACTGGGGCGGCGGCTGGACGTTCGTGCCCGACTACTACCCCACCGGCGAGACGCTGTTCCTGACCGGTTCCGGTGCGAACTCCTCCGGCTACACCAGCGCGCTCAACGACACGTACATCAACCAGACGCTGACGTCCACTTCGACGCAGACGCTGTTCACGTGGCAGGACTACCTGGCGGAGCAACTGCCGGACATCTGGCAGCCGAACGGCGTCTACCAGCTGACGGAGGTCAACAACAGCCTGCGCGGCGTGATCCCGCAGTCCACCACGCTCAACATCAACCCGGAGAACTGGTACTTCGTCAAGAGCTAGCGGTTCCGCCGGTCCCGGGCGATTGCCTGTGGACCGTCAACGATCTCGTTGACGGTCCACAGGCAATCCTGGCTCGCAGCGCCAGCCACGGGACAGCTGGTTTAAAAGGGCTCGTCCGTTCGGGGGGATGGACTTGATTGGCTTTTTGATTCGAAGAATCCTGCAGGCGGCCATCGTCGTGCTGCTGGTCACGGTGGTCACCTTCATCCTGCTGCGGGCGATCCCCGGCAATGTGGCGGTGGCGATCCTCGGGCCGTCGGCGTACCGCAACCCGGCCGCGCTGGCCCAGTTCAACGCCCAGTACGGGTTCGACAAGCCGTGGTTCTCCCAGTACCTGCTCTGGCTCGGCCACCTGCTGCAGGGGAACCTCGGGTTCTCATGGAAGCTCGACCAGTCGGTCGCCTCGCTGCTCGGCCAGCGGCTGCCGAAGACGATCATCCTGGTCGGCTTCTCCACGATCCTCGCACTGATCATCGCCGTGCCTGTCGGTCTTTGGCAGGCGGTGCGACGCAACAAGCCGGTCGACTACACCTTCACCGCGTTGTCGTTCCTGTTCTACGCGGCGCCGACGTTCTTCGTCGGCACGGTGCTCATCCTGGTGTTCTCGGTGAAGCTGCAGTGGTTCGGGGCGGAGGCGCCGCAGGGCGGGGTCGCCAACGACCTCACCGACTGGCGCGACCTGGTGCTGCCGGTCGTCACGCTGGCCCTCGTGACCATCGCCCTGTTCAGCCGGTACATGCGGTCCTCGGTGCTCGACAACATCAGCGAGGACTACGTGCGCACCGCCAGGGCGAAGGGCGCGTCGTCGCGCCGGGTGCTGTGGCGGCACGTGACGCGCAACTCGCTGATCCCGATCGCCACCCTGCTCGGGCTGTCGATACCGGGGATCTTGTCGGGGGCGCTGATCACCGAGTCGGTGTTCAACTACCCGGGCATGGGGTTCCTGTTCTTCCAGTCGGCGCAGAACCAGGACTACCCCGTGCTGCTCGGCTTCATCATCGTCGTCGCGATCGGCACCGTCGTCGGGTCGCTGCTCGCCGACCTCGCGTACGCCGTGCTCGACCCGCGGGTGAGGTACGCGTGACGGCCGCGGCCGGGCAGGCGCCGGGTCCCGCGACCGACACCGTCGAGTCGCCGGTGGCGCTGCCCGCGACGAAACCGCGCGGGATGTTCCTTCGCGGGCTTGAGGTCTTCCTCGAGAACAAGCTCGCCATCGTCGGCGTGGTGCTGCTGGTGCTGATCTTCGGGTTCTGCTTCCTCGGGCCGCTGTTCTACCACACCGACCAGGTGCACGTGAACCTGGCGAACGAGAACCTCGCCCCCGGTCCCGGGCACCCTCTTGGCACCGACCAGAACGGCTACGACATCCTCGGCAGGCTCATGGTCGGCGGCCAGATCTCCCTGGAGGTCGGGCTCGCCGCCGCCGTCCTCGCGACCGTGCTCGGCACCTTGTGGGGCGCGGTCGCCGGGTACTTCGGCGGGATCACGGACTCGGTCATGATGCGGATCGTCGACGCGCTGCTCGCGATCCCCACTCTCTTCCTCGCGCTCGTCGTCGTCTCCATCTGGCCGCCCACCGAGACCGAGCTCATCCTCGTCATCGCCCTGACGTCGTGGCTGACGACCTCCCGGCTGATCCGCGGCGAGGCGCTGTCGCTGCGGGTGCGCGACTACGTGCAGGCCATGCGGGTGATGGGCGGCGGCTCCGCGCGGGCGGTCTTCCGGCACATCGCGCCGAACTCGATCGGCACGATCATCGTCAACGCGACCTTCCAGGTGGCCGACGCGATCCTGCTCATCGTCGCGCTTTCCTACCTCGGCCTGGGAATCAGGCCGCCGCAGACGGACTGGGGCGGGATGCTCAACTCCGGACTCAACGCCGTCTACGACGGGTACTGGTGGCAGATCTTCCCGGCCGGCATCGCGATCATCCTCGTCGTCATCGCGATCAACTTCATCGGGGACGCGCTCCGCGACGCGTTCGAGGTCCGGCTGCAGCGACGTTTATCTTCCTTGTTGGGGGGCGTTTTACTGTTGGCTCCGCTTCTCTCGATCGACGACCTGCGCACCGAGATCCGGCTGCGCCACGGGGTCGTGCACGCCATCGACGGCGTGTCGCTGACGGTCAACCCCGGCGAGTGCCTGGGCATCGTCGGCGAGTCCGGCAGCGGCAAGACGATGACCGCGCTGTCGGTCATGCGGCTGCTGCCCGGCGGCGGGTCGGTTGTCGGCGGCACGATCACAGTCGACGGGGTGGACGTCACCTCCCTGTCGGAGTCTGGCATGGAGGACGTGCGCGGCAACCTGATCGGGATGATCTTCCAGGACCCGCTGACCTCGCTCAACCCGACGATGACGATCGGCGAGCAGATCGCCGAGTCGGTCCGGCTGCACCGGGGGGCGTCCAAGACAGCCGCGCTTGACCGCGCCGTTGAGGTGCTCGGCCTTGTCGGAATGCCGAAGCCAGCCGAGCGCATCTCGAACTACCCGCACCAGCTGTCCGGCGGCATGCGGCAGCGCGTGATGATCGCCATGGCCCTGGCCTGCGAGCCGAAGCTGCTGATCGCCGACGAGCCGACGACCGCCCTCGACGTCACCATCCAGAAGCAGATCCTTGAGCTGATCGACTCGCTGCGGCAGCGGCTTTCCATGGCCGTGATCCTGGTGACGCACGATCTCGGCGTGATCGCGGGCCGCGCCGATCGCGTCGCGGTGATGTACGCCGGGCGGATCGTGGAGAGCGCGCCGACGCCGGTGCTGTTCGCGCGGCCGCGCCACCCGTACACCGAGGCGCTGTTCGAGGCGCTGCCGGAGAAGGCCGCGGACGGGTTGACCATCAAGCGGCTGTACAACATCCCCGGTCAGCCCCCTGACCTTAGCGACCCGCCGGTCGGGTGCAAGTTCGCGCCGCGGTGCCGCTACGCGCAGGACTCCTGCCGCGCGTCGGAACCGTCGCTGACGGATGCGGGCGGCGCGCACTTCTTCCGCTGCTTCTTTCCCGTCGGGTCCGCCCAGGAGGCGCGTGACCCCGGCACGCCGTTCGTGTCCGTCCCGCCGGAGCGGCCGGAGGTGCCGGGGACGCCCGCGGCCGAACTGGCCGCGTCGGGGGTGCTCGCGGGCGGCGTCGCCGCCGCCGCGGGCGCGGGCCCGGCCGGCGGCGTCGACACGGCCGGCGGCGTCGACACGGCCGGGGGCGTCGACACGGCCGGGGGCGTCGACGCGGCCGGGGGCGCGGGTCCCGTCGCGGAAGGGGCGGTCGCGGAAGGGGCGGTCGCGGAGGAGGATGGCGGCGGGCGGGCTCGCCGTCGCGGGGGCGAACGGCGCGCTGCTCTCCGTCTCGCACCTGGTGAAGAACTTCACGGTGACCGCGGGCGCCGTGCTGCAGCGGAAGGTCGGGCAGGTCTCGGCCGTCGCGGACGTGTCCTTCGCCATCCCCGCGGGGTCGACGTTCGGCCTCGTCGGGGAGTCTGGCTGCGGGAAGACGACGGTGGGACGGCTGATCGTCGGCCTAGAAAAGCCAAGCGGCGGGTCGATCGTGCTCGGCGGGCGGGACCTGGCGTCCCTGTCCGGGCGGGAGCGGCGGCGCCAGGCGCGGGCCGTGCAGCTGATGTTCCAGGACTCCTACGCCTCGATGGACCCGCGGATGCGGGTCGGGACCATCCTGCGCGAGCCCCTCGTCATCCAGCGCGACGGGTCACGCGCCGCGCAGGCCAAGCGCGTGAAGGCGATGCTTGATGAGGTGGGCCTTCCCGCCGTCGCCGCCGAGCGGTACCCGCACGAGTTCTCCGGCGGGCAGCGGCAGCGCCTGGGCCTGGCGCGGGCGCTGATGCTGCGGCCCTCGATGATCGTGGCCGACGAGCCGGTGTCGGCCCTCGACGTGTCGATCCAGGCGCAGATCCTCAACCTGATGCTCGACCTGCAGCGCGAGCACGGCCTGACCTACCTGTTCATCTCGCACGACCTGTCCGTGGTGCGCTACATGTCCGACACGATCGGCGTCATGTACCTCGGCAAGCTGGTCGAGGTCGGCCCGGCGGCCGACGTGTACGCCGCGCCGGTTCACCCCTACACGCGCGGCCTGATCGACACCGTCCCGGTCGCCGACCCGACCCTGGAGCGGGCGAAGGAGCATCAGGGAGTGCGCGGCGAGCTCCCCTCGGCGGTCGCCCCGCCGTCCGGCTGCCGGTTCCGCACCCGCTGCCCGCGTGCCCAGGACCTGTGCGCGGCCGAGGAGCCACCGCTTCGCCCGTTCACGGCCGAGGGGCACCTGGCGGCCTGCCACTTCCCCCTCCGTGAACCCGACGAGGCCCGTTAGCCGCGCGTCGAGCTCCCGCGCTTGCTGCTGTTATCAGTTCGGGATGGGCGGTGCCCACCCGGCCGGCGGATGAGGCAGAACGGGTGGCCCGCCGGGTCGGCGTAAACGTCGTGGCCGTCGAGTCTTACCGCGCCAAGCTCGAGCACCCGCGGGCCCGCGGCGCCGGGGTCCTCGACCATGACGTCGAGGTGGACCTGCTGCGGCACCGCGGGATCTGGCCAGGTTGGCGGGCGATGGCCCGGGGCACGCTGGAACGCCAGGCCGGAGGACGTGTCGTTGCGGGCTACCACCACCCAGTCGTCGTCGCGGTAGGTCACCGGCAGCCCGAGCAGCGCGGAGTAGAACGTGGCGAGGGCCGTGGGGTCCTGGCAGTCCAGGACCACGTGGTGCATCCGTCCAATCATGCTGCCGATCCTGCCAGGACAGCCGCTACCAGGCGGTCAGGCGGCGGGACAGGTCGGTGGCGCCAGGCAGTGCGAGCAGGTGGCTCGCGGGCGGGCTCGGCACGCCCTCGCGGAGCATCCAGTGGTCCATGTAGGTGCCCGTGGGCACCCAGTAGTCCTCGGACTGCAGGTTTCGGTTCACCACGACGCAGCCGTGTCCCTGGCCGGCCCGGCCGGGGTGCTGCGATGGCACCCAGAACGCTCCGCCCGCGTCGCGGACGATGACGGGCGCGAGGTCCACGATCTCGCCCCGCTCGACGTACTCCCACAGCCGCCCGTCGTCCAGCGGGCTCGCGGTGAACGGAGGCCACCGCATGGGCTCGCTGCCGACACTGGCGAGCACGCGGACCTGCGGCACGCTCACCGGCGACGCCGGCTGCCCGTGGAACACCGACAGGAGGACCGTCGCCTGGCGGTCGCTGACCCAGCCGAGCAGGGCGCCGTCCCGCGGCACCGGCATGCCCTCGGTGACGACCCGGTGGCTAATGACGGGCACCGGCTCGCCCGGCCTGATCTCATGGCACTCTCCGTCGGCCGGGTTCCACGGCCGCAGGGTGAAGCGGTCGGCCGGGTCCTGGGTGAGGACGTAGAAGCCGGACCCTTCGCAGGCACTGGACCTTTCAAAAGCATGATGGCGCAGGACGATCGAGCGGTGCCAGCCGCCGGAATAGCACGGTGAGACCGCCAGGGGGTAGGACCGGAAAAGCCGCAGGCATGCGGCGAACGGCGCTGCCCCGGACAGGGCGTGAACGAACACGGGCTGCTCTCCTCGCGTTCCCCCTGGCCGCGCCCGCCGCATTCGGCGAGGTCTGAGGTAGAAGCCGGTAATTACGTGACGCGCGCTTGATACGTGGTCACATGCTGCTGCGATACGCGCCGGTAGACATCGGTCACCTGACGCATATCGATGCGGCATCAGCACTCGGGTGTGCAACTACAGTGCCGTGCGTGCCGCGAAGCACCTAGCATCCCGCTGATCTGGGACTGTCCAGGCGCATGCCAATGTTCTGCGCATAACGGGCCATGGTGCGCTGGTCCCGGCGGTTCCTTATAACGACCGCGCGGGCCGCGGCCACGGCCCGCGCGGTCGCAGCGGCCGCTTCGGAAAAGCCGGTCGAACCGGAACTCTCTTCTTTTGCCCTTACCTCAAGGTTTCACATGGTCGGTTGCATCAAAAGAAGAGGGTTCCGCCAGCAGGTGTAAGCGGACGCGCCAGTAGGGTCAGAGAGGGGCGTTGCTAGGAAGACCCTCGAGGCGTGCCGCGTCCGCTGGTACCTGCTGCGAGGTTCCGTTACTCATGCTGCCGTCCGGTGCGCGAGCAGACATCGGGCAGATGACGGATGTCCGGCAGCCGTTCCGCGGGTGTACGCGCCCACCGCCCGCGATCCGCTCCCAGCCCTCCGCAACCGGAAGAATGGAATTGTTCTGGCCCCGCCCACGCTAATACTTCTATACGAGCGGGTGACCGCCGCATGATCGCGACGTTCGGCTTCCTGACGCGAGCGCGCGACCCTGTCGGCTGGCCCGCGGCAGGAAGCACTACAGGTGAGTCCTGCTAGAGGGGGATGAGATGGTCGTGGAGGCACCTATGGCGGCTGCAGAAGGCATCCCGCCGGCCGGCGACGGATGGGCGAAGATACGCGCCGCCGACGCGGACCGCGAGCACATGGCGGGCATTCTCGGCAACGCCTACACCGAGGGCAGGCTGACCAAAGACGAGTATGACGCCCGCCTTGATGCCGCGTGGTCCGCGCGCACCTACGCCGACCTGAACCAGCTCGTGACCGACCTCCCCGTGCAGGCGCCCGTGCCCGTCGTTGTCGGGCCCGCCACGGTGGCCCCCGCGGCTAAGGCCAACGGGCTGGCGGTCGCAAGCCTGGTGTTCGGGTTCGCGCAGTTCATGGTCGGGCCGGTGGCGACCGTGCCGGCGATCGTGCTCGGCCACATGGCCAGGAACCAGATCAAGCAGACCGGGGAACAGGGGGCGGGCCTGGCGCTCGCCGGCCTGGTCCTCGGCTGGGGCGCGGTAGCCCTTGGCATCATCCTCATGTTCGCGGTGATGACCGTGGCGGCGGGAACGCACGGCGCGGTGCCACCGCCCTGAGCGCGCCGTTACCGGTCTCGCAGCGCGCCGCGAATGAGGACGCCCGAGCGGCGCAGCCGCCTGAGCGAAGAGGACGCCCGCACGCGGCGATCTGAGTCCGCGGTGTCTGTCAGGGCCACGATGAGGGCGCTCTCCCGCGCGACCGCCCCGCCGACGAGGGCGGGGAGCAGTGCGCGTTCGCCGGGGAGGCCCGTGCGGTCGCCGTCGGCACCGGCGGCGATGCCAGGATCGGCCTCGGCGGCGGTGCGAGGATCGGCCTCGACAGGGCCGGCCTCGGCGGGGCCGACCAGCTCGGCGAGGAAACGCGCGATGTCGGTGGCCGCGCCGGGGCGGCCAGCCCGGACGGCCGCGCCGCGCATCGCCGCGAGGGCGCCCGGGTCGCGGCGCAGCCGTCCGATCTCGGCGGCGAGCTGGCGGGGCCGCGGCGCGTACACCCCGGCGCCCGCGCCGGTGACGAACTCGGCGTTGCCCTGCTCCTGACCGGGGACGAACGAGGTGAGCACGAGCGGCGCGCCGCAGCAGGTCGCCTCCGCGATCGTGCCAGGGCCGGCCTTGCCGACCACGATGTCGGCGCAGCGCAGCCAGTCGGCCATGTTGCCGACGAAGCCGTGCGCGGTCAGCCGTCCCCGGCCGGCGCCGCCCGGCGAGCCGGGAGACGCGCCGGTTGAGGAAGCGGTTGCGGCCGCAGATGACCGCGACCTCGACGTCGTCCACCTGGCGGAGGATCGCGGCGGCGCGGCGGCGCAGCCCCCCGCTGCCTTCCGCGCCCCCGGTCAGCACCACGAGGAAGTCCCCGTTCACGCCGAGTTCGCGCTTGAGTTCCTTCCGCTCGGCCTCATCGAGCGGCGGCTCGCAGAACTCGGCGGCGACCGGCAGCCCGAGTGGCACGTAGCGGTCGGCCGCCATCCCGTCCTGCGCGCACCGGTCGGCGATCTCCACGGACGGCACGACGACCCGGTCGACGGCCGCGTCCCGCCAGGACAGGTGCGCGGTGATCAGGTCGGTGATGACGGTGATGACGGGCGACAGGGCGCCTGCGAGGTCACGCGCGCGCACCGCCGGGTCGGCGGTCATCGGGTGGAACGCGACGATGAGCGCCGGGCGGCAGGCCTCGGCGGCCCGGGCCACGCTGCCGTACACCGGGGCCATGACCGTGCGGCGCACCGCGCGGAGCACCCGCGGTGAGTCGCTCGCCCGCCAGAACAGCCACCACAGCCAGGGGGTCAGCCGGATGCAGGGCCCGTAGAGCCCGGAGAACCAGCGCAGCAGGCGGGGCACGTCCGGGCCGCGCAGCGGGTCGCAGATGACCGGGACGAACCGGCCGGGCTGCAGGTGCTCAAGTGCCTGCGCGACGGCGGCCGCGGCGCTCCGGTGTCCCCCGCCGGTGTCACCGATGAGGAAGAGCAATGGCAGGGGCGGCTGTTCAGGGCTGGCCATCGCTCACCTTCGCCTGTTCTGCTGTTGTACTGTCCCGCGCGGCTCATCCGTACCAGGTCGCGGCCCGTCCGTGCCCGGTGACGCGAGTGCGCGGTAGATGGATTCCCAGCGGCCGAGCAGGCGATGCCCGTCGTGGCCGCTGATGATCCGCAGGGAAGCCTTCGACATCCGCGCCCGCAGGTCCGCGTCGCGGCAGAGCAGGCCGAGGCTTTCCGCGAACTCCCCGGCGTGCCCTGGCCTGGCGAGGAAGCCGTTCTCGCCGGGGTGCACGAGCTCCGCCAGGGCGCCCGCGTCGACCGCGACGACCGGCAACCCGCTGGCCATCGCCGCCATCGTCACCAGGGACTGCAACTCGGCCTGCGACGCGATGGCGAACACCTCCGCCAGCCGGTAAAGGCCTGGCAGGTCCTCGTCCGCCACGAACCCGGGGAACCTGACCAGGTCCGCGACGCCGTAATGGCGGGCGAGTGACCGCAGCCTGCCCTCGTCCGGGCCCGTTCCCGCGAGCACCAGGACCGGGCTCGCGTCCTCGGCACCGGCGTCATAGTACACGGGGCAGCCGGGCGAGCGCCGCGATCAGCACGTCACCGCGCTTCTCCGCGCTGAGCCTGCCGACCGACAGGACGAGCTTGCGTCCAGGTGGCAGCGCGTACTTCGACCGCAGCGCCCGGGCTTCCTCCCGCCCACCCGGCCGGGTGCGAACCGGTCCAGGTCACGCCGTTCGACACGGCCCTGGACGGCGCGCGCAGCCCGTGCTCACGCAGCAGGCGCAGCGCGGTCGCGGTCGGCGCGGTGACGAGGTCGCAGCGGTTGGCGAACCCGGTGACGTAGGCGTAGAAGGCCGCGTCCCGCGCCCGCGACGCGGTCCCCCTGGCCGCGCCCGCGGCCTTCGCGGACCGTGCCGCCGCGGGCCACACGTTGAGCGGCAGGTAGTGGTTGGTGTACACGACGGGCAGGCGCCGCCGCCGCGCCGCCGTCCTGGCCGCCGCGCCGAGCGTCAGCGGTGAGTGCAGGTGCACCACGTCAGGCCCGAAGGCGGAGATCAGCTCGCCGGCCCGCGCCCGCGGGAGGACGCCGAGGCGCTGGCCCTCGTACCAGGGCCACGGCACGGAGCCGCGGAAGTCGACGGCCACCCCGCCGGCCGCCCCGCCGGGCCCGGTGCCCGCGCAGCGTGGCGCTCGGCGCGACGACCGCGACGGCGTGCCCCCGCCCGGCCAGCCCGCGTGCGAGGTCCCTGGTCACCGTCGGTACGCCGCCGACCATCGGCTCGTACTGGTCGGTCACGATCAAGACGCGCAGCTCCCCGGCCCGCGCGCCGGTGCTCAACGCCGGTTCCCTCGGGCACGGCCGACGGCGGACCCGGCGCCAGCGCCCATCACGATGCCATTCATGTTCATCGCAAATGATGCCAGCGTTGAGGTAGTCACGGTAGTTGCCATCGCCCTGGAAGGATCGTAGATCGGGTCAACGCCCTGGTGAACGAACGGACAATGCCTGGCGGCCGACCGGTGACGTTCCGCCGCGACCGGTCACGGGACGCCGCACAGCAGCCGCAGCCAGCTGTCGTGCAGCGGCCAGGTGGCGCGCAGCGTGCCGCCGACCGGCAGCGCGGCCCAGTCACGGTAGAGCCTGCGGACCCCGGCGGCCGCCATCCGGATCTGCTCGTCGGTGAGCCGGCCGGCCAGCTCCGCCGTGTCCGGCCCGGACCTGCGCAGCCGCTCCCTGACCCCGGCGGGCGTGTCCTGGCCGTCGCCCCAGCGGTTCAGCACCGCGTGGACGGCGGCCTTCGCGACCGCGTGGTCGTCGAGCGGCGTGTCAGTGACAAGCCTGAGTCCCCGGCACCGCCGTGCCGCGCGGGTGCCCCACAGCCCCTCGTCCAGGCCGAACACGGACTCGACGACCAGGTGCGGCAGGTCGTGGATGACATGGACGTCCTCGCGGCGCGCGGTCCCGTCGGGGAACGACAGCCAGGTCCGATCGCCGGCCGGGGTCTCCCCCTTCACGATCGCGACATCCGCCACCACGCTGAACGCCGGCGCCTCCGTCACGAAATGACACGATAGCGTCGCGACCGCCTGGAGGCTCGGATTTTCGCGCGTGTCGGAGTCTCACCCGCAAAGCCGCTCCCGCCCGGCAGGCGCGGGCTGGGGCAGCTGGCGAAGGCACGCCCTCGTTCGGACTGATCGTCTTGGATCATCCCGAACGAGGGCGCGGTTCCCCTTACCGGCGCCGCTACTACTCGAGGGGCTGGCGGGAGACGGCGGACGGCTGGCGGCCGCCGAGTAGCCACGCGGCGGCGCCCCCGACCAGCGGCATGCCGATGACGAGCAGGCCGATGTCGCTCCAGGGCATGTTGCCGAAGGTCGTCGTGAGGTCCGCGTGCGACCACACGAACACCGCGAGGCACCCGCCGACCGCGCCGAGCGCCGCGCCGAGGAAGGCGATCACACCCGCGGTGACGCCGGTCAGCGCCCGCCTGGTCCGCGCGCCCGCGCCCGCCGCGGTGAGCGTGCGCAGGTCGCCGACGGTCTCGCTGCGGATCAGGCCGACGGTCATCGCGAGCACGCCGAGGGCGAGGAGCAGGCCGCCGATGGTGGCGCCGTTGCTGATCTCGCCGAGGCTGAGCTGCCCGGACTTCGTCTCGATGGTGGTGCCGAGGCCGACGGCGGCCTGGCGGGCCGCGTTGACCTGCGCCGGGGTGAGGGCGGACGGCGCCTGGATCAGCCAGCCGATGGGGACGATCGTCTCGTGCAGCGCCTTGACCGCGCCTTCGGTGATGACCGTGTTCGGCACGGCGGTGCCGGCCGGCAGCTTGCTGATCTCCTGGATGACCGGGTTCTGGATGCACATCCCCGCCGGGCAGGGGGTGTTCGGCGACTGGGCCAGGTAGCTGCCGCTGACCAGGGCGAGGTCTCCCGTGGACGGCAGCAGCGCGCGCGCGGTGAGCACGTCGGCGGCCGGGTTGATCTCGCCCTGGCTGATGCCGAACGCCTTGAGCAGCGCCGGGGTGGCCACCCACGGCAGGCCGCCCTGATTCCGGTGTTGCAGGCTGAGGATCGTGCCGAACACGTTCTGCGTGGGCTGGCCTGGCTGCGCCACGTTCGCGCTGACCGCCAGGTCGAGCTCGAGCGGCGCGGGCGCGTGCAGCTGGGCGGCGGTGGCGTCCGCCTGCTGCCGCGTCGCGGCCAGCTTCGCGGCGGGGGTGAACTGCCCCGGCTGGTACTGGGTGGGGTCGTTGCCCGGGTTGTAGAGGACGAGCTGGTTGGCCGCCATGTTCGGCGCCGATGTAGTCGAGCGCGTCGTCGTACCTGATGCTGGCGATGACGATCGCGATCGTGGCGATGAACACCGCGAACGAGACCGCCGCGAGCGCGGCACCCGACCTGGACCGGTACCGCGCCAGGTCGCGCAGCGCCAGCCGGGAGGCCAGCGGGGCGCGCCAGGCCAGCCGGGAGAGCTTGTCCACGATGAACGGTGCGAGCAGGGCGCACGCGATCTCGCAGGCGAGCATCCCGGCGATGACCAGGTACCCGGCCCCCGGGCCGCCGCCCGCGCCGCCGGAGAAGAACAGGATGAACAGGCCCACGGCCAGGAAGATGAGACCGGGCCGCAGCGAACGGTTGACCAGCTGCGGCGGGTCGACCCTGCCCGACAGGGCCGCGACGACCGGGACCTTGCTGACCGCGCGGCCCGGCCAGACGGCGGCGATGACGGAGGTGGCCACCGCGAGCAGCAGGCCGATGACCACGGCGGCCCAGGGCAGGTTGAACGGGTCGGTGCGGTGCGCGGTGGCGGTCTCCAGGTGCGGGTAGTACCAGAGCCAGCCGCCGAGCGCGACCGCGGCGCCGATGACCGCGCCGGCCACGCCGCCGATCAGGCCGTCGGCGATCAGCACGAACCGGACGTCGGCCTCGGTCGCGCCGAGCGAGGAGAGCATGCCGAGGGCGCGCTGCCTGCGCTGCGCCATGACGGTGAACGCGGCCGTGGCGACGAGGCCGATGAAGACCAGGCCGAGCACGGAGACGATGAGGACGATCGTCGCCGGGGAGAGGACGGAGTCTTCCGGCATGGGCGTGCTGACGGCCGCGCTCTTCGGTATGACGTCGCCTGCCGCGGAGGCGGCGGCGGAGTCCAGGGACTCGCCGAGGAAGATCCGCACCTGGTTCGGGCTGGCGAGCTGGCCGGGGGCGACGAGGGCGAACTCGTCGAGCAGGTTGGACGGGTCCTCGACGATGCCGGTGACGGTGAAGGCGCGGCCGGCCTCGGCGCCCGACCCCGCGGGGACGTGCCAGGTCGAGCCGACGCGCAGGCCGTAAAGCTGGGCGAGCCCGGACGTGACCGCCACCTGCCCAGGCCCTGACGGGTAATGACCGGAGTCGAGTGCGAGCAGCACCTGCGTGTACGGCGCGGACGGGTCCTGGGCGCGCAGGTCGGCGCCGCCGGCCTGGCCGGTGGCGATCGGCTCGTCGTAGACGACGCTCGCCGCACCGTACGCCTTCTCGATCTTCGCGATGACACCCGGCAGGCTGGGCGTGTTACCTGGCAGCCCGACCAGCGTCGAAGCGGTGCCGAAGGTCCCCGCGTTCGGCGTGCCCGGCGTCGCGGAGGCGACCGCGATGCCGAGCAGCGTCGCGGCGGAGGCCACCGCGATCAGCAGCACGATCAGGATCCGCTGCTTCCACTCGCGCAGCGCGAGGCGCACCGCCCAGCGGGTCAGCGTGCGGCGGGCCATCGCGGCGCGGCGCGGGTCCTCGGGCTCGCGGACCGGCCGGTCGTCGCGCGCGTACGTGGTCATGCTCATGACGGCTGCTCCAGCAGCGTCTCCGGGCCCGCGGGGGCCGCGGTCTGGTCAAGGACGCGGCCGTCGCGCAGGAACACGACCCGGTCCGCCCAGGAGGCGAGCTGCGCGTCGTGGGTGACGACGACGGCGGCGACGCCCCGCTTGCAGTAGGTGCGGATGAGCCGCATGACGGCCTCGCCGTTCGCCGAGTCGAGCGCGCCTGACGGCTCGTCGGCGAGCAGCAGCGAGCGCTCCCCCACCACCGCGCGGGCGATCGCGACGCGCTGCCGCTCGCCGCCCGACATCTGGTCGGGGAAGTGGCGGGCCCGGTCGCTGAGGCCGAGCTCCTCCAGGGCCTTCAGCGCGGCCAGGTGCGCCTTGCGCATCGACGTGCCGTCCAGCTCGAGCGGCAGCGACACGTTCTCCGCCGCGGTGAGCCCTGGCAGCAGGTTGAAGTCCTGGAAGACGTAGCCGATCGAGCGGCGGCGGATCCGGGACTTCGCGCCGCCGGACATCCGCAGCGTGTCCTCGCCGTTGATGAGGACGGCGCCCGAGGTCGGCTCCTCCAGGGTGCCGGCGATCGTCAGCAGCGAGGACTTGCCTGACCCGGACGGGCCCATCACGGCGACCATCTCGCCGGCGGCGACGGTGAGGGACACGTCGCGCAGCGCCTGCACCTCGGCGGCGCCACGGCCGTAGACCTTGGATATGGATCGCAGTTCGAGGACGCTCATCGCCTTACTCCCATCTTGGGTCGGGTAGGCAGCCCGGCGCTCAGCGTCGCGGCGGCCGCCTTGGCGGGGTTCCAGCCGTCGGCCAGGGCGCGGCGCAGCCGGGCCTCGGCCGCGTCGAGCCAGCGGACAACGGAGTCGATACGGAACAGTTCGGAGTCGACGACCAGCGCGAACGCTACGTCCCTGCCGTTGTCGTCTTCCTTCAGCCTGGTCCACTCCTGCATGAGCTCCACCAGGTAGCGCCGGTGCGCCTGGATGACCTCGGACACGTTGGTGCCCGGCACCCTGACGGCGATCAGCACCTTCATCACGAGGTCGTCGCGCGGCGGGGTGGACAGGTCGGGCGGGACGCGCAGCCACTGGTCAAGCTCGGCGGACCCGGCTTCGGTGATGCGGTAGGCCTTCTGCGGGCCGGGCTCGCCGCCGGACTCGGCGTCGCTGGCCGCGCTCACCAGGCCGTCGCGCTCAAGCCGCTGCAGCGTCGTGTAGACCTGGCCGACGTTGAGCGGCCAGACCTGGCCGGTGTTCGCCTCGAACTCCTCACGAAGCTGGAGCCCGTACTTCGGCCCCTCGCTGAGCAGCGCCAGCAACGCGTGCCTTACGCTCATGAACACCTCCAGGTGAAGTATTAAACTCTGTATATCTACGAGTAGCATACTCAGTATATAGCGGCCCTGGCCACCCTGGCGGCGCTACTTCAGGGACATCTCAGGGTTATCCCTGAGCCGGGACGGGGCAATGCCGCGGGCCGGGCTAGAGTTGGTGACATGACAGCTACTTCCCCCGCCACCGGGAACACAGCAAAGCCCGTTGTCGACTTCTACTTCGACCCGCTCTGCCCGTTCGCCTGGGTCAGCTCGCGCTGGATCCTCGAGGTCGAGAAGGAGCGCGACATCGACCTGTCCTTCCGGGTGATGTCGCTGTCCGTGCTCAACTCCGGCCGCGAGAACCTGCCGGAAACCTACAAGGAGCTGCTCGACAGGGGCTGGGGCCCGGTCCGCATCTGCATCGCCGCCGAGCAGAAGTACGGCACCGCCGCGCTCCGCGACCTCTACACCGCGCTCGGCACCAAGCGGCACATCGAGAAGCGCGACTTCGGCCACGACCTGTACGTCGAGGCGCTGACCGAGTGCGGCCTCGACCCGGCACTCGCGGCCGCGGCGGACTCCAAGGAGTACGACGAGGCCCTGATCGCGTCGCACCACCGCGGCATGGACCCGGTCGGCGACGAGGTGGGGACGCCGACGATCCACATCGACGGCGTGGCGTTCTTCGGCCCGGTGATCACCCGGGTGCCGCGCGGCGAGGAGGCGCTGCGGATGTTCGACGGCGCGCTGATGCTCGCGTCGAACCCGTACTTCTTCGAGCTCAAGCGGACCAGGACCGAGTCGCCCCAGGTCGACAGCTGAGCCGTCCGCCCGCGTTGCCCTCGCACGGGCCGCCTGCGCTCACGCGCTCACGGCGCTCCGGACCCGCGCTCGCCCGGTGCTCCTCGCGCGGGTCCGCTCAGCGCTCCGCGCTTCTTGCTGTTATCTCTCTTCCCGGAGCGGGCGCTGCCCACTTAGGGCCAGTACTGACGAGTAGACGAACCCATTTGCGGCATTTGTGGAGCACGAAGTGGCCCTAAGTCGAGGGACGGAGTTGGCTCGAGGCGGACCGTCACGTTCAGTACGCCGTTACCGGCTGAGCGAAGGCGGCAGGTGCCGTACGGGCGGAGCAGGCCGGTGATCCACGCCTGCTCCGCCAGCAGCTGCGCCTCAAGGACGCGCAGGCCAACGTCACTAGCGTGCGCGACTAGCTCGCGCACCAGGCGAGTGCCGAGGCCCTGCCGCTGCCACTCGTCCTCGATGAGGACGCCGAGCTCGGCGGCGCCCTCGTCGACCAGGCGGCAGCTCGCCAGCGCGACGATCCCGCCGGGCAGCGCCCGGGCGTGCGCGGCTGCGGCCGGCTCCAGGTAGGCGACAAGGGCGTGATGGAAGGGGCTGCCGGATAGGGCCTCGGACAGGTACCGTTCCGGAATCGCCTTGACGGGCCCGTGGAACCGCCGGTACCGCGTCGCCGCCGTGCACCGCTCGAACATCCGTGCCAGGGCCGCACGGTCAGCAGGCACCGCCTGCCTTACGCGGATCAGGCCGGCCCCCGCACCCGCCGGGCCAGCCGGAACTCCGTCCGCGGGAATCTGAGCCAACATCGCGGGCTTAACCGCCGTGCCCCCGCACGCCCGTGCGCTCACGGTCTGCCTCCCTTTACTGGCCGGATAATAAGCAGACGCCAGCGGCCCGCATGGCGTGAGATCGGGCCTCCCGCGCTCGCCCCGCTCGCTGCGCAGAGCGCTCGCGGCCAGAGCTGGCCGGGCACGGGGCGCGTGCCGGAGGCACTCATGGCCTCGGGGCGCCGGTCGGGTTCGGTACGGGGACGAGGCCGGTGTCCATCAGGTGGCGGCTAACCGGGGTGGCAAGCTCGATGGCCCGCTCGACGCCGGTGGAGCCCAGCCGCTCGACGGGGCCGGCGGCGAGCCGGTCGGTCAGGTCCTCGACGTCGCGGCGCAGCGCGCCGCCGGTCTTGGTAAGCCGCCCGCCGGTGTCGAGCAGCCCGCGGGCCCGCAGCCGCCGGCCCGACTGCGCCCAGTCCTCGTCGGTCCAGCCGCGCGTGGACTGGACCATGTCGCGGCTGATGGCCCCGGTCGCCGCGAACGTCACGGTCGCGTCGAGCCCGCGCAGGCCGTGCGCGACGCCGGCCAGGACATGCCCGTCGCCGCGGTGCTCGCGCAGCACCGTGGCCGCCAGCCACAGCGCGCCAACCGCGTCGCCTGGGCGCGGCACTCCCGCCCACGCGGCCGCCAGCGGGCGCCCGTCGAACCGGCAGCCCGCGATCCCCTCCCACAGCAGGTCCGCGAGTTCGCCCGCGGACGCGAGCAGCGCCGCGTCGACGTGGTGCCGCAGCGCCTCAGGCGCGCTGGTCAGCCGGGCCTCGAGGACGGCCTCGGGCGCGGCGAACCGCCACGCGTCGGGAATGGCGCGGGCGACTATGCCGGGTGCGAACCCGTACGTCATGGCCTCGACGGCCGACGCGGGCAGCGCACCAAGGGGCGCGACGCGGCCGGCGAAGTAGCCCATCCAGAAGCCGCGCAGTCCCGTCTTCCGCGCGGCCTCAAGCGGCTCTTGCGCGAAGTAGACGACGGAGTGGATCGGCTCGATCGCCGCCCAGAAGCGGCGGGCCAGCGTGACGGTCGGTTCCATGCCCACCACCCTGCCCCAGCTCGCCGCATCCGCTGACAGTGCCAATATTGATAAATGGACCAGGATCTGAGCTGGTGGGCCGAGGTGGTCTTCGCCGGCTGGCGGGACCGCCAGGGACCCAGGTACGCGCGGCTGGCCGCCGCCCTGCTTGAGGCGATCGACCAGCAGACCCTGCCGCGTGGCGCGCGGGTGCCCGCCGAGCGGACCCTCGCCGCCGTCACCGGTACGTCCCGCGGCACGGTCGTCGCCTGCTTCGACCAGCTCGCGGAGGCCGGCGTGCTGACCCGCCGCCAGGGCGCGGGCACCTACGTCGCCGGGCGTCCCTCCTGGGCCGCCAGGCCGACACCGGGAACGGTCGCCACCATGTTGCTGCGCCGCGTCGCGGAGGACCGCGAGACCATTGACCTGTCCGTCTCCGCGCCCGGCGACCTGCGGCACCTGCCGCCGGCCGACCCGGAGGCCGCGTGGCAGTCGCTCGACGGCCACGGCCTCGACCCGGCCGGGCTCCCGGCGCTGCGCGCCGAGGTCGCCCGCCACCTCACCGAGCACCAGGGGCTGCCCACCGGGCCGGATCAGCTGGTCGTCACCGCCGGCGCCCAGGAGGCGCTGTGGCTGCTGAGCAGGCTGCTGCCCGGCACCCGGGTGCTCGCCCGCTGCCCCTCCTACCCCGGCCTTGCGGGCGTGCTGCGCGGGACGCGGGCGGAACTGATCCACGTCCCGTCCGACGCGGCAGGCGAGGACGCGAACGCCATTCAGCGCGCCGGGCGTTCGCCCGGCGCCATCGCCTACCTGATGCCCACCGGCCACAATCCCACGGGGACGGTCATGCCGACGCTGCGGCGGCAGGCCATGGCGGCCATCGCCGACGCCGGCCGGGTCACGGTCGTCGAGGACCTCACCCTCGCCGACCTCGTGCTCGGCGGGGTAAGCGCCGCCCCGCCGCCGCTCGCGGCGCTGTCCACCCAGGTCATCGCGGTCGGCTCCGTCTCCAAGGTGCTCTGGGGCGGCCTGCGGGTCGGCTGGATCCGGGTGAGCGAGCCGCTGCGCTCGGCCGTCATCGCGCGCAAGTCGGCACTCAACCTCGGGACCGCGGTGATCAGCCAGGCGCTGGCGGCCCGGCTGCTCGCCGCCGTCGACGCCGCCTGGCTCGGCGCGCACCGCGCCGCGCTCACCGAGCGCCGCGACCTGCTCACCGCGCTGATCAACGCGCGGTTGCCCGCCTGGCGGACCAGGACGCCCGACGCCGGGCTGTCGCTGTGGGCCGAGCTCCCGCTTGACAACGCCGACGCGTTCACGCTCGTCGCCGCCAGGCAGGGCGTCACGGTCATGGCGGGCAGCGCGGCCTGCGCCGACGGCCGCCACCGGCACTTCGTCCGGCTGTCGTTCGCCGAGCAGCCGAGCACCCTGGAACTGGCGGTCGAGCGCCTGGCCGCCGCCTGGGAACTGCACGCGGAGACCCTGGCGGCGAGCCCGGCCCGCACCTGACGGCCGCAGCCGGCCCGCGCCATTCAGTCGGACGGCGCCGCCAACGGGTTAATCCCGGTCAGGTCATCTCGCTTCACCCGCAGCATGACGAGCGCGACGACCAGGGTGAGCAGGGTGATCGCCGCCGACACGACGAAGCCGCGGGAGAAGCCGTAGGCGAGCGCGTGGCTTTGCGTCGCACCGGAGCGCAGGCTGGAGGCGACCGCGCTCCATGCCACCGTGCCGAGCACCGCGAGCCCGATCGACCCGCCGACCTGCTGGCCGGTGTTCAGCAGCGATGACGCGACGCCGGCGTCGGCGTCCGCGACCTTGGTCAGCGCGACCAGCGACATCGGGACGAACATCAGCCCGATCCCGGCGGCCGTGACCATCATCGGGCCGAGCATCCCGCCCGCGTAGCTGCTGTGCTCGGTCAGCCGCGAGAGCCAGAACAGCCCGCCCGCCGCGATCACGGAGCCCGCGATGAGCAGCGGCCGCGCGCCCACCCGCGGTACAAGCTGGGACGCGGCGCCGGACATCACCATCACCGTGGCCATGATCGGCAGGTAGGCGACCCCGCTCTTCAGCGCGCTGTACCCCCAGACGTCCTGCAGGAAGAGCGTCAGGAAGAAGAACATCCCGAACAGCGCCGTGCCCACGCACAGCGCGATCAGGTAGGCGCCGGAACGGTCCCGGCTGCGCAGCACCCGCACGGGAAGCAGCGGGTGGCTGGCGCGCGCCTCGATGACCGCGAAGGCCCCGAGCAGCACCGCAGCGGCGACGAGCGAGGCGATGACCTTGGTGTCTCCCCAGTGCGACACGCCGTTCGAGGTGGTCGCGGCGCTCGACAGCCCGTACACCAGGGCGGCCAGCCCCAGCGACGCGGTGACCGCGCCAGGCAGGTCGAAGTTGCCCGGCCGCCGCTCGGACTCGCTGAGCACGCGGGGCGCGAGCAGCGCCACGAGCACGCCGATCGGCACGTTGACGAACAGCACCCACCGCCAGTTGGCGTAGTTGACAAGCAGGCCGCTGGCGATCAGCCCGACCGAGCCCCCGGCGACGCTCATCGATGCGTACACCGCCATCGCCCTGTTCCGCGGCGCTCCCTCGGGAAAGGTGACCGCGATCAGCGACAGCGCGGTCGGCGCGGCGAACGCGGCGCCGACGCCCTGAACGGCGCGCGCGGACAGCAGCCAGGCCTGGCTGGTGGCCAGCCCGCCGAGCAGCGAGGCGACGGAGAACACCACGATGCCGAAGATGAAGATCCTGCGCCGCCCGAGCAGGTCACCGGATCTTCCGCCGAGCAGCAGCAGGCCGCCGAACGCGAGCGTGTACCCGTTCACGACCCACTCAAGGCTGCTGCCGGAAAAGCCCAGTGCATCTTGGATGTGCGGCAGCGCGTTGTTCACGATCGTCGTGTCGAGCACGACCATCAGCTGCGCGGTCGCGATCACGGCGAGCGCGAGCCCGAGCCGCCGCGGCGGCGCCCCCGCCGCGGCGCGCGCGGGGGTGCCGGGCAGGCGCCCCGTCTCTGGTGAGGTAGCTGACAAGGCATTCCCCTTACCTGTTTTTGGGCATGGTTCACCCGCGAAGTGACTGCTGCGGTCTTTGCAGAGAAAGGCTCTTAGCCCGAACGGGTTCGTGCGTTGCCCGGTCGCGCACGGGCTGGCGCACGCTGTTGTCGTGTGACCATCACCCGGTACAATCGGGATGGCCGTCCCGATTAATATCCGGGATGAGCGTCCCGTTTGTCAAGTGACGGGTCATCAGCTCGTGGGAAGGTGCAAATGCCTGACACGCTGCGGCCGATGCGCGCCGACGCGCGCCGCAACAGGGAACGCATCCTGGAGGTCGCCTTCGCGACATTCGCCGCGGAGGGACTGTCGGTGCCTGTGCAGGAGATCGCGCGCCGCGCCGGGGTGGGCACGGGCACCGTAAGCAGGCACTTCCCGACCAAGGAGTCGCTGTTCGAAGCCGTCGTGCTGAACCGGGCGGCAGGACTCGCCGAGCAGGCCGCCCGCTTCGGCAGAAAGGACGACGCCGGCGCCGCGTTCTTCGAGTACTTCGCCCTGCTCATCGCCGAAGGCGCGGCGAACCTGGGCATGGCCGAGGCCCTCATGGGCGCCGGCTACGACCTGGACGAGGTCTGCCTGCGCGACGGGATCGACCTCAGGGGCGCGCTCAACGACCTGCTGGTGCGCGCGCAGCGCGCCGGCGCGGTCCGCGCCGACGTCAACCACGACGACGTGAAGGCGCTCATGACCAGCTGCCTGTCCAGGACGCCCACGCCAGCGGACCCCGCGGCCCGCGACCGCATGATAGAGATCGCGACCGCGGGCCTCAGGAACTCATGACGAGGCCGCCGCGTTAGACGTCCGCGAGGAACCGCCGGACCATCGCCGGGTCCTGCAGCACGTGGACCTGGGCGCGGGGCAGGTGCGCGGCGATCGCCATGCGGAGCCTCGGCAGGCTGTGCCGCCGGTACGACCAGATCCAGTGCCAGTATTCGGCCCGCTCACGGCCACGGCGCAGGGTCCGCCACGCGCAGCGCAGGAAGCCGAAGTCAAGGACGATGATCGTGTCCGCGGCGGCCAGCCGCGACGACAGGCCCGCGTCGTAGGGGCCAAGATCGCCGTCGATGATCCACCGCTCGCCAGCGACCAGTTCCCGGTGCCTGGCGACCCACACCTCCGCCGGGGTGGGCGCCGGCCCCGGCTGCCAGAACAGCCCGTCGAGCTCGATCGCGGGAATGCCGGTCAGCTCACTGAGCTGACGGGCGAGCACCGACTTGCCCGCACCGCCCCGCCCAAGGATGACCACTCGCCGCATTCTCCCATCGTGCCCGCCCGATGGCCCGCACAGACTCGCTTCGCGCAGGTTGCTCAGGACAGACCCGCCTTGGCGCCCGGTGACCCGGCCAGACTCGCTTGGCACCGGCACCCAAAGCCGGATACCCAACGTCGTCGACTGGTGACGCGAGTGAACCCAATGTCGGCCACTTCCGTTGGTACCGAGTGAGGGCGGAACGCTGGGTGCGACAGGCGGAGGCCGGCGGTGGCGGTAGACCGGGTCGATGAGGGGGATACCGCCCGCCGCCCCGCCGATGCTCCGGCAGGCACCCCGGCCGATGCTCCCGCCAGGGCTCCCAGCGGGGCCGCCGCCCGACCCGCCGGGACCGCCGACGGCACCGAGCCGGAGCGGCAGGCGATCGCGCGCCGCCTCCACCGGGCACTGGTGGATCACGTCTACGGCGTCGGCCGCGACGCCTGGGCCGAGGCGGCCCCTGACCTGCGGGCCGCATGGGAAAACCATAAGGAGCGCTATCCCGAACGATCGCGGGCTACTCCCCACACCACGGCCGACGGCAGCTGGGTGGCCGGCCCGCACCGCAGGCTGTCTCCCGAGCAGAACGCCGAAGCGTCCAAGGCGTGCGCGGACCTCGCCGACGAGGGCAGGCGCGACATCCTCCCCGCGCTCAAGCGCGTCGAGTCCGCCGAGGCGGGGCGGCACCTAGCGGGCCTCAACCACATGCTGAAGGGCGAAGACCGGCTCAAGGAAAAGATCGCTGATGAACTGGCCGCACCTGGCCTAACGATAAGGGATGCCTTGGGAAAGGTGTCCGATGCCGTCCGATTCACGTTCACCTACAGCCCGCAGCGATACGCTGACGGCGTCCACGCAGACGTCGTGCGGCTCAAGGCCGAGGGATTCGAGCTGATCAAGCTGAAGAACCTCTGGGCGGACGAGCAGTACAAGGGCATCAACAGCCAGTGGCGCAGGCCAGAAACCGGACTGCGCTTCGAGGTCCAGTTCCACACGCAGGAAAGCCTGGAGGCGAAGGAGCTTACGCACGAAGCTTACGAACGGATTCGCGGCCCGGTCTCGGTCACCGAGCGCGCGGAGCTGGAGGGCTTCCAGCGCCGGGTTAACGCTTTCCTCGTCCCCCCGGAGGATATCGCCACGATCAAGGATTATCCGGAGAAAAGGAATGGCTGAGAAGATCACTTATTTTGCGATGATCGACGAGTTCACCAGCCGGGACCACCCGCGGACCGTTCTGCGCCGCGTGAGGAACGACGAGGGAACGATCGATGAGATCTTTTCCCGCCACTTGAGCTGGGAGTTCTCGCCGCTGATGTACTCAGCCGAGCGAGGTGACCTGGCAAACGACTTCGTCCCGATTAGCGAGGCAGAGGCGGAACGGATCGTTGCCCGGATCAGAGAGACGGGCGAAGCAGCAGAGTGAGGCCGCCGTTGGGATAGCCACCACACAGAGGCTGTTCTCAGTGATCGCTCAGCAGTTGTGGATAGTTTTAAAGAGTGATCGCGCTCGTGCTTGCCGTCGTCGTGTTCGTCGTGTTCCTCGCGGGAGTGATCCGCGAGCCGCGGTCCTTTGGGAACGCGGTGCTTCTCGGGCTGGCGCTCGCGCTCGGGGCGCTCGGGTTCGCGGAGCGTCTCGCCGGGGCGCCGGGACGGCCGGCGCACCTGCTGCTTCTCATGCTGCTGCTTGCCGTGGCGCTCGGGCCGCTCCTGATCGGGTTCTTCCTCGTGGCTAACGGGGTCACGATGATCCGCCGGGAGAGCCTGCGGCTGCCGAACCTGCTGTCGCTGTTCGCGGGCGTGGCGGTCTTCCTGGTGATCGGGCTTGACATCGCCGCGGAACGGACCGAGGACGTGCAACTGTCACTGTTCGCCACGGTCGCCACCCTCGTGTTCGGGTACGTGTCTTTCCTGCTCGTGTCGTACGTCCTCTACGCGTTCGGTTACGGGCTGCTCGCGCCGACCGGAGGTGCGGACTTCGTGGTCGTGCTCGGGTCTGGGCTGCGGCCAGACGGCGGGGTGCCGCCACTGCTCGCCAACCGGCTTGAGCGCGGGCGTCAGGTGTGGGCGGGCCTCGACAGGCGGGCCGACGAGTTCAAGCCGATGCTGATCGTTTCCGGGGGCAAGGGGGACGACGAGCGGGTGCCAGAGGCGTCCGCGATGGCGTCTTACCTGACCACGCGCGGGTTTCCCGCCGACCGGCTGCTGCTTGAGGACCAGTCGCGCAATACCGAGGAAAACCTGCTGTTCAGCAAGGCGATCATGGACGAGCTTCGGCCAGGCGCGCGGGCCGCGATCGTGACCAGCGACTTCCACGCCTTCCGGTCCGCGCTGCTGGCACGGCGGCTCGGGATCCGCGGTCAGGTCTCCGGGGCCCGGGTCGCCGGGTACTACCGGCCAACCGCCGTGCTACGCGAGTTCGCGGCCGTCTTTCTCCAGTACCGGGTGATCAACCTGGGCGTATGCGCCGTGCTTGTCGTCGCCCCGCTCGGCGCCGCGGTGCTGCGGCACGTCGGATCCATCTAAGGGCGGCGCCCCCGCGGCGGGCCGCGTGGTGGACGTCGGGGTGCCCGCGGTCTCCGGACTGCCCGCCGCGCTTGCGAGAAGGTCTGCGACGATGGGGCGATAGGCGGGACGGCGTCGAACGGCGGGAGGCAGGCGAGCGTGGCGGTCGACGGGTTCGAGCTAGCGTATGACCGGGTTGGCAGCGGGCCCGCGGTGGTGCTGCTGCACGGGTGGCCAGGCGACCGGACCGACTACCGGGACCTCGTGCCGTTGTTGTCCGGATGTGAGGTCGTCGTCCCCGACCTGCGTGGGTTCGGGAACTCGGACAAGCACCTGGCCGACCCGGTTGAGCAGTACAGCGGCCAGGCCCAGGCGCGGAGCGTGGCGGACCTGATCACATCGCTTGGCATTTCGCGGGCGGTGGTCGTCGGCTACGACATCGGGAGCCGGATCGCGCAGGCCCTGGCCCGGTCCCGCCAGGACCTAGTCGGCGCACTGGTCATCAGCCCGCCGGTGCCCGGCGTGGGGACCCGTGTCTTCGGGCCTGGGCCGCTGCGGGAGTTCTGGTACCAGGCGTTCCACCGGCTACCGCTGTCCGAGCAGCTCATCGACGGCAACCCGGACGCGGTCCGCGCGTACCTGCGGCACTTCTGGGAGCACTGGTCGGGGCCGGAATTCACCCTCTCCGACGCGCACCTCGACCACCTGGTCTCCGTCTACGGTCCGCCCGGGGCGTTCACGGCCTCGGTGCAGTGGTACCGGGCGGGCGCGGGGACCACCACGGCCGCCGCGTCCGAGACCATCCCGGCACCCGAGGACCGGCTCGCCACCCCTGCCGTCGTGCTCTGGCCCGAGCATGACCCGCTGTTCCCGCGCGAGTGGTCGGACCGCATCGACGCGTTCTTCAGCCGCGCCCGGCTCCGCCTCGTCGACGGCGTCGGCCACTACGCGCCCCTTGAGTACCCTTCCGTGATCGCCGAGGAGGTACGCCGCTTCCTGACCGAGGAAACGGCGTAAGTCCACCGTGCGTCCTCTCATCCACGGGTCGGAGCGGGCCAGCGGCTCTCTACATCCGGGCCAGGTCCCCACGCGGGTTGCTTGGATGACTCCACGGGCGGGTGGTGCCAGTGAGGGCGGTGCGCGGGCTGGGACGCGGCGCCCGCGGGCAGGGCGTAGCGTTCGCGTGTGATTTCGCTTTTCGTGTGGATTCCGCAGCTAATAGGCTGCGGAATCCACATGATCATGGTCCCGGGCGGCGCTGTCGCCGGGACAACCCGGACAGAACGGGCACGCGCCGGCCCGGTGCGCAGGCAGGAGCGCCTAAGTCAACGGCATTTGCGCGCCAGGAGCACTTTTCTTACGTGGGGTGCGAGGTCTTCGGATCGCACGAGTCTTACCCGGCGATCACTACGACCCATATGTGGCATATTTTCGGTTTGCCGGGCTATGGGACGCGCCGGGCGCACACCGAGCCGGCCAGGCTTGCGGGGCAGGTCAGGGCCAGCCGGCGCCTGGGACGTTGACGTTGACCGCGAGGACCTGGCCGCTGGCCGGTGTCACCATCTCGCCACCGGTCATGCCGCGCCATTCCGCGGCGGTGATGAACAGGGTGCTTTGGTCCTGGCCGCCGAGGACGCAGGCGAAGCCGCCGCGGTCCAGGGGGACCGTTTGCAGTTCCGCGCCGCCTTCGGCGACGCGGGCGCAGCGCCTGCCAGGAACCTCGGCGTACCATACGGCGTTCTCCGCGTCGACGCAGATGCCGTCGGGTGCGGCTTCCCCGAGGTCGGCCCAGATCCGGCGGCCGGACAGGCTGCCGTCCTTGGCGATGTCGAAGCCGACCAGCTGATGGCGGTAGGAGTCGGCGACGATCAGCGTCGCGTTGTCGGCCGTTACCGCCATGCCGTTCGGGAAGGCGATGTCGTCGGCCACCTGGCGGACCGAGCCGTCGGGTGCCACGTGGGAGACTCCGCCAGGCCGGAACGCCTCGCCCGCCATCGGATTGAAGCCCGCGCCGTTGACGTAAATGTTGCCGCGGCCGTCGGCCACGATGTCGTTCCAGCCGGGACGGCCGAGGTTCGCGTGCGTGACCAGGGACCCGTCGGATTCCAGGCGCAGCAGCAGGCCTTCTTGCGACGAGACGATGACGAGGCGGCCGTCGGGAAGCCAGGCCGTGCAGAGCGGCAGCGACCGCACGCGGGCGATGACCTCGCCGCGGCCGTCGTGGTCCACCGCGAGTACCTCCCCCGCGGTCCAGTCGGAGAAGTACAGCCGGTCCCCGTGCCAGCGCGGCGACTCCACCAGGCCCCGCCCGGTGAGCACGGTCCGCAGCCCGTTCATCGTCATCTCGGTCCCTTCCGCCGACGGCACGTCCGTCGTCCGCCGCCTTCACCTGCTAGACGATCCGGCGGGCTCAACATCGTCAGTTTCCGCCGGCGGGCAGCCCGGTAAGTCGGGGACCCGCGGGACGTCGGCCGAGGCCACTGTGGCGGTCTCCGCCGCGGCGTCCTGCTGCAGGCCGCGCCTGAGGCCGAGGATGGCGACGACGGCGGCTATCGCCATCACGACGCCCATGCCGTAGAGCACGTCCTTGGTCGCTACCGCGAAGTCGGCCCGGATGAACTGCGGGATGGCCGAGACGTTGCCGTTGCCGCCCTGCAACTGGGCGATCCTGGCCGCCTGGGCCGCCGCCGCCTGGCCGGGCACGCCCTGGGCGACCAGCGAATTGGTGATGTAGGAGCGGAACTCGTTGATCAGGACAGTGCCAAGGATGGCGAACCCCAGGCTGGCGCCGTAGTTGCGGACGGTCTGGGTGATGCCGGTGGCCTCACCGTAGGAGAACCGGGAGGCGCGGTTGATGGCGTCGGTGTTGGCCTGCCCGAGCATGAGCCCCATGCCGGCGCCGGCCATGATGATCCAGATCACCAGGGGGCCAGACTGCAGCTTGGTCACCTGCCCGGCCCACACGAAGAAGCCGACGGCCGCGAGCGCACAGCCGAGCACCACCGGCCGCTTGGCCCCGATCCGGTCGAGCATCCGTCCGCCGATCTGCGCGGCGGCCACGAAGCCGATGAAGAAGTACAGGATGAGCAGGCTGGAAGTCGTCGCCTTTTCCGCCAGGGCGATCTGGCCGTAAATGCTGGCGAAGAAGAAGACAGGGATGAACGCCATCATGGCGATCCCCAAGATGATGTTCTCCACCAGGAACGTCTGGTTGCGGAAGATGCGCACGTTCATCAGCGGCGCCTCGGTACGCAGCTCGACCAGGTAGAACACCACAAGCAGCACGACGCCGGCGGCGATGCATACCTCGATGGCGGGGTTGCCCCAGCCCCACAGCGCCGACTGCTGGAACCCGAACACGCTCAGGCCCACCCCGCCGACGACCAGGGCAAGGCCGCGGTAATCGATGGGCGCGGGACGGTGCTCGTTCCCCGGCTTGGAGATGGCGATCAGCACCAGCGCGATGATGGCCACGGGGACGTTGATCCAGAAGATCGACCGCCAGGTCCACTGGATCAGGTAACCGCCGGCGATCGGGCCGATCGCGGTCAGTCCACCGGCGATGCCGAAGAACAGCGCGAGCGCCCGGCCCCGCGAGCGCAGGTCGAACGTCGCCACCACGATGGCGATCGCGGCCGGGAACATGAGCGCCCCGCCCAGGCCCTGCACGGCGCGGAACGTCACGAGCCATGCCTCCGCCGCGCCGCCGCGCGGCGTTGCCCCGCACAGCGCCGACGCCGCGGCGAAGATGATCACGCCGGTCACGACCATCGTGCGGTGCCCCACCGTGTCGGCGAGCCGGCCGCCGAACGCGAACAGCGCCGCGAGCGCGAGCAGGTAGGCGTTGATCGCCCACTGCATGCCGCTGCTTGACAGCCCGAGGTCGCGCTGCACCGTCGGCGCGGCGATCGACACGATCGTCTGGTCAATGAACGTCATCGCGACCGCGAAGATCATCGCGGTCAGCACCAGGCTCCTTGACTGGCCACGGCCACTAGCCGCAAGCGTCATGGTGCTCCCCCTCCGCTTCGTGCCCTATGCCCCGGCGCCTAGCGGTCAGATCCTGTCAGATTACGCCGGCGCCGTGAAGACGCAGATACCCGAGATGCCCTTTCGTGATCCGAAGAGCAATGGCAGGCCTGGGGAAGTAAGCCGCTTCCGTTCGGGATGACCGGTTTTGGGGGGTTGATCGTGGGCGATCGCGGCGGTTGCCCCTATCGTGCTGTGGTGAGCCTGGAGCATGAAGACGAGGCGGAGCGGGACCGGCGGCATTACCAGCGGGGACTGTTTGACCGGGTGGCCCGCCTGTACGAGGCGACGCGGCCGGGGTACCCCGCCGGGCTCGCCGAGTTCGTCGCCGCGACGGCCGGGGCGGGGGCCGGGGCCGCGGTCCTTGAGGTGGGGTGCGGGACGGGGCAGCTCACCGAGCGGCTGGTGCCGCTGCGTTTCGCGCTGACGGCGATCGACGTCGGCGCGGCGATGATCGAGGTCGCGCGGGAGCGGTTCACCGGGGACGGCGTCGTCTTCCATGCGGTTGCCTTTGAGGAGCTTGACGCCGCCGGCGCGTCGTTCGACCTGATCATCTCGGGGGCCGCGTTTCACTGGATCGACCCCGGTGTCCGGTTCCGCAAGGCCGCCGGGCTGCTGCGGCCCGGCGGCTGGCTCGCCGTGGCCGGGTACGAGGAGCGGTACGACGAGCCGTTCGGAAGCGCGCTTGACGACATGTGGCTGGCCCGCTCGCCTGATGACGGCGCGTGGGTGACGCGGCCGGCGGACGCCGCGGCGATCGCCGGCAGCGGCCTGTTCGAGGCACCCGTGCACCGGACGTTCACCCAGCGGCTGATCAGGCCTGCCGAGGATGTCATCGGGGTGGAGAACACCAGGGGGACGTCGCTGAGCTGGCCGGATGACGTGCGGCGGGGGTTCACCGAGGAACTGCGGCAGCACCTGCGGTCCCGTGACAGCGTGCGCCTCACCCTGGAGGCCTCGGTCGCGATGGCCCGCGCCAGGCGGGCGAATCACGGCGAACGCCGAACCAGCGCCACGTTATAGTGACTGCCGGAACCCGGCCGATTCTGAAGGAAAGGCGGCCACTTCGTGACCAAGCGGGAACCCGTGGTCCCTGGAATTATGGCCGAGCGCAACCCGTCGCTGCCGCGGCTGGTCCGCGATAACCGGCGGTTCCTGTGCGCCGCCGCCGCGGTTAAGACGGGAGACTGAGGTCGCCGGGCAGGGCAACTCCGACGTGCTGGTCCGGGCTTGGCGGGCGGCCGGGCCGCTGCAGGGGTGGCTGGCGTGGCGGCTGCACGCGCGGTTCGGCGCCGGGGTGACCGGGATCGTCCGCGCGCAGGACGGGCGGGTGCTCCTGCTGCGGCACCGGCTGTGGCCGTCCGACTGGCAGTGGGGGTTCCCTGGCGGGTTCGCGCGACGGAACGAGAAGTTCCAGGAAACGATCGTCCGCGAGGTCCGCGAGGAGACCGGGCTGACGGTGCGGGTCGGGCGGCTGGTCGAGCTGCGCAGCGGTTTCCGTTACCGGGTCGAGGCGTACTACGAGGCCGAGCTCGTCGGCGGCGTTGACGGCCTCGACCTCGACCACCGCGAGGTGCTCGAGGCCCGGCTGTTCCCGCTTGACGCCCTGCCGGCGGGCATGCCGCCGCTGCACCGGCAGCTCGCGCGACGGCAGGGCGGGTAGCGCGTCAGGGCGTCAGGGCGTCAGGACAAGGTGGCGTCCGCGGACTTGTCGTAGGGGCGGATCTCCGCGAGCCTGCCGTCGGCGACCTTGGCGCCCCAGTAGGGGTCGGCGAGCACGGCGCGGCCCACGGCCACCAGGTCGAACTCGCCGCGGGTGAGGAGGTCGACGAGCGGGGCGAGGGTGAGGGTCGGCTGGCTTTCCGCGGGCGACTTGCCGTCGTCGGAAACGCCGAGGAACGGGGCCGCGACGCCGACCGAGCCGACGGCGATCACCGGGAGGCCGGTCAGGTGCCTGGTCCAGCCGGCCAGGGTGCGGTCGGAGTCGTCGAAGGCGGGCAGCCAGTAGCGGCGGGTGGAGACGTGGAACATCGACACGCCGGCGTCGGCGAGCGGTGCGAGGAAGGCCGCGAGCTCGCCCGGGTCCTGCGCGATCCTGGCGTCGTAGTGGCCGCCCTTCCACTGGGAGAACCGGAACGCGACGGGGAAGTCCGGGCCGACCGCTTCCCTGACGGCGGCGGCGACCTCGTAGGAGAAGCGCACCCGGCCCCTGATGTCGCCGCCGTAGGAGTCGGCCCGCCGGTTGGTGTGCGGCCAGTGGAACTGGTCGAGCAGGTAGCCGTGCGCGCCGTGCAGCTCGATTCCGTCGAAGCCGGCGTCCCTGGCCGCCGCGGCGGCGCGGGCGTAGGCGGCCACGGTCGCCTCAAGCTGCCTGGCGGTGGCCTGCTCCCCCACCACCGCGCCCGACGCGTTCACCCCGGACGGCGAGACGACGGGCACGTCGGGGAACGGACCGCTGCCTGGCTTGCGCGTCGCCCCGGTGTGCCACAGCTGCGGGAAGATCGCGCCGCCTTCGGCGTGCACGGCGTCGGCGACCTTCCGCCAGCCGGCCAGGGACCGCTCACCGAAGAACCTCGGCACCCGGCCGCTGCCGCCCGACCCCTCGTCCACGTAGGTGCCCTCGGTGATCAGCAGGCCAAGCGACGACGCCCGCCGCCCGTAGTAGGCCGCGACGTCGTCGCCGGGGATGCCGTCCGGTGAGAACTGCCTGGTCATGGGGGCCATCACCAGGCGGTTGCGCAGCTTGATCCCCGCTACGCTCACCGGGTTGAACAGCGGCGTCACGTCGGCGCCGTCGAGCAACGTCAGGGACAGGCTTTCATCGGCGCTATTCGGTTCCGTCACGAGGATGGCAACGATCTTGGTCGGCGCGACTATTCCTGATTTGCCACTATTCCGACCCTAAAGACGGTAATGACGGGCGTGAGCCAGCAGGTGCGGGCCCTCCAGGCGCGGGCTTGCGGGTAGATCGCCTGGCAGGCGGCGCAGTTCGCCCGCTGCCCGGGCGTAAGAGTTGTGACGTTATCCGGGCGCGTAGCCAGAATTCCGGCGCGGCGGACACGCCGCTCAATACAGTCTGGTGCCATGCTTCCCGGGCAGCACCGTCACCGCAGCCCGCGGTCTCGCCCACGCTTTGGCGTGCCCGGGCTCGGCGCCGGCGGCGGGTTTCTCGCCGCTGTCGCCATCGCCGCTGTCGGCGTCGCCGTTGCTGTCGGCGTCGCGCAGGTGGCCGGGGGCCAAGCCTGCGCGGCGGTCGTGTCTGGCGGGGCGGCGGTCGTGTCTGGCGGGGCCGCGGGCGTGTCCGGCGGGACAGGCGCGCAGATCGCCACGCACTACGTACTCCAGGGCCTGCCCAACTGCTCGTACCCGAGCCCGCCGAGCGACGGACTGTACGTGGCGCTCCCGCCGGCCGACTACGCGAGCGCGGCGGCATGCGGCGGCTACCTTGAGGTCACCGGGCCGCACGGGTCCGTCCGGGTGAAGGTGATCGACCAGTGCCCCGACTGCGCCGCCGGGCACATCGACTTGAGCGAGACCGCGTTCGCCGCGCTGGCGCCGCTGTCCGACGGCCTCATCAGCGTCAGCTACTCGTCACTGGCCGATCCCCGGCTGCCCGGGCCGGTCTCGGTGGAGGTCAAGCAGGGCTCGTCGCAGTACTGGCTGGCACTGCTCGCCGACAACACCGGCAACCCGCTTGCCGCGGTGCAGGTGCGGACCTCGTCCGGATGGCTGTCCCTGGCACGGGCCAGCTACGACTACTGGATCGCCTCCTCGGGCGCCGGCGCCGGGCCGTTCACGGTCCGGCTCACCGACGTCGAGGGACACCGGGTCACCGTCTCGGGGATCACGCTCAGCCCAGGCACAGTGCAGTCCACGGGCACCTGGATGTACGGCGGCGGCACGACGACGACCCCGCCGGACTCCGCACCCTCGCTCGCCGCCACGTCAGCGGCGCCTGCCGCGTCGGCGCCGGGCGCGGCCGCTACCGCCGCGGCGTCGGCGACTGGGTCCGCCTCGCCCGGCGGGCCGGCCGCCCCGGACTCGCGGTCGCGGACGCTCCCCGCAACCAGCGCGGGGACGACGCCGTCGCCGACCGCGCCGGCGCGGTCCAGCTGCTGACCGCGACCGGTCCGGCGCGCCGCTCCCCGGCTAGTCAAAATCCCTGGCCGCTGTGAATACAGTGTCGTGCCATGTCTTCCTGGCGCCGTCATCGCCGTCATCGCCGTCCTTGGCACCGTAGCGCACGCTTGCGCTGGCCACTGCTCGGGCGGCTCAGCGCGGGCGGCGGAGTCACCGCCACGGCCGCCATCGCGCTCGTCGTCGGCATCGGTCAGGTAAGCGGAAGCCCGGCGTGCGCGGCGGTCCTGTCCGCCGCGGCCCGGGCGGGCGCCGACCCGCAGACCGCAACGTACTACGCGACGCGGGGCATGGGTAACTGCTCGTACCCGAGACCGCCCGCCGACGGGCTGTACGTGGCACTGTCACCGCCGGAGTACGCGAAAGCGGCGCGGTGCGGCGGCTACCTGGAGGTCAGCGGGCCTGCAGGGTCGGTGCTGGTCAAGGTGATCGACCAGTGTCCCGGGTGCGCCGCCGGGCACATCGACCTGAGCGAGACCGCGTTCGCCAGGCTCGCGCCGCTGTCCGCCGGCCGCATTAAGGTCACCTACACGTACCAGGCCGACCCGCCGCTGCCCGGGCCGCTCTCCATCGAGGTCAACCACGGATCGTCGCGGTACTGGCTGGCTCTACTGGCCGACAACACCGGCAATCCCCTGGCCTTGGTCCAGGTGCGGACCGCATCCGGGTGGCTGTCCCTGACGCGGGCCAGCTACAACTGCTGGATCGCCTCCTCGGCGCCGGCCCCGGGCCGTTCACGGTGCGCCTGACCGACACACAGGGGCACCAGGTGACGGTGCACGGGATCACGCTGCGTCCCGGGGCCGTGCAGACGACGGGAAGCTGGATGTACGGCCCGCCAGAGCGCGCCCTGGTCCGCCAGCACGTCGCGCACGGCGAGGTGACTGCTACTTACCGCTCGGCCGGTGCCCCGGTAGCGTTAGGGCCGCATGCCGCTGCGCGGGCCAGGAACGCGGCGGGCAGTCAGGTTCCGTCACCCGCGGACGGCCCCGAGTCACCGGAGCGCGCTGTGCCTGAGCCTTCCCAGACCACCACCCCGCTGACCAGTGCCTACTGGGCCGCCACCGGCGGCGCTTGGGCTGAGGGCGCTTGGGGCATCCGCGAGACCACGATCGGCTCGGTCCTGCGCGATGCCGCCGGGCGCGCTCCGGGCAAGGCCGCGCTGATCGACGGCGACCCGGACCGCCAGGGCCGCCAGTGGACCTACGCCGAGCTGCTCGCCGACGCCGAGCGGGCCGCGCGGGCGCTGCTCACCAGGTTCACGCCAGGTGAGCGGGTCGCGGTCTGGGCGCAGAACAGCCCCGAGTGGGTCATCCTCGAGTTCGCGGCGGCGCTCGCCGGGCTGACCCTGGTCACGGTCAACCCCGCCTACCAGGGCGACGAGCTCGCCCACGTGCTCGGTGACTCCGAGGCGGACGGCCTGTTCCTCGCCGACGCGTTCCAGGCGCGCGACATGCGCGCCGTCCTCGCCGAAGTCCGCGGCCGCCTCCCCAGGCTCCGCGACGTACTCTCCTTTGGCGACTGGGACGCGTTCACCGCCTTGGGCGACACCCCCGGGGCGACGCGGCGCCCGCTCCCCGACGTCGAGCCGTCAAGCACGGCGATGGTCATCTACACCTCGGGCACCACGGGCAGGCCCAAGGGCGCGGTGCTCACCCACCGCGGCCTGACCAACAACGCGCGGCTGGCCTTCACGGCCGGCGGCATCGGACCCGACGACGTCGAGATCAACCCGATGCCGCTGTTCCACGTGGGCGGCAGCGCGCTGTTCACCCTCGGGCCGGTGCAGGCCACGGCCACCCAGGTGCTCATGTCCCGGTTCTCCCCCGCCCTCGAGCTTGAACTCATCGAGGCGCACCGGGTCACCCTGCTGTGCGGCGTGCCCACCATGCTCATGGCCCTGCTCGGCCACCCCGACCTCGCCAAGCGCGACGTTTCCGCGCTGCGCCTGGTGCTGACTGGCGGCGCGGTCTCGCCGCCCGCCCTGGCCCGCCAGGTCGAGGCCGCGCTCGGCGTGTCGTACATGATCGGGTTCGCGCAGACCGAGGCGGGCTGCGTGATCTCCCTCGGGACGGGCGCCGACCCGGCCGACGACCGGGCGGAGACCCTCGGGCGACCGCTGCCGCACGCGGAGGCGAGGGTCGCCGACCTGCGTACCGGCGAGACCGCGCGCTGCGGTGAGATCGGCGAGATCTGCGCGCGCGGCTACCTGGTGATGCGCGGCTACCTGAACGCGCCCGAGGCGACCGCCGCCGCGATCGACGCCGACGGCTGGCTGCACACCGGCGACCTCGGCTCCATGGACGACCGCGGCTACCTGCGCATCGCCGGGCGACTCAAGGAGATGATCATCCGGGGCGGCGAGAACATCTACCCCCGCGAGATCGAGGAAGTGCTCATCGCGCACCCGGCCGTCGCCGACGCGTCGGTCCTCGGTGTCCCCGACGACTACTACGGCGAGGTCGTCGGCGCGGCGGTCCGCCCCGCCGCGTCGGCCGATCTTGACGGCCCGGCCGGCGACGGCCTCGCCGCCGAGCTCGCGGAGTACTGCCGCGCCCGGCTGGCCACGGCGAAGGTCCCGGTCCGCTGGCTGGTCACCGGCTCGTTCCCGATGACTCCTTCCGGCAAGATCCGCAAGGACGTGCTGCGCGGCCGGCTCAGCGAGGCGGCCACGGACGCTTGAGAATAAGGTCATTCCGAACGTAAGCGCGCTCCGCCCTTCAGCGCCCGCTCCTCGCCCGGGCGGCGGGGCGCGGAACCCGGCCCGCGACCGGCGCTTACTCCTCGTCTTCCGGCTTTTCCGGTGAGCGGTCGGCGATCAGCTTCGCGAGGTGCTCCAGGTGCTCGGCCAGGTCCTGGTTGGTCACCACGTCGTTGAGTGCGAGGCGGACGGCGGCGAGCTCGCGGGCCAGGTACTCCGTGTCGGCCTGGGTGCGGGCGGCGACCTGGCGGTCCCGCTCGGTGGTGGCGCGGTCGCGCTCGTCCTGCCGGTTCTGCGCCAGCAGGATCAGCGGGGCCGCGTACGCGGCCTGGGTGGAGAAGGCCAGGTTGAGCAGGATGAACGGGTAGGGATCCCAGTGGTTAACGATGCCGATGGTGTTGAGGATGATCCAGGCGATCACGAGCACCGTCTGGCCGACCAGGTACTTCCCGGTGCCGAGGAACCGGGCGAGGGCCTCGGAGAACCGTCCGAACGCGTCCGCGTCGTACAGTCCACCGCGAACCGGCGCGCCCTTCGGGACCGACAGGTCATTCCTGTCGCCCGCCACGCCGCGGAAGGGGCCGAACCGGGCCATCAGGTGTTGCCTCCCGCCTGGCGCCAGTTGGCCGGCAGCAACTTGTCGAGCACGTCATCGACGGTGACCGCGCCGACGAGCCGCCCGGCGCTGTCGCACACCGCGACCCCGATGAGGTTGTAGGCGGCCATCCGCGCGGCCAGCTCGCGCTCGGGCAGCTCGGGCCGGACGAAGACCCGCCCCTCGATGCACTCGCCGACCGGGATGGACGGCGCGCGGCGCAGCAGCCGCTGGAACCCGACGCTGCCGAGGTAGCGGCCGGTCGGCGTCAGCATCGGCGGCTCGCACACGTAGACCTGCGCGGCGTACATGGCCGGGAGGTCGCGGTCCCTGATCCTGGCCAGGACCTCGGCGACCGGCGCGTCAGGTGCGAAGACGAGCGGCTGAGAGGTCATCAGGCCGCCGGCGGTGGTCTTGTCGTAGCGGAGCAGGCGCCGCAGGTCGTCGGCCTGCACCGACTGCATCGCGGTGAGCAAGCGCTCCCGCTGCTCGGCCGGCATCTCGCCGAGCAGGTCGGCGGCGTCGTCCGGCTCCATCTCCTCGACGACGTCGGCGCCGCGCTCGATGCTGTCCAGGCTGTCGAGCAGCCGGATCTGGTCCGCCTCCGGCATCTCCTCGAGCAGGTCGGCCAGTTCCTCGTCGTCCAGGGCGGCGGCGAGCTGGCTGCGCCTGGCCAGCGGCAGCGCCTCGAACGCGCTGGCCAGGTCGGCGGGGGCCATCTCGCGCAGGCTGGTGAGCTGCTCCGCCAGGGGGCCGGGCTCGAACAGCTCGCGGCACTCCTCCCAGGAGACGATCTCCGGCCCTCGGGCGAGCAGCATCCGTCCTTTGGTGACCGCTAGGGCGGTCACCTGCCAGCGGTCGCGTGCCAGCTCCCGGTGGGCGATGGCCACGTCGGCCACCGTCCCGACGGCGGTGCGGCGGCCGTAGAGGCTGCTCGCCAGTATCTCTCCGGTCCGCTTGATGAAGGGGTCAAGGTCGACGGTGCCGCCGAGCAGGTGCGCCCCATCGGCGGAAACCTCCCTGATCCGGCCGAAAGGGACGAAGATCTGCCGGCGGCGCAACTGGACGACCAGGCCGAGCGCGCGTGGCGGCTCGGCGCCCGCGACCGGCCAGATGACCACGTCGCGGACCCGGCCGATGGCGCGGCCGTCGCTGTCGAGCAGCGGCCGCCCGGTGAGGCGGGCGGTGAACACCTGAATGTCAGGGTCAGGCCCGGCGGCGCTTCCTGGCGCTCCCGCGGTAGTGGTCACCCGACCATTATCAGCGAACCCTCTTCATCGGCGGTGATGCCGGGCCATCGAGTCTTCAGCGCAGCGTGGCGGAGGGAAAGTGCTCGTCCCGCCCCGCTGCCGGGTAACTGACCGGGCCGAGCCGCAGCCGGTGCACGTGCACCACGATCACCGGGCGGGCCTCGTCGGGCTGCGTCCCGGTGCTGAGCAGGGCGGTGATCTTCGCGTCGCCGGGGCGGTCGCCGTTCCGCATGCCGGCCGCCAGGCAGTAGTACAGGGCGGCGAACACACAAGCCGCCGCGATTATCCAGAAAACATGGGTGAGCACGGTCCCAAATCTGGCATCATTGGCACTGTCATGACAGTGCCAATTAACAGCGAAATGGATCCGGCTGCCGCACCGGCGATCGGCCCGGAGGCCCTCGCTGACCTGCTCGGCCGCTGGCCGACGGCGGACGGCGCGCTGTACCGGCTGCTCGCCGCCAGGATCGGCCGCCTGGCCGACACCGGGGAGCTGCCCGCGGGCGTCCGGCTGCCGCCTGAGCGCACCCTGGCCGCCTCCCTGTCCGTCTCAAGGAACACGGTCGCGCTCGCCTACCAGGTGCTGCGCGACGAGGGCATGGCGGCGAGCCGCCAGGGCTCAGGCACCCGCCTCGTCCCGCACCGCACCACCCCCGCGGCGGTGCACCGGGCGAACGGGTTCTTCTCCGGCCTGCTGTCCGCCCCGCCGGAATTCGACCTGTCCGTCGCCGCGGTCGACTGCGCTCCCCAGGTCGCGGCGGCGCTGCACGACCCGGCGACTGTTTTGGATGATTCCGAACGAATGCGGCTGACTCAGGGCACCGGCTACTTGCCTTACGGGCTGCCGGAACTGCGCGGCGCCATCGCGTCCATGCTCACCACCTTCCACGGCATCCCCACCACCGCGGACCAGGTGCTCGTCACCACCGGCGGGCAGCAGGCCCTTGACCTGCTGCTGCGCTGCGAGGTGGCACCGGGGCACCCGGTCGTGACCGACAACCCCACGTACCCGGGGTTCATCGACGCGCTGTACCGCAGCGGCGCACGACCGGTCGGCGTGCCGCCTGGCGACATGGGACGGCTGGCCGACGCGGTCACCGTGCACCAGCCCGCGCTCACCTACCTCACCCCGACCCACCAGAACCCGACCGGCCTGGTGCTGCCCGCCGCCGAGCGGCATGAGATCGTCGCCCTGGCGAGGCGGCACCCTGGTGTCACGTTCATCGACGACATGACCCTGGCCGAGTTGCCGCTCGGCCCCGGCGCGTTCGCAGGCTGGCCGAACACGGGCGGGGTCAGCACCGGCGAATTCCACACCGGGCCGCAGCCGCCGCCGCTCGCCGCGCTCGCGCCGCGGATGCCCAACGTGGTGACCCTCGGCTCGTTCTCCAAGACGTACTGGGGCGGGCTGCGTACCGGATGGGTGCGCGCCCCCGAGGGGATCATCGCCAGGCTCGCCGCCGCCAAGGCCGCCGCCGACCTTGGCTCACCGCCCTTCCAGCAGGCCATCGTCGCGGCGCTGATCCGGTCCTCGCACGAGGAGGTCATCGCCTACCGGGCCGACTGGGCACGGCAGCGGTACACGGCCGTCGCGGCGGCGCTCACCGCGTTCCTGCCCGACTGGACGTGGACGCCCCCCGCCGGCGGGCTGACCCTCTGGGCGCGCCGTCCAGGCGACGCCGATTCCGGCGGGTTCGCGCAAGCGGCGCTGCGGCGGGGCGTCGCGGTCGTGCCCGGACGGCTGCTTTCCGTCTCCGCCGAGCGCTCGCCGTGGCTCCGGCTCGCATTCACCCTGTCACCAGACGACCTCACCACCGCGGTCAAGGGCCTCGCCAGCGTCTGACCTCTCACCTTTCTTCTGACGGGCTCGCCGATCGGAGTGGCGCAGTCATGAACGCAGGTTTACGATTTTCTGCGATGGCAAGCTGGAATGCGGTTGTTGACGTTTCTAACGTGTGCTGGTCGCCCTACCTGCCGCCACTCGGACGGCAGGCTCCCGTCTGGGACCGGCTCAGCCTCGTCATGGCCGCGTGGCGGGAGCAGCACGACGCCGGCGCGGCGCTTGAGCTCGTGGCCGACGACTCCCTGGTGCGGGTGCTCGGCCCTGACGCGCGCGCGTTCCTTGAGCTGAAGCGGGTCGGCGAGATCAGGACGGCGTCGGTCGCGGACGACGAGATCCTGCGGCTCGCGCGCGAAGGCGGGCTGTACGTCATCACCCGCGACCACTACATCGACCACCGCGCGGCGCACCGGTGGATCGACCAGTCACCCGAGCGGTTCCACGCCTGGGAGACCGTCGACGGCGTCGTCCGGCTGGCGCCGCTTGGCATCAGGACCCGCAGCGCGCAGGACGTCTCCCAGGCGCGCGAGGTGAAGGTGCTGCGCTACGCGGCCAAGCTCGACGCCAAGAACCCGGGGCACCGCAAGATCCTGCAGACGCGCTGGAGGTGCCCGAACACGTCCTGCCGGCAGGCCGCGCAGTGGCAGGGCCAGCTGCTCGCCTGGCCGGGGATATCCACGGAGGGCACCGCGGTCTGCCCCTCGTGCCGGCGGCAACTGGTGGCGCTCGGGCCGCGCGCGGCGCTGCACGAGGTCGTCGTCGCCGACCTTGAGTCGCAGCAGGAGATCCTGCGGTTTCCGCTGGAGGTCGACTGCCCGGTGATCGTCGGGCGCGGCGTGGCGCTCAAGGGCATCGACCTGGCGATGTACGCCGACGGCGGCCGGTCGGTGATCGACACGGTGAGCAGGCAGCACCTCATGATGCGGCTCACCAACGCCGGGTCGGCGAACTGGCGGCTTTCCGTGATCGACCTGAACTCCACGAACGGGACGATGGTGCAGCGGTGGACCGGCCGCGGCTTCGAGCCCGCCAAGCCGGTCCCCGCCGACCAGGAGACCCATATGGGCACCAGGGACCAGCTGGTCCTCGGCGACACCTTGCTCCTGCGCCTGTCCGGCAAGCGCTTCCTCGCCGAGCCGACCAGCCCGCATGCGGAGGTGGAGCGGCTCGCCATGCCGCCAGCGGCGACCACTATTACCCGCAGGCAGCGCTGATACGCTCGGGTAATGAGCTCTGCCGCACCCTCCGCCCGCCCACGGCTTGACCCGCATGACCCGGCCGGCATCGACTCGCTGCTCAGCGAGGAGGAACTGGCCGTCAGGCAGACCGTGCGCGCCTTCTGCGCGGACAAGATCCTGCCGCACGTCGCCGACTGGTACGAGAAGGGCGAGCTTCCCGCGGTGCGGGAACTGACCCGCGAGCTCGGCAAGATCGGCCTGCTCGGCATGCACCTGACCGGGTACGGGTGCGCGGGCATGTCCGCGGTCGACTACGGCCTCGCCTGCCTGGAACTTGAGGCGGCCGACTCGGGGCTGCGGTCGCTGGTGTCCGTGCAGGGCTCCCTGGCCATGTACGCGATCTGGCGGTTCGGGTCAGAGGCGCACAAGACCGAGTGGCTGCCACGGATGGCGGCGGGTGAGGCCATCGGCTGCTTCGGCCTCACGGAGCCCGATGCCGGTTCTGACCCGGCGTCGATGCGGACCTCGGCGTCCAGGTCAGGCGACGACTGGGTACTCAACGGCAGGAAGATGTGGATCACCAACGGCACGGTGGCCGACGTCGCCGTGGTCTGGGCGCGCACCGACGACGGCATCCGCGGGTTCGTCGTACCGACGGAGACGCCGGGGTTCTCCGCGCCGGAGATCAAGCACAAGGGTTCGCTGCGCGCCTCCGTCACCTCCGAGCTCGTCCTCGACTCGGTCCGGCTGCCGCAGGACGCGGTGCTGCCCGAGGTGACCGGGCTGCGCGGGCCGCTGTCGTGCCTCAACGAGGCACGGTTCGGGATCTTCTGGGGCGCGCTCGGGGCGGCGCGGTCCTGCTACGAGACCGCCCTGGAGTACGCCAAGACGCGGCTGCAGTTCGGCGCGCCGATCGCCGCCTTCCAGCTCACCCAGGAGAAGCTCGCCAACATGGCCGTCGAGCTCGCCAAGGGGCAGCTGCTCGCGCTGCACTTCGGCCGGCTGAAGGACCAGGGCAGGCTCGCGCCCGAGCACGTCTCCATCGCCAAGCTGAACAGCACGCGGGAGGCCCTGGAGATCTGCCGCACGGCCCGCACCATCCTGGGCGGCAACGGCATCTCCTACGAGTTCCCGATCATGCGGCACATGGCCAACCTGGAGTCCGTCCTGACCTACGAGGGCACCCCGGAGATGCACACCCTGGTGATCGGCCAGGCCCTCACCGGCCACAGCGCCTTCAGGGCGTAGGAGCTCCAGAGCCAGCCGCCTTCGTTCTGGATTACTCTCTAGATCTTCTCCGCGGGGACTCGCCGCGCCGTAGCGACTGCCGCAACCGGCGCCAGGCCCTAAACTCTGGCGGGTGAGGTGGGACGCGGACACTGGAGCGGGCCGCCGGCGGGAGCCGGCGCAGACGGGTGGCGACGGCCGTCGCGGCGGTGGCATTCGCCGTGCCGCTCGCCGGGTGCGGGCTCTTCTCGTCCGGCGTCACGGTCACCGCGCCGAGCGTGATGACCGTGTCCGAGGGCGCGTTCGTGCACGACACGCTGCCCGAGCGGTTCACCTGCGCGGGCAAGCACCTGACATCCCCGCCGCTCACCTGGGCCAGCGCGCCGGCGGGCACCAAGTCGATCGCGCTCGTGGTCGACGACTCGGACGCGCCGATCACGCCGTACGTGTACTGGGTGGCGTTCGACATCGGGCCGGGGACTTCGGCGCTGCTCGAAGGTCAGCTGCCGCCCGGGGCGCGCCAGGCCAAGGGGACCGCCGGGTACGCCCGCTACGACCCGCCGTGTCCTGGGCCTGGCGGGCACAGCTACCGGTTTACCGTGTACGCTCTCAACACGGTACTGAACCTGCCAAACGGGACGTCACTTCAGTCGGCGTGGCAGGCGATCGCCGCCGCGACCATCGGGCGCGGCCGGCTTCCCCCGTAAGCGCTACGTCATGATTAGCCACAATGCATCGGAGAAGTTCGTACCGAAATGTCCGGTATTGCGGTAATCGGTGGTGAAGTTTCGCGATTCGCGAGACAGCTAGGCATAGCGTTGGTAACAATCTTACGAACCAGTGCCGGTTAAAGGGTGCTCGCGACAACGGGGACAGGCTCGCGTATATGGCCGCGCGTGCCTCGCTAGCGCCAACGCCAGGCCGTGTTGTGCCGGGTGGTGTTGTATGTCGTTTTTGAGTCGTAAGCCTGCGCGGCCTGGGGGTCGCGGCGGCGACGCCGGTCGTGATGATGAGTACGACGACTACGACGGCTACGCGCACGACGCCTACCAGAACGCAGACGACGGCTGGTCGCCAAACGAGTACTTCTCCCCCGAGGGCATCAAGGGCCGCTGGGCCGGTGAGCAACCGGAAGGCCGCGCCGGAGGCCGGGGACGACGCGACGACGGCCGCGGCGAGGCCGGGCCAAGCTACGACTCCTACCCGGACGACTACGGCAGCGGACCTGGCTACGGCGCCGACGAGTTCGCGACCGGCGTCTACGACCTGCCTGACGGGGCAGACGAGGACCGCTCCGACCGGAGCCGCCGCAGGCGCAGGGACCGGGAGGACCGCGGCGAGCGGACCGGCATCCTGCGGCTGCGCCGGGACCGCGGCGAGGACATCTGGCCAGACGACGGCATCTCAGACGAGGACTACTGGGCTTCGGTCGCCGCTGACCGCCCGCTCAACGGCACCGACTCACCGCTCGATAACGTCCCTGCCGCCGGCGGCGCCAGTGCCCGGCCGGGCGCGGACGGCCGTCCAAGGACGGACGCGCGGCCGGGGACGGGCGGCGCTGACTCTCGCTTCGGCGGCGAGCAGCGCGGCGGCGAACGCGGCGTAGCGGGACGACTCGGCCCGCCGCCTGGACTCGCCGGCGACTACAAGCCGGCCGCCCCGAGGAACTCCGGCCCGATGGGCACCGGCCCGAGGAGCTCCGGTCCGATGAGCTCCGGGGCGATGGGATCCGGCCAGGCCGGCGCCGGCCGGACGGGCAGCGGCCCCATGCCCGCGCGCCAGGGAACCGGACCACAGCCCGTCCGGCCGGGCACCGGCCCCACCCCCACCGTCGGGGTCACCGCCTCCCGGCCACCAGCCGGGCAGAACGGCATGCGGCAAGGGCCGGCTCAGCCGACGCCAGGGTCAAACGGGTTCGCCCAGCCCGCGGCGCGGCCGTCGTTCCAGCCCAACGGCTACCAGGCAGGCAGCCAGGCAGGCGGGCGACCGCAGGACCGTGGCGACTGGGGCGACCGGACCGAGCGGATCGACCGGGTCAACGCCTCCGGCTACCCCGACCCCCGCCCAAGCGGCCGTAGCCAGGGCCCAGCGGGGCCAGGGCCTCCGGGCCACTCGGCCGCGCCGCCGGATACGGGCCAGTGCCCTCCGGCTCGCCCAGCTACAGCGCGTCGTCAGGGCGCGGCCGCGGCGACAGCGCGCGCCCCGACAACGCCGCCTGGCAGGCACCCGACCGGCGGGATCACGGCCGGGAGTCAAGCGGTGGTTGGCCCGCGCAGGCACGCGGCGCCCACGCTCAGGGCGGCGGTGAAGACGACCCGCTGACCAGCAAGGCCTACTCACGGTCGTCAGAGACGGACGGCCGCTCCTACCGGGTGGCCGCGCGCCGCTCGGAGGCGCAGACGAAGCTGACCGACCAGGCCGAGACGTTCATCACCGGCCAGTACCAGCAGTCGAGCCAGTACCAGGCCGGCCGCACCGGCGAATACTGGTACCGGGACGACGCGCCCACCACGGTCACCCAGGCGACGGCAGCGCGCTATCCGGCGCCCGGCGGTCAGGGTCCCGGAGGGCCGGGAAGCCACGGGGCGGGAAGCCACGGCGGGCACCAGGCACAGCCCGGTAGGAGCCAGGCAGGCATGGGTCACGGCCAGGGTCAAGGCCGCGGCGGACAGCCGGGCCAGCCGAGCCGCAACGGCGACCGGGGGGCTCCCGCCCTGCCGAGCGCCGCCCCGCCTGGCGGCCAGTACGACGCACAGCAGCCCCGGCCATCTCAGCAGCAGCGTCAGCAACCTCAGCACCGGCCGCCTGGCCAGGCGCAGCTTCCCGGCGCGGGTCTTCCTAGCGCGGCCCTGCCCGCCACTGGGACGTCGGGTGGCGTCGCCGCAGGCGGGGCCGCTGGGCCCGCCGGCGGCGTCCCGGCCGGCACCAGGCCCGCCGCAACCGGCGGCCAGAACCCGTACGACTCCGGGGCCAGCGGGTCCTACCCGTACCCCAGCCAGTCCTATGCCGCCCGGCAGGCCGCGACCGGACCGGCGCAGGACGGCGCGGACGACCGGTACTACCGGCCGTCGCCCGCGGACGGGTATGCCGCGGGCGGCGCCAGCCAGGGCAGGGCAGACCAGGGCAGGGGCGGCTACGGCAACGGCTATCCCGCCACCGGGGACGGGCGCTACTAACAGCCCCCCGGTGGGCGCGAGTTCACTGTCTCGGCCAGCCGGTCCTGCAGGAAGCGCCGTTCTGCCTCGGTCTGCGCGAGATCGAGCGCGCGGCGGTACGCGTCGTAGGCCTCGCTGGGCCGGCCGGCGCGGCGCAGGAGGTCCGCACGCGTGGAGTGGAAGTACCGGTAGTGGTGGAGGTCGAGGCGGTCCAGGATGGCAAGGCCGGCATCGGGCCCGTCGATCTCGGCCACCGCGATGGCCCGGTTCATCTCGACGACCGGGGAACCGGTCTGCCGGGCGAGCGCTTCGTACAAGGCGGCGATCTGCCGCCAGTCGCGGGGCTGGTACAGGTGCAGGTCCGCGATGGCCGCCTGGACCAGGTAGGGCCCGGTACGCTTTCGCCCCATGGCCCGCTGCAGCAGCGCGCGCCCCTCGTCGATCAGCTGTGTGTCCCAGAGGTCGCGGTCCTGGTCGTCGAGGCGGACGACCTGCCCGTCGCGCAGGCGGGCCGCCTTGCGCGCGTCGTGCAGCAGCATCAGTGCCAGCAGTGCGAGCACTTCCGGCTCGTCTGGCATCAGGCCGGCCAGTGCCCGGCCGAGGTGGATGGCCTGCGCGGCGAGGTCAACGCGGCCGCCGCCCCAGCCCTGGTTGAAGATCAGGTAGATCACGACTAGAACGCCCGCCAGCCGGCCGGGCAGCTGGTGATCTGGCGGCACGGCGAACGGGATGCCCGCGTCCCGGATCTTGTGCTTAGCCCTGGTCAGACGCTTGCTCATGGTCTCGAACGGGACGAGGAACGCCAGCGCGATCTCGTCGGTGGACAGGCCGCCGAGGGTACGCAGGGTGAGCGCCACCTGCGCCTCGAGAGCGAGCGCAGGATGACAGCAGGCGAAGATCAGCTCCAGCCGCTCGTCCGGGATGGTGGCGGCGTCGTCCATGCGGGCCTCCGGTCCCCGCGGCGCGGCCTCGATGTCGCGGGCGAGCAGTTGCGTCTTGGCGGCGAGGACCTGCTGGCGGCGCAACTGGTCGATAGCGCGGTTACGCGCGGTCGTGATCAGCCAACCGGTGGGATTGGCCGGTTCCCCGTCGCGGGGCCAGCGCTCGGCGGCGATGGCGAACGCCTCGGCGGCCGCGTCTTCTGCCAGTTCGATGTCGCCGAGGATGCCGGCCAGGATGGCCAGGACGCGACCCCACTGGTCACGGAAGACGGCGTCAAGCGCCACGGAAGCGCCCGTCGAGGATGGGCCGCACCTCGATGGCCGTGCCGGGCCTGGTCTCCTGGAGCAGTTCCTCAGCGATGGCGAGCGCCCCGTCGAGGTTGCCCGCCTCAATCAGGATCAGGCCGGCGAGGTACTCCTTGCTGTCGATGAACGGTCCGTCGGTCAGCAGCATCCGTCCGCCGTCGTTGCGCAGCGTCGTGGCCGACTCGTCAGCGTGCAGGCGGGCCCAGCCGGTGACGTTCGGCTGGGCGAGGACTGCGGCGAGGGTATCAGGAACCGGGCGTGCCGCCCGGTCCGTCTCCTCCACCGGGGCGTAGGCCAACAACGCGTACTGCATGAGTCCTCCCCACGGGCCGGTGCCGGTTCCGAGTATCACACGAACAGCGTCGTCGTGGACGGACAGCAACCACGCGGGAAATTTTCGCGCCGGTCGTGTCCGTCCCGCGCTTGACCGTTCGTCACTGCTGCAGACCCGCCGGACAGGAGGCGGCACACCGAGGAGGATCGATGACCACTCATCTCACGCCCAGCCCGAACGCCGTGCGGCTCGAGCGCACGTACGACGCTCCGGCGGAGGCCATCTGGGAGCTGTGGACCACCGCCGCCGGCCTTGAGGAGTGGTTTGCCCCCGACGGCTTCGAAAGCCAGGTACGCGAGCTCGAACTCAGGCCCGGTGGCCAGCTGCGGTTCACCATGACCGCGACCGCGCCTGAACAGGTCGCGTTCTTGCGGGACACCGGCAATCCGCTCTCGGTCGAGTTGCGTAAGACGTTCACCGAGATCGCACCGCCGACCCGCCTCGCCTACCGGTCACTGATCGACTTCGTGCCCGGCCAGGAGCCGTATGAGCACCTGACGACCATCGACATCGAGCCCGCCGGCGACCGCACGACAGTGGTCATGACGATCGATCCCCTGCACGACGAAACCTGGACACAGGGGTACCTCGCCCATCGCGGCAACGAGCTCGACAACCTCGAGGCGGCGATCAGGCGACGCGCCGTGTGATCGCACCTGATGACTTGGCGCATCGCCGAGCACTCACCAGGCTTTGGCAGACTGGAACCGTGCCAGAAGGCGACGCGGTGTGGAACACTGCCAAGCGGCTGCACGCGGCCCTCGCCGGGCAGGTGCTGACCCGCAGCGACTTCCGGGTGCCCAGGTACGCCACCGTCAGCCTCACCGGCCAGCTGGTCACCGAGGCCGTGGCACGCGGCAAGCACCTGCTGATCCGCACCGACCGCGGCCTCACCGTGCACACCCACCTGAAGATGGAAGGTGCCTGGCGGATTCAGCCGGCCGACGGACGGCCGCTGCGGGACAGTCACCGGCTGCGGCTCCTGCTCGCCAACTCCCAGTGGGTGGCCGCCGGTTATCAGCTCGGCATCACCGAGGTGCTGCCGACCTCGCGGGAGGACCAGGTCATCGGGCACCTCGGCCCTGACCTGCTCGGCCCTGACTGGGACGCGGCGGCCGCCGTGGCGCGCCTGGCCGGCGACCCGGGGCGGCCCGTCGGGGAGGCGCTGCTCGATCAGCGGAACCTGGCCGGCCTTGGCACTATCTACATGTCGGAGACGCTGTTCCTGCGGGGGGTTGACCCGTCGCGTTCGGTTGGGTCGGTTGACGAACTTCCTGCTCTTGTGGGCCTCGGGCACCGGCTGCTCGACGCCAACAAGGAGCGGGCGGGGCACGTGACGACCGGGGATGCCAGGCCGGGGCGGGAGAACTGGGTGTACGGGCGGGCGGGACGGCCGTGCCGACGTTGCGGGACCCTGATCAGGAGGGGCGAGGCGGGGCCCCCGGGGCAGGAGCGGGTCAGGTTCTGGTGCCCGAACTGCCAGCGATAGCCTCGCCCTTGACTGCTATGTCGCGCTGGCCCTGACTCACATAACCTGTTGCCTATGGCGCCTACCCCAGTCGTCGGCGAGCTTGACTTTTCCTCTCCCACCTTCTGGTCGCGACCCCGAGACGCCAGGTACGCGGCGTACGCGCAATTGCGGGCGCTGCCTGAGTGGCCATTCTTCAGCACTGGGCCATCCCCGACCAGCAAGGCTGAAGGCGGGTACTACGCGCTGCTGAGCCACGCGGACGTGACGGAGGCGAGCCGCAACCCGGCCGTCTTCTCCTCCGCCGCTGGGGCGACCAGCGTGTTCGACTTGGCGGCCGAGTCGAACGAGGCTTTCGGCTCGATGCTCAACATGGATGATCCGCGGCATGCGCGGCTGCGGCGGATCGTCTCCCGCTCGTTCACGCCGAAGATGATCGCGAAGTTCGAGGCCGACGTGCGGCGGGCCGCCGCGCAGGTTGTCGATGACCTGCTGGCGGCCGGGCCGGGCGACTTCGTCGCGCAGGTCGCGACCCGGCTGCCGCTCAAGGTTATCTGCGACATGATGGGCATCGGCGATGAGCACTACGACATGATCGTGCGGACCACCAACATCATGCTGGCCGGCGGCGACACCGAGTACGTCAGCGCGGACCCCCTGGAGGCCAGGCAGCAATCAATGGCCGCCGCCGCCGAGCTGGCGGAAGCCCTGTTCGCGCTGGCGCGGGGGCGGGAGGAGCACCCCGGCGAGGACCTGGTCTCCGTCCTGATGACGGGCAATGTCGACGGCGAGCGGCTTACCCGTGGCGAGCTCTTCGCGTTCTTCATCCTGCTCATGGCGGCCGGGAACGAGACCACTCGCAACGCGATCTCGCACGCGCTGCACCTGCTCACTGAGCATCCCGGCCAGCGAATGCTGCTGCTGTCGGACCTTGACGGGCTGCTCGGCTCCTTCGCCGAGGAGGTGGTCCGGCACGCCTCTCCGGTCATCTGGATGCGCCGCACGGTCACCCTCGACTATGTGCTGAACCGCCAGGCGCTGGCGTCGGGCGACAAGGTGCTGCTGTTCTACCAGGCCGCTAACCGGGATCCGGCGGTCTTCGCCGACGCGGACCGGTTCGACATCACGCGGTCGCCGAACCCGCACGTGGGCTTCGGCGCGCCGGGACCGCACTTCTGCCTGGGCGCCCACTTGGCCCGCCGCGAGATCACCACCATCTGGCGCGAGCTGCTAACCCGCGCCCCCGGCATCCGGGCCGCAGGCGAGCCGGATTACCTGCGGTCCAGCTTCGTCAACGGCATCAAGCGCCTGCGTTGCGAGCTGGAGTGATCCTGATTCAGACGGCGCGCCGTGTGTGATGAGAGCCAAGACAAAGAGGTGCGGGTCAGCGGATGCGCCACAGGTAGGCGCTGCCGTTGGTGCCGCTGGCGGCCAGTGTCTTGCCGTCCGGGCTGAACGCGAGGCCGGTGACCGCGTCGCGGTCTTTCCCCTTGAACACCGGAGCGAGCGTTCCTCCCGGATTGACCAGGGCGGCGACCAGCGTCCCGGTGCGGAGGTTCCACAGGTAGGTTTTGCCGTTGTAGTCGCCGGCGGCCAGCATCTGGCCGTCCGGGCTGAACGCCGTGGTCGTGACTCCGGAACTGCCGGCGTCGGTGAACGTGGCGAGGACCTTCTGGGTGGCGATGTCCATCAGGGCGGTTTTCCCGTTCAGGCCGCTGATCGCGATCGTCTTGCCATCCGGGCTGAAAGCCACCGAGGAGACCGGCGAATCACCGGGATTGGTAACGATGACGAAACTCCGGTTGGTGGCGATGTTCCACAGGTAGACCTGGTCCCTGGCCCCGCTGTTCTGGAGTGTGGCGAGGGTCTGGCTGTCGGGACTGATGACCAGACCGTAGGAATACGGGTCTGCTGGTGCGCCGATGGTGAAGGTCAGTTGCCTGCTGACAGGGTCCCATAGGTAGACCACGCCGGCGGTGTCCTCGGCGGTGAGCACTTTCCCGTCTGGACTGAACGCCACGTCAGCGATCGACGCGGGCATGGTGCCCAGGTCGGCGGCCTGTTTCCCGGTGGTCGCATTCCAGAAGTAGAGGCTGCGCTGGCCGGCGCCGCCGGGTGCGGCCAGCATCGTGCCGTCCGGGCTGAACGTCTCGCCGGCAGCGCCGACCCCAGCCAGGGTGAGGGTCCGCTTGCCGGTTGCCACGTTCCAGAGGAAGGTCTCACCGGAGAACGGTGAGGTATCCGCGGAGTCTCCGGTACCGGTCGTCATCCCGGTGACGAGTGTCCGGCCGTCCGGGCTGAACACGACAGAGGACACGTACTGCCAGTGTCCCGGCGACCTGGGTGCGGTGAAGGCTGCGGAGAGCCTGAAAAGCGGCGAGGCGGCGGGCGCGGTCCGGGCGGGATGAGCCGGGAATGCCAGCACCGCGGCCGTCACGGCGGCGGCTACGACGACTACCCCGGCCAGCGCGATCAGGGTCCGCCGTCGGCGCGACCGCGTTGGCCGGGCCCGGTGTCCCCGGGCCGGGCTCGCGGTCGCCGCGACGATGCGGGACATGGCCGCCTCGCGTGCGGGCGCGGTTGCCCCGTGAGCCGGATCAGCCATGCTGGCCGTGGGGGCCGGGCCGTTCGCCCTGTCCGGGGCGGCCGACCGGACCGATCCGTTCCCGGTGCCGCCCGTCGCGGGCGTGGCACCGGAGCCCAGGTGATAGGGAGCAAGCCCGAGCGCCTCCCGAAGCGCGTCAGCGAACTGCTGGCAGCTCGCGTAACGGTCCTGCGGCGCCTTCGCCAGGGCCCTGGCCAGCACCTGGTCAACGGCCGCGGACAGGTCCGGCCGGATAGAGGTCACCGGCGGTGGCGGGCTGTTGAGGTGAGCCCAGACCGTCGCCCAGCCTTCGTTACGGTCGAAGACCGCCGTTCTGGTCAGCAACTCGAAAGCCACGCACGCCAGCGCGTACTGATCCGCCCGCCCGTCGACGGGGCGCCCCTCGATCTGCTCCGGTGCGATGTAATCGGGCGTGCCGAGGAACTGGCCCGAGGCGGTCAGCCGGGCCGACTGCACTCCCTTGCTGAGCCCGAAGTCCGAGAGGTAGACGTGATCAGGCCGGTCAGGATGGGTGTCAAGCAGCATATTCGCTGGCTTGACGTCCCGGTGCACCAGGCCGGCGGCGTGCGCGGCATCGAGCGCGGACGCCACCGGCGAGATGATCGACGCGGCCCTCGCCGACTGTAGCGGGCCCTCCCGGCGCAGCAGGGACCCGACGTCTCCGCCGCTCACGAATCGCATTGCGATGAAGAGCACGCCGCCGGCCTCGCCGGCTTCGTAGACCGGGATGATGTGCGGATGGTCCACCGCGGCCGCCGCCCGCGACTCCCGGGTGAAGCGCTGGCGGAACATCGCATCGTCGGCCATCGCGGGAGCCATGATCTTCAGCGCCACCAGCCGGCCCAGGCGCTCATCACGAGCCCGGTACACCACGGCCATCCCGCCGGCACCAACCTGCTCTTCCAGCTGGTAACCCGCTACTCGGGATCCCGACCCGAGAATGGCTGCCGGATCGCCGTGATAGTCCGGCGGGTCCTGGATCACCTATGCCTCCACCCGTTCCTGGCCCCCGTATCCATGGTCCTGCGCGGCGGGGAGCCGGTGCGGCAAAACACGGATATTCGGCACAACAAAGGACCGCGGCGCCTGTACCGACTGATCCGTGAATATTCCGAAGTCACGTCAGCTGCGGGCGAGGAGCCCCTGGTAGACCGTCAAATGCGCGGCTGCCGCGCGCTTCCAGGTGTACGAGGCGGCGAGCACGCGGCCAACATCGAGGGGCAGCGGGGCGGATAGCTGGCGTGCCAGTGCGGCGGCGATGCCGGGGGCGTCCTGCGCGAACGCGACGGTGTCACCGTAGACCTCGTGTAGCACGGGCAGGTCACGGGCGACGACCGGGACTCCCGCCGCCAGGGCCTCCATGCCGGCCAGGCCGAAGCCCTCCCTGGCGGAAACCATTGCCAGCACCGACGCCTCAGCGACCAGGGCCGGCATCTCGTCGTCGGCGAGCACGCCTACGATCTCGGGAGTGATGCCGAGCTCGGCGGCGCGTGCCTCGAAGGCGGCGCGGTAGTCGCGGTAGTCGAAGAGGGTCTCGCCGCCACCGAAGACCAGGTGGAGCTCGGCCAGGTCGGAGCCGCCCTGCCTGCGCAGCAAGGCGAATGCCTCAATCAGGTCGATCGACGCTTTACGCGGCTCAATGCCGCCAAGCGCGAGCACGTACCGGCCGAGCTTGTCACGCCACCGCGCCCGGCCCGCGGCGTCACGGGCGCCGGCTGCGAACCTGGCGGCGTCCACCCCGTTGGGGATCACGGTCGGCTCGAAGCCCCAGCCGAGCCGTACTTCCTCGGCGACCGCCGCGGACACGCAGATACGGTAGGCCGGCTCGACGACGGCGCGTTCATGGCAAGCGGCGAGCTGCGGGGTGGTGAAGTGGTCGAGATGGTGAATGGTCCGGACACAGGGCATCGCGGCATTCGCGGAGATGCAGTCCTGGGCGTGGATGATGTCATAGTCGCCCCGAAGGGGCCGGAACGCCTCAGCAAGCACGGTGATGGAGCGGATGATCCGGTCGCCGACGGGCTCCTCGTCGCGCGGCTCGAAGGGCACCGCGCGGACGGCGACATTGGCCGCTACCGGCCTGAAGAACGCCGTGTCGCCGTCGCGGCCGAGCGTCCACACGTCGACCTCGACGCCCAGGTCGGCAAGGGACTCGGCGAGTGCCAGGGTATGCACCACCCCGCCGCGCGGCTTGGTCGAGTAGGTAAGCAGGGCGACCCGCATCATCCGCCCCTCACGAAGGCGCGGTCCCGTCGTCGGCTGTGACCGTCGTCGGCCCTGTGTAGGCGGACGGGACCAGCTCCTTCAGGTGGTGCAGGATACGCCGTGACCGGGTTACCTCGGCCTCGACGTCGATCTCCGCGACCGCGAGGCCGCCCTTCGACGATGTGCGGGCCAGGATGTCGCCGCCGGGACCTACCACCTTCGCCTGGCCGAGGAAGCGGAGCCCGCCCATCACGCCCGTCTGGTTGGAGGAGGCCAGGACGACCTGGTTCTCCGCGGCGCGGGCGGAGTCGTACAGGTCGAACAGGCGCGACTGCCTGTCCTGCGGGAGCCGTGAGGCGCGGTCGGTCATCAACGCCGGCCAGGCTGAGAGACAGGCCATGATGGTGGCGCCGTCAAGTGCGAGGGAACGGGCCGCCTCGGGAAACGTCTTGTCGTAGTCGATCAGCATGCCAAGGCGGCCCACCGGCGTGTCGAATGCCCCGAACGTGTCTCCGGCGGCGTACACCAGCGACTCGCCCGCAGGCTGGTGCACCTTGCGATGCCGGCCGAGGATGGCGTCGCCGGTTACGCACAGGGCGGAGTTGTAGAGTCTCTCCCGGCCGTCGGTGGTCACCGCCTCGGCGTAGCCGAAGCAGACCACCATGTCGCCGGCCAGCGCGCGGATCCGGCTGATCTCTCGACAGTCCTCGGGCAGGCTCGGCGGAATCGAGAGCGGGTCGGGGTGACGCAGGTCGGAAAGGTAGCCGCCGAGGGTAGCGTCGGGGAGCACGAGCAGTTCCACCTGCGCCGAGCGGGCATCGCCGATGATGCCCTCTATCTTCACCAGGGCGCGGCCGATGTCGCGGCCGAAATGGGCCGCGACGGCTCCGATCCTCATAATAGGCAAGCCTAACGGCTTCCTGTCGGATCGCCGGCGGCCCGCGTGTCCGGGGTACCCGTGAGCTGCGCGGTGCCGACGGGACTGATGATCCAGTCGGCGCCGGAGAGCCAGTCCGCCACGGCGGTCCCGTCGAGTCGCGTGCGTGCCGCGGTGCCTGCACCGGAGCGGGACGCGGGTCCGACGATGCAGCTGACGATGTACTCAGCGTCGCGGGCGATGCCGAGGAACCGGCCCGAGCCCCAGGTGTGCAGCCACGGAAGGCCCAGGAAGTACAGGCCGGGGACCGCGGTGACGCCGCGAGTGTGCGTGGGGTGACCAGTGCCGTCGAACACGCCGACCTTCACCCAGCCGTAGTCGGGGCGGTAACCGATCGCCCAGATGACCGAGGTGATGCCTGCCTGCGCCATGTTCAGTTCCACCGGATCGCGCTGGGGCGCCCAGCAGTGCTCGTAGCGTCGGCCCGCGGGCGCGTCGACGCCCTCGCGCTCGATGTAGCCGTCGATGTCGCCGCAGATTGAGTTGTAGACCGAGTCGGCTCTGTCGAGCGACTGGGTGAGGGTGGGACGGAAGGTGAGGCGGCGCCCGCCGCGGGCGCCGTCGAGCACTCCGTAAAGCCGCATGCCGCCGGCGGCGAACTGGCGCAGGTCAATGTCGCGCCCGCCGTCACGGCCGGTGACGTAGTGGTTGGTCTTCTCTCGCGCCGCCAGCCCGCCGGGGTACTGCTGGACGGGGGTGTCATACAACCCCATCTCCGCCAGCCAGGTCATTACGTCCTTGCCCCGGTAGAACCGGGCGACGCGCGGGGCGTTCCCGACGGCGAGGTGCACCTGGCGTCCCTCCAGGTGCAGGTCTTCAGCGATCTGGGCGCCTGACTGGCCGGAGCCGACCACGAGCACGGCTCCGCCGGGAAGCTGGGCGGCGTTCTTGTAGCGGGCGGACTCCAGCTGGGTGACCGACGGGTCGATCGCGGCCGCCCACGGCGGCACGACCGGGTTGTGGTAGCCGCCGGTGGCGACGACGACCGTGTCGGCCTCCCAGATCTCCTCTCCTTCTTGGCCGACGACGGTAAGGGCGAAGCCGCCACCGTCCCGTTCGGTGAGCGCGGCGACCCTGGCGTGCTCGCGTACCGGCGGGCCGAACGTCGGCGCGTAACCGGCGAGCCACTCGACAACCTGGTCGCGAGTCATGAAGCCGTCCGGGTCTGCCCCCCGGTAGGCGTAGCCGGGAAGTTGGCAGTGCCAGTTGGGGGTGACGAGGGTGAAGTTGTCCCACCTGCTGTCGGCCCACTCATGAGCGACGGTCCGCGCCTCGAACACCACGTGATCGACCCCGGCGCGGGTCAGGTGCCAGCTCGTGGCGAGTCCCGCCTGGCCGCCGCCGACCACGGCGACAGCAACGCTTTGGACGGTCATTACAGCTCCTGAAGCTGAAGAGAAGGCGGGCGGGCGCTCGTGGCGGAAGAACCGCCGCTGGCACGGGGCAGCGGCGGTTCCATGGCGAGCACCTGGACGGTGGCGCCGGGCGGGCACGCGGCGGCAAGCTCCTCGATGCAGTGGGCGGACCCGGCCGCGCTCGTGCAGTAGAACCCGTGCTTCGCGCGGACCCGCTCGCCGGCCTCGTCGAGAGCGGTCCGCGCACGCCAGGCGAAGTCCTCGATGGTGTAAGTGACTCCCGGCCGCAAGTAGTCGTGCATGACTAGCGATGGCGAATAGTGCTCCACGACGCGACCGTCGGGCCAGCGGACGGTCACCGACATTTCAGGCATGGGCGGGCATCTCCGCGGTCGTCCCGGCGGCCGTCCCGGCGGCCGCGTAGGCGTCGGGGCGGCGATCGCCCAGGTAGTACATCGAGCGGCGCGCGGTCTCCAGGGCCTGCTCGATGTCAATCTCGGCGACCGCCAGGCCGTCGCCAACGCCGGTGCTGTCGAGCAGGTCGCCGCCCGGACCGACGACCTTGGCATTGCCCACGAAGCGCAGCTTGCCGAACGTTCCTGTCTGGTTCGAAGCCACCCAGATCACCTGGTTCTCCAGGGCACGCGCCTGGTCAAAGACGTTGAACCGGTGGGTCCAGCGGTCCTGCGCCAGGTCATCGGCGGTGGCGGTGCGTGAGGCCGGCCACGCCGAGATGCACGTGATCACCTGGGCGCCGTCCAGGGCGAGCGCCCTGGACGCCTCCGGGAACGTCTTGTCGTAGCAGATGAGAGCGCCGAGCCGGCCGACCGGGCTGTCGAACGCCCGGAGCTTGTCGCCGGGGGCGTAGTGCAGGTTCTCCCCCAGCGGCTGGTGGATCTTGCGGTGAACGCCGATCACCCCGTCCCCGGTGACGATGGCCGCGGAGTTGTAGCGCCTGCCGCCGTCCGCCTCGCAGAATCCGACCACTACGGTCATGTCGCGGGCCAGCTCGGCGATGCGCTTAAGCTCAGGGCCTTCCACGTCCATGACCGGCGGGAGAGAGTCGGGTGATTCGTCGAACTCGCCGTCTCGGCCGCGGCCGAGGACCGAGAGGTATCCGCCCAGGCATGCCTCGGGCAGGGCCAGGAGACGGACGCCGCGCTCGCGGGCGACGGCGATGTGGGCGGCGATCGCGGCCAGGTTGGCCTCGACGTCCCGGCCGAAGCTGGCGGCGACGGCTGCGACGGCAGTGACGTCGGTCATCGCTGTGTCCTTTCCGTGGCTGCGCCTAGGTCTTGCGCAGGCGCGGTGATGGGCACTGTCATCGGCGCCCGGGCTAGGGCCGCGGCACCGGGATCGGTGGCGCGGCCAAGGCCGGTGACGGTGCTGACCGCCTCGGTGATGACACCATCGGGCCAGCGCAGAGCGACGCCCTCGCCGGGGACGAGCTCGCCGCAGACCGCACTGGTGAGAAACCCGGGCAGAGCGGGCCGCCTGGCGCGTCCGGGTGCGGCCTGCTGCGCGGCTCCCTCGGCGGAGACGATCGCGAAGCCGGGGAAGCAGGTGAGCCAGTCGGCGCGGGTGGCGCTGGCCGGGGCGGGGATGTCGGCGACATCGAGGATGGCCCGGCAGCCGGAGGCCTCGGCGAGCATGCCGACGGTGCCAATCAGGCCGGACATGGACACGTCCTTGGCCGCGGCAGGGGCGAGCGCAGGGACGACGCCCGCCAGCGCGCGCAGTTCGGCCGGGGTACGGCGAGTGGAGCTGTCCCACTGGCTGCCCGTGTACCCGGGGCGCCAGCTGCCGCCGAGATCGGCGGTGACCCGGAGCCGCTGGCCTGGCCTGGCGCCGCCGCCTGCCACCGGGTGATCTGTGCGGCCGAGGGCTGTGACTGACAGCGCGGCAGGCACGCCGAGTTGGGTATGGCCGCCGAGCACCGGGACATCCCAGGCACGGGCCGCGTCGGTCAGTCCGCGCAGCACGCGGCGGGCGAAACTGGCGTCGCGGGCACCGAGCGCGTCCATCAGCCCGACCGGGGTTGCGCCCATCGCGTACAGGTCATTGACGTTGACTAGGACCGAGCACCAGCCAGCCCACTCGGGGTCGCGCTCGACCATAGAGGGGAGGATGGCGTCGGTGGCGGCAATGACGTCACTGCCAGGTACCGGCGCACCGTCGTCGCCGCGCCAGGCATCGCGGCCGACAAGGTCGCCCACCAGCGGGCCGAGGGCCGCCTTGGTGGCCGCGGCGAGCCGCCGGAAGCGGGCAACCGGCCAGTCCGCGAGGACATGAGGCGTTCCGTGCCGGTCGAGTCGCTCACGTGGGACCCAGCCCAGGCGGCGGAAGAGCGCTTCGTGGCGGGCCTGGACGATGGCGTCGAAGCGGAGCGCGCCCCGTGACTCGGCCTCGGCGCAGGCGGCACGGATGAGCGCCGCACCGATACCGTGAACGAGCCGGCAGTCCTGGGTGACCGCGAGCCGGCTTCCGCGCCACCAGCCGAGATCCGGCACGGAAGGCCCGTCACCGGTCATCGGATGCAACCGGACGCCCCCGAGCACCTCGCCGACGTCTTGCCCGCCGGTCCTGCGGGCGAGCAGGACGACGGTGCGCGGGTCGTCGTCGTGGTCGTCCCTGTCGGTACCGGCGAAAAGCCCCTGCTCCGTGACGAAGACGTCGTGCCTCAGGCGGCGGTAGGCAGATAGCCCTGCGGCGTCCCGCACGGGAGCGATCTGGAACTTCTCCGGCGGCGGGACCCGGATCGCGCCGGCGAGGATGACCTCGTCGAACACGCTGGTCATGAGGCCGCCTCCAGCGAGCTGACCGCCTCGGTGCAAGCGGTAAGGGCGGAGCACGCGCCGCAGGCGGCGCAGCCGGCCGCCTGGTCGGCACCGAGCATGCCGGCCCTGGTCAGTGCCCCGGCGACGCGCCGGGTGACGTCGTAGACGACGGCGTGCGGCGGCGCGGGTAGCTGGTCGATTTCCTTGGCCAGGGTGCCGTCGAGCGGGCGGTAAGGCACGACAAAGGGGTAGACACCCATGCTGATGAGCTCTTCGCACCCGGCGACGAGCTGGTCCGGATCCTCCCCCAGGCCGATCAGGATGTAGGTGGAGACCTGGTTCCAGCCGAACACGCGGACGGCCTCCGCCCAGGCGGCACGGTACTCGCTCATCGGCACCGCCCCCTTGCCCGGCATCCACCGCAGCCGCGCCGCGTCGTCGAGCGACTCGACGTGAATCCCGATGGAGCGCGCTCCCGCGTCGTACAGTTCCTGGATCGAGGCCAGGTCGCCCGGCGGCTCAAGCTGCACCTGAACAGGCAAGCCCGGGGACGGCTTCGCGCACGGCGCGCACGCAGCGGGCAAGGTGGGCGGCGCCCCTGTCACGACCGGTTGAAGTGCCGGTGGTCATCACCATCTGGGTGACGCCGTCGAGTTCGACCGCGGCGCGCGCGACCTCGGCCAGCATCGCTGGGGTCTTCACCGCGATCGTCGCGCCAGCCGCAAGCGAGGCCTCGATGGCACAGAACCGGCACCGGGTGTCCGCTCCGTACCGGGAACAGGTCTGCACGACGGTGGTGGCGAGGACGTTCGCGGAATGGAGGCGGGCGATCTTCTCGTAGGAGATCCCGTCGGCTGTGGTCAGGTCATAGAAGCGCGGCCTGGCCACGGCCTCGACGCCCACGCCGGTGTCGGCGCCGTCGAGCAGCAGCTTGCCGCCGCTGACCGTGTAGGACGAACGGGGATTGAGCGGGATGGCCGCGCCGACCCCGCCGAGCAGGACGTGGCCGTCGTCACTTGGGCCTGCGCCGGCCCGACGCGAGACGGGTACGTCAAGCAGGCGGATGCCCTGGATGGCGACGTCCACCCGCGTGGACAGGCGGGCGGGCGGCGGGCCAGCAGGCGAGGAAGCCGGGGTCGGCGCAGTCGTCATCTGGTCCTCACGTCACAGGTTGTAGGTGGAGTTGATGATGGCCCCCTTGCGGGCGTAATGGATGAGTGCGTCCTGGACATCGAGCGGGTGCGACGGGATGACGCCCTCGATGAGGTCCTCCTCACGCAGGCCGTGCAGCGCCATGCCGAACCGGCAGCAGTACACCGTCCCGCCTTCCTTGATGAAGGTCTCGATCGAGCCGTTGGTGTTCTGCTCGCCAGGAAAACCGGAGTCACCGGTGGTCGGGAACCCGCGGGTCGCCATGCAGGCCAGCGTGCCTGGGCCGTAGAAGTAGATCGCCGACTCAAAGCCCTTGCGCAGTGCGCGCGTCGCCTGGAGGATCGCCACGAAGCTAACCGACGACTCGTGCGGGATGCCGTGGATGAGAGTGAGGTACGACTCGCCGTCCTCGGCCCGGTAGTCGGGGAAGATCTTGGTGGAGCCGTAGATGCTGGTGCCCGCAGCCTGTGAGGGGTGCGGGATCTCGCTCAGCGACTTCTCGATGTTCGCGCGGATCTGGGCCTCGACGTCGCTGACGTCGGCGGTGGACTCGGCCATGGATTCTCCTGTTAGTGGTTGGCTGGACCGGTAAAGAGATGACTGAACAGAACCGACGTCACGCTGATCGCGTGGCCTCGGAGTAATAGCTGTCGTGATGAGCACTGATCTGGTGGGTGGGTAGCGTCGTCAGCACTGGCGCCCGGTTCCGCGTCGTTGCGGGATCTCAGCCGTAAAGGACCGAGAAGTTCTCCGAGAAGAAGGCGTCGGCAAGGTCTCCGTCACCGGCGGCGGCGCGGAGCCTGGAATATTCGCCCTCGAAGTCGCCCCAGGGCGCGTCGGTGGCGAACAGGATCCGGTCGTGGCCGACGCCGCGCCGCTCAATCTCCTTAACTAGCCAGACCGGCGCGAAGCCGATCGTCCAACTGGTGTCCGTGTAGACCTGGAAGCCTTGCTCGATCCAGTCAAAGAGGCGGCCGCCGATCAGTTTCATGTGGCCGCTCATGCCGCCTCCGAGGTGCACCAGGTGAATAGGGACGCCGTCCGGGCCTGCGTAGTCCTCGACAAGAACGCCGACCTGGTCGATGTCGGAGGCGGCACCCGGGCTGGTGTGGACGTGCACCACTAGCCCGTGCTCGCGGGCGGCGTGGAAGATGCTGTCGAGCTGAGGCTTGCAAGCGGGATCAGCCGGGTGCCCGCCGAGCAGGAAGCTGGTCTTCAGGACCGCCACGCCCGGCTCGCCGGCCAGAGCGAGCGCCTTGGAATTGCGGTCGGCGTCCGACGGGTTCGGCGAGACCCACAGTCCGCAGCGGATCCGGTCGTCACGCTGTGCCGCCTCGATGGCAAGCCCGTTCAGGTCGAAGGCGACGTCCGGATCGGGGACACCGTAGTTCGGGAGGACCAGCGCGCGCTCGATCCCGGCTGCGTCAAGGTCGGCGATCAGCTCGTCGACGGTCCCCTTGGCGGTCACGTCGGCGGTGATCGCCGGCCCGCCGTAGAAGGGATACGCCGGCATTCGGCCGATATGCCGATGAGCGTCTCGAAGTGGCCTGGTCATGGCTCAAGCCTGCAAGGCATTCATTTCCGAATGGTTACGCCAGGAATACCTTGCTCGTCTCGGCATGTAAGTTTGGTGTTACGCGGGGGGTCATTTGCCATGCCACCATCTGACACGCATGAACCTAGGCTGTGAAGCTATGGCTGACTGGCTCTTTCAGGGCAACTCCCGGCACTACGACCTGGACACCGCGGTGGCAGCGTCCAGAGAGCAGTGGTGGGGCACGCCACGGTACCGGGACCGGATGGCGGTCGGCGACCAGGTCTGGCTGCAGGTCGTGGGGCCGAAAGACCCTGGCATCTACTACGTCGCGACAATCGTGTCGGAGACCTACGAGCACCCTGTTCAGCCGTCTGACCCCGCGCACTTCCGGTGGCGGACCGACATCCGCTTCGACTACCTCATCCGCCCGCCGCTGCTCAGGTCTGAGTTGCTTGAGGACGTCCAGCTCGGATCGTTCCGCCCGTTCCGCGGCTTCCAGGGCTCGAACGTGCCGGTGCCGCCGGATGTCGCTGCGGCCCTGGCCGCCCGAGCCGCACCGCGCCTCGAGTCCCTGGCAGGCGAGAACGGGTGAGGCTCCGGGTTGGAATTGGCGGCCGAGGCTGAACCGGCCGGCGGAGCTGAACTGCCCGGTGCTCCGCGGGCGGCCGACCATCTGCTAATGCGGGCCAGCTTCGTCGCGTCTAGCGCGCGAGCCTGAGGGTTTGCTGGATATTCTCGGTCTGTGGACTGGAGCCTGTTCGGGTGTGCCCGCAACGGACATGTGACATACGCGCCGAGCGAGCCGGAGCTGCGGGAGCGGCTGGCCGCGCCGACCGCGGCGGGGCTGGCCTGGCGGTGCCTGCGCTGCGGCGCGTTCGCGACCGACGGGCACCACGGTAGCGGTCCTGCGGCGGAGGCTCCGCTGGTCCGCCGGGGTAAGGAGCTGCGCAGCGAGCTGCTTCTCCGGGTCTTCTCTGTTGAGCGTTTCCTCCGGTTCCTCGTCTTGGGCGCTGCCGCCTACGGCGTATGGCGGTTCCGGTACGACAAAGCCGGCGTCCAGCGTGCGTTCAACGATGCCCTGCCGGTTATCCGTGACTTGTACCGGAGCCTCGGGTTCGACATAACACACTCCAAGCTGCTTGGGTTCATCCAGGATTCGTTCACGCTCAATCCGCGCACGCTCCTGTATCTGGCCGTAGGCTTGGCCGTGTACGCGGTCATCGAGCTGATTGAAGCCGTCGGACTGTGGCTGGGTCAGCGCTGGGGCGAGTATTTCGCCATGATCGCGACTTCGGTCTTCATTCCTTATGAGATTTACGACCTGACCGTGCGGATTACTTGGCTGCGGGTCGCGGCGTTCACGGTGAACCTGTTGCTCGTTATCTACCTGGTCTGGACGAAGCGGCTCTTCGGCGTGCGGGGCGGCAAGCGGGCATACGACGCTCGGCTGCGCGCCGAATCAGTCATTGAGGTGGAGCAGGCCGCGATGCTAGCCGCGGAGCCCGGGCGCCGCTAGGAAGCGCTGCCATCGTGGCGCCGCCGTGCCTAGTTTCCTGTCGTGGATACCGACGATGCGCCCTTATCCCGTTTACGGCGAAATGATGTAAGCGCGAACTCCTGTCGGCGACTGCCCGGCCTGCACTACCCTGCTTCGTGGTGCCGAGAAGAGAGGGGGCTGCCGTGCCACAGGATGGCGAGACGCGCGAGATGCCGGGTTTCGACGTGAAAGTGCCGAGCTCGGCGCGGGTGTGGAATTACTGGGTCGGAGGTAAGGACCACTTCGCCGCTGACCGGGAGGCGGGAGAACAGATCCTGGAAGCCATGCCGACGCTGCGGATGATCGCGCAGATGTCGCGGCGGTTCCTGATCGGCGTGGCGCATGATCTGGCGGCGGAGCGCGGTATCCGGCAGTTCCTGGATATCGGCACCGGGCTGCCCACCGCGGACAACACCCACGACGTGGCGCAGCGGGCCGCGCCCGGCGCGCGGATCGTGTATGCGGACTACGACCCGGTGGTCCTCACGCATGCCAAGGCGCTGCTGACCAGCACCCCCGAGGGGAAGACGGACTATATTCAGGCGGACGTGCGGGACCCGGAGGTGATCCTGTCAGCGGCCCGGCGGACGCTCGACTTCAGCGAGCCGGTAGCGGTGATCCTTATCTTTGTCATGCACTTCGTCCCGGATGCCGAACGGCCGTACGATGTCGTGCGGAGGCTGATGGAACCCCTGCCGTCGGGCAGCTATCTCGTCATGGCTCACGCCGCCAGCGACATCGCGGCGGACTTCATGGCAGCGGGTGCCGACGCTTACAACGATCGCGTTTCGGCGCACATCACGCCGCGGGACCGTGCGGGGGTCAGTCGTTTCTTCGACGGGCTGGAGATGGTCGGCCCTGGCGTGGTGCCGCTGGCTCAATGGTTCGGTACCACCGGCGACCGCGGGCTGCAGGCCTACTGCGGCGTCGGCAGGAAACCGTAGGGCTCGGCCGGCCAGCTCGCACAGGAATGGCGCGGTCTTCGACGACCTTCTTGCTGTGGTGGAGTTACCGCCGGAGCCGTCACGTCCCTTCGGTACGCCCGGTCTGGCGCGTTCGCCACCTGGCAAGACGTGCGGCCGGGGCGGGAACGGGATCCGTTCCCGCCCCGGCGATGTCAGCCTGATACCTTCTTCGCCGCGTCGGCGTAGACGCTCTGGTCCACGATGCTCGCGTAGGCGGGAGCATTCGCGGACGTCAGGTTGCCGACCGCGACCTGCGTGTGGATCATGTTGTTGACGTTGGCCTGGGGCATGCCTGAGCCGTTCTGGGTCCAGAAGCCCATGGCGAGGTACTGCTGCATGGCAGACTTCATCACGTTCGGAGGGTCGCCGACGACGGTGCCCAGCTGTGCCACCTTGTCGATGTTCGCGGGGTCCGCCATCCACTTCAGGGTGGCAATCTGGGCGGCGATCATGTCGACGAACGCCGTGTGGTTCTTCGCCAGGTCGCTCTTGAGCGCCCCGTACATCTCGTACATGGTGTCCGGGCTGGTCTGTGACATCTTCATGATGATGTTCACCTTGCCTGCGCCGAGCTGCTGCTGCACGTCGATGAGCTCATTGAGGTGCAGGACGGCTTCCTTCACCTGGCCGGCGATCATCGCCTGCGGCGCGTTGTTGCCGGGGAAGGGCAGCGGGTTGACGTCCTTAATCGTCAGGCCGCAGGACTTGACCATGGAGGCAAGCGCGGTGTAGCGGATGCCGCCCACGGCGTCGACGGTGATGCCGTGCCCCTTGAGCTGTGCGCAGGTGTTGATGGCGGGGTCGGTGGACACGACCACCCAGTCGGGGACCTCCTGGCCCTGAATGCCAACTAGCTGGACGCCCTTCGCCGCGAGCTCCATGAGCTGTGCGGGCGGCATGATCGCCGCGTCGATCTGGCCGGCCGCGACGGCGCGAGTGGCATCCGTTCCCGTGCTGAAGCTCTTGATGACCACGTTGACGCCGTACTTCTTGTAGAAGCCCTCCTTCTGGGCGATATAGGGAAGCAGACCGGAGATGACCGGCGGGATTCCCGGCGAGCCGAGCGTGATGGTGGGCACCGAGGCGGCCGATGTCCCGCCTCCGCCGCCCGAACTTCCGCAGGCGGCGATGCCTGCGGCGGATATTGCCGCCGCGCCTATCAGCGCGGTAGCTCTGGCGGCGAAACGTAGTTTTCTCATGTCACTCTGCCGTCCCTTCACGGTGCCTGTCGACCGAGTCGCTGTTGCCCGCCCCCGCTCGCCGTTGGTCCTGGCCGTTCATGACGACCGTCCACAAGTAGTCGCGGACGACCCGGAACCGGTCGCTGTCCACGGCCTCCCGCCCTCGGGGCCGCGGTATCCCGACGTCGACGACGTCGTGCACGGTGCCCGGGTGGCCGGTGAGGATGACGATGCGGTCGCCCATCAGCACGGCCTCGTCGATGGAGTGGGTAACGAAGATGGTCGCGGCGGGCCGCTGATCGAGGATCCGCAGCATCTCAAGCTGGAGCACGTCGCGTGTCTGCGCGTCTAGCGAGGCGAACGGCTCGTCCATGAGGAGCACGCTGGGCTCGATCGCCAGGGCGCGCGCGAGGCCGGCCCGCTGCTGCATCCCGCCGGAGAGCTGGTACGGGTACGAGTGCTCGAACCCCTCAAGGCCGACCATGCCGATGAGCTCACGGACCCGCGGCTCCGTCTCCCTGCGCGGCATCCCGCGCACGGTCAGCCCGTAGGCGACGTTGCCGAAGACCGTCTTCCACGGGAAGAGGCCGAAGTGCTGGAACACCACGCCGACGCCCTCGGGCGGCTCGGTGACCACGTGGCCCGCGATGCTCACCGCTCCGCCGCTCGGCGGGGTCAGGCCCGCCACGCAGCGCAGCAGCGTGGTCTTCCCGCAGCCGGACGGCCCGACGATCGACACGATCTCGCTGGTGCCAACGTCAAAGCTGACGCTCGACATCACGGTCCGGTCGCCGTACCGCTTGGACAGCTGGTCGACGTGGATCAGGGGGGAACCTGCTGGCTGAGTCACGGCATCTCCCTCATCTGGTGGCCTCATCCCGCCCGGTACCACGGAAGCCCGCGGCGCACGAACAGGCTGACCAGCCCGCGAACGGCGAGAGCGAATACGACGAGGAGGACAAGGGCCAGCATCGCCCTGTTCTCCTGGAACGAGCGGACGTTGAACAAGATGTAGTAGCCAAGGCCGTTCAGCGAGGCAATGAACTCGGCCACCACGGCGCCGACAAGGGCGCGGCCGATCGCCAGGTCGATGCCGCCGAGCAAGTACGGCAGCGAGGCTGGCAGCACGATCCCCGCCCAGACCCGCCACCACGGCGCATGGTAGGCGCGCGCCACGTCGGTGAACTGGGCGGGCAGGCTGCGTGCGCCCTCGGCCACGCTGAAGATGATCGGCAGGATCGCCTCGATGACCACGACCACCAGCCGGGTCAAGGGTGTGTAGCCAAACCAGACGGTCAGCAGCGGGACGAGCGCGACCAGCGGCATGGCGTAGAAGCTGTCGACGTATAGCCGCAGCGCCCGGTCGACGTCCCTCAGCCTGCCCATGACCAGGCCGATGACGGTTCCGATCACGACCGCGATGATCAGCCCTTCGACCACGGCGAGCAGCGTCGAGCCCACGGCCGACCAGAATGCCTGATCGCCGAACACGGCCGGCACCTGTCCCAGGATCCCGAGGGGCCTGGCGATGTAGCCGGGCGCGAGGGTGGCCGCGCAGACCTGCCACAGCAGCAGGATGCCGAACCCGGCGGCGGCGCGCGCCAGGAACACCTGGGTGCGCTCGCGGCGGGCTGCCTCCGCTTCAACCCCGCTGGCCTCCCCCGGACCGTTCGGGCCGCCCGCACGGCGGCCAGGCCCGAGGCCCTTGCGCATGACAGACGGGCGCTGCTCTTGCCGGAACTCGGGCGAGGCGCCCGCGGCCGCGGGGAGGTTGCGGCCCGTGGCGCTCACGAGGTCACCCGCCAGCGTGCGAACCGGCGCTCGAACGTGCGCCCGAGCGCCATGAGGATGACGCCGATCAGCGTGATGATCAAGGTCACGGCGAGCATGTCACCCGTATCGAACTGCTCGGACTGCGTGATCAGCAGGCTGCCGAGGCCGCCCGCGCTGAGGAAGAACTCGGCGGAGATCATCCCGACAAGGCCGCGGGCGAGTGCCTGGCGGACGCCGGTCATCAGGTACGGCAGCGTGTACGGGATCACGACGTGCCGCCAGATCTGGCGCTCGCTGGTGCGGAAGGCACGGGCCACGTCGAGCAACTCGGGAGCGATGCTTTGCGCGCCGCGCTGGGTAGCGAACTCGACGGGGAAGTAGGAGAACAGGAAGACGACGATCACCTTGGGCCAGAACCCGTAGCCGATCAGCGCGAGCAGGAACGGGATCAGCGCCACCATCGGAGTGGCGTACAAGGCGACGAGGTACGGCTCGAAGGCCTTACGCAGGAGCGCTCGCCTGGCGAACAGCACCCCGGTCACGGCGCCGACCACGATCGCGAGCGCCACGCCGACCGCGTACACGGAGAAGGATGAGGCGAGCGCGCTTGGCAGGCTGCCGTCCGATATCAGGCTGCCGAGGCTGGACAGGGTCGTGGTCAGCGGCACGAAGACGAAGTTTGCGGAATGCAGCCCGATCAACTGCCAGGCCACGACGCCGGCCGCGATGCCGACCGCGTAACCGAGGAGTGCCCGCCAGTGACTGAGGGCGGCACGTGCGCGCGGCCCGGTCATGCCCGTGCCTCGTCCATCAGCGCATCGAGCGCTGGCCGCGGCCGCAGCACGTACAAGCCGCCGCCGATCCGGTCGGTCACCCAGAGGTAGCCATCGCGGTCGACGAACAGGTCGTTGACCTGCGCCACCGGCTGCCCGGGCGGCGGCTCCGGTATCCAGTGCGCAACCTCGACTGGGCGGACGGGGTCCGCCAGGTCGTAGACCCGTACGCCCGCGCTGAAGTAGGTGGCGAAGACAAGCCGCTCGCTGCGGTACGCGCCGGCCTGGTTCTCGTGCAGATTGTGCGCGCCGAATCGCAGCGGCAGCCCGCCGAAGCCCGCCGGCTCCGGGCAGGCGGCGATCACCTTCGGCTCCGTGCCTGCGACGTCGATTACGTGAATGGCCCGCCGCGGCGCGTCAGGCCCGTCGCGTACCTGCTCGTCGGTGGTAACCACAAGGCCGCGGCCTGGCAGCGGCAGGCAGGTGTGCGTCGAGCCACCATCCCATTCGGCTCGGGCCACGAGGCCTGGGCGGGCGATGTCGCCGACATCGAGCACGACCATGCCCGCGTCGTCGTATCCGAGGTAGGCGCGGTCACCGGAGATCAGGGCGTGGTGCGCCGCGCAGCGCCGTCCGTGCGGCCAGTCCGGCACCTCGTCCTCGCGCTGTCCCGGCCACCACCAGCGGCCCGCCTCGGCCGGGCGGGCAGGGTCGGCGAGGTCGATCACTAGCCAGATCCGGTCGCGGAACCCGTCGGGGGTGGCGGACATGTGCGCGTACCTGCCGCCCGTCCACACGATGCGGTGGACGCCCCGCCCGCCGCTGTGCCAGAACCCGGCCCGTTCCGGCCGCAACGGGTCGGTCAAGGTGTACACGGCAAGCCCGGCGGAGAACCCGTCGGTGTAGACCGCGCGGTACGGGAACTTCTCGTGGTTGACGAGCAACAGGCCGTCCGCGACCTGGACCTTGTGCGTGTGCGACCGCGGCGGCGCGGGCCACTGGGTCACGAGTTCCGGCCGCAGCGGGTCGCTGACGTCGAGGATCGACGTCCCCATCCCGCTGGTCCCGACGTGACCTACGTAAACGGCATCCGCCTGCCGGATCACCTGCATGCCGTCGCCCGCGCCGCCGAGGTCATGGTGGGCCACGAGCTCAAGGCCAGTGGAGCTAGCGGTAACCGAGCTCACCGTGTGATCTCCTGATGTCCTCTCGCGATCCACTGCAATCGAATGCATCACACCTATGGATAGCGTCGGCTTATCACTAAGTCAATATATGAACCCGTAAGTGATTAAAGATTCCATTTCCACGAGAGTGACGCATGTGAAAGAAACAGCTTAATGAGAAATTTGAGGATGGAGATCGGCCACTTCTGCACCTCTACGGCTCATGAGGCGGCAATGATTTGGTACCCGAACGCCGGGCGGCACCGGCCCGGTTCCCGGGAATGCATGGGTGCAAGGTCTGGGTAAGTCCCTGCCGTGCCGTCGTCGCCATCTCTGGCGGCGCTGCTTCTTCTCGGTCGGATGCATCACGCGGATCGCGCCCATGTTGGAGGTGGCGCTGAGCCGCACGACGGGAAAGCCCGGAATTGGCGGCTCAAGTGTGGTTGTGACCGGGCCACTCCTGCCCACCGGCCGGACCTCGAGGCCGCGGGGAACGATGACGGTGACTGTCCCCATGCCTGTGCGGACGACAATCTTGACATCCCAGTCATCGAACTCGGCTTGGCTCAAGTCAATCGTCACGTTGCCCATACCCGTGTCGATCTTGGTGAGACGGCTCACCTGCCAGCGGCCTTCGAGGCGAACATCGCCCATCGAGGTAGAGATCTCGAGCGGCTCTTGACGCTGCCGTGCGGGCGGAGTGAATTCGACCGGGGACGGCAGGCCGCGAACCACCGAGGCGAAGTCAGCCTGGGTATGGACCTCGAGCAGTGCGCCGAGGGCATTGTGAAAGCGGTCGAGGTCCACCTTGCCGCTGGCCAGGAGTCCTTGCAGGAAGTCGATCCCGCGTTGCTGGACGTCCTCGGAGACCGGGGACCCGGTCTCGGCTGGGAGCCCGTCGTCGTTCACGCCAGCAGACTACCGCCGGACCCTCGTGCTGGCATTGGAGCGGGCCCGCGCCCGGTCATGGCAGTCGCCCTCACGGGCGCCTCCCCCTGCCATGGCGTGGCGGGCCGGCCACGGCACCGCCGGCGAGATCATTCGGTCTGTATCCAGCTGAGCAGGTCCTGCTGGCTGACGGACTTGAGCAGCGCGGGATGGTCGCTGGCCATGTGCCCGCGGATCATCCCGACGACCTGGTCATCGCTGTCGGCCCTGGCCACGTACCCGCACTCGCACCTGATGAGCTTCACCGTCGTGCCCCCGTACCTCTCCCTGGCCCTGTTCCCAGCGTAGTGCCAGGATGTTGGCGTGACCTTGGCGTCCCCGCGCCCGCCGCTGCGGGTCCAGATCTGCGGGGCGCTGGCCATCGAGCGCGACGGCCAGCGGCTTGACGGCATGCTGCCCGGCCGCCAGGGCCGCCTTCTGTTCACCTACCTTGTGGTCAACCGGCACCGCCGAGTTCCCAGAGACGAGGTCGCCGAGGCGCTGTGGCGGGAGCCCGACCCGGCCGCGGTCGATGCCCGGCTCAACCCGCTGCTGTCCAAGCTGCGCCGGGTTCTCGGCGCCGAGAGCGTGGACGGGCGCTCAGCGCTGCGACTCTGCCTGCCGAATGTCTGGGTGGACCTGGAAGCCGCCGCCGAGGCCATTCACCGGGCGGAGTCCTCGGTCGCCCAGCAGGAGTGGACGCGAGCGTGGGGGCCGGCGCTAACAGCGCTGTTCGCGGCCGAACGCGGCTTCCTGCCAGGCGAGGACGCGCCATGGATCGACGAGATCCGCCACCAGCTGGCCGAGCTGCACCTGCGTTCCCTTGAGTGCTACGCGGCCGCCGCGCTGGGGCTTGGCGGCACTGAGCTTGCCGCCGCGGTGCGGGCCGCTCGGCAGCTGACCCGGCTGGCCCCGCTGCGCGAGAGCGGGTACCGGTACCTGATGCGGGCGCTGGCCGCCCAAGACAACGTGGCCGAGGCCCTCGGCGTTTACGGCCTGCTCAGCGAGTGCCTGCGCGACCAGCTCGGCGTCTCTCCCAGCCCGGCCACCCGCAACCTGTACGAGCAGTTGCTTGCCGCGACCTGATGGGAGACCTGGGCAAGGGCCCGCCGGGACCGCCCCAAGGTTTCGCCAACATCGTCACAACGTGACGGCAACGGCGCCGCAGTAGAACAGTCACGGAAGGCAACCAACGTTCCGGGGAGGTTCCCATGAAGACGACAGCAGACCCGACAACAGCCAGGGCGGGCCACGGTACAGGCGGCGAGGTCCTCGCCGGACGGCAATGGCTGGCAGCGCACCTGCACGACCCGCTGGTGCGGGTGGTCGAAGTCGATGTAAGCCCGGCCGCCTACAACGACGGGCACATCGACGGCGCCGTGCTGTGGGACGTCTACGGCGACCTGAAGGACGCCGACTACCGCACCGTCGGCACCGGGGCCCTGCAGCGGATCATCACGCGCTCGGGGATCGGCCCGCAATCCACGGTGGTGTTCTACGGGTACGCGCCAGCACTTGGCTTGTGGCTGATGAGGCTCTACGGGCACCGCGACGTGCGGATCCTGGACTGCTCCCGCGACCGGTGGCGGGCCGACGGCTACCCGTGGGCCACCGCCGCCAGCCAGCCGCCACCCGGCACCATGCTCCTCGGCGCCGAGGACCCTGGTATCCGGGCGGACCAGGCGACCGTGCTCGACGCCATCGGCCGGCCGGACACCACCCTGGTCGACGTGCGCTCCACGGCCGAGTACCGCGGTGAGTGCTTCTGGCCCTCGGGCGGCGCGCAGCCCGGCGGCCGCGCCGGGCACGTACCGTCCGCCGTCCACCAGCCCGTCGACAGCCTCTATAACCCTGACGGCTCGTTCCGCCCCACCACGGAGCTGCGCGGCGTTTTCTCCCCGGCGGTCCTGGACGGCGACGGTGACCTGATCACCTACTGCACCATCGGCGGGCGCGCGGCCACCGCCTGGTTCGTGCTCACTCACCTGCTAGGCCGTGACCGGGTCCGGGTCTACGACGGGTCCTGGGCCGAATGGGGCCGCGCTCCCGGTGCTCCCGTCGCCCGCTGAACGGATTCCGCATCGCGCCGGGCCAGCTGCCCCCCACTCCAGAACGCACTATCCCAGCCCTGCGAGTTCACTCCGTGCGCGCCTGTCTGATCCGGGCCCGCGCAGACGCGGGCAAGCGGGGGATCGCCTTAGCCGGGCGCCGGGCCGAGAACTGGTGCATGCTGGCGCTGCCGCCAGGCCACCCTGTGCCACGCTCTCGGCCGATCCCGGATCCGTCAGCGGCCCGGTCTCTGCCAGAACGCGTCCGGCAGATCGGCCACCTCGTTGCCGGACAGTTCCAGGTCAGCAGCCCACGGCAGCATGCGCTGGAAGGTCGGCTCACCGCCGTCGGCGAGCTGCCGGATCTTCGCGACGTTGCGCTCGACGCGCCCGATGATCGCGTCGCGGATCGCGGTTCGGTCGCCGGTGTACCCGTACGCGTCCAGGAGCAGGTGAAATCGTTGGCGCCGGCCGGCTGCGTCACCGAAGCCGGCTTGTGCGGCGAGCTCGGCCGTCAGCAGCGGCACCCAGGTCAGCGCCGAGAACGCCAGGTCATCCTCGCGCCGGGACGGGCTGGCAGTGTCCCAGTCGACGAAGCCGGCCAGGGTGCCGCCGGCCCATACCGCGTTCCACGGCGACGCATCCAGATGGGCGATCACAAGTCCCGGCTGCCACGGCCGGCCGGTGAACCAGACGGCGCCCGCGGCCGGCCGGAATGCCGAGGTCGCATCGTGCAGCCTGCGAAGCCACGCACCGACCTGCCGCGAGTGCGCCGCCGGAGCGCAGCCAGTCCGGCCAAGGCCGGGTCTCGCCCAAGGTTTGGCCGGGCAGGAACGTCAGGCGCTCGCGGCCCTGTTCATCGAAGCCGCGGGCTCGCGGAGCGCCGTCAAAGCCCGCGTCCTCCAGGTGCCGCAGTACCGAGTGGACGGTTGCCGTCCACGGCTGCGCCGGGCGGCGAACTTCACCGCCGACCCGTACGGCTCCGAAACTGCGCCCACCGGGCAGCCTGCTGTTCGGTCATCTCCCGGTTCTATCCCGGTCAGCCGTCCACCGCGACCGAATGTTCGAAGGCCGCGTTCGTCGATTCCGGGATCGCGGCCAACCTGCTCGGCGCGGACGCCAGGTCGGTGATCCGGCCGGCGGTCCCTTCGGGCCGCTGCTTGAGGGCTTCGTCGTTATGGAACTCGCCCGCCAGGCGACGTGGTCGCAGGCCAGGGTGGAGCTCTTCCATCACCACACCAAAGACCACATCGAGGTCGATGCCGTGCTGGAGAGCCGCCAGCGCTAGGTAGCCGGCGTTGAGGTCAAGGCCGCCTCCACCGAGGGCCAGGAGGACTTCCGAGGTCTGCATCACCTGGCACAGCGGCTGGGCGATGATTTCGTCGCAGGGCTTGTGCTGTATGCCGGGCAGGAAACCCTCTTCTTCGGGCCGCGTCTGCGCGCGCCGCCGGTCAGCGCACTTTGGGAAGTGCCGCCGCCTGCCCAGAACAAGCCCATTCGCGGACAAGGCGACTGAGCCCGTATGAGTGCAATCACGACGCAAAACTGAAGCCACCCCTGTGTGCTCCTGCCCGCGCTGATCCAGTCCGATCGTCCGTCCGCCTCGCCGCCAGGCCTGGCGTAGGGCCACTCCGCGAAGCCCGACCGTAACGGGTGGAGCGGGCGCCCGGCGGGAGCAGGGCGCCGGTCACTGGACGGATGCCCAAGGGCATCCGTCCGCAACGTCGTACTGTCGACGATCCCTGCGCGTAAACGGCGCATGGCGGGACATGCTGAGGACCATGAGGCGACTACCCACCGAGCGGGTCACGCTGCATCCCATGGCCGAATGGCTCACCATATTCCGGGAGGCCGGGGTAGATCTCCTGGCCTACGACGGGGTGTCATGCACTGAAGCCGCCGGGCCGCTTGCCGAGGCCGTCCGGCACTTGGAAGCCAGCCCCGATGACTACAAACTCACCAGCCCGGCCGGCCGGGAGATGCGCGTGATCGACGTCCTCCGGTGGGCCGCCGAGAAATGCGCCCGGTCTACGAGGGGAACCGTGGCGATCCGGGTCAGGAACGCCTAGTCTTTCACGACACACAAGTGGACTCACCCTGCGCGCTGCTGCCCCGCGTCCGAGGCCAGGCCCGGGTCGGCACCGGGCCCGGCACGGGCCCTGAGAACGCGTAGCTTGGCCGGGCTCGGCAAGCCCTGCCCTGCCTAGCTGCCCGTGTGGCGTTGGGCGCGGCGATAGCCCGCCCAACGCCACACGGCCGAGAGCGCGACCGCGGCGGGGAAGTAGCGGAATCGTACGGACGCCCACCGACATTCGTGCGGCTCGCGATCGCCGCTGAATGCGCGACGGTGCACCTAACCGGTCCGGGCACGGCAGGTGGGCCAAGCTGTGATGAGCGAAATCACGACGCAAAGTGAAGCTACCCCTGTGCATCGCTACCCCGCGTCTGCCTTCTTGGATCGGGCGGTGCCGGCACCCGACCGATCAGTCACATGCGGGCATCCGCGACTTGGTGGGCGCGCGGGCAGGCGGGCAGTGCGCTCATACGTGCGTGGCGATCATGATCAGGCACATTACGACGAGCGCGGTGACCAGGCCGACCGCGCAGACGGTGGCGACCCGGAGCAGGATGTAGTCCTGGCGGAGCTGGCGGCGCTGCTCTTCTGGCGGCAGCTGTGGCGGGCGGTAGCCCGGAGGTGCGTCGTGCAGACGCGGCCGGCGTGCGCCTCGCCCTGGGCCACCGAGGTAAACCATGATGCCTCCTGCTTCCTTCAGTTAGACGGAGTCGCACGCGCCGGAGTTGGAACGCCGCCGGGGGTCTCCGCCGTCGTCCCGTCATCTCGGGTATCCCGGATGCGGACGCGGTGGCGTGTGCGTGGCCGCCTGCGCGCGGATGGCATCGGGGACGATCAATGCGACGGCGAGCAACAGGATCAGCAGTTCCGCCAGGCTTACCCGGATCTGGTGCGGGTCGTGCAGGTAGTCGGTGAGGGAGAGAACCCGGTAGGCCGCGGCTTGGGCGGCCAGCAGCGTCAGGGTCAGCGACCACACGCCCGAGCCAGCGGCCTGCCGGGACGATGCCCTTTGCGCGTGCGCCAGGCAGGCGAGAGAGGCCAGGACGCAGTACAGCCCTGCGGTGTCAGGCACCCAGGCGGAGTGGCCGCTCGTCTGGAGTGCGGTCAGCGGCACGGCCACCAGCAGGTAGGCGGCGACCAGCGCCAGGAGAAAGGGCCAGCGCGCGTCCGGCGGGGTGTCCCGTTGGAACGCGGTCATTGCCAGGACCGGGGCAAGGTTGAGCAGCACCCAGAAAGCCCACGGCCCCAGGGACGGCCCCTGGAAGGCGCGGGTGAACCCGCCCTGCAGCAGCCAGACCAGGTCAGGGGCGATGGCCAGCGCCGCAATCACCTGGGCAGTGCGGTAATAACGCCCGAAGGCCAGCGCCACGAAGCTCACGACCCAGGCGTAGGCCACCAGCCACCACACTACGGGCGGCAAGATGCCGGCCGGGGTGCCCGCGGCTAGTCCCGCGGGCGGCACCGGGAGCCAGCTGAACACGCGGCGGCTCCAGGCCGTCAGCAGGAGCACGTCAAGGCTCCGCACCGCCTGGAGCATGGTGACCGCGAGGGCCGCACGCCGCACAGCCTGGCCCCAGGCGAAGTACCGGCGGGGGGCGGCGGAGCCGCCCAGGTACAGCCGGGAGGCCAGGCCCGCCACGCTTGTGACCTCCCGCCAGGGCGGGCTTGGAGAACTCCAGGACCCACTCGTCTTCGTCCGGATCGCGGTCAGCGATCTTTCGAGCACGGCAGCGACCGTGTCCTGTTGTCAGGGGCCCGGTAGGTGGCGGGCATCAGCCGCTGTACCCGCCAGGAACGTGATCAGGTCCAGTCGCCGTCATCGGCTGCTTCAGCACTCGGACAGTGCCCGAGCCTCAACCGGACCACGCGGGCGGTCGCGGCGCGGAGTTCGGCCTCCTCGGCCAGCGCACGCCGGCCGTCCCGGGTCAGCCGGTAGTAACGGCGCAGCCGGCCGTCGTGCGCTTCGTCGCGGTCGGGCTCGATCAGCTCGTTCAGCCGCCAGGCCGGTCCAGCACCCCGTACAAGCTGCCGATCTTCAGCTTGACCGGCCCGTGCGACAGCTCGGCCACCTCGCGCACGATGCGGTACCCGTGCCGCGGGGCATCGGCAAGTGCGCGTGAGCACGAAGAACGACTGCACCGTCATGGGCCTCTTGTCAGCCATGCCAACAAATACTGGAAACCAGTATATCCTCCAACAGCCAGTACCAGTTTCTCGCAGCACCGGCATACGACGAGCAAGCTGGCCCGCACTGAGGACGCGGGTTGACACCTCCAGTCGATGGCCCGGGCATACTGTAGCTGTCAACCCGCCCTCGACGGTAAAGACCGACGGCCTGCGGTGATCTGGCTACGGCCGGCCTGCGCGCCAGCGAGGCGGTCGAGCGGGCCGGCATCGTGACAGGAGCCCCCGTCCGCACTCGCGGCGGAGACTTGTGCGTGCCGCTGGCGCCTGGCCGGCCGCCCAGGTGCTGGCCGTGCGGCAGATGATCACGCAGGCGGTCAGCGACGTGAGCGTCTACTATGCCACCGCGCCGCCAGCGCAGCTGCTTTACGGCGACGACCCGGGGATCTTCTCCGTGAACGGCACGGACATCAGCGCCATCATCGACTGGGGAGGCGTCCGGGCGGGCAGCACCGCCGACGAATCGGCTGCTGGACAGCGCACGGCGCGACCGACCGCAACCCCCTGCCCGCCTACACCGCCGCCTTCCTGCAGGGCTACCGTCACAGCAGCAGCCTTCGCGCCGAGGACGCTGCGGCGGTCCCGCTTTTCCAGCGCCTGCGCATCGCCTCGCGCGCCTGCTACGTGACCGCCCCCGACACCCTGGCCAGGATCCAGTCATGGATGCGGCGCGCCTTCCATGAGTAGGCGCGGCCCATGCCGCCCGTAGCCGCGACGTTGATCCCGAGGTGGGCGGTCTCGAAGACGACCAGGCGATCACGCCAGCCGGCCGGGGAAGACGCCGAGCTGGCCGTGCGGCGTTGGGCCGGCGATAGCCGGCCCAACGCCACACGGCCGAGAGCGCGATCGCGGCGAGGCAGGCTGCGCCCGCCTCAGCATTCCCGCAGGGCACGCGCGCACCGCCCGTCCTTCAGACCAGCCACCTTGCGGGGCGCGGTCAAGCTCATCGCCGACTTCGGCGTCGGGCGAGGGGCGGTGGCCGCTGTCACTCCCTGATGTGCAGAATGAGGAGGAACTCCGCGGTCGCCTGGCTGGAAAGCCCGCCGAGGAAGCCGAATCCGGCTGGCAGCGTGATGCCCCAGCGCCCTGACACGACCGGGAGCGACCCTGCCGCCTCGACCGAGGCTCCGTCTCGCCGGGCCGAGACCGTAATCGTGACCGGCCGCGTGACGCCCCGCAGCGTGAGTTGGCCGGGAAGCGCCGCGGTGACGGTTCGCCCGCCGCCGAACCCCGCCGGAAGCCGCACCGGGCCAGCGAGCGTGATCGAGGCGTCCGGATGCGCGGCCGTGTCCAGGCTGGCGGCGAACTGCGGCGCGGGCTTGCCGCCGACCGTGATCGCGGTCAGGCCGACACGGAACACCGCGCTGGTGACCCGGTCGCCGACGATGACGGCCGTCCCTGTGACGGCGGTCGTGCTGCCGGTCAGGTCATCACCGAAGCCGAGGGCGCTCTCCCTGATGCGGAACCCGGCAACAGATCCCGCGGTCACGTCCCAGGTGCCATCGGCGGGGCCGGTCGGCGGCCTGGCGGCGCCCGAGGGCTGCTGAGCAGCCCTGTCCCGCCGTATGAATGACACCGTTCAGGAGAGGCGGAAGTACCAGGAGCGCTCCGGCCGCGGCGACGGGCCCGCCCGGCTGGTACCGGTGGCCGGGTGCCTGCGCCAGACGGCGCGAGATGACGGACGAGTAGATTCACGATGCAAAAGTGAAGTTACTGCCCCGCCGCCCCGCGCTGGTCATCCGGCGCGAACGGCGATCCCGGGATAGTCGACTACCAGCCCGGACTTGTCATAGGTCAGGCGGCAGGCGAAGTCAAAGGCCGGGGCGGCGTAGTCATAACGCTGGCGTGCGGCCTCATCCGGGACGCGCAGGTAGGCCTGCTCCAGGCGTTCCACGGCGAGGCCGACGGCCCGGACGTAGGCGGCGGGAGCGGCGGCACGCGCGCCTGGCACCAGGCCCATCCGGCGAACCGGCAGCGCGTTGGTCATGGCCGAGGACTCCAGGTCCACGTCGAGGCAGCCGTCTAGGCGCGGCGCTGGCGCGCCGTCGACCACCCACCGGCCCGCCCCGTCAGCCTCGAGCAAGGCCGAGCTGAACCCGGCGGCTGACCGGCCGCGGATCCCGGCGCTGCGGGTCGCTCCCGTCCCGTCCAGGTCGATGACGTACTCCACAGCCCAGGTCCTGCCGTCCTCGATGGCCGTGGTCCACCCCGCTACCCGGCACCCTTCGCCAAGGGAGTCGAAATACGCCACCTCGAAGCCAGTGCGGGCACCCCGGTGCTGCCACGCCGCGGTCGCGGGTACTGGCGCGAACTCCATGAACCCATCCTGCCACCGGGTCTACAGCCGCGGAATGTGACGCTATCCGTACCCGGTGCTGGCCGGACACCGGCGGCGCCCGGGGAGAATGCATTCTGCGCGCACCGAGCAGGTAGGGCAAGATCGCTGGTTTCAGCCCTCTCCCGGTTCGGTCGCCGGCGGGGGAAGCAGCTGGTTGATAAGGATTTCCTTTAGCCATTGTTCGTACCGCTCGGGTGGCCAGTCCCGGTCGCAGACGAGGAGCCGGTATACCTCGGGGGACGTGACCGCGTGCATGATGTCGTCAGCGTCGCGCTCGGCCAGTTCCGGTCGCAGGGCGCCCGCGCGGGCGAGGGAACGTGCGATCTGCGCATGGCCGTGCTGCCGCTGCCGCAGCAGCTCGGCAAGCAGTGCGGCGGCATCGGGGTCGAGCCGGCCGCGCTCACCAGGATCCGCTGTAGCGGCTCGGCCCTCGACATGATGCCGCGGACAGTGCGGGCCAGACCCGACAGCTGGTTCCTTGGGTCTGGGTCCGTGAGAAGCGCACGGACGTGGAGCCGGTCCTCCAGCGCGACGGCCTCGTCGTCACCGGCTATTGAGGCGTCGAGCAGTGCCTTGAGGATCCCGAGCTTCGACGAGAACAGCCGGTACACCGTCGCGGGCGGGACATCCGACCGGTCGCTGATGGCCTCGATCGTCGTTCCGGCGTAGCCGCGCTCGAGGAAATGGGCCCGCGCGGCTTCGACGACCGCCTTGCGGGCCAGGCGGGTACGTGCCTGGCGGTCCTTGCCGTCGTCCGAGGGGCGGCGCTTGACGTCGGTAGCCATGGTTGTGAGGCTACTACTCTCAATTTGATAGTGCTACTCTCATTTTGAGAGCAATACTCTCGAATTAGGAGTGTCATGTATCGGAGGCATGCAGATGACGAGCACCCGGGGTCCGATGCGCAAGCCAGCAGCAGCAGTCGTCAGCGTGGCGTGGGGCGCGGCACTCGGGGGAACGTTCGCCGGCCTGCTTCCGTATCTGCTGAACGACTGGCACTTTCACCGGCCCCTGCCTTACTGGGCGGTCGCGCAGGCGGCGGGAGGGCTGCTCTTCTGCGCAGGCCTCGTCCCCATCGCTGCGTCGTTTAGCGAGTTCATCAAGGCCGACGGGACCCCCGTGCCGGCGGCTTCGCCGCCACGCCTCGTGGTGAGCGGGTTCTACCGCTACGTCCGCAACCCCATATATGCCGGTTTCACGGCCATCCTGACGGGCGAGGTGCTCCTGTCCGGCTCGCCAGGACTCCTGGAGTACACCGCAGCGGCCTGGTGCGTCGGCGCAGCCGCCGTCCGTTTCTATGAGGAACCCACCCTGGCCCGCAAATTCGGAGCCGAATACCAGCGTTACCGGCACGCCGTGCCTGCCTGGATTCCCCGGCTGCATCCATGGACACCCGGTGAGCCGGCCGGGCCGACGGCACGTAATGAGGTCGAAGGCCGCTCAGAGATCGCCAGCATTAGAAGGAGTCACATGGCCCGCATCAATGGAGTCTCGTCCGCCCAAGCCGGGCTCTACATAAAGCTCGCCTACCACTTCACCCGGCGCAGCATCGCCAAGCTCACCGGGAGAGAAACTGAGCAGATGATCGAGCCCCTGCAGATGTACGCCCACGTGCCCGTGCTCTTCAAGGGCTACGCAAAGCTCGAGCAGGCAACGGCCAAGCTGCACCGCCTCGACAAGAGGCTCCACGCTCTCGCCGAGCTGAAGGCGGCCACACTCACCCACTGCGAGTACTGCATCGACATGGGCTCCGCGATCTCCCGCCAGTGGGGTCTTACCGACGCGGAGATCCTGGCCCTCCCCCGCTATCGGGCAAGCCCGCTGTTCTCTGAGCTAGACAAGCTCGTCCTCGACTACGCCGTCGGCATGAGCCGCACCCCCGTCGACGTCACCGACGAGCTATTCGACAGGCTTCGCCAGCACCTGGACGACCGCCAGATCGTGGAACTGACGCACCATGTCGCATTGGAGAACATGCGCGGCCGCTTCAACCTTGCGCTCGGCATCGGCTCGGCCGGCTTCAGCGACGGCATGGTGTGCGCCGTCCCCGCCGAGCACCCGTGAGCAGGGCGACCGACCAGAGCAGAAACGGATGATCCGCGCGCTCCTACAGCCGCGAACTGTGGCGGTATCCGTAACAGGTGTTGGCCCGACACAGGGAGCGCCGGGGAGAATGGTCGCGGATTCCCGGGCTCAGTGTCCCGGGCGGCCCTGGAGGTTCCCGTGGTGAGGAGAGAGGCCATGTGGGTGGCACGGCCCGTGACCTTGCTAGCGCGTTACCGCGACGCTCGCCACGAACTCGACGAAGCTCCGCACGACGGGCCTGTCGTCGTCGGCCCGCCAGGCAACGCACAGCGCGGTGGGCGCCGTGTCCTTGCCCGGGACGAACGCGATGCCTGGCCGCGCGTTGTGGGTCTCCGCCGACGCCGGGCACAGGCTGATGCCGTGGCCGGCCACGATGTGTTCCCGCCATTCCTCGATCGTGCGCGCCACCGCCCCGATGACCGGCACGTCGCCACCGGGCCGCGGGTTGACCAGCCATTCATCGCGCCACCTGGCCGGCTCGCAGCCGTCGGTGGCAAGCCCGGCGGCCACCCATGGCTGTCCGGCCGCGTCGGCGAGGGTGAGCGCCGGCCGCGAGGCCAGCGGATGCCCGGCGGGTACCACGAACACCCGGGGCTCTTCGCTTACCTGCCGCAGCTCGATCCCGGCGGCGGCCACCGGCGGGCGGAGCAGCGCCACGTCGCTGCTGCGGTCGAGGAGGCCGCAGGCCGGCTCGGTGAGGTCGAAGGTCGCCAGCCGCATGTCGACCTGCGGGTAGGCACGCTCGAACGAGGTCAGCAGCAGGCTCCGGGTGTCCCCGCCGGCGACGAGGCTGATCCCGACCGACAGGGTTCCTGCGGTGACCCGCGCCGCGTTGCGCGCCGCCGTGACGCCCCGGTCGAGGGCGGCCAGGGTTTCCCTGGCCGCGGCGAGGAAGGCCTCCCCCGCCGGGGTGAGGGCCACGCCGCGGCTGCTGCGCTCGAGCAGCCGGGTACCCACCGCGTCTTCCAGCTTCCTGATCTGGGAACTCAGTACCTGCTGGGCGACGTGGACCTGGTCCGCCGCGGCGGTGAAGCTCTCCTCCTCCGCCACCGCGACGAAATACCTCAGGTGCCGCAACTCGATGTTCATCGCCCACTCATCTTATGAATGGAGCCTGACGACATGAGCGAAGAGCCAAACAGTCCCGCGCCGGCGCGGGGGCGGCTGGCCCAGGTCATCGCGACCCGGGGCGGGCAGGCACCGCCCGAGGCGCCGTTCGTCATCGAGCACCGTGAGGCGCTGATCTACATCCTGTGCCAGGCGGCCGAGCTGGAGCACGGCATCATGGCGCAGTACCTGTTCGCGGCGTTCTCGCTGAAGCAGTCCGCGGCCGAGGGGCTCACCGATGCCGAGCTCGCCGCCGCGGCGCGCTGGCGCAGGCAGATCATGCACATCGCCGCCCAGGAGATGCTGCACCTCGCCCTGGTGCAGAACCTGCTGTCCGCGATCGGGGCCGCGCCGCACCTGACCCGGCCGAACTTCCCGCAGCCCGCCAGCCACTACCCGGCGGGCGTTCACCTGGCGCTGCTGCCGTTCGGCGAGCAGGCGCTGCGTCACTTCATGTTCCTTGAGCGCCCCGAGGGCATGGCGCTGCACGACGCTGAGGGGCTGGCCGCCTTCAACCGGGCGGCGCCCCTGGTGCAGGCAGGCGACATCGTCCCGCGCGGCCAGGACTTCGCCACGGTCGGGCACCTGTACCGGTCGATCGAGGCCGGGATCGCCCACCTGGCCGATAAGTACGGCGAAGACGGGCTGTTCGTCGGCCCGCCCCGGGCGCAGGCAACCGCGAAGCACTTTCGCTGGCCCGAACTGGTCGCGGTGACCGACGCGGCGTCCGCGCAGCGCGCGATCGACGAGATCCTGGAGCAGGGCGAAGGGCCGCGGGGGGCATGGCAGAACGCGCACTTCGGCCAGTTCGTCGCCATCCTGGATGAGTTCGAGCAGCTCCGGGAGGCCAACCGGGCCTTCGACCCCGCCCGGCCAGTTATCGCCGCTAACGTCCGGCCGAGCGAGCGCGATCCGGGCGTCCTGCTGGTCACCGACCCGGCCGCCAGGCGCGTCATGGACCTGTTCAATGTCTGCTACGAGATCCTGCTGCTTGCCTTCCAGCGGTTCTTCGCGCACACCGAGGAGTCCGACGCCCAGCTCACCGTCCTGGCCGACGCCACCGTGGCGCTGATGATCCAGGTGGTCGGGCCGCTCGGCGACCTGATCACCACGCTGCCCGCGGGGCCGGAATACCCGGGCAGAACCGCCGGGCCCAGCTTCGAGTTGTTCTACGAGAGCGACTATCTCCTTCCGCACCGCGACGCCGCCTGGATCCTGCTCGCCGAGCGCATCGACGAGGCCGCCGCGTTCTGCGGGGCGTCTCCGGAGCTGGCGGAGCTGGCGCCCGTGCGGGCGGCGCTGCACGACATCGCGCGGTCGCTCGCCGCGCACGTACCGGGCCGCCCCGTACCGGGTAGCACCGCCGCCGCCACCGCGGCGTCGCCCGCCGAGCTGGGGTCGCTGCTGGCTGAGGCGCTTGAATTGTCCAGAACGACCGCGGGTTCCTCGCCCGGTGACGCGGCTTCCTCCGGGCTGGCCGACCTTTTCGCGCAGGCGTACCTGATGCTTGAAACACGCGACCGTTCGGAATCGGCGATGACCTCAGCCGTAACGGCGGCGCGCCTCGTCGGCAGCGTGCTGCGGCCGCTCGCCGCCGCCCTCGGCCCGGGAGACGGGGTACCCGTGCCTCAGCGGGAGACGGCGCCGGCCAGCGTCGCCGAGCAGGCCTGGGACGCGGCGCGGTTCGCGACCGGGCTACGCGCCCGGCTGGCCGGCGCGGCACCGCCGGAACTGCTCGAGGCGACCGCGGCGCTTCAGCACCTGGCCTGCCAGCTCGCGCCCGCGGGCCAGCGGGCAGGCCGGATCGCCGAGCTGGCCGGGATCCAGGCGGACCTGCCCGCCGGGATCATGGTGGCGGCGAACGGGCCGTACCTGGCCACCAACGTCCCTGCCGTGCGCACCTACCTCGGCGAGCAACTCGCGGTGCCGCCGCAGCTCGCGCTGTGCCGGTGCGGCCAGTCGGCGATGAAGCCGTTCTGCGACGGGACGCACGCGACATCCGGGTTCAGCGGCGAGAAGGATCCCGGCCGGGTGCCCGACCGGCGGGACTCCTACCCCGGCCAGCAGGTGACGGTCTTCGACAACCGCGGCATCTGCCAGCACTCCGGCCTGTGCACCGACCGGCTGCCGACGGTATTCCGCACCGACGCCGAGCCGTTCGTGGCGCCGAGCGGCGGCAGGCTCGACGAGATCATCCGCGCCGTGCGGGACTGCCCGTCCGGTGCGCTGAGCCTGGCACTGGGCAAGGAGGAGTCCCGCCTGCTCGTCGACTGGGACGCCGGACGCGAGGCCGCGATCGAAGTGTCGCAGGACGGACCGTACCGGGTGACCGGCGCGATCTCGCTCACTGACGCCGCGGGCGCCGATGTCGGCCAGGCCGCCGGATCATCGCGCGAGCACTATGCCCTGTGCCGGTGCGGCCATTCAAGGAACAAGCCGTTCTGCAGCGGCATGCACTGGTACTCCGGGTTCCGCGACCCGGTGCCCAGCGGCGAGCCGACGCTGTTCCAGTGGGCGGGCGGCCTGCCCGCGCTTACCCGGATGACCCGGCTGCTGTACGAGAAGCACGTGCCAGCCGACGACCTGCTCGCGCCGGCGTTCGCGGACATGCCGCCCGGGCACCCGCAGCGCGAGGCGATGCGGCTCGCCGAGGTGTTCGGCGGCCCGGCCTGGTACAGCCAGCGGTTTGGCGGCGGGGCCGGGCCACAGGCCGGCCGGGAGCTCACCAGCCAGCAGCGGGAACGCTGGGTGGCGCTCGCCGTGCGCGCCGCCGACGAGGCCAGGCTGCCCGCCGACCCGGAGTTCCGCGCCGCGATCGCCGGGTACCTGGAGTGGAGCTCGCGCGTTCCCGCCGGCGAGCCCGTGCCAAGCTGGGACTGGGGACCGGCCGGGCCGCCCGCCGCGGCCGGCACCGAGCCGGCGGATACGGGGCAGCCGGCCGTCGCGCTGCCCGGGCCGGGTGCGGCGGTGAGCTTCGAGGCGCACGTCAAGCCGCTGTTCCGCGCTAGTGACCGGCAGTCCATGCTCTTCGCATTCGACCTGTGGTCACCCGCCGACGTCCAGGCGCACGCCGCGGACATCCTGGCCCGGCTGGAAAACGGCACGATGCCCTGCGACGGCGCCTGGCCGCGGGAAAAGACGGACGTGTTCAAGCGCTGGACCGAATCCGGCTTCCGGCCTTAGGCCGGGCCTGATTGATCAGCAGTTGGCCCGGCCCGGGCCCGTGCGCCGGCCCAGGCCATGTCTTACGGCCAGGAACTTCGCTAGAGTCGGAGCCGGGTGAGTCATGCGACGTTGAAGGGCCGGTGCCGGTGAAGCTGCCTTACGTCGAGTACGAGGCGCCCGCGACTGTGGCCGAGGCTGTCCACTTGCTGGCCGAGCACCAAGACGAGGCGAGCGTGCTCGCCGGCGGCCAGAGCCTTATCCCGCTGCTGGCGCTTCGGCTGGCCCGCCCCGCGGTGCTCATCGACATCAACGGCCTCGGTGAGCTGTCCGAGGTGTCGGTGGCAGACGGCTGGACGGCCATCGGCGCGATGACGCGCGAGTACGTGGCCGAGGAATCGGAGATGGTCGCCGGCTCCGTGCCGTTGCTCGCGGCCGCCTTGCCGTTGATCGGTCATGAGGCGATTCGCAGCCGCGGCACGATCGGCGGCAGCCTGGCGCACGCCGACCCGGCGGCAGAACTGCCGGCGGTCGCGCGCGCCCTCGACGCTGAGTTCGTGGTGCGGAGCCGGCCGGGAGACCGCGTTGTCCAGGCGGCGGACTGGTTCGAGGGTTACCTGGCGACGGCCCGCCGTCCCGACGAGATCCTCGTCGAGGTCCGATTCCCGACAGCGGGCCCTGGCACCGGTGTCGCCTTCCAGGAGGTCGCCAGGCGCCACGGCGACTTCGCCATCGTCGGACTGGCCGTGTCACTGACGCTGGCCGATGGCGCGATCAGCGACGCCAAGGCTGGCGTTTTCCGGCGTCGCCGACGTGCCGGTCCGGGCAGCGGACGCGGAGGATCTCCTTGTCGGCGGCGCGCCCTCGCCTGAGCTGTTCGAGGAGGCGGCCCGCCGGGCGACCGCCGGCCTCGACCCGCCCGCCGACCTGCACGGGTCTTCGGAATACCGGAAGAAGATCGCGGCCACCCTGGTTCGTCGCGGGTTGCAGGCAGCCGTGGACAACGCCCACGAGAGGCAGTGACCGATGGTGGATATCACCGTGAACGTGAACGGCGCCACCTACGCCGGCTCGGTGGAGGCGCGCGCGACCCTGTCGGACTTCCTGCGCGACGACCTCGATCTCACCGGGACCCACGTCGGCTGCGAGCACGGGGTCTGCGGCGCGTGCACGGTCATCGTGGACGGCCGGGCGGTGCGCTCGTGCCTGATGCTGGCCGTCCAGGCCGCGGGCAGCGAGGTGACCACGGTCGAGGGGCTGGCGCCGGACGGCGCCCTCGGCGCACTGCAGCAGGCGATGGCGGGACTCGCACAGCTTCCAGTGCGGGTTCTGCACGCCGGGGTTCGTCATGCAGGCCACCGCGTTCCTCGGCGCCCACCCGGACGCCGGACGAGCAGGAGATCCGGGAGGCGCTGTCCGGCAACATCTGCCGCTGCACCGGCTACCAGAGCATCATCGACGGCGTCCTGCTGGCCGCGCGGCGCAGCAGGGAAGCCGGACCAAGCCTGATCAAGGGGAGCGACGATGACTCAGATCGCGGCCGAGCGCTACACGGGCGCCAGCGTCAAGCGCTCGGAGGACCCGCGCATCCTGACGGGCCGCGGGCGCTACGTCGACGACATCAAGCTGCCGGGGATGCTGCACGCGGCGTTCGTGCGCTCGCCGCTGGCCCACGGGCGGGTGCTCGCGGTGGATGCCTCGGCCGCCCGGGCCCTGCCCGGCGTCGTCGCGGTGTTCACCGGGGCCGACCTGGAGGCGATGACGGTCCCCGGGCCTGACCCGCTGCTCGCGATGATGGGCGGCGGCGGGCCGATGCCCGAGTACACCCTGCTGGCGACGGACAAGGTGCGTTTCGTGGGTGACCCGGTGGCGGTCGTGGTCGCCGAGAGCCGTTACCTGGCCGAGGACGGTTGTGAACTCGTCGACGTCGACTACGCAGACCTGCCCCCGGTCGCGAACGCGGCTTTCGCCCTCGACGCCGGCAGCCCGCCGGTGTTCGCCAACCTGGGCGACAACATCATCGGCCCGCACAAGCGGAGCGAGTTCGGCGACGTCGCCGGCACGTTCGCGGGCGCGGACCGGGTCGCCGAGTTCCACATCGACGTGCACCGCCACCAGAACGTGCCCATGGAGGGACGCGGCATCGTGGCGAGTCACGATGCCGGACTCCGGCGTCATGACGGTGCACGCGGCGACGCAGAGCGTCCACGTCACCCGGCTGGGTGTCGCCATGCGCCTCGGCATGGAGCCGGACAAGGTGCGCGTCCTGGCCGGGGACATCGGCGGCTCGTTCGGCTTGAAGATCGGCGCGTCCCGGGAGGAGCTCGCCGTCGCGGCCGCGTCGCGCGCCCTTGGCCGGCCGGTCAAGTGGATCGAGGACCGAGGCGAGAACCTCACCGCGTCCGGGCAGGCACGCGAGGAGAGCTTCGACGTCCGGGCCGCCGTCGGCGACGACGGCGTCCTGCACGGGCTCGACGTGACGATGGTGATCGACACCGGCGCGTACCCGGTCATGGGCACGATGGTGCCGGCGATCATCGAGATGATGCTGCCCGGCCCGTACAAGCTCGCGGCCCTGGGTTTCGAGTCAACCGCGGTCATCACCAACAAGGCGTCGTACGTCGCGTACCGCGGCCCGTGGGCGTCGGAGACGTTCGTGCGGGAGCGCGTCCTTGACCTGCTCGCGAAGGACCTCGGCCTTGACCCGCTTGAGATCCGGCTGCGTAACGCTCGCCCCGCGCACCGACCCGCCGTTCACCATGATCACCGGGCGCCCGCTGGTCGGCGTCACCTCGCAGGGAGTCACTGGAGCGCGTCGCCCAGGTCGTGGACATCCCGGCCTTCCGGCGCCGCCAGGCGCGAGGAGCGCGGCCGGGGTCGTTACCTGGGCATCGGCCTGGCGACCTTCATCGAGGCCGCTCCTGGCCCGCGCTCGCCCGAGGGGCCAAGCGGCCCGATGGGCTTGGAGTACATGCGGCTGAGGCTCGCGGAGGACGGCATCCTGACGTTGTTCACCGGCCAGATGCCGCACGGGCAGAGCCACCAGACCACCCTCGCGCAGATCGCCGCCGACGAATTCGGCGTGCCGTTCGAGCAGGTCCGCGTCGTCGTCGGCGATAGCGACGTCGTGCCGTTCGGGCTGACGGGCGGCAGCCGGTCGGCCACGATGACCGGCGGCGTGGCGCTGCACGGCGCCCGGCAGCTCAAGGCCAAGGTGCTCGATTTCGCGTCGCAGCTCATGGAAGCCAGCGCCAGCGGACCTTGAGATCACCGACGGCCAGGTCCTGGTGCGCGGCGACCCCGACAGCGCGATCCCGGTAGCAGAGGTCGCCAGGCAGGCCGCGTCCGGGCAGTTCGGTGCCGATGCCGGCACTAATCTCGAGGTCGAGGCCTCGTTCGACGGCGGCGAGGGCGGATGGTCGGGCGGCAGCCACTGCGCCATCGTCGAGGTGGACGTCGAGACCGGCATCGTGAAAGTGGAGCGGTACGTCGCGGCTGAGGACTGCGGCGCGCTCATCAACCCCGCGGTCGTCGAGGGCCAGATCCGGGGCGGTATCGCGCAGGGCATTGGCGCCGTGCTGCTTGAGCGATCGGCCTACGACCAGGACGGCAACTACCAGTCGGCCACGTTCATGGACTACCTGCTGCCGACCGCCTGTGACATTCCGCGGATCGAGATAGAGCACCTTGAGACCGTGCCGCTTGACGCGGACGTTAACTTCCGCGGCGTCGGCGAGGGTGGCATGATCGTCGCGCCGCCAACCGTCGTGAATGCGATCGAGGACGCGCTCGCGCCCTTCGGGGTGCGGATCTACGAGCAGCACCTGCCGCCGGCTCGGATCCTGGAGCTCATCGCCGCGGGAGACGTTGGTTAACTTCGTCGCACTGTAGCGATGAAAGCCAATGTCGACGGGAGCGCGACGAATGCGATGCCGGTGAACGGCAACAGACGACTCTTCAGCATAAGTGTCTCCCGCCTGGTTGTAGCGGATTCCCGCCGGGCCGTCGTGGCGCCATGGCATGGGATTCCAGGCATGAACCGAATACAGCTAACGGTGCGCCGTCCTTTTGGTTTTTCGGGGCTTCCGCTACTGGTTGAGCAGGAACTCGCTCACCGGCACCGGCCGTCTTGAGCTGATCTCCTGGGGCGCAGGCATATACCAGTTCACGCCCCGTCAGCGAAACCGGTTTTCCCGCAGCCGGGCAGACGCACATCGTGGCGGGTTGCATTCGTAGCGTTTAGTCTGGATGTTGCTAATTGCACGTCCCCTCTAGGGTCTGAGGTGGGTTGCGTGGTCGACGGGGAGGCTCATCGAGCGGGCGAGCGGTGGCGGGTGTTCGTGTCACATACCTCGGAGTTGCGGGAGTTCCCGCGCGGCCGGTCGTATGTGGCCGCGGTGGAGCGGGCGGTTACGGCGTGCGGCCACGTGATCGTGGACATGGCCGATTTCCCCGCGGCGGACCTGCCGTCGGCCCGGCTGTGCACCGACCGGGTGGCGTCGTGCGATGTCTACATAGGGGTGCTGGGCACCCGCTACGGGTCGCCGGTTCGGGACAGCCCCGAGGTGTCCTACACGGAGCTGGAATTCGAAGCGGCGACCAAAGCGGGGCTGCACCGCCTGGTATTCATGCTTGACACGGAAGCGGAGGTGGCGGGCATCCCGCCGTCGGGTTTCATTGACCTGGAATTCGGCGCACGGCAGCAGGCGTTCCGCGGCCGGGTACAGGCGGGCCTGGGCACGCGGTCGTTCGCTGACCCTGGCACGCTGGGGCAGCTGGTAGAGCGCTCGCTGCGGGAGCTGGCCGGGAAGTACCGGGCGTTCGACGGGGCCGTCCCGCCGGTACGGCTAGCACCTAGGCCGGAGTTCCTGGCGGGCAGGGAAAGCCTGCTCAAGGAGCTGGATGCCCTGCTTGCGGGCAGGCCTGACCAGGTCGGGCCCCGGACGGCGGTCCTTTGCGGGCTGGGCGGGGCGGGCAAGACCAGCGTGGCGGTGGAGTACGCGCACCGGCACGTGGCCGAGGTGGGGGTGTGCTGGCAGTTCGCAGCGGATGACCCGGCAGTGCTGGCAGCTGAGTTCGCCGTGCTGGCCGCGCAGCTTGGCGTGCGAGACGCGGGGGATCCGGTGGCATCCGTGCACGGGGCACTGGCCAGGCAGAAGGCCGGATGGCTGGTGGTGTTCGACAACGCACGTGACCGGGCGTCGATCGAGCCGTTCCTGCCGCCCGCCGGGCCGGGGCGAGTGCTGATCAGCACGCAGAATCAGCACTGGCAGCCGGGCAAGGTCCTAGACGTCGCGGTGCTGGACACGGAGGTAGCGGCAGGATTCCTGCTGGCCCGGACCGGCGACCCGGACCAGGCGACGGCCCACGAGCTGGCTGTCGAGCTGGGCGGGCTACCGCTGGCACTGGAGCAGGCCGCCGCGTACATGCAGGCCACTGGCACCCTTTTGGCCGGGTACCTGCGGCTTTTCCGCGCCCGGCAGGCTGACTTGCTGGCCCGCGGGGAGGCGGCGGGGCATCCCGCGGGCGTGGCCGCCACCTTGGGGCTTGCCCTGTCAAAGCTGGCCGACGAGGCCCCGGCGACGGGTCTGCTGCGGCTGCTGGCGTTCCTGTCGCCCGAGCCGGTTCCGCTGGCTCTTCTGTTTGCCGGCGGGCGGGACGTTGGCTTGCCGAGCCCGGCAGGGGACGTGGTAGCGCCGTTGCTTGGCGACCCGTTGGCGACCGGGGATGCGGTCTCGGCACTGCGCCGCTACTCGCTGGTGACGCCCGCCGGGCACGGACAGGTGCTGGTGCACCGCCTCGTGCAAGCCATGGCCCGCGCCCAGCTGGCCGCGGATGCGTCTGAGCGGTGGGAGCGGGCCGTCGCCACGCTGGTCGAGGCGGCGATCCCCGACGACACGAGCCTGCCCGCGGCGTGGTCGACGTGCGCGGCGCTGCTGCCGCACGCCCGGGCCGTCCTGCCCCCGACCAGCGACGGCATGTCGCGGATCGCGAATTACCTCGGATCTAGCGGCAGCTACATGGCCGCCCGTGACCTGTTCCAGGTAATTACTGACGTGCACGTGACGCAAAGCGCCTACGGGCCCTGGCACTCAGGCACCCTCGATGCCCGGCACCACCTTGCGTACTGGACCGGCAAGGCAGGGGACGCGGCCGGGGCCCGTGACCAGTACGCCGCTCTGGTACCCGTCAGCGAGCGGATCCTGGGGCCTGAGGCTCCAATCAGCCTTGCCGCCCGATACGGCCTCGCCCGCTGGTCCGGAGCCGCGGGAAATGCGGCTGGGGCCCGCGACCGGTTCGCGGCCCTGCTGCCCATCTGCGAGCGGGTCTCGGGTCCCGAGCACCCCGACACCCTGAACGTCCGCCACAGCCTGGCCTATTGGATTGGTGAGGCGGGGGACGCGGCCACGGCCCGCGACCGGTTCGCGGCCCTGCTGCCCGTCCGCGAGCGGGTCCTGGGCCCCGAGCGCCGCGATAGCCTGACCACCCGCGGCAACCTTGCCCGCTACACCGGTAAGGCGGGGGACGCGGCCGCAGCCCGCGACCAGTACGCCGCACTGGTGCCCGTCCGCGAGCGGGTCCTGGGCCGCGAGCACCCCGACACCCTGGCCGGCCGACACAGCCTGGCCTACTGGACGGGTGAGGCCGGGGACGCGGCCGCAGCCCGCGACCAGTTCACCGCACTGCTGCCCGTCCGCGAGCGGGTCCTGGGCCCCGAGCACCCCGACACCCTGACCACCCGTGCCGACCTGGCCCGCTCGACGGGTGAGGCCGGGGACGCGGCCGCAGCCCGCGACCAGTTCACCGCACTGCTGCCCGTCCGCGAGCGGGTCCACGGCCCCGAGCACCCCGATACCCTGGACACCCGCTACGACCTCGCGCGCTGGACGGGTGAGGCGGGGGACGCGGCCACAGCCTGTGCTCAGCTGGCCGCACTACTGCCGGTCTACGAACGGGTGCTCGGCGCCGGGCACCCGCGCACCCTGCACACGGGCGGCGAGCTCACTCACTGGACCAGGAACAAAGGGGACGATGTCCGGTGAGCGCCTGACGCCACCCGCCGCAGCGTCAAATGCGCGAATCCCCAGCTGACCTGGCGCCTGCCGGCTAGTTCCGGCGCAGGCTGCAGCCGAGCAGGTAGCCGCGGCCGGCCTCGTCGATGCCGGCGCTGAACGTTTCACCGCCAGCCACCAGCCCGTCGACCCGCAGCCGCCGGCCGGCACCGCCGAGCGGCACGGCCGGGGGCTCGATCGTGACCAGGCCGGCCGGCGCGTCCACGTCGAGGCCAAGCAGCGCCTGCGTTAGGGCCCCGGCCGCGGCGGCCGACCAGGCCTGCGGGCGGCACGCCGCCGGGTAGGGTACCGGTCCGCGTCCCTCACCGGAGAACAGCTCGGGGAGACGCCAGTCGAACGCGGCGGCGGCCGACAGCAGCCCGTCGGCCAGCCGGGCAGCGGCGGCGCCATGGCCGCTGCGGTACAGTCCCCTGATCACGATGGCCGTATCGTGGCTCCACACCGAGCCGCAGTGATAGCTCAGCGGGTTGTAGCCGGCGTTGCCTGCGGACATGGTGCGCAGCCCGAAGCCTGAGTCCATGTCCGGGCCGGACAGCCGGGCAGCGACCAGCGCCTCCTCGTCTTCTGTCAGCAGGCCGGTGGCCAGCAGGTGGCCGATATTGCTGGTCAGCGAGTCCACCTGCTGCTTTTCCGCGTCCAGGGCGAGCGCCGGGTACCCGGCCGGCAGCCAGAACGACGCGCGGAACGCCTCCGCCAGCCCAGCCGCCCACGCCCGCCAGCGGCCGGCACCGGGCTCGCCGAACGCGGTCAGCAGCTCGGCCCCCGCCATGGCCGCCTCGTAGGCGTACCCCTGCACCTCGCACAGCGCGACCGGGGGCTTGGCGATGCGGCCGTCGGCGAAACGGATCGAGTCGCCCGAGTCCTTCCAGCCCTGGTTCGACAGCCCGTGGCCGCTCTGGTCGACGTACTCAAGCAGCCCGTCGCCGTCGGAGTCGCCGTAGCGGCTGATGCACTCGAGCGCCGCGTGCAGCGCGGGCAGGAGGGCCCGCACCTGGCTGCCCGGCATGCCCCAGCGCCACGCGTCGTGCAGGAGGCAGATCCACAGCGGGGTGGCGTCGATCGTGCCGTAGTAGAGAGAACCCCCGCGCCGCAGCTCGTGCGGGATCTTGCCTGGCGCCTCCGCGGTCTCCGGGTCGAGCTTGCTCCCCTGGAAAGCCGCCAGCGTGCGGAGCGTGCCGGCGGCGAGCTGCCAGCCGAACGGCAGCAGCAAGCGGGCGGCCCAGATGCTGTCCCGGCCGAAGAGCGTGAAGTACCACGGCGCGCCGGCGGCGAGGAACACGTCACCTGGGCGGCCAGGCACGGCCATCCGCAGTGCGGCCACGTCGGCCAGCGACCGCCCGACAAGCTCAGGCAGCCGGGGGTCGTCCGCGGTGACGCGGGCGACCAGGGGCTCGGCACCGGGCGCCGCGATGACCGACGCGGCGGGATCGGTGACCGTCAGCCGCCAGCTCAGCACGCTGGCCCCACGCCCGTCCAGCCGCACCGGCCAGCGGACCGTTGCCACGCCGGCCGCGTGATCGCCGGCCGCGTGATCGCCGGCCAGCTCGGCGCCTGGCGCCGAGAGCGTGACCGCCAGTTGTCCGTCACCCCAGCTCAGGCCGTCGCGACCCGCGGTCATCGGCACAGGCTGCCTCGCCCGGGCCGCCTTGACCTCACCCAGGCGGGCCAGGTCGGCGGCGACGGTGAGTACGAGTTCGGTGTCGATGCCGGAGTCGGCGAAGCTGACCACCCGGATCCGCTCACTCACCTCGCCGGGTGCGACGGTCCGCTCCCGCACGACCTGGACCGTCGGGTCGACGATGTCGTCGCCGAGCGCCCGCGGCACCGCGGTGAACCAGGCGGACCGCGCGCCGTCAAGCCCCCCGCCGATCGGCGCCGGCTCCGTCCCGCCCACCGTGAGCACCGCCAGGGAAAGCACCCGCACGTCGGCGTGCAGCACTCCCTCGGCGTTGCCGCCGTCACGGATCTGGCCGCTTGGCTCGCTGAGCATCACGGTCGGCGCACTCAGCACGGTGACGAGATCGTGCAGCCAGGGCTGATCAAGCGCGGACATCAATCGCCTCTTCCGCTTTCGTCGTCAGTTGTCGCCTTATGACCGGCAAAGCTTGACAGTGGCGTGCCGTCAGCGTGATCCTAGCAGTGCTTTGAACGATCAAATGGATCGATCAAATTTAACGATCAAAGAGGATCAGCGTGCCAGCACAGCGTCCGACCATGGCAGACGTCGCCAAGGCCGCCTCCGTGTCGCTGCAGACTGTGTCGAACGTGATCAACGCGCCGCACCTGGTCCGCGCCGAGACCCGCCAGCGGGTCGAGTCGGTGATCGCGGCCACCGGGTACCGGCCGCTCAAGGCGGCGCAGACGCTGCGGACCCAGCGGTCGCACCTCATCGCGGTGATCATCCCAGAACCTGGCCAGTGGAAGGGCGAACTGCACAACGCCTTCCTGCACGCGCTCACCCGCCGGGCGCAGAAGTCCGGTTACCGGATCCTGCTGTTCACCGCGGTCGATGACGACGAGGAGATCCGGGCCTACGACCAGTTGCTCAGCGATTACACGCTCGACGCCTTCGTGATCACCGGCACGCACTCGGCCGACCGCCGGACATCGTGGCTGCGGCGCAAGCGCGTCCCCTTCGTAACGTTCGGCCGCCCGTGGGGCGCCGCCGGGACGCACCCGTGGGTGGACGTGGACGGCGCGCACGGAGAGCGCGCGGCCACCGAGCACCTGATCGCAGCCGGTCACCGGCGCATCGCCTTCCTCGGCTGGCCGGAAGACTCCGACGTGGGCGAAGACCGCAAGGCGGGGTGGGAGCAGGCCTGCCAGGCGGCAGGCCTGCCGACCGACGGGCTGTGCGCGCGGCTGGAGGACGACCTGGCGCAGGGCCGCGAGGGCTGCGCCAGGCTGCTTGAGGCGGCCGACCCGCCGACGGCCTTCGTGTGCGTCAGCGACACGGTCGCGCTCGGCGCGTGGACCGAGATCACCGCGCGCGGCCTCGCCCCGGGCCTGGACGTGGGCGTGATCGGCTTCGACGACTCCACCGCGGCCGCCGCAGTGGGCCTGACCAGCGTGGCGCAGCCACTGGACGAGGTGGCCGACGCCTGCCTGGTCGCACTGGACAGGCTCCTTTCCCCCGGCAGCGGCACCGGCAGGCGCACCGCCAGGCCCCGCGCGCTGCTTGAGCCGCACCTCGTTATCCGAAGCTCCGCACCCTCCCCAGAGAAGAGGACATCATGAGATCCAAGATCGCCATCGCGGCCCTAGCGGCCGCCGGGCTCGCGGTACTCTCCACGGCCTGCTCCTCCGGCAACGGATTCGGCTCCTCATCAGCGAGTAGCACCGCCGGCGCCACGCCCAACAAGTCCCCGCTGACCCTGATGTTCGGCTCGAGCGGGACCGCGGAAACCGCCGCGGTGCAGCAGGCGGCGAAGGCATTCACCAAGCAGAGCGGCATCCCCGTGCAGGTGATCCCGGCGTCGAACCTCACCCAGCAGGTGGCGCAGGGATTTTCCGGCGGCACGCCGCCCAACGTCTTCTACCTCGACCCGCTGACCTTCCAGAACTACGCCAAGGACGGCGTCCTCGAGGCGTACCCGTCCACCCTGCCCAACTCCGGCGACTTCGCGTCGGCGCTCTCCCAGGCATTCACCTACAAGAGCACGTTCACGTGCGAGCCGAAGGACGCATCCACCCTCGCGCTTTACGTCAACACCACCGACTGGCAGCAAGCCGGCCTTGGCGCGCCGCCGTCCAGCTGGAGCCAGCTCGAGGCGGACGCGAAGAAGCTGACCACCGGCGGCCGGGCCGGCCTGACCATCGACCAGACCCACTCCGGCATCGACGAGTTCTTCTACCAGAACGGCGGAACCGTCACGAACACCGCCGGCACCAAGGTCGAGCTGAACAGCCCGCAGAACGTCGCGGCGCTCACGTTCCTCAAGGGCATGCTGAACCAGGGCATCATGAAGTTCCCCTCGCAGGTGGGCGCGGGCTTCAGCGGTCAGGCATTCGGCGAGAACAAGGCCGCGATGGACATCATCGGCAACTGGGAGAACGGCGAGCTGCAGTCCGACTACCCGAACGTCAAGTTCAAGGTCTACCCGCTGCCGGCCGGGCCGGCCGGCACGCACGCGACGCTGTCGTTCACCAACTGCTGGGGCGTGCCGAAGCAGCAGAGCAACCTGGCCGGCGCCATAGACCTCGTCAAGTTCCTCACCACCTCGCAGCAAGAGATGACGTTCGCCAAGGGGTTCGGGGTCATCCCGTCGCTGAACACGGCGCAAGCGCAGTACGTCAAGACCTACCCGCAGTACGCGACGTTCGTGCAGGAACTGTCGTACGCGCACCCGGACATCGCGATCGCCGGGTCGACGCAGGCGCTGTCGGCGTTCGACTCGGCTCTGCAGCAGCTGGCAAGCGGCAACCCTGCCTCCATCCTGAACACGGCTCAGCAGAACCTGCAGGCCGTGATTAACCAGGGCGCATGACGGTCCTGGTACGGCAGGACGGCCCGCGGAATCCCCCCGCTGCCGGGGGGATCCGCGGGCGCGGGCCCCTCTTCACGGCCCGCGGCCGGGAGGCCGCCGCCGGATGGCTCATGTCCGCCCCGGTGATCGTCCTGCTGCTGGTCTTCCTGGTCGCGCCGATCGCGATGGCGGCCTGGGTCAGCGTGAGCGACTGGAACGGCATCGGCAGCCCGTTCGCGAGCGGCGTGCACGCGATCGGCGGGCGAAACTACGCGGCGCTGCTCACCCAGCCCGGCCTGCCTCAGCAGCAGCTGGGCGAGAGCCTGCGCAACAACGTGTACTACGTGATCATCGCGGTGCCGGTGCAGACCGCGCTCGCACTCGGCCTGGCGCTGATCGTGAGCAGAAAGCGGCTAGCGGGACGCGGCTTCTTCCGCACGGCCTACTACTTCCCGTCGATGACCAGCTCGGTGGCTGTGTCGATCCTGTTCCTGTACATCTTCGGGACCGCGGGCGTGATCAACGCGATCATCGGCGACCTCGGCGGGCAGGGGCCCAACTGGCTCGACGACCCGAACGGGGTGCTGCACATCGTCTTGTCCGGCCTCGGCGTGACCACGGCCCCTGGCGCGCTCGCCAGTCACGGCTTCCTCGGCGTGTCCTGGTGGGACTGGCTGGCCGGGCCGAGCGTCGCCATGATCGCCATCATCGCGCTGGCGATCTGGACGACGGCGGGCACGTTCATGCTGATCTTCCTGCCGGCCATCTACGCGATCCCGTCCGACATCACCGAGGCGGCGATCATGGACGGCGCGAACGCGTGGCAGCGGTTCCGCAAGATCACGCTGCCGATGCTCCGGCCCGCGCTGTTCCTGGTCCTCACCCTTGGCCTGATCGGCACCTGGCAGGTGTTCGACCAGATCTACCTGATGAGCCAGGGGAACCCGGCCGGCACCACGCTGACCCCGGCGTTCCTGTCTTACCTCACCTCGTTCAGCAACCAGCAGTGGGGCCAGGGCGCGGCCATCGCGTTCATCCTGTTCGCGATCATCGTCGTGCTCACCATCGTGCAGCGGCTGATCATCTCCGAGCGGCGCGCGGGCGGCGCGTCGTGAGGCGGTACTTTCAGAAGCGGCGCCGGCTGGTCAACCGCGCGCTGCTGTACCTGGCGCTGGCGGCGTTCGCGGTGATCTACATCTACCCGTTCCTGCTCGACATCGGCACCGCGTTCAAGACCGAGTCCGATGCCGCCGCGCACCCGCTCAACCCGATCCCGCAGCACTGGGTGGTGACCGCGTTCACCGAGCTCGGGCAGGAGGACTTCGCCCGCTGGCTCGCCAACTCGGTCGTGGTGGCGGTCTCCGTCACCCTCGGCCGGATCCTGTTCGACTCGATGGCCGGGTACGCACTGGCCCGGCTGCGGTTCCGCGGCCGTGGCGGGCTATTCGCGGCGGTGATCGCGGTCATGGCGGTGCCAAGCGTCGTGCTGCTTATTCCGACGTTCCTCGTCTTGAAGGAACTGAACCTGTTCAACACCTACCCGGGAATGATCCTGCCGCTGGTGACTGACGCCGCCGGGGTGTTCATCATGCGGCAGTTCTTCCTGACCGTGCCCCCGGGCATCGAGGAGGCCGCGAAGATAGACGGCGCAGGCATCTTCCGCACGTACTGGTCGGTGGTCCTGCCCATGGCGCGGCCGGCCCTGATAACGCTGATGATCTTGTCGTTCCAGGGATCGTGGAACAACTTCTCCATGATCCTGGTCGCGCACTCGTCCCCGTCGCTTGACACGCTCACCACCGGCGTCGGCCGCCTGGTCAGCGGCCAGCTCGGCGCCGGCTCGCAGTACCCGCTTCAGCTAGCCGCCGCGCTGGCGATGACCATCCCGGTGGCGATCATCTTCTTCGTGTTCCAGAAGTACATCATGCGCACTGGCGAGGGAGCGATCAAGGAGTGAGCCGGCCGCTCGGGTATCTTCATGACCCGGCGCCGGCATACGGGCCGGCCTGGCGACGGGAGAAGTGACATACCTGAACTTCCCGAGGTTGAGTCAGCCCGGGCGGTAATCGAGCGGACGGGGCTCCGGCGGCGCATCGCTGACGTCGACGACTCCGACTCCTTCGTATGCCGTCCTCATGTGCCGGGGGAAATCCGCCATGCACTGCTTGGCGGCGAGCTCATTACCGCGATGCGCCAGGGAAAGAGCATGTGGTGCCAGGTCGGCCCCTCGTCGGAGGCGGTCACGCTCGGCATTCACCTCGGCATGTCGGGCAAGATCGTGATCGCCGGCGCGAACGGGACCGAGGTCGACGGGGGTGACTACTGGGAAGGCCGCCGCCAGCCGGGCGATTACCGCTGGGCCCGCTTCACCGTGACCTTCGACGACGGCGGCCGCCTCATGCTGGTCGACCCGCGGCGGCTGGGCCGCATCAGGCTGAACCCGCCGCACGAGCAGTTGGGCCCCGACGCGCAGTTGATCACGCCGGCGCAGTTCCTGGCCGCGCTGGCCGCGGGCAGCACGGCCCCGGTCAAGGCACGGATCATGGACCAGCGGCGGATCGCCGGCATCGGCAACCTGCTAGCCGACGAAATCCTGTGGCGTGCCCGCGTACACCCCGCGCGGGCGGTGGGCAGCCTGACCACGCCAGAGCAGACCAGGCTGCTCAGGGCCTGCCGCGACGCGATCAGGGCCGCTCTCCGCGACGGGGGCGTGCACACCCTGACGATCATTCCGCGCCGGCGCCGGGGCGGCACCTGCCCGCGCGATCACGCGCCGATGCGCACCGCCGCGGTCGCCGGGCGGACAAGCTGGTGGTGCTCGGCCGAGCAACTGCTAGTGCCGGTCAGCACCTAAACCCGGGCCGCGGTCCATACCAGCGGCACCGGCGTGCCGCGCGCCCGCTCCGGTGGTGGCTTGACGGCATCAGCCGTGGCCCGGCCCGGCAAGCAGGTCCGCGAGGACGCGCGGGTCGCTTGAGTCGATGTCGACGACCTTGGTGCGGCTTGATGCCCCGGACACGAGGCTGACCGCGCTGCGGCGGACGCCGAACGCGTCCGCCACCGCGGCCAGTGCCGCCTCCGTAGCCTTGCCGTCTACTGCCCGGGCGCTTACCCGGACGACCAGGGCACCGGCATGCTCGCCGCCGACACCAGGACGCGCCGAGCCCGGCCTCACCCGAATCGTGATCCGCACCTGCCAAGTATACGACAACCCCCACTTGACATGACAACCCACGGTTGTCATACTGAGGGGCATGGCAGAGAAGAAGCCCGACATCGAGGCGCATCAGGAGACCTTCCAGCGCCTGCGGGAGGCCAGGGACGAGGCCCTCCGGCACATGCGCCTCGCGCAGCAGTTCCACGCCGAGCGGCGGGACCTGCTGCGCGCACTCATGGGGGAAGGGTTCTCCCAGGCCGAGATCGCCAGGGAGCTGGGAGTCACCCGCCAGGCCATACAGAAGATGCTCGCCGGCTAGCGAGTGGTCCCGCCGGGCGGTTCGATGTCGTCGTAGACGCGGACCGCGGTCAGCAGCCCTTCCGGCCCGCGCTCGTAGACCCCTAGTCCCGCCTGGGGTGGCAGGTCGTGGACGCCCCAGCGGACGCAGTTGTATTCCACGGCGCAGCGCACCCCGTCGTCTGTCACCGTGCAGTCCTGCAAGCCGATACCGCCGCCCGCGCTGAACTCCCCGGCGAAGAACGAGCGAAGCTCGACCGTGCCGCGGTGGGTGGCGTGCGGGCCAATGGGCTCACGGTAGTACCCGTCGGGCGTGAAGGTGCTCACGACTGCCTCGGCGTCACCAGCCTCGAGCGCGGACTGGTAACGGCCGACGACATCCCTGGGGCTGGCATCACCGGACTTGAGGATGGGCGGCCGGAGGTGGCGCCGCCCGTCCACGGGCCACTGACTGCAGTAGGTACGGAACACCACCGACAGGTCGTCGGGAGACTCGGCGACGACCGCCACCGGCCACGCCAGTTCCCCGCCGTCGCCGCCCAGGTGCGCAAGCAGCTCCACCACGGCTCGCCCGTCCGCCCACGTGGAGGCCACGGTCTCGATACGGGCTTGGCGCTGGGCCAGCCAGGACTGGTTGTTCCTGATGAACCGGCGCAGCTGCCTGTGGCCGCGGATCTCCCCCGCGCGTGGATCGTAGACCACCACCTCGCCCGGCCACACGGTCTCAAGGACGTGGCTGTCACCGTGGTTCAGCGCGGCGAAGTACTGGCCCACCGGATCAGCCTGACCCGCGGCGCGAGTCCGCTGGCGCGCAAGCTCCATCGCACTGGCGAACTCAGGAAACCACGGCATCTGGATCCCCTAGCTCCCTTGGACCAGCTGCTGGCCGCCGTCGATGTCGTAGGTCGCGCCGGTCAGCGCCGTGTTGGTCATGATGTGCACGGCGAGGGCGGCTACGTCGGCCGGCCCGACGACGCGCCGGATGGGGAGCGTGGCGCGCAGCTGTTCGCGGCGCTGGTCAAGTTCAGCGCCAAGCAGCGCGGCGGAAAGCGGCGTGTCGACGAAGCCGGCGGCAATCAGGTTGACCCGGATCGGCGCCACCTCCACGGCCAGGTTGGCGACCAGGGCGGGCTGCGCGGCGGTGACCGCTGCGATCAGCGAAAGCCCGGGTCCGCGTGATCGGCCGCCGGTACCGCCGATGAACAGCAGCGTGCCGCCTGGCCGCACCCGGCCGACGGCATGCTGGGCGACGGCGACGTGAAGCCACACGTGTATGTCGAGGTCGCGGAGGGCCCGCTCGCGGTCCAGGTCCGGCAAGGCCGCGTAGTACGGGCCTGGGCCGGTGACCATCACGTGGTCGACCTGTCCTGGGAGATCGGCGAAGAACCGGGCGAGGGCGGCCGGGTCGGTGGCGTCGAAGGCGGCGGTGCGCTGCGCGCCGATTTCGGCCGCGGCCTGCTCCAGGCGGTCGCGATTGCGGCCCGCCAGTATCACGCCTGCGCCCTCGGCACGGGCGCGGCGGGCCGTCTCCAGCCCGATTCCCGAGCTGCCGCCGATCACGACGACGGTCTGCCCGGGCAGTTCCGGTTCGCCGCGGGCGGCAGGAACGGCGGGTGAGGTGGTCATGATGCCTCCGATGGCGCGCGCCGCGGGGCCCGCGTGATCACGGCGAGCCAGACGGTACCGGCCGGCGGGCGGCCGTGATCTGGTTGCGGAGGGCCTTCAGCGCGGCCGCGTGGATCTCGGAGAAGGTCGGGAAGGGCTGGATGACGTCGCGCAGCACGTCGAGCGGCACGCGGGCACGGATGGCGAGCGTGGCCTGCTGCAGCCATTCCCCGGCCTCGGGGCCGAGCGCGTAGGCGCCGGTCAGCCGCTCGCCGTCGGACAGCAGGGTCAGGAACCCGTTGGACGTCGCGTAGGCATGGGTGTACGTCGCCGTCTTGGCCACCTCGGACAGCGGCGCGGTCGCGCTGAAGGGCGCCTCGGACGCGCCGACGGAAGCCGCCTGCGGGTCGGTGTAGACCACGTCAGGTATGGCCTCGTAGTGCGCCTCGCGCGGCTCGCCGAGGATGTTCGAGGCGACCACCTCGCCCTGGTACTCGCCGACGTGGGTCAGCAGCCGGACGCCGGTGACGTCGCCGAGCGCCCACAGCCGGTCGGCGACGCGCAGCCGCGCGTCGACCGGGATGCCGGCGGGTCCCGCCGTGACGCCGACCGTCTCCAGGCCGATCCCCGCGGTCCGCGGACGCCGGCCGGTGGCGACAAGGAACCGGTCGCCGCGCAGTTCCTGGCCGGTGTCGAGGGTCAGCACGTACTCCTCACCGTCGCGCCGCGCGGCGGTCGCGTGCACGCCGAGGAAAAGTTCGATCCCCTCGCCGCGCAACACCTCGCCAAGGGCGTTGCCAAGCGGCACGGGCTCCCTGGCCAGCACGTGACTCTCGCCTTCGACCAGGGCCACTTCACCGCCCAGGCGGCGCACGGCCTGGGCCATCTCCGCGCCGACGGGTCCGCCACCGAGGATCAGCAGGCGGCGCGGTACCGCCTTCATGCCGGTGACCTCGCGGTTGGTCCAGACGCCGTCAAGCTCACGCAGCCCGGGTACCGGCGGGATCACCGCATCCGCGCCTGTCGCCACGACGACGTGCCTGGCGGTGTAACGGCTGTCGCCGACCTCGACCGCGCCGGGCCCGGCCAGCCGGCCGGTGCCGCGGATCAGGTCGATGCCCTTGCCCGCCAGCCAGGCCTGCTGCCCGGCGTCGGAGTAGTTCGAGACCATGAAGTCGCGGTAGGCCAGCGCCGCCTCGACGTCGACCTGGGCGCTGGCCGCCGCCTCGCGCGCCTGGTGGACGGCCTCGCCCGGGCGCAGCAGCGTCTTGGACGGGATGCACGCGTAGTACGAGCACTCGCCGCCTGCCAGTTCGCGCTCGACCACGGCGACGCGCAGGCCGCCTTCGGCCAGCGCGCCGGCGCAGTGCTCGCCCGGCGCGCCTGCCCCCACGATGATCACGTCGTAGTCGTCACCGCTCATGAGCCTGCCGCCTGCCCGGCCGACTCGTCCGCCATGTACTGGGCGTACCAGTCCGGCCAGTTCGGGTCGGCCTGCCCGGTCTCTTCCTCGTGCTTGCCGTGCGCGGCCTCCGCGCGCCGCAGCGCGGCCGCCAGCCCGGCCACGGAGTCGAAGGACGCCAGCGCGGATGTCGCCCGGCCAGGCAGGCGCGTAGTGACCTCCTGGACGAACCAGCTGTTGCCGTCCGGGTCGCTGAACGAGGCCCATGAGCCGTAGGTCTTGCGCTCTGCGGCCGGGCCGGGCACCCGGGCCTGCGTCCCGGCGTGGTGAAACACGCCGGTGGCGTCGTGGAAGACCTCGCTGACACCGGCGCCGCGGGCAGCCAGCTCGGCCCGGGCCGCGTCGATGTCGGGGACCACGAGCTGCAGTCCCTGCGCCGAGCCGGGCGCGGCCGAGGTGACCGCCGTGCCGAAGATGATCGAGCAGGCCGAGCCGGGCGGGGTCATCTGCACGACCCTGAAGCCCTCGTCCACGGGAAAGTCGGCGTCCAGCCGCCACCCCAGTGCCTGGTAGAAATCCCGTGCCCGGTCCACGTCGGAGACGGGTAGCACCACAACTTCGAGCCTCATGTCCACAGGCCCTGCTCCCTTGCTTGATTCAGCCGGCTTTCACGGTCACACCATGCCCGCCCGGCCGCGCCGGTGAACACCCCGGCCTAGCGCGACCACACTTTTAAGTCGCGTTTAAGTAGCGCCTTCGGCTTGCCTGAGTCTCGCCTGGTTCGTTGGTCGCAAGCCACAAGAACAAGGAGGCCCCTCATGCGCAGTCGAACCAGGCTGATCTCCGACGCGATCCGGCTGCCGGGTTGCGGAACGTGCCGGATACTGGCCGTGTGCGGGTGCTCGTGGTGGACGACGATGAGGCGGTGCGGAGCGCGCTGACCCATGCACTGCACCGTGACGGCTACGAGGTGTCCACGCGGCCGACGGGGCGACCGCGCTGGCCATGCTGCTGCGGAACCGGCATGAGGCCGTGGTGCTAGACGTCCTCATGCCGGAGCCGGGCGGGCTCGAGGTGTGCCGTGCGATCAGGGCGCGCGGCGACGACACCCCGATCCTGATGCTGACCGCGCGCGACCTGGTTTCCGACCGGGTCGCCGGGCTGGACGCCGGCGCCGACGACTACCTGGCCAAGCCTTTCGCGCTCGAGGAGCTGCGGGCGCGGCTGCGCGCCTTGTTGCGGCGCAGCGGCGCGGGTGCCGAACTGCTGCGGTTCGCCGATGTCGAGCTCGACCTCGCGGCGTACCAGGCGAGGCGCGGCGGCAGGCGGCTGCCGGTGACGAAGACCGAATTGGCCCTGCTCGAATTGTTCCTCCGCAACCCGGGCCGGGTGCTTTCCCGCACCCAGATATTCGAATCGGTGTGGGGGTACGACTTCGGACCGGAATCGAACGGCCTGTGGGTCTACATCAGCTACCTGCGGCGCAAGATGGGCGAGCCGCGGCTGATCCAGACCGTGCGCGGACTCGGGTACGTGCTGCGGGAAGAGAGATGAGCCTGCGCGCCAGGGTCGCGATCGCTGTCGGCGTGGTCGTCTTCTGCGCGCTGGCGGTCGTGGCGGCGGTTGTCTATCCGGCGGTCGGCGCGGACCTGCGCGGCAAGAACGACCAGTCTCTGATGCAGGTGGCCGGACGATGCGCCGACGGTAGCGGCGAAGCTCAAGCAGGCCCGTACCCTCTCGGGCAACTGGTCCCGTTCGGCGACACGGAGCTGCAGATCCTGTCCGCTGCCGCGGCCGGCCCCACGAACGGTTTCGTCGGCATCACCGAGTCAAGACGTCCAGGTGGCGGACGGGAAGGACAAGCCGTATTTCCACGACGAGGCCTACGGAGGCGTTGTCTACCGCATTTACACCATGCAGTTTGCGGGCACGCCGGGGACGCTGGTCCGCGTCGCCGCGCCGGAGTCGGATGCGACATCGACCCAGGCGGCGCTTGGCTGGCTGCTCGCCGCGCTGGTGCCGGCCGCCGCGGTCGGCGCGGCGGTGGTCGCCCGGCTGGCCGCGGGCCGGGTGTTGCGTCCGGTCGGGCCGGCTGACAGAAACCGTCGAGCGGATCAGGGCCACCGGCGACCTCAGCGCGCCGATCGAGACGCCAGGCCAGGACGAGATCAGCCGGCTCGGGCAGGCGTTCGCCGCGATGACGGCCGCGCTGGACGAATCGGTGGGCGCGCAGCGCCGCCTGGTCGCCGACGCCTCGCACGAGCTGCGCACGCCGCTCACCAGCCTGATCACCAACCTCGAACTGCTCGCTGAACAGCCGGACGACCCCAGCGCGCCGGCCCTCGTCGCGGCCGCGCTGGCCGAGGCGGGCGAGCTGCGCGTGCTGATCAACGACCTGGTCGAGCTGGCGCGTGACGGGCGGGCCTCGTTCCACGTCGAAGACGTCCGGCTGGACTTGGTCGCGGAACGGGTCGCGGCGCGGGCGGCCGACCGGGCGCCGGGGCTGAGGTACGAGCTCGACTGCAGGCCGACGCTGGTCCGCGGCGATCCGGACGCGCTGGAACGGGCGATCGGCAACCTGGTCGACAACGCGCTGAAGTGGAGCCCGCCGGATGGACGCATCCGCATCTCGGCCGCCGGCGGGGACGGTCGAGGTCAGCGACGACGGGCCGGGAATTCCCGCGGACGACCTGCCGTACATTTTCGACCGCTTTTACCGGTCGGCCAAGGCGCGGGCGCTGCCCGGCTCGGGCCTCGGCCTCGCGATCGTGCGCAGGATCGCCGACATGCACGGCGGAACCGTCGAGGCAATTCCGCTGCAGCACAGGGGTGAAATTCCGCATCAGCGTGCCGGAGATCGTCGTGACCAGCCCGCCGCGGACCAGACCACGGCGCGCGGCTGATCTGTCACGCCCAGCGCTCAACTGGGGCCGGGCCGACCTGGACACGGGGGAGCAAACCCGGCAATATTCCCTTCAGGAAGCAAAAGCAAACCGGCGGCAGCCCAGATTTTCTGGTGTGATCTGAGCGAACGGGCGGTGGCGCGCTCGTGGCGGGTCCTGGAATATTGGACGCGCCGCGGGCCTGGCGCCCGTCAGTGCCGCGCGCCGTCGGCCGTTCGCATTCACCTGAGAGAGGGGTCCACATGGGCATCACCACGCGAGCCGCAGTTTGCCGCGTGCCCGGCCAGCCGTGGGAGATCACGGAGCTTGAACTGGACGACCCGAGGGCGAACGAGATCAGGATCAAGTTCTACGCGGCGGGCCTGTGCCACTCCGACGACCACATTCAGAAGGGCGACGCGCCGATGCGCTTGCCGGTGGTCGGCGGGCACGAAGGCGCCGGCATCGTGGACGCCGTCGGCCCGTCCGTCACCAGGGTCAAGGCCGGGGACCACGTGACCTGCTCGTTCATTCCCGCCTGCGGCAAGTGCCGGTACTGCTCGACCGGCCGCCAGCAGCTGTGCGACGCCGGCAAGAACGCCGGCACCGGGATGTTCCCCGACGGCACGTTCCGCTTCCACCAGGGCGGCGAGGATTTCGGCGGCCTGTGCGTGCTCGGCACGTTCTCGCAGTACGCGGTGGTGCACGAGTACTCCGTCATCAAGATCCCTGAAGAGATCGGCTACGACGTCGCCGCGCTGGTGGCCTGCGGCGTGCCGACAGGCTGGGGCTCGGCGGTCCGCGCGGGCGGCGTGCGCGCCGGGCAGACCGTAGTGATCTACGGCACCGGCGGCGTCGGCATGAACGCCGTCCAGGGCGCCGCCCTCGCCGGGGCGAAGAACGTGGTCGTGGTGGACCCGGTGGAGTTCAAGCGGGACCAGGCCACGAGCGTGTTCGGCGCCACGCACGCCTTCGCCACCGCCAAGGAAGCGCATGACTTCGTGGTCGAGACCACCTGGGGCGAGCTCGCCGACGTCGCGATCATCACCGTCGGCATCCTGCACGACGAGGTAATCGCGAACGCCATCAAGGTCGTGGGGAAGTCTGGCCAGGTCACGATCACCGCGGTCGGGAACGGCTGGATCAACGAGAACCCCGGCATGCTGATCGGCTACCAGCGCCGGATCCAGGGCTCGATCTACGGCGGCTGCAGCCCCCTGGTCGACGTGCCGCAGCTCATCGGCCTCTACCAGGCAGGCAAGCTCAAGCTTGACGAGCTGATCACCCGCCGCTACACGCTCGATGAGGTTAACCAGGGCTACCAGGACATGCTCGACGGCAAGAACATCCGCGGCGTGATCATCCACGAGCACTAGGAAGGACTCGCAGGATATGAGCACCATCACCACCCGCGCCGCCATCGCCCGGGCACCGCACGTCGGCTGGGAGATCGTCGACCTGCGGCTCGACCCGCCGAAGGCGCATGAGGTCCGGGTCAAGATCATGGCCGCCGGGCTGTGCCACTCCGACGACCACATCACCACCGGCGACGCCCCCATCCGGCTGCCGGTCGTGGGCGGGCACGAGGGCGCGGGAATCGTCGAGTCCGTCGGCCCCGACGTGCAGCGCGTGAAGCCTGGCGACAAGATCGTCTGCTCGTACATCCCGGCCTGCGGCGCCTGCCGGCCGTGCTCGACCGGGCACCAGAACATGTGCGTGAAGGGGCTCAACGCGGGGACCGGCATGTTCGAGGACGGCACGTGGCGCTTCCACGAGGGCGAGACCGACATCGGCGGCTTCTGCACGCTCGGCACGTTCTCGCAGTACGCGGTTGTTTCTGAGTGGGCGACCGTGCCGCTGCGCGAGGACTTCCAAGACATCCCGTGGGAGATCTTGTGCCTGGTGGGCTGCGGCGTGCCGACCGGCTGGGGATCGGCCGTGCACGCGGCCGGGGTGCAGGCAGGCGACACCGTGGTGATCTTCGGCGCGGGCGGCGTCGGTAGCAACGCGGTGCAGGGCGCCAGGTTCGCCGGCGCGCAGAACGTCGTCGTGGTCGACCCGGTGGAGTTCAAGCGGGACATGGCCACGAGCGTCTTCGGCGCCACGCACGCCTTCGCCACCGCCAAGGAGGCCCACGAGTTCGTGGTGGAGACCACCTGGGGCCAGCTCGCCGACCACGCGATCATGACGCCCGGTGCGGTCACCGAGGAAATGGTGAACGCCGCGGTGCAGATGACCGGCAAGGGCGGGAAGGTGACGATCACCGCGGTCGGCCACATCAACGAGCGCGCCGTCCACGTGCACGCGGGCATGCTGATCGGCTACATGCGCCAGGTCCGCGGCGCGCTTTTCGGTGACAGCAACCCGCTGTACGACATACCGAAGCTGCTCGGCCTGTACAAGTCGGGCCAGCTCAAGCTGGACGAGCTGGTCACCCGCAAGTACACGCTCGACCAGGTGAACCAGGCCTACCAGGACATGAACGACGGCAAGAACATCCGCGGCGTCATCATCCACGAGCACTAGAGCTAGCGGCCCGATGGCAGACCGCCAACGGGCGGGGACTCGGCACCCGGCCTGCCAGGGCCGATCGTCACGCCCCGCTAGTGACGCTCTGCGCGTGCTTGCCCGCCTCGGTGACGTCACTGGAGCGCAGCAGCGGAGGGAAGAGCTGCCTGGCGCCCCCGCGCCGGTAGAGCGCCGCCGGCCGACCGAGCTGCAGCCTGCGGTCACCAGTGGGTTCGACGAACTGCCATGCGGGTCACCTTGCGCCGGAAGTTGCTCGGGTCGAGCGGGACGCCCAGACGGCCTCGTAGACGTGGCGCAGGTCGCTGATGCTGAACGGCTCGGCGCAGAACGCGCCGCCACCGTCGTGTACTCCAGGTGAGAGCGAGCCTGTCTAGGGCCTCACGCAGGATGGCCAGGTGATCGAAGGCCAACTGCCCGCCCCGTCAAGTGCCGCACGGACCGGCACCGAGCGAGCGCGCGCGTCGGTACCCGCGACAGGCACGGGCAGGTCAGGGCCGAGCGCGAGGTAAGCCACGGAGATGACCCGGCCACGCGGGTCACGCTCCGGGCACGTACGTGCGCAACTGCTCTAGGTGCAGCTGTCCCCGTCAATCCCGGTCTCTTCTTCGAGTTCCCGCGCGCGGCCTTGTACAGGGTCTCGCGCGGGTGCACATAGCCGCCGGGAAGCGCGGGCTGGCCGAGGAATGGCTCCTTCCCCCGTTCAATCAGCAGTACCTGCAGCTCGCCGCCCCTGACCGTGAAGATCACGAGGTCAACCGCGACTGTGACGGCCGACGCTTCCGCGCTCCGTTGCTGTTGGCAATCATGAACCAGCCTTACTAAAGGTTACCTTGACCATAATAGATTCCCGTCTTATGGTCATATATACCTAAAGTGAGGGCTCTGGGGAGATCCGGATGGCTCAGTCTCTGGTCACCTCGACGTTGCAAGACACCAGCCGGGCAGCAACGGCGGCAACCCGACATCTGTGCGCAGGCACTTTCCTCGACCGCGAGTTCCGGGACTTGCTCCTCGGCCAGGTACGGCACAACGCCGCGCGGCGCGTGTCCCCTTCTTACGGCTTCGATCTCGTCCCGGTCGCCTCGCAGGCGTGGCGGTCGTGGTGGCTGGAGACCACCGGGCAGGCATTCCTCCTGGCGCTGCTCGTGATCGCGATAGCCATGGACTTCAGCGCCGTGATCACCGCTATCTGCGCAAGCGGCATCTGGTACCTGGGCTCGCTGATGCTGCGGCATGCGCCAGAAACCGCGCGGCTGCACGTCAAGTCGACGTCCGCTCGCTGGCTGCGGCGCTCGTTGCGCGTCGGCGAGCGAGAACGGCACCGTGAGCTGTCCCGTCTGCTCGGCGTTAGCGCCGGCGGGTGCGCTGTGCTGATCGTGATCGGCGGGGTCTCCGCGACCTCGGGGGGCTCCCTGGCGCATGGCGTCTTCGCCGCCGCCGTGCTCATGCTGCTACTCGGGGCCGCCGCGGCCGTGATCGGTGCGGCCCATCAGACGGCGCTGAATCGCACCTGCTCAGCGGGATCCCTCCGGCCCGCCCGACTCGGCAGGCGGCTCGCCATGATCGATCAGCAGCAGTCGTGCGACTACGTCGTATACCGCAGGCCTTCGCCAGATGACGGTGGCCCGGGTCACGTGTTTCCTGGCTGGGATCGCGAGCCGACGCGCTTCATCGGCAGCGGCACCCTGGTGCACCGCTGGCTGCCGCCGCTCGGCGTGCAATTGCTGCGGCCGGGCGACGGCAGCATGCCCGATCGGGAGTACCCGTCCCCACCCTTCGCATCCCACGAGCTGGTGGAGCACCTTAAGAACACGATGAAGCAGGTCGGTGACGGAGGGGATCCCACGCGCCTACGCGGATTCGATGTCAGGGACCGGCTGTACATCGCGGAAACAGAGGTGGGGACGGAACGGGGCTTCCTGCAGCGGCGGTACCCCCGCGGAGGTCAACCGCATCATCGACGACCCGCACGACACTGCCAGGCACTACCTGGAGATCCGCGTCAGCAGCGAGGGGGAGGTGGTGACTACCGTCTTCCTCAGGGTCACCATCCGAGGCAGGACCCTGAGTCTCGACTTCTCCGCTTGCGCCCTGACCCGCACTCCACTGACGTTCCAGGTGCTCAAGCAATACGCGGAGACCGGAGCGGGCGCCGTGCTGCGTGCCTCGGCGCGTGGAGTCGGCAGCCTTCCCCAGTCGCTCGCGGGGTTGTGGCGGCTCGGCCTGGCACCCAGGGTGCTTATCCGCTCGGCGTGGGCCGTGAGAGACCGGACGATCACCCCGCGGCGGGGGCTGATGATCGGGTCACGGCTCAGCGTCCGCGAGGAAATAGCCGAAGACTGGGATGACGCGGACCTGGACAAGATCACCATCTACGACGAAATGAAGATCGTCGAGCAGCGGCTGCTGAAAGCGACGGAAGACTTCCTGGAGGCCAGGAAGGTCGACACCTCAATATTCAGGCGGCGCGTCTTCAGCATCATCAACACGGGCGTACTCAACATGGGGAAGCTCGAAATGAACCAGTCCGCCGTCGGCCCTGGCGCCCAGGTCCGCTTTGGCGGCACCACCCCTGAACCCAGCGACGAGCAGCAGCACGCACCGGACGGAGCGACGCAATGACGCATCATGTGGAAAACTCGGGAGTCGTCACGCTCGGCGGAAGGACGACCATTAAGCAGTCGGCCGTCGGCCCCGGCGCCACCGTCAACATCAACACCGCCCAGACGCCTCGCCAAGGCGGAACGAGCGCTGGCGTAGGCGTCATCACCATCATCGCCGAGGAGGCCGCGGCGGTCCGCGTTTCCCTCGGCCTTGAGCCGGTTGAGGTTGGCGGCCGCGGCGTTGACATGGGCACCGTGCACGTCCATGGCAAGCAGGTAACGGTAGCCGCCACCCGGGCACTCGCCCAGGGCCAGGAATCCGCCATGGCCGCCTACAACCACCTGCGCGAGCACTTCCACCCCGCGGTCATCGCCCTCACCGGGATAGCCGGGGGCATTCACCGGGACGTGCGACTCGGTGACGTCGTGGTGGCTACCCGGGTCATCTGCTATGACCTGCGTAAGGAGACGCCCTCCGGCACCCTGTACCGCGGTCAGGAGCAGCAAGCCCCCGCCATCATCGGTCACGCCGTGAAAGAGTTCTTCACCGGACACGGCGACCCCGCGGAATTCGACGTCGACGGATCAGGGAAAGCGAAAGGCATCATCCGGGTATTTAATGGGCCTATCGGCTCAGGCAACGCCGTCATCGCCGACCGCGATTCCGATATCCTCAGATACCTGGCACGGTTCAACGACAAGATCCTCGCGGTCGACATGGAGGCGGCGGGCCTGAGCCTGGCACATCACGAAGATCTCACGCCAGCGGGCCACCCGCTGGGGTGGCTAGTCATTCGAGGGATCTCCGACGACGCCAGCGCGCGAAAAGACGACGACTACCACCACATAGCCGCCAGGAATGCCGCACTCGTGTTGCGCGAGCTACTCCCCTACCTGCCGGTCACGCCGTCCAGCCCACAGGTTGTCGCCTGACTCGCGTTTTCCGCTGCCTAGATTGTGCCTGCTCACCCGAGTTCAGCACGGGGCGTGGACATCTCGCCGCCCGGGCTCTTGACTAGAACACGCGGTCCAACAGCGAGAAGGCGGCGATGGGGATTCTCACCGGCGAAGCGGACATCCAGGCAGTCACTGGCGAGTTCAGCTACCTGGCCCCCGAGTCCACGGTGCTCCGCCGGTTCACCGCACCGGGAGAGAGCGTGAACACCGGGGCCTACCGCGCGTACGAGATGCCGGTCCGCAACGGGCGGCCCGTTCGCGACCAGTTCACGCTCGACCGCAACGGCTTCGCGATCATCGGGCACGCCTCGTCGGTGGCGGACTTCACCGACCGGGAGGAGGTGAACCGGGTCTACGTCGGCGAGGTGGCCGAGTTCGTGAAGTCCTACACCGGAGCCGACCGGGTGGCGACGCTCGGCTGGACGCTGCGCCGCTCCGCGGCCCCGGGCGAGAATGCCTCTCAACCGCAGGCGGCCCTGGTCCATGACGACTTCTCGGTGGCCGGCGCGCGGGGGCGGGCCGAGACGGCCTACGCCTCCCATTTCCCTGACGGTCCCGGCTTCCGCCGGGCGCTCATCACCAGCCTGTGGCGTGTCTTCAGCCCGCCGCCGCAGGACTGGCCGCTGGCCATCTGCGACTACACGAGCGTCGGGCCAGGCGAAGGACTGGACAACCGGCTGTACTTCGTGGACAAGATTCCCGCCGACCTGTACGCGGAGATGCCCGAGGACGCGCCAGGAACCAGCGGCTTCGAGTTTCACCACAACCCCGCGCACCAGTGGTGGTACTTCCCCGGCATGACCCGCGACGAGATCCTTTTCTTCACGCTCAACGACAGCGACCACTCGCGCGCCTGGCGCGTCCCGCACAGCGCCTTCCGCGACCGTGCCGCGCGGGCGACCGAGCCGCGGCACAGCATCGAGTTCCGCACCATCGCCTACTTCGAATAGCCCGGCCCGCTGTCAAGGGTTCCGCGCCGGAGCGGACCGGGTGAAGATGTTCAGCGGAACCCGAGGAGGAACGGCCTTGCTGAGCGAAGAGCGGAACCGGCTGCTGTGTGAGACCGGTCAGGGAACGCCGATGGGCGAGCTGCTGCGACGCTACTGGCACCCGGTGGCGGGCGCGGCGGAGTTCAGCCGCCAGTCCGTGAAGGCGGTACGCGTCCTTGGCGAGGACCTGGCGCTGTACCGCGACAAGGGCGGGAACTACGGGCTGGTGGACCGGCACTGCCCGCACCGCCGGGCGGATATGACGTACGGGTTCACCGAGGAACGCGGCCTGCGGTGCAACTACCACGGCTGGCTGTTCGACCACACCGGGCAGTGCCTGCACCAGCCGTTTGAGGAAACGCTTCACCCGGAGGGCCGCTTCAAGGACAAGGTCCGCATCAAGGCGTACCAGGTGCGGGAGAAGGCCGGCCTGGTGTGGGTCTACCTGGGGCCGCGGCCGGCACCGCAGCTGCCGGACTGGGACCGGTTTCACTCGCGCGGCTTCAAGCAGGTGGCCATCTCTGAAGTGCCGTGCAACTGGTTCCAGTGCCAGGAGAACTCGATCGACCCGGTTCATTTCGAGTGGCTGCACGACAACTGGTCACGGGTGCTGCGCGGGCAGGACGGCTCCCGCGCGCCTGCTCACCGGCGGCTTGGCTTCGACGAGTTCGACTACGGTTTCGTCTACCGCCGCGTCCGTGAGGACACGACCGAGGACGATGAGCTGTGGACCACCGGCCGGGTGTGCCTGTGGCCGAACTGCCTGTACACCGGGCACTTCGAGTGGCGGGTGCCCATCGACGACGAGCACACGCTGAGCGTCGGGTGGTTCATCGACGAGCTCCCGGGCGAGACGCCGTTCGAGCAGGAGGAGATCCCCTGCTGGCACGCCCCGGTCAAGGACGAGCGAACCGGCCGCTGGATCGACAGCCACGTCATGAACCAGGACTTCATCGCCTGGGTGGGCCAGGGTGCCATCGCGGACCGCTCGATGGAGCACCTCGGTGAGAGCGACCGGGGCGTGATCCTCATGCGCAAACGGCTGCTCGAGGACGTCGACAACGTGGCCGCGGGGCGCGACCCCATGGGCGTCATCCGTGATCCCGCGGTCAACCACAGCGTGTACCTGCCGATCATCGGCGGCCTCAGCCGCCCGGCACCCAAGGACGGGCCCCGTCCCTTCCCGTTCCTCGCCGGCCAGCCGGAAGAGGTCACCAAGGACTTCGAGCGGGCCTGGCGCACCTGCGCCGCGGCCGCGGGAAAGGTGACCGCCGGTGGCTGAGGCCGCCACCGGGCACGCGGGCACCGCGGGCGAGGCCGCCGAGGCGCTGGCCTACGGCCTGACGGCAGGCGACCTGCGCGACTGGGCGCCGTTCGCCCCGATCGAGATCTACTGGGCGCTCAGGCACGACCTCACCAGGGCAGTCGCCCGACGCTGGGCGGGCGAGGGGCTGCGCGTGTGCGACGCCGTCCGCGCGATCGCGCTCGGGATGACCCCCGAGGAGGTCACGCCGTGGGCGGATGCCGGTTTCGCCCCCTCCGACGCGGTCGACGCCAAGGACGCCGGCGTGCCGCTCGCGGCCGCGGTCGCCTGGCGGCGGGCCGGGTTCATCCTGCCTGACGCGGCGCTGCTGATCCGCGACGGCTGGACACTCGGCGAAGCGGTGAGTGCCAGGTACGCGGGAATCGCCAGTGACGACTGGCAACCCGGGTAACGGGCCGGTCAGCGCGGCAGCGACCCGGGCGGCGACCCGTGCGTTGTTCTCCGCGAGTGCCAGGTTGGCGGGGACGCTCGCGCCCGCCGTCTGCCGTTCGATCCTCTCGAGCACGAACGGGGTGACGGCCGCGCCGGTGACGCCCGCGGCCTCGCAGGCGGCGAGCGCGGCGTCAAGTGCGGCGTTCAGCGGCCCCGGTGCGAGCTCGTCGGCGGACGGGATCGGCACGGTCAGCAGCACCCCGGTGCACTCGCGCGTGCGGCCGCGCAGCACGTCGGCCACCACCCGGGCGCTCTCGACGCGGTGCGGCACGGGCAGCCCGCTTGAGCGCAGGTAGAAGGCGGGGAACCAGTCATGCTGCCAGCCGAGCACCGGGACACCCGCCGTCTCCAGGTACTCCAGGGTTCGCGCGAGGTCGAGGAACGCCTTCGCGCCCGCGCATACCGTGATGACGGGATGGCTGGCGAGCGCGTCGAGGTCCGCGGAGATGTCACCGGTCAGCTCGGCGCCGCGGTGCACGCCGCCGATGCCGCCCGTGGCGAAGACCTCGATGCCGGCGGCGTGGGCCAGCGCCACCGAGGCGGACACGGTCGTCACGCCGACCTCGAGCCCCTGCGCCACGGCGACCGCGATGTCCCGCTCGGCTACCTTCCTGCTGCCCGCGAGCACCCGTTCCTCCTCCCCCGGCTCAAGGCCGACGCGCGCCTTCCCGTCGAGGATGGCCGTGACGGCGGGCTCGGCACCGCCCGCGCGCACCGCGGCCACGCACCGCCGCAGCGCGTCGCCGTTGGCGGGCGCGGGCAGCCCAAGCCGGGAGAAGATCGTGGACTCAAGGGCGACCACGGGGTGTCCCGCGGCCAGCGCGGCCGAGACGGCGCCGGAGACCTTGACCGCGTCCCGGCCGCGTGCGGTGCCGCCGGCAGGCCGCGCCCCGTTGGTTGTCCTGGTCATGACCCTTGGTGCTCCTCTGCGATCGTGTCCCGGGCAGCAGAGTACGCGCCCGGCTGCGGGCAGCGCGGTCAAGATGGTTGACGACGGTCCCGCTCCGGCCGGTAGCCGGCCACTTACGCGACGGGAAACCCGCTGTCGGGTGCCCCAGTGACCCGATAGCCTCACGATCATGCTCGATGAGTCGATTGGGAGCTTCCTCACCCGCCTCGCGGCCCGCAGTGCGGCGCCGGGCGGCGGTGCCACCGGCGCGCTGCAGGCCGCGCAGGCCGCCGCCCTGCTCGCGATGGTCGCCAGGTTCAGCGACGGCCCCCGGTATGACGCCGAGACTGTGGGCCGGGTCCGGGCCGCGGCGGACGGCCTCGCCGATGAGGGCGCCGGCCTCGCCGCCGCCGACTCGGCGGCGTTCGAGAAGGTGATCGCCGCCTACGGGCTGCCCAAGGACACCTCAGAGGCTAAGGCGGCGCGCTCCGCCGCGATCGCGGACGCGATGGCGGGCGCGGCCCGCCCGCCGGCGGACCTGATGGCCGCGTCGGTGCGGCTCGTGGGCCTCGCCGAGGACCTTCTTCCCGTCGCGAACAAGAACGTCATCTCCGATATCGGCGCCGCGGCGGCCGCGATCAGCGCCGCGGCGGTCACGGCCGCGCTGAACATCGAGGCGAACCTGGCCGCGATCAAGGACCCGGCGCTCGTGGCGGAACTGACGGCGACGGCGGCACTCGCCGACGGGGTGACGGACCGGGCCGGCCGGGTGATCGCCGCCATCCGCGAGGAGATAGCGCAGTGACCACGGGGCGGGGAGGCCGTGAGCTGAGCGGCCGGGAGCTCGCCCGTCAGCTGCGCGCAACGGTGGCCGAGCAGGCCGCCTGGCTGACCAAGGAGGGGCGCCAGCCCCGGCTGGCGGTCGTCACCGCGAACGACGACGACGGCAGCGCCGCCTACGTACGGTCGATCGCGAACGCGGCCGCGCGCGAGGGAATCGCCTGCGACGTGGCCCGCACGACGACCTTGGCGGGTATCACGGCCACCTTGGCGCAGCTTGCCGATGACCCGGAAGTGCACGGCATCATCCTGCAGGCCCCGCTGCCCGGTGGCGCCAACCTCGCCGAGCTCGCCGCCGCCATCCCGGCGGCCAAGGACGTAGACGGCGCGAGCCCGGAGTCGATCGGCCGCCTGGTGGCGGGCCTGCCAACGTTCGCCCCTGCCACCGCGGAGGCGGTGCTGACGCTCCTTGACCATTACGGCGTGGAGCTGCTCGGCAGGCACGCGGTCGTCGTGGGCCGTTCCGTGGTGGCAGGGAAGCCCACCGCGCACCTGCTGCTTGACCGGCACGCCACGGTCACGATCTGTCACTCGCGCACCCCGGACCTGCCGTCGATCACCCGGCAGGCCGACGTGCTCGTGGCGGCGGCCGGCCGGGCCGGGCTGATCGGGCCTGGGCACGTCTCCCCCGGCACCACGGTCATCGACGTGGGCACGAACGCCACCAAGGACGGCGGCCTCGCAGGCGACGTCGACCCCGCGGTGGCCGGCGTCGCGGCGGCGCTGACGCCCGTTCCAGGAGGCGTCGGCCCGGTCACGACGGCCGTCCTGCTCAGTCACGTGGTCGCGGCCGCGAAGCGAGCACCATGACAAGCGAAGCCGCGTACTGGGACGGCCAGGCGGACACCTTCGACGACAGCGCCGACCACGGCCTGCGCGACTCGCGAGTCAGGGACGCGTGGCGGCGGCTGCTGCTCGCGCACCTGCCTCAGGCCCCGGCGGCCATCGCGGACATTGGCTGCGGTACCGGCTCGCTGTCGGTGCTGCTCGCGGCCGAGGGATACGCGGTCACGGGCCTCGACTTCGCCCCCGCCATGGTCAGGGCGGCACGGGCCAAGGCCAGGGCGGCCGATGTCACCGCCAGGTTCGTGCTGTCCGACGCGGCGGCGCCGACCCTGCCGCCCGGCAGCTTCGACGTGGTCCTCGCCAGGCACGTGCTGTGGGCCATGCCGGAGATCGACCTGGCCCTGGCCGGCTGGCTGCGGCTGCTGCTGCCGGGGGGAACGCTGGTGCTCGTCGAGGGCCGCTGGTCGACGGGTGCGGGCCTTACCACCGCTGAGGCCGGCCGGGCCGTGCTACGGCACCGGAGCGACGCCATGATCACCGCACTCGACGACCCGGCCCTGTGGGGCGGCCCGGTTAGCGACGAGCGCTACCTCCTCGTCAGCCGCCGGTAGTGCACGGCCATGACGCAAAACCGGTCACGGGTGACGCGGGAAAGTTTGCGCATTCCCCAGGCCAGGTGACGAAACTTCTGTCCCGTGAGCCGATTGCCAGGACGCGCGCCATCGCCACATAATCGGCAGCGTCCAGTTTTCTGGCATTGAATTACCCAAGCGAGCACGGGTGCGTGAGAGGTGGAGATAGGCGTTGGACGTATCCCTGGAGGGCAAGGTCGCGCTGGTCACCGGCTGCGGGCCGAACATTGGCAGCGGCATCGCCCTGGCCCTGTCTAGGTACGGCGCGAAGGTAGCCGTCAACGACGTGTCCAAGGAGTCGATCGACGCGTGCATCGCCCGGATCGAGCGCAACGGCGGGACGGCGATGGCCGCGCCGGGCGACGTCACCGATGAGGAGGTCGTCAAGGGTTACATCAACGACGTCCTCGGCGCGTGGGGCAAGATCGACATCCTCGTCAACAACGCGGCGCTGCTCGGCGGCCGCGGCGTACTCGACGAGACCGCCGAGGGGTTCCACCGCGCGGTCACCGTCTCGTCCATGGGCACGTTCCTGAACACCAAGTACGTCGGCCGGTCGATGGCCGAGCGCGGCGTCAAGGGCTCGATCGTCTGCGTCTCCTCCTCGAACGGCTGGAACGGCAGCGCGGGCGTCATCGCCTACGCGTTCCACAAGGGCGGGGTGAACAACTTCGTCCGTGCCGCCGCGATGGACCTCGCGCCGTACGGCATCCGGGTCAACAGCTTCACCCCGACCGCACCGAACCCGGACAACCCGGAACTCCTCGCCCAGTGGGCCAGGGAGGGCCGGACCCCGTTCGGGTTGCGGCCCGGCGCGACCGGCGGCCTTGGCGCTCCCGAGGGCACCGACGAATGGCGCAAGCCGGCCCGGTTCGACGGCCCGCGCAACCCGATGGTCCCGATGGGCACCACCGGCACGCCGACCGACATCGGGCACGCCGTCGCATGGCTCTGCTCCGACTACGCCCGGCTGATCACCGGCATCGACCTGGTCGTCGACGGCGGCGCGCGGGCGAAGAACTTCGCCTACGTCCCGGCCGCCCCCGCCGACCTGGCCGGCCCGCTCCCGCTGATCACGCTCGACAGCACCCAGCTGCCCGAGGGCTAACGCCCGTCCTAGCCGCCGGCGGTGGTGACGGCCGGCTTGGCGCGTGGGTGGACGGCGGCAAGCCGCTTCTTGCTGTTATCCGCGCGGACAGTCGGGCGTACGCCCGTGAGGCAGGGATAGCGGATCGTTATGCGCGCCATAGGCTGTGCAGCGATCCACTATCACGTGCCGGCCGTCAGCGCCCGCGCGCTTCTTGCTGTTATCAGGGAGTGGCCACGGAATGTCAGAGCCCGGGGCTATATCTGTGAGCATGAGCTCCTTCACCATCATCCCCGACGGGCCCTTCTCCCTCGCGGCGGCGGCCGCGTTCGGGTTCGGGCCCAACACCGGCAGGCCCACGCCCGCGGCGCGGCGAGATGCGGCTGGCGTTCGTCACCGACGACATGCGCCACCACGCGGCCGTTCACCTGGCGGAGCGGAGCGACGGCGCCATCACGGCGGCCATCGAGTCCGACGCGGACCCCGACGCGGTGCTCCGTCAGGTCCTCCGCATCCTGTCCCTCGACCAGCCGGCGGGCCCGTGGGCGGCGCTCGGAGAGCGCGACCCGGTGCTCGGCGCGCTCCAGCGTGCGCATGACTGGCTGCGGCCGGTCCTGTTCCACTCGCCGTACGAGGCCGCCGCCTGGTCGATCATCAGCGCCAGGCGGTACCGCGCGCAGGCGACGGCGGTCCGGGCACGCATCTGCGCCGAACTCGGCGCGACGCGATGCGTCGCGGGCGAGGAGGTGCCCGCGTTCCCGCTGCCCGAGCGGCTGCTCACCGCGGACTCGCTGCCAGGCATGGCCGCCAACCGCGTCGCGTGGCTGCGGGCCGTCGCGCGGGCGGCGCTCGACGGGCAGCTCGACGCGGCGCGGCTCACGGCGATGGCACCCGACGACGCCCTCGCCGACCTGCGGAAGCTGCCGGGAATCGGCCCCACTTACGCCACCCTGATCCTGCTGCGCGCCACGGGCGTCACGGACGTGCTGACCTTCGGTGAGCCGCGGCTGCCCGGCTATATCGCGCACTTCTACAACACGGCGCCGGCGCCGGCCTCCCGCGAGGAGATCGAGCGCATCGCCGCGGGCTGGCGCCCCTACCGCACCTGGGCGGCGGTCCTCATCCGCGCCGCCGGCGACCGCCAGGGCCTCCCGCTCGCCGCGTGAGCTAGGGCCACGCCGGCCCGGGCCCCGCCGCGACGATGGCGGGACGACTGGCAGCCGTACCGCGCTGACGGGAGAGGCGACATGCGGACGGCGCCTGCGAGTGTCCTCCCGGTGTTTGGGATATGTTCGGCCCGTGCTGGCAGACGCGCCGTTCATCGGCTTCATCCCGGTCCGCGACCTGGCCGCGGCCAGGGCCTTCTACGAGGGGACGCTCGGGCTGCGGGTCGTTGACGACACCCCCTTCGCGCTGGTGCTTGACGCCGGCGGCACCATGCTGCGGGTCACCCCCGTCCCCGGGCTCGCCGCACGCCCCTTCACCGCCGCCGGGTGGAACGTGCCCGACATCGGCGCCGCCGTCCGCGACCTGGGCGGCCGGGGCGTCCAGTTCACCCGCTACGACGGCATGGCGCAAGACGACCTCGGCATCTGGACCACGCCGGGCGGCGACCGGGTCGCCTGGTTCCAGGATCCCGACGGCAACACCCTCTCGCTCACCACGTTCGCCGCCCGGTAGGCGGTCCCATTGCCCCACCCGATGCCGGTTGTCATGCTCCGGCCAGCAAGCCCCGGCGTCAGTCCGTAACCGGGCCTTCGGCCGACAGGTGCTCGGTGATGCGGGCGTGGAAGCTCTTCGCGGCCAGGGCGGACCTGATGTCCTCCGCCACCCGGGTAAGCGGGTAAGGGAGCTCGGCTTCGAGTTCGGTGATCGCGGCCTCGGTCGCGCGCCACTCGGCGGCCAGGAGTGCGGCGACGCGCTCGGCCTTGGGGGTGAGGGTCACCGTCTTGCTGCGGGCGTCGCGACCTTGGCTGGTCGCTAGCCAGCCCGCGGCGCGCATGGCCGCGACCTTCTGGCTCAGTGCCGAGTGGGTCCGGCCGACCGACCTGGCCAGCTCGGCGATCGTCATCGGGCCGCGGGCGTGCAGCCGGACGATCTCAAGCACCCAGGTCGGCTTGAGGTCCTCGATGCCGTTGTCGGCGTAGACGCGGGCGATCTCGTCGTCCATGCCGGACAGCAGCAGGAAGACCGGGCGCCACCGGCTCACCTCGGTCGGGTCGTCCGCTCGCGCGGTGCCAGGCGCCGGTGCGGGCTCGTCGCTCATGAGAGCCATCATAAAGGAAATGACAGCGCTTATATAAGCACTGTTACACTACGCCCGTGCGGCTGCTAACCGATGTCACCCCCCTGCGCGAGCACCCGGCCTTCCGCAGGCTCTGGCTGGGCACGATGCTGTCCAGGACCGGGGCGGCGATGACGACGTTCGCGATCACGCTGCAGGTCTACGACCTGACGCGGTCCCCTGCCGCGGTGGGCGGGCTCGGTGTCGCCATGTTCATTCCGCTGCTGCTGATCACGCTGCCCGGCGGAACGCTCGCCGACCGGGTGGACCGGCGGCGGCTGGTGCTGGCCGTGGCGGTCGGCCAGATGGCGCTCTCGGCGGTGCTGTTCGCCCTGGCCGCCTTCGGCGGCGCCTCCCTGTGGTCGCTGTACGCGCTCGTCGCGATCGGGGCCGCGTTCAGCGCGGTCAGCGCGCCGGCCCAGCAGACGTTCATCCCCCGGCTCGTTCCCAGGGAGCAGCTGGGCACGGCGATGGCGCTGAACAGGATCGTCTTCCAGGTCGTGATGATCGCCGGGCCGTCGCTCGCCGGCGTCGTCACCGCGTGGACCGGGCTCCGCGGCTGCTACCTGGCGGACGTCGCGTCGTTCGCGGGGGCGCTGTGGGGCGTGGGCCGGCTGCCCGCGATGCCGCCGGCGAGGCCCGTGGCCAGCCAGGACGGTGCAGCGCCCGCGGCCAGCCAGGACGGTGCGGCCGGGGACACCGCGGCCGGGGACGATCCAGCCGCGGACGAGGGCCGGCCCCGGTCGGGGCTCGCGCTGACGCTGGAGGGACTGGCGTTCATCCGGCGGACGCCGGCCCTGTACGGCGCGTTCCTCGCGGACGTGAACGCGACGTTCTTCGCGCTGCCCGTGTCGCTGTTCCCGGCGATCAACGCGGAAAGGTTCGGCGGCAACCCGCGGACCCTCGGCCTGTTCATGACCGCGATCGGCGTCGGCGGCCTGGTGAGCGCGGTGTTCGCCGGGCCGCTGAAGCACATGAGGCGGCACGGTCTCGTCATGCTCGCGTGCGTGGCCGTGTGGGGCGGCGCCTTCGCGCTGTTCGCGGTCGCGCCCTCCCTGTGGCTCACGCTTCTCGCCCTCGCCATCGCCGGCCTCGCCGACACGTTCACCGTGGTCGTCAGGGGGATCATCGTGCAGGAGGCGACCCCCGATGAGTTCCGCGGCCGGGTGAACGCGGCGGACTTCCTCGTCGGCGCGGGCGGCAGCCAGCTCGGGTCGCTCGAGGCGGGCCTGGTCGGGTCGTGGACCACCCCGGTGATCAGCGCGCTGAGCGGCGGCCTGCTGACGGTGTTCGGCGTCCTGGCGATCGGCGCTGCCCTGCCCGGCTTCCGCCGGTACCACTCGCCCACGTCAGCCCCTGAGCAATCGGCGGTTGCCGCCGCAGTCCCATGATCGCGACGTTGCAATCGCGACGGGTACGCTCGGAGAGCTGTACCGGGGAAAAGGGCGCAATCAGGCGATTGACGCCGGCCGACCCCGGCGACCTCGGCTGCCTGGCCGCCCCCTACGGAACCGTCGTCATCGAGCCGCTCGCCAGGAAGAGGGCCGAGAAAGGCTGACCTCCGCGCACCGTTCACGCAACGCCCTCGTCAAGGTCCAGCCTTGGAAACGGGCTGCCTGGGCGCCCCTGCAGCCTCTAAGTGCGCGGCATGGCGTTACGTGGAACCACGCTTACGTTCGGGATAATCACAGGCAGCAGCGGCGCGGACCTGATCGCTTCCGCCGACGGGACCAGTCGGCTGGTGATTCTTCCGATTTCCGGCCCTTCCACAGTAGGATTTACAGCTATGTCGACGCATTTTCGCGTAACCTACGCCACCTTGTCGGCCGACAACGAGGAGCTGCAAGCCGCCTACGAGGCGGGGCTGCGGCTGGCCTCCAGCTGGCTCGGCGCGGACATCCACGGGTACGTGAGCGGCCAGCCCCTGGCTGGGGGGGAACTGCTCACGGTGACCAGCCCCGGCGACCTGTCGCTCACCCTCTGCCGGGTCCACTCGGCGACACCAGCCGACGTCGGGGACGCCGTGCGCGCGGCGTCGGCCGCGGCGGGCCGGTGGGCGCGGACACCCTGGCCGCAGCGGGTCGCGGTGCTCCGGGCGGCCGCCGACCTCATCAGCGAGCGGTCCAACGAGCTCGCCGCGCTGATGAGCCTGGAGGTCGGCAAGAACCGGCTTGAGGCGCTCGGCGACGTCGAGGAGGCCGCCGACCTCATCCGCTACTACTGCCAGCAGGTCGAGGACAGCGACGGGTTCACGGCGACCATGGGGACGCTGAACCCACGCGAGAAGAACGTCAGCGTCCTGCGGCCGTACGGCGTCTGGGCCGTGATCAGCCCGTTCAACTTCCCGATGGCGCTCGCGGCCGGGCCGGCGGGCGCGGCGCTCGCGGCAGGGAACACGGTCATACTGAAGCCCTCGCCGCAGGGCTCGTTCAGCGCGGCCAAGCTCTACGAGTGCTTCCGCGACGCCGGGCTCGACCCGGACGTGTTCCACCTGCTGCCAGGGGGCGACGACGTCGGTGCCGCCCTCGTCGCGCACCCGGGGGTCGGCGGGCTGACGTTCACCGGGTCCTACGCGGTCGGCATGTCGATATACCGGCAATTCGCCGGCGCCTACCCCAAGCCGGTCATCTGCGAGATGGGCGGCAAGAACCCCGCGATCGTCTCCGACCGCGCCGACCTCGACGTGGCGGCGGACGGGGTGGCACGCTCCGCGTTCGGGCTGTCCGGGCAGAAGTGCTCCGCCTGCTCGCGGGTCTACGCGCACCGGGACGTGCTCGAGGCGTTTGTCGCGAAGCTGGCCGAGCGGGCCGCGTCGCTTGTCGTCGGCGACCCGACGTCGCGGGAGGCGTTCCTCGGGCCGGTGATCAGCGCCGAGTCCGTCGAGCGGTTCGAGCGGGCCGTCGAGCACGCGCGGTCCGCCGGGGAGGTCGTGGCGGGCGGCTCCGTGCTGCGCGGCACCGGCGCGTTCCCCGACGGGTACTACCTCGCGCCGACCGTGGTGACCGGGCTGGCGGCCGACGACTGGATCTTGCGCGACGAGCTGTTCGTGCCGCTCGTCGCGGTCGCGCCCTATGACACCCTGGACGAGGCGCTGGCGCTGGCCAACGCCACCGACCTGGGGCTGACCGCCGGGTTCTTCTCCGCCGACCCCGGTGAGGTCGACCGGTTCCTCGACGAGATCCAGGCCGGGGTCGTCTACGTCAACCGCGCCGCCGGCGCGACGACCGGGGCGTGGCCTGGCGTGCAGCCGTTCGGCGGCTGGAAGGGCTCAGGCACCGGCGGCAAGGCCGGGGGCGGGCTCTACTACGTCCAGCAGTACCTGCGGGAACAGTCAAGGAGCGTGGTCTCGTGAGCGAGCTTGCGAGCGAATCAGTAACCACCGTGCGTCCGCGAATGCGGACTCCGAGCGCCAGCGAGGTGGCGGTATGAGCGAGTGGCTTGACCCGGCGCGCCCCGTGCCGGACGTGCGGACCCCGCTGCCCGGGCCCGCCGGGCGGGCGATCATCGACCGGGACCTCGCGGTCACCAGCGGGTCGCTGCCGCGGGCCTATCCCCTGGTGCCGCGCCGCGCACTCGGCTCGGTCGTCGAGGACGCCGACGGCAACCTGTTCCTCGACTGCAACGCCGGCATCGCCGTGACGTCCACCGGGCACTGCCACCCCCGCGTGGTGTCGGCGGTGACCGCCCAGGCCGCCGAGCTGCTGCACTACTCGGCCAGCGACTTCTACCTGCCGATCTACTCTCAGATGTGCGCGGCGCTCGCCGCGACCGCCCCGATCCCTGGACCGGTCCGGGTGTTCCTGACCAACTCGGGGGCGGAGGCCGTGGAGGGGGCGCTCAAGCTGGCCAGGTACGCCACCGGGCGGCCGTACGTGATCAGCTTCTTCGGCGCGTTCCACGGCCGCTCCTACGGCGCGATGACGCTGACCGCGTCGAAGGCCAAGTACCACCAGGGGTTCGGGCCGCTGGTGCCCGGCGTACTGCACGCGCCGTACGCGTACAACCGGGTCGACCCGGTCTCTGGCGCGCGATCCCACGACCCGGACGAGACCTTTTCCTATTTGGAAGACGTGCTCTTCAGGTACCAGGTGGCGCCGTCGGAGGTCGCGGCGATCTTCGTCGAGCCGGTGCAGGGCGAGGGCGGGTACATCGTGCCGCCCGCCGCCTGGCTCGCGCGGCTGCGCTCGCTGTGCGACAAGCACGGGATCCTGCTGGTCGCCGACGAGGTGCAGTCCGGCATGGGCCGCACCGGGCGGATGTGGGCCATCGAGCATTCGGGCGTCCACCCCGACGTGCTGATCAGCGCCAAGGGGATCGCCTCGGGGCTGCCGCTTGGCGCGTTCATGGCCAGGGCACCGCTGATGGAGAAGTGGGGCGCGGGCGCGCACGGCTCAACCTACGGCGGCTCCCCCGTCCCGTGCGCCGCCGGCCTTGCCACGCTTGAGGTCATCGAGTCAGACGGGCTGCTCGCGAACGCGGCCGCCCAGGGGGCGTTCCTGCTCGACGGGCTGCGCGAGCTGTGGCGCGCGCACCCGGAGACGATCACCGACGTGCGCGGCGTCGGGCTGATGATCGGCGTTGAGCTGCGCACCGCCGAGCTCGCGGAACTGGTGCAGCTGCGGGCGTTCGAGCGCGGGCTGCTCGTACTCGAGTGCGGCGAGAGCTCGGTCCGCGTCTCACCGCCGCTGGTGATCACCCGCGACCAGGCCGCCGCGGCGCTGAAGATCCTCGCGGAGGTGTTCGGCGCGGTCACCGCCTGAGCGGCGGCTTCGCCACTTCTTGCTGTTACCAGGCAGGGCGGGGCAACGTGGCTAGAAGACGAAGGGGATCAGCATCTTGCTGTGGGCCTTGTACTCCGGATAGTCGTCGGGGAACCGTTCCGTCATGTAGCGCTCCTCGCTGACCGCGCTGTAGACGAAGTAGCCGGCCAGGATGACGGCCGCGATCAGGAGGTACAACGACGTGGCCAGGGCGGTGCCGAGCAGGCCGAGGATGATGCCCGTGTAAATGGGGTGCCTGATGGCGTGGTACGGGCCGGTCGTGACCAGGTCAGGGTTCTCTTTCTGCGTCATCGGCATGCCCCAGTTCCTGCCGATGTAGAGCCTGGCCCAGACCGCCAGGGCCAGGCCGACGGCCCAGACGGCCGTGCCGATGCCGACCAGCCACCAGTCTTCCGTTGCCTTGTGCGGTCCGAAGCCGGAGAAGCGGAACAACAACACGATGACGATAAGCAGCGCCACCCGGGCGCCTGCGAAACGGTTCCACCGGTTCTGGCCGGCCTTGACGTTGCGGGCCTCCAAGAGCCAGTAGAGCCAGAAGGCCACCCAGCCGATGCCGATGACGAGGTCGAGAGCGCGCATGACCTCATCATTCCCCGATACCGGGCCCGGCACATCGACCGTACGGTTGACGGGGCCCCTCCGATAGACCTTCCAACAGCGAACCCCACGTCTTGCTGTTATCCGCACAAGATGCGACAGCATACGAAATGTCACCGATGGGTGACTGAGGTGGCACCCCATGGCATGGATGTGCGTTTGGTGTCGCTGGAGCGACACCAAACGCACATCCATCGCACGCGGACGGGGAGCCGCGCGGCCGGGAGCCGCGCCGCCCGGGAGCCGGCGCGGCCCGGGCGCCGGCGCTGGCTACTTCTCGACGTAGAACAGGCGCTTGTTCACGAACTCGTCGATGCCGAGCGGGCCGAGCTCGCGGCCGAACCCGGACCGCTTGGTGCCGCCGAACGGCAGGTCCGCGCCCTCGCCCGCCGGGGTGTTCACGTTGGCCATGCCGACCTCGAGTTGCTCGGCGACCCGGGTCGCCCGCTCCTCGTCGGCCGACCAGACCGCGCCGCCGAGGCCGAAGTCCACGACGTTGGCGAGGTTGACCGCCTCGTCGTCGTTGCTGATCTTGTAGACGACGGCGACCGGGCCGAACAGCTCCTCCCGGTAGGCGCGCATGTCCGGGGTGACGCCGGTGAGCACGGCCGGGGCGAAGTACGCGCCCTTGTCCGCGAGGGTCCCGCCGACGTGCAAGGTCGCGCCCTTCGACACGGCGTCCTGCACCTGGGCCAGGAGGTTCTCCGCCGCCTTGCGGGAGACCATGGGGCTGTAGGCCTCGTCGGAGTCGTCGCCCGCCGGGCGCGGCGTCATCGCGGTGGCCCGCTTGACCAGGGCGGCCACGAAGTCGTCGTAGACACTGTCCATGACGATCATCCGCTTGTTGGAGTTGCAGGCCTGGCCCACGTTCTCCATCCGGGTGGTCCACGCGGTCTCCGCCGCCGCCTCGACGTCGGGGGCGTCGAGGATGATGTACGGGTCGGACCCGCCGAGCTCGAGGACGACCTTCTTCAGGTTGCGGCCCGCCTGGGCCGCGACCACGGTGCCTGCCCGCTCCGAGCCGGTCAGCGACACGCCGCGCAGCCGCGGGTCGGCGATCATCGTGGCGACCTGCTCGTGGGTCGCGAAGATGTTGTTGTACACGCCCTCTGGCACCCCGGCGTCCTTCATGATCTGCGCGATCGCGAGGGCCGAGGTCGGGCAGTTCTCCGCGTGCTTGACGATGACGGTGTTGCCGACGACCAGGGCGGGCGCGGCGAACCTGGCGACCTGGTAGTACGGGTAGTTCCAGGGCATCACGCCGAGCACCGGGCCGACCGGGCGGTACTCGATGCGGGCGTTGTCGTGGCCGGGCACCGGCTTGTCGGCGATGAGCGCGGGGCCGTTGTCGGCGTAGTAGCCGAAGATGTCGGTGCAGAACTCGGCCTCGCCCACGGCGCCGCCTGGCCGCTTGCCCATCTCCTTGGTGATCAGGGCGGCCAGGTCGGCGGCCCGCTCGGTGAACAGCTCGGCGACCCGCTTGACGATCGCGGCCCGCTCGGCGGTCGGCCTCTTCCGCCACTCGGCGAACGCGCTGGTGGCGGCGGCGAGGACCTGCTCTACCTCGGCGTCCGTGGCGAAGGGGAACGTCTCGGTAACCTCGCCGGTCGCCGGGTCTGTCACCTGATAAGGCGGGGTCTGCGTCATGGCCTGCTCCCGGTCTTGCTGCGTTAATGGTTTCAGTGAGACAACGTTACGGGAGCAACGTACCCAGCCCAAGCCCACCCGTCCCGCGACCGCGGCCGCCAGCCGTCCAGGAGCTCAGCCAGCCCGGGTGCTCAGTCGGCCGCCGCGCACGCCCGGTCGAGCATCCTCGCGTTCAGGATGCTCGCGGCGTCCCCGCTGGTGGCCACGAGGAAGGCGACGCTGATCTCGCTGTAGCCCGCGTCGACCCGCAGCGGCGTGTTCGCGCTGTACGCGGCCTGCCACACGCCGCTTGAGAACCACTGCTCGAGCTGGTAGGCAGTGTGCCCGGCCTGGACGTGGGCCACGTACTGGCCGCGCAGCCCCGCCCACTGCTCGCACAGCGTGAGCGCGCTCTCGCCGTCCTTCGTCGCCGGGAACGTGCCGTAGGTCATCGGGCCGAGCACCGGCACGGCCGACGGCGTCACGGTCGGCGTGGCCGGCCCCGGCGTCTGCCCGGCGGCGGGCGACGAGGCCGAGGCCGCGTGGTCGCAGGCGGCCGCCAGCGCCGCCATCAAGATGGCGGTAACGCCACGGCCTGCGCGAACCCGCAGCTTCCCTGCCCCCATGGAACCGCTCGCTTTCCCTGCCTGGCCGGCTCCCCTGAACGTCCGTCAGCGGCCGGGCACGACTCAACGTGTTCATTCAGTAATCAGTTGATGACTATGAGTATGCCAGTTCCCCGTGTGGCGCGACGGGCACCGCCGCGCCGTCGGCCGGTCACCCTGTCTTAACCTGAGACATTCGTTAACTTGAACTCTTCGTCTTACGGGGAGTAGGTTGGCCACGTGACCGCGTCCACGCCCCCGACCGCCGCCGAGGAGCTGCGCGGCGCGGGCCTGCGCGTGACGGCCGTCCGCGTCGCGCTTCTCGAGACCGTCCGCGGCGGTGACCACCTGCACGTGGAGGGCGTCGCCGCCGGGGTGCGCGGCCGCGTCGGCCACGTGTCGCTGCAGGCGGTCTACGAGGCGCTGCACGCGCTCACCGCGGCGGGGCTCATCCGCCGGATCGAGCGGCCGGCGGCCCGCCCCGGTTCGAGGGACGCGTCGGCGACAACCATCACCACCTGGTGTGCCGGTCGTGCGGCGTCGTCGCGGACGTCGACTGCGCGGTCGGCGAGGCCCCGTGCCTGACCCCGTCCGACGACCTCGGCTTCAGCCTCAGCGAGGCCGAAGTGATCTACTGGGGCCAGTGCGCTGATTGTTCTGCCCGCAGTATAACCCGCAGTAATAAGCATCGTCGTCTGTCTAGTCCGGAAGGGATTCCCATGGCTGAGAACCATGATCCGATCATTGCCGATGGTGAGGGCCCGGAGGTCGCGGAGGAGACCGCGGGGGCGAGCGCGGAGGGCGGCTGCCCGGTCGTGCACGGCCGCGTCCACCCGACGCAGGGTGACGCGAACAGCCAGTGGTGGCCCAACCGGCTCAACCTGAAGATCCTCACCAAGCACCAGGTCGTCAGCGACCCGTACCACGGCGAACTCGACTACGCCGCGGCGTTCAGGACCCTGGACCTGGCGGCCGTCAAGGCGGACATCGCGGCGGTGCTGACCGACTCCAAGCCCTGGTGGCCTGCCGACTTCGGCAGCTACGCGGGCCTGTTCGTCCGGATGGCGTGGCACGCCGCGGGCACCTACCGCGTGAGCGACGGCCGGGGCGGCGCCGGCTCCGGTCAGCAGCGGTTCGCGCCGCTGAACAGCTGGCCGGACAACGTGAGCCTGGACAAGGCCCGCCGTCTTCTGTGGCCGGTCAAGAAGAAGTACGGCGAGAAGCTCTCCTGGGCCGACCTGATCGTCCTGGCCGGCAACGTCGCCATGGAGGCAGGTGGCTTCAAGACGTTCGGCTTCGGTGGCGGCCGGGCGGACGTCTACGAGCCGGACGCGGACATCTACTGGGGCCCGGAGACCGAGTGGCTCGGCGACGAGCGCTACAGCGGCGACCGCGAGCTTCAGGATCCCCTCGGCGCGGTGCAGATGGGCCTCATCTACGTCAACCCGGAGGGCCCGAACGGCAACCCTGACCCGTTGGCGGCGGGCCGGGACATCCGTGAGACGTTCGGCCGGATGGCGATGAACGACGAGGAGACCGTCGCGCTGATCGCCGGCGGGCACACCTTCGGCAAGACCCACGGCGCTGGCCCGGCGGAGAGCGTCGGCCCGGACCCTGAGGCCGCGCCGATCGAGCAGCAGGGCTTCGGCTGGAAGTCGAGCTACGGCACCGGCGTCGGCGCCGACGCGATCACCAGCGGCCTCGAGGTGACCTGGACCTACCACCCGACCCGGTGGGACAACGAGTTCTTCCACATCCTCTTCGGCTACGAGTGGGAGCTGTTCCAGTCCCCGGCGGGCGCGAACCAGTGGCGGCCCAAGGACAACGGGGGCGCGGGCCTTGTGCCCGAGGCGTTCGGCGACGGCAAGCGCGAGCCGCGCATGCTCACCACCGACCTGGCGCTGCGCTACGACCCGATCTACGAGCCGATCTCCCGCCGGTTCGCCGGACGACCAGGCGGCTTTCTCCGACGCGTACGCCCGCGCGTGGTACAAGCTGACCCACCGCGACATGGGCCCGGCCGTCCGCCTGCTCGGCCCCGAGGTGCCGTCGGAGGTGCTGATCTGGCAGGACCCGGTGCCGGCGGTTGACCACGCGCTGGTCGACGCCGACGACGTCGCGGGGCTCAAGCGGGAGGTCCTCGCCTCCGGCCTGACGGTCTCGCAGCTCGTGTCGACCGCCTGGGCGTCGGCCTCGACGTTCCGCGGCAGCGACAAGCGCGGCGGCGCGAACGGCGCGCGGATTCGGCTCGAGCCGCAGCGCGGCTGGGAGGTCAACCACCCCGACCAGCTCAGGCTCGTGCTTGCGCACGCTTGAGGGGATCAAGGACTCCTTCAACGCGTCCGCGGCCGGCGGTAAGCAGGTCTCCCTCGCCGACCTGATCGTCATCGCCGGCAACGCCGGCGTCGAGAAGGCGGCCGCCGACGGCGGTGTCACGGTGACCGTGCCGTTCACGCCGGGCCGGACCGACGCGACGGCGGAGCAGACCGACGTGGAGTCCTTCGCCCACCTCGAGCCGAAGGCGGACGGGTTCCGCAACTACGTCGGCAAGGGCCAGCGGCTCCCGGCCGAGTACCTGCTGGTCGACAAGGCGAACCTGCTCACGCTGTCCGCCCCGGAGATGACGGTCCTCGTCGGCGGGCTCCGCGTGCTCGACACGAACTACGACGGGTCCAAGCTCGGTGTCTTCACCGCGGCGCCCGGGGTGCTGACCAACGACTTCTTCGTCAACGCGCTCGACTACGACACCACGTGGACGCCGACGTCCGAGGACGCCACCACGTTCGAAGGCCGGACCGCCGACGGCGAGGTCAAGTGGACCGGCAGCCGGGTCGACCTGATCTTCGGGTCGAACTCCGAGCTGCGGGCCGTGGCCGAGGTCTACGCGCTCGACGATGCGAAGGAGAAGTTCGTCAAGGACTTCGTCGCGGCGTGGGCCAAGGTCGCGAACGCGGACCGGTTCGACATCTGAGCGGACGCGTGACAGCCTGACGGCCAGGCGGGCCCAGCTGAATCCGCCTGGCCGTCGGCATGCTGGCGGCAGCGAGCACTGGGGAGGCCGGATCGTGGTGGATGGGCTGACCGACGAGGAAGCCGCCATCGTCGCGCTGGTGCGCGAGTTCGTGGACCGCGAGGTCAAACCGGTCGTGCGCGAGCTTGAGCACGCCGACGCCTACCCGGAAAAGCTGATCGGGCAGATGAAGGAGCTCGGCATCTTCGGCCTGGCGATCCCCGAGCCGTGGGGCGAGGCCCAGGTGTCCGCGCAGTGCTACGCGGCGGTGACCGAGGAACTCGCGCGCGGCTGGATGAGCCTCGCGGGCGCGATGGGCGGGCACACCGTGGTCGCCAAGCTGCTCGTCACCTTCGGCACCAGGCAGCAGCAGGACCGCTACCTGCCGAAGATGGCGGCAGGCGAGATCCGCGCCACGATGGCGCTGACCGAGCCTGGCGGCGGTTCCGACCTGCAGGCGATGCGCACCGTGGCCCGGCCCGCCGACGGCGGTTACGTCGTGAACGGCGTGAAGACCTGGATCACCAACGCGCGCCACTCGCGGCTCGTCGCGCTGCTGTGCAAGACCGACCCCGGCGCGGAACCGGCGCACCGGGGCATGTCGATCCTGCTGGTGGAGCACGGCCCTGGGTTCACGGTCAGCCGCGACCTGCCCAAGCTCGGCTACAAGGGCGTCGAGAGCTGCGAGCTGGTGTTCGATGACTTCGCGGTGCCGCGCGACGCGCTGCTCGGCGGCACCGAGGGCGAGGGGTTCGCGCAGATGATGCGCGGCCTTGAGATCGGCCGCATCCAGGTCGCCTGCCGTGCCCTCGGCGTGGGCCGGGCCGCGTTTGAGGACGCGCTGCGCTACGCGCAGCAACGCGAGTCGTTCGGCCAGCCGATCTGGCAGCACCAGTCCGTCGGGAACTACCTCGCGGACATGGCCACCAAGCTGGAGGCCGCCAGGCAGCTCGTGCTGTACGCGGCGCGCCGCTACGACTCCGGCGCCAGGGCCGACCTGGAGGCCGGCATGGCGAAGCTGTTCGCCTCGGAGGCCGCGATGGAGATCGCGCTCAACGCCGTGCGCATCCACGGCGGGTACGGCTACTCGACGGAGTTCGACGTGGAGCGGTACTTCCGCGACGCGCCGCTGATGATCGTCGGCGAGGGCACCAACGAGATACAGCGCTCGGTCATCACCAGGCAGCTCATCGCGCGGAACCGGATCTGACATGGACGAGTCATTCATCGAGCGGACCGAGATCCCGCAGCCGGAGCCCGCCCGCGCGCTCGCCGACCTGCTCGGCGTGCCTGTGCCGGAACTAGGCGCGGGGCTGCCGCCGCTGTGGCACTGGGTCTACCTGCTCGACCGGCCCGCGCTTGCCGACCTCGGCCCCGACGGGCACCCGGTCCGCGGCACGCTGCCCGCTCCCCCTGGCCCCGGCCGGCGCCGCATGTGGGCGGGCGGCCGGGTCGCCGTGACGGGGCCGCTGCGCTGCGGGGAGCCCGCGACGAAGCGGACCCGCGTGCTCGCGGTCACCGAGAAAGACGGCCGCAGCGGCCACCTGACCTTCGTGACGGTCGGCGTCCAGGTCCTGCAGGGCGGCGCGGTCGTCGTGGCGGAGGAACAGGACATCGTCTACCGCGACGCGGCGGTGCAGGCGCAGTCACCGGCGCCCCAGTCCCCCGGGGCCGTGGTCCCGGCCGGCCAGGGCGAACGGGAGATCGGCATCTCCCCCGCCCTGCTGTTCCGCTTCTCCGCGCTGACCTACAACGCGCACCGCATCCACTACGACAGGGACTACTGCCGCGACGTGGAGGGTTACCCCGGCCTGCTCACCCACGGCCCGCTGCAGGCACTCGCCATGGCCGAGGCTGCCCGCGCTGCCGGCGGCACGGGCGGCCGGACCGGCAACGCGTCCTTCGCTTACCGCCTGGTCTCGCCGCTGTTCGACGACCAGGGCCTGATCGTCAGCGCGGTCCAGGGACCGGACGGCACGACGGTCACCGCGGCGCGCGACCGTTACGGCCGCCAGACGGCCAGCGGAACCTTCTCTTAGCCTTCCGAACGACTTCGGCTGACTATGGAAGGCCCACCCTGAACCGGTAAGTCGGTGCCGGCCCGCGGGATCATCAGGGCACGGCCCGCCTCGTTCGCCAGGCGGACGGCGTCGTCCGCCTCGGCGGCCATGGCGCGCAGTTCACCGGCGGGACGGCCGACCGCGGTGAGCGCGTCATCCACGTCCCCGAGGCGCACAAGCAGTTCCGCGTAGTCCCCGTTGAGCCTGGCGAGTTCCTCCAGGGCGCTGCGGCGCTTGCGCGCGGCGTCCGCCTTGGCCGCGAGGTCGGCGAATTCTTCCAGGCGGCCGATGCGCCGGTCGATGTCCGTGAGCGCCAGCTCGTGGGCCTGCCGCTGCGGACCGAGTACGACCTGCACGTCGGGGTCGCTGGCGTCCAGGTCACGCAGGATCGAGGCCTGGCGTCGCTCAGGGCCGGAAAGCAGCGCGAGACGTTCGGCGATGTCCCACAGGTGATACGGCAGGACGGCGGCCACCTCGACCGAGTTGATGAGCCCGAGGCGCACCGCCTCAGCCGCCCGGATCGTCCTGGCCGCCTGGCTCGCCCGCTGCCACCGCTCGAGCGTGTCTCCGTGCAGGTCAAGCTCGGGGACGACGTACCGGCGACGGTAGGCGACCGCCGCGCCCGGCCGCGCCCACGGCCTGCTGCCTGGCAGCTCGGGCAGCGGCCTCCTGGCCTTCTGGAGGAGGTGCAGGCCGCCCGCGGCGGCGCACGGGAGGCCGATGAGCAGCGCAAGGAACACCAGGTCGGCAGAGAACGGCCCCCCGCCGGCCAGGCCGACGCCGATCAGCATCATCATGACCACCGCGATGGTACCGACGGCGAGACGCACTCCCGGCTGGCGAGCCTGGCCGGTGCCGCCCGCACTGCCCCGGTCGCGCGGCGGCTCCTGCCCTGGCAAGGGGTCGCTGAAACCGACCAGGGCGCCAAGCGAGGCCTGTTCGAGCTCCCGCCGCGCCGCCTCGGGAACCTCCGGGTCGATCACTATCTCCGCCACGCCTGCCCCTATCGACCGATCCGCGACCAGGTCCTGATGCGGACAGGTCAGCCGATAAGGGCATTCTGCCCCTGCGGGCCGCCCGCGGAGAAGGGGCAGCCGTGCCCGCTCCGCTTCCCGCGCTCGCCTCCGCGCGCCCGAAGCCCGTGTTTTTTCCCTCGTCGCTCAGTCGCTCGTGCCTCGCTCCCTCCCTCCTCAGTCCAAAAACACGGGCGCGCGCTTCGGCTCCCGCGGTGTCAGGCGGGCACGGCGATGGCCGCGAGGATGAGGTCCTCGTCGGCCAGCCAGCTGCCGGTGAAACTGGTGAGGGCCGAGCCGTTGATGACCGGGGCGGGAACCTGGATGCGGGCGGTGAAGGCGCGTTCCGTCGCGTCGATCGTGATGTCCGCGTCCGCGAAGCCGAGCCACCGGCCGGTGAGCGGGAACCAGGCCTTGTAGACCGCCTCCTTGGTGCAGAACAGCAAGCGGTCCCAGCCGATCCCGGGCGCCGCGACCGACAGCTCGCGCAGCCTGGCGCGCTCGGCCGGCAGGGAGATCAGCTCGAGGACGCCGCCGGGCAGCGCGGCGTTGGGCTCCGCGTCAAGCCCGATCGTGAGCAGGTCCTGCGTGCGCGCGACCGCGGCGGCGCAGTACCCCGCGCAGTGCGTGATGCTGCCGACGATGCCGTCCGGCCACAGCGGCGCGCCGCGGTAGCCGCGCAGAATGGGCGCCGCCGCGACGCCGAGCGCGGCAAGCGCGCCGCGCGCGCACTCGCGCCCCGTGGTGAACTCCCTGCGCCGCTTTTCCGTGGCCCGCGCCACCAGGGTGGCTTCCTCCGGAAACAGCCCCGTGCCAAGCGACCCGCCGAAAGACTCGGCGGACGCCGCAGACTTCGGCACGATCTCCTCGATCACGCCTGGATCTCCCCTCCTGACCACCACCACCATACGGCCCCACCCGGCATTTTGGGGCAATCGGCGCTTCCAGAGTCAGCCGCATCCGTTCTGGCGACTGCTGATGTCGAATTAAGGCCTGGTCACCGGCCGACGCGGATCCGGCCCGTCACCGCGGCGGCGCATCTCCCGGCGGGCTCTCCCGCCCGTGCTCATAACGGCGGATGACCTTCATGCCGCTCTCCCCCATGACCACGACGACCTGCGGCGGCCCGGCGAAGCTGCGGAACCGCGCCTCCTCGAGCGCGTCGGTCAGCCCCTTGAGCGTGTACGGATAGAGCTTGTCCACGTTTCCCGCCATCGTTCCCGCACCGTCGTCCCGGACGACGTACGCTGTCCCGGCCCTTGACATGGCGGCACCTCCCCCGTTGCCTGCCGCAAGATCAACTTAGCAAGCGGGCAGGTCAGGGCCGTATCAGCGGGCTTGACTGCTTATTTGGCCCCGCCGGAGGAGATGATGGCGTGAATTCGGAGGCAGCTTCCTCACGGCGTGACCAGTCGGGCCGCGCCATTGCCGACCTGGCGCCTGCAGCTAGCCGAGCATGCTGCGGTAGACGATGATCAGCGCCGCCGACGGGTGGTGCAGGCCCCGCTCCACCTGGCTCAGGTAAGGGTTGGACAGGCTGGTCAGCTCGGCGAGCTGGCGCAGCGACAGGCCGGCCCGCTCTCGCTGTTGCCGGATGAAGGCGCCAAGCGCTTCCCGTCGCGCCTGCCACATGTCTGTCACGTCGTGCCTCCTTCACCGTGGGCCCACGTACGCGGCAGCCCCGGGGTTAGCTCCCGGGGCTGCCGCGTAGCCGCTCCCGCTCGCGGAGCGGCGGGTTCCGCGTCCCTGGCCTCACTCGGCGGCGACCTTCGTCTGCCCTGGCGGGCAGCAGCGGTGACGCTGCCGTGATTACCTCGTCGGCGAACTGCCGCTGGTTGGCGAGCAGGCGCTCGGCGAAGGCGTAACCGTCGGCCACGACTTGGTGCGCCTTCGGCAGCCGGTCAGCCAGCGGCACGCGGACGACGGCCTTCGCGGGGGTGATGAACTGAATGGTCTCGACCAGGGTCTTCAGCGCGTCCAGCGCGATGTCCTGGCCCTTGCGGAGGGTGGACAGGAACTCGTCCTGCGTGTCCTCACGAATCGTGGTAGCCATGGTGTACCTCCCTGTTCCGTTCCTACTGCTTACTATACCAAGCAACGCTTGGCATGCCAAGCAGGGCTGTGCCGGCGGCGGGTCCCCGCGGCAGCGGGTCGACGTCATCAGCGGCTCAGCGGAACAGGCCCTAGCACGTACGTTCTTGTCTCTCCCCGATCTCACGTTCCGGCCGGCGGGGGCGTCTACCCGGTGAAGGCAGAGCGTGAGGAGATGATCATGGCGACGACTAGCGAGGTCACGGTGCCCGCGGGGACGGCGACGCACGCGACGATCCGGTCAAGCCTGGGCGACCTGACGGCCGTGACAAGGGGCGGGTCGGTGACCGGGCTCTACTTCCCGCACCACTGGCACATGCCGGACCTGGCCAGTTTCGGCGAGTACCGTGACGCCGGCCTGGACGAGGTGCGGCGGCAGCTCGGCGAGTACCTGGCCGGGGAGCGCCGCGAGTTCGACGTGCCGGTCGAGACCGCCGGGAGCCCGCTTCAGGAACGGGTATGGCGGCTGATCGGGCAGATCCCCTACGGGGCGACCGCGAGCTACGGTGAGCTCGCCAGGGAACTCGGCGGCGGGGTCACCGCCCAGGAGGTCGGCGCCGCGGTGGGCCGCAACCCGGTGAGCATCATCATCCCCTGTCACCGGGTGGTAGGCGCCAGCGGCGGGCTGACCGGGTACGCGGGCGGGCTGCGCCGCAAGCGGATCCTGCTCGACCTGGAGCGCGACGTGGCCGGACACTCGGCACGGCTCTTCTAGCATGGGCCGAGCATGAGGGAGCCATTCGAGAAGGTCGTTGCCAGGCACGCGGACACGGTGCTGCGCGTGTGCCGGGTGCTGCTCGGCGCCCACGACGCGGAGGACGCGTGGTCGGAGACCTTCCTCGCCGCGCTGCGCGCCTACCCGGACCTGCCGGACACCGCCAACACCGAGGCGTGGCTGGTGACGATCGCGCACCGCAAGGCGATCGACGTGCTCCGCGCCCGCAAGCGGCAGCCCGTGCCGGTCGAGGAAGTCCCCGAGGCGGCAACCGCGCTCGGCGTGCCAGGCGACGAGGACGCGGACCTGTGGCAGGCGGTCGCGGCGCTACCAGACAAACAGCGGCAGGCGGTGGCGTACCACTACGTCGCCGGCCTGCCGTACGCCGAGATCGCGGTGATCCTCGGCGGCACCACCGACGCGGCGCGCAGGGCGGCGGCCGATGGCATTAGGAACCTGCGGAAGAACTACCAGGGCGCAATTATGGAAGGAGCGCCGTCATGAACGTGATCCCCGACTCCCTCACGTCACCCTCCGACGCTGGCACGCTGGCGAGGCTGCAGGCCAGGCTTGAGCGCGCCGCCGAGGCCGAGGGACTGCTCGACGTCGCCTACACCACGGTCGACTCGCCAGTCGGCCCGCTGCTGCTCGCGGCGACGCCGAAGGGCCTCGTGCGCGTGGCCTACGACATCGAGGACCATGACCGCGTCCTCGACACGCTCGCGCAGCGGCTCAGCCCGCGCGTGCTGCGGGCACCGAAGCGGCTTGACGCGGCCGCACGGGAACTTGACGAGTACTTCGGCGGGCGGCGCCAGGCGTTCGACCTCCCGCTTGACCTGTCCCTGTCCAGGGGCTTCCGTCAGCTGGTGCAGCGGCACCTGCCCGAGATCGGCTACGGGCAGACCCGCACGTACGGGCAGGTCGCTGCCCTCGTCGGGAACCCGAAGGCGGTCCGGGCGGTCGGCACCGCCTGCGCCACCAACCCGCTGCCCCTCGTCGTGCCCTGCCACCGGGTACTGCCCGCCAGCGGGGGACCAGGCCGCTACGTCGGCGGCCCGCGGCGAAGGTAACTCTCCTCACCCTGGAGGCCGCATGAGCGGCACCGGCGCCGGACTTCGCACCGACCCGTGGCAGCGGCGGGTGGACTCAGGCGACTGGGCCGCCATCACCGCCGAACTTGACGAGTATGGCGGCGCGCTCCTGCCCCAGCTGATCACCCCCGAGGAAGCGGAGCAGCTCCGCGACCTGTACGACCAGCCACGCCGCTTCCGCAGCACGGTCAACATGGGCAGGCACCGGTTCGGCGAAGGCGAGTACCGCTACTTCGCGGCCCCGTACCCTGAGCCCGTCGAACGGCTCAAGCAGGCGCTGTACCCCCGGCTGCTGCCGATCGCCCGCGACTGGTGGGCCAGGCTCGGCCGCCCCGCCCCGTGGCCGGACACGCTGGATGAGTGGCTGCGAATGTGCCACGAGGCCGGGCAGGTGAAGCCGACCGCGATCCTGCTCCGCTACCGCGCCGGAGACTGGAACGCCCTGCACCGCGACCTCTACGGTGACCTGGTGTTCCCGCTCCAGGTCGTCATCAACCTGCAGCGAGCCAGGCGTCGACCACGCCGGCGGGGAGTTCCTGCTGCTTGAACAGCGGCCGCGCGCCCAGTCCCGCGGCACCGCCACGCTGCTCCCGCACTGCCACGGTTACGTGTTCACCACCCGCGACCGGCCCGTCCGCTCCGCGCGCGGCTGGTCCGCCGCCCCGGTCAGGCACGGCGTCTCAGTGATCCGCGCTGGCGAGCGGCACACGCTCGGCCTGGTCTTTCACGACGCGCCGTGACCTACACCCTGCTCGGCGCGGACGGCAGGCCGTATGAGTCGGACGACAAGGGGCGGTGGGGCGGCCACCGCGGCACCAAGATCTACGGCCGCCTCGACTGCCCGTCCGCCCTGCGCGCGCTCGCCCGTGGCGGTTACGCCAGGCAGCGGGTCTTCTTCGCGGACGAGGCGGCCGCCGTCGCCGCCGGCTACCGTCCGTGCGCCACCTGCTGCAGGGAGCGCTACGACGCGTGGCGGGCCGGCCGGGCTTCCTGGTTACGCCGGTCCGGTGACCGCGGTATGGCTTCTCCGCGGGGCGGGCCAGGTGCCGGTCAGGCCAGGGCGGCTCCGCCGTCGACGGTCAGGATCGACCCGGTGGCGAACGGCTGGGTGAGGCAGAACAGGTAGGCGCGCGCGATGTCGTCGACCTCGCCGACCCGCCCGGCCGGGAGCGAGGCGGCGGTGTCGTGGTACAGCTGCTCGCGGCTGGCCGGGGTCATCGAGGCCCACAGCGGGGACCGGACCACCCCGGGGCAGACGGCGTTGACGCGGATGGGTGCCATTTCGACGGCCAGCGCGCGGGTCAGCGACTCGACCGCGCCGCAGATGCTCGCCGCGACCGACCAGCCGGCTGCCGGGCGGCGGCCGGCGATGCCGCTGGTCAAGGTGATCGACCCGCCGGGCTGCAGGTGCGGCGCGGCGGCGTGCACGGCCCCTAGCGCGCCGAAGTAACGCAAGGCGAAGAACTCCCTGGCCTTGTCCAGGTCCAGCGTGGCCACGTCCATCAGGGCCAGCGGCTCCCCCGCGGTGAACACGAGGTGGTCGATGTCGCCCAGGTCGTCGAACAAGCGGCCGACCAGGGCAGGATCGGTGAGGTCGGCCGCCCGCCCGCGTGCGCCCGGCGGCAGCTCCGTCAGCGCCCGCTCGACGCTGGCGGGCTGCCGGGAGACGACGGTGACCTCGGCGCCGCGCCGGGCGGCGGCCTTCGCCGTCGCCACGCCGATGCCGGACGTACCGCCCAGGATGACGACCCGCTGACCCTGCAGATCCATAACGTGTTGCTCTTGTGCTGCGCTGGTGTTCATGTCTTCCACGGTGCGCTGCCAGCGCGCCTCCCGTCCAAGACTTGTTCGCGCGCCTGTCATACCCTGGAGGCATCAGGGATGGGAGAAGTCCATGGATGACGTCGACCTCCGCAAGCTTCGCTACTTCGTCGCCGTCGCGGAGCAGCTGCACTTCGGCCGGGCCGCCGAGGCACTGCACATCGCCCAGCCGGTACTGTCCCGCCAGATCAGGGCGCTGGAAGACGAGCTGAAGGCGCAGCTGTTCGTGCGGGACAAGCGGGCGACCGAGCTGACCCCGGCCGGCCAACAGCTGCTGGCTGACGCCGGGCCGCTGCTGGCCAGTGCGGACGCGCTGCGCCTGCGGGTCACCCGCGCCGCCCGCGGCCAGGGTTCGTTCACGATCGGGTTCATGCCTGGCCTGATCGTGACCGAGGCCGTCTGCGCCCTGACGAGCCGCCACCCGCAGCTGACCGTGGACGTGCTGCGCACCAACTGGGACGACCAGACCGCCGTCGTGCACGACGGCCGGGCCGACGTCAGCTACATCCGGCTGCCCGTCGACCAGAGCGGCCTGCAAGTCCGGCCGCTGCTGACCGAACCGCGAGTGGCGGCCCTGCCGGCCGGCCACCGGCTGGCAGGCAAGGACACCCTCGCCATCGCCGACCTCGCCGAAGAGCATCTCCTCCAAGATCCCGCCGCGGTGCCAGAATGGCGTGACGTCGCCACAGAAATGCGCGACCCGGACCGCCGCCGCGCGCCCTTCTTCCGCACCGTCGAGGAGAAGCTCGAGCACGTGGCCGCGGGCCGCGGCATCGTCTTGCTGCCGCTGTCCACCGCGCTCTTCTACACCCGTCCCGGCGTCGCCTACAGCCACGTCAGCGACATCGCGCCCAACCAGGTCTGCCTGGCCTGGGACGCCACCCGGCGCAGCCAGCTCATCCAGGACTTCGTCGCCATCGCCGCCGACCACCTGCCGGTGGCCAGCCAGTGCCAGCAGGACGGGACTCGGCGTCCGGGCCGCTGATGACAGCCCAGATCCCGGCCCCGCCAGGCAGCTGGGGGCATAGCAGTGCGGGTAAGCGGCGCGGTCGTGACGGGCCTGATAGCTTCGGTACGTGACTTCCGGGTCGGCCGCGTGCCGTGATCGAGGGGTTATCCCGGTGCGCGGGTGACCCCCGTGCGGGCCCGCGGCCCGCCGCATCTTCGTTCATTGCCCCTGTCGTGGTGCGTGAAAGGAGGTGAGTACAAGCACATGAGCGAGCACCGAGCGAATGTCCGGTTCGATCACACCATCATCCCGGCGCGTGACAAGCGCCTCTCGGCGGAGTTTTTCACCCGCGTATTCGGGCTGGATGATCCCGCCGAGGCGGGGTTCTTCCTCCAGGTCCGGCTGAGTGACGGGCGGCTGCTGGACTTCGCGGAACCCGGCGTTGACTTCCCCGGCCACCACTACGCGTTCCTCGTCGACGACGAAACGTTCGACGCGATCGTGGAGCGCATCCGACGCGATGGCGTGGTCCACTGGGCCGACCCGCAGCAGCGGCTGCCCGGCCAGATCAACACCAATCACGGCGGGCGCGGCGTCTACTTCGACGATCCCGCGGGCCACCACCTGGAAGCGATCACTGCCCGCTACGACGGCAGCGCCCTGACGTAACAGGCTGGTTGCCCGCACGGCGGCGGCCGTGCGGGCAACCGCGCCGTCAGGAGCGACGCACCGCGTCACGTCACGATAGGGCGGTCGACTCGCGCCCGTTCTGTCCGCGCCTGGCTTATCCTGGCTCCGTGCTGCAGCAACGGCCGCTCTGCCCGGGGTGAGCATGACGTCGGGCTACCCAGAACACCTGCTCGCCCGCGAGCCCGCGCCGCCCTACGCGGGAGAGGGGCCCTTCGCCCTCTGGCACTTCAGCGAGGATCCTTCCCTCGGCTGCTTCGCACCGCGCCTCTCAGCGTCCAGCCCGGACAAGCCACCGCTGGTGTGGGCCGTCGACACGCGTCACGCGCCGATGTTCTGGTTCCCAAGGGACTGCCCGCGCGGCTGCATCTGGCCGGTGTCGACCACCACCCCCGCCGACCTGGAACGGTTCTTCGGCCAGAGCGGCGCGACCCGCGTCCACGTCATCGAGGGCGGCTGGCTGGAACGGGTGCGAGCCTGCCGGCTCTACGCCTACCGGCTTCCCGCCGACGCGTTCTCGCCGCACGAGGTCGGCGGCTACTGGGTCGCGGGGCAGCCGGTCGAGGCGGTCGAGCGGGTCACGGTCGAAGACCCGCTCGCCCGGCACGCCGCGGCCGGCATCGAGCTCCGCGTCACCCCGTCCGTCTGGCCGTTCTGGCGGCGGGTGACCGCCTCGACCGTCGCGTTCAGCGGCTCCCGGCTGCGGAATGCCGCCGACCATCCCGAACGGACCGGGTGACGCGCCGAATGAGTCGTTACGTCGCGAATCGTTGGTGCGTGCGGGGTAGTGGTGCCGAGGACCACGTGGGCATGGCCGGGCCTGCGCCTGATCGACAGGGATTTCGCTTTTCATGTGGATTCCGCAGCTAATAGGCTGCGGAATCCACATGATCATGGTTCGGGCCGCGGTATCAGCGGAACAAACCGGACTAAACGGGCACACGCGGGCCCCGGAGCGAACCCCGGCGCGAAAGACAACGGCATTGGCCGTGGGTCGAACTCTCGGCGGGGAGCAACGGAAGCCGGACCGTGTTCAGCGGGTGCTCAGAACGCCCGGGGGAACCGGTTGAGGACCGTGGCCGCTGTCTCGTCTGGCGGAGCGGCCCAGATGTCCTCGTTGAAGATCTCCACCTCGATGTACCCGGTGTAGCCCGCGGCGGCCACGGCCGCGGTGACGGGCGGGAAGTCGATGTGACCGTCGCCGACGTGGCCACGGCCGAGGAGGGTGTCGGCCGGGAGCGGCAGGATCCAGTCGCAGACCTGGTAGCTGACGATCCGCTCCCCCGCTCGGGCGATGTCGGCCAGCAGTGCCGCGTCCCACCAGACGTGGTAGGTGTCCACGACGACGCCGACGGCGTCGGCCGGGAACTGGACCGCCAGGTCCAGCGCCTCTCCCAGGCGGGTGATCACGCACCGGTCGGCGGCGAACATCGGGTGCAGCGCCTCGATGCCAAGCCGCACGCCGTGCGTCTGCGCGACGGGGACGAGCTCGCCGATCGCGTCGGCGATCATCCGCCTGGCGAGGCCGATGTCGCGGCTGCCGGGGACCAGCCCGCCGGAGACGAGGACGAGCGTGTCGGTGCCGAGCGCGGCCGCCTCGGCGATCGCCGCCTTGTTGTCCGCGACGGCCGCCCGCCGCGCGGCGGGTTCCGCGTGGGTGAAGAACCCGCCGCGGCACAGGCTGGAGACGCGCAGCCCCGCCGCCGTCACGGTCGCGGCGGCGGCGGCGAGCCCAAGCTCCGCGACGGGTTCCCGCCACAGGCCGATCGCCTGGATGCCGTGCCTGACGCACAGGTCGACGGCCTCGGGCACGCCGAGCTTCTTAACCGTGGCCTGGTTGAGCGACAGCCGGTCAAGCACCGTCATGCGTGCTCCTTCACGTACGCGGTCATCCGGCTGACCGCCAGGTCAGGGTCGGTCAGGGCACCGGCGGCCGCCGCCAGTTCGAAGACCCGGATCAGGTGGGCGGCCGGCCGCTTGCGCTCAAGGCCGTCAAGCATCAAGAACCGCGGCTGGAGCCCGTTCAGCCAGGCCAGGAAGGCCACGCCGGCCTTGTAGTAGTACGTCGGCTCCTCGAAGATGAGGCGGCTGAGCGGGACCGTCGGCCCGATCGCGGCCTCGTAACCCGCGAGGTCGCCCGCGTCGAGGCAGTGCAGCGCGGCGGCGGCCGGGGCGGTGACCGCGGCGAACGCGCCGAGCAGCGCGTCGCTGTGGTCACGGTCCCCCTGGCCGAAGTCCCCGTGGTCAGAAGCCCCGTGGTCAGAAGCCCCGTGGTGAGGAACACTGCCCCTGATCAGGTCGGCGTAGCCGAAGTCGTCGCCGGTGTAGAGCCGGACGCCCGCGGGGAGCCTGCGGCGCAGCGCGACCTCCTTGTCCGCGTCGAGCACCGACAGCTTCACGCCGTCGACCTTGTCGCCTGCCTGGTCGATCAGCTCAAGCACGGTCGCCGCGGCGGACTCGAAGTCCCCGCCGCCCCAGTAGCCGCGCAGCGCGGGGTCGAACGCCTCCCCCAGCCAGTGCAGGATCACCGGCCGGCTCGCCTGCTTCAGCAGCGCGCCGTAGACGTCCAGGTAATCGCGCGGGCCGCGGGCGGCCGCGGCGAGGGCGCGGCTCGCCATCAGGATCACGCCGGCGCCCGCCGACTGCACGAACTCCAACTGCACGCTGTAGGCGTCGATGATCTTGGTGATGGAGTGCGCCTCGGTCGCGGCGAGGTGGTCGGTGCCCGCGCCGCAGGCGAGGTCCGCGTACCGGCCGGCGGCGCGCCGGGCGGCGGCGCGCTCCGCCGAGCTGGCGATCAGCTCCCGCGCCAGCCACCAGGACAGGCCCATGCCGCGCTGCGCGGTGTCCATCGCCTCCGCGACCGCGAAGCCGTGCGCCCACAGGTGGTCGCGGAAGCCGAGGGTGGCCTCCCAGTCGATGATGTCGCCCCCGTCGACGGAGGCGACGTGCGCGGCGGCGTAAACGCGGCGCGAGACGGGCGGCGGGTAACCGGAGGCCCAGCCGGGCGGAGTGACTTCGAGGGGCTCCGCCCGGCCGGGCAGCGTGATGCGGGCGGCCATGTCAGGCTCCAGGGACCTCGACGCGGCGGCCCTCGTCGGAGGAGCGCATCGCCAGCTCGGCTAGCTGGACGCCCCTGGCGCCGGCGTAGAGGTCCCACGCGAACGGCTTGCCGCGCGCGGCATCGCGCAGGAACAGCTCCCACTGCGCCTTGAACCCGTTGCCCATGTCCATGTTGTCCGGCACGTCGGTCCACATCGCCTGGTAGTCGAGCGGGTCGGGCAGGTCGGGGTTCCACACCGGCATCGGGGTGGACACCTTGTGCTGCACGGCGCAGTTCCGCAGCCCCGCCACCGCGCTGCCGTGCGTTCCGTCTACCTGCAGTTCCAGCAGTTCGCGGCGGTTGACCCGGACCGCCCACGAGGAGTTGACCGACGCGACGGCGCCGCCGGCGAACTCGAGTACCGCGTAGGCGGCGTCGTCCGCCGTCACGTCATACGCCTCGCCGGCCTCGTCCCAGCGCCTGGGCAGGTGGGTGGCCCGCCGCGCGTAGACGGCGCTGACCGGGCCGAACAGGTCCTCAAGCAGGTACTGCCAGTGCGGGAACATGTCGAGCACGATGCCGCCGCCGTCTTCGGCGCGGTAGTTCCACGCGGGTCGCTGCGCCGGGAACCCGTCCCCCTCGAAGACCCAGTAACCGAATTCGAGGCGGACGGAAAGCACCCGGCCGAAGAAGCCGTCGCGGACCAGCCTGCGCAGCTTGATCATGCCGGGCAGGAACAGCTTGTCCTGGACGACGCCGTGCGTGATGCCAGCCGCCCGCGCCGCGTCGGCCAGGGCGAAGGCGGCGGCGGCCGAGGCGGCCACCGGCTTTTCCGTGTAGACGTGCTTGCCCGCCGCGATGGCGCGGGCCAGCGCGTCCTCGCGGGCGCTGGTGACCTGGGTGTCGAAGTAGACGTCGACGTCCGGGTCGCCGAGCACCTCGTCCAGGCTCGTGGTCCACCGGGAAAGGCCGTGCCGCTCGGCGATCGCGCGCAGCCGCGCCTCGCTGCGGCCGACGAGGACCGGCTCCGGGTAAAGCACCGTGCCTTCGTCAAGGCCGGTCCCGTCATCGAGCGGTATCCCGCCCTGCTCGCGGATGGCGAGCAGTGACCGCACGAGGTGCTGCCGGTATCCCATCCGGCCGGTGACCCCGTTCAGTGCGACGTTAATGACCTTGCGCGCCATGGACCAGCCTTCCGCGGGTGAGGTAGCGTCGATCTGGAGTTGTTTGGGAAAGGGCTTTCCCGAGAATAGGCTTGGCGGCACTGCCGGTCAAGCGGGCGGTCGGCCAACCAAGGGCAAGCGATGAGGAGGTCCGGTGACGGACGTACGTCCCGACGCGCGCCAGCGCGTGACGCTGCAGGATGTCGCCGACCAGGCCGGGGTGTCGCTGACCACGGCGTCCCGGGTGGTGAACGACGGCTCGCGGAAGGTCGGCAAGGCACTCGCCGACCGCGTGCACCGGGCGGTCGCCGACCTCGGCTACACGGCGAACCTCCAGGCCACGGGCGGTGGCGACCGGCCAGAGCACGATGATCGGCGTGGCCCTGCGCGACATCTCCGACCCGTATTTCTCCTCGATCGCCGCCGGGCTGATCGAGGTCGCCGACAGCAGGCGGCTGCTGGTGTGCATGACCAGCACGGCCGCGCACGAGGAGGCCGAGCGGGAGTACGTCGCCCTGATGCGCGCGCAGCGGGCACGGGCCGTGGTCCTGGTGGGCAGCAGGTCGGACAGCACCGCCGCCAGGGACGGCGCTGCGCGGCGAGCTCGACGCGTTCACCAGGTCCGGCGGCCGCGCGGCCTGCATCGGGCAGGACCTGCTCGGCGTGGACACGGTGCTGCCGGAGAACAGGGCGGGCGCGGCGGCCCTGGCCAGGGCGCTCGCGGCACTCGGGCACCGGCGGTTCGCCGTGCTCGCCGGGCCGCGCTCGCTGCTGACCGGGCAGGACAGGACCAACGGCTTCCGCGACGGCCTCAGCGCCTGGTCGGTGCCGCTTGACCAGGCGCGGGTCGTGCACGGTGACCTGTCAAGGGACGGCGGCTACCAGTCGATGAGCGAGATACTCGCCGCGGGCGAGCCGCTGCCCGACTGCGTGTTCGCGGTGAGCGACATCATGGCGGTCGGCGCGCTCGCGCGGCTGCGGGCCGCGGGCATCGACGTCCCCGGTGACATCGCGCTCGCCGGGTTCGACGACATCTCGACGCTGCGCGACGTCTACCCGCCGCTCACCACGGTGCGGCTGCCGCTCAAGCGGCTCGGCGAGATCGCCGCCCGGCTGGTGCTCGGCGACGACGCGCCGCAGCCGCGCGTCGTCCCCGTCCCTGGCGAGGTCGTGCTGCGGGACAGCACGCGGCCGCACCCGCCGGCCAGCACCGGGTACCTGGCTGAGCCTTGCGCGCTGCCTGTGCTTTTAGGTATTTTCACGGAAACCGGAAAGCGCTTGCCAAAGACGACGAGCGTGCCGGGAGTGAGGACTCTCCTGGAGTGACACCATGAGCGAAGCGGCACCTGTTCCGTTCTCGGAAACCAAGGCACCTGAAGCGCCGGAGCGGCTGCACCGCGGCGCGCTCGGCCTGGTCGACATCTCCGCCTCGACGATGGCGAACATCGGCCCGGCGTACAGCTTTTACTTCGGGGCGGGCTTCCTGTTCCTCACCGCGGGCGTGGCCGCCCCGCTGACGATCATCGTGGCCGGCATCGCGATCGCGCTGCTCGGCAACACGCTGTCGCAGTTCTCCCGTGTGCACCCGTCGACCGGCGGGTTCATCTCCTACGTGGGCAAGACGTTCGGCGGGACCAGCGCCGTGACCACCGCGCTGCTGTGCGGCGCCGGGTACATCATCGCGATCTCCTCGGTGCTCGCCATCTGCGGCGGCTACCTGTCGATCGTGCTGCAGTACTACTTCAAGGTGGACATTCCGTGGGTCCTCTTCTCGGTGGTCTTCACCGTCGGCGCGATCTTCATGATGGTCCGCGGCGTGGGCGTGTCCACCAAGCTGGCCGGCTTGTTCTTCGGCTTCGAGATGCTGGTGCTGATCGTGGTGTCCGTCGCGGCGCTCATCAAGAACGGCGGCCACCTGTCCGCGGTCCCGTTCGAGCCCAGCCACATCACCAACGGCTTCAGCGGGCTGGCGGCCGGGTTCCCGCTGGCCGTCTACCTGTTCATCGGCTGGGAGAACTCCGCGGCGCTGGCGGAGGAGACCAGCAACCCCCGGCGTAACGTGCCGCGGGCGGTGTTCCTGTCGATCGCGCTGATGCTGGTCGGTTACGTCCTGTACTCGTACGCGACCGCTACCGGGTTCCTGTACAACGTCACCGCGCTCGGCAGCGCGGCCATCCCGTTCATCAACGTGTCCCACGACGTCGCGGCCTGGCTGGCGTTCCTCGCCTACATGGCCGGCATCACCTCCACCCTCGGGGTGCTGATCTCCGCGGTGAACTCGCAGGCCCGGCTGATCTTCAACGCCGGCCGGGAAGGGCTGCTGCCGCGCTGGCTTGGCCGGGTGCACCCGCAGCGGCGTACGCCGGTCAACGCGATCTTCGCGTTCATCGCCATCGCGACCGCGATCATCCTCGTCTGGGCGCTGCTGCACCTGGTCGGCGGGGCCAAGCAGAGCGGCCAGATGAACGCGCTGAACTTCTTCGTGGACTCCTCCACGATGGGCACGATCCTCTTGCTCGTGGTGTACTTCCTGTCCAACCTGGCGCTGCCGTTCTACTACCGCAAGTACCGCCCGCAGGAGTTCAACGTCCTCAAGCACGCGGTGCTGCCGGTGCTCGGCATGATCGCCGTCGGGGTGCCGGTGTACTACCTGGTCAAGCCGGGCCAGCCGTCGCCGCTCAACTGGTTCCCTTACGCGGCGCTCGGCGTGATCGTCGTGTCCGTGGCCTACGCCTTCTTGGCGAGCCGCAGGGACCCGGGTCTTGGCGACCGGGTCGGCTCGATCATCGCCGACGAGTAGCCAGGCAACGGTTCCTGGCCGCAGCTAGCGCGACAACCCGTCCGGTTCCGCAACTCTGCACCTTAGACAAGGGGAGACAGCCGATGACCGCGAATCCGCATCCGCTCGACCCGGCCACCGCCGGCGAGTACCTGGCCGGGCGGGAGATCATGGCGGCCGCCGGGCTGCTCACGGACCCGGTCAGGTTCGCCTACTACGGGCTCGAGGAGCCGGCCAAGGACGAGGTGCTTGGCGGTACCTCCCAACCGGGGCCCGTCGACCGGCGGCTGCGGGCCTTCCTGCTCAACATGAAGACCGGCGAGTCCACCGACGTCGTGGTGTCACTCACCAAGCGCAGCGTGGTCGGCGCGCGCACGCTCGACACCGCCGCGGAGGGGCAACTGCCGATCATCGACTCCGAGTACCACCTGGTCGAGGAGATCATGGCCGCCGACCCTGACTGGCAGGCGGCCATGGCCAGGCGCGGGCTGACCGACATGAGCAAGATCAGGATCGCGCCGATCACGGCGGGCGCCTTCCGCGCGCCCGCCGAGGACGACGAGCGGCGGATGGTGCGCGTGCTCGCCTTCCTCCAGGCGGGCGAGCACGACCTGGCCTGGGCGCACCCCGTCGACGGCGTCACCGCGCACGTGGACCTGACCGAGAAGAAGGTGCTGCGGGTCGTCGACGAGTTCGAGCTGCCGGTGCCCGCGGAATCCGGCGACTACGACGACCCGGCCGTGCGCGGGCCTGAGCGCACCGGGCTGCGCCCGATCGAGATCACCCAGCCGGAGGGCCCGAGCTTCACGGTGGAGGGCAGCCTGCTGCGCTGGCAGGGCTGGTCGCTCCGGGTGGGCTTCGATGCGCGCGAGGGGCTTACCCTGCACCAGATCGAGCTGGGCGGGCGGCCGGTGATCTACCGGGCTTCTGTGCCGGAGATGGTGGTGCCGTACGGCGATCCGCGGTTCCGCTACTGGCAGGCCTACTTCGACACGGGCGAGTACCTGGTCGGCAAGTGGGTCAACTCGCTCGAGCTCGGCTGCGACTGCCTCGGTGAGATCACCTACCTGGACGCCGTCGTGTGCGGGGAGACCGGCGAGCCGCGCGAGGTGCGCAACGCGATCTGCGTCCACGAGGAAGACTTCGGCATCCTCTGGAAGCACACCGACATCTTCAACGGCTCGGCGCAGTCGCGGCGGCAGCGCAGGCTCGTCGTGTCGTACTTCACCACCGTCGGCAACTACGACTACGGCTTCTACTGGTACTTCTACCTGGACGGCACGATCGAGTGCGAGGTCAAGATGACCGGGATCGTGTTCACCGCGGGTCACCCGGGCGGCGACCACCCGTACTCGACCGAGGTGGCGCCCGGCCTTGGCGCCCCGGTGCACCAGCACCTGTTCAGCGCCAGGCTCGACATGTCCGTCGACGGGCTCGCGAACGCGGTCGAGGAGGTCGACGTCACCGGCCTGCCGATCGGGCCTGACAACCCGTACGGCAACGCGATCGCGCGGCGGGTGACCCGGCTGACCTCGGAGGCGACGGCGGCGCGGTCAGGCGACGCGTCCCACGGGCGGGTCTGGCGGGTGCTCAGCACGGAATCGACGAACCGGTTCGGCCAGCCGACCGCGTTCACGCTGCACCCGGAGCCGAACCCGGCGCTGCTGGCCAACCAGGACTCGCCGCTCGCGCAGCGGGCGGGCTTCGCCTCCCGCGCGCTGTGGGTGACCCGCTACGACCCCGCGCAGCGCTACCCGGCGGGCGACTTCGTGAACCAGGGCCCCGGTGGCGGCGGGCTGCCCGCGTACATCGCGGCCGACAGGGACATCGACGGCCAGGACATCGTCGTGTGGCACACGTTCGGGCCGACGCACGTCGTGCGGACGGAGGACTGGCCGGTGATGCCCGTCACCAGGACCGGGTTCATGCTCAGGCCGACCGGCTTCTTCGACCGCAACCCGACGCTCGACGTGCCCGCGCCGTCCGGGCATTGCCACGCTGAGCACGAGCACGCCGAGCACGAGCACGGGCAGGCGGACTGACGCCGCTTGGCCGCCTTTCGCCGGAAATCCGTCCCGTTCGTGCCCGGTCGCGGCGAAGTGACCGTTTCCCAAATGACGATCCGTCGCCATTTCCTCACCTAAGGAAAGGATCTGGCGATCGCGGAAAACCGGGCCGAGACCATGGTTGCCGCGGCATTCGGGATTGAGTATCGACTTATACGCATTCAACTGCCCCGTCCACCTATTTCGGTTAGTATGCGAAACCGTTATCACTCGGCAGATCTGTGGGGGAGTCTGGCTTGGAGCGCTTGCCCGGTGGCCCGGATACGTTGAATCGCCCGCATCCGTCGCATCGCCAGCAGAGGCCGCGCCGCGGCGGCCTGGCGGCGGGTGCCGGCGTCGCCGCGGCGCTGGCCGGCCTCGGCGTCGCGGTCGCCGTCGGCGTGGTGCCGACGCCGCTGACCGCCAGCTCGGCCAGGCCGCTTGACGCCGCGACCCTGGCCGCGGTCCCTTCGACGGTGGGCAACTCGCTGCTCCAGGCCAGCGCGAGCCCGCTCGGCTTCGCCACCGCGAAGATGCCGGCACCAACCCACAAGGCGTCGCAGAAGCCCACGCCGCGCAAGACGGCCACGCCGACGCAGGCTCCCAGCACGACATCGAGCCAGTCCGTCGACTCCGGCGGGCTGACCGCGCAGGCCACGGCGGAGAACGAGACGCCGACTGGCGAGAACGAGAAGGCCTGGTCCGAGGCGATCCTCACCGCCCTCGGCGCCCCGTTGACCAGCGCGAACATCGTGTCGATCGGGTACTGGATGCAGAACGAGGCCGGCAGCCCGCCCAGCGGCATCGTCGGCGCCAACAACCCGATCAACGTGAGCCAGCCCTGCTGCGGCGGCGTGCCGATCCAGGACGACGGCGACGGCGTCACCTTCCTGCAGTCCTATCCCACCGCCGCCGACGGCGTCGAGGCGATCGCCCAGTACCTCAACCGCGGGAACTACACCCAGATCCTCGCCGACCTGAAGGCGGGCGCCGGGCTGATGGACGACTCTAGCCTGGCCTCGGAAATCTCGCTGTACAGCGGCGGCGGGTACAGCACGATCCCTGACTCGTGGGGGCAGTCTCAGGGGACGCCGCTGAGCTAGGCTCCGTCCGACCGCCAGAGTCGGTGGTGGCCGACAGGGCGAAGCGCGAAGTCGTTCGGGATAGTCCTGGTTTTGGCGGAGGCCGCCGGCGCGCTCCGGTCGCCCGCGGTTCCCGAGGATTTTCCCGAACGACTTGTGCTGTCTCGTGGCGGCGCCCGCTTCGCCGAGAGGCGTGGTAGACCTTTGATCGCACCCTCTTCAACGTTAGGACGTCGCCCCATGACTGACTCGCCCGTGCGTCACTTCCGCGGTCGTGACGGCGCGGAGCTGGCCTGGCGCGAAATCGGCGACGGGCGGCCCGTGGTGCTGCTGCACGGGCTCATGGGCAGCGGTGCGCTGATGGTAAGCAACGGACCGGCGCGGGCGATCGCCGCGCGGGGCTACCGGGTCATCCTGCCCGATCTGCGCGGCCACGGGGACAGCGCGCGGCCGCACGATCCGGCCCGCTACCCGCCTGACGTCCTCGCCGACGACGGGCTCGCGCTGATCGATCACCTGGGGCTCGACGCCTACCACCTCGGCGGGTACTCCCTGGGCGGCAAGGTCGTGCTGCGGCTGCTCGCCCGCGGCGCCCGGCCGGCCCGCGCGATCGTTGGCGGGCAGGGCCTCGACGCGCTCGACGCGGAAAGCGACCGCACGGACGGCTACCGCCGGACGCTTGCCGCCATAGCCAACGGTGCCGCGTTCGAACCGGGATCACCCGAGGAGGCACTCGCCGGATGGCTCGACGCAGGCCGGCGCGGACCCGCGGGCGATCGGCTACCTGCTCGACAGCCCCGTCGCGACACCGCGGGACGCGCTGGCCCAGGTGCCCACGCCCACGCTCGTCGTGGCGGGCGAAGGCGACAGCCGCGGCGCGTCCGCGGGCGAACTCGCCGCCCTGCTGCCGAACGGGCAGGTGCTGCTGATCCCCGGCGATCACCTCACGGCCCTCGGCGCACCGGAGTTCGCGGACGCGATCTTGAACTTCCTCAGGTAGCGTGGCCCGGCGGCGGCCGTGATAGTCCAGTTTCATGACCGGGCTCACCGCACGACTCCCCCTCACCGTCACGTTCGCGGGCTCGGGCGACGCGTTCGGTAGCGGCGGGCGTTACCAGGCCTGCATCCACCTGCGCGCGCCGGACCGGGCCCCCGTCCTGCTTGACTGCGGTGCGACGTCACTCAGCGCGCTCAGGGCCCGCGGGCTCGACCCCGGGGAGATCGGCGCCGTGTTCGTCTCCCACCTGCACGGCGACCACTTCGGCGGGCTGCCGTTCCTGATCCTCGACGGCCAGTTCAGCCGGCGGGACAAGCCGCTGACGGTCGCGGGCCCGCCGGGGACCGCGGACCGCCTCTGGCAGGCGATGGAAACGTCGTTCCCCGGCTCGTCAGGTACGCGCCGCCGCTTCGGCGTCGAGGTCGTAGAGCTAGCGCCAGGCAGTACCTCGACCGTGACCGGCGTCGAGGTCACGACCTGGGAAGTGGTTCACCCGAGCGGCGCACCGCCGCTGGCCTTGCGACTCGGCTTCGGTGGCACGACGATCGCCTACACCGGCGATACCGCCTGGACCGAGAGCCTGGTCGCGGCCGCCGACGGCGCGGACCTGCTGATCGCCGAGGCCTACTACTACGACAAGGCCATCCCCTATCACCTGCGCTACACCGACCTCGTCACGCACCGCGCCAGCCTGACCAGCGGCCGGATCGTGCTCACGCACATGTCCGCGGACATGCTCGCCAGGGCCGCGGCGAGCCAGGTCGACTTCGAGACCGCCCATGACGGTCTCACCATCCAGCTGTGAGCGCGGGCCTGGTCTGGCGATCCGTTCAGTTTGTCCGCCCGCCGGGCTAACCGCTCGGCCATCACTGGCCCCGAATTCGGCCAGCCACGCCGTACCCAGCCGCATCAGAGCTCACTCTGGTGTGCACCAGAGAGATTGAAGTGCGAGGGCCCAAGCGCAAACCGGGCAGCCCGTGGTGCGTGACAAGGATGGCGGATCGTTGACCCCGTCATAGCAGGGTCAACGATCCGCTGTCTTCGTGAGAGTCGCGGGAGGCGCCCGGTATGCCGGCCCCGCGAGAGAAATGTCGCTTTTAGGGAGTCACGGCCCGCCGGTCGTCTCCTCGGTGGCCCGGGTCCGACGCGGGCCGGTCAGCCACAAGCCGCTCAGACGCGGGCCGGGAGCGCCGACAGCGCCACAGGACCAGGCCGGCGATCGCGACCGCGACGGCGGCCACGATCGTGGCGATCAGCCAGGCCGGGGCGGTCGTGCCTGCTGGCGTTGGCGCGGCGCTCGGGGCCGTGGCGGCCGGCCTTGGAGTGGACGGGAGCGAGGTCCCGGCGGGGACGCCGAGCCGGGTCAGGGTGGCAGTCAGCCGCGGGGTGGCACGCAGCCACCCGCTGGCCTGCAGCGGCTGGCCGAAGCCCTGCTGTCCCGGCGGCGTGTAGATCACGGGCCCGCCGGCCGCGCGCGGGTACAGGTTCTGGCGGATCTGCCCGATGGCCTGGCCAGGTCCCTGGGTGACGCCTGGGACCGTGTAGGTAACGGTGTACTTCGGCCCGAGGGAGGCCGCCGCCGGCGGCGTCGCGCAGCGCGGACGGCGCGTCCGGCAGGCCGCTGCCCGAGCCGAACAGCACCGTGAACAGGCCGGTCTGCCCGGCAAGGGTGGAGAGCGGGTCCCCAAGACCCGGCAGGGCCTCCCCCTCCGCGGAGACGGTGAGCGGGCGGGCCAGGCCCGGGCCGGTGATGCTCGCCTGGGTGGCGCCCTTCGCGAGTGCCGGGGTGGCGACCGCCGCGGTGATGGCCAGGGCCACGCCCGCCGGGAGAAGGGTGAGAACGATGAACCTGCGCCGCATGCCTGTGGCTCCTTTCCTAGTGCCCCGCCTGGAGGTACACCGCAGCCGGGCGGCAAGTTCCCGGCAAAGCCGTTTCCCGGCAAAGCGGTGCCCGCTGGCGGGCGCCGCTGGCGGGCACGGCTGGCGGGCACGGCTAGCGGGCCGAGGCGGCGACGGCGAGCGCGGCGGCCTTGCTGAAGCCGCCCTCGAGGCGCAGGACGACCCGCGGCGTGCCCCAGATCAGCGTGCTGCCGGTGGTGAGCCGGGCCGAAGACTGCACGATCATGCCGTCGCTGCGGACGTATATGACCTCCTGCGGCCCGGCGACCCACAGCCCTTTCACGCCGTTTACCCGTACCTCGGTGGCGTTGCCGACCTGGACGAACTTCTCGAAGTAGACCTGGTCAAGGTGACCGGCGAATTCGTCAAGCCGCACCTGGCCGTACGGCGTGCGGTCGTAGCTCAGCGTCGCGACCCGTCCGCCGTCGCTGACCGTGACCGCGGCCGGCTGGCCGAGCTTGGCCGGCACCAGGATGGGGAAGGTGACGCGCTGACGCGCCTGCTCGAGCGTCATCCGCTGCTCACCCGGCAGGGACGGGTGCGCCGCGGGTGAGGGGCCAGGCGCCTGCCGGAGCTCGACGCCGTCGAGCCGCAGCACGTGGGCGATGGCCGCGCGACTCTGCGGGATCGCCACGGCCAGGGCGACGACGGTCAGCACCACGATCAGGGCGGCCCGCCACCGGGGGTACAGGATCCGCCCGGCATGTCCGCGTAGCGGTCGCCGCCGCTGCCGTGACCCGGGCCGCCGTGCTGCCCGGCGCTGCTCTTCCAGGCGCTGCTCTTCCAGGCGCCGGACGACGGCGGCCTGCTCCGCCGCGGGCGGCACGTCGAGCCGGGGGCTCAGCGCGCGAAGCTCGGATTCCGTCGCGTCCTGCCACCGCGGTGCGCGACCGGAGCTGGACGACTCAGCCATGGGACACCGTGCCCTGGTCTTCGGCCGGCACGAGCCCGCGCAGCCGTCCAAGGGCGCGGGACGTGCGGGACTTCACCGAACCGAGCGGCCAGCGCAGCACCTGCGCCGTCTCGGCCTCGGACAGGTCAAGGAAATAGCGGCATATCAGCGCCTGCCGCTCCCGGTCAGGCAAGGCGTTCACCGCCGCGAGCAGCCTGGCGCGGCGCTCGCCTGCCACCGCCTCGTCGAACGGCGTGTCCGGGGTGGCGGCGTCCGGTTCCATGGCCGACAGCCGCAAGGTCAGTGCGTTGCGGCGGTGCCTGGAGCGCAAAAGGTTCTTCGTCTCGTTGGCCACGATGCTCAGCAGCCAGGGTGCGAACGGCTCGCCCGCCCGGAACTTCGGCAGGGCGCGGAACGCCTTCACGAACGCCTCCTGCACCACGTCGTCGGCATCTTCGCCCGCGCCGAGCAGCCAGGCGGCCCGGTGCGCGCGCAGCGTGTACCGGGCGACAAGCACCGCGTAGGCGTCAAGGTCGCCGTCCCTGGACCGGGCTACCGCGTCCGCGTCGTCGATGGCACCTCCTGCACGAGCCGTCACTCACTTGAGTACACCGCCCGCGGTCACCAGGTTCCAGTCGGCGGCCAGGATCGGAGCGGGCCCCCACCATGACGGATCCTGACAACCGCCGTGACATCAGTTCTGTTGATGCGATTAAGCGCTATTTGCCCGATAACACCGGAAATTACGGTCTTGTCAGTTAGGGAATTTGTCGCTTGATGGCCCCCGTCGGGCTTGATAACGATCTTGAAATCGTGCTAGTATTCGAGTACTAGCTTTTCATGATCATTTTATCGAACGGAGTGATCCCGGGTGGGTTGGCAGGCAAGCGGTCACAGCGGGGCGGGCGAAGAGCCAGAACCCGGCCCTGGCCTGCTCGGTCGTGGCACTCCTGGCGGTCCACCGCTTGACCGCGACCTGCGCCTTCCCGAATTCGTCAAAGACGGGGAGTGGGACACGTGCCCGCCGTCGGCGGCCCTCGCCGCCGCGCTTGAGGCAGCCTCAGGCCCCGGGTGGCGCTGCCCCGGGGCGACCCGTGACGAGATGATGGGCCTGCTGCGCCGCTGGCAGGCAATCGAGTCGTGGGCGGCGGCCGGGAAGCTCGGTGTCTTGCGGGCGCTGATCCGCGACGACGACCAGCCGCTGCCCGGCGGCGGCCACCACGGCGACCTGCCCGGCGGCTGGACCAAGTCCCTCACCCACGAGGTGGCGCTCGCCCTGTCCATGCCCGCCGGGTCGGCGGACAAGCTGATGTGGCTGGCGTGGAACCTGCAGGCCCTCCTGCCCGGCACCGGGGACCTGCTGGCCGGCGGCGATCTCACTCTTGCCAAGGCCCGGGCGGTCGACACGGCCCTGAACCTGCTCAGCCGCCAGGACGCCGCTGCGGCCGAGGCGACGATCCTGCCCGAGCTGCCGGGCAAGACCTACGGCCAGGTCCAGAAGCTGGCCGTCCAGGCCGCGCTCACCGTCGATCCGGCATCGGCGACCCGGCGGCGCCAGGACGCCGAGCGGAGCAAGTGCCGGGTGCAGTTGTTCCGCGAGGAGACCGGCGCGGCGGGACTGTCCGGCCGGGACCTGCCCACCGACCAGACCCTGGCCGCGCACGCGCACGTCTGCGCCCGCGCTCAGGACTACCAGGACTCCGGCGCCTTCCCCGCCGACACCCGGATGGACCAGTACCGCGCGACCGCCTACCTCGACCTCCTCAATGGCATCCCCGCCGACGCCCGCATCGCCACCGGCCAACTCGACACCGTCAACCGGGATACCGACGAGCCCGACACTGACGAGGGAGAGGCCGACGGCGACAATCCCGATGACGGCGGCGGCCCCGGCGGCAAGGGCCCGGGAAAGGGTCCGGATGCCGCCGAGGACCCCGGCGCCCACCCGGCACGCCCCGCGAGCCCCGCGCCCCTGCTCCGGCTGACGGACCTAGTGCTGCCGCTGGCCACGCTGCTCGGCCTGGCCGACCGGCCAGGCGAGGGCCACGGGCTCGGCCCGCTCGACCCTGACCTGTGCCGTGAACTCGCGATCGCCGCCACCGGGAGCCCATTCACCCGGCTCTGCGTGACCGTCACCGACGCCGAAGGCACCGCGATCGGCCACGGCTGCGCCAAGCCGCCAGGAAGACCAAGGCCGAAGACCGGAACCGCGGCCAGCACAGCGACCGGGCGTATCCCTTCGCCCGGCGCGCACGCGGCGCTGACGCTGCCCGCCCGCGTGAACCTGACCATCACCGCCGGCCGCCTGGCCGAACTCGCCGCAACCGGGCCACCGGGAACCTCCGCACCACCCGGCTCGCCAGGCCGCACGCCGTGGACCTTCACCAGCACCGGCGACCCGGGCCCGCCAGGCGGCTACGGCACCTGGACCCTCACCCTGCCCGGCGGCAGGAGCCTCACCGTGAACCTGGAGCCAGTTCCCGCGCTCGCCTGCGACCACCGGCACGAATCGCACGCCTACCAGCCCAACGACACCCTCCGCCACCTGGTCCAAGTCCGCGACTACGAGTGCACTTTCCCGCCCTGCTCCCGCCACGCCAGGGAGTCCGACTTCGAGCACGCGGTGCCTTACGACAAGGGCGGTCGGACCTGCGCGTGCAACGCCGGCGCCCGTAGCAGGGCCTGCCACCAGGTCAAGCAGTCGGCCGGGTGGACCGTCACGCAGCCCAAGCCAGGCTGGCACCAGTGGCAGACCCCATCGGGGCGCGTCTACACCCAAGGGCCCAAGCGCTACCCGGCATGATTCGCGCGGAGGTCCCGGTACCGCCGGCCAGTCCTAGAAGGTGATGACTCCGCGGAGGTTGCGGCCGTTGCGCATGTCTTCGTAGCCGATGTTGACCTCGTCAAGGCCGTAGGTGCGGGTGCGCAGTTCCTCAAGCTTGAGCTTGCCGCTGCGGTACAGCTCGAGCATCCGGGGGATGTCGGAACGCGGATTGCACGAGCCGAACAGCGAGCCGCGGACCTGCTTCTCGTAGGTGGTCAGCTCCAGGGCGCTCATCGCCACCTTGGTCTCGGCCGCCGGGTGGATGTTGGTGACCACGACCCGGCCGCGCTTGCCGACCAGGCCGAGGCTCGCCCCGATCTGGTCCCCGTCGCCGACGCCCATCGTGTTCACGCACACCTGGGCCATGCGCCCCCTGGTCAGGTCCGTCAGCAGCGCGGCGGCCTCCTGGCTGGAGGCGACCGCGTGGCTCGCGCCGAACTCCAGGGCCTTGCTCCGCTTGAACGCCACCGGGTCGACGGCCACGACGTACTCGGCGCCGAGGGCCACCGCGGCCTGCACCGCGTTGATGCCGATGCCGCCGATCCCGACGACCACGACGACGTCGCCGACCCGCGCCTCGCCGGTGTAGGCGACCGAGCCCCAGCCGGTGATCACGCCGCAGCCGAGCAGGCAGGCGATGTCGAGCGGCAGGTCGTCCTCGATCTTGACGCAGCTGGCCTGGTGCACCACGGTGTGCTCGGCGAACGTGCCGAGCAGGCACATCAGGCCGAGGTCCTGGCCGCGCGCGTGATGGCGGGCGGTGTGGTCGGAGATCTGCCGGCCCTCCCGGTTGTACCTGCCGATCTCGCACAGGCTGCCCATGCCGGACGCGCAGGCACGGCACTGGCCGCAGGAGGGGATGAAGCTGAAGACGACCCGGTCGCCTGGGGCGAGGCCGGTGACGCCAGGGCCGACCTCCTGGACGATGCCCGCGCCCTCATGCCCGCCGACCACCGGCAGCGCCGTGGGCAGGTCACCGGTGACGACGTGCTCGTCGGAATGGCACAGGCCGCTGCCGCCGAGCGAGACGAGGACCTCCCCCTGCCTCGGCGGGTCGAGCTCGATCTCCTCGACCGACCAGTCCTTGTTCCTGTCCCACAGCACCGCAGCGCGAGTCTTCACGCGACCTCCCTCGCACGCGCGGCCGGGCTCACGGCCGCCGCATTCCGAAGCCCATCGTTCGTCCGCGATCTTGGTCTGTCAATGCCATTGACTAGGTGGATGCACGAGCGTTGAAAGGAAGCCATGGCAGATCTTGAGTACACGGTCGCCGACGGGATCGGCACGATCCTGCTCAACCGGCCGCACCGCAAGAACGCGTTCACCATCGAGATGATCGACCAGTGGGCGCGGATCCTCGTCGAGGCACGCACCGATCCGGACGTGCGGGTGATCGTGCTGACCGGGGCGGGCGACGCCTTCTGCTCCGGTGTTGACCTGTCCTCGATGGACGGCGAGCGCCCGAGTCCACTCCAGCGCAAGGAACACCTCACCGACCACATCCACCGCGTCCCCTACGCCTTGGAGGACCTGGACAAGCCAGTAATAGCCGCGATCAACGGCGTCGCGGTCGGCGCGGGCATGGACATGGCGCTCATGTGTGACATGCGGATCATCGCGCGCTCGGCCCGGCTGTCCGAGGGTTACATCCGCGTCGGCCTCGTGCCCGGCGACGGCGGATGCTACTACCTGCCGCGGCTCGTAGGTCAGGCCAAGGCGCTCGAACTGCTGCTGACCGGAGACTTCATCGGTGCCGAGGAGGCCGCGCGGATCGGGATCGCCAACCATGTCGTCGACGATGACGACCTGATCGCGGCGACCACCCGGCTCGCCCGCAAGCTCGCCGACGCTCCCCCCGTCGCCGTCCGCACCATCAAGCGTGCGGTCTACCAGTCCGCGCGCGCCGACTTGCGCACGGCGCTCGACCTCATCTCCTCGCACATGTCCGTCGTGACATCCACCCAAGACTCCGCCGAAGCTCTCGCCGCCTTCCGCGAGAAGCGCCCAGGCCGCTACGTCGGCCACTGAGAGAAGGGACTTCCCCGTGTCATTCCAGGGTTTCGACCTGCCCGATGACCTCAAGCTGCTGTCGGACACCATCGCCGAGTTCGTGCGCAAGGAGATCGTGCCCGTCGAGGCGAGCGTGCCTGGTGACGCCCGCGCCATCCCCGCCGCCGACCTTGCCGCGCTGCAGAAGAAGGCGCGCGACGCCGGGTTCTGGTGCCTGCAGGCGCCGCAGGAATTCGGCGGCGGCGGGCTGAGCACCTTCGAGAGCATCGTCGTCACTGAGCAGATGGCCAAGCACCGCTACAGCTTCCCCGCACCGGGCGGCGGCGCGTTCGGCATCGAGCCGCCCGTCAGCCTGTACCGGGGCAGCCGGCAGCAGATCGACCAGTACGTGCGACCGACCATCGAGCACGCCTGGTCGTCATTCTCCGCGATCAGCGAGCCCACTGGCGGCTCAGACCCGGCCCGCGCGATCCGCACCACCGCCGCCCGCGACGGCGACGTGTACCGCATCAACGGGCACAAGATGTGGACGACCGGCGCGGACTCCGCGCGGTACGGCATCGTCTACGCCCGCACTGACCGCACCGCGGGCCGCCGTGGCATCAGCGCGCTGATCGTCGACGGTGGCACGCCGGGCATGACCGTCACGCCCGTACCGGTCCTGCGCGATCACTGGACGAACGAGGTGCGCTTCGAAGACTGCGCGGTGCCCGCCGGGAACCTGATCGGCGAGGAGGGCCAGGGCTTCGGCCTGGCCCAGGAATGGCTGGTGCGCGGGCGCCTGCGGTACGCGGCGCAGGCCGTCGGCGTCGCCGAGGAAGCCGTCCGCATCGCCAGCGACTGGGCGAAGCAGCGCGAGACATTCGGTGCGCTGCTCGCCACGCGCCAGGCCGTCCAGTTCGCGATCGCCGATGCCCGGGTGCGGATCAACGCCGCCCGGCATCTCACGTGGGAAGCGGCATGGGACGCCGACCAGGGCCGCGATGCCCGCACGAAGGCATCGATCGCGAAACTGTACGGCACCGAGACCGGGTTCGCCGTCGTGGACGCCATGATGCAGATCCTCGGCGGCATGGGCATGACGAAGGACATGCCGCTTGAGCACTGGTTCCGCGGGCTGCGCGTCGCCCGCGTCGTGGAAGGACCGAGCGAGATCCACCGGTTCCTCATCGCCCGCGACATGCTCGGCGGGGGCGGCGCTCGGGCGCGGCGCATGACGACCGATCCCGCGCCGCAGCTGCGGCCCGCCTGGACGTAGAGCGGGCCGCCGCGAGGGCATCAGCGCGCCGATGAGCCAGAAGAATGGCAAGAAGATCCCAATGATGAACATCACCCAATGGCCCTTCCTGATCGACATAACGCCAAGAGTGACGATGAGTACGAAGTAGATGATGCCGCCTAGGATGCCCCACACCATTTCGATCCCCCTTGCAGAACGTTCTTGCTGTCTTCTGACAAGGGTCCGCCGACATATACGCAGCGCTTAGGGCCGAAGGTCCCGCCGAACGTCACCATCGCAGGCGGCTGCCCGATCGCCAGTCCGTCGTGACGGTCCCGCGGTCTGCCGCTGACCGAGGAAGGTACGCAGGTGGCCGGCCAGAGCCTCGCTGTCCGAGACGGAGCCGTGGATATAGGTGGACGCGCGGGTGCGGAGCACCGGAAGGCCGAGGGCATAGAGCCCGGGGACGCCGGTGACCACGCCGCCCTCGTGCCGGATGCGGCCGCCGCGGTCACACGCGGGGATCTTGAGCCAGGAGTAGTCGGGCCGAAAGCCTGTCGCCCAAAGCACCGTGCTGATCTCCCCGGTTGCCAGGTCAAGTTCCAGTGGAGTGCGGGGATCGACCTTGGTGGGGGGAAAGCGGTGCGGCGACGGGAGCTCATCGCCGAGACCGTGCGCCGTGGCCCACTCGTCGGCCCGCTGCAGGAACCGGTTCATCTTCAGGTCGGCCAGGACGCAGGTGTTGGGGAGAGACCCGGAGAACTGAGCCACCCCGTCGTGGATGCGGCCGAGGCGGCCGACGACGCGGACGCCCTTGGTCACCAGCGAGTTGAGGTCGGTCAACGTGACGCCCGGCGCCCCGGTGAGCTGGGGGGAGGGCAAGTGACGGGCCCGGATGATGTCGTCGATCTGGTCGAACCGCTCGGCCAGCACGCCCGTTGCCTCCAGCCACCAGAAGATGTCGCGGCCACGGTAGGTGCGGGGCAGCCGGACATGCTCGCCGGCCGACAGCGTCACCGGGCGTCCTGACCGGCGGATCTCAGCGGCCAGCTGGACGCCGGTGGCCGACGCGCCGACGACGAGGACGCCGCCGTCGGGGAGCTGGCCGGGATCGCGATACGTGAGCGGGGTGAGTGTCGTGACCGACCGGGGGACGGCGCCCGCGACGCGCGGGATCGCTGGCAGGCCGCACGCGCCGGTCGCCAGCACCAGGGCCTTCGCGCAGCGGATGCCGTCGCTGGCGTGGATCTCGAAGCCTCGCGGTGCGGCGCGCACGGCGTGCACCGTCACGCCGGCGCGTACCGGCGCTTCGACGAAGCGGGCGTAGCGGGTGAGGGTGCCCGCGACCTCGGCGGCGGGCATGTAGCCGTCCGGGTCATCGCCGGCGTAGTCGTGGCCGGGGAGCCGGGCCTGCCAGTTCGGGGTGAGAAGCCGGAGGCTCGCCCAGCGCTGGGTCCGCCACGAGTTCGCCACCTCACCGCGCTCGAGGACGACGTGGTCAATCGAGCGTTCGGTGAGGCGGCGGCTCATGGCCAGCCCGGCGTGGCCGGCCCGATGACGACTGCCGTGGTCCGCATCGCGGGCTACCGGACCGGGTCAGGCCAGTTCGACCAGCACGTTTGTCGGATTGGTGACGATGTCGTAGACCGCCGAGCGCTTCTGGGACTGGGCAACAAGCGCTTCAACCTCGTCGCGGGACGCGTCGGCGTCGATGGCGAACCGGACGGTGATGGCCGCAAAGCCGTTCCGCACGTCGGGATCGGCGCCGAGGATCCCCAGGATGTTCATCTGGCCTTCGATCGTGGCGGTGACCGAGCGGAGCTGGATGCCGCGGAACTGGGCGACCGAGGCGATGCCCGCGGTGAGGCAGCCGGCCAGGCCGACCAGCACGTACTCCACCGGGGTGGCGCCGTTGTCCTCGGACGCGAAGCACTCGGGGTGGTCGACGTCGAACTCATAGGTGCCGCGGTGCTGCTGCTCGGCGCCGAGCCCGGTGAAGCCGGCGACGGTGGAGTGGCTGTGCGTGCCGTTGCGCCAGGTGCAAGTGGCCCGCCAGGCGAACTGCGCCGCGGCAGGCGCGGCGGACAGCGCCTCGCGGGCACCGAGCAGGGCCTGGACGTTTACGCCGTTGTCGACGGGACGGTCGGTGATGGTCATCGGTGTCTCCTTGATTTCGTTGCGATAGGACGGTGATTCATTCCCCGCGCCGGTCAGGCCCGAGGACGACGGGGAGCGAGACGAGGCCGCGTAGCACGAGCCCGTCGCCGTGCGCCCAGGCGAGGGCGTCACGCTCGACGGCGAGCCGCAGGCCAGGGTGACGGCTGAGCAGGGCTTCAACGGCGACCCTGGCCTCGAGCCGGGCCAGGGGGGCGCCGAGGCAGTAGTGAATGCCGTGGCCGAATCCGAGGTTCGGTCCGTCGCGGCGGCCGACGTCGAGGACGTCGGGTGCGGGGAAGCGGCCAGGATCGCGGTTGGCCGACCCCAGGCACACCAGCACCTGCTCGTGCGCGGGGATCTCCACGCCGTCGACGGTCACCGGCTCGGTCGTCACCCGGAACGTGGCATGAGGTACCGGGGCGGAAAACCGGATGAGCTCGTCGACCGCGGCGGGAAGCTGGCTGAAATCGCCCAGCAGGGCGTGGAGCTGATCCGGATGGTCGAGCAGGGCCACGACGCCGTTGCCGATGACGCTGGCCGTGGTGTCTTGGCCGGCGACGATGAGCTGGAACAGGCTGGAAAGCAGTTCCTGGGTGGTGAGCGCGTCGTCGCTGACGGCGACCAGCACGCTGACCAGGTCGTCGCCTGGGCCCGACCGCTTGGCGGCGACCAGTTCGCGCAGGTAGGCCACGATCTTTCCTGAAGCATCCACCGCCTCCGCTGGCGGGTCACCGGCCCACCCGCTCAGCAGCACCTGGAACCAGGCGTGCAAGTCCGCGCGGTCGGCTGCGGGGATGCCAAGCAGTTCGCCGATCACCCCGAACGGCAGCGGGTAGGCGTATCCCTCGACGAGGTCGACGGTGCCATCCGGGCCGGCTTCGTCCAGCCCGTCAAGGAGATCGTCGGCGATGCCGCGGATAGCCGACTCGAGGGCGGCGACTCGGGAGGGGACGAAGGCCCGGGAGACCAGCCGCCGCAGCCGGGTGTGGTCGGGCGGGTCGACGTTGAGCATATGCCGCGAGAATTCCGGCCCGGGCAGGCCCGCGGCCACCACATCGCCGTTTTCCTTGAGGGCGGCGAGCATGTCCTTGGATATCCGGGGGTCGCTGAGGGCCTGCCTGGCCGCGTCGTGGCCGAGGACGAGCCAGGCCGGGTGACCGTCCGCGAGGCGCACCCGCTGCACCGGGCACCGGGCCCGGGCCTGCCCGAAGTGACCGAACGGGTCGTCACGGATCGCTGACGCCCAGCCGCCCCAGGTTGGCAGAATGTCAGCCACTGGTGCCCCCTGGACGGTAGCCCGTGCAGAGCAGGTCGAGCCGGGCGATGCGCCCGTCGTCGGTGTCGGCGTAGGCCTGCTGCTCCACGGTGAACCAGCCCGCGCCCAGCCGCGCTGCCTGAAGCCGCAGCCGCCAGCGCAGGTGCAGGCGGCCGCCGATCTCGCCGACGGAGGCCTCGACCAGATCGAAACCCTCGGTGTCGCCGAACCAGTGCGCGAACGCTGCCGCGACTTCTTCGGCGCCGGTCCGCTCCATCACGCGGCGGGGAAGCAGGGCACGCAGCCGGGCGTCGGCGCTGAGCGCGCCGCCGAGCCGGGTGAAGTCCTGGGCGGCGAGGCCCGCAAGGAACGCGTTCGCAGGAGCGAACTGCGGCACCGCGGCGGCTGGATCGTGGCCAGCTGTAGTCGTCATGAGTCCGATACTCGGCCCGATCCGCCCAGCCCGAATCGGGTAGCTGCCCGATCTTTTTGTCAGGCTTCCGGCTTGCTGGTCGCCTCGATGAGGCCGTGGCGCATGGCGAACAGGGCGGCCTCGGTCCTGGTCTTCACCCCGAGCTTGGTGTAGATGTGCTCAAGGTGCGACGAGACGGTCTTGCGGCTGAGCTGGAGATCGGCAGCGATCTCGGGGTTGGACCGCCCCTGGCCGAGCCGCACCAGCACCTCGGCCTCGCGCGTCGTGAGCCCCGACGGCAGCCCGGCCCGGCGCCGCACCCGGTGACCAGCGGCCTTCAGCACCGCTTGCACCGCGTCGCCGTCAAGCCGCCCGGCGCGCACTTCCCCGCGCATCAACTGCTCGGCGTCATCGGCCGCCAGCGCCGCCCGGTGGGAACGGGCCTGGCGCAGGGCGCTGTAGACGTCGGCCGCGCCGAGAATCCGCGCCGGAAGCGAGATCGCGTCGCCGCGCAGCCCGTGCGGGTAGCCGGAGCCGTCTAGCCGCTCGTGATGCAGCGCCGCGCAGTGGCCGACCTGGGCCAGCAGCGGCACCCGGGCGAGCATTCGCTCGGTCAGGTACGGGTGGGTCCTGGCCCGCTCGCGCTGGGAGATGCTCCATTCGCCCGGCTCATCCCAGACGCTACTTGGAACTCCGATCATGCCGGCGTCGTGGACCAGCGCCGCGCGGCGCAACAGGACGACGTCGGTGGCCGGCAGCCCGAGCGTCGTGCCGGCGTGGGCGGCCAGCTTGGCTACCCCCCGGGAGTGGCCAAGGCGCAGCGGCGACTTGAGGTCGGCGAAGTCGGCGAACGCGCTGAGCGTCTCGTCGAGCTGATCGTCGCTGAGCACCGTGCCGAGCCGCGGGTCGAGCGCGATCACCTCGTCCCACGCCGCGATGCGGCCGAGCCCGTCGAGGATATCGGCCTGACGGGCGCAGAAGCAGTCGACTAGGGCCGGGTCGAACTGCGTGCCCCGCCGCTCGCGGGCGACCTGTAGCGCGGCCTCAGCGCCGCCAGCGTGGTGGAACGCCTCGACGGTGTCGGCCAGGTGGACCAGGCGAATGGCCGGGGCGAGGCTGTCGCCGCCGACCGAACCGGGTACCCCTCGCCCATCCCATCGCTCAAAGGCCTGCAGCAACGGCTGGCAGACCGCGGGGCCGAGCTCCAGCCGCCCGGCGAGGTCACTCGCCTCCTGGCAGTGCGCCTCCATCACCCGCTGCACCGAGTGGCCCGCGGTCACCAGGAACTTCCCGACCATCCCGATCCGGTGGAAGCCCGACTTACCGCGGCCGAGATGACGGGCGACGAAGACCGCCAAGGCCGCGCGATCGAGGTCCGCCTCGTGCGTCTCGGCGTAGAACTCGGTCTCGTCACCAAAAAGCGCCGCCACCTCACTGGTGTCCACGGCGCAGCTCACCCACGTCAGCAGCGACGTGTAATACGCGGACATGCGGGTGGACGGCTCAAGCCCCGCGGCCGCCCCCAGCCGCATGGCAATCACGGTCTGGCGCAACACCCGCTCCATCGGGCGGCCCATGCCCAGGTCCGCGACCAGCGATAGCGTCGCTACCATCTCGGCCAGGCTCACCGGCCGCGGTGAATCCGAACCCATTGGCCAATTATCCACTGATGACGCGCTCGTCCAACGGCCGACGCTGACGATCGAGCCTCGAACCCCCTGATTAAGAGATGGCTTAATTCGAGCGCGGCTTCGGCGTCACGCCGGAGTTAGGCTGGAGCGTACGACCAGCAGGAGGGACGTTCGTCATGGGCGCAGAGCGCACAGAGCCATCGGAAGCAGCGGCACTGGAAGTGCTGCGGGACGTGTGGCGCGCCCAGGCGCAGACCGTCGCCGACCTCGACGACAGCTGCGAGTCGCACTGCAAGAAGATGACGGACGCCGGCGTCGGCTTCGACGACTACGCCGCCGGCGACGAGACGGACCGCATCGCGGCGTGGCGGGCCAGGCTGGAGCGTGAGGGCAAGCTCCGCTCCGCGGGCAGCCTGCGCGACCTCATCATGCGGCCGGCCGGGGCCGCCGCGGACGACGCCCGCTGACCAGAGCCGACCACCCGGTGGACCGTAAGGCAGCGGACGATCAAGCGGTGGAGTACCCGGGGACGGTAGCCGAGCTCACCCAGCGCCTGCGGGACGGCGGTTACCTCGCGGACCGCGGGCTGGCCACCAGCCTGCTCGTGTCACTGTCGCTGCGCAGGCCCTTGCTGCTTGAAGGCGAGGTCGGCGTCGGCAAGACCGAGGTCGCGAAGGTCATCGCGGCCGTCTTCCGCCGCAGGCTCATCCGGTTGCAGTGCTACGAGGGCATCAGCACCAGCCAGGCGCTTTACGAGTGGGACTACGCCCGCCAGATGCTCCAGATCAGGGCGCTCTCGCAGGCCGAGGTCACCGATGAGGAGTCCGTCGACAAGCTGTTCGGGCCGAAGTTCCTGCTCGAGCGGCCGCTGCTAGAGGCGGTCAGGCAGGGGGACCGCGCCGTGCTGCTCATCGACGAGGTCGACCGGGCCGACGACGAGTTCGAGGCGTTCCTGCTCGAGGTCCTGTCCGACTTCCAGATCAGCATCCCGGAACTCGGCACGATCAAGGCGGAATCGAGCCCGGTCGTGATCCTGACCTCCAACCGGACCAGGGAACTGCACGACGCGCTGCGCCGGCGCTGCCTCTACCACTGGATCGGGTACCCGACGGAGGCCCGTGAGGCGGAGATCGTCAAGGTCCGCGAGCCCGGCGCCGCCGAGCAGCTCACCAGGAAGGTCGTCAGGGCCGTCCAGCGGCTGCGGGAACTTGACCTGGCCAAGCCGCCAGGGGTCGCCGAGACGATCGACTGGGTCCGCACGCTCGGCGTGCTCGGCGAGCCGGACCTGACGCCGGACGCCGCGAGTGACACGCTTGGCGCGGTCGTCAAGGACCGTGACGACCTCGACCTGGTGCGGGAGAACCTGGCGGAGATCGTCTCCGGTGCCTGACGAAGCCGGCAGGCAGCCAGGCGACGCCCCGCTCACGGGCGTCCTGGTCGGCTTCGCCCGCGCGTTGCGGTCCGCCGGGCTGACCGTCGGCACCGGTGACGTGCTCACCTACTTCGCCGCCATGACGCCGCTCGACCCCACCGACCTGGTCGACCTGTACTGGGCCGGGCGGGCCGCGCTGCTCAGCCGGCACGAGGACCAGGGCGTTTACGACCGGGTATTCAGGACGTATTTCCTCGGCGCGGACGCGGCCGCGAGAAGCCAGCTCCTGCTCACCGCGCAGTCGGTGGCCGAAGCCGAGGCGGCGCTCGTCATGCCGGGCACCGAGCCGGGCCCCGAGGAGGACGAGGAGCGGCCGGTCCTTGGCTGGATGGCGTCCGGCGTGGACGCGCTCAAGCACCGGTCGTTCACCGCGTGCACGCCGGGCGAACTCGCCGCGCTGCGCAGGATCATGACCAGGATGCGGCTGACGCCGCCGCGCCGCCGCACCCGGCGGACCAGGACCAGTCTGGCCGCGCGGGGCACGGAACCTGACCCGCGCGCGACGATCAGGGCGTCGATGCGCATGCACGGTGAACCGCCGGGCCGGCTGTTCTTCTCCGAGCGCAAGACCAAGCTGCGCCCGCTGATCCTGATCCTCGACGTCTCCGGGTCGATGGCCGACTACTCCAGGCACCTGCTCCAGTTCGCGCACACGGCCAGGCAGGCCGCGGCCCGGGTTGAGGTGTTCTGCTTCGGCACCAGGCTGACCCGCATCACGCGGGAACTGGCGCGCCAGCGGGTCGACGAGGCGCTCGAGGAGGCGGCGCGGACCGTGGTGGACTGGGACGGCGGGACCAGGATCGGCCAGTCGCTCGACACCTTCGTCAGGAAGTGGGCGCGCGGCGGCCTGTGCCGCGGCGGCGTGGTCGTCATCTGCTCGGACGGGCTCGACCGCGGCGATCCCGAGGTGCTCGCGAAGGCGATGGAGCGACTTGACCGGCTGTGCCACCGCATCGTGTGGCTGAACCCGCACAAGGGCGACAACCGGGATTTCCGGCCGAGCACGCTGGGCATGATGGTGGCGGCACCGCACATCGACCTGCTGCTGTCCGGGCACGACCTCGCCAGCCTGGAAGAGCTGGCCGGGACGCTGCCGACCCTGAACTAGCGCCACCGCGCCACACGAACAGGAGAGTGTCCTTGATCCGGCTCGGCTCGCTCGCCGGCTACCCGTTCGACGGCCCCCGGCTGCTCGGCGGCTGGACCCCGCCGCCTGCCGCCGCGGTGTACGCCGTCATGTACAAGCCGGAACCAGACACGAAGCCGGAGAACTACGCGGTCATGTACGTCGGCCACGCCGACGACCTGTCGGCGGAGCGGTTCCCGTTCCGGCACCCGCGGGCCGCGTGCTGGATCAAGCGGGCAGGCTCCAAGTGGAAGGTCTACGTCTGCACCTACGAGGTGCCAGGCGGGACGAGCGCCCACCGCGAGCAGATAGCCCGCGAGCTGATCGCCGTCTACCGGCCGAGCTGCAACGAGCAGCAGTATGACCACGCATGGAAGGACGAGTGGATCGGCGAGTACTCGGCCGCGCCCACCACGGCCCCGGTCACCCGCCGTGGCCCCGATCAACGGCCCAAGCACTAAGGGCATCATCCAGAACGAATTCGGCTTACTCGCGACAGTAAGCCGAATTCGTTCTGAGTTCCCTAGCGGTTATGGGTCCGGCGTGAAGCCGACCGCGGCGAGCAGGCGGGAGCGGCGGGTGCCGGAGGCGGGCAGCGCCGGCGCGGGGACCTCGGGCAGCGGCTCTCGCGGCGTCACGCCGGTCACGATGCCCTCGGCCATGCCGTACAGCAGCGGCAGCGCCCCGGCGACCACGCCGCCGGTCCGGTTGATGTGGTCCACGCCCGGCATGATCAGCTCGGCGTCGGCCTTGATGCCGCCGACGATCTCCGCGGCGCCCTCGAGCTTCGCGCCGATCCGGTCGAGCAGCGTGCCCGCCCAGTACAGGTAGACGGCCAGGCCCGCGATCAGCAAGACGATCACGATGACGGTCAGGACGACGAGCACGGTCATGACTTGACCTTTCCGAGTACCCGGCCGAGGAACAGGTGGTGCTCAAGTCCCTCGGCGAGTACCGCGTCCACGCCGGTGGCTACCTGCGGGATCAGCACCGTGCTGGCGGTGTTGGCCTTCGCCGCGGTGAGCGTCGCGCCGATGGTGTCCACCCGGTGGTCGATCCGCTTGATCAGGTAGATGAGCAGGCTGAGCAGCGCCGCGACGGCCACGACGACGACGAAGCCGACGATGATGACCGACACCCACAAGGTGTGCTCCGTTGGGTTCACCGTTACCCTCCCAGCCGGTGCCGGCCGCGCTGCAGCCCGGCGATGATGATGGTGGCGTGCTCGATGGTGGTGCTCAGCGCGGCGAGCGGCGCGGTGTTGCGGACGGCGCCCTCGAGCGCGGCGTTGATCTTCGGTGCCTCGTCGCCGATCTGCTTGGCGAGGATGAGGATCGCCGCGACGAGGACGACGACGGCGAGCAGGACGACGCCGCCGATCACGTAGCCGATGGTCCAGTCTGTATTCATTGCCTACACCGTTTCGCAGAAGTCGCGGACGGGCTTGAGGTTGGCGTTGACCGAGGTCAGCCGCGCCGGCACGGTCGACGTCAGCTGGTCGACGGCCTGCACGCCGCCGGTGAGGGTGACGAGCGTGCCGCGGATCGCCCGCAGGTGGAACACGATCCTGATCAGGCCGACCGCGGTGAACACGATGATCAGGCCCGCGACGGCGATGGTCATCCAGGCTGCTGCTGGCATGGTTTCCTCCCCTTCGCTAGCCGAGCAGTTTCGCGACGGAGCCGGCGTAGCGGACCGCGCCGACCTTCACTTCTTCGATGGTCTTGTCCGTGACGGCCAGGCCGTCGGGGACGCCCTGGAGCTCGCCGATGAGGGCGACTCCGCCCGCCAGGATGTCGTCGCTCGCCGCGCGGATCCGCTCAAGGGCCGCGAGCACCCGGTTGAGCAGGTAGATCACGACGGGCAGGACCACCACGAGCAGGACCGCGTTGCCGATCCACCACAGGACCATGGCTGGCCTCCTTTCGCTTGCTGTCAGCTCACGGTTTTGTCAGCACGGGTGGCTGGTAGGGCAGGAAGAACCGGCGGAAGACGCGGGTCAGCGCCATCCGGGCGGCCCGCAGGGCGATCGCGAACCCCTGGGCCGAGGCGGTCCCCGCGGCGGCGATCTGCTCCGCCGTCTCGCCGCGCTCCAGCCGCTCGATCCTGTCCTGCATGTTGGCCGAGAAGTCGCGCATCAAGATCGCGGAGACGTCGGAGATCATGCCCCGGCCGTACTGCGCCGCCGCGCCTGACAACTGCAGGTCCTGGGTGACGGCGACCTTGGTGCCGCGGCCCTGCTGCGACAGCTTGGCGCCGACCACCATGGCGGCCTGGCCGCGGCCCTTCTCGTCGGCACCCGCCGCGTGCACGACGATGCGCTTGGCGGCCTCGTCGCGTTCCGTGATGTCGGCGGTGCCGGTGAACCGCAGCCGGACCGGCCCCATCCGGATCGCGACCAGGCCCTCGTACTTGTCGTCGCCGAGGTCCTTGGTCAGCTCCGCGCCCGGCAGGCAGGACGCCACCTGCGGGATGTTGTCGAAGAACCGCCACACCTTCTCGACCGGCTCGGCGACCTCGAAGTCGCTGGTGATTATCACCGCAGCACCGCCTTCACGTAGGCATCTGGATTCTCGCTGAACTTCTGGCGGCAGCCGGCGCAGCAGAAGTAGTAGGTGACCCCGTCGTGCTCGGCTGGCATGGCGGACGCGTTCGCCGTGACCGTCATCCCGCAGACCGGGTCGACGGCCTCGGCGAGCTTCGGCTCGGCCTTGGGCGCGCGGCGCGGTGTCGGCACCGCGGCGAAGGCGCCGGAGGCGCGCAGCTGTACCAGTTCCGCGAGGATGGCGACGGCCATCTCCTCGTGGGTGGTCTTGCCGAGGTCAAGTCCGGCCGGCGCGTGCACCCGGTCAAGCTGGTCCTTGGGCACGCCCCGCTCGGCGAGGTAGCCGAGCACGGCCTCGCCGCGGCGGCGGGACGCGACCAGCCCCAGGTAGGCGGGCCGCATGGCGACCGCGCGCTCGATCATGTCCTCGTCCGCTTGCCCCTGGGTGGCGACGATGACCATCGAGCGCTCGTCCGCGCACTGTTTGCCAGCACCTTTGCCGGCACCTTGGCCAGCGCCGGCCGCCGTGAAGTCCTGCGGGCGGTACAGGTCGGTGCTCCAGCCCAGGGCCCCGGCCATCGCGGCGAGCGAGTGCGCCATCGGCGAGCCGCCCACGATCACCAGGTGCGGCACCGGCAGCACCGGCTCGATGTAGACCTCGAGCGCGCCCTCGCTCTGGCAGGAGATCGGCACCACCGTCATCCCTTCAGGCACGGTCGTGCCGAACTGGTCGGGGCTGCCGAGCAGCAGCAGCCGGGCGTGCCCGTCCGCGATGACCTGCTTCGCCTCGCGGATCACCACCGGTTCGGCGCAGGCGCCGCCGATCCAGCCGTGCAGCTGGCCGTCGGTCGGTGATGATCGCGCGCGAGCCCTGCTTGCTCGACGACGGTCCCTGCCGCCAGACCACCGTGGCGAGCGCGAAGGCCTGGCCGCTGCGGGCCAGCTCGCCCATTTGCTCAAGCACACCCAGACCGTTCATTGCTCCTCCTCGGCCAGCGTCCTGGTCCTGCCGCGCTCTACTAGTCCTGCCGCACCGGGGGCGCGCCTGACACGTCCCTGCGGTAGGTGATCGCTTCCCAGACCCGGTCGGGCAGCACCGGCATGTCGATGTTCCTGACCCCGGTGCCGCTCAGCGCGTCCATCACCGCGTTGACGAAAGCGGCGGGGCCGCCCACCGCGGCGCACTCGCCGATCCCCTTGGCGCCGATCGGGTGGTGCGGGCACGGCGTGACGACCTCGCTGTGCAGCTCGTAGCCGGGGGTCTCCCAGGCGCTCGGCAGCAGGTAGTCCATGTAGTTCGAGCCGACGCAGTTGCCGTCGGCGTCGAACGTGATGAACTGCATGCTGGACATCGCGTACGCCTCGGTCAGCCCGCCCATGATCTGGCCTTCGACGATCATCGGGTTGATCCGGACACCGCAGTCGTCGACCGCGACCATGCGCAGCACGTCCCAGACGCCGGTGGCCGGGTCGACTTCGACGGTGACGATGTAGACGGCGAACGGCCAGGTGAGGTTCGGCGGGTCGTAGTACGCGGTGTTCTCAAGGCCGGGCTCCATGCCGTCCGGCATGTTGCTGTAGGCGGCCATGGCGCATTCCTGGATGGACACGCCGCGCTGCGGTGAGCTGCGCACGTAGAACCGGCCGAGCTCCCACTCGACGTCCTCCTCGGACACCTCGAGCAGGTGCGCCGCCAGCTTGCGGGCCTTGGCGCGGATCTTGCGTGAGACCATGGCGACGGCCGCCCCTGCCACCGGCGTGGACCTGGACGCGTAGGTGCCCATCCCGAACGGCGCCGTGTCGGTGTCGCCCTCCTCGACGATGATGTCGTCGGCCGGGATGCCGAGTTCGTGCGCGACGATCTGCGCCCACGTCGTCTCGTGGCCCTGGCCCTGGGACTTGGCGCCGGTGCGGAGGATCGCCTTGCCGGTCATGTGCACCTTGAGATCGGCGGAGTCGAACATCTTGATGCCGAGGATGTCGTACTCCCGGCTGTTGCCCGCGCCGAGCGGCTCGGTCATGGTGGAGATGCCAAGGCCAAGCAAGCGCCCCCGCTTGCGTGCTTCTGCCTGCTCTTCCCTGAAGTTCTCGTAGCCGATCGCCTTGAGCCCGACGTCGAGGCACTTGGCGTACTGCCCGGAGTCGGTGAGGAAGCCGAACGGCGTGCGGTGCGGGAAGTCGTCGTCCCTGACGAAGTTCATCCGGCGGAACTCGGCCTGGTCGATGCCCAGGTCGCTCGGCGGCCGCCTGCATCATGCGCTCCTGGAAGAACATCGCCTCGGTGACGCGGAACGAGCACCGGTACGCGACGCCGCCCGGCGCCTTGTTGGTGTACACGCCGCGCGCCGTCAGGTGCGCGACCGGGACGTCGTAGGCGGCGAACGCGGAGTGCATCAGGCCGATCTTGAACTTGCTCGGCTGCGCGTCGGAGAAGAACGCGCCGTGGTCGGCGTCGGTGTGCATCCGGACGCCGAGGATCTTGCCGTCCTTGCGCAGCGCCATCTCGCCCTTGAGGTAGACGTCGCGGGCGAACCCGGTGGAGATGAGGTTGCCGGTCTTGTCCTCGATCCACTTCACCGGGCGCTCGAGCAGGATCGAGGCCAGGATCGAGCAGACGTAGCCGGGGTAGATCGGCACCTTGTTGCCGAAGCCGCCGCCGATGTCGGGCGAGACGATCCGGATCATCTGCTCGGGCAGCTCGGCCACCATCGCGACCGCCGCGCGGATGATGTGCGGCGCCTGGGTGGTCATGTAGACGGTGAGCCTCTGGGTGGCCCGGTTGAAGTCCGCGACCGAGCCGCAGCACTCGATCGGTGACGGGTGGCTCCGCGGGTAGTGCAGTTCCAGCTTGGAGATCAGGTCGGCCTGCTCGAAGGCCCGTTCGGTGCCGGCCTTGTCGCCGACCTCCCAGTTGTAGATGACGTTGTCGGCCTGGCCGGTCTTGTCGTCGCGGATCACCGGCGCGTCGCGCTCGAGCCCCTGGTACGGGTTGACGATGACCGGCAGCGGCTCGTAGTCGACCTCGATCGCCTCGCACGCGTCCTTGGCGATGTACGGGTCGTCCGCGATGACGCAGGCCACCTCCTGGCCCTGGAAGCGCACCTTGTCGGTGGCGAGCACCGCCTGGGTGTCGTAGGAGAGCGTGGGCATCCAGGCGAGGTTCCTGGTGGCCATCATGTCCCCGGTCAGCACCAGGTGCACGCCGGGGATCGCGTAGGCCCTGCTCGTGTCGATCGACTTGATGCGCGCGTGCGGCAGCGGGCTGCGCAGGATCTCCATGTGCAGCATGCCGGGGAGCACGATGTCGTCGGTGTAGTTGCCCCTGCCCCGGATGAAGCGGTCGTCCTCGACGCGCTTGCGGCTTGAGCCGAGGCCGCCGATCTTGATCTCGTCCAGTGCCCGCGACTCGTCAGCTGTGGTGGTCACGCTCTATCCCTCCGCCTTGAGCTTCTCGGCCGCCCAGAGCACCGATTTCACGATGTTCTGGTAGCCGGTGCAGCGGCACAGGTTGCCGGAAAGCGCCCACCGCACGTCTTCCTCCGTCGGGCTCGGGTTGCGGTCGAGCAGGGCCTTGGCGGCCAGCATCATGCCCGGCGTGCAGAACCCGCACTGCAGCCCGTGCTCCTGCCGGAAGCCCTCCTGCAGCGGGTGCAGCTCGCTCGCGGTCGCCAGGCCTTCCACGGTGGTGACCTCGTGCCCGTCGGCCTGCACCGCGAGCATCGTGCAGGACTTGATCGCCTGGCCGTCGACGAGCACCGTGCAGGCGCCGCAGTTGGTCGTGTCGCATCCCCGGTGCGTGCCGGTCAGCCCGACGCCGCGGCGGATCAGGTCGGCGAGCAGCAGCCGCGGCTCGATCTCCGCCACCTTCTTCTTGCCGTTGATCGTGAACCTGATCTTGCGGACCGGGACCTCGTCAACGGCCTCGTCGCCGAGGTCGTCGTACACCGTTGTCATGGTCAGGCCGCCCTTTCCGCGCTTGACGTCCCCGCGCTCGGGGTCCCGGTGCCGGGGTTCCCGTGCCTGGGGTCACCGTGCCGCCGAGGAGGCGGCTGACGAAGACCCGCACCAGCTGGCGCTTGTACTCGGCACTGCCGCGGTGGTCGGTTCTCGGCTGCGCCGCGGCCGCGGCGAGGTCGGCGGCCTCGGCGATGCTCTCCGCGGTGAGCGGCTTGCCGGTCAGCGCCGCCGCCGCTTCCGTGGCGCCGATCGTGGACCCGCCGACGCCGGTGAGCGCGATGCCCGCCCGGATCACGGTGTCACCCGACGTCTCGATGGCCACCGCGGTCCCGACGGTCGCGAAGTCCCCGACCCGGCGCTCGAGCTTCAGGTACCCGCCCGACCTGACTCCCTTGGCCGCGGGGACCACGGCCTCGACGGCGATCTCGTCGTGCTCGAGCGCGTTCTCGAAGGGCCCGGTCACGAAGCCGGCCAGCGGAATGGCGCGCCTGCCGTTCGCGGCCCTGCGCGATCACCGCGGCGCCGAGCGCGAGCATCACCGAGGCCCAGTCCCCCTGCGGGTCCGCGTGGCACAGCGACCCGACGAGCGTGCCCCGGTTCCGCACCAGCGGGTCGGCGACGAGCGGCGCCGCCGCGGCCATCGTCGGCTGCGTGCCCTTGAGCAGGTCGGAAAACTCCAGGTCGGCGTGGCGGCAGAGCGCGCCGATGTGCAGGCTGCCGTCGGGATCTGCCCGGTGATAGGCCAGGCCAGGCACGTTGTTGATGTCGACGAGCATCTCGGGTGAGGCGAAGCGAAGCTTCATCATCGGCACCAGGCTCTGGCCGCCGGCCAGCACCTTGACGTCGTCGCCGCCGTCGTGGAGCAGGCCGATCGCCTCGTCCAGGGAATGCGGCGCCTCGTAGCGGAACCGCGATGGGAACATTCAATTCCTCCGCTCGGAGTGCGGGTCGGGGACCGCCTGCGGCCCCGACTCGTAATCGGGGTCAGGCCGCGGCTCCTGGTGCGGCGGCCACGGCCCTGAGACCGGCTGCCCGGCGATCTTGAGGTAGTCGACGAGCTGCGGCCACGCCCATACCGTGGGGCTCTTGCCGGTCTTGGGCGCATCCTCGATCAGCTCGTACAGTCGCGGATTGTCCTTGCTGTGTCCGTCTGACTCGATGGGCATGCGACGATCTCCCGACGTCAGGTGCGCGCCACCCGCCATGGCACTGGTGGTAACGAAAGGTAGTCGTATCGTGCTGCGCGCTTATCACGGCCGCAACAGCCAAATAAGCTGTCGCTTAATTGGCTGCCGGCCAGCCGAAAACACCGGCTGCCCGCGCCCGGCGGCAAGAGCGGTAAACGGGACGGGCCAACCGGCTGGCTCAGCTCCAGATCGTGACGTAAACCGGGGGCTTGAAGCGGGACGGCGGCACGCCCGCCGCGGGTGATCGCATCACCTGCATCGCCTCAGGGGTGCCGAGGAACCTGCGCAGCGCGCTCGCGGCGGTGCTGCGCCGCTCCCGCTCGAGCAGGGTCGCGTACCAGCATTCCTCCACCGGGAATCCCGGCAGGTCGATGAGGGAAAGGCCGCCGCGCCGCAACTGGTGGGACACCAGGTGCTCGATCGCCGGCGCGACCCCCGCGCCGTCGGCGGCGGCCGCCAGGGCGGCGGTCTGGCTCTGGAAGACACCGATGTCGCCGTCGGCCACGCCGAGCCGGCGCAGCAGCCTGGCCGTCTCGCTGCCAGGATCGGTCCCCGACGGGTCCACCAGCCAGCGCCACTGCCTGGCGGGCCCGCGCGGCCGCGCCTGCCCTGTGCTTCCCCCGGGTCCCGTGGTTCCCCCCGGGCCGACCACGACGAGCCGGTACTTGAAGATGGGCTCGCTGACGACCGGCAGCTCGTGCTCGCCGGTCACCCCCGGCCCGAACGCGACGTCCGCGAGCCGGTTCGCGATCAGCACGCCGAGCTCGCCCGCGGCCGCCACCCCGGTCGTGATCTCCACCGCCCCGGCGAACCGGCGGCGGAACGCCTCAAGCAACGGCCCCGCCACGAATTCGGCGAAGGTCGACGTGGCGACGACGCGCAATTGCTCGGGCGCGCCCTGCGCGGCGCGCACCGCGGCATGCGCCTCGGCGCCGAGCACGACGATCTGGGACGCGGTGCCGAGCAGCCGCGTGCCGCCAGGCGTCAGCGTCATGCCGGCCTGGCTCCTGGTGATCAGCTGATCGCCGAGGTCCTGGCGGAGGGCGGTGATCGCCTGCGAGACGGCGGACTCGCTGACGCCAAGCGCGACCGCCGCGGCCCGCACCGAGCCCAGGCGGGCCACCAGGACGAACGCGTTCAGCTGCGTCAAGGTCATTGCAACTCCAGGGTAGGCGCCAGCGCATCAGGGAGGGCACGGCGCCTCCGTACACTCAGAAACCTACGGTGACTACGCCGCCCTTTGACAGAGCGGCTTCTCAGATTGCCGTTTAGCTCACTGAAGGGCAAGCTCTGCCGCGGAGTGTTCGCGGCGTTGGCGTCGGGGTGGGCCCGGCCGGTTCAGTCGGGGTGGGCCCGGCCCGGTTCAGCTGTGCCGCGACCTGACTTCTGCCAGCCGCGCGTTCAGGAACCGGCTCTCTGGGCCGGTGACGGCAAGGGCTGCCGCCTCCTCGTAGGCGCTGGCGGCTTCCTCGTTCCGGCCAAGGCGGCGCAGGAAGTCAGCCCGGGTCGCGGGCAGCAGGTAGTAGCCGGCCAGGGCGCCGCCGGCCTCCAGGCGCCGCAGCAGCGCCAGCCCTGCCGCGGGGCCGTCGGCCATGGCCACCGCGACCGCGCGGTTCAGTTCGACGACCGGCGAGCCGGTCACGTCCGCCAGGTGCTGGTAAAGCCGGGCGATCCTCGGCCAGTCGGTCGCCTGCGCGGTCGGGGCGGCGGCGTGACAGCCGGCGATGGCCGCCTGGATCTGGTACTGGCCGAGCCGCTTGCGCACGAGTGCCTCTTCGAGGTGCCGGCGGGCGAGGCCTATCTGGGCCCGGTCCCAGCGGGTGCGGTCCTGGTCCTCCAGGGTCACCAGGTCACCGCGGTCGTTCACCCGCGCCGCCTGCCGCGCGCGGTGGAACAGCATGAGGGCGAGCAGCCCCTTGGCTTCCGGTTCTTCCGGCAGCAGTTCCCCAAGCACCTGGGTCAGGGCGACGGCCCGGTCGCACAGGTCCCGCCGGATGATGTCGTTCCCTGCGCTGGCCGAGTATCCCTCGTTGAATACCAGGTAGAGCACCGCCAGGACGCCAGGTACCCGCTGCGGCAGGGCGCTGGCGGGCGGCACCCGGTAGGGGATGCGCGCGTTGGCGATCTTGTGCTTGGCCCGCACCAGCCGCTTGGCCATCGTGGCCTCAGGCACCAGGAAGGCGCGGGCGATCTCGGCGGTGCTCAGCCCGGTCAGGGTGCGGAGCGTCAGGGCGACCCGCGCCTCCATCGCCAGCGCGGGATGGCAGCAGGTGAAGATCAGCCGGAGCCGTTCGTCAGGCACGCCGCTGTCGTCCGCGGCTAGCTCCGGGTTGTCCGGTCCCGTCTCTCTGGTTGCCATCACGGCCAGCTCCTCGACCTTGGCACGGTAGGTGCTGCTGCGCCGCAGCCGGTCGATGGCCCCGTTGCGGGCCACCGTCATCAGCCACGCACCCGGGCGGTCAGGCACGCCGTCGCGCGGCCAGCGCCGCAGCGCCTGGGTAAAGGCGTCCTGGGCGCATTCCTCGGCCAGGTCCCAGTCGCCCGTCTGGTGGATCAGGGCCGCGGTGATGCGGCCCCACTCCTGGCGGAAGGCATCGGCCACGACGGTCCCCACGACGCCGGCCGCGGTGCCGGTCATGGTGATATCAGCGGCCGGCGCCTCGCCCGCGCCGCCTGCCGGTTCCGGTGGCTGGCCGTCGGGTCCGGCTAGTCCTCCCCGAGCGACCGGAATGGCCGCACCTCCACGATGCCGACGCGGGCCATCGGGTGCTTGGCCGCTGCCTCGATGGCTTCGTCGAGGTCGGCACACTCAAGCACGTCGAAGCCGGCGATCTGCTCCTTCGTCTCCGCGAACGGCCCGTCCGTCACGATGGCGTGCTTTTCTCTTACCCGTACCGTCCTGGCAGCGCTTGGCGGTTCCAGTTCGCTGCCGAACAGGCGGATGCCCCGGCCGTCCATCTCGGCCGCCCAGGGGCCGACCGGCTCCATGCGGGCGAGCTCGCGCGGGTCGACCGCCGGGTCGGTACACACGAGCATCATGTACCTGGCCTTGCCCGCGCCCGGCTCGGGCAGGTGCACGGCCGGGGCACCGCCGGCCAGGGCGCGCACCTCGACCGCCCCCATCCAGCAGTGGGGGTGCCTGCCGGCCCACCGCACCGCCTCCTCCAGGCTGGCGCACTCGATCACGTCGTAGCCGGCCACCTGCTCCTTGGTCTCCGCGTAGGGCCCGTCGGTGACGATGAGCTGGCCGTCTCGCACTTTGACGGTGGTAGCGTCCGCATCCAGCCCCAGCGGGCCCCCCTCAATGCTGACCCCGGAGCTGATCGCCTCGTCAATCCAGGAGGTGAGCGAGGCCCACGCTTCGTCGTCCCACGCCCCGTCGAGGTCCGGGGCGCCAGTGTGGAGCAGCATGTACTGCATTGTCCCTCCCTTACCGAATACTCGACAGGACCCGCGTCGGCCCGGCGGCCCCGCTTCCCGTCACCGCGTCCGCCGTCCCGCGGGCGGGCCGGACGCGGTGCCGCGGGCCGAAGGCGCGCCCGAGGCCGCGCCGCAGGTCCCGCAGGGCGGCGGCGGCCTCACCCGCGCGGACGTCCGCGGCCCGCTGCTCGGTGGCAGTAAGGCCGTGCTCGTACTTGTACATCTGGTACGACAGCGTGTAAACCATCGCTCCTCCATCCGGTGAAGTTCTCTCGAGCCGCCCTTTCGGCTCGTCCACTGGGACGACGAACGGAATCTCCCGAGATGGACACCCACGCGGCCTCGGAGTGGCGAAGGTGGTGCTTCCACTGCTAGCCAGCTCTATGACGGCATCCGGCAGGAGTGCCGCCAGCGCTGACGGCACGCGCATAGCAGGCGCCTTTCCGTACACTCAGAACTTACGCATCGGACACGCCTGCGCACGGCACGGGCGATGCCAAGCCCGGGAGGTGAGTTTGCAGGTCCCCGCGCAAGTCGAGTACGAAAGGGCGTCAAGCGTCGACCACGCGCTTGCCCTGCTCGCGAGGTACGCGCCTGGCGGCAGGATCCTGGCCGGCGGACACAGCCTGATCCCGATGATGAAGCTGCGGCTGGCGCAGCCCGAGGTGCTCATCGACATCAACGGGATCAGCGGCCTGCGCTACATCGAGCGAGCCGCGGGCGAGCTGCGCATCGGCGCGCTCGCCAGGCACGCGGACCTGCTGGCCTCGCAGGCGGCGGGCGATCACTTCGCGATCTTGCACGACGCCGAGCGGGTGATAGCGGACCCGGTCGTCAGGAACTGGGGCACCATCGGCGGGTCCCTCTGCCAGGCCGACCCGTCGGAGGACCTGTCCGCCGCGTTCGCCGCGCTGAAGGGCTCCATGATCATCCAGGGGCCTGACGGCAGCCGTGAGGTGTCCGCGCGGGCATTCCACACCGGCCCGTACGAGACCGTCGTCGGGCCCGCGGAGATGCTGACCGAGATCAGGCTGCCGATCAGGCCGCGCAGCGGCAGCGCCTACGTGAAGGTGGCGCGCCGGGCGGGCGACTGGCCGATCGGCGCCGCCGGAGTGGCGGTCAGGCTGGAGGGCGACCTGATCGCCGACGTCGGCATCGGGCTGACGGCGGTCGGCGCCGCGCACTTCGTCGCGGCCGAGGCCGAGGAGTTCCTGCGCGGCCGGGTGGCCGACGAGGAGGCCTTTACCGGGGCGGGCGAGATCGCCGCCGAGCACTGTCACCCGGCCGCGGACCAGCGCGGCCCGGCGGAGTACAAGCGGCACCTGGTCCGCGAGCTGACCGCCAGGATGCTGCGCGTCGCCGTCCGCAGGGCCCGCGGGCTCGAGCCGGTGACGTCGGCCCGATGAAGATCATCATCACCGTCAACGGCACCGACCACGCCCGGGTCGTCGAACCGCGGCTGCTGCTCATCCACTTCCTGCGCGACGAACTCGGGCTGACCGGCTCGCACTGGGGCTGCGATACGTCCAACTGCGGTGCCTGCGTGGTGTGGCTTGACGAGACGCCGGTCAAGTCCTGCACGGTGCTCGCCGTCATGGCCGACGGGCGGCGGGTCACCACCGTGGAGGGCCTGGCGGCGGGGAAGGCGCTCGACCCGGTCCAGGAGGCCTTCGCGGCCTGCCACGGGCTGCAATGCGGATTCTGCACGCCGGGCATGATGATGACCGCGCGCTGGCTGCTCGACCAGAACCCCGACCCGACAGAAGGGGAGGTCCGCGAGGCGATCTCCGGCCAGGTCTGCCGGTGCACCGGGTACGAGAACATCGTCAGGTCGGTGCTGCGGGCCGCCAAGCGTGAAGGGGATGACCCGGATGAGCCACGCTTACGGGCCGCTCCCCCGCAAGGAGGACGCGCGGTTCATCAGGGGGCAGGGCACGTTCGTCGATGACATCACGCTGCCCGGCATGCTGCACGGCGCGATCTTGCGCAGCCCGCTGGCGCACGCGCGGATCGTCTCGGTCGACGCCAGCGCCGCCCGCGCCCACCCGATGGTCGTCGCGGTGCTCACCGGCGCCGACCTTGACGAGCGCGGCATGGCGTGGATGCCCACGCTGTTCGGCGACGTGCAGGCGGTACTCGCCACCGACAAGGTGCGCTTCCAGGGCCAGGAGGTCGCGTTCGTGGTGGCGACGGACCGCTACGCGGCACGGGACGCGCTTGAGCTGATCGCCGTCGACTACGAGCCGCTGCCGCCGCTGATCGACGCGACGACCGCGCTCGAGCCCGGCGCGCCGGTGGTCCGCGACGACCTGCCGGGCGGCAACCACATCTTCGACTGGTCCGCCGGGGACAAGGAGGCCACCGACGCGGTATTCGCCACGGCGGACGTGGTCGTCGGGTGCGACATGGTCTACCCGCGCTCGCACCCCGCGCCGCTTGAGACCTGCGGCGTCATCGCCGACTACGAGGAGGTCGGCGGCAGGCTGACCCTCTGGTCGACGAGCCAGGCCCCGCACGCCCACCGCATGTTCTACGCGGTGCTTACCGGGCTTCCCGAGCACAGGATCCGGGTGGTGTCGCCCGACCTGGGCGGCGGGTTCGGCGCCAAGGTCCCCGTCTACCCGGGGTACGTCGCCGCGATCGCCGCGTCGATGGCGACCGGGCGGCCGGTGAAGTGGGTGGAGGACCGGTCGGAGAACCTGATGTCCACCGCGTTCGCCCGCGACTACCACATGCACGGCGAGATCGCCGCGAGCGCGGACGGCCAGATCCTCGGGCTGCGCGCCCGGGTGCTCGCCGACCACGGCGCGTTCAACGCGGTCGCGCAGCCGTCCAAGTTCCCTGCTGGCTTCTTTCACATCTTCACCGGCTCCTACCAGGCAAAGGCGGCGTACTGCGAAGTTACCGGCGTGTTCACGAACAAGGCGCCTGGCGGTGTCGCCTACTCCTGCTCGTTCCGCATCACGGAGGCCGTGTACCTGGTCGAGCGGCTGACCGACATGCTCGCGCGCCGGCTCGGGATGGACCCGGCGCAGTTGCGGATGCGCAACCTGCTGCGCCCCGAGCAGTTCCCGTACACGACACCGTCGGGCTGGGAGTATGACTCTGGCGACTACCCGCGGGCGCTCCGGCTGGCCCTGGACATGGCGGGCTACGACGACCTGCGGCGCGAGCAGGCGGAGCGCCGGGCGCGCGGCGAGTACATGGGCATCGGGCTGAGCTTCTTCACCGAGGGCGTCGGGGCGGGGCCGCGCGGCCACATGGACATCATGGGCCTTGGCATGGCCGACGGCGCCGACCTCCGGGTGCACCCGACCGGCAAGGCGGTGCTCGCCATCTCGGTGCAAACACAGGGCCAGGGACACGAGACCACGTTCGCGCAGCTGGTGGCGCAGGAACTCGGCCTTTCTCCCGACGACGTCGAGGTGGTGCACGGCGATACCGACAGGACGCCGTTCGGCCTTGGCACCTACGGGTCGCGGTCCACGCCGGTGTCCGGTGCCGCGGCCGTCGTCGCCGCGCGGAAGGTCCGCGAGCGGGCCAGGCTGGTGGCCGCCGCCATGCTCGAAGTGGCGGCGGATGACCTCGAGTGGCTTGACGGCAAGTGGCGCGTGCGCGGCGATCCCGACCAGGGCCTGGACATCGCGGAGATCGCGCGGGCCGCGCACTCGTCGCTTGAGCTGCCGGCCGGCGTCGAGGGCCACCTGGACGCGTCCGCGGTCTACAACCCGCCGAACCTGACGTTCCCGTTCGGCGCCTACATCTGCGTGACCGACGTGGACCCAGGCACCGGTGAGGTCAAGGTCCGCCGCTTCATCGCCGTCGACGACTGCGGCGTGCGGATCAACCCGATGATCGTCGAGGGACAGGTGCACCGTGGCCTGGCCGACGGCATCGGCATCGCCCTCATGCAGGCGATCTCCTTCGACGAGATCGGCAACTGCCTGAGCGGTTCCTTCATGGACTACCTGCTGCCCACGTCGCTTGAGTGCCCCTCACCAGAACTCGGCGCGACGGTCACGCCTTCGCCGCATCACCCCGTCGGCGCCAAGGGGGTCGGCGAGTCGGCCACCGTCGGCTCGCCGCCCGCCGTGGTCAACTCGGTGGTGGACGCGCTCGCACCGTTCGGCGTGGTGCACGCGGACATGCCGCTGACGCCTGCCAACGTGTGGCTCGCCATTCAGGCGGCCCGGTAAGCACCGGGGAACGGGCAAAATAACGGGGAACTGGTTAAGGAAGTTCCCGGCCGGGCGCCCAGCCGCCTACTCGATGCACAAAAGTTACCGATCAGGACAAAACCGCAAACGTCCGATCACTAGAGTCGGAGCGTTCCGACGAGCGGCCTGGGCCCGACGGGGGTTGCGGCCAGTTAGCGAGCCACGATGGCTGAAACGTCCTATTACTCGCCGGCCGCGTCTCCGCGCTCGAACGGCGGTCCTGAGACTCCAGGGCCGGTCCTGGTCGCGGTCGCCGGGCCTGCCGCCCAGCGCCGGGTCACCGTGGCGTTCCGCCTGATCCTGGCGGTCCCGCACTTTATTGTCCTGTACGCGCTCGGGATCGCCGCGTCGGTCGCCGTGATCATCGGCTGGTTCGGCGCGCTGGCCACCGGGCGCCTGCCAGGCTTCGCCGCCGCCTACCTGTCCGGGTACCTGCGGTGGTACTGCAGGACCGCGGCCTACCTGCTGCTGCTGACCGACGAGTACCCGCCGTTCGCGCTCGACGACACCGCCTACCCGGTGCGGGTAGCGGTCGGCCACGGCAGGCTCGGCCGCCTGGCCGTGCTGTTCCGCGTCATCCTCGCGATCCCCGCCGCGATCGCGTCAATGCTCCTGGTCTACGGCGTCTTGTCCATCGTGATCCTCATCGCGTGGCTGACCGCGCTCGTCGCGGGGAAGCTGCCAGTGTCGCTGCACCAGGCGTTCGCGGCGGTGCTCAGGTACGTCATCCGCTACTACTGCTACCTGTACCTGCTGACCGACGCCTACCCCGCGGGCCTCTTCGGTGACCAGCCCGGCAGCCAGGCGCCGGCCGAACCGCTGCCCAACGGCCCCGGCTACGGGACGCCCGGCCCCGGGTTTGGCCCGTCGGCCACGGGTTACCGCGCGCCCGGTTACGGCGCGCCCGACTACGGGACGCCCAACCCGGAGTTTGGCCCGTCGGCCACCGGTTACGGCGCGCCCGGTTACGGCAGCGCCCGACTACGGTACGCCGCCCGGTTACGGACGCCGTTACGGGCCCGGTTACCGCGCGCCCGGATACGGCGCGCCCGTCGCCGGGTACGGGACGCCCGCCCCTGACTACGGCACCCCCGCCTTCGGCTACGGTGCACCGGATCACGGGCCGTCCGGGTACGGGACACCGCCGGTCCCCGGCTACGGCGCGGCGGCGGCCGTCGCCCCCGGGCAGGACGTGAGCTGGCAGCTCGTCCTCCTGCCCGGCGCGAGGCGCGTGGTGCGACTGATCCTCGTGCTTGGCCTGCTGGCCGTGTTCGGCGAGGGCTTCGTGATCGGCACCACGATCAACGCCGCCGTGACGCGGGACCGGGAGATCAACCAGCTCAACGCCGAGATCACGCAGCACAACGCCGCCGTCGCGCGGCTCGACGCCGCCGTCGCCCGCCAACAGCAGGCCTTCCGCCAGGCAAGTAACGCCCTTACCCAGGTCAGCGACGCGCACGACTCGCTCGCTAGCGTGCTGAACAGCCCCGCCGCCGATTCAACCAACTGCGCCACGGTGACCTGCTTCGACACGACCTCCGTGCCCGTCGCGAACGCCTTCGCCGCGTTCGGGCGTACCCTGCGGGCCACAGCCGTCCCCCCGGCTTCCGCCGCGGTCGCGAAGCGGCTGAGCACGGACACCGCGGGCAACGAGAAGGACTGGAAAGAGCTCACCCAGGCGACGTCGTTCACCAGCATCGAGGAGATTGCCACCGCCGCCGAGACGGTCGGCGGCCGGTACGACAACGATTACCAGGCGCTGGTCCAATCGCTTGGCCAGGTGCAGTCCACGCTGGAGAACCAGGCCGCGACGCTGGACAGTCAGGCGACGGCCCTGAACAACCAGGCCGCGAACCTGAACCGGCGGGCCGTGACGCTGAACGCGGCGGTCAACGTGCGAACCGCTAGCGAGGCGTAGCCGAGGGCCGCGACAGACCCGCCGTCAGGCGCGCTCCCTAGCGGGCGCCTTGAGCACCCGCGTCCCTGACGGCCTCGTAGGTGAGCAGGACCAGGCCGTCACCGACGGTCCTGCTGCCGGCCAGGCGGAACGACTTCATACCGGTGGTCTGGCCGAATAGCCGCTCGCCGGCCCCGACCACGACGGGGAAGACGAACAGCCGCAGCTCGTCCACGAGGCCCTGCTCGATCAGCGCGCGCTCGAGCTGATAGCTGGCGTACACGACGATGTCCCCGTCCAGCTCCCGCTTCAGCCGGGTGACCTCGTCGGTCACGTCGCCCTTCAGTACCGTCACGTTGGTCCACCTCGGGTCGCGCAGGGTGGCGGACACGACGTACTTGGGCAGGCTGTTGAGCCGGTCCGCGAACGCGCCAGGCCTGGCGGCCCACCGCGTCCCGAACCACTCGTCGCTGCGCCGGCCGAGCAGCAGGGCCGCGCTGGCCAGCGCCTCGGCGTACTCGACCTTGCCCCACTCCTCGAGGTCCTTGCCCCCGGCCTGGGCGAACCAGCCGCCCCGGCTGAAGCCCTCCGCGCCATCGGGATCCTGGACCACTCCGTCGAGCGACATGTTCGTGGTGATGACGATCTTTCCCATTTTCCGTTCTCCTTTGCCGTGGGGCCCGGGTCGTCCGGGTCGTCGATGGTGGATACACCGCGGCACGGGAAAACTGGGCGCCCGCGAACCGCCCAGTTCACCCTCCGGGCGGTGTACATACAGGAAGGCGAACGCGACGGGCAGGGGAAGAAGGTGACGCTGTGGGATCGGACCTGATCGCACGGGCGCGGGCCGGGGACGGCGAGGCGTTCGGTGAGCTGACCGAGCCGTACCGGCGGGAGCTGCAGGTGCACTGCTACCGGATGCTCGGGTCCTTCCAGGACGCCGAGGACGCGCTGCAAGAGACGCTGCTTTCCGCCTGGCAGGGGCTCGGCGGGTTCATCGAGGAGCGCGCCTCGCTGCGCACCTGGCTCTACAAGATCGCCACCAACCGGTGCCTCAACGCGCTGCGCGCGGCCAGCAGGCGCCCGGCAAGGGAGTGGGACGTGCCCAACGTTAAACAGCCCGAGCCGACCCGGCTCGGCGAGGTCGTATGGCTGCAGCCCTATCCCGGCGACCTCCTGGAGAACGCGGCAAGCGCACGGCCCGGCCCTGAGGCCCGCTACGAGCAGGCCGAGGCCATCTCGCTCGCCTTCGTGACCGCCCTGCAGGAGCTGCCGCCGCGCCAGGTCGCCGTGCTCATCTTGCGCGACGTCCTTGGCTTCCACGCCAGCGAGGTGGCCGGCATGCTCGAAGTGACCGTCGAGTCGGTCAACAGCGTGCTCAAACGGGCCCGCGCCAGCCTGCAGCGCCGCCTGCCGGCGGGGGCCGACCGCCGGCCGCCTCCGGCCGCCGGCTCCGCCGCCGAGGAGGCGGTCGTGGCGAAGTTCGTGCGCGCGTGGGAGTCCGCCGACCTTGAGGCGCTGGTGGCACTGCTGACCGACGACGTCTTCATGTCGATGCCGCCGATGCCCTTCGAGTACGAGGGCAGGGACGCCGTGACCCGCTTCTGCGCCATCTTGCTCGGCTCGGGCCGCAGGTTCGACCTCGTGCCCACGCGAGCCAACGGCCAGCCGGCGTTCGGCGCCTACCTGCGCGCCCCCGACGGCATCCGCCGCGGGACCGGCCTGTACGTGCTGGGCCTCGCCGGCGACCGGATCAGCGCCATGACCCGCTTCGAGGCCAGCGTGCTGCCCTGGTTCGGGCTGCCGCGGTCGCTCCCGGACCGGTAGCGCCCGCTCAGAATTCGGTGACGCCGGCGTCCGGCGCGATCTCGTGAGCGGTGATGAATGTCCAGGCGGTGGCGGCCTGGCGGTAGTGGCTAGTCATCTTGAGGCGCTCAGCTCACGGCCAGAAAGCGACTCGGCTGCAACGCTGGGCGGCTTGCTGGTTCTGGGTGAAGGTGGGCCACTCAGTCCTGCCAGGCGTGCCGGGCGTCAGTCCCTTGGTGCGGGCGATGGAGCACGACTCACCGACGTTGCTGTTCCGGGCCAGCCGTTCACAGTACTGGTCTAAATAGTCCACTTTACAGTCCAAGAGCGGCCGGCTTGATCAAGCAAGTCATGTCCCCAGCAGCCACCGCGAACGACGAGCGGCACGATTATTCGAGGTCAGTCGCTAGGGACACCTTGCCTGGCTAGCTGACCAGGCAACAGGACCAGTAGGAGAAGTAATGGACTAAAAAGTCCCGATCCGGAGTTATCATCGTCGTATCGCAGTTCAACCAACACGAACAGGAGACCCTGATGTCCGAGTCCTACTCACTCCCCACCGAACCCGAAGGCATGGCCGCGGCGCTGCTTGAGCGATTTAACTCCGGCAAGGTCAGCGCGATGATGGCCTTGTACGAGCCGGAGGCCGTCCTCATCGCGAAAGACGGGCGAACCGTCACTGATCACTCCGAGATCGCAGCCGAACTCGAGCGCGATCTCAGCCTCGGCCTGCCGCTGGAGGCCAAGGCGCGCCATGTGTTCGTTGCCGGCGATATCGCCCAGATCGTGCTGGACTGGTCAATTGATGGCACAGGTCCCGACGGCGAGCACGTGCACCTCGGAGGCTCGGCAAGCGATGTCGTGCGCCGCGGCGCGGATGGACTCTGGCGGTACCTGATCGACAACAATCAAGGGACGGCGGTGCGACAGCCCGCCTGACAGGTCGAAGGCGTCCACCCCTTCGGGCGCATCGGCGCCGCACGCGACATCGACTCCACCGTGACCTTTCTGCTCTCCTCCCAGGCTAGCTGGGTGACCTGCGCCATCTGGGACGTTGACGGCGGCGTCATCGCCGACCGCAACTAGCCGGTAGTCCCTGGCCCCTCCACATCGCCAAGGTGCTAGGCGTCGGCAAGTCGTACGTCTCTCGTGCCCTTGCAAATGCGTGGTCCGAGTAGCCGTGTACGGTCGGATAGACAGGATGCGCCGTCGTAGACGCGCCACTAGGCCACCTCGATCTGCGTGGTAAGACGCCGAGGTTTCGCCCCGCTGATACGAGGTTTCGCCCCGCTGATATTGGCGAACCGAAGATGTCGCGTAGGCGAGGACTGATACAGAGAGGTGTCCAAATGAAGGCGATCGTGGTGACGGATGAGGCTGCGGGAACGGCCGGGATGACGCTGGTGGAGCGGCCCGAGCCGGAACCGGCGATAAACGACGTCGTTGTTCAGGTTCATGCGTCGGGATTCACCTCGGGTGAGCTGACGTGGCCCTCGACCTGGACCGATCGCCTCGGCCGTGACCGAACACCGTCGATTCCCGGGCAAGAGCTGGCCGGAGTGGTCACCGCTCTCGGCTACGGCACGACGGGGCTGTCGGTGGGACAGCGGGTGTTCGGCCTCACGGACTCGTATCGCGGCGGCGGGCTGGCGGAGTATGTGGCGATCGAGGCACGCAACCTCGCGCCGCTGCCGGGCGACGTCGACTTCACGGTGGGCGCGAGCCTGCCGATGCCGGGGCTGACCGCGTGGCAGGGACTGTTCGAGCCACGGCCGCCTTCAGGCGGGGCAGAGCGTCCTCGTGCACGGCGCGGCCGGCTCAGTCGGGTCGATGGTGACGCAGCTCGCACGTGAGGCTGGCGCCTACGTCATCGGGACCGGACGCGCCGCCGACCGTCAGAAGGCGCTCGACTTCGGCGCGATGGAGTTCGTCGACCTTGAGAACGACGCGCTGGAAGACGTCGGCGGCGTCGACCTGGTGTTCGATGTCATCGGCGGAGACATCCAGAGGCGGTCCGCAGGCGTGATCCGGGCCGGAGGAACGCTGGTGACCATCGCCGGCCCGCCCGAGGCGCGGCCCGCCGACGGCCTGGCGGTCGACTTCGTTGTCAAGTCCGATCGTGCCCAACTGGGTGAGATCGTGCAGCGGGTGCGGGACGGACGGCTGCGGACGAACATCGGCAACGTCGCGTCCCTCGACGACGCCGTCGCGGCCTTCAATCCGACCGAGCGGATCAGCGGGCAGACGATCATCCGCGTTCGTCCGTGAGCGACACGCGCCCATCAATGCACCAAAGAGACAAATGACCGAGGAGACAATTCCCATGAAAGCGATCGTCGTGACGGACCAGGCTGCGGGAACGGCCGGGATGACGCTGGTGGAGCGGCCCGAGCCGCCGGCGGCGATAAACGACGTCGTCGTTGAGGTTCATGCGTCGGGATTCGTCCCGACTGAGCTGGCGTGGCCCTCGACCTGGACCGATCGCCGCCGGCCGTGACCGAACGCCGTCGATTCCCGGGCACGAGCTGGCCGGAGTGGTCACCGCTCTCGGCTATGGCACGACGGGGCTGTCGGTGGGACAGCGGGTGTTCGGCCTCACGGACTGGCATCGCGACGGCACCCTGGCGGAGTATGTGGCCGTCGAGGCACGCAACCTCGCGCCGCTGCCGGGCGACGTCGACTTCACGGTGGGCGCGAGCCTGCCGATTTCGGGGCTGACCGCGTGGCAGGGACTGTTCGAGCACGGCCGCCTTCAGGCGGGGCAGAGCGTGCTCGTGCACGGCGCGGCCGGCGCAGTCGGGACGATGGTGACGCAGCTCGCGCGTGAGTTCGGCGCGTACGTCATCGGCACCGGACGCGCCGCCGACCGTCAGAAGGCGCTCGACTTCGGCGCGATGGAGTTCGTCGACCTCGAGAACGACGCGCTGGAAGACGTCGGCGGCGTCGACCTGGTGTTCGATGTCATCGGCGGAGACATCCAGCAGCGGTCCGCGGGTCTGGTTCGGGCCGGGGGAACGCTGGTGTCCGTCGTCGGACCGACCGAGGCGCGGCCCGCCGACGGCCTGGCGGTCGACTTCGTTGTCGAGTCCGATCGTGCCCAACTGGGTGAGGTCGTGCAGCGGGTGCGGGACGGACGGCTGCGGACGAACATCGGCAACGTCGCGACCCTCGACGACGCCGTCGCGGCCCTCAACCCGACCGAGCGACGCAAGGGGAAGACGATCATCAGCGTTCGTCCATAAGAACTCGGGGACAGCGACCGATCCTGCCCTCCTCGTGGATCAGCGTCAGTCACGTGGCGAGGCCTGGCCTGCTCGACGCCGCCGCGATCGGCGGTCGCAGGCC
>CAVXAB010000010.1:0-204904 GCA_963759545.1 uncultured Actinomycetota bacterium
AATAGAGGCTGTCGGGTGACTTCTCCGGTGATCCCGTCAAGCGGTTTCCGTTAAGTCGCTTATGGCGACGTTCATAGATGTATTCGCATTTAAGCTATTTCATGGCTTTTTGCATGGGATAATGTTCTCATGGGACGGAAGTTCAGGCCGGGGGCGGCCCCGGGCCAGGCGATGCTGATGCCGGCGGACCCGCGGGAGTGGCTGCCGGCGGGGCACCTGGCGTGGCGGGTGCTGGAGCTGGCCGGGGAGATGGACCTGTCGCGGTTCGGGGCGTCGTACCGGCGCGACGGGCAGGGCGGGCGGCCGTATGACCCGGCGATGATGGCGACGCTGCTGCTGTACTGCTACTGCCGGGGCCGGCGCTCCTCGCGGGAGATCGAGATGGCCACGTTCGACGACGTGGGCGCGCGGGTCATCTGCGGGGGGCTGCACCCCGATCACTCCACGGTCGCGGAGTTCGTCCGCCGGAACACCGACGCGGTGCTCGCGCTGCTGCCGGAGTCGGTGAAGGCCTGCGCCGCCGAGGGCCTGGTGTCCCTGGAGCTGGTAGCGGGGGACGGCACGAAGCTGAAGGCGAACGCCTCGATGGCCTCCAACGTGACCGCCGCGCAGCTCGACGCCCAGATCGCGGAGCTGGAAGCCTGATCGACGCGGAGTTCCGGCAGTGGGCGCAGGACATGCTCGACGGCGAGGGCCCGGCCGCCGCCGGCGCCGCCGGCGGCTCCCGCGCGGCGGCGGTGACAGCGGGACAGGCGGGGAGCAGAAGAGGCCGGCGCGGGCGGAGCAGACGCTGGCGCGGCGGAAGGCCGCCCGCGCGCAGCTCCGGTCCCGGCAGGAGGACAAGGGCCGGCAGGAGCTCCAGCCCAGGATCGCGGAGCTCGCCGCCCGGGTGGAGAAGAAGGAAGCCGCCCTCGCCAGATGGGAGGCCGCGGCCGCCGCCCGGCTGGAGGCCCGCGCCCGCCAGGCCGCCGCCGGCCGGCGGATCCCCGGCACCCGCCCCGTCCGCGACATCAGCGAGGACCGCGACGTCAGGCGCGCCCGGCAGTCCCTGGCCAAGGCCCGCGCGGACTACCAGGCCGCCGTGCAGGCCGCCGCCGCGCCGGCCGGCGGCCCGGACGCGAAAATCAACACCGCCGACCCCTCCAGCCGCGTCATGCCGCTGAAGAAAGGCGGCTTCGACCAGCTGCACAACGTCCAGGCCCTCGCCACCGCGAGAACCCAGGTCATCCTCGCCGTCACCCGCCACCCCAGCCCCGTCGACGTCCAGGCCCTGGCGCCCCTCCTGGAAAAAGCCCGCGAGACCCTCCTCAGGGCCGGGATCACCGATCCGATCCTGAAGGCCCTGTTCGACGCCGGCTACGCCAGCGACGCCAACTTCACCCTGGACATCCCCGAGCAGCTCTACATCGCCGTCACCCGCGAGGCCCGCCAGACCGGGCGCTCCCGGGACGGCCGCGCCCCCAAAACCATGCTCCCCAGCTGGCAAGACATGACCGCCCGCCTCGCCAGCCCCGAGGGAAGGAAACTCTACCGGCAGCGCTCCGCCACCATCGAGCCCGTCTTCGCCCAGCTCACCGCCCGCCTCGGCCGCACCCTCCATTACCGCGGCAACCTCGCGACGCCGAGCTCGCCCTCTGGGCCGCCAGCCACAACATCCTCAAGGCCATCACCGCACGGCACGGAACGGGTCGCCCGCCAGGCCCGCACCGCCGCCACGGCGGCCAGCCCCCGCCGCCGCCTGACCCGCCGCAAAACAACCCGCCGAACTATCCACAGGCCCGGCCGCCTGCGGGTAACCCGCAGGCAGCCAGGCCTCCGCCGTGCCCGGAAACCGCCCGCCAGCCCCGCCAGCCACCCCGAACCCCGCAAACCAAGCCATAAACAGCCGCCGCCAGCACCAACTCGCCGTTGAGGCCACAGCCCGTCCAGAGTCACCCGACAGCCTCAATGAGATGCGGAATCCACATGATCATGGTCCAGGCCGCGGCACCGCCCGGACAACCCGGACGAAACGGGCACACGCGGACCCGGGCGTCGCGGTTTCTGCATCGCCTGCCACCGCAACCACAGGGCCTTAACCCAGCCACAGCGCGAGGCAGCGCGGTCTGTGCGCTGCCTGCGTACGGCAACCACAGCGCCTTAACCTCAGCCACAGCGCGGGGGGCGGCGGGTTTTGCGAGTCCCCCCGTAGGGGGGATATGGGGGGGCGAAGCCCTCCCATGCGCGGGGGGTGCAGGGGGGTCGTCCCCCCGCAGGAGGCAGAGCGAAGCCCTCCCATGCGCGGGGGGTGCAGGGGGGCGTCCCCCCGCAGGGGAGCACAGCCCCAGCGAGCTAGCAGAGCTTCAGTACGGCCCAGACGGCCTTGCCGTTGCCCTCGATGGGGGACCAGCCCCAGACGTAGCTGAGGGCGCCGACGATCTGCAGGCCCCGGCCGCTTTCGCCGTCCGCGCTCGGCGCCCTTGGGCGTCGGCGCCTCATCGCTCGGGTCGGTAACCGCGAGCATCACCTCGCCGATCCTGCGCAGCAAACACAGCCGAAGCGGCGGCGATTCCTTCCCAAGCGGGATAATCTGCCGACCGGTGCGCAGTCCGTGCCTGACCGCGTTACCGACCAGTTCAGCGATGATGAGCTCGGCATCGTCGGAGAGGTAGTCAAGTCCCCAGCACGTGAGCAGTTCCCTGACGAACTGGCGGGCCATCCTGGCCTCTTCCGGCGCCGGGCTCAGCGGGCGGCTCGTCACAGCGGGCGTTTCCCACCAGGCCGACGGCACCGGCAGGAACTGCGGAGGAGACGCCGGAAGAGCCGAGATGGAGACGACGTCGTCGTCATCATCATCCGGCTCCCACTCAGCAACCCTCAGGTGAGCCAACGCAACCGCTTCCTGCATCGTCGTGGGGGTAGGACCGACCTTGCCTGTCACAGTATGTGGGGTATGCCTGATTTATATGGTGCCCGATATGCCGTGCAGATGCAAGACCGGATGCACGTTCGCCCGGTGCAAGGCCGGATGAACGTGCATCCGTCTCGTGCACGAGCCCGCGCGGGGAGATCCCACGGACAGTAAATGCGCTCCATGCAAATGTAGATGCACGTTCATTCGGGCGGAACATCGTGGCATACTCGGTATTGCGCTTATGGCGCGTTAGGCCGGTCACCCGCCGGGACCGGAGGTTCTTCAGTCCAGTAACACAACTCGGTTCAGTCACTGGAAGGAACAGAACATGAGTCAGCCATACAACGGCATGCCTGCCCCAGAACTCACAGATGTCACATGGCAGAAGAGCAAGCACAGCAACCCCAACGGCGCGTGCGTCGAGGTGGCGCACCTGCCGAACGGCGAGATCGCGGTGCGCAATTCCCGCTTCCCTGCTGGACCAGCGCTCGTCTACACGCGCGCTGAGATCGCCGCGTTCCTGGCCGGCGCCAAGGACGGCGAGTTCGACCACGTGATCTAATTCACCGGGGTAACGACCTCACTTCCCTGGCCGCACACCCGTTGATATAAACGGTCATCATAAGACGGCTGCGCGTATTACTCACCCGGGTAACGCGCAGGCGTTAGTCCGCGGCATGAAGCGCACATGTCTTCCATGCAATTGTCATCGCTTCCTCTTCCGCAATGGCATGCTCACATGGGAGGATACTCACCTCATGCACGTGCTCATGTGCTGACGCGAGCCACGAGGAGTTGCGATGCTCTCGCCCGAGGACTCCGCCTGGGAGGAGACTCCGCAGCCGCTGTTCAGCCCGCGTTCCGCGGGCCCGACAGTGCAGCGCCTCGTGCTCGGCGGACACCTGCGCCGGCTCCGCGAAGAGGCAGGCATGACGACCGAGCAGGCCGCCGCGAGCATCCGCGGCTCGCACTCGAAGATCAGCCGGATGGAGCACGGTCGCGTCGGGTTCAAGGAGCGCGACATCGCCGACCTGCTGACCCTCTACAGTGTCGGCCCTGGCGACGAGCGCGAGGCGCTGCTCCACCTCGCCAGGGGAGCCAACACGCCCGGCTGGTGGCAGGCGTACGCGGACATCCTGCCGCACTGGGTCGAGCCGTACTTCGGCCTCGAGGCCGCCGCCTCCTTCATCCGCGAGTACGAGTTGCAGTTCGTTCCCGGCCTGCTGCAGATCGAGGAATACGCCCGCGCGGTGATCCGGCTGGGCACCCTGACGTCGGAAGACGAGATCGACCGGCGCGCCAAGGCGAGGATGTCCCGTCAGGAGATCCTGGACAGGGAGAACCCGCCGAAGGTGTGGGCCATCTTGGACGAGGGCGCGCTGCGCAGGGTCATCGGCGGCCCTGAGGTCATGCGGGCACAGGTACTGCACCTGATGGACATGTGCGATCACCCGGCCGTGACGCTGCAGATCCTGCCCTTCTCCGCGGGGGCGCACCGGGCGATGGGCGGCCCGTTCACGATCCTCAGGTACACGGAGCCCGACCTGCGTGACGTCGTCTACATCGAGCAGCTGACCAGCGCCCTGTACCTGGACAAGCCGACCGAGGTCGACGCCTACCTCGAGGTGATCGAGGAGGTCTGCCTGCAGGCCGAGCCCTCCGCCAAGACCCCGGGCATCCTCAAGTCCGTCCTGGACAGTTTGTAATCTCTCATAAAGCGCGAGGCCCCGTACCTAGGTACGGGGCCTCGCGCTTTATGCCGACGGCTATTCGTCGGGGACGAGGGTCGGGGTGGCCCTGGTGAGGGTCTGCCTGCGGAAGTAGGCCGGCTGGGCGAACCTGACGTAGATCCCGGCAATCAGCCCGACGAGCCCGGAGATGAAGCCGATCACGAACGCGCCGCCGATGTACCAGTGCGGCCAGAACGGCATCAGCCACGACGTGTAGCTGTTGCCGGTCGCCACGTCCCAGTCGGCCCAGATGGCCCAGGCGCCCGCCGCGTACATCATCAGCCCGCCGAGCACCGGCAGGATGCCTCGCATCCACAGGTTCCGCTGGCTGCTAGTCAGCGTCTTGCGGTAGTACCAGCCGCAGGCGAAGCCGGTGAGGCCGTAGTAGAAGGCGATGTACAGGCCGATCGCCGTCACCGCGTCGGCGATGACGAAGCCCTGCGATATGTAGTTGAACGCGAGGTAGAGCAGCGCCGAGACCACGCCCATCACGATCGTGGACGTCGTGGGCGTGAGGTAGCGCGGGTGCATCTTGGCGAACGACCGTGGCAGCGCCTTGTAGGTCGCCATCGACAGCGTGGTCCGCGCCGTGGGCAGGATGGTGGTCTGCGTCGACGCCGCCGCCGAGGTGAGCACCATGAGGACGAGCAGCCGGGCCAGGAACACGCCGATGCCCGAGCCGCCGAAGACCGCGCTGCCGAGCACGGAGATCACGTCCCCGGTGTTGCTGCTGTTACCGAGCCCGATGCCCGTGGTGCCGACGCCGGCGAACGACTGCGCGGAAAGGATCACGATGACGTAGGTGACCAGCAGGATGACCGTGGACAGGATCGCGGCGCGGCCGGGTGTCTTGGCCGGGTCCTTGGTCTCCTCGTTGATCGCGACCGCGGTGTCCCAGCCCCAGTAGATGAACAGCATGAGGATGATGCCGGTGACGAAGCCGGTGAAGCCGCCCTGCAGCGGGTTGAACCACGACCAGGCCGGCGTGATGGAGCCGGCCGGGTGGTTGCCCGTCCCGACGCGCACGAGCGCCGTGATGGAGAAGACGAGCAGCATGACGAGCTCGATGCCGAGCAGGACCCGCTGGAACATCGCGGAGACCTCGATGCCCCGGTAGCAGATGTAGGTCATCGACGCTATCCACGCCAGGCCGACGAGCAGCACCCAGCCGCTCGTCGCGTTGCTGCCGATCCCCTTCGCGCCGAACAGCAGGAACACGTACTGCCCCGCGACCTGGGCGAGGCTGGCCATGACCAGCACGTCGGCGGCGACGATGGCCCAGCCGCCGGCCCAGCCGGTCTTCGGCCCGAACGCCCGCGCGGCCCAGGTGAACGTCGTCCCGCAGTCCGGGTCGGCCTTGTTCAGCTCGCTGTAGCCGATGGAGGTGAGGAAGATCGGGACGAACGCGATCACCGCGACGATCGGCGAGCCGAGCCCGACCACGGCCACGATGAACCCGAGGGTCGCTGCGAGGCTGTACGCCGGGGCGGTCGAGGCCACGCCCATGACGGTGGCGGAAACCAGCCCCAGGGCACCGGTCTTGAGCCCCTTCTCCACTTGAAGCTCTGCGACGCCCGCGGGAGCGCCCTCAGCAGCAGTGGCCATAACCTACCTACTTTCCACTTTCACACGGTATACAACGATTTACGAAGTTAAACGTAGGTTAAGCGAGTCTTTCCGTCGGCGGATTGGACCCAAACCTCCGAAACCAGAAGTATCAGGGCGCCAGTATGCACCAGGGAGCGCGCCGTGTCACCCCCCGCTTCCAGGGGCGCCGTCAGGGCCAGGACCAGGCGACACCCCGCGGGCCTGCTCCGCGCCGCGCGAGAAGGTGAGCACGTGGCAGTAAGCCGAATCCGTTCTGAATCCATATAAAGGCAACTGCCGACGATACTCCGGCGGCCGCAAATTGACCTTTACGGACGCAATTAATAATTGCTTCGCGCAATTAGTCTTTACATGGCGGAACGGGGGCTGGTGCAGGTCGTGACGGTGGTCTTACCGTGTGCAGAGGCACAGTTTGCCCCCGGGGGGCGACCCCCGTACCCCTCGGGGCACGTCCGATGAAAAGCGAAAATCAGACGTGCTGGCACGGCAAGGAGGCCGCGTTATGAGGATCAGCGTGAAAATCGATGGCGTCCGGTATGACGACGACGTCGAGCCCCGGTTGCTTCTGGTGCATTACCTGAGAGAGCAGGCCGGGCGGACCGGAACCCCCATCGGCTGCGATACCTCGAATTGCGGCGCGTGCACGGTGCTGCTGAACGGCCGGTCGGTGAAAAGCTGCTCGGTGCTTGCCGTGCAGGCCGACGGGGCCGAGGTCACCACCATCCAGGGGCTCGCCGGCGACTCGGGCGAGTTGCATCCGCTGCAGCAGGCGTTTCACGAGGAGCACGCGCTGCAGTGCGGGTACTGCACTCCCGGCATGATCATGGCCGCGGTCGACCTGCTCGGCGAGAACCCGCATCCAACGGACGAAGAGGTCAGGGACGGGCTTGAGGGCAACTTGTGCCGCTGCACTGGTTACCAGAACATCGTCCGGGCGGTCCTGCGGGCCGCGAACGGCAGTGCCCCCGCCGCCAGAGGCGATGTGGCCGCGGAGGTGACGGCATGACCGCCGTCGACGCGACTCCGGCCGAGGTCGGCAAGGCACGGACCCGCAAGGAAGACGCCCGGCTGATCACGGGCCAGACCAACTGGACCGACAACATCACGCTGCCTGGCCTGGTGCACGTCGCCTTCGTGCGCAGCCCGTACGCGCACGCCAGGATCGCGTCCGTCGACCTGACCGCCGCACGCGCGGCGCCCGGCGTCTTCGCCGCTTACTCCGGTGCCGATTTCGCCGCCGAGCAGGGCTCGCTGCCCTGCGCCTGGCCAGTCACCGAGGACATCGTCATTCCCGACCACCCGCCGATGGCGGTGGACACCGTCCGCTACGGCGGCGAGATCGTGGCCTGCGTGGTGGCCCGCGACCGGTACTCCGCCACCGACGCGGCCGAGCTCGTCGACGTGACGTACGAGGCGCTTGAACCAGTACTGGACATGGAGGAGGCGCTCGCGCCCGGCTCCGTGCGGGTCCACGAGGCCGGGAACAAGTCGTTCACCTGGACGCTCGTCAACGGCGACCTTGACGCGGCATTCCGTGACGCGCCCGTGGTGATCGAGCGCACCTACCGCCAGCAGCGGCTGATCCCGTCGGCGATGGAGCCGCGGTCGGTGGTCTGCGCCCCGGTCGCCGACGAGTACACGATGTGGACCTCAACGCAGATCCCGCACGTGCTGCGCGTCATGCTCGCGCTCGTCACCGGCATCCCCGAGCACAAGCTGCGGGTGATCGCGCCGGACGTGGGCGGCGGCTTCGGCTCGAAGCTCCAGGTCACCGCGGAAGAGGTGCTCGCGCTGCTCCTCGCGCGCAAGCTCGGCCGCCCGGTGAAGTGGACGGAGACCAGGTCAGAGGGCAACGTGGCCGTGCACCACGGCAGGGACCAGCTCCAGAAGCTCCGGCTGGCGGCCACCGCGGACGGGCGCGTCCTCGCCCTCGACGTGGACCTGCTCGCGGACATGGGCGCGTACCTGATGCTCGTCACGCCCGGCGTGCCGCTGCTCGGGGCGTTCATGTTCAACGCGATCTACAAGATGGACGCCTACCGGTTCAACTGCACCGGCGTGTTCACCACCAAGACCCCGACCGACGCCTACCGCGGCGCGGGACGCCCTGAGGCGACGTACGCCATCGAGCACCTGATGGACGACCTGGCCGCCGAGCTTGGCATCGATCCGCTTGAGCTGCGCGAGCGTAACTGGATCAAGCACGAGGAGTTCCCCTACACGACGATCTCGGGGCTGACCTACGACTCGGGCAACTACGAGGCGGCCACGGCGACCGCCAGGGAGTTGTTTCACTACGACCAACTGCGCAAGGAGCAGTCCGAACGAGTGTCGGCTGGCTCTCACGTGCGCCTGGGAATCGGGATCTCGACCTTCACCGAAATGTGCGGACTCGCGCCGTCGCGCGTCCTTGGCTCGCTTCGGTACGCGGCCGGCGGGTGGGAGAACGCGTCGATCAGGATGCTGCCCACCGGCAAGGTAGAGGTCGTGACCGGGTCTTCCGCGCACGGGCAGGGGCACGAGACCGCGTGGTCGCAGATCGTGGCCGACCAGCTCGGCGTCCCGTTCGAGGACGTCCGGGTGCTGCACGGGGACACGGCGATCGCGCCCAAGGGGATGGACACCTACGGGTCGCGGTCGCTCGTCGTCGGCGGCACCGCGATCGTCAACGCCTGCGAAAAGGTGCGGAGGAAGGCACGCGTCATCGCGGCGGCCATGCTCGAGGTATCACCCGATGACCTGGAATGGGATGCGGGCCGCTGGGCGGTCCGCGGCGACCCCGACCAGGGCAAGTCGATCGGCGAGATCGCCTTTACCGCGTTCGCCGCGCACGACCTGCCCGAGGGGGTCGAGCCGTCGCTCGACTCCGACGCGACCTACGACCCGGACAACTTCTCGTTCCCGCACGGCACGCACCTGTGCGCGGCCGAGGTGGACACCGAGACCGGCCAGGTTCGCATCCGCTCGTACGTGGCGGTTGACGACGTCGGGGTCGTGGTGAACCCGCTGATCGTCGACGGCCAGGTACACGGCGGCATCGCGCAGGGCATCGCGCAGGCGCTGTACGAGGAGGCCGCGTACGACTCCTCAGGCAACCTGATCACCGCGTCGCTCGCGGACTACCTGATTCCCTCGGCGGCCGACCTGCCGACGTTCACGACCGCGCGGACGACCACCCCGTCTACGCTCAACCCGCTCGGCGTCAAGGGCGTCGGCGAGGCCGGCACGATCGCGTCCACCCCGGCCGTGGTGAACGCGATCGTCGACGCGCTCCGCCCGTTCGGGGTGTCCGACGTTCCCATGCCCTGCACGCCTGAGCGCGTGTGGCGGGCCATCCAGGAAGCCCGTCCTGAAGGAGCCGCACAGTGATCCCGGCGAAGTTCGACTACACGCGGCCCTCGTCGCTTGACGAGGCAGTGTCCGCCCTGTCTTCCGGTGGCGAGGACGCGAAGGTGATCGCGGGCGGGCAGTCGCTGCTGCCGCTGCTCCGGCTGCGGTTCTCCTACCCCTCGGTCCTGGTCGACCTCGGCGGCCTTGATGAGCTGCGCGGCGTCCGCGACCTCGGCTCCTCGCTTGAGATCGGCGCGCTGACCACGCACTACGAATTGACGCGCGATCCGCTGATCGCCGCGCACTGCGGTCTGCTGGCGGAGGCGGCGGGGACGATCGCGGACCCGGCGGTGCGGCACCGCGGCACCATCGGCGGAGCGCTCGCGCACGCCGACCCGGCCGGCGACCTGCCCGCCGTCGTCACCGCGCTCGACGCGACGCTCGTCGCGGCGGGGCCCTCGGGCACCCGGTCGATCTCGCCCGCGGACTTCTTCACCGATTACCTCACGACCTCGCTGGCCCCCGGGGAGATCCTCACCGCGATCCGGGTGCCGAAGCTTGACGGCTGGGGCTACCGCTACGAGAAGTTCCACCTCACCGCGCAGGCCTGGGCGATCGTCGGGGTCGCCGCGGTCGCCCAGCGATCCAACGGGCACGTCAGCGCGGCGCGGGTCGGGCTCACCAACATGGGCTCTGTGCCGGTCAGGGCGCGCGCCGTCGAGGAGGCGGCGGCGGGCGCAGCGGCATCGGCGGCCGCGCTCGCGGCCGCCGCCGCCCGCGCCGACGAGGGCACGAACCCGCCGAGCGACCTGCGCGGCGCGGCCGACTACCGCCGCCACCTCGCCCGCGTCCTCACCGGCCGCGCCCTAGCCGCGGCGGCCGGCGTGTCCTGACCCCTGGGCGTCACACTGGGCCGGGAACCTCATTTTGGGTTCCCGGCCTGTGTGATTTACCTTGCGCTTAGCCGGAGGCCGCCCGGGAAGTGGCTTGAGCATAGGATTATCTAGAGAAGTTAACCGGCGAGAAAGTAGTGTCCGCATGGCCATTGAGCTCGACAACTCGTTCACCGTCCCAGTGCCGCCAGAGAAGGCCTGGGATGTCCTGCTTGACGTTGAGCGGATCGCCCCGTGCATGCCCGGTGCCAGCGTCCAGTCGATCTCGGATGACGGCAATGAGATCGAGGGCCAGGTGAAGGTCAAGCTTGGCCCGCTTTCCCTCACTTACAAGGGCACCGCCAAGTTCACCGACAAGAACCAGGCGGACCAGACGATCACCATCGAGGCGACCGGCAAGGAGACCCGCGGCGCCGGCACCGCGTCGGCGAACGTGCACGCCACTCTCAAGCCCGGTGACGCCGCTGGCAGCACGCTCGTAGCGATCCACACCGCGCTGAACGTGACCGGACGTCCGGCTCAGTTCGGCCGGTCGCTGCTGCCCGAGGTGAGCGGCAAGCTCATCGCGCAGTTCGCGTCGAACCTGGAGGCGCTGATTGCCTCCGACAACACGACCGCCACCGAGGAGACCGCCACCCCCGAGTCGGACGGGACGGCGGCCGACTCTTCCGGCGAGGCGACCGCAGCCGCCAAGCCAGCCCCCGTCCCGGTGATGAAGCAGGAAGAGTCGCTGAACGCCTTCAAGTTCGTCGTCGTACCGATCCTGAAGCGCCTCATCCCCGTCGCGGCGGTCGGCGCCGCGATCGCGGTGGCCATCCGCAGGGTAACCCGGAGGAAGAAGTCGTCCTAGCCGACCGGGCTATCGGCAATGTGGCCCCTGTGCCCGCGAACGCGGGCACAGGGGCCACACGCGTTTCACGCTCCGCAGACCTTCGCGGAAGCGGGGCGCCCGCTGCGGTTACTGGGTGTACTTCCGACCACATAGAGGCGTGACTTGTTTCAGGCGCAAAGTACACCCAGTAATTTCCGGTTGCGGTCAGTGATGCGGGCAGGAACTGGTGAGGTAGCCGCGGCCGTCCCGGCGGGTGGCTAAGGGACGAGGACCTCGGTGATCGGGAGGGACGAGTCGGCGGGCAGCGCCAGCGTGGACGGCGGGCGGCCCGCCGCCACTACCGAGGCGCCGAGGGCCGCCACCATCGCGCCGTTGTCCGTGCACAGGCCTGGACGGGGGACGCGGACCTGTATGCCCGCGCTCTCGCACCGGGCCGCGGCCAGGGCGCGCAACCGCGAGTTGGCCGCCACGCCACCGCCGATGACGAGGTCGGTAATGCCGTGCTCGCGGCAGGCGGCCACCGCCTTGCGGGTGAGCACGTCGGCGACGGCCTCCTGGAAGGACGCGGCCACGTCGGCGACCGGGACCGGCTCCCCGGCGTCCTGGCGGGCCTCGACCCAGCGGGCGACCGCGGTCTTAAGGCCGGCGAAGGAGAAGTCGAAGGTGCCGTCGTGCAGCTTGGCGCGCGGGAACCTGATCGCGTCCGGCGCCCCTTCCCTTGCCGCCCGGTCGATCGGCGGCCCGCCGGGGAACGGCATGCCGAGCACCCTGGCCACCTTGTCGTAGGCCTCGCCAGCCGCGTCGTCGATCGTCGCGCCGAGCGAGCGAACCTCGCCCGTCACGTCCGGCACGAGCAGCAGCGACGAATGACCGCCTGACACGAGCAGCGCCACGCAGGGGGCGGGCAGCGGGCCGTGCTCAAGCTGGTCGACGGCGACGTGGGCGGCCAGGTGGTTCACCCCGTAGAGGGGCTTGCCGAGCGCGTACGCGTAGGCCTTCGCCGCCGCGACGCCGACCATCAGCGCGCCGGCCAGCCCGGGGCCCGCGGTCACCGCGACGGCGTCGATGTCGGACGGCCTGACACCTGCCTTAGCGAACGCGCCCTCAAGCACGGGAACCATCGCTTCCAGGTGCGCGCGGCTGGCCACCTCGGGCACCACGCCGCCGAACCTGGCGTGCTGGTCCATCGACGACGCCACCTCGTCCGCAAGCAGTTCCCTGCCACGGACGATGCCAACGCCGGTCTCGTCGCATGACGTCTCGATGCCGAGCACCAGCGGGCCATCGGTCAGCAAGCTCATCGCAGCAGGTCCTTACGCATCACGATCGCGTCCGTCCCGGACGGCTGGTAGTAGCCGCGGCGCACGCCAAGTTCCTCGAACCCGCGGCGCAGGTAGAGGCCGTGCGCCCGCGGGTTGTCCGCGCGGACCTCAAGGAACACCTCCGCGCAGCCCCGCTCCCGCGCGGCGGTGAGCAGCGCGTCGAGCAGCGCCGAGCCGATTCCCTGGCCCCAGTAGGCCTTGCGGACCGCGATCGTGAGCACGTCGGCCTGCGTCCCGCCGGGAATGAACATCAGCCCCGCGTAGCCCGCCATCACGGGCCCGCTAGCGGCGCCGCGCCCGCTCACGATGTCGCTGTCGGCGACGCCGCCGTCGCCCGCGTCCGCCTCGGCGAGGAGGTACAGCCGGCTCTCCCTCGGCTGCGCGACCTCGTCGGCGAACATCTCCGGCGTCCACGGGTCGTCGGGGAACAGTTCATGCTCGAGCGCGATGACGTCCACCAGGTCCGCGGGGACCATCGGGCGCAGCCGGGCCGCCGCCGCCCCGCCCGGGTTCGCCGCCTCGTCGTCGGACGCCGTCCGGCGGCCGCGCCTGCCGGTCATCACGGTGTCACCCGCTTGGGGGCGCCCGGCTCGCGGGCGTCAGGGCGCCGCAGGTACAGCGGCTCCGGGGCCAGCAGCTTGTTGTCCGGGTCCCCGGCCGCAAGGGCCGCCACGGCCATCCTGCACAGCGTCGCGGCCGCGGGGAAGGCCGGGCCGAGGCCGTCGGGGAGCACCTCGGGGTAGAGCATCGGTCCCTCGCCGGCCGACGGCAGCCCGGACACGGGGATCAGCGCGGGCTTGGCGACCTCCGGGCCCGCGACCCGCCGCCCGGAGCCGTCATAGCGCGCCCAGTAGAGTTCCCGCCGTCTCGCGTCCGTGGCCACGAGGAAGTCTTCGCCGCCGGCATCCACGTCCGCGGCGATGACGTCGAGGGTGCACAGGCCGTGCACGGGGATGCCGAGCGCGGCACCGAGCACCCGCGCGGTCACCAGCCCGACCCGCAGGCCGGTGTAGGGGCCGGGGCCCACCCCGACCGCGATGGCCGTCAGGTCATGAGGCGTCGCGCCCGCGTCGGCGACGACCTTGGCGATGGCAGGCGCGAGCAGCTCCGCATGGCGGTGCGCGTCAACCGTGACGAGCTGGGCCAGCGGCTGGCCGCCGTCATGCAACGCCACCGTCACCGCGGGCGTCGCAGTGTCTAGACCGAGCAGCAGCACGACCAATGAGGGTAGTCGGAGCGGGCGACTACTTGGCGATCTGAGACGCCATTTCCTTGGCCACGGTGTTCGCCGCGGCGGTGAGGTCGCTCATGGACACGGGCCCGTACTTCTTGCCGCCGCTGCTCTGGTCAAGGCCGTCAACCACGACGGTGATGATGACGTTGCGGTAGCGGACGTAGACGTTGGCCACGTCGGTGACCGCGCCGCCCCGGTTGAACACCTGGGTGGCCTGGAAGGCGGACGTCTGGGAACCGCCCGGCATCCCCGACAGGTCCGCCACCGTGGCCTTCGGCTGTCCGCTCTTCGGCCCAGGCGAGCTGTACCCGTTCTCGAAGGACTGGTAGGCGTCTTCCGCGGCGAAGGTGGCGCTGCCGTCCCCCGAGGCGAGCCCGCTCGGCGAGTAGGCCTGCAGCTGCACCTCGAGTACCCGGTACGTCGGCGCGTTGTCCAGCGTCCAGGTGCACTGGGTGTTGGCGCCGGAGTTCAGCGGCGGCGCCGCCTCCTTGCGCGTGCCCGGCAGGTACTGGTTCAGCGTCGCGCCAGGAACCGTCGTGCACGGGTCGGGCACCTGCTGGAGCTCGCCGGGCAGGAAGTTCGTCACGAAGCTACCGAAACCGAGGTTGGCCGCTCCCGGCCCGCCGCTCAGCAGGTAAACGACGACCGCGATCACCAGGGCCACCACCGCGCCGCCCGCGATCAGCAGCCGACGGCGCTTTCGCCTGTCCGACCGTCGGTCATCGCGCGAGTCAAGGCCGCGCCGGTGCCAGCGCGCGGAGAACGCCTCCACGGAATCGGGCTCGGCCCAGGACGGTGCCGCGTCTTCGCCTTGCTGACGAGGCGGCCGCTCCTCCTGGAGCTGCGGCGCGGACTGCTGCTGCGCTTGGTACTGAGGCGGCTGCTGATCCGGCCATGGCGCCTGCCCCGTCCAGGTCTGATCGGCCTGGGGTGCCTGCCCCTGCCCGCCGTAGCCGCCGCCAGGGTAACCGCCGCCATAACCGTCGCCGCCCGGCGCCTGACCGCCCTGCGGGTAGCCAGGACCGGCAGCGCCCGGGTAGCCGCCGTAGCCGCCAGGCTGGGCGGCCTGCCCCTGCTGCGCCCCTTGCCCGCGGCCGTCCCGCGTCCGGGCCTCCCGTGGACGGATGGGGGCGAGGTCAGGGAACTCCCGCTGGTCTTGCGGTGTGGCGTCATACCCCTGCCACTCGGGCACGTCGCTTTCCTGACGTGCCCGGCGGCCACGCGGTCGGCCGGGGAATGACCCATGCTGAGTCAAGGCATGCCTCCGGTGAGGGTTGTGACCTAGAGACCAGGTAGAACGTACAAAACGGATCGGTACAAAGCCGAACTATAGACGATTAGCGAGGCTCGCGAGTGGCAACTTGATGCCTTCCCAGCGCTCACCGACCGCGGAGATCCGCACCGTGCGCGGCGTGTCCACGGTTGGGTCGTCGGGATCGCCTGCGCGGTCGGCCCCGTTCCCGCCGTCCGCGGTGTCTTCAACCACGCGATCACCGACCACGGGGACGTCGGCCTCGGCAGGCGTGATCGTGATTTCCAGGCGGTCGGTCGCCAGCCCTTCTGCCAGCCCGCCGCCCCACTCCACCACCGTCACCGAGGCCGCGGTATCCGTGTCCAGGTCGAGGTCGTCGAGTTCAAGCACGCTGCCGAGCCGGTAGGCGTCGGCGTGCACCAGGGCGGGCCGCAGCTCGCCCGTCGCCGCGGTGGACCCGAGCGGCGGGTGCACCCGCGCGATCACGAACGTGGGCGACGTGATCGGCCCGCGCACGCTCAGCCCGTCACCGATCCCCTTGGTCAGCGTGGTCTTGCCCGCGCCAAGCCCGCCGCTGAGGAGCACCAGGTCCCCGGCGCGCAGCACCGTCGCGAGTGACCGGCCGAGTGCGCGCATCTGCGCGGCGGTGGCGACGGTCAGCGAAACCTCACTCATGGTGCGTCCTCGGCACGCGTCCGCCGATGCCGGTCACGACCTCGTAGGAAATCGTGCCGAGGGCCTCGCCCCATTCCTGCGCGGTCGGTTCCCCCTCATCCCCGGGTCCGAACAGCACGACCTCTTCCCCTTCCTTCACCGGCTCGTCACCGAAGTCGACGACCAGTTGGTCCATGCAAACAGTGCCCGCGATCGCCCAGCGGCGGCCGCGAGCGGCCACGAGCGGCAGGCCGGTCGCCGAGCGCGGTATCCCGTCCGCGTAGCCGAGCGGCACGAGGCCGAGCGTCGTCTCGCGGGTCGTCGTGTACCGGTGCCCGTAAGACACTCCGCTCCCCGCGGGTACCCGTTTCACGAGCGCCAGCCGGGCCCGCAGCGTCATCGCGGGCCGCAGCCAGGCGGGTGCCCCGCCGGGGAGGGTAGCCAGGCCGTAGCTGCCGCCGCCGATCCGCACCAGGTCGTAGCGGGCCTGCGGCACGTCGAGCGCCGCCGCGGTGTTGGCGATGTGCCGCAGGTGCGGTGTGATGCCCGCGCTCTCCGCGACCGCCAGGGCCTCCTTGAACACGGCGAGCTGGGCCTCGATCGACGGGTTACCTGGCTCGTCCGCCGAGGCGAAGTGCGACCAGACGCCCGCGACGACGATGCTGCCTTCTTCTTGTGCCCGCCTGGCCGCCGCGAGCGTCGCGGGCCAGTCGGCCGGGGTGGCACCGCCCCTGCTCAGCCCGGTGTCCGCCTTCAGGTGCACCTGGGCCGGGCGCCCGGCCACCTTGGCGGCGGCGGCGAGCCGCCGCACCATGCCGGCCGACCCCGCCGCCAGGTCCACGTCGGCGGTGATCGCTGCCGCGTGGTCGTGGGAGCCGATCGCCATCAGGCACAGCAGCGGGACGTCGATCCCCGCCCCGCGGATCTCAAGCGCCTCGGCGACGTGCACGACGCCAAGCCAGTCCGCGCCGCCGCGCACGGCGGCCCGCGCCGCGGGAACCGCCCCGTGGCCGTACCCGTTGGCCTTGACGACCGCCATGACCGCCGCGGGGGCCACGTGCGCGCGCAGCGCCGTGATGTTTCTGGTGATCGCGCCGAGTTCGACGCTCGCCTCCGCATGGCTGTCCATGGACATCATGCTAGGCGCTGCCAGCTGCTCGAGTACTCGGGTCAGGTCGCGCGGAACGCGAGCGGCAGCGCGGCGACCACGTCGGCCGCGCCGATAGGCGCCGCGCCCTGCAGTCCGCCGTCGCCGCCGCCCGCCACGGCGAGCCTGGCGGCAAGCCCGTGCAGGTACGCCGCGCAGATGGCGGCCTGCGGCGGCAGCAGCCCCTGGGCGAGCAGCGCTCCGGCGAGCCCGGCGAGGACGTCGCCGGTGCCCGCGGTGGCGAGCCACGGCGTCCCCGTGGTGTTCACCAGGACCGGGTCAAGTCCGTCCGGCGGCGCGACCACGGTCGTTGATCCCTTGAGCAGCACGCACGCACCGAGCATGGTCGCGGCGCGGCGTGCGTGCTCGAGCCGCCTCGCCTCGATGTCGGCCGGGTCCGCGCCGAGGAGCCTGCCGAGCTCACCCGCGTGCGGGGTGAGCAGCGTGGGCGCGGGTCGCGGCAGCAGTTCCTTGTGCCTGGCGAGCAGGGTCAGCCCGTCGGCGTCGATGAGCACGGGCAGGCTGGTGGCCAGCACGGCCGCGAGCCGCCGGGCCGCCGCGTCGTCGGTGCCCATTCCCGAGCCGACGGCCCAGGCCTGGACCCGGCCCACGTCGTCGGGGAACCGCGGGCTGCTCTCTGGCGAGTCCAAAGCAGAGGATTCCGAACGGATGCGTGTTTCACCCGACAGCTCAGTAATGACCACCTCGGGGTGGACCTGCCGGACGGCGGCGGCCGCGCCAGGGAAGGTGACCAGCCTGACCATCCCCGCACCGCCCCTGACGGCGCCTCCGGTCGAGAGCAGCGCCGCGCCAGTGAAACGGTCGCTGCCCGTCAGCAGGCCGAGTACGCCGCGCCGGTACTTGTCTGACTCCGCGGTCGGCCGGGGCAGCGTCGCGGCGATGTCCTGTGCCTGCGGCGCGCTCGCCTCCGGCGGGCCGTCGAGATAAGGGCCAAGCCCGATGTCAACGAACTCGACGACCCCGGCATGGCCGGCGCCTGGATCGATGAGCAGCCCTGGCTTGACGGCACCGAAGGTCACCGTGACGTCGGCGCGCACGGCGGGCCCGGCGACGGCCCCGGTGTCCGCGTCGATGCCGGACGGCAGGTCGACCGCGACGGTAATGGCGTTCCGTGCATTCGCCGCCAGCTGCGCGAGCGTCGCATAGGGCTCACGAAGCCCGCCCTTGCCCCCGATCCCGAGCATCCCGTCAATGATCAGGTCCGCGCGCCCGATGAAGCTCCGCACCTCGTGCCCGACGTCGTACCGGTCCTGGCCCTGGCCCCGGCGCCCTGCCGGGCCACCCAGGTCGTCGCGCGTCGCGTCCGGATCGCGCGGCGGCGCCACGCCGATGACCCGCCCCCCGGCGCCCACCAGTGCCCTGGCGCCGTCGGCGTGCATCCGCGTCCCCGCCCGAAGAGCGACGACAGACGCCCCCCTACGCGCCAGCAGTTCCGCCGCGTAGAGCGCGTCACCGCCGTTGTCCCCTGTCCCCGCGAGAACCACAACCCGCGCCCCGTACACCGCGCCCGCACTGTCCCGCAGCAGCCCCGCGCAGACCGAGGCAAGCCCAGCCGCCGCCCGCTGCATGAGCGCCCCCTCCGGCACGTGTGCCATCAACGCCGCTTCCGCCGCCCGCACCTTAGAAACCGAGTAAGCATCCCGCATACCCCTAGTCTCCCCCGTAGCCCAGCACCAAGCGCCAGCCCCACGCCAAAGGCAGGGGCAACAACGCGGCGGCACCCTGCGGGGGACTCCCGGCGCCCTCTGGCAAGCGCCAACGCGACGCCGGAGGCGAGGCGACGCCGGAGGCGAAGGCGACGCGTAGGCGGAGGCGACTCCGCAGGCGACAGCCGGAGGCGAAGGCGAAGGCAACGCCGGAGGCGAAGGCGAGGGCGCAGGCGAAGGCGAAGGCGAAGGCGAAGGCGAAGGCGCAGGCGAAGGCGACAGGCGAAGGCGAAGGCGAAGGCGAAGGCGGAGGCGAAGCGCTCGCAGTCCCGGGCGGCGAAATGCCCCGTTCTAGCCACCGGCTGCTCGCGCCTCGCAGGTGGCTTCCCGGTGATCGTGGGTCATCTGCGGCGAATACCGCCGCAGATGACCCACGATCATGAAAACAGCCGGAAAGAGTGCCCGGCAAAACGGGGCGTAACGGGCATACCAGTCGGCTTTCGCATGCCCGCCCCCCGAATGACCACGATCATGCCCGGCAAAGCCAGCCCGACGCGGCAGGCGAGAGCACGGGGCTGCGGGGAGTTCTGGGGCCAAGGCGACGCCGGCAAGACCCCGGCAGGGGCCGGGCGAGCCGAGGCCAGTCATAGTGGATCGTTGTGCTCGCTATGGCGTGCTCAACGATCCAACATCTTTCCCGGGCACAAACAGCTGGTTTCCGATTTCATGAAATATCCGGCATGTCCCGGCGCGCCAGCGCCCGACAGGCCGCCGCCCAGGATGCCGCGCGGGCAACACGCAAGCGGAAGCACGGGCGGAGCGACTTCAACGCCCGCGGCCTGCGTCAGCCCCATGCCGAAGGCGACGGCAATCACCGACCGACAGGCAAGCGGCAGCACGGACGCAGACCCTCGACGCCTATGGCAAGCGTCAGCCCCACGCCGAAGGCGAGAGATACCTAAGCGCTACAGGCAAGGCGGCAGCCGCCCGATGGCAGGCCGAAGGCCGAAGGTGTTTGGGCGGGTTTCTCTGGGCCGGGGAGGAAGGCTGGTGCGCCGGGAGAATTCCTCGCGGCCTTCCGAAGGAGTGCCGCGAGAAATCTCTCGCGCACCAGCCATCACGCCATGGGTTTTGACTTGTAGCACTCAGTCCACTCAGTCCACCCAGCCACGGGGTCTTGACTTGAAGTCAGTTCGCCCAAAGCGAACAATCAGGACATAGCCCGACGAACGGCGTCAGCCAGTTGCCCCGCCACCTGCTCGGCAAGTTCAGACTGCCGCGTCTCGACCATCACCCGGATGACCGGCTCGGTACCGCTCGGCCGGAGCAGCACGCGGCCGGTGCCGCCGAGCTTGGACTTCGCGGCGCTCACCGCCTGGGCGAGCGCCGGGTCGGCCATCGCCCTGTCCTTGTTGCCACGAACGTTGATCAGCACCTGCGGGTACCTGGTCATCATCTTCGCCGCGGCGGACACCGGAATGCCGACGCTGTTCACCGCGGAGAGCAGGTGCAGGCCGGTCAGCACGCCGTCCCCGGTGGTGGCGTGGCCCATCTGGATGATGTGCCCTGACTGCTCGCCGCCGAGGATGTAGCCGCCGTCCCGCATTGCCGCGTAGACGTGCTTGTCGCCGACCGGGGTCTCGATCACCGTGATGCCGGACTCGCGCATCGCGTCATGGAAGCCGAGGTTGGACATCACGGTCACGACCACGGTGTCGCCGGTGAGCTGGTTGCTGCGCTTGAGCTGCGACGCGAGGACGGCCAGGATCTGGTCGCCGTCGAGTGGCTGGCCGTCGCCGTCAATCGCAAGGCACCGGTCCGCGTCGCCATCGAAGGCCAGGCCCGCGTCTGCGCCGTGCTCGAGCACCGCGGCCGCCAGCGTCTCCAGGTGCGTAGACCCGACGCTCGCGTTGATGTTCAGGCCGTCGGGTGCGGCACCGATCGCGACGACCTCGGCTCCGGCCCTGCGCAGCGCGCGCGGGCCGATGCTGTAGGCGGCACCGTGGGCGCAGTCCACGACGACCCGCATTCCGTGCAGCGGAGGCTGCCCCGTCGCCGGCGTGGGCAGCGAGGCGAGCAGGTGATCCAGGTAGGTCTCGTGCGCGGAGTACGCGTCCGTGACTCGTCCGAAGCCCAGGGGGGAAGGGGCGCCCGCGAGACTTGCCGCCTGGACGCCGTCGCCGACGGCGCGCATCCGCGCCTCGATCTCGTCTTCTATGTCGTCAGGCAACTTGACGCCGGACCGGCCGAAGAACTTGATCCCGTTGTCCGCGGCGGGATTGTGGCTCGCCGACAGCACGACGCCGAAATCCGCGTTGAGTGCTCCGGTGAGGTATGCGACGCCCGGGGTCGGGATGACGCCAAGGCGGAGGACGTCAACACCGGAACTCGCGAGTCCCGCGACGACGGCCGCCTCGAGGAAATCACCGGAAGCCCGTGAGTCACGCCCGATGACGGCGGAAGGGCGCGCATGACCAGAAGCGGCCGCAGCGGGTACCAATACAGGCACCGCCGCGACCGCTAGGTCCATGGCAAGCTGGGCGGTCAGTTCGACCCCAGCAACCCCGCGAACACCGTCAGTACCGAAAATTCGGCCCATATCGGCAGCTCTGGGTGTGCCAGCCGACGGCTAGCGCTTGGAGTACTGAGGAGCCTTACGAGCCTTCTTGAGGCCGTACTTCTTCCGCTCCGTCGCTCGGGCATCCCGGGTGAGGAAGCCCGCCTTCTTCAGCGGCGGGCGGTTCTCCGGGTCGACCAGCGTTAGCGCGCGGGCCACGCCAAGCCGCAGCGCCCCGGCCTGGCCTGAGACGCCGCCGCCGCCGATGCGCGCGATCACGTCGAAGTTGGCCTCGGCACCGAGCGTCACGAACGGCTCGCTGACGATCTGCTGGTGGACCTTATTCGGGAAGTAGCCCTCAAGCGTGCGGCCGTTGATCTTCCACTGGCCCGTGCCAGGCACGATGCGAACGCGCGCGATGGCCTCCTTGCGGCGGCCCAGGCCACTGGCGTGACCAGTGACGACCGGGCGGCGCGCGGCGCGCGGCGCGGCGGCTTCCGGGGACTCGGTGGTGTACTCCGACGGAACTTCCTCGCCGTCGGTCGCGTCCTCGGCGACGTCCGGTTCGAGGTACGCCGTGTCGTCTGCGGGCGTCTCTACGCCAGTGGGCTCGGCCACGTTGCTTTTCCTCACGCTTCCTTGCGACGCTACTGGCTAATCTGCCGGATCTCGTACGGCTGCGGCTGCTGCGCCTGGTGTGGGTGCGTCGGGCCCGCGTAGACCTTCAGCTTGCTGAGCGTCTTGCGACCGAGGGAGTTCTTGGGAAGCATCCCCTTGACCGCCTTCTCGACGGCCCGCGTCGGGTGCTTGACCATCATGTCCCCGTAGCTCATCGCGCTAAGGCCGCCCGGATAGCCAGAGTGCCGGTAGGCGCGCTTGTCCTCGAGCTTGGTACCGCTGAGCGCCACCTTGTCCGCGTTGATCACGATGACGAAGTCACCAGTGTCGACGTGTGGAGCGAAAATGGGCTTGTGCTTGCCCCGCAGCAGCACCGCCACATGGCTGGCCAGGCGGCCGAGCACGACGTCGGTGGCGTCGATGACATGCCACTGACGCGTGATGTCACTGTCCTTCGGGCTGAAAGTGCGCACAGTCGTTTAGCCTTCGCATGTGGTTCGTGATCCTCAAGACCCTGCTACCGGAGGATCCAGGTGCCTGGTCAGCGCAGCCGGAAATGCTGCTCGTCGCGGATGACGCCAATGCAGCATACTCGAATCCACGCCCGCTGCCAAAGTGCGCGCAGACTCTCCTGCCGTTTATCCCCTAAGCCTACCGCACCGGTCGACGTCCGATTGCCGTTGTCCTTGCGACCTCAAAAAACACATCCGGGCCTGTTAGAACGTCCGCGGTCGCTACTCTCGATCATATGGGATACCGAGGTGAGGACGTCCCCACCACGCGTGGGGACTGGGGGCGCCAAACGCCTTGGCAACCGTCGTCAGGCGCGGCGCCAGAGGGTACGGGGGCCTGGGACGGCGTGTCACCGGGTTACCCGGACGACGAGACCTATCCGCCCGCGGACGGCGGCTTTGGCTACGGGCCTGATGGCGGCTACCCCGGCCAAGGCCAACAGGGATACCCGCCGCAGGACGGCCAGTACGGGAACGCGTACGGCCAGCAGCCATACGAGCAGCAGCCTTACGAGCAGTACGGCGGCTACGGATCCGGGCCGGGTCACGTGGGCGCGGGCGGCTACGGCGGCCAGCAGGGATACCCGCAGCCCAGCGACTACGAGTACGAACACGGCCAGAACCCGCACTCCGGATACGGCCAGGCAGGCTACGACCAGCAGCCCGCACCCGGATATGCGCCGGGCGGCGGTTATCAGGACCCGAGCGGTTACGGCCAGCCTCCCGGCTACCCGGCACCGCCAGCGGGCGGCGGGTACTCCGCGCCGCGCGGTGGCAGCGGTGGCTACCCGGCGTTGCCGCCAGGCGGCCAGGGCGGCTACTCGGCGGAAGACGCGGGCAACGACTGGTACGGCGGGCAGCCCGCCGCCGCGAACGGCGCAAGCTTCGCGGACACCGGCACGTACCGGCTCAACGGCAAGGTCATCGACGAGTACGGCACGGGCCCGCGCGAGGCAATGCGCGATCCGGCTCGCGGCTATCCGAACGGACCAGGGCAGCAAGGGACCGGCCCGCTACCCGGTTCAGTGAACCCGGCGGCGTCCGGCCCGCAGCCCTTCCAGCGCACCGGGCCGCAGCCCTTCCAGCGCACCGGGGCGCAGAGCGTGGCGGAAACCAGGGGTCAGCAGCGGTACGACGAGCGCGCCGCCTACCCGGAATACGGCAAGGACGCGCCGGGCGACGCCCGGGCCGGCTACGCCGCGGCTGACGCGTTTGCCTCGCCCGGCTACGACGGCTACGGTCAGGCACCGTCCCCGTCCAACGACCCGGCCGGTGAGGGCTACAACGACTACGGTGACGGGTTCAACGACCTTGAGGCGGACGGCGACCCCTACCAGGACCGGTACGGCGACGACAGCGGCCGCGGAGGCGCCGGCGGCGCTGGCCGGGGTTCCGGCAGGGCTTCCGGCCGTGCCGCGCGTGGCCCGCTCCGTGGCAAGCGCCTGCTGTTCGCGGCGCTCGGCGTTGTCGCTATCGGGATCATCGGCGTCGCGGCCTACGCCTTCTTGTTCAAGTCGCACTCCCCCACGAGCAACCCGGGCACCCAGGGATCGCTGTCGACCGCGGGCGCGACACCGTCAACCCAGGCCTGCGTAAAGCAACTGGGCACCTACTGCCACATCGAGGCGGCCACCGACGACCCCACCCCGCTCACCGCGGCCGAGCTCTACCCGCCGGCGTTCACTGACGAGACCGACAAGACCTCGTACGCGCTCGTCGCCACCAAGGTGGACAAGACGTGCGGAAACGCGGTGATCGGGTCGGCCCTGGTCACGCAGCTCAAGAGCGGCAAGTGCACGCAGGTGGTGCGGGGCAGCTACGTGTCGGGCAACAACAAGATCATGGGCACCATCGGCGTCATCAACCTGTCGACGACGAACAGTGCCCACCGCGCGGGCAAGGTCGTCGGCGAGAACGACTTCATCGCCCCCCTGACGTCGGCCAAGGGAGTCGCGAGCAAGCTCGGTAACGGCACCGGCATCGTCGAGGCGGAGTTCAAGGGCCACTACCTGATCCTGACCTGGTCCGAGTTCGTCAACGGGACCAACCCGACGACCACGGCGGAACAGAACCAGCTGAAGCAGTTCAGCAACGACATCGTGGCGGAGACCGCGAACATCGACCTCAGCCAGCGCATGGTCACCGGCGCGGCGGCCACCCCCGGCGCGTCGTCCTAGCCGATCGGTCTACGCGTCGCCCGTTTCGCGCACGCGCCTGGTGAGGGCGGCGCGGGCGGCCAGCAGCTCCGGTTCTGGGTAACGCACCTCTTCGAGTGACAGGCCATGCGCGGGAACGACGCGCACGGCCGGGTCCCGTGCCGCCGCGGCGAGCACTCGCGCGGGCCAAGACACGGGGCGGCTGCCCTCGCCGACCGGAAGCAGCGCGCCAACAAGCGCACGCACCATGTTGTGGCAGAACGCGTCCGCGACCACGCAGCCAACCGCCACACCGTCGACGTCGCGCGCCCACTCCAGGCGGCGCAGCGCCCGCACGGTCGTCGCGCCCTCCCGTTTGCGGCAGAACGCGGCGAAGTCATGCTCCCCGAGCAATAGCGCCGCCGCCTCATTCATCGCGTCAAGATCCAAGTGCCGCGGATTCCAGAGCGTGTCATGCCGCCGCAACGGATCCGCCAGCGCCGGGTCATCGCAGATCCGGTACGCGTACCGCCGCCAGAGCGCCGAGAACCGCGCATCAAATCCGTCGGCCGCCGCTGCGATGGAGCGCACCCGGAGGTCCGGCGGCAGCGCGCGGGACAGCCGCCGCAACGCCGCGTCCGCGTGCGCGGCCCAGACGTCGGCGGGCAGGTCGGCGTGCGCCACCTGGCCGCGCGCGTGCACGCCGGAATCGGTTCGCCCGGCCACGGTAAGCCGCACTGGTGCTGGCAGCCGCAGCACGTGCCCGAGCGTCTCGGACAGCACGCCCTCGACGGTCCGCCGCCCTGGCTGCGCCGCCCATCCAGAGAACGCGGCTCCGTCATAGGAAAGATCGAGCCTCACCCGCACGAGAGAGTCACCAACCACGCCGGTCTCCTAACCAGAATCCGGTAAGCCCAGCCGGGTCACCCCGAAGCAAACGACAAACGGGCAGCTCACAAGAAGTGAGCTGCCCGTTCCGTGTCGCTACTCGAGCGAGAGGCGTTACGCCTCCGGCTCGTCCTCGGCGTCGTCCGCGTCCTCGTCGAGGTTCTCCGCCCCGTGAGCGCCCGCCAGGTCGGCCGCGGTCTCCGCGTCGGCGGCGGCCTCTTCCTCGACAGCGAGCTTCTGGTCGGCGGCCTCCGGGCCCTCGTCCAGGTCCTCCGCGCCGTGAGCGCCCGCCAGGTCGGCCGCGGTCTCCGCGTCGGCGGCGGCCTCGGCCTCGACAGCAGCCTCGGCGACCGCCTGCGGCACGGCCGAAGCAGCCGGGCGACGGGTGCGGCGGCGCGGCCTGCTCGTGCCGACCTCTCCCTGGACCAGCTCGATCACGGCCATGGGGGCGGCGTCGCCCTTGCGGTGGCCGATCTTCGTGATCCGGGTGTACCCACCGGGACGGTCGGCCATCGCCGGGCCGATCTCGGTGAACAGGTTGTGCACGATGCCCTTGTCCGTGATCACGGTCAGCACCTGACGGCGGGCGTGCATGTCACCGCGCTTGGCGAAGGTGATCAGCTTCTCCGCGTAGGGACGTAGCCGACGCGCCCGGGCCTCGGTCGTGGTGATCTTCCCGTGCTCGAAGAGAGAAGTAGCCAGGTTCGCCAGCATGTGCTTCTGGTGAGCCGGGCTGCCACCCATCCGGGCACCCTTGGTAGGCGTGGGCATTGAAACCCTTTCTATTCAGCGGCGAGACACCGCCCCCTGCTGCGCGCCCGATAACTGGCGGTTTTACCATCGGGCGCGCATCGGGGGTCCGAATACTCTAATTTTGCGTTCTCGCGGGGAAATTGCTTGGACCCGAGGGCAAAATTAGAGTATTCGCCGGGGGTCGCCCCCCGAGGCTAGTACTGCTCGGTTTCGACGTAGCTCTCATCTTCATCGCCGGAGAACGAGTCCACGGCACTGCTCGGGTCGAACCCGGGCGGGGAGTCCTTCAGCGACAGGCCCATGTCCACGAGCTTCTGCTTGACTTCCTCGATCGACTTGGCGCCGAAGTTGCGGATGTCGAGCAGGTCCTGCTCGCTGCGGGCGACAAGCTCGCCCACGGTGTGGATGCCCTCGCGCTTGAGGCAGTTGTAGGACCGGACCGTCAGGTTCAGGTCCTCGATCGGCAGCGCCAGGTCCTGCGCAAGCGCGGCGTCGCTCGGCGACGGGCCGATGTCGATGCCCTCGGCGTCGACATTCAGCTCCCGAGCCAGGCCGAACAGCTCGGTCAGCGTCTTGCCGGCGCTGGCCACCGCGTCGCGCGGACGCATGCACTGCTTGGTCTCGACGTCCAGGATGAGCCGGTCGAAGTCGGTGCGCTGCTCGACTCGGGTGGCCTCGACCTTGTAGGTCACGCGGAGCACCGGCGAGTAGATGGAGTCGACCGGGATCCGGCCGATCTCCTGGCCCGGCTGCTTGTTCTGCGTCGCGGAGACGTAGCCGCGGCCGCGCTCGACCGTGAGCTCCATCTCCAGCTTGCCCTTGCTGTTCAGCGTGGCGATGTGCAGTTCGGGGTTGTGTACCTCGACACCGGCGGGCGGTGCGATGTCCGCCGCGGTGACCGCGCCGGGGCCCTGCTTGCGCAGGTACATCACGACCGGCTCGTCGTGCTCGGAGGAGACGACCAGCTGCTTCAGGTTGAGGATGATGTCGGTGACATCCTCCTTGACCCCAGGCACCGTGGTGAACTCGTGCAGCACGCCCTCGATGCGGATCGAGGTGACCGCCGCCCCCGGGATGGAGGACAGCAGGGTGCGCCGAATCGAGTTGCCGATCGTGTAGCCGAAGCCCGGCTCGAGCGGCTCGATCGTGAACTTAGACCGGTAGTCACCGATCTGCTCCTCCCCAAGGGAGGGGCGCTGTGCGATGAGCATGGGATTTTCTTTCTGTCAGGAGCGCCCGCTATATGACGCTCACTTGCTCCGGAGGCGCAAGCCCCCGGAAGTGTTGTTCAGCCCCCCGGCACAACCCGCCGGGGGACATGAACCCCCATGGGGTTACTTCGAGTAGTACTCGACGATCAGCTGTTCCTGGACCTGGGTGTCGATCTGGGTCCGGACCGGGAGCTGGTGGACGAGGATACGCATCTGGTCGGGCATGACCTCAAGCCACGCCGGGACACCGCGCTCGCCGGCCTCCGCGCGGGCGACGACCATCGGGGTCAGCTCAAGAGACTTGGCCGTGACCTCGACGACGTCGTTCTCGCTCACCCGGTAGGACGGGATGTCGACCCGGCGGCCGTTGACCAGGATGTGGCCGTGCCCGACCAGCTGGCGGGCCATGTCCCTGCTCTTGGCGAACCCGGCCCGGTAGACCACGTTGTCCAGGCGGCTCTCCAGGATCTGGAGCAGCGCCTCGCCGGTACGGCCGGACTTGTGGGTGGCCTCGACGTAGTAGCCGTGGAACTGCTTCTCAAGCACGCCGTAGATGCGGCGGGCCTTCTGCTTCTCGCGGATCTGCAGCAGGTACTCGCTGTCCTTCTGACGGATCCGGCCGTGCTCACCCGGCGGGTAGGGACGGATCTCGATCGGGCACTTCGGCGAGTCGCACTTGGAGCCCTTGAGGAAGAGCTTGACCTTCTCACGGCGGCACAGCTTGCAGTCCGCCCCGGTGTAACGAGCCATCTGTCTATGTCTCCTCAGACGCGCCGGCGCTTCGGCGGGCGGCAGCCATTGTGCGGAACGGGGGTGACGTCCTGGATCGAGCCGACCTCAAGGCCGGTCGCCTGCAGCGACCGGATCGCGGTCTCCCGGCCGGAACCCGGCCCCTTGACGAAGACGTCAACCTTGCGCATGCCGTGCTCCATGGCACGGCGGGCGGCGGCCTCGGCTGCCTGCTGCGCGGCGTACGGAGTCGACTTGCGCGAGCCCTTAAACCCGACCTGGCCGGAGGAGGCCCACGCGATCACGGCCCCGGCCGGATCGGTGATCGAGACGATGGTGTTGTTGAACGTGGAGCGGATGTGCGCGTGCCCGTGCGCAATGTTCTTCCGTTCCTTGCGGCGCACCTTCTTGGCTGCGCCCTGCTGGCTGCTCTTGCGAGGCGGCATCTGTTTCCTGATTCCTTAGGAGGTGATCGATCCCGGAAGGGATTACTTCTTCCCGACCTTCTTCTTGCCGGCGACGGTCTTCTTCTTGCCCTTGCGGGTACGCGCGTTGGTCTGCGTCCGCTGACCGTGTACCGGCAGCCCCCTGCGGTGCCTGATGCCCTGGTAGGAGCCGATCTCGATCTTGCGACGGATGTCGGCGGCGACCTCGCGGCGAAGGTCACCTTCGACCTGGTAGTTCGCGTCGATCCACTCGCGCAGCTTCTGCAGGTCGTCTTCGGAGAGCGCGTGGACCCGGGTGTCGCCGCTCACGCCAGTGGCGGCGAGCGTCTCGGAAGCCCGGGTGCGGCCGATGCCGTAAACATAGGTAAGCGCGATCTCAAGCCGCTTCTCGCGCGGCAGGTCGACGCCAGAGAGACGTGCCATCTGGGGCAGTTCTCCTTCGTGTGGTGGAGGTCCTCCGCACCGCTCCCCGCCCCTGCCCGAGGCGGGCCCCGGCCTCCAACCGGGGGTAACGGCCCTAGTTTCAAGGGCCGTTACGGTGCGCGTACTTAAATCAGGTATTCGGTTGTAGCCGCGGCTGCAGTCTGGCTCAGCCCTGGCGCTGCTTGTGCCGGGGGTCCGAGCAGATCACCATGACGCGGCCGTGGCGACGGATGATCCTGCACTTGCTGCAGATCTTCTTGACGCTCGGCTTGACCTTCACGGCAAACTTCTCCTCTTTCTGGGGCGTGGGAGTCGCCCCCCAGCTCCGGGCACTAGGTGCCTGGACGCCCTTACTTGTACCGGTAAACGATGCGGCCGCGGCTCAGGTCGTACGGACTGAGCTCAACGACCACCCGGTCATCCGGCAGGATGCGGATATAGTGCATCCGCATCTTCCCGCTGATGTGGGCGAGTACCTTGTGCCCGTTGTCCAGCTCCACTCTGAAGAAGGCGTTCGGCAACGTCTCGACCACCGTGCCTTCGATCTCGATGGCGCCGTCTTTCTTGGGCATATCCTCCGCGCTTCATCCTGCGTAGTCATGGTTGGTATCGCGGTTGTCCGCGGCAGCCCAGGCGAGAAACACCGGGCTGAACGTGACATACTCCCCCATGCACCCGTGCTGCTGAACTGCACTTAGCTAGCTGCACTGGGCCAGACGGAAAGCCAGCCGATGGGCCGCAGCAGAGTCTACTGCACCCGTCCCGTGAACGCGAACCGGCAGCATAACACCAAGACCGCGCGCCCTATTCCGCGGCAACCGCTGTATGTCAGGAAACACTCTCGCGGCAACCGCTAAACGCGCGGCAAAGCGTCACTGCCTACCCACTCAGGATACCCGACCACGGGTCCCGTGCGGACCGCAGGCCCGTGACCTGGACCGGTAACAGAAACCGCGGGTCAATCGCTGTCGGCATGTAATCCCCGTGCACCAACGCACGGGGGCTGAGCGGGAGGCAGACCATGCGTAAGCTCCGCACCAGGATCCTGGTCGGCGGCGCCGTCGCTGTGTTCGCGGCGGCCACGGCGTTCGCGGTCACGAGCACGGCCGACGCGACGGCCACGACGAAGACCGCCGCGCTCACCACCACGGCGAAGACCGGCACCGCGCTGTCGGTCACGGCGGCGCAGTCGACGATCAGGGCCGGCCAGAAGGACACCGTCAGCGGCACGCTCCTCGCGGCGGGCAACCCGGCCGCGGGCAAGGTGGTCGAGCTCTACCGGTACAGCGACCGGCTGCAGCGGTGGCGGCTTATCAGGGTCAAGCTGACCAGTAAGACCGGCGCGGTCACGTTCACCGTGCGTCCAGAAATCACCCGCAGGTACGAACTCGTGTACCACGGCAACTCGGCGCTGGCCGCCTCGACGAGCGGCGCCGCGACCATCACCGTTGAGCCGTCCGGGGTGAAGCGGGTGACCGCGCTTTCCATCAGTGCGGCGCCGAGCAGCATCACCTCCGGCCACACCACCAGCGTCACCGGCGTCCTCACCACCGAGGCCAGGCCGCTCGCGCACCGGATCGTCTCCCTCTACCGCTATGACGCCACCACGAAGAAGTGGGTCAGGGTCGCGGTCGAGCTGACCGGCCCGCGTGGGGCGGTCCGCTTCGTGCGGGAGCCGTCCGCCACCGGCACCTTCGAGCTTGTGTACTCCGGGACACCGACGCTGAGCGCCGCGCACAGCGGCCAGGCGACCGTCACGGTCGCCGGCTAGTCGCACGACGACGGGTCGCGCCTGCGACCTGGCCTATCCTGGCCAGGTCCGGGTGCGGACATTCCATGTGGAGTTGCTATTCGAGGTTGCGGATGCGGGAAACGGGCGTGACCACGCTCGACGAGGCGCTCGTCAACGCCAGGGGCGGCGACGAGGCTGGCTTCCTTGTGCTTTGGGACGCGCTGCAGCCGCGGCTGCTGCGGTACCTGCGGGTCGTCGGCTGCGACGATGTCGAGGACGTCGCCGGGGAGACCTGGCTACAGGTGGTCCGCGACCTGCCGAAGTTCAAGAAGGACAACGCGGATGAGTTCCGCGCCTGGCTGTTCACCATCGCGCGGCACCGCGCCATCGACGCCGCGCGGTCCCGCAGGCGGTTCCGTGACAAGGTCCTGGCGACCCAGCCGCTGCCGCCCCTCGTGACGCCGGGAAACCCGGTCGAGGACGAGGTGTTCTACGAGCTTTCCACCCGGCAGGCCGTCGCCATGGTCGCCGGGCTGTCCAAGGATCAGGCCGAGGTAGTCGCGCTGCGCGTGATCGCGGGACTTGACACCGAGGCCGTCGCCCGTATTTTGCGCAAGAAGCCTGGTGCGGTCCGTGTCGCCCTGCACCGCGGCCTGCGCGCGCTCTCTGATGATCCGCGCATTCAGCAGATCGAGGAGGTGGACCTGTGAGCACCCCGCGTAAGCCTGACCTCGATCGCCTGGTCACGGCGCTAACCGCTGACGGCCGCCCCGATGAGCTGACCGGCCGTGAGGCCGCCGCCGCCGCGTTCCGCGCGGCCAGCCGGCGTGACGCGGCCGACGGGGCGCCCCGGCCGCGACGCGTGTCCATGCGCCGACCGCGCACCACGCTGCCCCAGCGGCTGGCCGCCATCGGGGCCGTCGCCATCGTCGCCGCGGTGGTCGCCGCGGCGGCCTACACGCGGGCACTGCCCGGCCCGGCGCAAGAACTTGCGCACACCGTGTTCGCGCCGCTCGGCGTCCCAGACAATCAGCAGCCGCCAGCCCGGCCACCCGCCCGCCGTCACCATCGCGACGTCGGGAGGAAAGTCCGGGCGAGCCACGCCCGGTGGAAAGGCCACGACGCCTTCGCCCCGGCCGGGAGCCGGCTACCTCGTCACCGTGGCCGTGTCGCGCACCCGCGTGCCGGCCGGCGAGCGGGTCGCGATCACCGGACGGGTTACCGAATACGGCCACGCCGCGGCAGGGGTGCGGGTCAGGCTGTTCGAACGGCTCGCCGGTTCCGCTCAGTTCGAGCTCGTGGCCACGGGGGTAACCGGGCCGTTTGGCGGGTTCAGGCTGCCGAGCCCGCCCCTGGCGAAGACAGCGATCTTCCGGGTGGTCGGGCCCGATGCCGCGCACAGCGCGGCGGTGCGGGTCGCGGTCGCCGGCCCTGGCGTCACGGCTCCCGCGACCTGAGCGCGAGGCCAACCGCCCACGGGCCGATGATCAGTGCGAACCACGGGACCCAGGCCAGGCCGCCGATCTGGATGGCGATGACCACCCAGACGACGACGAGCAGCGCGCTCCCAAGGACCCAGCCACCCCAGGTGGCGTCCAGCGACGGCAGCGACGCACCGTCGGCGCGGAGCCTGGGACCCGAGCCACCGCGCCGCGTGGGCCGGATGCCCGCGGATGGCAGCTGATACAGGTCGATCGCGGGCAGGTCGGCCAGCAGTTCGTCAAGTTCACCGAGAGTCCTGGCCTCCAGCGCCTTATCAACGCGGCTGTTGAACTCCTCCGCCGTCAGCCGGCCGACCGCGTGATGCTCGCGCAGCAACTGCGCCGTCCGCTCCCGGTCCGCGTCCGAGGCGCGCAGCCGCGGGTCACCCGGCATCGTGCCCGCCGTCGGCGACAGAGATGGCGGAACGCTGGCGAGTAAGCCGAAGTCGTTCGGGATGATCGGTTTGTTCGGCTTTCTCCTCTTCCCGTGCGGTGAGGACCCACGGGCCCTCGGGGGTGATCGCGACGGTGTGCTCGAAGTGCGCGGCGCGAGACCCGTCCGTGGTGATGACCGTCCAGCCATCGTCAAGCTCCACGACATGCCGCTCGCCGCGGGTGATCATCGGCTCGATCGCCAGCGCCATTCCGGGACGCAGCCGCGGTCCCTGCCCTGGCGGCCCGTAGTTTCTAACGACCGGGTCCATATGCATCTCCGTACCAATGCCATGCCCGGTGTATTCGCGGATCAGTCCGTATTCTCCGGCGGCACGCACCGACTGCTCCACCGCGTGCGAGATGTCACCAAGCCGCTGACCGGCCGCGGCCTGCGCGATTCCCGCCCACATCGAGGCCTCGCAGGCCTGAAGCATCGCCTGATCGGCCGGGTCGATCTCCCCAACGCCAACAGACAGCGCGGAGTCCCCGTGCCACCCGTCAAGGATCGCCCCGCAGTCGATGGAGATCACGTCCCCGGCCCGAAGCACCTGTTCGGCACTGGGAATCCCGTGCACAACCTGCTCATTCACCGAGGTGCAGATCGACGCGGGATACCCGAAGTACCCGAGGAAGGACGGCACAGCGCCGGCCCCGCGTATCTCGCGCTCGGCAATGGCGTCAAGTTCCGCCGTGCTGACCCCGGGTCGCACAGCCTCCTTGAGCACCGAGAGGGTACGCGCAACGACTTGCCCAGCCGCGTACATGCGGGCAATCTGCTCAGGCGACTTGACCTGAATCCCCGGTTCTTTCCGCAGCCGCATTTCATACCTCCGCGTCTAACGGTATCTACCGCAACGCGTTGCCGCGACCGATGAGAGGAGCGGTGGGCGGCATGGGGGGCTCAGTGCACGTAGGACTGGAGCGCGGAGAGCGCGCGGTCCGTAACCTCTTCGACCGGGCCGGTCGCGTCGATGCCGACCAGGATGCCCTCGTCGGCGTAGAAGGCGATCAGCGGCGAGGTCTGCGAGTTGTAGACCTCGAGCCGGTGCCTGATCACCTCTTCCTTGTCGTCGTCGCGCTGGAAGAGCTCACCGCCGCAGTCGTCGCAGACGCCCGGCACGGTGGGCGGCTCGTACAGCACGTGCCAGACCCGCTGGCAGCGGCGGCAGGTGCGGCGACCGGACAGCCGCCGGACGACCTCTCCCTCGTCGACGACGAGCTCGAGTACGACCGTGAGCCTCGTATCCAGCTCGGCGAGCATCTTCTTCAGCGTCTCCGCCTGGGGCACGTTCCGCGGAAAGCCGTCGAGCAGGAAACCCGCCTTCGCGTCCGCCTCGGCGAGCCGGTCGCGGACCATCGCCACCGTGACCGCGTCGGGGACGAGGTCACCTCGGTCCATGTACTCCTTGGCCTTGACGCCGAGCTCGGTGTTGTTCGCGACGTTGTACCGGAAGATGTCACCTGTCGAAATGCGCGGGATCGCCAGATGAGATGCGATGAAGTGGGCCTGAGTTCCCTTTCCCGCTCCCGGGGGCCCGACGAGGACGATGCGCACTATCGCAGGAAACCTTCATAGTTACGCTGCTGCAGCTGGCTCTCGATCTGCTTGACCGTGTCAAGGCCAACGCCGACCATGATGAGCAGGCTCACGCCGCTGAACGGGAACTGGTTGCCCACGCCGATCACGGCGAGCGCGATCAGCGGGAAGAGCGCGACCACGCCGAGGTAGAGCGACCCGGGGGTGGTGAGCCTGTTGAGCACGTAGCCGAGGTACTCGGCCGTCGGCCGTCCTGGTCTGATGCCGGGGATGAACCCGCCGTACTTCTTCATGTTGTCCGCGACTTCGACCGGGTTGAACGTGATCGACACGTAGAAGAACGTGAAGGCGACAATCAGGAGGAAGAACGCGCCGAGGTACAGCCACATGTTCGAGAGGGTGGTGCTGTTACCGACCTCCATGTAGCGCTGCACCCAGGAAACCCAGCCCTGCGGGTGCGTCTGGCTGCCGAACAGCGAGATCGCCAGCTGCGGGATGTACAGCAAGCTTGAGGCGAAGATGACCGGGATGACGCCCGCCTGGTTCACCTTCATCGGGATGTAGGTGGACGTGCCGCCGTACATCCGGCGGCCCACCATCCGCTTCGCGTACTGGACCGGGATGCGCCGCTGCGCCTGCTCCATGAAGACCACGAACGCGACGACCACGAAGACCACGAGCACCGAGAGAATCCCGGTGAACGCCTTCTTGGTCTGGAAGATGGTCAGCAGCTCGCCCGGGATGACCGCGATGACCTGCGTGAAGATCATGACGGACATGCCGTTGCCGATGCCGCGGTCGGTGATGAGCTCACCCATCCACATGATGACCGCGGTGCCCGCCACCATGGTGATGACCATCGTCGCGATGCGGAAGACCGAGGCGTCAGGGATGACGGAGACCGTGCAGCTGCCACCGAAGAGGGTGCCGCTGCGGGCGAGTTCGATGTACCCGGTGGACTGCAGGATCGCCAGGCCGATGGTCAGGTACCTGGTGTACTGCGTGATCTTCGCCTGGCCGGCCTGGCCCTCGTTCTTCAGGGTCTCAAGCCGCGGGATGACCACGGTGAGCAGCTGCAGGATGATGCTCGCCGTGATGTAGGGCATGATGCCGAGCGCGAACACCGACATGTACTTGAGCGCGTTGCCGCTGAGCAGGTCGACGATCTGCAGCGTGCCCGCGATCCCGGAGGTGGCCGCGACGTTCGAACAGATCGCGACGTTCGCCTCGTTGATGCCCGGAGCGGGCAGCGACGAGCCGAACCGGAACAAGGCGATGATGCCTAGCGTAAAGAGCAGCTTTTTGCGCAGGTCGGGCGTTCGAAACGCCCTGATGAACGCGGTCAGCATGCGTGATCCCTCTTCATCGGCGGAACCTGCGTTTGAACGGCTTCCGTATCTTACCCGCAGGTACACCCAACGAGCTAGCTCGTCCAAGGGGCATCCCCTTGAACGAGCCAGCTTTGGGTGCGTACTCGGTACCCACTAACGTGGTGGCTTAACTGAGCCTAACCGAGCAGCGTGACCGTTCCGCCCGCCGCCTCGATCTTCTGCCGAGCCGACGCGGAGACGGCGTGCGCGCTCACCCGCAGCGCCACGGACAGGTCGCCGTCGCCAAGCACCTTGACGAGCTCGCCACCGCGAACCGCGCCGTTGGCTGCCAGGGTTTCCGGCGTGACCTCGCCGCCAGTCGGGAACAGCTCCGCGAGCCGCCCGATGTTGACGATCTGGTAAACGGTCTTGAACCGGGCGTTCGAGAAGCCCTTGAGCTTCGGCAGCCGCCGGTGCAGCGGCATCTGGCCGCCCTCGAACCCGGCGGGCACCTGGTAGCGGGCCTTGGTGCCCTTGGTACCACGGCCAGCCGTCTTGCCCTTGGAGCCCTCGCCACGGCCGAGCCGCTGCTTGTCCTTGTGAGCACCGGGAGCCGGCCGCAGGTCATGCAGCTTTAGCATGGCTAGTCCACTTCCTCTACCCGGACCAGGTGGCGGACGGTGTGGATCATGCCCCGGAAGACGGGGGTATCCGGCCGGACCGTCGACTGGCCGATCTTGCGGAGACCCAGCGAGCGCAGCGTGCCCCGCTGGGTGCTGTTCCCGCCGATCTTCGACTTGACCTGGGTCACCTTAAGCTGTGCCATCGGGTGTCCCCTCCTTTACGCGCTGGCCGCGGCGCGTGCCGCGAGCATCGCCTTCGGCGCCACGTCCTCGATCGGCAGGCCACGCTTGGCCGCGATCTCCTCCGGACGGCTCAGCCCCTTGAGGGCCGCCACGGTCGCGTGTACCACGTTGATCGCATTGGACGAGCCTTGCGACTTCGACAGCACATCGCTGATGCCCGCGCACTCAAGCACGGCACGCACCGGGCCGCCGGCGATAACGCCGGTACCGGGGCTGGCCGGCTTGAGCATCACCACGCCGGCCGCCTGCTCGCCGAGCACGGCGTGCGGGATCGTCCCGGCGATGCGCGGCACACGGAAGAAGTGCTTCTTGGCCTCCTCGACGCCCTTGGCGATCGCCGCGGGCACCTCCTTGGCCTTCCCGTAACCGACGCCGACCATGCCGTTGCCGTCGCCCACCACGACAAGCGCGGTAAAGCTGAACCGGCGACCGCCCTTGACTACCTTGGCGACGCGGTTGATGGCAACCACGCGCTCCAGGTAGACGTTCTGCTTCTCGGCCTGACCGCCACGGCGGTCGTCGCGGCGCTCGCGCCGCTCGCCGCCGCCCTGGCCGCCGCGCCGCGGAGCTCCTGGCATTAGCTTTCCTTCCTATTGATCGTCACAGCGTCAGCCCGGCTTCCCGCGCCGTGTCCGCGAGCGCGGCCACGCGGCCGTGGTACTGGTAGCCGCCACGGTCGAAGACCACGGCGGAGATGCCCGCCTCCCGCGCCCGCTCGGCGATAAGCGTGCCGACGAGCTTGGCCTTCGCCGTCTTGTCGCCCTCGGCCGACTTGACGGACGCGTCCAGGGTGGACGCCGACGCCAGGGTACGGCCGACGGTGTCGTCGACGATCTGCACGAAGATGTGCCGCGCGGACCGGTTGACGACCAGGCGCGGGCGTGCCGCGTCGCCGCTGACCTTCTTCCGAACCCGCAGGTGACGCCGGACGCGGGCCCGGGTCTTGGCCGCGGTGCGCGACCCGACCCGCCCGGTGGCGTATTCGATCGATGACCTCTTGGCCTGGGTACCAGACATGACTACTTACCAGCCTTCCCGACCTTGCGGCGGATGACTTCGCCCTGGTACCGCACGCCCTTGGCCTTGTAAGGGTCGGGCTTGCGGAGCTTGCGTATCCGCGCCGCGGTCTCGCCGACCAGCTGCTTGTCGATCCCCTCGACCACGAACCGGGTCGGCGCCTCGACGCGGAAGGTGATGCCCTCGGGCGGCGTGACGAGGACCGGGTGGCTGAAGCCGAGCGAGAACTCGAGGTCCTTGCCCCTGGCGGCCACGCGGTAACCGACGCCGACGATCTCCAGGGTCTTGCTGAACCCGGTGGTGACGCCGGTCACCATGTTGGCGATGAGCGTCCGGGACAGGCCGTGCAGCGCGCGGACCTTACCCTCGTCGTTCGGCCGGGTAACCCGGAGGACGGTGTCCTCCCGCACGACGGCGATCGGCTCGGCGACCGTAAGGCTCAGGGAGCCCTTCGGGCCCTTGACGCTGACCGCCTGGCCGTCGATGGCCACGTCCACTCCGCTAGGTACGGTAATGGGGAGACGTCCGATGCGTGACATTGTTGATCCTCCCCTCCCTTACCAGACGTAGGCGAGGACTTCCCCGCCCACGCCGTTCTTCTTGGCCTGCCTGTCGGTCATCAGGCCGCCAGACGTCGAAATGATCGCGACGCCGAGACCGCCGAGCACGCGGGGCAGGTTGTCCTTCTTCGCGTACACCCGGAGACCGGGCTTGGAGACCCGCTTGATCCCCGCGATCGAGCGCTCCCGCGCATTGCCGAACTTCAGCGTGAGCACGAGGTTCTTGCCGACCTCGGCATCCTCAACGCGCCAACTCGCGATGTAACCCTCCTGCTGGAGGATCTCCGCGATGTGCGACTTGATCTTCGAGTACGGCATCCCCACGGTGTCGTGGTATGCCGAGTTGGCGTTGCGCAGACGGGTCAGCATGTCCGCGATTGGGTCGGTCATTGACATGGCCGTTTTGGCCTTCCTCGCCGCGGTTTCCCGATAAGCAGGGACCTACGGCGCGTAGAGAGTTTTTACCAGCTGGACTTCGTGATGCCGGGCAGTTCACCGCGGTGCGCCATCGTGCGGAAGCAGATGCGGCACAGGCCGAACTTCCGGTAGACGGCACGCGGGCGGCCGCAGCGGGTGCACCGCGTGTACGCCCGCACTTCGAACTTGGGCTTGCGGTTCGCCTTGACGATCAGCGCCTTCTTAGCCATTTATTAGCCCCTCCTCCCAGAACCCGGGCCGGACTTCTTACGCAGCTTCACCGGCAGCGCGCCCGGCTCGGCGAACGGGAAGCCGAGCCTGCGAAGCAGCGCGCGGCCCTCGTCGTCGGTGGTGGCCGTGGTAACGAGGGTGATGTCCATCCCCCGCTGCCTGTCTACCCTGTCCGGGTCGATCTCGTGGAACATGACCTGCTCGGTAAGGCCGAAGGTGTAGTTCCCCTTGCCGTCGAACTGCCGGGGGTTCAGGCCGCGGAAGTCACGGATGCGCGGCAGCGCGGTGGCGAGCAGCCGGTCGAGGAACTCCCACATCCGGTCGCCGCGCAGCGTCACGTGCGCCCCGATCGGCATGCCCTCGCGCAGCTTGAACTGGGCGATGGACTTCTTGGCGCGCGCCACGGCCGGCTTCTGCCCGGTGATCGCGGCCAGGTCCCTGACGGCGCCGTCGATTAGCTTCGCGTCCCGTGCCGCCTCGCCGACGCCCATGTTCACGACGATCTTGGTAAGCCCCGGGATCTGCATCACGTTGGCGTACCCGAACTCGTCCCGCAGGGCGGGAGCGATCTCGGCGCGGTACTTCTCCTTGAGCCGGGGCCGGGCCGGTGCCTCGGTCGCCATCAGATTTCCTTCCCGCTCGGGCGCAGAACGCGGACCTTCGTGCCGTCCTCGTTGATCTTGTAACCCACCCGCGCCGGGCGCTTGGTCTCCGGGTCGACCAGCTGCACGTTGCTCACATGGATCGGCGCCTCCTGGGTGACGATGCCGCCTTCGTTGGCATTGCGCCCGCCCGGGTTGGTCACCTTCTTGTTCTTCTTGACCATGTTCACGCCCTCGACAACGACCTTGTTGGTCGCCGGGTAGGCCGCGATGACCGCTCCGCTGGCGCCCTTGTCCTTGCCGGCCATGACCATCACGTGGTCACCCTTTTTGATCTTCATTTAGAGCACCTCCGGCGCCAGCGAGATGATCCGCATGAAGCGCTTCTCCCGCAGCTCACGGCCGACTGGGCCGAAGATGCGAGTGCCGCGCGGATCTCCGCCGTCCCTGATCAGGACGGCGGCGTTCTCGTCGAAGCGGATGTAGGAACCGTCTGCGCGGCGGCGCTCCTTGCGGGTACGCACCACGACCGCCTTGACGACGTCGCCCTTCTTGACGCCAGCCCCGGGCAGCGCGTCCTTGACGGTCGCCACGATGACGTCACCGATGCCCGCGTATCGCCGGCCGCTGCCGCCGAGCACGCGGATGCACAGAATCTCCTTGGCACCCGTGTTGTCGGCGACCTTAAGCCGCGACTCCTGCTGGATCACGTCAACTCCTGCTTCGTCACGCCGGTGTGTTCCGCCGGCGATTCGTCGTTACCTAATGGGCTTTACTTGGCCCGTTCGAGGATTTCGGCAACCCGCCACCGCTTGGTGGCAGAAAGCGGCCGGGTCTCCATCAGCAGTACGCGGTCACCGACGCCACACTCGTTCTTCTCGTCGTGTGCCTTGTACTTCTTGGTACGGCGCATGACCTTGCCGTACTTGGGGTGCTTCACGCGGTCTTCCACGGCCACGACAACGGTCTTGTCCATCTTGTCGCTGACCACGAGGCCCTCGCGGGTCTTCCGGTAACCGCGCTGCTCGGCAGCCTCTTCGGCAACCGTCTCTGCCGGGTTGGTGCTCACTTCGCGCTCCCTTCGACATCCGCAGTCTCGTCCTCGACGTCGATGATGATGCCGAGCTCGCGTTCCCGCAGCACTGTGTAGATGCGGGCGATTTCCTTGCGCACGGCGCGCAAGCGCCCGTGACTCTCCAGCTGACCCGTGGCGCCCTGGAAGCGAAGGTTGAACAGCTCTTCCTTGGCCTCGGCCAGCTTGCTAACCAGCTCCTCCGGAGAGGAGGAGCGCAGCTCCGCGGCTGACAAGCTCGTAGCCATCAGCCCTCACCCATCTCTCGCGTCACGATCTTGCACTTCATCGGGAGCTTGTGGATCGCGCGGCGCAGCGCCTCGCGGGCCACCGGCTCGGTCACGCCGGACAGCTCGAACATGACACGGCCGGGCTTGACGTTGGCGATCCACCACTCGGGTGAGCCCTTACCTGAGCCCATTCGCGTCTCAGCCGGCTTCTTGGTCAGCGGGCGGTCCGGGTAGATGTTGATCCACACCTTGCCGCCACGGCGGATATGCCGGGTCATCGCGATACGGGCCGCCTCAATCTGGCGGTTCGTCACGTAGGCGTGCTCAAGCGCCTGGATGCCGAACTCGCCGAACGTGACCCGGGTGCCACCACTCGCAGCGCCCGTCCGGTGCGGCCGGTGCTGCTTGCGGTGGGCGACCTTACGCGGAATCAGCATTAATCAGCCCTCCCCCGTGCTTTCCGCCTGCGGCTCGGCCGCGGGGGCGGTGGTGCGCTCGGGACGGTCGCCGCGGTTGTCGGGACGGTCGCCCCGGCGGGGACGCCGGGCCTGCGGGCGCTCACGGCCACCGGCCCCGGCGCGCGCGCCGGCCGCCCGGAGCGCGGCCTGCTGAGCCTCACGGCCCGCCCGCGTCGGGGCGGCGTCACCCTTGTAGATCCAGACCTTGACGCCGATCCGGCCGAACGTCGTCCGCGCCTCGTAGAAGCCGTAGTCGATGTCCGCGCGCAGCGTGTGCAGCGGTACCCGGCCCTCGCGGTAGAACTCGCTGCGCGACATCTCAGCGCCGCCAAGGCGCCCGGAGCACTGCACCCGGATGCCCTTCGCGCCGCCCTTGGTCGCGCTCTGCATGGCCTTGCGCATGGCCCGCCGGAAGGAGACACGGCTCGACAGCTGCTCGGCCACGCCCTGCGCGACGAGCTGCGCGTCTACCTCGGGGTTCTTGACCTCGAGGATGTTGAGCTGAATCTGCTTGCCGGTGAGCTTCTCCAGGTCACCGCGGATCCGGTCGGCCTCCGCGCCGCGGCGGCCGATCACGATGCCGGGCCGCGCGGTGTGGATGTCAACCCGCACCCGGTCGGTGGTCCGCTCGATCTCGACCTTGGAGATGCCGGCCCGCTCCATGCCCTTTTGCAGCATGCGGCGGATCGCCACGTCCTCGGCTACGTAGTCCTTGTACTTCTTCTCCGCATACCACCGGCTCTTGAAGTCGGTGGTGATGCCCAGGCGGAACCCATGCGGGTTAACCTTCTGTCCCACTAGCGGTTCCCTCCCTCGGTGTCGTCGGACACGATGACCGTGATGTGGCTCGTCCGCTTGTTGATCCGGTATCCGCGGCCCTGCGCCCGCGGCCGGAACCGCTTGAGCGTGGGGCCCTCGTCGACGTAAGCGCTTGAGACCCAGAGCATGCCCCGGTCCCGCCCGCTTAGGTGGTCCGCGTTAGCGATCGCGCTGGCAAGCACCTTGCCAACCGTGTCGCTCGCGGCCTGCGGTGCGAACTGGAGCACCGCCTGCGCCTGGTCGGCGGGCAGCCCGCGGATCAGGTCCACCACCCGGCGCGCCTTCATCGGCGTGACGCGCACGTACCGCGCCCTAGCCTTGGCTTCCATTGGTGTTTTCCCTCTTCTCAGGCTTATCGCCGGCTGCGCCGGTCATCCTTGACGTGGCTACGGAAGGTCCGCGTGGGCGCGAACTCGCCGAGCTTGTGCCCAACCATCGACTCGGTGACGAACACCGGGATGTGCTTGCGGCCGTCGTGGACGGCGATAGTGTGACCGAGCATCGCCGGAACGATCATGGACCGCCGCGACCAGGTCTTGATAACTGTCTTGGTGCCCTTCTCGTTCTGCACGTCCACCTTCTTCATCAGGTGGTCGTCCACGAAGGGACCCTTCTTAAGGCTACGAGGCATCGGCGCTTGCTCCTACCGCTTGTTCTTGCCGCGGCTACGGCGGCGGCTGATCAGCCGGTCACTGGGCTTGTGCTCCCGGCGGGTACGGCCTTCCGGCTTACCCCACGGGCTGACCGGGTGGCGACCGCCAGAGCTCTTGCCCTCGCCACCGCCGTGCGGGTGGTCGATCGGGTTCATGGCAACGCCACGAACCGACGGCCTCTTGCCCTTCCAGCGGTTGCGCCCCGCCTTACCGAGCTTGATGTTGCCTTGCTCGGCGTTGCCGACCTCGCCGACGGTCGCGCGGCACTCCGCGCTGACCCGCCGGATCTCACCGGACGGCATGCGCAGGGTGGCGTAGCCGCCCTCCTTGGCAAGCAACTGGACGCCGGAGCCCGCCGACCGCGCGATCTTCGCGCCGCCACCGGGTCGCATCTCGATCGCGTGGATGATCGTGCCGGTCGGGATCGACTTCAACGGCAGCGCGTTGCCCGGCTTGATGTCCGCGCCCGTGCCGTTCTCCACCCGGTCACCCTGCTGTAGCCCCTGCGGGCAGAGGATGTAGCGCTTCTCGCCGTCCACGTAGTGAAGCAGCGCGATGCGCGCGGTGCGGTTCGGGTCGTACTCGATGTGCGCGACCTTGGCAGGGACGCCATCCTTGTCGTGCCGCCGGAAGTCGATCAACCGGTAGGCGCGCTTGTGCCCGCCGCCCTGGTGCCGGGCGGTGACCCGCCCGTGAACGTTCCGGCCGCCCTTGCTGTGCAGCGGGCGGACCAGCGACTTCTCTGGCTCACTCCGGGTGATCTCGGAGAAGTCGGAGCCGCTGGCGCCTCGCCGACCTGGAGTGGTCGGCTTGTACTTACGGATACCCACCTACGTCTCCTTAACTAACCGGTCCGCCGAAGATGTCGATCCGGTCGCCCTCGGCCAGGGTCACGATGGCGCGCTTAGTGTCCGCCCGCTTGCCCCAGCCGAACCGGGTACGCCGCCGCTTGCCCTGCCGGTTGAGGGTGTTCACGCCGGTCACCTTGACCCGGAACACCTCCTCGACCGCCTGCTTGATCTGCGTCTTGTTGGCGTCGGGCGCGACGACGAACGTGTACTTGCCCTCGTCGAGAAGGCCGTAGCTCTTCTCAGACACCACCGGACGCAGCAGGACGTCCCTGGGGTTGTAGACCCTGCTCACTCCGAGCCCCTTTCCACGAAGGCGTCCAGCGCGGCCTTGGTGAAGACCACGAAGTCGCTGGCGAGCACGTCGTAGGTGTTGAGCTGGTCCTCGGCGAGCAAGTGGACGAACGGGACGTTGCGCAGCGACTTCCAGCTGAGCTCATCGTCGTGCTCGGTGACCACCAGGACGTTCCGCACGGCACCATCGGTGACCTTGTTGAGCACGGCAAGCGCGTCCTTGGTACGCGGCGCGTCGGCCTCGACGAACGAGGTGACGACGAAAACGCGCTCGTTCGCCGCCCGGTCGGAGAGCGCGCCGCGCAGCGCCGCTGCCTTCATCTTCTTCGGCGTCTTCTGTGTGTAGTCGCGGGGCACCGGGCCGTGGGCGACGCCACCGCCGGTGAACTGAGGCGCACGGGTCGAACCCTGACGGGCCCGGCCGGTGCCCTTCTGGCGGTACGGCTTCCTGCCGCCGCCGCTCACCATGCCGCGGGTCTTGGTCGCGTGCGTGCCCTGCCGCGCGGCGGCGCGCTGCGCCACCACGACCTGGTGGATCAGCGGGATGTTCACCTTGGCGGCGAAGATCGCGTCAGGCAGCTCGACGGTGCCGGCCTCCTCGCTCGACGGCGAGACGACGTTGACGGTGCTCATCAGTTCCCCTCTCGTGCCGCGGAGCGCACCACGACGAGCCCGCCGCGCGGGCCGGGAACCGCGCCCTTGATGAGGAGCAGGTTCTTGTCGCTGTCCACGGCGTGCACGGTCAGGCTCTGCACGGTCGTCCGCTCCGCGCCCATCCGGCCGGCCATCCGCACGCCCTTGAACACGCGGGACGGGGTGGCGCACGCGCCGATCGAGCCGGGCGAGCGGTGCTTGCGCTGCGTACCGTGAGAGGCGGACAGGCCCTTGAAGCCGTGCCGCTTCATGACGCCGGCGGTGCCCTTGCCCTTTGACTTGCCGGTCACGTCGACCCGCTGGCCCTTCTCGAACAGCGTGGCCGTGATCTCCTGGCCAAGCGTGTACTCGGAGGCGCCCTCGGTGCGGATCTCGGCGACGTAACGGCGCGGCGTCACGCCGGCCTTCTCAAAAAGGCCAGCCACTGGCTTGGTGACCTTGCGGGGGTTGATCTCCCCGAAGCCGATCTGGACAGCGGAGTAGCCGTCATTGTCCGGCGTGCGGACGCCCGTGACGACGCACGGGCCAGCCTGCACCACCGTGACAGGCACTACCTGTCCGGTTTCGTCGAAGACCTGGGTCATGCCAAGCTTGGTGCCCAGGATCCCTGTCATTGCCATGATCAGTGAGTCCTCAGAGCTTGATCTCGATGTAGACGCCGGCCGGAAGGTCGAGCCGCATGAGCGAGTCCACGGTCTTCGGCGTCGGGTCGATGATGTCAATCAGCCGCTTGTGCGTCCGCATCTCGAAGTGCTCGCGCGAGTCCTTGTACTTGTGCGGCGAGCGGATGACGCAGTACACGTTCTTCTCGGTAGGCAGCGGCACGGGCCCGGCGACCTTCGCGCCGGTACGGGTCACCGTGTCGACGATCTTCCGCGCCGAGCTGTCGATGACCTCGTGGTCATATGCCTTGAGCCGGATGCGGATCTTCTGTCCCGCCATAGTGGCCTCGGTTCCTCTACTTCTCTCTCGTGCCGCTGTCTCGTATGCGGCTCCCGTAAGCCCCGCAGCCACGGACGCACAGGGGCTAGCCCCTGAAGCAACCGCAACCGCGGGGCCTTATCGGGCCCCGCAGCCGGGGGTTCCCAGGAGGACGACCTCCTGGGCCAGACATGAAACGTTGCGGCGGCCTGAGCCTTGGCGGCCCGGGCCGCCGCAACGGCCTAGCTACTTGCTGATCTTCGTGACCCGGCCGGCGCCGACGGTGCGGCCACCCTCGCGGATCGCGAACTTCAGACCCTCTTCCATGGCGATCGGCTGGATGAGCTGAATCGACATGTCGGTACGGTCACCCGGCATCACCATCTCCGTGCCCTCCGGCAGGGTGACCACGCCGGTCACGTCGGTGGTACGGAAGTAGAACTGCGGACGGTAGTTGTTGAAGAACGGCGTGTGGCGGCCGCCCTCCTCCTTGGACAGGATGTAGACCTGGCCCTCGAACTCGGTGTGCGGGGTGTTGGTGCCCGGCTTGATGATGACCTGGCCGCGCTCAACGTCCTCGCGCTTGACACCGCGGAGCAGCAGGCCCACGTTGTCGCCCGCCATGCCCTCATCGAGGAGCTTGCGGAACATCTCCACACCGGTGACGGTGGTGGTGGTGGCCTTCTCCTTGATGCCGATGATGTCGACGGTCTCGCCGGTGTGGACCTTGCCGCGCTCGATCCGGCCGGTCACCACGGTGCCGCGGCCGGTGATCGAGAACACGTCCTCGACCGGCATCAGGAACGGCTTCTCGACCTCGCGCACGGGCTCGGGAATCGCGTCGTCGACGGCGTTCATGAGCTCGAGGACGGACTCGCTCCACTTCTCGTCGCCCTGCAGGGCCGGGGCGGCCGCCACGCGGATGACCGGAACGTCGTCGCCCGGGAACTCGTACTGGGTGAGCAGCTCGCGGACCTCAAGCTCGACGAGCTCGAGGATCTCCTCGTCGTCCACCATGTCGCACTTGTTGAGCGCGACGACGATGTACGGAACGCCGACCTGACGGGCGAGCAGCACGTGCTCGCGGGTCTGCGGCATCGGGCCGTCGGTGGCGGCGACCACGAGGATCGCACCGTCCATCTGGGCGGCACCGGTGATCATGTTCTTGACGTAGTCCGCGTGACCCGGGCAGTCAACGTGCGCGTAGTGCCGCTTCTCGGTCTGATACTCGACGTGCGAGATCGAGATCGTGATGCCGCGCTCCTTCTCCTCCTTCGCGTTGTCGATCTGGTCGAACGCGTAGAAGGGGTTCACATCCGGGTACTTGTCGTGGAGCACCTTGGTGATCGCCGCGGTCAGGGTCGTCTTGCCGTGGTCGATGTGCCCGATGGTGCCGATGTTGACGTGCGGCTTAGTCCGCTGGAACTTTGCCTTCGCCACTGGTATCTCCTCGTTGCGATCCGGCCCACTGCGGTGGGTCTGGAGTGTTTCTGGGTTCCTATTGCCTGCGTTGCGTACCGCGAGAACTGACTGTTACTCGCCGCGCGCCTTGGCGATGATCTCCTTGGCGAGGTTCGGCGGGACCTCGGCGTACGAGTCGAACTGCATGCTGTAGTTCGCCCGCCCCTGCGTCTTGGAACGCAGGTCACCGACGTATCCGAACATCTCCGAGAGCGGAACGAGAGCCTTGATCACCCGGGCCCCGGTTCGTTCCTCCATGGCCTGCATCTGACCGCGCCGGCTGTTGAGGTCGCCGATCACTTCTCCCATGTAGTCATCGGGAGTGGTGACCTCGACGCTCATGACCGGCTCGAGCAGTACAGGGTTGGCCAGCGCGGCGGCCTTCTTGAAGGCCATCGAGCCGGCGATCTTGAAGGCGAGCTCCGAGGAGTCCACCTCGTGGTAGGAACCGTCGGTCAGCGTCACCTTGACGTCGACCATCGGGAACCCGGCGAGCACGCCGAACTCGGCGGCTTCCTGGCACCCGGCGTCCACCGACGGGATGTACTCCCGCGGGATGCGGCCACCGGTCACCTTGTTCTCGAACTCGTAGCCGCCGCCGTCGCCGCCGGTTGGCTCCAGGTTGATGATCACGCGGCCGAACTGGCCGGAACCGCCGGTCTGCTTCTTGTGCGTGTACTCGACCTTCTCGACCTTCTTGCGAACGGTCTCGCGGTAGGCCACCTGCGGGCGGCCGATGTTGGCCTCGACCTTGAACTCGCGGCGCATCCGGTCGACCAGCACCTCAAGGTGCAGCTCGCCCATGCCGGCGATAATCGTCTGCCCGGTCTCCTCGTCGGTCCTGACCTGGAAGGTCGGGTCCTCCTCGGCCAGCCGCTGGATCGCGGTGCCCAGCTTCTCCTGGTCGCCCTTGGTCTTCGGCTCGATCGCCACGTTGATCACGGGCGCCGGGAAGGTCATGGACTCAAGGATCACCGGCTTGCTGGTGTCGCTGAGGGTGTCACCAGTGGTGGTGTCCTTCAGGCCCATCACGGCGACGATCGAACCAGCAACCGCGGACGGACGCTCCTCGCGCTTGTTCGCGTGCATCTGGTAGATCTTGCCGATCCGCTCCTTGCGCCCCTTGATGGAGTTGAGCACCTGCGTGCCGGCCTCGAGCGTGCCCGAGTAGATCCGGATGTAGGTGAGCTTGCCCAGGTGCGGGTCGGCCATGATCTTGAAGGCGAGCGCGGAGAACGGCTCATCCGGGTCGGCGTGCCGCTCGACGATCTGCTCCTCGTTACCGACCGCGTGCCCCTGGATGGACGGGACGTCCAGCGGGGACGGCAGGTAGTCGACGATCGCGTCGAGCATCGGCTGCACGCCCTTGTTCTTGAAGGCCGTGCCGCACAGCACCGCGACGATCGAGCTGGTCAGCGTGGCCCGGCGGATCGCCGCGACCAGCTGCTCCACGGTGGGCTCCTCGCCCTCGAGGTACATCGCCATCATCTCGTCGTCGTTCTCGGCGATGGTCTCGAGCAGCTTGTCGCGCCACTCGCGCGCGGCCTCCGCGTGGTCGGCCGGGATGTCGACGACGTCGTACTTGTCGCCCTTGCCCTCGGTCGTCCACTGCAGGGCCCGCATCCGGACCAGGTCGATCACGCCGCGGAAGTCGGCCTCGACGCCCCACGGGAGCTGGATGACGAGCGGAACCGCACCGAGGCGGCTGGAGATCATTTCCACGCAGCGGTGGAACTCGGCGCCCACCCGGTCCATCTTGTTGACGAAGCAGATCCGGGGCACGTCGTACTTGTTGGCCTGCCGCCAGACCGTCTCGGACTGGGGCTCCACGCCGGCGACCGCGTCGAACACCGCGACGGCGCCGTCGAGCACGCGCAGCGAGCGCTCCACTTCGACCGTGAAGTCGACGTGGCCGGGGGTGTCGATGATGTTAATCGTGTGGTCCAGCCAGGACGTGGTGGTCGCGGCAGACGTGATCGTGATGCCGCGCTCCTGCTCCTGCGGCATCCAGTCCATGGTGGCCGCGCCATCGTGGACTTCACCGATCTTGTAGTTGATGCCGGTGTAGAAGAGGATGCGCTCGGTCGTCGTCGTCTTGCCAGCATCAATATGCGCCATGATCCCGATGTTGCGGACCTTGGCGAGATCTGCGGCAGTCATGGTGGCCACGTTCCGTTCCTCGTCCTTAATGCTAGTTCTGGGTTTTACCAGCGGTAATGCGCGAAGGCCTTGTTGGACTCCGCCATCTTGTGCGTGTCCTCACGGCGCTTGACGCTGGCGCCAAGGCCGTTGCTGGCGTCGAGCAGCTCGTTCATCAGCCGCTCGGTCATCGTCTTCTCCCGGCGCTGGCGGGCGTACAGGACGATCCAGCGCAGGGCCAGGGTGGTGCTGCGGGAAGCGCGCACCTCCACCGGGACCTGGTAGGTGGCGCCGCCGACGCGGCGGCTGCGGACCTCAAGGGTCGGCTTGACGTTGTCCAGCGCGCGCTTGAGGGTGACCACGGGGTCGTTGCCGTTCTTCTCGCGGCAGCCCTCGAGTGCCCCGTAGACGGTGCGCTCGGCGAGCGAGCGCTTGCCGTCCTTGAGTACCTTGTTGGCGAGCGCGGTAACGAGCGGCGAACCGTAGACCGGATCGGTGACAAGCTGCCGCTTCGCTGCGGGACCCTTACGCGGCATCTCAGCTCTTCTCCTTCTTCGCGCCGTAACGGCTGCGGGCCTGCTTGCGGTTGCGGACACCCTGGGTGTCAAGCGAACCGCGGATGATCTTGTAGCGGACACCCGGCAGGTCACGGACACGGCCGCCGCGCACGAGCACGATCGAGTGCTCCTGCAGGTTGTGTCCCACGCCCGGGATATAGGCGGTGACTTCGATCTGGCTCGTCAGCCGGACGCGGGCGACCTTGCGCAGCGCCGAGTTCGGCTTCTTGGGCGTGGTCGTGTAGACGCGCGTGCAAACACCACGGCGCTGCGGGCTCTGCTTGAGCGCCGGCGTCTTGTTCTTCGACACCTTGTCCTGCCGGCCCTTGCGGACTAGCTGCTGGATCGTGGGCAACCGAATCTCCGTCTTCCCGTCGTGTTCCTACTGTCAAGCTCGCGGACCCCCCACCGGCTCTCCCGTTGTCGGGGCATCCAGTGGCGAGTCAGAAAATCGCCGGTTTCCCGTCGTTTCCACCCGTTTGACCTGCGAGTTTCGGCTCTCCTCCGACCCCCGAGGTCGGGCGTGTCGCGCTCGGCCTTCGGCCGACGGCTACGCCTTCTCGCTGGTCAGCAGCCCATACTCAACCGAATCTGGACTGCGAAGGGAGAGAGTCCACACGGCCAACCGTTCAGCCACCCGTAACGAGTCTCGACGACTCAACGTCTCGCTGACTGCTGGCACGCAGGCACCCGCGCGGAGACGGGCACGAATGTAAAAGGTACCACCCGTAAGCCCACCGACCAAATCGACTCTGGTCGTTCCGCACGGCTTTCCTAGAGGCAAGGATACCGGACCCCCGGCTCCCGCGCGCACGTAGCCGCTAACTCACAGGAGTGTTAACGCACTACCCCCCTGCCGCATTCCCGACCGCCGCCCCAAGACCCCGGCTTGCTCAAGATCGTCGTGCGGCGATAGGCGGGCCATCCGCACAACGGCACACGACGATCTTGGAACCATCGTGTTGCCCCGTGAGCGCAAGGGGCGGGGCGGCGGGGTGAGCCCGCGCGCCTTCGGCACACCGATCGCATTTATCGGTGGGCCGACGAGCGCGCGGGCGATCCCTCCGCCCCGCCCCGGCAGTCATGGGACGCGACCAGGTGAAACACGAACCCGTTCGGGCTGATCCTAAAGAACTTGACCTTAGATACGCCGCGAGCGGCCGTCCCAGAAGGGACGGCCGCTCGGCGGTGTGACTAGCGACTCGCGTTACCGGTTGTAGGCCCCGTAGTCGAGGTCCTCAAGCGGAACCGCCTCGCCCGAGCCCTGGCCGAACGGGTAGCCCTCCGCCTCCTGGTAGGACGTGGCCGGGTAGGCCGTGGTCCGCGCGTCGTCGGTGGGCTCCACCCGGATGTTCCGGTACACCTGCATGCCGGTACCGGCCGGGATGAGCTTGCCGATGATCACGTTCTCCTTGAGGCCGAGCAGCGAGTCCGACTTGGCGTGGATCGCCGCGTCGGTGAGCACCCGCGTCGTCTCCTGGAAGGAGGCCGCAGACAGCCACGACTCGGTGGCAAGCGACGCCTTGGTGATACCCATGAGCACCGGGCGGCCAGAGGCCGGGGTGCCGCCGTCGTTCACCACGGCGCGGTTGACTTCCTCGAACTTCGGCCGCTCGACCAGCTCGCCGGGCAGCAGCTCGGTGTCGCCGGACTCCAGGACGTTCACCCGCTTGAGCATCTGGCGGATGATGATCTCGATGTGCTTGTCGTGGATCGACACGCCCTGCGACCGGTAGACGTTCTGCACCTCGGCCACCAGGTGCTTCTGCACCTCGCGGGAGCCGAGGATGCGGAGCACCTCGTGCGGGTTGACCGCGCCGGCGATGAGCTGGTCACCGACCTTGACGTGCCCGCCCTCGGTGACGAGCAGCCGGGACCGCATCGGCACCTGGTACGGAACCTCTTCGGCGCCGTCGTCGGGGACGATGATGATCTTCCTGGTCTTCTCGGTCTCCTCGATCTTGACCCGGCCGGCGACCTCGCTGATCGGGGCCATGCCCTTGGGGATACGGGCCTCGAACAGCTCGGTGATACGCGGCAGGCCGTGGGTGATGTCGGCACCCGCCACACCGCCGGTGTGGAAGGTACGCATCGTCAGCTGAGTGCCCGGCTCGCCGATGGACTGCGCGGCGACAATGCCGACCGCCTCGCCCACGTCAACCCGCTTGCCGGAAGCAAGCGAGCGGCCGTAGCACTTGGCGCAGAGACCGACCTTCGCCTCGCAGACCAGGACGTTGTGCACCCGAACCGTCTCCACGCCCGCCCCGATCAGGCGGTCGATCATCGTCTCGGTGGTGTCCTCGCCAGCCTGCGCGAGCACGGTGCCGTCCGACCCGACGACATCCTCGGAGAGGGTGCGGCCGGTGCCGGTGTTCTCGATGTTGTCCAGCCTGTGGAGGGTACCGTCGGTGCCCTTTTCCCCGATCTGCATCGGGAACCGGCGCTCGGTACCGCAGTCCTCTTCCCGGACGATGACGTCCTGCGCGACGTCCACCAGACGCCGGGTCAGGTACCCGGAGTCGGCGGTCCGCAGCGCGGTGTCGGCGAGGCCCTTACGGGCACCGTGGGTTGAGATGAAGTACTCGAGCACGGTCAGGCCCTCACGGAAGGAGGACTTGATCGGGCGCGGGATCGTCTCGCCCTTCGGGTTCGACACCAGGCCACGCATGCCGGCGATCTGCCTGACCTGCATGGGGTTACCACGGGCGCCGGAGTTAACCATCATCCAGACCGGGTTGGTGGCCGGGAAGGCGTTCTCCATGTCCTGGGCAACCTCGGCGGTCGCGTGCGTCCAGATCTCGATGAGCTCCTGACGGCGCTCGTCGTCGGTGATCAGGCCGCGCTCGTACTCGCGCTGCACCTTGTCGGCGCGGCGCTCGTAGCCGTCCAGGATCGCCGCCTTGTTCGGCGGGGCCACGACATCCTCGATGCCGATCGTCACGCCGGACCTGGTCGCCCAGTGGAAGCCGGCGTCCTTGAGCGCGTCGAGCGCCGCGGCCACCATCACCTTCGGGTACGTTTCCGCGAGCGAGTTGACGATGAGGGACAGCTGCTTCTTACCCACGCCGTAGTTGACGAACGGGAAGTCCGCCGGCAGGGTCTCGTTGAAGATGCACCGGCCGAGGGTGGTCTCCATCCGCAGCGGCTGGCCGGGCTGCCAGTCCTCGGGAACCGGGTAGTCCTCCGGCGGGACGACGTTGGTCAGCCGGATCTGGATCCGCGCCTGCAGGTCGAGCTCGCCCTTGTCGTAGGCCATCTGCGCCTCGGACATGCTGGAGAACGCCCGCCCTGTCCCTGTCACGTCCTCTTCAAGCCGCGTCAGGGAGTAGAGCCCGATAATCATGTCCTGGGTGGGCATGGTGACCGGCTTGCCGTCGGAGGGCTTGAGGATGTTGTTGGTGGACAGCATCAGGATCCGGGCCTCGGCCTGCGCCTCGGCGGACAGCGGCAGGTGGACCGCCATCTGGTCGCCGTCGAAGTCCGCGTTGAACGCGGTGCAGACCAGCGGGTGGATCTGGATCGCCTTGCCCTCGACAAGCTGCGGCTCGAAGGCCTGGATGCCGAGGCGGTGCAGCGTCGGCGCCCGGTTCAGCAGGACCGGGTGCTCGGTGATGACCTCTTCGAGTACGTCCCAGACGACCGGCTTGGCGCGCTCCACCATCCGCTTGGCGGACTTGATGTTCTGCGCGTGGTTCAGGTCGACGAGGCGCTTCATCACGAACGGCTTGAACAGCTCGAGTGCCATCTGCTTGGGCAGGCCGCACTGGTGGAGCTTGAGCTGCGGGCCGACGACGATGACCGAACGGCCGGAGTAGTCGACGCGCTTGCCGAGCAGGTTCTGGCGGAACCGGCCCTGCTTGCCCTTGAGCATGTCGGACAGCGACTTCAGCGGGCGGTTGCCTGGGCCCGTGACCGGGCGACCGCGGCGACCGTTGTCGAAGAGGCTGTCGACGGCCTCCTGGAGCATCCGCTTCTCGTTGTTCACGATGATCTCGGGCGCGCCGAGGTCAAGGAGCCTCTTGAGGCGGTTGTTCCGGTTGATGACCCGTCGGTACAGGTCATTGAGGTCGCTCGTGGCGAAGCGGCCACCGTCGAGCTGGACCATCGGCCGCAGGTCCGGCGGGATCACCGGGATGCAGTCGAGAACCATGCCCATCGGCGAGTTACGCGTGTTCAGGAACGCGGAGACGACCTTGAGCCGCTTGAGTGCGCGGGCCTTCTTCTGGCCCTTGCCGGTGCGGATGATCTCGCGCAGGTCGTTGGCCTCGGCGTCCAGGTCGAAGGTCGCGAGCCGGTCCTGGATGGCCTGGGCGCCCATGCCGCCGCGGAAGTACCGGCCGAACCGGTCCCGCATCTCGCGGTAGAGGAGCTCGTCGCCCTCCAGGTCCTGGACCTTCAGGCCCTTGAACCTTGACCAGACCTCGTCGATCCGGTCGATCTCCTTGGCGGAGCGGTCACGGATCTGCTTCATCTCGCGGTCCGCCGACTCGCGCACCTTGCGGCGCGCGTCGCCCTTGGCGCCCTGCGCCTCGAGCTCGGCCAGGTCGGCCTCGAGCTTCTTCTGCCGGGTCTCGACGTCGTTGTCCCGGCGCTGCTCAAGCTGGGTCCGCTCGACCGTGATCCGCGCCTCGAGGCTCGGCAGGTCACGCTGCCTGGCCTCGTCGTCCACGTAGGTGATCATGTAGGCCGCGAAGTAGATGACCTTCTCCAGGTCCTTCGGCGCCAGGTCGAGCAGGTAGCCGAGGCGGCTCGGCACACCCTTGAAGTACCAGATGTGCGTGACCGGCGCGGCCAGCTCGATGTGCCCCATCCGCTCACGCCGCACCTTGGCCCGAGTGACCTCGACGCCGCAGCGCTCGCAGATGATGCCCTTGAACCGGACGCGCTTGTACTTGCCGCAGTAGCACTCCCAGTCCCGGGTAGGACCGAAGATCTTCTCGCAGAAGAGCCCGTCCTTCTCCGGCTTGAGTGTGCGGTAGTTAATGGTCTCCGGCTTCTTCACCTCGCCGTGCGACCACTGCCTGATGTCCTCGGCCGTGGCCAGCCCGATGCGAAGGTCGTCGAAGAAGTTGACGTCTAGCACTGGTGTGAATCCCCCTTTGGTTGTCAGACCTCTTCGACGCTGCTCGGCTCACGCCGGGACAGGTCGATACCGAGTTCTTCCGCTGCGCGGAAGACATCTTCGTCGGTGTCACGCATCTCAATGGCGGCGCCGTCGCTAGACAGCACCTCCACGTTCAGGCACAGGGACTGCATCTCCTTGATGAGCACCTTGAAGGACTCGGGGATGCCTGGCTCTGGCACGTTCTCGCCCTTGACGATGGCCTCGTAGACCTTCACGCGGCCGAGCACGTCGTCGGACTTGATGGTGAGCAGCTCCTGCAGGGCGTAGGCGGCGCCGTAGGCCTCAAGGGCCCACACCTCCATCTCGCCGAACCGCTGGCCACCGAACTGCGCCTTACCACCGAGCGGCTGCTGGGTGATCATCGAGTACGGGCCGGTGGACCTGGCGTGGATCTTGTCGTCCACCAGGTGCAGCAGCTTGAGGATGTAGATGTAGCCGACGGACACGTGGTCCTTGAACGGCTCGCCGGTGCGGCCGTCGAACAGCTGCGTCTTGCCGCTCGACCCGATCATCTGGTCGCCGTCCCTGTTCGGCAGCGTCGAGCCGAGCAGGCCGGTGATCTCCTCCTCGTGCGCGCCGTCGAAGACCGGGGTCGCGACGTTGCTGTTCGGCTCGCTGGAGTCCGCGCCGATGGCGCGCAGCCGGGCCTTCCAGTCCTGGTCGTCGCCGTCGACCTGCCAGCCCGTCTTGGCGACCCACCCGAGGTGGGTCTCAAGGACCTGGCCGACGTTCATTCGGCCGGGAACGCCGAGCGGGTTCAGCACGATGTCCACCGCGGTGCCATCGGCGAGGAACGGCATGTCCTCCACGGGCAGGATCTTGGAGATGACGCCCTTGTTGCCGTGGCGGCCTGCCAGCTTGTCGCCGTCGGTGATCTTCCGCTTCTGTGCCACGTAAACGCGGACCAGCTCGTTGACGCCGGGCGGAAGCTCGTCGCCGTCCTCGCGGGTGAACACGCGGACGCCGATGACCTTGCCCTCTTCACCGTGCGGCACCTTGAGGCTCGTGTCACGGACCTCGCGGGCCTTCTCACCGAAGATCGCCCGCAGCAGGCGCTCCTCCGGGGTGAGCTCGGTCTCGCCCTTGGGCGTGACCTTGCCGACCAGGATGTCGCCGTTGACGACCTCCGCGCCGATCCGGATGATGCCGCGCTCGTCGAGGTCGGCGAGCACTTCATCGGAGACGTTCGGGATGTCCCGCGTGATCTCCTCCGGGCCGAGCTTGGTGTCGCGGGCGTCGACCTCGTGCTCCTCGATGTGGATAGAGCTCAGGACGTCGTCCTGGACGAGGCGCTGCGACAGGATGATCGCGTCCTCGTAGTTGTGACCCTCCCACGGCATGAACGCGACGAGCAGGTTCTTGCCCAGCGCCATCTCGCCCTCGTCGGTGCAGGGGCCGTCGGCGAGGACCTGACGCTCCTCGACCCGCTGCCCCTCTTCCACGACGGGCTTCTGGTTGAAGCAGGTGCCCTGGTTGGACCGGCGGAACTTCTGGATGTGGTACGTCGTGCGGGTCCCGTCGTCGTTCATCACGGTGACGTAGTCCGCGCAGGACTCCTCGACCACGCCCGGCTTCTCCGCCAGGATCACGTCGCCCGCGTCGGTCGCGGCGCGGTACTCCATGCCGGTGCCGACAAGCGGCGCCTCGGACCGCAGCAGCGGCACGGACTGCCGCTGCATGTTGGACCCCATGAGCGCGCGGTTGGCGTCGTCGTGCTCAAGGAACGGGATCATCGCGGTCGCCACCGACACCATCTGGCGCGCGGAGACGTCCATGTAGTCGACCTCGTCCGGCGGGATCTGGTCGACCTCGCCGCCCTTGCGCCGGACTAGCACCCGGTTGGTCGCGAACTCGCCGTCGGCCTTGACCGGGGTGTTCGCCTGCGCAATGACGTGACGGTCTTCCTCATCCGCGGTCAGGTAGTCGATCTGGTCGGTGACCCGGCCGTCGACGACCTTGCGGTACGGGGTCTCGACGAAGCCGAACGGGTTCACCCGCGCGTAGCTCGACAGGGAGCCGATCAGGCCGATGTTCGGGCCTTCAGGCGTCTCGATCGGGCACATCCGGCCGTAGTGGCTCGGGTGCACGTCGCGGACCTCGAAGCCGGCCCGCTCGCGGGACAGGCCACCGGGACCGAGCGCGGACAGGCGGCGCTTGTGCGTCAGTCCGGCCAGCGGGTTGGTCTGGTCCATGAACTGCGAGAGCTGGCTCGTGCCGAAGAACTCCTTGATCGACGCCACCACCGGGCGGATGTTGATCAGGGTCTGCGGCGTGATCGCCTCGACGTCCTGAGTCGTCATCCGCTCGCGGACCACGCGCTCCATCCTCGCCAGGCCAAGTCGGACCTGGTTCTGGATCAGCTCGCCGACGGTCCGCAGCCGCCGGTTGCCGAAGTGGTCGATGTCATCGGTCTCGATGACGATCGTCCGCTCGCCGCGGCTCTGCTCCTCCTCGCCAGCGTGCAGCTTGACCAGGTACTCGATCGTGGAGACGATGTCTTCCTCGGTCAGCGTGCCCTGGCGGATCGGCTGCTCAAGGCCGAGCTTGCGGTTGACCTTGTACCTGCCGACCTTGGCGAGGTCGTAGCGCTTCGGGTTGAAGTACAGGTTGTCGAGCAGCGCCTGCGCGGACTCGCGGGTCGGCGGCTCACCCGGGCGCAGCTTGCGGTAGATGTCGAGCAGCGCGTCGTCCTGGCCGGCCGTGTGGTCCTTCTCCAGGGTGGCGCGCATCGACTCGAAGTCACCGAAGCGCTCGAGAATGCGCGCGTCGTCCCAGCCAAGTGCCTTCAGCAGGACGGTAACCGACTGCTTGCGCTTGCGGTCGATACGAACCCCGACGCTGTCACGCTTGTCGATCTCGAACTCAAGCCACGCACCCCTGCTCGGAATCACCTTGCAGGAGTAGATGTCCTTGTCGCTCGTCTTGTCGACCTGCCGGTCGAAGTACACGCCGGGCGAGCGGACGAGCTGGCTGACCACCACGCGCTCGGTGCCGTTGATGATGAACGTGCCCTTACGGGACATGAGCGGGAAGTCACCCATGAAGACCGTCTGGCTCTTGATCTCACCGGTCGTGTTGTTGATGAACTCCGCCGTCACGAACATCGGCGCGGAGTACGTCATGTCCTTGTCTTTGCACTCCTCATCGGAGTACTTTGGCGGCTCAAACCGGTGGTCGCGGAAAGACAGGGACATCGTTCCCGAGAAGTCCTCGATCGGACTGATCTCTTCGAAGATCTCTTCGAGGCCGGACTGCTCGGCGATGTTCTTGCTTCCAGCTTCCTTGGCGGCCTGGATACGCGCCTTCCACTTCTCATTGCCGAGCAACCAGTCGAACGACTCGGTCTGCAGGGCCAGCAGATCCGGAACCTTCAGAGGCTCGTTGATCCGCGCGAAGGAGACGCGCTGGGGACCTAGATTCGTGGCGGAGGCGCTGCGCGATGCTGCCAACAGGGGTCCTTCCGAACTTGTCGCGGAACTATCACCGCACGCACGCCAAACGCCCCACGGCTTTACCACCTGCGAAAAGGACCCCACAGAGGCGCCAAAAGAGGCAGAGCAGACACCGAGGACGTTAGAGTGCAGCGCAAATAGCCAGTGTAGCTGAGGGCTGCACTGCTTGTCAACGGTACGTCTGTATGTGGTTCACCTTGCTTCGAAGCATCTCCTGTCGGAGACCAAAGGTCAAGCCGAAACCGTCGCGTTTGGACGGGTTTCCCGCGTGATCGATGCCACACGGATGCGGATGTGTAGTGGACAACGCTGCCGGGTATGACTCGTATTCCCGCTGGTACCGAACCAGCTTCTTCCGGCACGCCCGTGCAGTGCGGTCCTTGCCCCACTTGGGGCAGTCCTGGCACAAACAAGAACGCCGCCCGAGTTGTTCCCGGACGGCGTCCTAACCCCTGGCTCTGCGCGCGAAGCGCGCATCGGGGGGTACGGGGGGTCGTCCCCCCGGAAGATATGGATGGTTGGGGCGCGCGATACGATGGCGGTTTTGCCATCGCGCGCCCCAACCAGCACTACTTGACCGTGACGGAGGCGCCGGCGCCCTCAAGGGCAGTCTTCGCCTTCTCCGCGGCCTCCTTGTTGACCTTCTCCAGGACGGTCTTCGGCGCGCCGTCGACCAGGTCCTTGGCCTCCTTCAGGCCCAGGCTGGTGAGCGTGCGCACCTCCTTGATGACCTGGATCTTCTTGTCGCCAGCGGCTTCAAGGATGACGTCGAACTCGTCCTGCTCCTCGGCCTCTTCCGCCGGGGCAGCGGCGCCCGCACCGCCAGCGGCGGCCGCGACCGCGACCGGGGCCGCGGCCTTGACGTCGAACGTCTCCTCGAAAGACTTCACGAACTCGGACAGCTCAAGGAGGGTCATCTCCTTGAACGCGTCGAGCAGGTCAGCGCTGCTGAGCTTCGCCATGATCGTTTTCTCCGTTCCTAATTTCTAAGTTCTTTACGCTTCGTCTGCAGCGTCCGCTGCCGGTGCCTGCGCTGCGTCCCCAACCACGGGCGCGCCGGCCTCGAGCTTGGCGCGCAGCGCGTCGGCGAGGAGTGCCATCTGCGTCGGCAGCGCGTTGAACGTCCCAGCCGCCCTGGCCTGAGTCGCCTTCATCGCGCCTGCCAGCTTGGCCAGCAGCACCTCGCGCGGCTCCAGGTCGGCGAGCTTGCCGACCTCGGCCGCGGACAGCGCCTTGCCGTCAAGCACGCCGCCCTTGATGACGAGCAGCGGGTTCGCCTTGGCGAAGTCAAGCAGGCCCTTTGCGGCCTGGGCGACATCCCCGTCGACGAACGCGATAGCGGACGGCCCAGACAGCATCGGCGAAACCTGGTCTGCCAGGCCCGCCTCGGTCGCAGCGACCTTAGCCAGCGTGTTCTTCGTGACGGTGAACGTCGCGTTGCCCTTGAGGGCACCACGCAGCTCGGACATCTGCGCCACCGTCAGGCCGCGGTACTCGGTCAGTACCGCACCGCTTGAGTCGCGGAACTTGCCCGTGAGATCTTCGATCAGGGCCGTCTTCTCGGCGTTTGCCATGAGCCTCCTTCCCATTTGTCGTCCTGCGAATGAGAACCAAAGACGACAAACGCCCCGGCGCAGATGCACACGGGGCGACAGACCATAGTCAGCGGACCGTAGGGTCGGGGGCTAACTAGGATTTGAGGCTTACATGGTCACCTGCGCGGGATGTCCGTACGGAACCTTCGGCCAGCGAACTGGCATCCAGCGGTCTTCGGTAGCTCCAGTATACGTTGACGACGGTACTGACTAGCAAGTTACGAAGTCAATGTGTGCGCGCCGCAAACGCGACGGCGGCGCTCCCCTGAGGGGGAGCGCCGCCGCTCAAATCTGCGGGCTCTGACAGAACCGTCGCATCCTTCGGCGCCGGAGGCGCCGTCCCGGGGCTAGCCCCGGCGAGGGGGATATGGGGGAGGGACTCCCCCATTGGGGTGTCGGGGGCTATGCCCCCCCGGGGCTAAGCAGCGTCCTCGTCGAAGAAGCCGCGGGTCTTGTTCGGGTCCACCGGGATGCCGGGGGCCATGGTCGTGGTGAAGGTGATCTTCCTCAGGTACCGGCCCTTGGCGGCGGCGGGCTTCAGCCTGATGACTTCGTCGAGCGCGGCCGAGTAGTTCTCAAGCAGCGCCTTCTTGTCGAAGGAGGCCTTGCCGATGATGAAGTGAAGGTTCCCGTGCCTGTCGACGCGGAACTCGATCTTGCCGCCCTTGATTTCGGTCACGGCCTTGGCCACGTCCGGCGTCACGGTGCCGGTCTTCGGGTTCGGCATGAGGCCACGCGGACCGAGCACGCGGCCGAGGCGGCCGACCTTGCCCATCAGGTCCGGGGTGGCTACCACCGCGTCGAAGTCGAGGAACCCGCCCTGGATCTGCTCGATCAGGTCGTCTGAGCCCACGAAGTCGGCCCCTGCCGCCTTCGCTGCCTCCGCCCGGTCGCCGGTGGCGAACACGAGCACGCGGGCGGTCTTGCCCGTGCCGTTCGGCAGGTTGACGGTGCCGCGGACCATCTGGTCCTGCTTGCGGGGGTCGACGCCGAGCCGGAGGTTCACCTCAACGGTCGGGTCGAACTTCGTCACCTTGGTCGACTTCGCGAGCTCGATCGCCTCACCCGGGCCGTACAGAGCGTCGTGGTCGATCTTGGCGTCGGCGTCCTGATACGCCTTGCTGCGCTTCATAGTGCTCTCCTGACATGGAGGTCGTGGTCATCGGGACCCAGCGCGAGGCCCTGCCACTTGTGGATTTGTTAAAAGCCTTAATCATCCCGAACGGGTTCGTGCTCCGCCCGCCCGGTCCGGGTTCAGCCCTCGACCTTGATGCCCATCGAGCGTGCGGTGCCCGCGATGATCTTCTCGGCGGCCTCGATCGTGGTCGCGTTCAGGTCGGGCATCTTCGTCTCGGCGATCTGCCGGAGCTGCGCCGCGGTCAGCGTGCCGACCTTGGTCTTGTGCGGCTCCGCGCTGCCCTTGTCGACACCGACGGCCTTCTTGATCAGCTCAGGCGCGGGCGGCGTCTTGGTGATGAACGTGAACGACCGGTCCTCGAAGATCGTGATCTCGACCGGGATGATGTTGCCTCGCTGGGCCTCGGTAGCGGCGTTGTACTGCCGGACGAAGTCCATGATGTTGACGCCGTGCGGGCCCAGTGCGGTACCGACGGGCGGGGCCGGGGTGGCAGCGCCCGCGGGCAACTGCACCTTGACCACGGCGTTGATCTTCTTCCTTCTTGGCGGCATGGTGCTGCGCTTCTCCTTTAGATCTTTGAGACCTGGTCAAACGAGAGCTCGACAGGCGTCTCCCGGCCGAAGATCGACACGAGGACCTTGAGCTTCTGCGTGACCGAGTTGACCTCGTTCACGGTCGCCGCGAGCGTCGCGAACGGGCCATCCATAACGGTAACCGACTCGCCGACCTCGTATTCCGGGGACGACTTCTTGGCCGCCGCCGCCTGCGCCGCCGGGCTGCCCTCGGCAGGGGCGGGGGCGAGCAGCGAGGCCACCTCGCCGAGCGGCAGCGGCGAGGGCTTACTCGACAGGCCAACGAAGCCGGTGACGCCGGGGGTGTTCCTGACCACGGCCCAAGACTCGTCGGTCAGCTCCATCCTGACCAGGATGTAGCCCGGTAGCACCTTCTCGTTGACCGTCTGCTTCTTGCCGCTCTTGACCTCGGTCACCTGATGGGTAGGCACCTCGATCTGGAAGATGTAGTCCTCCATGTTGAGCGACATGATCCGGCTCTCCAGGTTGGTCTTCACCCGGTTCTCGTAGCCGGCATAGGAGTGGATCACATACCAGTCGCCAGGCATCATGCGCAGCTCGCGAGTGAACTCGGCGACCGGGTCAAGCTGCTCAGGCTCGGCTGCGTCCTGCGCGTCCTCCGCGTCGGCCGCGACCTCCTCGGCAACGTCCCCTTCACCGATAGGCTCGTCAGCGAAATCGGAAGTCTCGGTCACGTCGGCTGCCTCCTCTTCCGCTGAGCCTTCCGCTGGGCCGGTCGCCGCGTAGACATCGCTGTGCAGTTGGGACTCGGGCACGGTTACTCACTCTCTCGGTTTGCTCGCTGGGCCACCCGCTCGCTCAGCAGTACGCCCGGCGAGGAAGCCCAGTGATCATCGTGCCACGCTAGGTGCGCTTGGCGCGAATTACGGGGCGTCCCGGAATCGGCGTTAGAAGAACCAGAACATCAACTTGGTGAACCCGTAGTCGAGCGACAGGACGATCGCACTCAGGACGACGATGAACGTGAGCGCCGCCGCCGTGTAGATCGCTAGCTCGTTACGAGTCGGCCAAATCACCTTCCGGAGTTCCGCCGCCACCTGCCGGGTGAACAAGGCAGGCGTAGTCCGGTCCCGCTTAGCGGCAGCCCCGGACCCGCTCCGGCGCTCTGCGCCCTGGCCTCGCGTCTGGGTAGCCATGTCCTCACCTATGCGCTAAACGGATTCACCACGCACGGCCAGCGGGACCGAGCCGGTCCAGCCGATCCGTACTTGCAGGGCAGGAGGGACTCGAACCCCCAACCGCCGGTTTTGGAGACCGGAACTCTACCAATTGAGCTACTGCCCTACGGTTGCAACCACCAGAGTGTATGCCGAAGGTACCCCCTGCGTCGAACCAGAAGCTCAAACTCGCGGCACGGGGCTCTGCCTGGGGCGAAACCACTTGTTGGTCGCCGCGGCCGAGGTGACACCATGGTTGCATGCCAACCACGAGAATATCGGCCCGGGTGTCCGCCATTTCCGAATCCGCGACCCTGGCCGTAGACGCGAAAGCCAAGGCGCTGAAGGCGGCCGGCCGGCCGGTCATCGGGTTCGGCGCGGGCGAGCCCGACTTCCCGACTCCCGACTACATCGTCGAGGCCGCCAAGCGCGCGGCCGCCGACCCGAAGATGCACAAGTACACGCCTGCCGCCGGCCTGCCAGAACTACGGGCGGCCATCGCCGCGAAGACCGCCCGCGACTCCGGCTACCAGGTGACCGCCGATCAGGTGCTCGTCACCAACGGCGGCAAGCAGGCCGTGTACCAGACCTTCGCCGCGCTGCTCGACGAGGGCGACGAGGCGCTTCTTCCCGCCCCGTACTGGACCACCTACCCCGAGGCGATCGCGCTCGCGGGCGGTGTGTCGGTTATCGTCCCGACCGATGAGTCCACCGGGTACCTGGCCTCGGTCGAGCAGCTTGACGCGGCGTGCACCGACCGCACCAAGCTGCTGGTCTTCGTCTCCCCGTCCAACCCGACCGGCGCCGTATACCCGCCGGAGCAGGTGAAGGCGATCGGCGAGTGGGCCGCCGCCAAGGGCATCTGGGTGGTGACCGACGAGATCTACGAGCACCTTGTTTACGGTGACGCGAAGTTCTCCTCTATTCCGGTGGAGGCCCCCGAGATCGCCGACCGCTGTGTCGTGCTCAACGGCGTGGCCAAGACCTACGCGATGACCGGCTGGCGGGTCGGCTGGATGATCGGCCCGAAGGACGTCATCAAGGCGGCGACCAACCTGCAGTCCCACGCGACCTCGAATGTGGCGAACGTCTCCCAGGTGGCCGCGCTCGCCGCGGTGTCCGGTGACCTGACGGCCGTGGCCGAGATGCGGGCCGCGTTCGACCGCCGGCGCAAGACGATCGTGCGGATGCTCAACGAGATCCCCGGCGTCGAGTGCCCTGAGCCACTCGGCGCGTTCTACGCCTACCCGAGCGTCAAGGGCGTGCTCGGTAAGGAACTCGCGGGCAGGCGGCCTGCGACGTCGGCCGAGCTTGCCGCTCTCATCCTCGAAGAGGCCGAGGTTGCCGTCGTCCCCGGCGAGGCCTTCGGCACCAACGGGTACTTCCGGCTGTCGTACGCCATGAGCGACGCTGACCTCGAAGAGGGCGTCGGCCGCATCGGGAAGCTGCTCTCCGAAGCGAAGTGAGGCTAAGCGTCGCAGGGGCGGAGGGGTTCGGCCGCGCGCTGTCGGGCGCCGACTAAAACCGATCGGACGCCCGAACGCGCGCGGCCTCACCCCATCCGCCCCGGCTTCTCTCCCCCCGGGGCAAAGCACCAGGTAAGACGCCTCTCCATAGTGCGCTAGAGCGCCGACCCTTGGGCGGCAGGCTCCCGTGGCGCACCATTGCTCCCGAGGCTTCGCATGCCATTTCAGCCACTGACTACGGCGGGCCGAGACGGGTGTTTCCTGGCTGGGAGGGGTAACTGGCAGCGGGGATGCACGTGCATCGGGGATAATAGAGAATGCCGCATGATCTGTCGGCCCTTCCCAAGGCGCACCTTCATCTGCATCTGACCGGTGCTATGCGCCACTCGACCATGATCGAGCTTGCGCGTGCGCACGGGATATCGCTGCCGTCCGCGCTTACCGAGGAGTGGCCGCCCCAGTTGTCCACCGCCGATGAGCGCGGCTGGTTCAGGTTCCAGCGTCTCTATGACACCGCGCGCTCGGTGCTCCGCACGCCGGATGACCTTTGCCGGCTCGTGCGGGAGATCGCCGAGGATGAGCGGGCAGAAGGATCCCGGTGGCTTGAGCTCCAAGCTGACCCTTCCGGGTTCGCGTCCATTTACGGCGGGATCACCGCGTTCACGGAGCTCCTGCTCGATGCCGCGGAGAAGGCGGCGCGGGCGGCGGATATCGGGATCGGGATCATCATTGCCGCCAACCGCACCCGGCATCCGATGGACGCTCGGACGCTGGCCCGGCTGGCGGCGCAGTACGCCGGACAGGGCGTCATCGGCTTCGGGCTGTCCAACGACGAGCGGCGCGGGCCGGCCGCGGACTTCGCGCCGGCCTTCGGTATCGCCGAGCGGGCCGGGCTGCTGCTCGCACCGCACGCCGGCGAACTCGTCGGCCCTGGCAGCGTCAGGGACAGCCTTGACCTGCTGCACGCGAACCGGCTGGGGCACGGCGTCCGGTCGGTGGAAGACCCGCGGCTCGTCGAGCGGCTCGCCGCGGCCGGCGTCACCTGCGAGGTCTGCCCGTCTTCGAACGTCTCGCTCGGCGTCGCACCCGACGAGGCCTCCGTTCCCCTCAGGACACTCGTCGAGGCGGGAGTCCCGGTCGCGCTCGGCGCGGACGACCCGCTGCTATTCGGCAGGCGCCTGGTAAAGCAGTACGAGATCGCTCGCGACGTCCACGGTTTCACGCCCGCCGAGCTGGCTGAGCTCGGCCGCATGTCGATCCGCGGCTCCGCCGCGCCGCCCGACGCACGAGCCCGCCTGCTTTCCGCCATCGACACCTGGCTGGCGCCCGCGGAGCCAGTACGCTAATCCGGTTCGGTAGTTGCCCGATATTCGTCACGATTGCACCGGAGATGCCGCGATGACCGGTACTTGGCGGACACAGGGCGCTTGCGGTACGACCGTCTTGGCGGCGGGGCTGGCGCTGGCAAGCGCGGGATGTGCGGCAACCTCGTCGAGCGCAGCGCCGACCGCGCCTGCGTCGGCGGCCAGCCCGCAGGCGAGCGTGTCGGTAGCCGCCAGCGTCAGCCCCGTGGCCGCCGCGACCGCGTCATCCGCCGCCCCCTCGACCGCCGCCGAGTCTCCCACCGCCGCGGGGGCGAGCGCGCCGGGCACGAGCACCGCGACGACCTCCGCCTGCGCCGCTTTCGCGTCCGGGCATGCCTTCCTGCACCTAACCCGGGCCACGGAGAACCCCGATGGCACGCTGACGGTGACCGGCGTGGTGGCGACCATGGTCTGCGGCGGACCAGACGATTTCCACTACGACTTCGGCACGGGCACCGTCGCCGGCCACGTGCTGGCCAGCGCCACTATTCACGTACTCGACTCCGCGCTGCAGCCCACGCCGATCACGCTGGCCAAGTTTCCCGAGCTACCTCGCCGGCGACATGAATGTCCGCGTCTTCACCTACACCGGGCGCCGCACCGCCATCACCGCGCTCAGCGAGCAGTTCCACCCGTAACGGCAAGGCCGGTTAGTTAAGGTTCGTGGCCGGTTGGGCGCAACTGGGTTCGCGCCGTGCCCGCGCGCGCCCGTTCTGTCCGGTTTGTCCCGGCGGCTCAGCGCCCCGAACCATGATCATGTGGATTCAGCATCTAATTTGATGCGGAATCCACATGATCATGAAAAATCCTTTCGATTACGCTTCGCCCTGCCGCGGGCGCCGCGTCCCAGCGGGCGCACGGGCCCTACCGTCACCACCCGCCACTGCAGTCAACGGCACCGGCTGGCGCGCGGCGAAGCTCGGTGGCCAATCACCGGCGAGGCCGCGGTGACGCCGGGCGGAACACGGCACTGCGGGCCTCCGCGCCGCTGACGGTGCCCGCACCGCGGGCGGGCCGCCGCTTAAATTACCGGCATTGCCCGTAACGGGCGATTCACGGCAGCCGAGAAACTGTCCTTGTGGCACCCAGGCCACTCGGCCGCCGGTGGCAGGATTTGGGAGCGAACCGGCTTAGAGGGTGACGCCGATGAGAATTGGTTCCGGTGTCAGCGTGACGCCGTAGGCGGCACGGACGCCTGAGACGATCTCGCGGGCCAGTGCCAGGAGATTAGCCGTCGTGGCCTCGCCCGCGTTGACCAGCGCGAGGGTGTGCTTGGACGAGACGCGCGCCTGGCCAGGAGCGCCGTAGCCCTTGGCGAAGCCGGAGTGCTCGATCAGCCAGGCGGCAGGAACCTTGACCAGGCCCTCGCCCGCCGGGTAGCGCGGCACCTGGCCGGCGCCCCTGGCGGCCGCGGCGGTCTCGACGCCGGCGAACTCCTCGGCGGTGATCACCGGGTTGGTGAAGAAGGAGCCGGCGCTGCGCGTGTCGGGGTCACCGGGGTTCAGGACCATGCCCTTGCGCGAGCGGATCTTGATGACGGCGGCGCGGACCTCGCCGACCGCCGCCTGCTCCCCCAGCTCGACGCCCAGCTCAGCCGCCAGCTCGGCATACCTCACCGGGGCGGAAAGCGACTGCCGGACGAGCCGGAACGTCACGTCAAGCACCACGTACCGGGGCTGGCCCGCCGCCTGTGATCGCGCGCTGCCCGCCAAGGAGACCAGGGCCTCAGGCCGGCCGCTCTTGAAGAGGCTCGTGCGGTAGGAGAATCGGCAGCCTTCGTTCGGGATGACCCGAATTTGATCTTCCTGCCGGTCGTATACCCGCACCTCGGTGATGACCTCGGCCACCTCGCGGCCGTAGGCGCCGACGTTCTGGATCGGGGTCGCGCCCGCGCGCCCGGGGATGCCGGACAGGGGCTCAAGGCCCGCGAGGCCCTCGCCGACGGCCGCCGCCACGACGTCGTCCCAGTCCGCGCCGGCCGCGACCGTAACATTCACGGCGCCGTCGCCGGCGTCAACGAAGGTGAGGCCCCTGGTGTTCACGTGAATGACCGTGCCGGGGAAGCCCGCGTCGGCGATGACCAGATTGGATCCGCCGCCGATGAGCAGTGCCGGCTCGCCGGCCTTGTCCGCGGACCGCACCGCGTGGATGAGAGCTCGCTCGGTGTCCGCGGAAACGAAGATCTTCGCGGGCCCGCCGAGACCCAAAGTGGTGTAATCGGCGAGCAGCACCGGGGGGTGGGTGACTTGAATCACGGGAGGCGGACGGTGGCGCGGGCGCGGGTCAGCACCTTCGCTCCGCTGGCCTTCGCCACCACGTCGACGGTGACCTTGTTGTCCGGGAGCTTCTCAAGGATCTTGCCGCTGACTTCGATCGTCGCGCCGTCGTCGTCGTCGGGGACGGGAACCATGGCGGAGAAGCGCACGCCGAAATCGGTGACCGCACCGGGGTCGCCGCCGGCCCACTCGGTGACGAACTTGCCTGCCTGGGCCATCGTGTACATGCCGTGCGCGATCACGTTCGGCAGCCCCACCGAGCGCGCGACCCGCTCGTTCCAGTGGATGATGTTGAAGTCGCCCGATGCGCCCGCGTACTTGACCAGGTCCAGGCGGGTGACCTGATAGGTCCGCGGGGGGAGTTCCGTGCCCTTGTCAACGCTGTCGTACGTGGCGCTCATGACTCAACCCCTCGCTCGACGAGGTTGGACTTCGCGGTGCAGACGTGCTCGCCGTCCACCGTGTCGATGCTGGTAGAGGTCACGAGCATCGACAGCGCGCCCACCGTCCTGATCGAGTCGATCGTCGTCGTCGCGACCACGACGTCGCCCGCGTGCAACGGGCGAGAGTAGCTGAAGCTCTGCTCGCCGTGCACGACCATCGAGTAGTCAAGGCCGAGGCCGGGGTCGGTCACGACCTCCTTGGTCGACCGCTGGGCGATGATCACCGCGAACGTCGGCGGTGCGATCACGTCGGGATAGCCGGCCTTGATGGCGGCTTCCCTGTCACGGCACAGTTGACTCGGCTCGCCGATGGCGTCGGCGAAGTCGGCGATCTTGACCCGGCTCACCTCGTAGGGCTCGCCGGGACCATAGACCCGTCCGGCGTACTCGGGGTTAAGCGCCACGCTCTGCTCGCCGCTAGCGGTGACTAGCGAGTCTCGCGGTGTGCGGTGTGGCAGCGGCAGTTCGGGCAGAACTTCTTCAGCTCAAGACGGTCCGGGTCGTTGCGCCGGTTCTTCTTGGTGATGTAGTTGCGGTGCTTGCACTCCTGGCAAGCCAGCGTGATCTTGGGCCGGACATCGGTGGCAGCCACGATGGAGTGCCTTTCTACGTGAGAGACTTGGTCAATCAAGGTTACCGGACAAGCATGCCCGGCCGGCGGGCCCATCGCGGGCGTAGCCCGCATCGGGGGGTCTGGGGGGTCGTCCCCCCAGGATGAAGGTACAAGGCAGCCGGGAAAGTGGCCGAAGGCCACTGACCATACGCCTCGCCGTAGCGGAGACCGGACTTGAACCGGTGACACAGCGATTATGAGCCGCTTGCTCTGCCGACTGAGCTACTCCGCCAAGGGGCCTTTACTTTACTCCGGTAAAGGGTACCCGATCCCGCTGCCGCTCGCGCCTCAACTGTTGTCCACAGGGCTGACCTGGTTGTCCACCGCGGAATCCCCAGCGTAACAGGCCGTATCCACACCCCGGCAACATATTGCGCACAGCTTATCCACAGGGTGGGGTCAACCAATCGGTTGATAAGGGGATCAGCCGGACCGAGCCAGATCCCGGCCTGCTGTCCGTTTTTTCCTGAGCTCGCCGGGACGAGGCTTGCGGTATGACGGGAGTAGCAGTGGAGGCACAGGCGGCGTCGGCCGTGAACCTGTGCAAGACATACGGGGCGGGCCACGCGATCGTGCGTGCGCTCGACAACGTCAGCGTGGCCTTCGAACGCGGCCGGTTCACGGCCGTCATGGGCCCTTCTGGCTCGGGGAAGTCGACGCTCATGCACTGCATGGCGGGCCTTGACCGGCCGACTTCCGGGACCGTCTACGTGGGCGGGCAGGACATCGGGAAACTTGACGACGCCGGGCTGACCAGGCTGCGGCGCGACCGGATCGGCTTCGTGTTCCAGTACTTCAACCTGGTGCCGACGCTGACGGCGGGCGAGAACATCACGCTGCCCATCGCGCTGGCGGGCCGCAAGCCCGACCAGGCCTGGGTCGGTTCGCTCACCAAGCAGCTAGGCATCGCCGACCGGCTGACGCACCGGCCAAGCGAGCTGTCCGGCGGGCAGCAGCAGCGGGTCGCGTGCGCCAGGGCGCTGGTCAACAAGCCGGACCTCGTCTTCGCGGACGAGCCAACGGGCAACCTGGACTCCAACGCCTCGGCGGACCTCCTCACGTTCCTCCGGCGGTCGGTGCGCGAACTTGGCCAGTCGGTCGTCATGGTGACCCACGACCCGCGCAGCGCCGCGTACGCGGACCGGGTCATCTTCCTCGCCGACGGAGCCGTGGTGAGCGAACTGCGGGAGCCGACCGCCGACTCCGTCCTCGAGCGGATGCGGACGCTGGGGGAATGAGATGCGCCAGGTAACCCTCAGGGGACTGCTCGCCCACAAGACGCGGCTGGCGCTGACCGCGCTCGCGATCGTGCTCGGGGTAACGTTCATCTCCGGCACGTTCGTGCTCACGGACACGCTGAACAGCACCTTCTCCACGCTGTTCACCAGCGTCTACAGCAAGATCGACTTCCAGGTCCGCGGCGTGGCCCAGTTCGGCAGCGGCTCGGGTGCGACCAGGAACCTGCTGCCGGATTCCCTCCTGCCGCGGGTGGAAGCGGTACCTGGCGTCGCCGCCGCGGCCGGCAACGTTGAGGGCTACGCCCAGTTCATCGCGCACGACGGCAAGCCGATCACCTCGTCCATAGGCATGCTCGGCATCGGCTGGGACACCGACCCGCAGATCTCCAACCTGCACCTCATCGCGGGCCACCCGCCGACCGGCGACGACGACGTGGTGATGGACGCCGCGACGGCGAAGAGCTACGACTTCAGCGTCGGGCAGCGGGTGAGAATCCTGGGCAGCGGGCTGAAATCCCCCCTGGCGTTCACCATCACCGGGATCGCGCAGTTCGGCACCGCCGACAACCTCGCCGGGCAGACCCTCGCGGCGTTCACGCTGCCGACCGCGCAGCGCGTGGTCGGCGAGACCGGGCTGTTCGACTTCATTAGCGTGATCGCCAAGCCGGGCGCCGACAAGGCCGCGGTGCAGCGGTCGATCGCCCAAGCCCTGCCGTCGAACGCGGAGGTCGTCACGGGGCAGACGATCATCAACGAAGACCAGAGCACGGTGACCCAGGCGCTGTCGTTCTTCAACACCGCGCTGCTCGTCTTCGCGCTGATCTCGCTCTTCGTCGGCGCGTTCACCATCTACAACACGTTCTCGATCATCATCGGCCAGCGGACCAGGGAACTGGCGCTGCTGCGCGTCGTCGGCGCCAGCCGGGGACAGGTGCTGCGCTCGGTGCTGACCGAGGCGGCGATCGTCGGCTTCGTCTCGTCCGCCATCGGGGTCGGCCTCGGCGTCGCCGCGGCTGTCGGGCTCGAAGCCCTGCTGAACGGGTTCGGTACCTCGCTGCCCACCGGGCCGCTGACGTTCGAGCCGCGCACCGCGATCGTCGGGCTCGCCGTCGGCACGCTCGTAACGGTCGTCTCGGCGATCGGGCCGGCGCGGAACGCCGTGCGGATCCCGCCGGTGGCGGCGCTCACCGACCGCCTGGCCGATGGTGCCGGGGGCGGCCCGGCCAGGCGGCGGCTCATCTCCGGTTCTGCGGTCACCGTCCTGGGCGTGGCCCTGCTCGCCATCGGGCTGTCGAAGCCCGTCGTCGCGCTCGTGGGGGTTGGCGCGGTATGCGTTTTCGTCGGCGTCGCGATGCTCGCCCCGGCGATCGCGCGGCCGCTGTCCAGCGTGCTCGGCCGGCCGCTCGCCGCGCTGCTTGGCACGCCAGGGTCTCTCGGGCGGGAGAACTCCATGCGCAGCCCGCGCCGCACCGCGCAGACCGCCTCGGCGCTCATGGTGGGGCTCGCCCTGGTGTCCGCCATGGCGGTGTTCGGCGCGTCAGTGTCTGAGTCCGCCACCAGCAGCGTGGACCAGGCGATCAGCGCCGACCTGCTGGTCTCGCTCAACGGGAGCGGGCAGCTCAGCGACTCCGTGCCCGCGACGGTCGCCGCCGTGCCCGGAGTCACCGCGACCAACACCGTCTACCGGAACCAGTTCGAGTTCCAGTCCACGCTCGCCACGCTCACCGGCGTGACCACGCAGAACCTCGCCGACACGGTGGTCGTGCGGATGACGGCGGGTTCCACCGCCGCCCTGGCCCAGGGCGGGCTGCTCGTCGACTCCACGACCGCGACCAGGGATCACCTGTCCGTCGGGGACACGGTGCCGATCCGGTTCGCGTACACGGGGCCCACCACCATCAGGATCGGCGGGATCTACCAGCCCAACGCGCTGATCCAGAGTTACCTGGTCAGCTCCGCGTACTTCCTCGCCCACTTCATGACGCCGCATCCGGGCGCGGTCCTGGTGCGCACCAACGGGAGCTCCAGCGTCGGGACGGCCGTCTCGAACGCGCTGGCGCCCTACGGGAATGTGCAGGTGCAGACCAGGGCGCAGTTCGAGCAGACGCAGGTAGCGGCCATCAACAAGCTTCTCGGCCTGATTTACGCCCTGCTGGCACTGGCCGTGCTGATCGCGCTCATCGGGATCGTGAACACCCTTATGCTCTCGGTGCTCGAGCGGACCAGGGAGATCGGGCTGCTGCGAGCGGTCGGGATGCGGCGGCCTCAGGTCCGGTCGATGATCCGGTCGGAGGCGGTGATCCTCGCGACGTTCGGCGCGGTCATCGGGATCGTCATCGGGACGCTGATGGGGCTGGCGCTCGTCTCGTCGCTGCGGCAGCAGAACATCACTGAGACATCCGTCCCCTGGCTGCGGCTGGTGGAGTTCCTTATCCTCGCGGCCGTGCTCGGGCTGGTGGCGGCGAGCTGGCCCGCCCGGCGCGCGGCGCGGCTCGACGTGCTCGCCGCTATCGCAGCGGAGTGACCGGACAATGGAACCATGAAGTCGTTCGGACTCTTACTTTTGGGTTTCTTGAAGCGGAGTAGCGTCCGAGGAAGGAGGTATCGGATGAGCGATCTCAACCGAGCCATGCTGGGTAGCTGGCGGCCGAAGCCGGTAAACGTAACGACGGCTGGCTTCCCCTACGTGCTGCTCGCAGTCCTCGCCGTGACGAGCTTCAAGATTGGCACGGTAGGCCTCGATTCTCACTACGTGACCATGATGCTGTCCGCCCTCGCCGCCTTGTGGATGCTGTTCATGCATGCCTTGCCGCCGACGAGGCGGCGAGCGGCGCTCTATCCGGTGTTCGTCGCTGGGCTGATAGCGATCACGGCGGTCCTCGTGGTGCGGTCCTCGTGGTTCGGGTTCTTCACGACCGTCTGCGGCAGCTACATGCTCCGCCTGCCGCGCCTGCGCCCGCAGTTGGTCGCGGGGTCTGCTATCGCGCTGATCGGGGCGCTCTCGCAGACGGAAGACTCGCAGGCCCGCCTGCCGATCCACCTCATCTTGTTCGGTGCCGCCCTCGCCATCGACCTGCTCCTCGTATGGGGCCTCGTGTGGCTTCTGTGGGAGCGCGAACAACAGCTCACGCGGCATCGCGAGTCAGTCGCCGAGCTCAGCGAGGTGAACCGGCGGCTGGAGGCGACGATCGCGGAGAACGAGGGCCTGCACCGGCAACTGCTCGTCCAGGCGCGGGAGGCCGGGACCCTCGACGAGCGGCGGCGGATGGCGCGGGAGATCCACGACACGCTCGCGCAGGGGCTCACCGGGATCGTCACCCAGCTGCAGGCGGCCGACCAGGCCGCTTCGCGAACCCCTGGTGAGCCAACGGGCTGGCGGCGGCACGTTGACGCGGCAACACGGCTCGCGCGCGAAAGCCTCACCGAGGCGCGCCGTTCGGTGGACGCGCTGCGGCCCGAGCCCCTTGAGGGATGCCGGCTGAGTGAGGCGCTGGCTGGCGTCGCCGAGCGGTGGTCCGCGCTCAACGGGCTCCCGGCACAGGTCACGACCACGGGCACGGCGCGGCCGATCGACCCGGAGGTGGAATTCGCGCTGCTGCGCGCGGCGCAGGAAGCACTGGCGAACGTGGCCAGGCACGCGCACGCGACGCGGGTCGGGCTGACCATTTCTTACATGGAGAACGAGGTCGCGTTGGACGTGCGTGACGACGGCGCCGGCTTCGACCCCGCCCAGCCGGAGCATGGCTTCGGCCTTGTCGCGATGCGGCAGCGCATCGCGGCGCTGTCCGGCACGCTGCAAGTCGAGTCGGAGCCGGGCGGCGGCACGGCGATCTCGGCGTGCGTGCCGACCGTGCCGAGTCTGGCCAGCTCGTGAACGGGTCTGGCGGGCAGCCGATCAGGCTATTGATCGCGGACGACCATCCGGTGGTGCGCGACGGGCTGAGCGGCATGTTCGCCGCCGACCCGGACTTCTCCGTGGTCGGCGAAGCATCTGACGGGTCCCAGGCGCTGCGGCTCGCCGACGCCGTGCGGCCCGACGTGATCCTGATGGACCTGCGCATGCCGGGGATGGACGGCCTGACCGCGATCGCTGAGCTTTCGCGGCGCGGGAACCCGGCGCGCGTGCTCGTCCTGACTACCTACGACACCGACAGCTACGTGCTGCCCGCGATCGAGGCAGGCGCCACCGGCTACCTGCTCAAGGACGCGCCGCGCGACGAGCTGCTCCGTGCGGTCAGGGCGGCCGCCGCCGGCCAGTCGGTGCTGGCTCCTTCGGTGGCGACGCGGCTGATGAACCGGGTTCGCGCACCGGAGCCTGAACTGCTCAGCCACCGGGAGCTTGAGGTGCTCGGCCTAGTGGCGGCGGGAACCACCAACCGGGAGACGGCGGCGCGGCTGTTCATCAGCGAGGCCACGGTGAAGACGCACCTGTTGCACATCTACGCCAAGCTCGGCGTCACCGACCGCGCCGCCGCCGTCGCCGAGGCGTTCAACCGCGGGCTGCTTACACCGGAACGGCCGGAGCGCCGGTTACTTGACCTTTAACTGGACCTTTTACTGAACCTTGATGGGCGGCTGGGTCTTGGCCCGGACCTCTTCCTCGTCCACGCCGGGGGCGAGTTCGACCAGGACAAGCCCGTCGGTGGTGACGTCGAGGACGCACAGGTCGGTGATGATCCGCTGGACCACGCCCTTCCCGGTGTAAGGCAGCGAGCACTCGTCGACAATCTTGTAGCTGCCGTCCCTGGCAACGTGCTCCATCAGCACGATGACCTTCTTCGCACCGTGGACCAGGTCCATGGCGCCCCCCATGCCCTTGACCATCTTGCCGGGGATCATCCAGTTCGCGATGTCGCCGTCCTTGCTCACCTGCATGGCCCCGAGGATGGCGGCGTCGATCTTCCCGCCGCGGATCATCCCGAAGCTGGTCGCCGAGTCGAAGAAGGCGGCGCCGCGGCGGATCGTGACTGTCTCCTTGCCCGCGTTGATCAGGTCCGGGTCCACCTGGTCCTCCGTCGGGTACGCACCCACGCCGAGGATGCCGTTCTCCGACTGCAGGACCAGCTCAACGTCGTCGGCCACGTAGTTGGGCACCAGCGTCGGCAGGCCGATCCCCAGGTTGACGTAATCGCCGTCGGACAGTTCCGCCGCGGCCCGTGCCGCCATCTGCTCACGCGTCCAGCTCATCGCGCGCTCCTCACGGTCCGCTTCTCGATCCGCTTGTCGGCGGCCTGCTCTTCGGTGAGTGCCACTACCCGCTGGACATACACGCCGGGGGTGTGCACCTCGTTCGGATTGATCTCGCCCGGCTCTACCAGGTGCTCCACCTCGGCGATCGTGACTTTGCCGCACATGGCGGCGAGCGGGTTGAAGTTGCGGGCCGCGTCACGGAAGACCAGGTTCCCGTGCCTGTCGCCCTGCCAGGCGCGCACAAGACCGAAGTCGGCCACGATGGCGTGCTCAAGCACGTACTGAAGGCCGTCGAAGTCCTGCGTTGGCTTCGGCGGGCTGGCGAGCGCGACGTTGCCATTGCTGTCGTACTTCCACGGCATACCGCCCTCGGCGACCTGGGTCCCGACCCCGGTCCTGGTGAAGAACGCCGCGATCCCGGAACCGCCGGCGCGCATCCGCTCGGCCAGCGTGCCCTGCGGTGTCAGTTCCACCTCGAGCTCGCCTGCCAGGTACTGCCTGGCGAACTCTTTGTTCTCTCCGACGTACGAGGCCACGACCCGCCGGAGCCTTTTCGCGCTAAGCAAGAGACCGAGTCCCCAGTCGTCCACGCCCGCGTTGTTAGAGACCACTTCAAGGCCGCGCGTCCCGGCCTCAAGCACCGCCTGGATCAGCACCGACGGGATACCGCACAGCCCGAAACCGCCCACGGCGAGCGTGGCACCCTCCGGAATGTCGGCGACGGCTTCAGCAGCGCTAGCTACCACCTTGTCCATGATCAGACGATAGCCCAGACGACGGTTCGCGCCAGGCGACGCCTAGCTCATGAGCGGGAGGGCAGGGTCGAGCTGGGCTGCCGCGGCCTCAAGCGCGGCGGCCAGCGTGACCCGGCTGCGCCGGTTGTACACCGGGCTGAGGGCGTCTGTCAGCAGCACCGTTGCCATGGCCACCCCGCGAGCCGCGACCGGCAGCGGTGCCGCCATTTGCCGCACGAGCTCACGGACGGCGGGCTCGGCGGCGATGATGCGGTCGCTGCTGATGGGCATGGCGGGGTAGTACGTCCGGTGTGCGCGCCGGGCCGCGCGCAGCAGGTTTTCCCAGTTGCGCGCCAGGTGCTGACGACTGCGAATCGCGACGATGTGCTGGGCACGCGCGGCCAGCAGCGGCGACGACTCCGGCGTACGGCCAGCGGCCAGCTGACGGTCAAGCGACGCGCCGAGCATCCGCGCGAGCAGCCTCTCGGTTACCCGTGACGGCCGCATTGCCAGCGGGTCGCCGGTGACGAGGGTGCGCTGCGGCCGGGCGGTGCGCCTTACGACTTCGCGATCCCCGGCGATCGAGTATCGGCTGTTCATAAATCCAGCCTCCACCTTGGCGGTCATCGCGAACAGTGGCATGATCGACAGTATGCACGACAAAACTGCCAACTTGCGGCTGGCCGCCAACGGGCCGCCGGGGGTGGCGATCCTGGTACCTGACGGCGTGACTGTGTTTGAGCTCGGCGTGGCGAGCGACATCTTCGGCACCGACGTCACCACGGACTCCGGATGTCCTCTGTATCGCCGGTACATCTGCGGTGCCGCCCCTTCCGCCATGACTGATGCCGGGTTCCGCATGGAAGTCCCGTACGGCCTTGAGGCACTGGAGTGGGCACAGACCGTGGTGGTGCTCCCGGCCGTGGACCCCGATCGCCAGCCGAGCGCGCTGCCGCAGGCCCTGCGCCTGGCCCGGTCCCGCGGCCAGCGCATCCTCTCGCTGTGCACCGGCGCGTTCGTGCTCGCGGCGGCGGGGCTACTTGACGGGCACGCCGCCACCACCCACTGGTCGGAATGCGCCGAGCTGGCGCGCCGGTACCCACGGGTCCGGGTCGATCCCGGGGTGCTTTACGTCGATGAGGGCGACCTGCTCACCTCGGCGGGAAGCGCCGCGAGCGTGGACCTGTGCCTGCACGTGGTGGAGCGGGACTACGGCGCCGAGATCGCCGCCAAGGTCGCCCGCGACCTCGTTGTCCCGCTGTACCGGTCCGGCGGACAGGCACAGTACATTGAGTCGCCGATCCACCTGCCGGACAACGGCGACCTGTTCGCGGACACGTTGGAATGGCTGCGGACGCACCTCGCCGAAACGGTGACGGTCGCCGACCTCGCCGAGCGCTCGGCGATGAGCGCGCGCACCTTCGCCCGCCGGTTCCTGGCCAGCACGGGGACAACGCCGCTGGCATGGCTCACGCGGGAACGGCTCAGGTTCGCCCAGCGCCTGCTGGAAACAAGCGACGCACCGGTGGACCTGGTCGCACGCGAGAGCGGCTTCGGGAGTCCGGACAACCTGCGGAAGCACTTCGCCCGCACGCTGCGGACGACGCCGCAGGCCTACCGCCGGACGTTCCGCGCGAAATCCGCCGCCTGAACGTTGCTGGCGGGGCCGTGGTGGCAGGTCACCCGGGCGGGCTGTGCGCGGGCGGCTGTGCGCGGGCGGGCCATGGCGGGCGGGCCACGCGGGCGGGCCATCGAACTGGAGAGAACGGGTTTCATGGCATGCACGAAATCGACCGAATCCGCGTCGCACCCGAATCGGCGGCCGTCTACGAGCACGGCTGGCAGTCGTGGAGCCCGAGCGTGTCCTATCCGGCTGCACGCCCGCCCACTACGACCGGGCACGGAGAACAGCCGGATCATGAACTGGCGCCCGGACACGCGTCCACCGGCGGACGCGTTCTGGGGCGAAGGGCTGCTTGCCCTAGACCCTGGCGACGGCAGCGGCATCGTCGTCTTCTCCGCCGCCGCGGGAGCCGACCCGGTGCCCTCGATCCGCGCCGACGTGCGCGCGGGGGAGGTGACGGTGTCGGCCGACGGGCCGGTGCTGCGTACCGTCGACACCGGCGCGAGCTCCATCGAGGACGCCCTGGGCCGGTGGGCTGACGGGTACGCCGCGGCGGCGGGGGTCTCGCTGCGCGCGGAATCCCCCACTGTCTGGTGCTCCTGGTACCACTACTTCAGGGACGTCACCGAGGAGGACATCTTCGAGAACCTCGCCGCAATGGACGACCTCGGCCTCGGTGTCGACGTCGTGCAGATCGACGACGGCTACCAGGCCGAGATCGGTGACTGGCTGACCGAGTCCGGCCGGTTCGCTTCCCTCGAGGCGGCGGTGGCGCGCATTCGCGGCACCGGCAGGCGCGCCGGACTGTGGCTCGCGCCATTTCTCGTGAGCCCGCGGTCCCGCGTTTACCAGGAGCACCCCGAGTGGCTGCTCGGCGGCACACGAGCGGGGTCCAACTGGAAGGCGGAGCAGGCCGTACTCGACGTCACGCACCCTGGCGCCGAGGAGTACCTGCGCAGGGTCTTCGGCACGCTCCGCCGCATGGGGATCGACTACTTCAAGCTCGACTTCCTGTATGCCGGGGCGCTCGCCGGCCACCGCGCGGACGACACAGCGACGCCGCTGGTTGTCTACCGGCGCGGCATGGAGCTGATCCGCGAGGTTATCGGGCCGGATAGCTACCTGCTTGGGTGCGGGGCTCCGATCCTGCCCAGCGTCGGGCTGGTGGACGCGATGCGAGTGAGCCCGGACACCGCACCGCACTACGAGCCCGACGGCGACGACCTGTCGATGCCGTCACAGCGAGCCGCCGCGCTCACCGGCCGTGCCCGGGCCTGGCAGCACGGCCGGTTCTGGGCGAATGACGCTGACTGCCTCATCGTGCGCCCCCAGGTCCAGCGCCGTGACGCATGGGCGACGCACATCGACCACTACGGCGGTCTGCGCAGCAGCAGCGACCGGCTCCGCGACCTCGACGACTGGGGCCTCAGCACGACGCGCAGGCTGCTGCGCCGCACTCCCGTACGGCCCTTCACCGACCCCAGCGGGGTCAGTCACGCGCGCTGAGCACCAGGACGCCGCGCGGCCCGAGCACGACGGTCGGCCCGACGATCGCCGATGTCAGCAGGTCCAGGCTCTTGCAGCGCGATTCGGTCTGAGCGCCGCGGCGCGGTCGTGCGCTGCCTGCTGCGGTTATGGTGGTTCGCGTGGATGTCCTGACCCGAAACAACGTCACGCTCACCGGACAGACCGGCGGCCAGCCGATGGTGTTCGCTCACGGGTACGGATGCGACCAGAACATGTGGCGCTTCGTGGTGCCAGCCTTCGAGAGCGAGTACCGGACCGTCCTGTTTGACTTCGTGGGGGCCGGCGGCTCCGACCTGTCGGCGTACGACCCGCGGCGGTATGGCAGCCTGCAAGGCTATGCGGCCGACGTCATGGACGTGATCCGGGCACTGGACCTGCACGACGTGATCTTCGTCGGCCACTCGGTCAGCGCCATGATCGGGGTGCTCGCCGCCGCCAGGGAGCCGGACCGTTTCGCCGCCCTGGTGCTCGTGGCTCCGTCGCCGCGTTACATCGACGACGAGGGCTACGCCGGGGGCTTCGCCGAGACGGACATCGAGGACCTGCTCGCCTCGCTCGACCGCAACTACCTGGGCTGGTCCAGCACCATGGCCCCGGTGATCATGGGCAATGCCGACCGGCCCGAACTCGGCGCGGAGCTGACCGCCAGCTTCTGCCGAACGGACCCGGAGGTCGCCAAGCGCTTCGCGCGAGCCACCTTTCTCGCCGACAACCGCGCCGACCTCGCCGGGGTAAAGCTGCCGACGCTGGTGCTCCAGTGCTCCGACGACCCGATCGCACCTGACTCCGTCGGCGTCTACGTGCACGGGCAGATGCCTGGCAGCACGCTGGTCAAGCTGAGGGCCACCGGCCATTGCCCGAACCTGTCCGCTCCCGCCGAGACCGTGACCGCCATCGCGGACTTCCTGAACGTGCTCCCTCGCCCAGGCGCTCAGCGCAGTCCTCATGTCCCATGACCTGGCCACGGCCGCGTTCTACGCGGCCCTGGCCGAGGACGACCCGGCTGAGCTGTACGACAACGCGCCATGCGGCTACCTGTCGACCCTGCCCGATGGAACCATCATCAAGGCCAACGCCACCTTCCTGGCCTGGACCGGCTATGACGGGGACGCCCTCATAGGCAGGCGCCGTTTCCAGGACCTGCTCGCCCCCGGTGACCGCATCTTCTACCAGACCCACGCGGCCCCGATGCTGCTGATGCAGGGCATGCTCAGGGAAATCGCCATCCAGGTGGTTGGCGCCTCGGGCACGCGCTTGCCCATGATCATGAACGCGCAGCTTAAGCGGGGTGATGACGGTCAGCCCCTGGTCATCAGGACGGTCGCGTTCGATGCCAGCGAGCGCCTGTCCTACGAGCGCGAGCTGATGGCCGCCCGGCGCCGGGCCGAGGAGTCCGAGGCGCGTGCCCGGGTCCTGGCCGAGACCCTGCAGCGCTCTTTCCTGCCGTCCGACATCGTCACCGTGCCCGGCCTGGACGTGGGCGGCGCCTACCGTCCGGCCGGGGACGGCACCGAGGTCGGCGGCGACTTCTACGACGTTTTCCGTACCGGCCACCAGACGTGGGGCATCGTGCTTGGCGATGTGTGCGGCAAGGGCGCATCGGCCGCGGTTGTGACGGCACTGGCCCGCTACACCGTCAGGGCCGAGGCGCTGCACGTCGCCTCGCCCGCCGCGGTGCTTACGGGCCTGCATCAGGCCCTGCTCACCTATTACCCGCAGACCTTCATCACGGTGCTGTACCTGCTGCTTGACCAAGCCCAGGAACGCAACCGCCTGACGATGGCCACCGGGGGCCACCCGCTTCCGCTCTGCCGCCGCGCCGACGGCAGCATTGAGACGCTCGGGCGTCCCGGGAGCTTCCTTGGCATGGAGGAGACGGCCAGCGTAAGCGAGTCCACGGCCGTCCTGAACGCGGGGGACACGGTCGTGCTCTACACCGACGGGGTGACCGAGGCCCACGAAGGCGACGCGTTCTTCGGAGAAACGGGGATCGCCGAGGTGCTCGCCGCCTCGGCGGGGCTGACGGCCCAGGAGGTGGCGGACGGGGTCGTGGCGGCAGCGCTCGCCTTCCAGCACGGCCCGCCCGGGACGACATCGCGGTCGTCGTGGTCCGGAAGCACTCTCGCCCGGCTAGCTGACCTCAACGATCCGGGCCTCGACCAGGGCGCCGTCCGCGACGTGCAGCACGCCGAGCGTGCCGTGCGGCTGGCGGCGCCGGTCGGTCGGCGAGCCGGGATTGAAGATCCGCAGGTTCTCGTCGGCGGCGTCGAGCGGGATGTGCGAGTGACCGAACACCACGAGTTCCGCCTCGGGGAACCTGGCCCGCATCCGGGGCAGCCGCCCGGCGGCGGGGCCGCTGTCGTGGATCATCGCGACCCGAAGGCCCTCCGGCGCCAGCGAGGCCGTCTCGGCCGCGCCCCAGGCGGCGACGTCGGGACCGTCGTTGTTGCCGACGACCGCGGTCACCGGCGCGTACTGTGCCAGCTCGTCGAGCACGCCGGCCGTGCACACGTCGCCGGCGTGCAGGATCAGGTCCGCGCCGCGCAGCTGGGACGCGACCGCCGGCGGGCAGGACTTCCAGCGCCGGGGAGCGTGCGTGTCGGACAAGACGACTATCCGCATGCCTTGAACCACTTTACGGAATCGTCGTTAGCCGGGCAGGAAGTCGAGCAGCAGGGCATTGACCTGGTCTGGCGCTTCCAACTGCATCCAGTGACCCGGGCCGGCCAGGCGCTCGTATCGCCACGGGCCCGCGACGTTCTCGGCGGAGTCTGTCATCTGAGCCTCGGTCAGGGCGACGTCTTCCGTGCTCCAAATGCCCATGGTGGGGGACTTTACCGGTGGCAGCGCCGGCGGCGGCTGCACCCAGGACTCGGGCGGGACGTTGGCCCGGTACCAGTTCAGGCCCGGGGTGAGCGATGCCGTCGTCTCCAGTTCGGCGATCACCTGGTCGGCATCGGGATGCCTGGCCCAGCTCCGGAAGTTGGCCCAGTCGTTCTCGGTCAGCCAGCGCTCGGCGATGCCGGGGAACTGGAATAGCAGCATGTACCACGACATCTCGCGCTGCCGCATCGTGCGGCGGAAGGTGGCCGGGTGGCCGACCGACAGCACGACCAGGTGATCGACGGAACCGGGCGCCAGCGACGCCAGCCCCCAGGCCAGGGCCGCGCCCCAGTCGTGGCCCACCACGTGGGCCCGGCCGATGCCGAGATCGGCCAGGACCGCCATAACGTCCCCCGCCAGGGCCGGAAGAGAGTAGGACTCGACGGCCTCGGGCTTCCCTGAGGCGCCGTAGCCGCGCAGATCAGGGACGATGACTTGGAATCCGGCCGCGGCTAGCGCGGGTACCTGATGCCGCCAGAGCCGGCCGGAGTCTGGGAAGCCATGCAGCAGTACCACCGGCCGCCCCTGCCCGGTGACCTCGTACTCGATCCCGACCCCGTTGACGTCTACCCGTCCCATCTGGCTCCTTTCATAACGCGTCGTAACGCGGAAACTAGCGCGAGAAGCTGCTCACGGGTAGGACCGAACGGCCGCGCGTCGCGCCAGCCGGATCCCAGCTGGAGGGTCTTGTCGCGCAGCCCCGGCCTGGCGAAGACCTCCTCAGGCGTGCGCAGCACGAACTTTATATCGAAATTCGCCCGCGTGCATTCCGGGTCGCGCCCGAACGCGGCGTCAAGTGCCTTCTCCAGCTCGTACCGGGGATCTGGTGAGTCGTAGGCGACGCCGCGGATGCCGGCCTCAATCTCGCCGAGCCGGTGCCGGTCGCTGGTGAGGGTCGCCCGGTACCACGGCTCGACGGTTTCCGCGGTAGCGGCATGGAACGCCTCAGCGAACGCCGCCGGATCGTCGAGGTCCACCGCGCGCAACTGATCGCGGAGCGTTAGTCCATGCAGCATGCCGATCGACGCACCACGACCGTTGGCGGGATTGGAGCACGCCCAGGAGTCGGCCACGGCCACCACGCCCGTGGCGACCGGGTTGCCGTCCACCACGAAGCCGCGGTAACGGTCCTCCAGCCGCGCCATCACCTGAACGCCGTCATCGATCGGAGTCCCGTCGAGCCAGTGCGCGACTAGCGGAAGGCCGCGTACCACCGCTCCCCAGCGGTCTGCTTCACGCAGCGGCCGCAGCGCGGTGTCCTTGGAGCTGGTTACCAGGACGACAGCCCAGGTCCCGTTATCCGCGGGCAGGGTGATCGATGAAATGGTGCCCCAGTGAATCTGGGCTGGCCCGATCATGGGCGGCACCGACCCGTCCGCCGACCGGAAATGCCGCTGGAAGTACACGAAACCGACGTCTTCCAGTTCCTCGTCCGGGCGGCGGCCACCGATGTCCCGCAGCCAGCCCGGCAAGGCGGACCGTCGCCCGCTCATGTCCACCACCAGGTCGGCCGAGATAAGCTCGCCCGCCTTCGTCCGGACTCCCGTCACGTGCGGGACGCCTGCCATTGCCGAAGCGCCGCTCTCAAGGCCCGCGACTGTCGTGCCGCGGCGGATCTCCACGCCTGTGGTCGACTCGGCCGCGGCGGCATGCACGGCTTCCACCACGACGCGCCTGCCGGTCAGCCACTGGTAGCGCTCGTCGCCGTCTCGCCAGCCGCCGGTCATCTTCGCAGGCAGCACGTCGCGGATGAAATTCAGCCGCAATCCGCCAGCGTCTTGCAGGGCCTTGGACACTGCCGGCAGCTCGGCATCGAGAACCGCCCGAAACCCGCCGAGGAAGGTGTGCGCCATCCGGAACTGATTCAACCCAGGACGCTGCCATCGCTCCCAGGCATCCATGGGATCAGCCGGCGGACCCTCCGGGTCCCGCTCAAGCACGATGACCTGATGACCGTCACCGGCCAAGAGCATGGCGGTCCCGAGGGCGACTACCCCCGCCCCCACCAGCACAATCCGCGCCATGGCCTGCCCCCATCACCCCGACCCACGCCACAATCTGAGGTTAGCCCCGCACCCGCCGGGGCAACAGGCTTGACACCCACCCACGCTCCGCCCCGTCCGGAGCACCGGAACGCGCCGAGTCCGGCTGCGCTAGCCTCTCGGAGCATGGATGACGCCTGGCGCACCATCAACCAGATCGTGAGCTGGCTGGACGCCAGCAGCACCCTCCCGCAGGAAACCGAGAAGCTGTTGCGCATCATGAAGCTCACCGAGGAAGCCGGCGAGGTCACCCAGGCCGTCATCGGAGCAATGGGCCAGAACCCCCGCAAGGGCGTCACCCACTCCTGGGACGACGTGCAAGCCGAGCTGTGCGATGTCATCTTCACCGCCATGGTCGCCCTCACCACGCTCAACCCGGACGCCCGCGAGGTCTTCTACGCGCACCTCGCCCGGGTCGCCGACCGCTCACTCCGCCAGCCCGGCGCCCCCACCCCCTGAACCCCTGACAGCCGGTCTGCAGAGGTGACCCGGGAGAGCTGTCTGGCTGGCGGAGCTAAGCTTTTAGCTAGGTCGTGATTATGGGAGGTACCCGTGACGGCAGGGCGCGAAGACGGGACAGCGGGCGCACTGGGCCGGCTGAGGACCTCACACGCCGACCGCGAGCAGGCGATCGGCGTGCTCAAGGCCGCGTTCGTTCAGGGTCGGCTGACCAAGGACGAGTTCGACTTGCGGGTCGGCCAGGTATTCGCGTCACGGACCTACGCGGACCTGGACGCATTGACCGCGGACATCCCCGACGGAGTGACCAGCGCCGAACCGTCGGCCGAGCTCGCCCGTGAGCCGGGCAGGACGCTCAGCTTCAAGACAGCGGCCCGCGTTGGGGCGGTCGGTGCCGTCCCGAGCATGGCTTCTGCCGCGGTGGCGCTGCTGCAGTCAAGCCGAGTGCCGGCGGTTGCCGGCGTGCTACTCGTGGGCCTGACGGGCTTGATGGTGGCCGGGCTGCTGGCCGCGCTGCTGACGCTCCTGTCCTGGGTCGTGCGCCGCTCGCAGCGGGAGGCCACCCAGGGACCCCCATCGGGTCCGGCCGGCCTGGCATCCAGGCGCAAGGCGCGGACCCGGCAACTGCCGGCGGCGAGGCACGATCCATGGCATGCGGCCGAAGCGGTCAGGAGCCGCCTGCCTCGCATGCGGGTTGGCCCGGTTCAGGGCTGCGGTGGCGTTCTGGCCGTGAACGGCTGTTGATTCCGTCGGCAGCCGCACCTGCGCGACGCGCCGGAGCCGCCAAGCCTGACTCGGCAACGTCAAGCGGATTCCGACCAGGGCGGCTATGGCTCGCGTTGCCGGGGTTGGCGTCCCGCGCGGTACAGCTTGCGGGCGGTGAAGCCGGCCAGGAATGCCGCCTGGCCGGCCAGTCCGACGCCGGTGATCCCGAGGGCCAGCCACGCCAGCGTCCAGGCGGCACCGTGCCTGGCTAGTCCGACGGCGACCACGATGGAAGCGGCAAGGACGGGCCACCGCGTCAGCTGGATCAGCCTGCTAAGAGCCGGGCCGGCCAGGGAACTGCGCTCGGCCAGCAGCAAGCCCACGACGTTACACGCGATCCCGGCGATGATCGCCAGTAGCCACATCGGGCACCGCCCATGCTCTGACGCGGCCCGTGACCAGCGCGGGCCGGAACGTCCTTCCCGCAGACCCGGGGCTCACGTCATTATGACGCGGCCGTGATCAAGACCTCCCTTCCGAACGACTTCGGCATCCTTTCCCCGCGACCGGCACTAGCCAGCGCTTCGTGGCGATCGGGCGGGCCTAACGCCACGTCGCCAGGTAACTGTCATCCGGTCGCTCGGCATGGCACCCTGGATGGGACGATCCCGTCCGGAAACCGCCAGACGGCCCGGCCATGCAGTGGTGCACTGAAACCATGACCGAGGAACGTCCGCAGGCACCCGACGGCGACCGGCTCGCTGGCCTGGACCGTCCGCTGCGGAACCGGGTAACGCCCGCGGGCGAGCTGATCGCCACCGAGCACCGCGGGACCATGTACGGCAACCGGGGCGTGCTCCACAACGAGAACCTGGCCCTGGTCCGGCGCTACCAGGTCCGCCGCTGGCTGGCGTGCGTGCTGGAGTTCCGCGGCCGCCGGCGGCCCATCATGCGGCCCCGCCGCTATACCGAACTGTTCTTCCTCGACGAGGCCGTCGCGCTGGCCGCCGGGCACCGACCTTGCGCGGAATGCCGCCAAGCCGCCTATCAGTCGTTCCGGACGGCCTGGACGGCGGCCCGCGGATTTCCCGCGAAACCTGCGGCGGACGACATCGACCAGGTGCTGCACTGGCAGCGTCGCCTTGTAGACGGGGCCCGCGTCACCTACCCGGCACTGCTCAGTGAGCTGCCCGATGGCGTCTTCATCGTCCACGACGACGAGTTCTGGCTGGCAAATGACGGCGGTCTGAACCGCTGGACCCCGGCCGGGTACACCGACCGGATTGACCAGTTCGACGGGCAGGCCGCAGTACTGACGCCCCACGCCACCGTGGAAGCGATCCGGGCAGGCTACCGCCCCTTCGTGCATTTGTGCTCCTTACAGGAGAGGGTCTGTGGTCTTATCCGCCGCTGTCCGGTGCTTAGGGTCGTGCCTACTGTTGCGTCGAACGAACGCCGCTCGCGGGCCTGGTGCCCCGGCAGATGTCATTGTCAGGCCTTCTGGGAATTAGCTCTCGGAGTGGCGGGCACGCTTCCTTATTTGGCATGGCAAATAATCCCTTTTACCTACGGGAGTATTTCCTTTCCCATACCACTAAACGCATCCGAAGTGAGGTTATGCTGAAGAAAAGAACGATTCCAATATCACGGTAATATATAACCGCGAGATATTCAGGCGAGCGCGACCGCCGATCTCATGCCGTGCCGCCTTCAAGAGCAGGTCGACCCCGGCCACCGCTCGCGCGTGGCCGGGCGCCCAGGGATCCGCTGCGCCTCGTAACCCCAGATCCCGGCAGCAGCCGTCTACAGCATGAGCAATCCTGGCGCGCGCCGAGCACGACACCGGCGCAGTTGCGGGGCCAGCCTGTTTAAGGCTGTTTCCTGACTACGTAGTAACCACGGCGGGGAACCGAGTAAATGAGACCTTCGTCGATCAGCACCCGCAGCGCGTGAGTGACGGCAAACTCGCCAACGCCGTACGCTTGCTGCAATGTGCGGTTACTCGGCAGCGGACCGGAATCGAACTCACCCGCACTGATCCGTGCCCGCAAGATCGCCGCCAGCTGCACGTAGGGCGGTTCGGGCGCATCAAGATCAACTTCCGTCACTAGGCCAAGGTAAGACAGGGCAAGTCAGGAAACAGTCATGGGTATGCATGTCTTGTCTTGCCCTGTCCTGTGCTGTCCAGGTTAGACTGTGGATAGCAGTCAAAATCGACCACAACGGGAGGGTGTCCGACATGGACGCGAAGACGAGGCTTCTGGCAGTTGAAGTCCTGCTGACCAACCCTGAGGAACTGCGCATGGACCCGCTGGAAGGCGACCTCTACGAACTGAGGGACCGGCTGAGGGGCGAGATAGCTGAGGGCCGCCTGTCGTGATTCACGCCCCGGTCCTCGCCGCTCACACCAGTCACAACGGGACTTACGCATCCGGTTCGAGGTCAGCCCCCGTGATCCAACGGTCAGGGCCGGGAATCTCGTGCTGGATCCGGCTGGTATGGAGCTGTTCTCCGGTCAGGAAACCGCAACGCGGGCACCAGTACAGGCGCGCGAGCGGATGCGACCACGGCGGCCGCCCGTCTATACGCAGTGCCAAATGCGCCCGGGACTGATCGGCGTCGGACGGCCGGGGTACGCGACCAGCTTGCAGGTCGCCGGGATCGGCGGTTGGCGCGGCAAGCCTGGCAGCGGCAGTTCGTTCAGCGTCTGCCCGGCGCGCCGCGTCGGCAGCTTCTTCCTTCAGACGGGCGATGACCTCTGCCGACGGCAGGAACCCGGATCTCGTCAGCCGGACGCTGGACAGCGGCATCCACCGGAGCTCGATCTCGTCACCGGGACACGGCGGCCAGTGCGGGCTTCGGTTCCGGGCGGCGGTGCGGTCTGCTGGCCAGCTCAGGTGAGCCTGACCGCAGACCAGTCCCAGCTGGTCATTTGCGGGGTCGAACACCCAGCCCGGCTCGCCGAATTGGAACAGGACGTGCGGAACCCGCTTATCGGCGGACCAGACCCAGGCCAGGGCAGTCCCCAGGCGCGCGTAGTCCTTACGGCGCGCTAGCAGCTCCGTGTCCGTCATCTGGCTGAGCTGTACCTCGATGGCCAACCGGGCGCCGCCGGGAAATGTCACCGCGACGTCGCTGCGACGCCGCCCGTCCATTGTCCACGCTTCCACTTCAGCGCGTGCCCCAGTTGATTCTTCAATCCACTGGCGCAGCCGGTGCTTAGCCTCCCAGTGCCAGGCGGTCTCCGGACTGTGCCCGCCGACCGGGGCCATGCCGGGCGGATGGGCGAAGTGCTTCCGTCTGGCTCCGTTGATCCTCCCTCGGGGAACCAGCGGCACCAGCTGCCGCTGGCCTCCGGGGTTTCCGGCCCCGTGGTAGCACTCGAGGCAGACCAGGGTGCGGTCGCCGTTGTGCCCCTTCTCGTGCCACTCCCACACTTCCCGTTCGTCCGGCTGCACTACCCGTCCGGTGGATAGGTCCAGACCGGGTACGTACAGGTCTGCCATTGCGCTTCTCCTCCGACGCCAAGGCGCGCACCAGCGGCCTGGGCAGGCACGCCGGCAACGCAGCCACGGGATGACCCGTGCCTGGCCTCTCGTCGAGAGAGAACTGTGAGGTAGAAGCGCCGCGGACAGGTAAGTAGGTGCAGGCTTTCTCGCCTGCCAGAGCCTCTGAGTTGTTACGGGCTCGCGACTGTATAAAAGCGGCAGATAAGCTATGTGGCGTATGTGGCTATTGATGATCAATAGCTGCCAGGCACTATGGTCATTGTAACTGGGGGAACGCCAGATCCGCTGTAGCCGCACGAAGGTTCTTTCGCGACTCTTCGGTTGGCCGCGATGGTTAGTCGGCGGCTTCCCGTTCGGCCAGTTTGGACGCGAATTCGTGATGCCAGGCGGTCAGGTCTTGGGCCGTCGGCAGGGCCGAGGGCGCCCAGGGCTTCTTGCCAGGCGGCGCACAGCTCCGGGTCCCCGCCGGGCTCGGGCCCATCGGGTTGTCAGGATGCTGGTAGCCAGACAGTTCCCGGTATGCACCGATCGAGGCGGCCCGTTGCTGCCAGTCCAGCCGGGTCGCCGGGTCATCAGGAACCGGCCCGAGGCTGTGAATTGGCCTGAACGCCTGCCATGTGCTCTGTAATGCGCCGCGCCGCGTGTGCTGGCGAGATGGCGCTTACGTCAATCTTAACCGTGTCAAGCTCATCATAGAACGATATTCGAGCCAAGCTGCGTTCTGTAATGTCACTGCCCTGCCTACCTGCAGCTATGTCGCGGTTTAGTCTTTCGACCAGGGCCTGTTCAGTGCTGACAAGCGAAAAAACAATGGGTCGTGCAGCCATTGAGGTTCAGTGCATTTATAAGGTCATCCAGTATATGCTGCTCATGTAGTACCCAGCAGAGAAAATAACATTCTCAAATTCCGAGCAAGCGAGGAGGCCGTTAAGCAGATGGGCGATGTTGCTATTTACCATCGCCCTTGTTTCGTCTGTCACAACAAATGGGTGCATATCCCAACACCAATCGCCATCAAGGAATACGTTTCTTGGGAGTATTTTCTGCAGTTCGCGGCATGTCGCGGTTTTGCCGACACCCATCGTACCGCCTACGATAATAAGGTTTTACATAAGGTTGATCATCTCATAGACAATTACGCGTAGCTATTAGTTTTACTTGCTGTCACGGGAAGCGAGCGCCGTGGCTTGGCTGCTCGACTTGCTTCCCGAGTATCGCCAGTACCCCGTTATCCAGCGGCATCCTGTCGTCCTGGCGTTCATCGCTCGCCATGTGCTCGGCGGCGCAGTCGAAGGCGCCCCCGGCGGGCGGGTATTCGCCGGGGTCCAAGGGGGCGAACTGGCCTCGATCACCTACCGCCGGTCGTGGGCCAAGGCCCGGCGACGGCTGAGAATATCGGCACGTATGCGGCACAGACAGCCGTAGGAGCCGGCAAGGACCGTAGACAGGCGGAAAAGCGAGAACGCCACCCCGCAGGTCCAGAGCCTGTTAGAGTGGCGTTTTCGTGCTTAAGTTCGAGAGCCCCTTTACGGAATCGAACCGTAGACCTTCTCCTTACCATGGAGACGCTCTGCCGACTGAGCTAAAGGGGCAATGTTCGGTTGTCGCGGCGCTGTTCGAACGCCGCGTAGAGAGCATAGCGCACCCTGGGCGGTGGTGCTGCCGGGTACGGGAGGAGCCCCGGCCGGGTGCCGCCGTGGGGGGAACGGCGGCACCCGGCTAGAGCGGCTTAGTGATCGCGAACCTGGTTCCTAGCCGACGAAGTTCGGGTTCGCGGTCGTGACGTCGTAGCTGTTTCCCCAGTACCACTGGGTGGCGCTGGAGCCAGGCACGACGTGCGGGGTTCCGGTCGGGTCGGCGATCCAGTAGCGGACCTTGGACTGCATCCAGCCAGGAAGGGCGGCCACGTTGTCCTTGACCTGCTGCCAGTCGGACATCATCGTGTAGACGATCGCCACCGACTTCGGCTGATGGGTCAGGCGCTGCTTCACCCACTGCGCGGCGCCGGCCGGAGTGGCGTCACCGGGCTCGACATCGAGCGCGTTGGCCGCCGGGTCGCTGCCGTTGGTGTCGATCCACAGCACCGAACCGTGCCCAGCCGTCTGCGCGGAGGAGGCCGCGTATGCGCCGTTGGCGTAGACAGCGGCTGCCTTACCTGACGGGATCGAGCTTGGCGTCACCGAGTCGTAGATGATGTACGGCTTGGCGGCCGCCTTGGCCCTGGCCTTAGCCGCCGCGACGGCCTTCGCCTTGACCGCCGCCGCGGCCTTCGCCTGCGCGAACGCCTTCGACCGCGCGGCCGCCTTAGCCTGGGCAGCCGCCTTCAACTTGGCCGCCGCGGCGACCTTCGCCTGGGCGGCCGCCTTTGCCTTGGCGGCCTGCTGTGCGGCCTGCTGCTTGGCCGCCTGAACATTCGCCTCCTCAGCGGCGAAGGTCACGATGGCCTGGTCGCCGGTGGCGTTCGGGCTCGTGCTGCCCGCCGGGCCGGCGGAACGGAGGACATCGAGCTGACCGCTGGCCGCTGGCGTGCCGGCGTGCGCCGTCTTGATGCCCGCGATGGCCTTGAATAGGGGGGAACTACCGGGCTGACCCGAAGCCGACGACGAATCAACATGCGCTGTCGTCGCGACGTTGCCGACTGCCTGCTCCCACGGTGCCGCGCCGGTCGCGAAGCCGGCCGCGCCGAGCGCGCCCGCAGTGGCCGCCGCGGCCGCGATCACCGACATGCGCGAATGTTTGCGCGCGATGTTTGCGGTGCTGCGGTACAGGGGAGACATGGACATGCGTGAGTGAATACGGGGGTGCAAGAGGTAACCCTTGGGATGGGCGCCGCTTCTCGGGAGGCGCTCCGCTTTCACCCTGAACACTGCCGGCCGGTGAGACGCACCGTAGCGACGGCAGGGGCGTGGACGTTGACGCGGGTCAGGGCGACAGTGTTGCGGGGGAGCAACCATCGCACGCCTGGGTGCTTAACTGAGACAAGTAAACAGCAGATAACACCCGCGCATGCCACGTTTGCACGAAAACAATCCGTGACGTACATCACGTAGAGTAACCAACGGGGCCTCCGACACCCGGCGCGGCGGCCGCATGTCTTGCCGGCACGCGCTTTTGTCGCTCCGTGGCGAACTCTTCGCGAACTTCAGCTTCCGGCCCCCGGCCGTTCTCGCGGCCCCGGAAGTAACACGCTCCGCACAGGAAGCGTCACGACCAGCATGCTATAGGCTACGGTGAGTATTCGCAAGTTCACCTTCTGCCCACTCCCGTCCCGATCGTCTACTCCGGCATCCCGACGGGAACCTGGCCCTGATTACGGCCATCGCAGTGATCCCCACGGTCAACCGGGTAGGAGAACGGGGACGGGACAACGGGGAATGGATGGCATACCGCGACTAGCAGCACTGATAGGGCGTTTCATGCGTTTGGGGCACGCACGACCCGCGACGGTCACGCTGATGGCAGGCAGTGTCCTGCTGGCGGCTTCTGGAGCAAGCCTGACCGTCACGGCGAGCACCGCTGCGGCGAGCACCGCCACGACATCGAGCGGTCAGTCGTGCGAGCCGCTGCAACTGCCGGCCGCGCCGCCTAGCCAGTCGCCTTCGCCCACCCCTCCCTCGCAGACCCCAACGCCCCCGACTACCACGCCGACCACTCCGACCACCACGCCGAGCACCCCGACTGCGAGCCGCCGACCACGCAGGCCAGACGCGCGACAGCGAGCACCCCGACAGCGACGCTGGCATCGACCACGTCCAGTCCGTCGCCGACAGCGACGGCAAGCGCCACCACGGGTACCTCCACCCCGGACCCGACCGACTCGGGGACGACCTCGGCCAAGGCGACCGCAGCGCCGACCCGCACGCTGAAATCGAGTCCCGCCCCCACGGCCACGAAGACGACGACGAAGGCCCCGGCCAGCAGCACCCCGACGCCCCGCCCAACCCCGTCGGCCACCCAAACCCGGGCCATCGTTAAGGCCTCGGCCAAAGCCACGCCGACGCCCACGCGCACCCGCACGCTCACGGCGAAGCCCACACCCACCCCCACCACGACCAAGAAGAGTCCGCGCAACGGCGCCAAGACAGTGCCGCACGCGACGCAGGTCAGCCTCTGCGTGGCGGTCGCGCGGGCGCAGGCGAGCAGCGTGCGCGGCCATTCGGCACAGTGGACCGTGAGCGCCTGGACGACGGGCGGGAACGTCCCCGACGCCACCATCCGGCTGCAGGCGACGCCCGCGAGCGGCGGGGCGCCAGGCTTCAGCTTCGGCTGCGGCAACGCCGACGGGACATCATCGTGCGACCTGGGCGCGGTCGACGCGCAGTCCGCCCCACGGCAACTCCAGGCGCAGCTCACCGTCCCCGTCACCGCGTCGTCCGTCACGTCGGTGAGCCTGACGGTCACCGGCAGCGCGGCTCACCTGGCACAGGACCCTGCGGCGTCGGCCACCGTGTCAATCACCGCGCCACCACCCTCGACCACGCCATCACAGAACCCTTCGGCGCCACAGAACCCTTCGGGACCCCAGAACGCGGGAGCACCCCAGAACGCGGGAGCACCCCAGAACCCGACTGCACCACAGAACCCGGCGACTCCACAGAGCCTGACGCAACCACTGAACCCGGCGGCCCTGCCACCAGTGCCGACGACCGTCTCCTCGCCGCTCCCGGTCGGCAGCCTGCCAAGCATCCCGAACGTCAGCCCGACGCTTGGCCCAAATGGCAACGCCGCAAACCTGTTCCCCACCCTTGACCCGAAGCCGTCGTCGACTGGCCTGGCCCAGTCCAACCACAATGCACGCGCCCGCGCGGTCGCGAACACGTCCGCACTCCCGGCAGGCGCCCCCGTCGTCGGCGCCCAGCTAGCCGGCCTCGCCGCCCTAGCCCTTGCCTTCGTCCTGGCGGTCACGCGGCTGACCATCCGCCGCCGCCCCACCCCAACCAAGGCAACTCCAGACGCCGCGGCCGCGCCAACTCCCCCGACGGAAACTAAGGAACCGCCGGCGGAGGAGCCCGCCGAGCAGCAGCAGGCCACAGAAAACCCGCCCGCCGACCCGCCAGCGGCGTCCGGCGACGTCAAGCCCGACGCCTAACCCGGTTACTTCGCGTACAGCTCCAGGCTTGGCCGCACCGCGTCCATGGTGCTCGCGAGCTTCGCGGTCGTCATCGTCGGCGACACCACGGTCCCGAACGTGTCGTTGTCGAACCACACGCACATCGACGCGCTCTGCCCGTTCAGGTGCGTCTCGGTACACGCTGCCTGACCGCCGAGCGATCCCGGCGACACGGCCGCGGTGCCCGGATAGGTCTGCTCGACGTTCGTTATCGACGCACCAGGATCGGCCCCGGCCAGCTTGCCGCCGACGAACATGAACATCTGGGTGTTCGCGGCGTCCGCGCTCGGCGAGATGCTGCCCATCTGGTACACGCCGTACACCACGTCGCTGGCGTGCCCGGAGCTCGCCTTCGCGAACCTCTGAGCGGCGGCGGCCACATCAAGCTGATTCTCGAGGTTGGCCGACCGGTTGTAGCCGTCCACCGTGTGCGGGGCGACGACCTGGTGCGCCGGGCCGCTCGGCCCCGCGAATACGTACTTCATCAGCACGCCGCCGATCGCACCCGCCGCCACGACCGCGATGGCACCGAGCGCCATCCACTGCCGCCGGTCGCCGCTGCGGCCGCGGCGCTTGCCGACCGCACGCCTGGTCGCGGTGTCGTCGTCCTGCTGCGGCCGGTCGAACGACCTTTCTTCCGGCCGCTCAAGCGTGCGAGTGAACGCGGCGGGCACCGGCTCGTCGGTCAGGTCGAGGTCGTTGAAGTGGTCGAGCGAGGTGTCCTCGGCCCAGTTGCGCGGCCGGGCGGGCGGCGGCGCGAGCATGATCGCGCCGGAAGTTCGCAGGCCACTGCCCGGCGTGAGCGCGCGCAGGTTGTCGAGGCGCGTCTCATCGAAGACCGGGACGTCGAACCTGGTCCTGTCGCCCGGCTCGACCAGCGCCTTCATGTCGTAACGGGTCTCGGCCGACCGCGGGCCGCGGCGAGTGTCAAAAGCATCAAAAGAAGGAGATCCCGAACGACCGCGGCTGACTCCGAACCCGTCATTCCCGTATCCGGCGGGGCCGGCCTCGCGGCGGACATCTTCCCCGGGCTGCCACAGGTTGTCGAGCCGGGTGTCATCAAACCTCGGCACGTCGAAGCGGGTCTCGTCGAAGCGCTGCCCGGACTGCCGGTAACGCGGCCCGTCCTCGTACCGCGGGTCGTCATAGGAGAGGCGTCCGTAGCTCGGCTCGTCGTAGCCGATCGCCTCGAAGTCGCTGGTGCCGATGATGCCGGACAGGTCGTAGCCGGGACCGTTGACGCCCGGCATCGAGTAATCGGAGCCGTTATACGCGCCGGGGTCAAAAGCGGGCGGCTGGTGGCGCACTGCCCCGTCGTTGCCCTGGCCGCCGTAGCCGCCGGCCTGGCCGTAATCGTCCACCGACTGGTAGTTGTCGACCTGGTAGGCGTTCTCTTCGCCGTCATAGCGGAGCGGCTGGTCGTAGTCCCACGGCTGCTTGTAGAGGTCCGCACCGTGGGAGGTCTCCGCGGCCGCCGGGTAGGCCATCTCGATCTCGCCCGCGGCGTAGCTTGAACCCGCGTACCCCGGCTGGCTGTGCGTCCGCTGGGCCGGCTGCTGGTAGCCGGACTGGGCGTAGCCGGTCTCCGGGTAACCCTGCGGGCGCTGCCCGGACTCCACGAACCCGCGGACCGTCCTCGTGCCCGCTATTCCCGCGTCCTGCGCGGACGGCCCCTGATAGCCGGGGTCGGTATAGCCGTCGTCGCCGTACCCCGCGCCATCGAAGGCGGCGTACGGGTGCGCGCCCTGAGCGGCCGCCGGCAGCTGTTCGGCTCGCGTTGCCGGGTAACGGTAGCCACCACTCGGGTGCTCCTGCTCGGAGGACCCGGCCGGCCACGAGACCTCCGGCCCGAACGGCCCGTGCCCCTGGTTAGCCGGAGTCATCCCCCGGCCATCCCCGGTGTGCGGCCATCCGTTCCTCATATGGGAGTCACCTCGTGTTGTCCGTGGTACCTGCGGTTCTGCAAGGTCACAACATCATCTCGGCAAATGCGTATCTTCGCTACCCCATCGGGCATATCGGCGCGTCGCCCCGGTAAATATGTCGGCAAAACACCTCATAACCGGACATTTCACAAGCGTCTCGCGCCCGTTCGCAACCCAACGTAGCGCTCCAGGCGGTCTCGCGTGAGGAACTCCGGGCCGGCGCTAGCCGATGTCGCGGCGGCGGAGGGCGGCCAGCCCGGCCGCGCCGAGCGCCAGCGCGATCACGCTCAACCACAACAGCGGGGCGGCGGAGACCGTGCCGCCGGGCAACCTCGGAACGTGCGTGAACGGCGAGATGTCCAGCACCCACTGGGAGAGCTGGAGCCCCTGGCCGAAGATGTCCAGCAGCACGGCGAGCCCGACGGCCGTCCAGGCGACCGCTATGCACCCCTCCGGTACCGCACCGAAGGCCAGTACCGCGACTCCGATGATCACCGCCGCCGCGGGGAGCTGCGCGAGGCCCGCGCCGAGCATCCTGGCGGTCTCGGCGCCGGCGCCGCCGGCGGCGAGACCGTAGCCGAGGCCGGTAGCGATGCCCGCCACTGCCAGCAGGACCGCCGACCCCACGAAGGCGACCACGAGGTGGCTGAGCCCCCAGCGGGCGCGCCCGACCGACCCGGCGAGAACCGGGTCGGCGCGGCCCGCCGTCTCCTCGGTGCGCAGCCTGAGCACCGCGGAAACGCCGTAGGCGGCGGCGACCAGCCCGCCGAGCAGCATCAGCGCGGCCAGGTACGCGTTGACGATCTCGGTCTGGCCGCCGATCCGCGTGAACTCTTTAGTGAGCCCGCCGCTGGTGCCGACGAGCTGGCCGATGCCCTTCGCCGCGGCGCCGCAGACCGCGAACAAGACCGCGTACCCGGCCGCCCAGCCCGCGAGCGCCGGCCACTGCAGTCGCCATGCGAGCGTGAACGGGTCGCGCAGCGCCCCGGATGCGGCGGGACGGCCCGGCCGGTCGGCGAACAGGCCCGCCCCGTGATCGCGCCTGGCGGCCAGCGCGAACGACAGCCATGCGCCCGCTGCGAACAGCGCCAGCGGCAGTGCCAGCACCCACCAGCGCTCCCCGGCGAAGGGCCGCAGGGTCTCCGTCCAGCCGAGCGGCAGCACCCAGGTGAGCCAGCTTGGCCCGCCTGCGCCGGCCGAGTCGCCAACCGCCCGGGCGAGGAACGCGACCCCGAGCACGCCGATCGCCAGCCCGCGCGCGGCCCGCGCGCCGGCGGTGAGCTGCGAGGCTACCGCGCTCACGCCGGCGAACGCCAGGCCGCAGGTGCCGATGGCGAGCGCGAGCGCCACCGATCCAGCGGCCGGGAGGCCAAGAAATGGAAGCACGATGCACAGCAGGACGATGAGGATCACGTTGGCCAAGGCCGCGACCGCGATCGCCGAGGCGAGCGGGGCCTGACGGCCCACCCGGGCCGATCCGATCAGCTCGAGCCGCCCGGTCTCCTCGTCGCCCCTGGTGTGCCTGATCACGAGGAAGACCGACATGAGCGCCGCGAACAACGCGCCCCACACGCCGTACCGCCAGACGGTCAGCGCGCCGACCGAGTTCCCGTTCAGCCGCCCGTAGAGGAACAGCAGCGCGGGGTTGCTCTCCCCCGACGCGACCAGCGCCGCCCGCGACGACGCGGTCTTATAAAGATGCGCGAACGTGTACGCGCTCGACGCGACGCCGATCACGACCACGTAGACCCAGGCCGGCAGCATGATGCGGTCGCGGCGCAGTGCCAGCTTGGCGAGGATGCCCGCCCCGGTCAGCGGGCCGCCTGCGAAGGCGCCAGTGACTTTGGGGACCGGAACCCTGGGCGCCCGCTCGGCGGTGGCAGTAGTCATGGTGCGGGAGTCACCCGATCCCGTTCTGAATCATGGTTCTGATCGGAGTACTGCCGAAGGAACAGCTCCTCCAAAGTCGGCGGTCGGCAGGTGAGGGTCCGCACCCCGGCGGCCGTCAGGCGGCGCAGTACCTCGTTGAGCGCGGGGTTGTCCACCTCGCAGCGCAGCCGCGTGCCTTCCATGTCGACGTCGTGCAGGCCAGGCAGGCCGTCCAGGCTGAGCGGCCCGTCCAGCTCGGCGTCCACCGTGGTGCGGGTGAGGTGCCGCAGTTCGGCGAGCGTGCCGGTTTCGACCGTACGGCCCGCCCGGATGATGGTGACCCGGTCGGCGAGCGCCTCGGCCTCGGCGAGAATGTGGCTGGACAGCAGGACGGTCCGGCCGCTGCGCCGCTCCGCGCTCACGGAGTCACGGAAGGCCGCCTCCATCAGCGGGTCAAGGCCCGACGTGGGTTCGTCGAGCACGAGCAGCTCGGCGTCGCTGGCGAGCGCGGCGATGAGTGCCACCTTCTGCCTGTTGCCCTTGGAGTAAGCGCGCGCCTTCTTGGAGGGGTCGAGGTCGAACCGCTCGATGAGCTCCTGACGGCGCTTGAGATCCCCGTGCTTAGCGGCCCCGTGCTTGGTGGTGGGGCCGTCTCCCCGCAGGCGGGCGAGCAGATCAATGATCTCGCCGCCGGTGAGGCTCGGCCACAGCGTGACGTCGCCTGGCACGTACGCCAGCCTGCTGTGCAGCGTGGTCGCGTCCCGCCACGGGTCGCCGCCGAGCAGGGAGACGTCGCCGCCGTCCTTGTGGAGCAGGCCGAGCAGAATGCGGATCGTGGTGGTCTTGCCCGCGCCGTTCGGGCCGAGGAAGGCATGCACCTCGCCGACGGCGACCGTCAGGTCGAGGCCGTCAAGCGCCGTTGCCTTGCCGAAGAGCTTGCGTAGCCCGCGCGCCTCGATAGCGTTCGCCATGCCCTCAGACTACCGGATATTCAGAAACTTGTGAAAGTTCTGAATGCTGTATTCTTCTGCCATGCGGGTACCTAACGAAGGCATGCGGGTACCAAGCGAAGCCACTGGGAGCCTGCCCGAGTTCATCGAGAAGTTCGCGGCGGTGCTGATCCTGGCCGGCTTCCCCGCGATGCCCGCGCGCGTCTTCGTCGCGCTGCTCGTCACCGACGCCGGGCGGCTGAGCGCGGCCGAACTCGCTGACCTGCTGCAGATCAGCCCGGCCGCGGTGTCAGGCGCCGTGCGCTACCTGGCCCAACTCGGACTGGTGCACAAGGAACGCGTGCCCGGGTCGCGGCGGGAGTACTACCGGATGCCAGGCGACATCTGGCACCAGGTCATGCTGCTACGCAACCAGGCCCTGACCCGGTGGTCCGCGCTGCTCAAGGAGGGCATCGACCTGGTCGGCGCGGACTCGCCCGCCGGGCGCCGGATGGCGGGGCACGCGGGCTTCATCGAGTTCCTCACCGCGGAAATGCCCGCGGTGATGGCCCGCTGGGACGCGCTGAGCCAGGGCGACTAGACCGCTAGCCGCACACATCAAAGAGTGTTTATTTGTTACCAAGCAGAATTGCCATACTTTGCGATAGTGAGGAATCCTGTGGTGCGTGTTCGCACCGCGTGGCCCGCTAGCAGCGCGGCGGATGGCCGCGCACTGGGTGGTCATCGCCTCGGCGGCGCTCACCACGCTCGTCGCCGCGGCCGTCGGATCCGCGCTCGCGGTGTTCGCTGGCCAGGCCCTGCCGCAGGCGGTACGGCATGACCTGGTGGTCGCGCCGGGTAACTCGCTGACGGCGGCCGGCCCGTTCGGGGGTGGCGACGCGCGGTCGACCACCGCCGCGCTTAAGTCGGCAATCGGCGGCGCGCTACCAGGCGTGCCGTTCGACTTCTGGTCGGGCATCTGGTCAGACCCCCTCGGCTTCGTTCCAGGAGCGCTGCCCGCCCGGCCGGCGGGCGTCCGCTCGGGCAGCACGCCGCTGCTTGAGGCCGCGGCACTCGACGAGATAACGAGCCACGCGGTCCTGGTGGCCGGCACGTGGCCCGCGTCCCCACCGGCCGGCGCTTCGCCAGGCGACGTCCCCGCGGCGCTTCCCGCCACGAGCGCGGCGCTGCTGCACCTGCGCGTGGGGGACGTGCTCAGGCTGCAGGACCGCAACAACAGCGCGCGGCAGACATTCGCGATCACCGGCCTGTACGCGCAACGGCAGCTGTCGGGAACCGCCGCCGCCTACTGGCAGCTGGACTCGCTGCCCGCGAGCGGGTCAAGCGCGGCGAGCGGGTTCATCACCTACGGGCCGCTGATCGTCCCGCCCACGGTGTTTCCCGCTCAGCTCGCGGCGGCGACGGGCACCTGGGTCGCCGAGCCCGACATGGCGTCTGTCACCGACACCGAGCTGTCCTCGACCTCCGCCCGTATCGCGGGGCTTGAGACCGCGATGAACAACTCGAACACGCTCAGCGGCATGCAGCTGATCTCCAACCTGCCGCGCCTGCTCTCCGACATCGGCAGCAACCTCGCCCTCGCCAGGTCGCTGCTGGCGATCAGCGGGCTGCAACTGCTCGTCCTCGCGGTCGCCGCGCTGCTCGCGGTCGCCCGGCTGCTCGCCGCCCAGCGCGAGGGCGAAACCGCGCTGCTCCTCGCGCGCGGCGCGACCCGCGGGCAGCTGACCCGGCTGACGGCGGCCGAGGTAGTCCCGCTCTCCGTGGTGACCGCGCTGGCCGGCGGGGTGGCGGGCGTCTGGCTTGCCCGCTGGCTCGGCGGCTCGCTCTACGGCCAGGGCACCGCAGGCGGAACCCTGGCAGGCGGCGGCATCAGCCTGACGGCCGCGGGCACCTGGACGGACGCGCTCGCGGCCACGGTGCTTATCGTCGTGCTCGCGGTCGGCGCGCTGCTTTACCCGGTGCTGCGCCCCGCGTCCGGCGCCACCCGGGTCAGGCGCGGCCGCCAGGCCGCGCTGGCCAACGTCACCAGGGCGGGCGCCGACCTGGCCGTGATCGTGCTCGCGGTCCTGGCCGGCTGGCAACTGCGCCGCTACTCGGCCGTCGCCACGTCCGCGGCCGGCGCGCCCGCGGCGATCGACCCGGTGCTCGCGCTCGCCCCCGCGCTGGCGCTGGCGGGCGGCACGATCCTCACGCTGCGGCTGCTGCCCGCGGCGGCCCGGCTGACCGACCGGCTGGCCGCGGGCGGCCGCAGGCTCACCGCCGCGATGGCCGGCTGGCAGTTCAGCCGCCAGCCGCTGCGCCAGGGCGGCGCCGCGCTGCTGATCGTCATGGCGGTCGCCACCGGCACGCTGGCGCTCGCGCAGCACCAGAGCTGGACCAGGTCGACCGCCGACCAGGCGGCGTTCACGGCCGGCGCCGACGTGCGGGTGGACCTGCCGGCCTCGCTCTCTCCCGGCAGTACCGCGCGGCTCACGCACGCCGCGGGCGTCTCTGACGCGATGGCGGCCGTGGACGACGTCGACGCGCTGCCCGCCACGATCCTCGCCGTCAATTCCACCCGGGCGGCCGAGGTCGTCCGGCTGCGCGGCGACGAGTCGCCATTGCCGGCCGTCCGGCTGTTCGGCGCCATCGCGCCCACCGCCTCGGCCGGCGGGACCGCCGTGCCGGGGCACCCGACGGATATCCGGCTGACCGCCACGCTCGGCCAGGCGCCGGTCGGCGCCGCCACCCTGGTCCTGACGGTCACCGACGCCGCCGGCGGCTCCTTCCAGCTCCCCGTGCCGGGGACGCTGCCCGCCGACGGCCGCCCCCACCAGCTCACCGCGCGGCTCGGCGGGAGCGGGTTCGCCTACCCGCTGCGGATCGCACAGCTCACCGCGACCTACACGATGCCCGACCAGCCGTACCCGCATGGCGTGACGCTCACGGTCACCGGGACCGCGCTTACCGGCTGGAGCGCCGTCGCCTCCTCACCGGAACTCGAATCCGTTGGCACCACCGCTGGCGCGGCCGCCAATCCGGCATCGGCCAGCCTGCAGCCCGTTCCCGGGGGAGCGACCGTGACGTTCAGCCCGGGCTACGGGACGACGTCGACGCTGAACGACCTCGGCCAGGCTGTCGTGTCGCCGGTGGACGGGCAGGTCACGCTGACCGCGGGAAACCTGACGCCGCCGGTCGTTCCGGCGATCGCGACGCGGGCGTTCGATGACGCGAACCACACCGGCCCAGGCCAGACCGTATCGGCTACCGTCAACGGGATCACGATCCCGGTGCGGATCGCCGCGCAGGTTGACAGCTTTCCCACGGTCACCGGCAGCGGCCTGATCATGGACCTGACCACGCTCCAGTCACTACTGGTCGCCCACGGCAGCGCACCGCTCGCCGTCACTCAGTGGTGGCTGGCGACCGCGGGCCACGGGCTGCCTCAGGCACTGACCGCGGCGCTGCCGCCTGGCTCGGACGTGACGAGCCGCGCCGCGGTGGCGACCGCCACCGCGAGCGACCCGCTCTCCGCCGCACCGCAGCAGGCGCTGCTCGCCGTGGCCGGCGCGGCGGCGCTGCTCGCGATCACCGGCTTCCTGGTGTCGATCGCGGCGAACGTGCGGCAGCGGCGGGCGGAGAACGCGCTGCTCGCCGCGCTCGGCGTGGCCCAGCGGTCCGCGGCGGCGCAGCTCTTCATGGAAAAGCTGCTGCTCTCCGTGCCTGCCGCCGCGCTCGGGCTGGTGCTCGGCACCGTCGTCGCCCGGCTGCTCGTCCCGGCCGTCACGCTGACCACGACCGCGCAGGCGCCGGTACCGCCGGCCGTCACGCTGCTCGACCTGCCGCAGACGGTGCCGTTCGCGGTCGCCGTCGCGGTGCTGCCGGCCCTCGCGGCCGCTCTCGTCGTCTTCCGCCGCCCCGACCCGGCGGCCGAACTCCGCGCGGCGGAGGCGGCGTGAGCCGCCTACCGGGCCCCGACGCGGGTCGTGCGGCGGGGTCCACCAGGGGGATATGGGGGGCGGAGCCCCCCATGCGGGGGGTCACCGGGGGGTCGGCCCCCGGGGGCAAGCACAGCGGCATGAGACGGCCACGGGGCATCTACATCGCACTCGGTCTGCTCACCCTGTGCGCGGTGTTCGCCGCCACCGCCGGCGTCCGTCGAGTCGCTCGTCACGACGACCCGCGCGCTACGGCAGACCCTCGCCGCCGCACCGCCATCCACCGCGAGCATCTCGGTCTCCGCCGGGGGCGACGCCGTGGACGGCGCCCTGAATGCCGTGGCGCCTACCGGCTTCCAGGTCGGCGGCCTGGCCGACGCCCAGGTCAGCGAGGTCACCAGCCAGCTGTACGCCGACTACAACGGCTACGGTCACGGAATCATCAGCCTCGCGCCGGCCACCGACGCCTGGGCGTCACTGACCTCGGGGCTAGACCAGGTGGAGTCCCCGCTGCCCAAGGTGGGCGGCACCACGGTCAAGCTTGAGGTCACCTACCGAGACCCGCTTGGCCAGCACATGCGCCTGCTGGCCGGCCACTTCCCAAGTCCGCCGGCCCCCGCCGTCCCCGTGCCGTACTACGGCTCGAGCGAGAAGCGTCTGTCCCTACCCGGGGCCCCGCTCTACACGCCGCTCCTGCAGGTGGTGGTGACGCAGCGGACCGCGGCCACCTTCGGCCTGCGGCGTGGGCTCGAAGGTGCGGATCCCGAGCACCGGGCCGCTGACGTCGCTCGCCACGATCACCCTCCAGGTGAGCGGGATCGTGCTGCCGACCGACACGGATTCCTCGTTCTGGACCAGCGACGCGGCGCCGGTGTTCCCTTCCGTTCAGCACGTGAACAGCCTTTCGCCGCCGCCGTACTGGGCCGGCGGAGTCATCGCGGGGCCGGGTGAGGCGTCCGCAGTGCAGGAGGACTTCCCCGCCGGCTTGACGATGCAGTGGGGGTTCCCGCTTGAGGTCGGCTCGGTCACGGGGCAGCAGGCGCAGCCGCTGAGCAACGCGCTCACCTCCATCACCACGCAGACACCGGCGCTGTCCGGCGACATCGCGCCGATAGCACCCTCGCTGAGCGCTTCCTCGACCCTGCTGGGCATCCTCGCGGCGTATCTCGTGGCCGCGCAGTCGGTGGACGCGCTGCTCTGGCTGCTCTACGTCAGCCTGACGATAACGGGCCTGGCGGTGCTGCTGCTCGCCGCGCGCATGGTGGCGATGCGCAGGTCGGCCGAGCTCACGGTGATCAGGGCGCGTGGCGCGTCGCTGTGGCAGGTGGGCCTCGCCACGGGCGGCGCGGCGGCGCTCGTCTGCGTACCCGCGGCGGTGATCGGGGTGGCCCTCGGGATCCTCGCCGTTCCCGGCGCGGGTCCCGCGGTGGCCGGGTCGGCGGGCGGCTGGTGGCCGCAGGCCGCGATCTTGGCCGTCGCGATCTGCGGCCCGGCCCTGATCGCGGCGTGGCAGCAGCGGCTGCCGCGGCACCGGGCGGCCCGCTCGCGTCAGCCACGGGCACGGGTGCGGCTCGTCGCCGAGGTGACCCTGGTGGCCGCCGCCGTGGCGGGCATCGTCGTGTTCCGCCAGCAGGGCACGGCACCGGGATCTGGCGTCAACCTCTACGCGAGCGCCGCCCCGGTGCTTGTCGCCGTCCCCGTGGTGATCGTGGTGCTGAGGATCTACCCGTTTGTGTTGCGCGGGCTGCTGCGCGCCTGCGCGCGCTCCTCCGGTGCACCCGCCTTCGTCGGCCTGGCCAGGGCGACGCGGAGCTCGCTCACCCCGGCGCTGCCCGCGTTCGCGCTCGTCCTCGCGCTCACCGTCGCCGCGTTCGCGGGCATGGTGCGGGACGCGGTGACCAACGGCGATGTCGCCGCGTCATGGCAGGCGGCCGGTGCCGACGTGACGATCAGCGGCCAGTCCGCCTTCCCTGGCTTCGCGATACCGCCCGCCGCCGTTCGCGCCATCAGCTCGGTGCCCGGCGTGACGCACGCGGCCGCGGCGTGGCCGGCGGCGTGGGAGTCGGCGAACGGTACCCAGCTCACCGTGCTTGCCGTAGACCCGGCAAGCTATGCCGCGCTCGTCTCTGCCGTCCACGGCTATCCGGCGACGTCGCCTGGCTCGCTCGCCTTGGCCGCCACGCCAGGCGCGGCGCAGCCCGTGCTCGCGTCCCCGCAGGCGGCCGCGGAGCTTGGCAGCGGCCCGACCACCATCGGCACCAGGGCCGCCGCCATAGGGAACGTGAAGATACGGGTGGCGGGGCTCGTGTCCGCGACACCCGGCTGGCCCGCGGGCGGCGCGTTCCTCCTCATGCCGCTCGGCGCGCTGAAGTCCACCGCGACGCCGCCCGTCCCGGTCCCGGTCACCGAGCTGCTGCTGACCGGGTCCGGCATCGACCGGGCTCGGCTCGCCGCGGTGATGCGGGACGCCTTGCCGCCGGGCGGGACCGCGATCTTCCGCAGTGACGTGCTCTCCGTGCTGGCCAACGCGCCGCTCCAGCACGGGGCGTTCCTCCTGTTCACGCTGTCGGTCGCGCTCGCCGCGGTCCTCGGGCTCGCGGTCATGTTCCTCGAGCTCGCGCTCGGCGCCGCCGAGCGCGAGTCCACGCTGGCCCGGCTGGCCACGATGGGCCTCGGCGAGGGACAGCGGGCACGGGTCATCGCACTGGAGGTGCTGCCCGCGGTGATCGCGGCGGCGGTCGCCGCGTGGGCGTGCGCGCTCGTGCTGCCCCGGGTGGTGGCCCCGGCGATCAACCTGTCCGTGTTCACCAGCACGCCGGTCTCGGTGCCACTGGCGCCAAACGCGAGCAGCTTTGTCGGCACGGTGCCCCTGGTGCCTGACGTCGCCTCCGTCGCGATCCCGCTTGCGGGCCTCGTCGTGATCGCCGCGGTGGCGCTCGCGATCGAGATCAGGTCGGGACGGCGCCGCGGCGTCACGGCGGCCCTGCGAATAGGCGGTTAGCACAGCGAAGTGGTGCATGGTGAGCGTGCGGGCGGTGCGCGGCCTGGGACACGGCGCCCGCCCGTGGGCCGCGGCATGATCGAGCGTGATTTCGCTTTTCATGTGGATTCCGCATCAAATAAGATGCGGAATCCACATGATCATGGTCCGGACCGCGGCGCAGCTGGGACAAACCCGGACGAAGCGGGCACGCGCGGGCCCAGCGGAACGCGTAAGAACGCCTAAGACAGCGCCATGGCTAGGTGACCTGGGTGCCGGTGGTGGCGGTGAGGTTGGCGTACAGCTCTGTTAGTTGCTTGGTGACCGGGCCGATCGAGCCGTCGCCGATTGCGCGCCCGTCGACGGACACCACCGGGGCAAGGCCGCCCATCGTGCCCGTGACGAAGGCCTCCGACGCGTTGTAAAGCTGCGGGAGGGTGTAGTCCCCCTCGGCAGACGGGATCCCCGCGGCGGCGGCGAGCCGAAGCACGGTCGCCCGCGTGATCCCTTCCGGGCAAGCCACCGTCGTCGGCGTCGCCAGCGTCAGGCCGGCCACGCCAGGAAGCGACCATGAAGAGGTGCGTCGCGTTCGTTTCCGCGATGAAGCCCCGGTTGTCCAGCATGACCGCGTCGTCCGCGCCCGCCACGTTCGCCTCGATCTTGGCCAGGATCGAGGTCAGCAGGTTGTTGTGGTGGATCTTCGGGTCAAGCGAGTCCGGCGCGTGCCGCCGGACGCTCGACGTGATCAGGCGGATCCCTGACCGGTCGTAGACCGGGTCCTTGAACTCGGCGAGGACGATCAGCGTCGGCCCGGAGACGTTCAGCCGGGGGTCCATGCCGGACGTGGCCTTGACGCCGCGGGTGAGCGTCAGCCGGATGTGCACGCCGGTGACCATCGAGTTGGCGGCCAGCGTGCGCCTGATCTCGGCGGTGATCGACTCATCGGGAGGCACGGAGGCGAAACCGAGTGCGTGCGCCGACCTGCGCAGCCGCGCCAGGTGCTCCTCAAGCGCGAAGATCCGCCCGTTAGTCAGCCGCAGGCCCTCCCAGACGGCGTCGCCGCCCTGGACCACGGAGTCGAACGGGGACACCCCCGCTTCATCCCGGTGCGACAAGCGGCCGCCGACGTTGACGATCAGGTCGCGGTTGCGCTCGTCGAACTTCTGCAGCAATGGAACGCTCCCCCGGGTCAGCCGGACTCGTTCGGAATATCGATCTTGATCTTATTTTTTCGTAGTTTTTCGTAGTAAGGCAGGCAGGCCGCCAGCAGCGGCTCAAGTGCCGGGTCAAGCGAAGGCGCCGGGCCCGGCAGGCGCGGGACGAACCCGGTCGACCGCCAGACGCTGTCGTACCAGTGCGGCGCCCAGACGCCGTCCGAGGAGCGCGGCCCGGCCGGCCAGGACAGCATCGACGCGGAGAACGGCACGTCGAGCGCGGCGCATAGCGCCCGCAGGGTCACCTCAGGAAAAGCGAGCAGGTCGGACGAGTCGATGACCGGCCCGCCGAACTCCTCGAAGAGCCACGCCTGCTGCCGCAGCCCCAGGTCGGCCAGGGTCGGCGCGGACCTGCACCCTGGCGTAGGAGGCGAGCAGCGAGCGCGGGTCCCTGATCAGGAACGCGTGCCTGAACGGCGCGAACGCGGAAAGGTCGACCGACGGCAGCACGTGGTGCGTCATGTGCTTGGCGTACGCGATGGTCACGCCGGGAGGCAGCGGCGCTGACGCGAGCGACGACAGCACGGCCTGCCAGGAAGCCGGCTGACTGGCGATGACCTCGTCCCGCCCGGGATGATCAAGGCCGGTGGAAGACAGGTAGAACGCGTAGAGCGGCTCGTCGATCACCACGGTGTCCCGCCGGTTCTCCCAGGCGCGCATCATCGCCGTGGAGACGGTCCGCGGTCCTGACCACATCGCGATCCTGACCGTATCGTCGCTGCGCGGACCAGTGTTCAGAAGACCACCACGCTGCGCAGCACGTCGCCGTGCTCCATCTTGGCGAACGCCGCCTCCACGTCGCCGAGCCCGATCGTCTCTGAGACGAACTTCTCCAGCGGGAGCCGGCCGTCCAGGTGCAAGTCGACGAGCATCGGGAAGTCGCGCGAGGGCAGGCAGTCACCGTACCAGGAAGACTTGAGCGCACCGCCGCGGCCGAACACCTCAAGCAGCGGCAGGTCCAGTTGCATCTCCGGGGTGGGCACGCCGACGAGCACGACGACGCCGGCCAGGTCACGGGCGAAGAACGCCTGCTTGTAGGTCTCCGGCCGCCCGATCGCCTCCACCACGACGTCGGCGCCGAAGCCTCCGGTCAGCTCCCTGATCCCCTCCACCGCGTCCGCGGTACGCGAGTTGATCGTGTGGGTGGCGCCGAACTCGCGCGCCCACGCGAGCTTCCTGTCGTCGATGTCCACCGCGATGATCGTCTTCGCGCCGGCCAGCCGGGCGCCGAGCACCGCCGCGTCGCCCACGCCGCCGCAGCCGATCACGGCGACCGTGTCACCGCGCGTGACGCCGCCGGTGTTGATCGCCGCGCCAAGGCCGGCCATCACGCCGCAGCCGAGCAGCCCCGCGGTCGCCGGGGCGATCGCCGGGTTGACCTTCGTGCACTGCCCGGCCGCGACCAGCGTCTTCTCCGCGAACGCACCGATGCCGAGCGCGGGCGACAGCGGCGTCCCGTCGGCGAGCGTCATCTTCTGCGTCGCGTTGTGCGTGGCGAAGCAGTACCACGGGCGGCCCCGCTTGCAGGCGCGGCACTGGCCGCAGACCGCGCGCCAGTTGAGGATGACGAAGTCGCCTGGCGCCACGTCGGTCACGTCATCACCGACCGCCTCGACGACCCCGGCCGCCTCATGCCCGAGCAGGTAAGGGAAGTCGTCGCCGATGCCGCCCATCTTGTAGTGCAGGTCGGTGTGGCAGACGCCGCACGCCTGGACGCGGACGAGCGCCTCCCCCCGGCCGGGCTCGGGCACGAGCACCTCGGTGAGCTCAACCGGCTCGCCCTTGCCCCGCGCCACCACGCCCTGCACGCTGATCGCCATCCCGCGGCTCCTATTCTCCGGTTAACTCAAACCCATCATCCCGAACGAGTGCATGCTCCGCGCCACCCGCCTACGGCATTGTCTGTCACGGGGCGCCGGCCCGTACAGCACCCGCGGCTTGACCCTACGGTTCCTGGCGGCGCGGCGGATCAGGGCGGCGTCTGCACCGATGGAGCGTTCCCTCTGAAGAACAGCGGCTTGCACAGCCGCCCGAGCAGTCGCATCAGCCTCGGTCCCAGCGGTACGCCGACGAGCTTCGGGGTCCAGTGCATGAACGTAAATCCGAGACGATACGCAAGCACCCCGTCGGTGGGCACCTGGTCGCCGATCACCGCCCCGGGCCGGGGCAACTCGCGGTACTGAGCCGTCCGCAACGGCTTACCCGCCAAGGCGAGGTAGCGCACCTGCACGCCAGGGACCGGCGGGATCACCGCGGGCTTGCGGGCGGAGTTAGAGGCGAAGACCAGGACCTGTAGCTCCGGAACCTCGTCAAGCTGGGCGAGGAGCGCCGCGACGCCCCGGTCAAGCGCCTCCTGGTCGCTGTCCCACCACGCGACCAGGGGCTCCACGTCGAAAATCATCGTGCGCACCGACAACTGCCTAGCGCGCGCCAGCACACAGCGAAGCTCGGTGAGCTGTTCGTAACCGGCTGACATCTGGTACCTGCTTAGTCGTGTTCTGGTGGTCCGTTTCGCGTGGCGGGTCCCCTGGCAGGCTGGCGGGGCGCGGCCGATGCCGCCATGACGCCAGGCGCCACAGGCGGGGCAGGCTGATCTTGGGCTTGGGCGGCGGCACGCCGGGACGGTCTCGCGGCACCCGTACCCGCAAGGCACTGGGACGGATCGCGCAGTGCACGGGTACCGGCAGCTGGACCGCCTCCCCGTCGATGCCGACCGGTATCCGTTCCGCGTCGCTGGTAACGACCACGCTGCCTGCGGTCAGCACGCGCAGGCCGTCCGAGTTCCTGCCGCGAAGCAGGCCGACCGCCTGCCCAGCGCTGTCGACCATGACGGCCACCACGCCAAGCACACCGCGGTCAAGCCGCGCGCGACGGCCAAGGCCCGCGATGTCCCCCGTTTCGTATGGGTTGCTTGCCACCAGCAGCGCCTGCGGCGAGTCGATCGTCTCGCCGCCCACGACCGCCGAGAACCGGGTACCGCGATTCCCCTGGAGCAGATCGGGCAGCGTGTCCAGGGTGGTGCCCAGCTTGTCGTCACGGTAGGCGGGCGTCTGCACGATCTCGGCGTAGGCACCGAAGGACACGTTATTGACAAACGTGTGCCCGCTGATCACCCCGAGGTCGACGCGCAGGTCGACGCCATCGGACAGCGCGCTCAGGCACGCCGTCGGATCCGCGCGGTCCAGGCCCAGGTCAAGGGCGAAGTGGTTGCGGGTGCCCGCAGTGATCACCAGGAAAGGGATGCCGTGCTCGGCGGCGACGGCGGCCACCAGCGCCTGGGTGCCGTCGCCGCCCGCGACACCGAGCAGGTCGGCGCCGTCCGCGACCGCCTGCCGTGCGACCGCGGCCACGTCGACCTGCCCGGGACCGCTCATCAGGAACACCTCGGCCCCCAGCGCTTCCGCCTTGCGCCGCAGGTCGAACTTGCCCACCTTCCCGCCGCCGGATCTCGGGTTCATGATCAGGAACGGGTGCAGTGCCGGTACCGCCGCGAACTCAGGCATCCGCCAGTCCGCCTTGTCCTCGGCCAGCGCCGAGCGCGCCGTCACGCCGGCGAGCAGCCAGGCCGCCGCGGCAACCGCCGCCACCCACAGCAGGTTGGCGAACGCGTAAATTACCAGCACGGTGACCGGCGCCGCGGCGAAAACCGCTAGCGCCAGCCAGCGCAGCACGCCTCTTCTGGAGAGCACGAAAAAGGCGGACGTGAGGCTGACCGCCGCGGCGGCCAGGCCCACCGCGAGCATCACGAGGCTCTTCCACTCCGCGAAAGCCGCCACCACCGCGATCGCGAGAAAAGCCAGCAAGAAACTCAGCCGGGCCAGCCAGGGACGCCAGCGCTCACCTGGGATGGTCGCGCCGGGGGTAGCGGCAAGCCGGTTACGCATACCAACATGGTGACCTGACGGCCGCCTCGGCAGGTCACCCGGTCCGGGTGAGTGGCTGCCGAAGTCGCGCTACGACCGTTCGGGCACTCACGGTGTGGGCGACGGGAGGCGACTAGACACGGGCGGCGCTGCGGCCGCGCCAGGAGACGGCCCGGCCGGAGTAGTGGCGGCGCGCGGAGTCGGCGGTCATCGCGGCGTAGAGCACGGCGATCAGCGGGAGCGTCGGCGCGCGGAACGGAGACAGCCGGTACAGCCGGAGCATGGGAACGTAGCTGGCCGTCATCAGCGCCCAGCCGGCCAGTCCGGCAATCCCGGCGAGCGCCACGGGCAGGCCCGCGTCCCCGGCGGCCGCCCCGATCAGCGCGGCGAGTGCGCCGGCCGGCGGCGCGACGTAAAGCAGCAGCAGGCCGATGATCGTGCCGGCCAGCAGCAGCGGGTTGTACCTGAGCTGCACGTACGCGGACCTGGCGATCATGTGCCAGAGGCTGGCCAGGCTTGGGTAGGGGCGAGCGCTCCTGACATCCGTGGTGAGGCCGAGCCAGGTGCGATTGCCGTGCTCCTTGAGCAGGGTGCCAAGCGCCACGTCGTCGATCAGGGCGCCCTTGAGCGGTGCCAGGCCGCCGGCCTGCTCGAGCGCGGATCTCCTGACGAGCATGCAGCCGCCGGCCGCCGCGGCGGTACCGCTCTTCGGGTCATTGACCCTGCGGAACGGGTAGAGCTGGGCGAAGAAGTAGACGAAGGCGGGCACGATCACCCGCTCCCAGCTGGTCTGCGCGCGGAGCAGGGCCATCTGCGAGACGAGGGCCCGGTCGTCGGCTTCCGCGCTCTTGACCAGGTCGCGGAGCGCGGTGGGCGCCCAGTCGATGTCCGCGTCGGTGAACAGGACGTAGTCCGGCCCGGTGTCGCCCGCGGTCACGCCTGCCACCCCGCCCGCCGCGCCGGCCGCTGGCCGCTGCCGCGCCGGCCGATGGCGCCCCGGTCGCTGCCGCTAGGCCCTGCGCCATCGCCCAGACCTTGCCGGCCCAGTCGTCCGGCCTCGGCTGGCCCGCAACCACGGTCAGCGGCTTCCCGCCGTCGCGCGCGGCCTTCTCGCCAAGTTCGGCCGCGATCGCGCCGGTGCCGTCCTCGCTGTTGTCATCGACGAGGAAGACACGGAACTCCCCGGGGTAGTCCTGGGCGAGCAGCGCCGGGAGCGTCCCGGGAAGAGACTCCGCCTCGTTCCTTGCCGGAACCACGGCGGCGACCGCCGGCCACGTCGCCAGCCCGAGACCAGCCTCGGCGCCGGGTTGCGCGTTCGCGGCGGGGCTCCCGACGGGCGGCAGCCGCTGGCTGGTCAGCCAGAACCCGCCGTGCGCCACCACGAGGTACAGCCACGCGGCGGCACTGACAACACAAGCGATCGCGAGTACAAGCACCCACGAAGCTTGGCATATGGTGCCGCACCCCTACCCCGCGACCTGCGACGTCAGCAAGCCCGCTATCTGGTATTTCACGACATAAAAGAAGCCGCGCCCGCATGGTCACGAAGACTTTTCCGGCAAAGAGACTTGCATCACATAGGTGCGCAGAATATTCGCCTAATCAGGTCTTTGTGCCCATGGGGCGCGGTGCGCTATTGCGCGTTGAGCGGCCGGGATTAGCCGTTCGCGCCGCCGGTCAGCGGGCGCACGGAGCGGCGACCCTCGTAGCCGGGCGACCGGGGAAGACGCACCATGGCGACCCGGACGGGAACCGGGCGAGGCGTCATGTAGGCCGGTACGCTGGGGGTTTCGTGCTTTCCGTGCCAGTCGTGACGGCGCAGCACCAGCCACAGCGGGATTCCGGCCATAAGCCCGAACGCGAGCACCATCAGCGGAATGTTCATCCACAGGGCAGTGGACATTGTTCCTCCTTTGGCCCGCTTTCCTCCGCAGGCCTTTCCTTGTCACGCTCTAGACTGCCCTGCCGAAATCTGCGCATGCGGAAATCACGCTGTGATAACGCTCTGCATCTCCGACCGTTCCTCTGAACAAACTCTGCATCCGCGATAAGCCGGAATAGCGGAATTATCGCGTCCTGCCGGGTAGTCCTGCTCGGTCGTGGTCGAGATCACTCGGGCGTGGCCAGGTACCCGGCGAGGTGGTCGATCACCTCGCGCGCGTCGTCCTCGATGCCGTGAATGAACGTGGACTTGCGCCGTCGCAGCACGGGCAGTCCAAGCGCGTAGAGCCCGGGACTGTCGACCACGCCGCCGTCGTGGCGCAGGTGGCCCTTGTCGTCGACCACGGGGACGTCGAGCCAGCCGTAGTCGGGCCGGAATCCCGTCGCCCACACGACCGCGCGGATCTCGCCGCTTCGCAGGTCGACCTGGAGCCGCGCGGAGTCGGGCGGTACGGTCGGCGCGAAGCGCTCTGGCGCGTCGAACTCGGCGTCACGCCCGCTGGTGAGCGCCCACTCGTCGAACGTGTCGAGCAGGCGATTCATCTTGAGGTCGGCGAGCGAGAACACGTTGCGCAGCCCGCCGGAAAACAGCGCACGACCGTCGCGGAGCACCGCCCACTTGCCTACCAGCTCGACGCCAAGCGCGGTGAGCGCGTTGAGGTCGAGCGTCGCCCGCTCCGGTGTCCCGACGAGCTGCGGCGACGGCAGCCGCCTGGCCCGGGTGAGGTCGTCGACTTCGTCGTACCGCTGCTCCCACACGCCGGACGCGTCCATCCACCACAGCACGTCGCGGCCGCGGTAGACGCGCGGCAGCCGCACGTGCTCCCCCACGGAAAGGGTCACCGGCCTGCCAGAGCGCTTGATCTCGGCCGCAAGCTGCACGCCGGTCGCCGACGCGCCCACGACGAGCACGCCGCCGTCGGGAAGCTGGCCGGGGTCGCGGTAGTCGAACGGCGTCAGCCGCGCAACCGACGCAGGGACGCCCGCGCTGAGCGCGGGCACCGATGGCCGGTTGCAGGCGCCGCTCGCGATCACCACGGTCCGGCAGGCGATCTCGCCGTCGCTCGTCGCCACGAGGTAGCCGCCGTCGGCCCGGCTGACCGACGTGACGTTCACCTCGGTCCTGACCGGGGCACGGGAGACCTTGGCGAAGCGCTCGATCAGCTCGGTCACTTCGCCCATGGTCATGTAGCCGTCCGGGTCCGCGCCCTCGTAGCGCACACCGGGAAGGCGGCTCTGCCAGTTGGGCGTGAGCAGCCGCAGCGAGTCCCAGCGTTCACGCCGCCAGGAGTTCGCCACCTCCCCGCGCTCAAGCACGATGTGGTCGATCGACCGCTCGCTCAGGAAGTGGCTCGCGGCGAGGCCCGCGTGCCCGGCGCCGATGACGACCGTGGTGGTGCGCTCGATGACAGTGCTCCTTGACAGTGCTGCCTTAAAGACAGTGCTGCCTTAAAGACAGTGCTCCCTTAAGGCAGCAAGCGCTCGTCAGGCGACTTCGACGGTGACGTTCGTGGGATTGGTGAGCGCGTCGAACACGGCGGACCGCTTCTGCGACTGCGCTACCAGCGCCTCGATGTCCTCCCGCGACGCGTCCGCGTCGATGTGGAACGTCACCTTGATGTCGTTGAAGCCGTTGCGCACGTCGCTGTCGGCGCCGAGTATGCCGCGGATGTCATGCTCGCCCTCGACGGTCGCCTCGACCGAGTGCAGCTGGATGCCGCGGTTCTGCGCGACGGACGCCACGCCCGCGCTGAGGCAGCTGGCCAGGCCCACGATGAGGTACTCGATCGGCGTGATGCCGTTGTCCTCCGCCGCGAAGACCTCGGGGTGATCGGCCTCGAAGACCGACTCGGCCTTGTGGCTCTGCTCCTGGCCAAGGCCGAAGAAGCTCTGCACCTTGATCGTGCTGTGCACGCCGCTCTGCCACTTGGCGGAGGCGCGCCAGGTGAACTGGGCGGCCTCTGGCGCGCCCTTCAGCACCTCGCGCGCGTCGAGCAGTGCCTGCACGTTGACTCCGTTGTCGGCAACTGTGGTCATGTCGCCATCCCCTCTCCCGTTTCCCCATTATCCTTATGGGGATGCTTGACAATACCTTCGAACGCGGCGAGTTACCATAGCCCCTATGGCAGAGCCCGCCCCGACGCTCGCGGCCGGCTCGGTCGGCGTCGTCGAAACCCAGTACATTGACCTGCCGAGGCCGGTGCGGCTCGACTGCGGGCGGCAATTGCACCCGATTCGCGTAGCGTACGAGACCTACGGCACCCTGTCACCCCGGCGGGACAACGTCATCCTGGTCTGCCACGCGCTGAGCGGCGACGCCCACGCGGCCGGCATCGCGAAGACGCCGCCCGCCGAGAGCACGCGCGACGGGTTCGGCGCCGCGGACCGCGACGGCACGGCCGCCAAGGGGCTCGGCTGGTGGGACGGGATGATCGGCCCGGGCAAGGCGTTCGACACCGACCGCTTCTACGTCGTCGCCACGAACCTGCTCGGCGGCTGCCGCGGCACGACCGGGCCGTCGTCGACCAACCCGGCGACGGGCAGGCCCTACGGCGCCGACTTCCCCGTGATCACCGTCGCCGACATGGTGCGGACCGAGCGGGCGTTCCTTGACGAGCTCGGCATCGAGCGGCTCGCGGCGGTGGCCGGTGGCTCGCTCGGCGGGATGCAGGCGCTGGAGTGGGCGATCCTGTTTCCCGACCAGGTCGATGCCATCGTGGCGATCGCGAGCACGCACGCCCTGCACCCGCAGGGCGTCGCATGGAACGCGATCGCGCGTGACGCGATCATGCGCGACCCGGCGTGGCAGGGCGGTGACTACTACGGCACGGATGCCGCGCCAGACGCCGGCATGGGCGTGGCGCGCATGGTCGGCCACATCACCTACCTGTCCGCGCAGGCACTCGACGAGAAGTTCGGCCGGCGCCTGCAGCCATCTCCCGGGGGGACGACCCTCCGTACCCCCCGAGGCACGCCCGATGAAGAAGCCAAAATATCGGACATGCAAACCGGCGACGACGTCCGGTACACGATCACCGACGCGGAGTTCCAGGTCGAAAGCTACCTGCGGCACCAGGCCGAGTCGTTCGTCAAGCGGTTCGACGCCAACACCTACCTCTACACGTCCCGCGCGCTGACCTACTTCGACCTGGCCAGGCAGCACGGCGGGTCGCTTGCCAGGGCGCTCGCGGGCGTTTCCGCGCGGACGCTGCTCATTGCGTTCAGCTCCGACTGGCTGTATCCGCCGTCCGCGTCGGCCGAGGTCGCCGAAGCGCTCCGCGCCCTCGGCAAGCCGGTCGAGCTCCAGGTGATCGACGCGCCGTACGGGCACGACTGCTTCCTGCTCGAAGAGGCGCGGCAGACACCCATCATCCGCCGTTTCCTTGGCGAGCACGGCCTGGCCGCGGGTGTGGACGGCGATTGACATCGGGGAAGATGGGCCCATGACCGACAACCAGTCACCCCCCGGAGGGACGACCCACCCAGGCCGTGTCGAAGAAGACCGGGTGTTCGGATTCGAGACACGGCAGCTGCACGCCGGGCAGCGGCCCGACCCGAACACGGGCGCGCGCGCGGTGCCGATCTTCCAGACGACCAGCTACGTGTTCGAGGACCCGGAATCCGCGGCGGCGTACTTCAACCTGCAGGAGTACGGGAACACCTACTCGCGCATCATGAACCCGACCGTCGCGGTGTTCGAGGAGCGGGTGGCGAACCTCGAGGGCGGAGCGGGGGCGGTCGCGTTCGCCAGCGGCATCGCCGCGCAGGCCGCCGCGCTCTTCACGCTGCTTGAGCCGGGCGATCACGTGGTCTCGTCCTCCGCGCTCTACGGCGGGACGGTGAACCAGCTCAAGCACCTGCTCCGCAAGATGAACGTGGACCTGACGTGGGTCGACCCGGACGACCCGGACGCGTGGCGGCAGGCGGTCCTGCCGAACACGAAGGCGTTCTTCGGCGAGACGATCGGCAACCCCGCGGGGAACGTGCTCGACCTCGAGACGGTGGCGTCCATCGCGCACGAGCACGAGCTGCCGTTCATCGTGGACAACACGTTCGCGACGCCGTACCTGTGCCGCCCGATCGAGTGGGGCGCCGACATCGTGATCCACTCGGCGACCAAGTTCATCGGCGGGCACGGCACCTCCATCGGCGGCGTCGTGGTCGAGGCGGGCACGTTCGACTGGTCCAACGGGCGGTTCCCCGTGGTCGCGGACCCGTCACCTGCCTACCACGGCCTGCAGTTCCATGAGACGTTCGGCACGTACGGCTACCTGATGAAGCTGCGGGCCGAGACCCTGCGCGACCTGGGCGCGGCGCTCTCGCCGTTCAACGCCTTCCTGTTCCTGCAGGGGCTTGAGACGCTGTCGCTGCGGATGGACAGGCACGTCGCCAACGCCCGCGAGGTCGCGGCCTTCCTCGCGGCGCACGAGCTCGCGTCGAACGTGACCTACCCCGGCCTGCTCGGGAGCAAGTACCAGCTGCTCGTGGAGAAGTACCTGCCGCTCGGCGCCGGCGCGGTGTTCTCGTTCGACTGCGCCGGCGGCCGGGCGGGCGGCCAGGACCTCATTCGCGGCGTGTCGCTCTGGTCCCACCTGGCCAATGTCGGCGACGCGAAGAGCCTGATCATCCATCCCGCCAGCACGACGCACCGCCAGCTGAGCGACGATGAGCTGCGGGCGGCCGGCGTCGGGCCAGGGACGGTGCGGCTGTCGGTCGGCACCGAGTCCGTCGCGGACCTGATCTGGGACCTGGAGCAGGGTTTCGCGCTGGTAGCCGCGACAACGGGAAAGAGGGTGACGACGGCATGACCGATATCCTTGCCTCTCCATCGGACATGCCCCCGGGGGGTACGGGGGACCGTCCACCCGGGGGACAACTGTCCGATCTCGACCTCAGCAAGTACCAGGACGTGCTGACGATCCAGCGCGTGCTGCACACCGCCAAGACGATCGCGATCGTGGGCCTGTCGAGCAACCAGCTGCGGGCGAGCAACTTCGTCGGCTACTACCTCAAGCGGCACGGCTACCAGGTGATCCCGGTCAACCCCCGCGAGACGGAGATCCTCGGCGAGAAGTCCTACCCGAGCCTGCTTGACGTGCCCGTGCCGGTGGACGTCGTGAATGTCTTCCGCGCGCCCGACGCGCTGCCAGGGATCGCCAGGGAAGCCGTGACGATCGGCGCGGGCACCCTCTGGTGCCAGTTCGGCGTGATTAACGCCGAGGGCGCCAAGATCGCGGAGGACGGCGGGCTGACGGTGATCATGGACCGCTGCATCAAGGTGGAGCACGCCCGCTACGTGGGCCGGATGCACTGGCTCGGCTTCAACACCCAGCGCATCACGTCCGTCCGTGCCGGGCTGCAATAGCGCCGCCCCTCGTCAGCTGCGCCGACGCGGGAGGCCAGCGCGGAGCGCAGGTTTCGTTGTCCCAACACGCAACGCCAAGGCTGGGTAAGACGTCCTTTAGACAGATGCTTCATCTATCAAGGACGTGACTGACATGGCGCGGACGCACGACGGTCATCACGCGGGGGGACGACCCCCCGTGCCCTTCGAGGGCCTGCCCGGTGGAAAGGTGAGAGTACACCGGACAGGCCGGCTCGCAACAATCGGCGCGACCGCGCTAGCGGCGGCCGCGATCGCGGTGACCGGGTGCACGACGCAGGCCGTCTCCGCCGCTCCGGCGGCCTTCGCCACGTCCGCCGGAGCGGCGGCCCCCGCCGCCAGGGCGGTGACCACCAGCCTGACGGCACCCGCCGGCTACACGGCGCCCAAGCGCAACCTGGCCCCTGGCATGAAGGGCGCGGACGTCAAGGCACTGCAGCAGCGGCTAGCTTCACTCAGGTACTACCCGGGCTCGATCGACGGCCAGTTCGGCGGCAACACCCAGGCGGCGCTCTGGGCCTTCCAGGAGATCAACGGCGTCAAGGTGACCGGCGTGGTCGACGCGGCGACCAAGAAGGCCCTGGTACACCCCAGGGCCTACAAGTCGCCTGCCTACGCGGGCAAGCGCGCCACGCGCATCGAGGTGGATCAGGCGCTTGAGGTCCTTGTCCTGTTCGACAACAACACCATCAAGCTGATCAGCCACGTCTCCAGCGGTGGCGGCTATTACTACAACTGCGGCAGCTACGGCTGCTCGCAGGCGGTCACCCCTAACGGCACGTACAACACCACGGTCTTCATGCCCGGCTGGGTGACGGTGCCGCTCGGCGAGATGTACAACCCGGTGTTCTTCATCAGCACGGTTTTCGCCATCCACGGCGACACGTACGTCCCAGTGGGGCCGGCCTCGCACGGCTGCGTCCGGGTCCCGATGGACGTCGCGGCCATCTTCCACACCCTGGTCAGGACCCCGGGGACGCAAGTACACGTCTACGGCAAGCCACAGTGGGAGAAGTAGGTCACGTCGGTCAGCGCTAGACGCCTCGTCATTGGCCGGGTGATAGTGGAGAAAGGGCTCGCGCCCCCGTTGCCCGGCCAATGACTGATGGGTGGTCTTATGCTCCAGGCCTTCGTCTTCGAGAAAGTCGGCGTCGTCGTCGGCGACCTGTACTTCCTCGACCCCAACCCGCACCCGGGGCAGGAGGGCCCCGAGCACGGCGTCCGGCTCGAGCTGCGGGTCATCGACCGCGGCGAGCTCAAGAGCTCGATCTACTCGGCCGTCCCGATCGCGGTCGGCAAGCCGATCTGGCGAGTCGACCTGCTCGAGTCGGTGGACGGCAAGCCCGGCAGCTTCAATCGCACGCACCACCACCCGAAGTTCACCGAGAAATGGGACCCGACCTCCCGCGTCTTCCTGCGGGAGCTGTCACAGGACCCGCTCGGCTGGCTCGCCGGCCAGCTCGCCGACCTGCCGGGAATCCTCGACAGGGCGGAGGTTCCGCAGGACGTCGCCGACCCCTCCGACGCGGCCAGCCTCAAGGACATGGCACCCGCGATCGCCGGGGTGGCCGGCATGATGCTGGACAAGGTCCGCGCCGGCGAACTCGGCACCGCCCCAGGCGACGACGCGGTAGACAGCATCAGGAACGGGCTGGCTCTAGGCGTCTTCTCTCTTCCCGCCGCCGCGGACGGCAGACAGGATCGCGGCGATCACCATGAAGGACACCGACTCGTAGAACGCCGCGTGCAGGCCGGTGGTGAAGGCCGACGCCGCCGGCCCGTGCAGCGAAGTCGTACCCACGAAGATCGCGAACGCGAGCTGCCGTGAGATCGACCGCGACGCCACCAGGATGGCCACAGAGAACGAGAACACCATCCCGACGTTCGCAAAGGTCCGCATCATTCCTGACGCGATGCCGAACATGTCAGGCGGTGCCGCCTTCATGATCGCCGAGCTGTTGGCCGGGAAGAACAGGGACGCTCCCACCGCGTTAACCACGCCGACGCAGACGATCCACCACAGCGGGGTCGCGTTGCTGAGCTGTGCGTAAAGCACCAGGGCGACGACCTGCATGGCGAGCCCCGCCGTGGCGGGCAGTACCGCACCGTAGCGGTCGGCCAGGCGCCCCGCGTAGATGCTGACCCCGGCGGAGATCAGGTAACCGGGCAGTAGCAGCAGCGACGCGTGGATCGGCGAAAGCCCGCGCGGCCCCTGCAGGTACATCAGCAGCAGGAAGAGCACCGCGAAGCTGGCGAGGCCCTGGAAGAGGGACGCGCACAGCGACGCCGACATCGTCGGGACCTTGAAGATGCGCAGCGGCAGCATGGGCGCGGCGACCCGTGACTCGATGAGCACGAACACCGCGATCAGCACCACGCCGCCAATGAGGAAGCCGGCCGTTGCGGCGTCGAACGGCTCGTTGCCGAGCTTGGTGATCGCCCAGAGCACGCCGAACAGGCCGAGGCCGAGAGTGACCATGCCAAGCGGGTCGAGCCGCTGGCGGGTCCGCTCGCCCTTGTCGCGGAGCACGCGCATCGCGCCCGCGATGGCGAGCACGCCCGTCGGCACGTTGATCCAGAAGATCCACCGCCACGAGACGTACGTGACGATCAGCCCGCCGAGCACCACGCCGAGCACCGCGCCGATCGTCCAGCCAAGCGAAGTGAACCCGTAGGCACGGCCGCGCTGCTCCCTCGGGTACAGGTCGGCGATCACCGCGCCGCTGTTCGCCATGATCAGCGCGCCGCCGATGCCCTGGACGACGCGGAAGACGATGATCGACACCTCGTCCCACGCCAGCGCGCATAGCAGCGAGCCGAGGACGAAGACGGCGAACCCGGTCTCGTACATGCGCACCCGGCCGAACATGTCACCGAGCCTGCCGACCTGGGTGGCGAGCAGCGTGATGACCAGCAGGAAGCTGATGATCACCCAGACCACGTCGGACAGCGCCACGTGCAGGCTGCGCTGGATCTCCGGCAGCGCGAGAACCACGATGGTCGTGTCGACGGCCGTCATCAGCACGCCCGCCATGATCACGATCATGGCGAGGCCGGTCCGTACCGGCTGCTCGGTACCCGCCAGCGAGGGACTATTTTGTTCGGTACCGGGGAAAGTCACTTTCTTAGCCTAACGAAAGGTAGCTTTTCCGCCAGCCGAGACTAGGCTGTGTTCCGGCGTTCGCACGTGAGGGGCGGCATTGCAGTGGCTCGCGATGAATCCGCGATCGGCAGGGTGGGAGTGCTCATCCTTGGCACCCGCGGCCCGGACGGTCCCGGTGAGGTGCGGATCAGGATTCGGGGCGGCTCAGAGAACTACCTTGCCTGGTCGCGAAGGCCACTGCCGAAAGGCACCGTTGTCCTCGTCATCGAATACCTCGGCCCGCGAACGGTTGACGTTATGGAATGGACCGACCCGCTCGGCGAGGCCCCCGCTATCCCCGGTTCTACTGAAGTCCCTCGCTCAGGAGAGTGAAACCATGTTCGGTTACCGAGTTCCCGCGCCCGATGAGGCAATGCTCATCTCCGGCGGTCGTCGCGGGATGAATGACGCGCCGTTCCGGGTAGTCACCGGGCACGGCGCGTTCGTCACGCCGTTTTTCCGTAAGGTCAGGTACCTGACGCTTTCCATGCAGGAAGCCGAGGTGGCCGAGACCTGCGTCACCAAGCAGGGCATCTCGCTGAACGTTCGCTCGGTGATCGCGTTCAAGGTCGGCTACGACGCGGAGTCCATCGTCAACGCCGGGCAGCGGTTCCTGTCCGACCAGGACCAGATGTCCGTGCTGACGGGCCGGATCTTCGCCGGCCACTTGCGGTCGATCATCGGCTCGATGACCGTCGAGGAGATCGTGACCGAGCGGCAGAAGCTGGCCACCGAGGTGCTCGACGGGTCCAAGGCGGAGATGGCGACCATCGGCCTGACCGTCGACTCGCTGCAGATCCAGTCCATCGATGACATGGGCGCCGGCTACATCGCGGCGATGGCCGCGCCGAACAACGCGGCGATCCAGCGGCAGGCGAAGATCGCCCAGGCCGCGGCCGACCAGGCGGCGGCCGAGGCGCAGCAGGCGTCGGTCAGGAAGCAGGCCGAGTTCGCCAGGCAGACCTCGGTCGTCCAGGCCCAGTACAAGGCCGAGATCGACAAGGCGCAGGCGCAGGCGGCGCAGGCTGGTCCGCTCGCTCAGGCCGAGGCGCAGCAGGCGGTCATCGCCACGCAGGCCAAACTGGCGCAACAGCAGGCCGAACTGCGCCAGCAGCAACTGGTCTCCGAGGTGATCAGGCCCGCCGAGGCGGAGGCCCAGAAGGTCAAGATCCTCGCTATCGCTGACGCGGAACGGACCAGGATCGCGGCGGAGGCCGCGGCGTCGAACAACCGGGTGGCGCTCGACCAGTTGCTCATCGCCCAGCTCCCGCAGATCGTCAAGGAGGCGGCCGTCGGCCTGGCCGGGGCCAACGTCACCGTGCTCAACGGCGCGGACGGGCTCGGCGAGATCGCCGCCGGACTGGTCAGCCAGGGGCTGACGATCCTGGAGTCGGTCCGCAGGGGCGTCGGCGCCGGACCGGCCGACGGCAAGACCACCCCGAACACTCTCGGCAACGGCCAAACCCCCTAGCGCTGGGAGAGGATGGCGGCCAAGGCTGCGGCTGGAGAACGCTTGGGCAGCGCCGCGTGCAGCAGCTCTAGGCGATGGCACAGCCTTGGCAGCGCCACGTGGACGGCGGTGATGCCGCTGCCGCGCAACGCTGGCTCTGGTAGCAGGGTTAGGCCGTGGCCTTCGGCTGCCAGGTTGATCAGCGTTATGACGTCTTCGCCGGTGTAGCGCAACGCGGGCTTGAATGCTCCTGTGCCCGCGTGTCTGCGGATCTCCGCTAGTGGCGGGGCCACGTTGTCGGCTTCTATCCATCTGGCGTCGGCTAGATCCGTGAGGCGGAGAGTGGTTCTCGCTGCCAGCGGGTGGTCGTCGGGCAGGATTACTTTGACCTGGGTCTCGGTGAGTCCGGTGGCGGTTACCGGGGCTTGCTCTGGGAGCGGGTCGCCTGGGGCGGTGAGGCCGTCGGTTAGGGCCAGGTCCAGCTCACCGCGGGCTACGGCAATGGTCGTGTCCCGGCGGTTTCCCGTCTGAACGGTGATGGCCAGGCGGGGCATCCGGTTGCGGAGTTCGGCCAGGGCTGCCGCCAGGGTCGAGGTCGCGCCGGCGAGCGGGGTGACGCCGATGAGCAGTGCGGCGGGCGGGGTCTTGGTCATTCTCGTGACGTCGGTTCTTGCCGCGTCCAAACGGAGCAGGATGGGCTCCGCGTGCTCGAGCAGGCGGGCGCCCGCCTCCGTTGGAGTGACCGGGCGGCGGTTGAGCAGCGGGGTCTTCAGGTCGTTTTCCAGCGCGGCGATCTGCTGGGAGACCGCCGCTTGGGTGTAGCCGAGTCTTGCCGCGGCAGCCGAGAACGAGCCGAGCCTGGCCACCATCACGAAGGTCCTGAGCAGTTGCGCTTCCACTGGATAAGCATCGCTTATCGGAAGACAAGAAATCATCGTTGGCGCTTAATGTCGCCGTGGCGCGAGGATTGGGGCATGACTCAGCACACCCCCCGGATCGCGCTCGTGGGCGACCGGTCAGCGAACGTCAGGGCGCACGCGCGCATCCCACGGCTCATCGACGCCCTCCTCACCCGCGATTCCATCGCGCTCGATGCCTACTGGATCGCGACGCCTGACGTGGCGGAATGCGATCTGAGCGGTTTCGACGCGATCTGGCTGGTGCCCGGCAGCCCGTATGAGAGCGCCGAGGGGGCGCTCGCCGCCATCCGCACCGCGCGCGAGCAGCGCATTCCGTTCCTTGGCACCTGCGGCGGCTTCCAGTACGCGCTGATCGAGTACGCGCGCAACGTCTGCGGGCTGGCGGGGGTGGAGAACGCCGAGGTCACGCCGGACGCCAGCGAGTACCTCATCGTCCCGCTTGAGTGCTCACTCAAGGGGCATGAGGAGGCCGTCATGATCGTGCCAGGCACGCTGGCCGCGAGGATCTCCGGTCCCGGCAGGCGCACCGAGCGCTACCACTGCAGCTACGGGCTGAACCCGGAGTACATGGAGGCATTGACCGGCAGTGGCCTGCGGTTCAGCGCGTTCGACGATTCTGGGCAAGTCAGGATCGCGGAACTGCCCGGGCACCCGTTCTTCATGGGCACTCTTTTCCAGCCGGAACTGCAGGGTGATGGCAGCCAGCCGCACCAGATCATCCGTGCCTTCGCCGTGGCCGCGGCGGAGCGAGTCGCATGGCTCGCTCCCTCATCGCGGTAGCGCCTACGACGGGTCGCGGAGGAGGATGAAGTTGATCGCGGTCGCCTTCATCACCAGGTCGCCGTCCTGATTGGTCAGTTCCGTGAGGGTCTTGACGATCCCCCGGTCGGGCTTGCTGCTTGAGCGGCGCGCCTCGATGACCGTGGCGCGGACGTGCAGCGTGTCGCCGGGGCGGACCGGCTTCGGCCAGCGGAGCTCGTCGACGCCGGCGGCGCCGAGGCTGCTCTCCGGGCTGACGTAGCTGTCCACCAGCAGGCGCATCATCATGCTCGTCGTGTGCCAGCCGCTGGCGATCAGGCCGCCGAACGGCCCGTCCTTGGCCGCCACGGGGTCGACGTGGAACGGCTGCGGGTCGTACTCCTTGGCGAAGGCGATGATCTCCGCCTCGCTCAGCGAGAAGCTGCCGCAGTCCACGGTGGTCCCAGGGACGTAATCCTCGAAGTAGCGGGTCACGCGGTCAGGATGATCAGTCACGTCCCCAGTATCGCGGATAACTGTCCACGCCTTGCCGCGTCTGTCCGTATTTGATCACGACACGATCACGGAAAAAACTCAGTTTGCCTGCGGACGCCCAACGGCCCCTGCAATAGTTCCACCAACGGATCGGCGGGGACGAAAGCGTCGATAAACGCTCAGACCCTTGGATACCGCTACATAGCGGGCATGCGCTTAAGAACGCCCGCAAGCGAGTGGATGGGGCCCGCCGAGAGGCGCACGCCGCGTAGGCCGGGCGAGGCAACGACCATGGGGAGAGCATGACCGCTGGGCGTAGTGACCGTCGGCCGGTGAGAATCAGGCGAAGGGGCCGTCACACGACCCCCTCGCAGGTAGAGAAGGTCGCGCAGCAGGCAGGCAAGGCGGCTCCCGCCGTCGCCATCGCCGGCGCACTGGTCGCGACGCCGCAGGCGTCGCAGGCGCTGGCCGCCTCCGCCAGGCCGGTCACGGCGACGACGCAGAGCCACGCGACGGCGGCCGTGGACAAGGCCGCGAGCACCGGGGCGCACGCCGCCACGGCCGCGCTCGACTCGTTCGAGACGCGAACCGTCACCGTCGCCGCCGCCAAGCAGGCGCGGCACGCCGCGGCCGCGCACAGCACGTACTACACCGTCCGCGGCGGCGACACCCTGTCGAAGATCGCCAACAGCTACTACCACAACGCGGACGACTGGCAGTACCTCTACCACGAGAACGACAAGACGGTCTCCGACCCGAACCTGATCTACGTCGGCCAGCGCCTCCTGGTCCCGGCCACCGCGCCCGCGCACTACACGCTGACCAACTACGTGCCGAAGCACGCCAAGGCGGCCCAGCCCGTGGCCTCGACGGTGAGCGAGACCAGCCGGGGCAGCGAAAGCCATCGCAGCGCGGCGCCCGCTAGCGCCGACGGCAGCGGCAAGCTGGTCACCCAGTCGGCCGCGCAGGGCATGTACAGCTGCTCGGGCCTTGAGCAGATCTGGGAGCAGGAGGGCGGCAGCCCCGCCGCCGCGCTCATGGCCGCAGAGATCGCGATGGCCGAGTCGGGCGGCAACCCGAACGCGATCAGCCCGACCGACGACTTCGGCCTCTGGCAGATCAACGGCTCGAACGGCTCGCTCGCCACCCTCAACCCGTTCCAGAACGCCAAGTCGGCGATCACCCTGTCGGACAACGGCACCAACTGGAACCCGTGGACCACCTACCACAGCGGCGCGTACTCAGGCAGGTGCTGAGTTAGCCCGCGGCGCGCTGTTTTGCCTGCACGGGGCGACGCCCCCGCACCCCGACATGAGGGAGGCGTCGCCCTCCCGGTGCCGGAATGCCGTGTATCGTAGGCAGCTCCCGCACGTTTACACGCCGCAGGCTCCGCGGCGCGGGCGCGGCGTGTCCAGTCCCGCGTCGTCGATCCCGCACGGCATGGCACGCACCGACTCAGTCAGACGGCATTGCGCATATCCCCGCGGGCGCTACGCAAAAGTGCGGCGACCTCGCGCTGTGGATGATGGTTAGAACGCTGTGGTTGCTGCAGGAAGGCGGCGCACAACCCGCGACGCGGCGCTCTGGTTGCGTTAGAAGCTAGCGGCTCCCGGCTAGGGTTTCCTCGATGCCTAGGCGGGCGAGTTCGTCGGCGCGCTCGTTGCCCGGGTCGCCGTTGTGGCCCTTGACCCAGTGCCAGCTGACCTCATGCCTGGCCATCGCCGCGACCAGGCGCTGCCACAGGTCAACGTTCTTCACCGGCTGCTTCGACGAGGTCTTCCAGCCGTTGCGCTGCCAGCCGGGCACCCACTTGGTGATGCCGTCGAGCACGTACTTGCTGTCGGTGTAGAGCTGCACCGGTACGGGCCTGGTCAGCGCCTCGAGCGCGGAGATGGCGGCGAGGAGCTCCATCCGGTTGTTGGTCGTCGAGCGCTCGCCGCCGTGCAGTTCCCTGACGACGTCGCCGTAGCTGAGCACCGCCCCCCAGCCGCCCGGGCCTGGATTGCCGCTGCACGCCCCGTCGGTATAGATCACGGCCTCGCTCATGCCGCAAGGCTATCGCCGCCGCGGAGCGCGGACCGCTACCATCCCGGTTTATGACCATTGCGGGGCCTAAGGGCGCGGAGCTTGTCCTTGTCAACGGGAAGATCAGGACACCCGCCCACCCGACCGGCTTCACGCAGGCGGCCGCGGTCAGCGGCGGCGTCATCCAGGCACTGCGCGGCGACGACCGCATCCGCGATTTCATCGGCCCGTACACCCGGGTGGTGGACCTGCGCGGACGGCTGGCGATCCCCGCGTTCGGCGACGCGCACGTCCATCCGGTTCAGGGCGGGCTGGAATCGCTGCGGTGCAACCTGGCCGGCCTCAAGGGCAGGCAGGAGTACCTGGCCGCGATCGCCGCCTACTGCGAGACCCTGCCGCGCGGCGCCTGGGTCCTCGGCGGCGGCTGGTCGATGCCTGCCTTCCCCGGCGGCACGCCCACCGCGGCCGACCTTGACGCGGTCACCGGCGGGCGGCCCGCGTTCCTGCCCAACCGGGACCACCACACCGCCTGGGTGAACAGCGCGGCGCTCGCCATGGCCGACATCACCAAGAGCACACCCGACCCGGCCGACGGGCGGATCGAGCGTGACGGCGCGGGGAACCCGACGGGCGCGCTGCACGACGGAGCGATGCGGATCGTCGCCGACTACGTGCCGCCGCCGAGCCAGGCCGAGCTCACCGCCGCGCTGCTCACCGCACAGCGGCACCTGCACTCGCTCGGCATCACCAGCATCCAGGACGCCTGTGTCGGTGACGCGGGCGAGATCAGCATCCCCGACACGTTCGCCACGTACCGCAGCGCCGCCGCGGACCGGCTGCTGACCTGCCGGGTCACCGGCGCGCTCTGGTGGGACCGGTTCCGTGGCCTGCGCCAGCTCGACACCTTGCAGGCGCGCAGGGAGGAGGCGGACGGAGGCGGCTACTTCCGCGCCACTTCGGTAAAGCTGATGCTCGACGGGGTGTGCGAGACCTTCACCGCCGCGATGGGCGCGCCGTACCTGGACGGGCACGGCCACGCCACCGACCACGCCGGGTCGCTGTTCATCGAGCCCGACGAGCTAACGGAGGCCGTGGGCAGGCTCGCCGACCTCGGCTTCCAGCTGCACTTCCACGCGATCGGCGACCGGGCGATCAGCACGGCACTGGACGCGCTCGCCGCCCTGCCCGACGCCCAGCGGATCAGCGGCAGGCATCACATCGCGCACCTGCAGTTCATCAACCCCGCTGACCTGGAACGGTTCGCGAAGCTGCGCGTCACAGGAAACTTCCAGCCGCTGTGGGCCTGCAAGGACGACCAGAACGACCGGCTCACCCTCCCGTTCGTCGGGCTTGAGCGGGCCAACTGGCAGTATCGGATCGCGTCGCTGCTCCGGGTGGGAACCCGCGTCGCCTTTGGCAGCGACTGGCCCGTGTCGAGCGCGGACCCGCTGCAGGAGCTGCACGTGGCGGTCAACCGGGTGCTCTCGTACCGGCTGGGCGAGCCGGGCACGGAGGAGACGACCGTGCCACTGCTGCCGGCCGAGGCGATCGGGGTGGACGCCGCGCTCGACGCCTTCACCAGGGGCGTGGCCTACGTGAACCACGAGGAGGACGTGGCGGGCACGCTCGAGCCCGGCAAGATCGCCGACTTCGCGGTACTCGACCAGGACCTCTACGCCATCCCGCGGAACGCGATCGGTGACACCTCGGTCGCGCTGACGATCGCCAGCGGGCAGGTCGTCTACGGGGACGAGTAGCGGACGAATCATGAAATATCCGGGAATGTCGTGGCGCGCCAGCGCCCGACATTTCCGGATCATTTCCCGTTCAGCGCACCCGTTCAGCGCACCGTTCAGCGCGCCCGTTCAGCATGACGCGCGGCGAACCAGGCGCCAACACGCGCGTGAACACCCTGCCCCCGCGCGTGACCCGGTTCCTCTTATGTGTTGTATTTAGAGCGTGTTCAACGCGCTGCCATCGCCTGGATCGACCGATCCCGCAGACCTCGCCATCCTCGCGGGCCTTCGGGTAGTGGACAACGACGACGACGATCCGGTCCTGCTGTGGCCGGACGGTACTCCCGTGGACACCTGGCGGGAGGACTACCCCTACAACGAGCGGATGACCCGCGACTACTACGACATGCACAAGCGGCTGCTGCAGATCGAGCTGGTCAAGCTGCAGAACTGGGTGAAGGACACCGGCCAGCGGATCGTCCTCGTCTTCGAGGGGCGGGACGCGGCGGGCAAGGGCGGCACGATAAAGCGCTTCACCGAGCACCTGAACCCGCGCGGGGCGCGCGTCGTGGCGCTGGTGAAGCCCACCGAGACCGAGCGGACCCAGTGGTACTTCCAGCGGTACGTGACGCACCTGCCGTCCGCCGGGGAGATCGTGATGTTCGACCGCTCCTGGTACAACCGGGCCGGGGTCGAGCGCGTGATGGGCTTCTGCACGCCCGAGGAGTACCTGGAGTTCATGCGCGAGGCGCCCGAGTTCGAGCGGATGCTGGTGCACTCGGGGCTGCACATGACGAAGTTCTGGTTCTCCGTGACCCCGTCCGAGCAGCGGACGCGGTTCGTCATCCGGCAGGTCGACCCGGTACGGCAGTGGAAGCTGTCCCCGATGGACATCCAGTCACTGGACAAATGGGACGATTACACTGAGGCTAAGGAAGCGATGTTCTTCTATACCGACACGGCGGACGCGCCGTGGACGGTGGTGAAGTCCAACGACAAGAAGCGCGCCCGGCTTGAGGCGATCAGGCACGTCCTTGAGCAGTTCGACTACGACGGCAAGGACGAGGAGGTCGTCGGCAAGCCGGACAGGAAGATCATCGGACCGTCGGCGCTGCTTTCAGAGAAGACGCCGATCCAGTCGTTCACCAGGTTGTGAGGGTGCTTTGGACGTTACGGAGACCGAGGTCAGCGAGATCACTTCCGAGGCCGAGTTGCGCGAGGCGCTCGGCGGGTACGCCTCGGGCCGCGCGGTGACGAAGGTCCGGCCGTCGCTGCACCAACTGCAGATCGAGTGGCTGCAGTCGTCGCCGTTCTGCGTGATCGCGACCTCTGACGCGGACGGGAACTGCGACGCGTCGCCCAAGGGCGACCCGGCGGGGCAGCTCATCCACGTGCTCGACCCGCGGACCATCGTCATCGCCGAGCGCCCGGGCAACAAGCGGGCCGACGGGTACCTGAACGTCCTGTCCAACCCGCATGTCGGCGTCATCGCGTTGATCCCTGGGCGCAATGACACGCTGCGGATCAACGGGCGGGCGCGGCTGGTCAGGGACGCCCAGTGGTTCGACGACCTGGCGGTGAAGGGCAAGCGCCCGATCCTGGCGCTGGTGGTCGAGATCGAGCAGGTCTTCTCGCACTGCCCGAAGGCGTTCCTGCGGTCGTACCTGTGGGAGCCTGACCAGTGGCCGTCCACCGACGAGATGCCGTCGGTCGCGGCGCTGACCAAGGCGGTGCAGGACACGCCGGAAACGCTGGCGGAGCTAGAGGCGCATTACGCCGAGGCGAACTACTCGAGGCTCCTTTACTGAGACTTACCGGTGCTGGTCCCACAGTTCAGGGATCGAGAAGCCCAGGTCGCGGAAGAGGTGGCGGAGCAGCGGGATCGAGATACCGATCACGTTGTTGTGGTCGCCGTCGATCGAGTCGACGAACCAGCCGCCAAGACCCTCGATCGTGAAGCCGCCGGCCATGTTCAGCGGCTCGCCCGTCGCGACATAAGCCGAGATTTCCGCATCCGTGGGGGTGCCGAACCGCACCGTCGTGGCGGCCACCGCCGCCTCGCACTTCCCGCTGGCCACGTCGATCACGCAGTGCCCGGTGAACAGCGTGCCGGTCTTACCGGACATCTCGCGCCAGAGCGCTTCGGCCTGGGCGGGCGACGCGGGCTTACCGTACGCCCGCCCGTCTAGGTCGAGCATCGAGTCGCAGCCGATCACGAGGCCGTCATTCAGCCTGGAAGCGACGGCCGACGCCTTCGCCGACGCCAGGACCTGCGTCAGGTCGCCGGTACTGGGCGCCGAGTACGCGTCCTCATCGACGCCGCTGACGATGACCTCGGGATCGATGCCAGCCGCGCGCAGCACGGCGAGCCTGGCGGAGGACGCTGAAGCGAGAACGACACGCACGTGGCCCAACCTTACGCGAACCGGATTCAAGAAGTTGCCTGACGTACGATCAGAGCCATGCGTTTCGGCCTCGTTGGTACCGGTTACTGGGCGAAGACCACGCACGCGCCAGCCCTCGCAAGCACCACGGGCGCTGAGCTTGTCGCGGTCTGGGGGCGCGACCAGGCCGCCGCCGCGGCGCTCGCGGCCGAGCACGGCGCGATCGCCCATGCGGACTTCGGCACGTTCCTCGACAGCGTGGACGCGGTGGCGTTCTCGGTGCCACCGCACGTGCAGGCCCGGCTCGCCGTGCGCGCGGCGCAGGCGGGGAAGCACCTGCTGCTCGAGAAGCCGGTCGCGCTGTCGGCCGACGAGGCGGACAAGCTGGTCGCCGCCGTCGAGGAGGCCCAGGTCGCGTCGGTCGTCTTCTTCACCTGGCGGTTCAACACGGAGATCCGCGCCTGGCTCACCGATGAGCAGGCCCGCGGCGGCTGGTCGGGCGAGGGCTGGTCCGGCGGCGCCGCGATCTGGCTCGGTACCTCACTGGCGGCGGGCAACCCGTTCAACACCCCGTGGCGGCGGGAGAAGGGCGCGCTCTGGGACCTGGGCCCGCACCTCGTCGGCATGCTGTGGGCCTGCCTCGGCCCGGTCACCGAGGTGACCGCCGTGGCCGGCAAGGCGGACGTGGCGCACCTGGTCCTGCGGCACGAGACCGGCGTGACGTCGACCGTGACCACGACGCAGAGCGCGCCGGAGGCCGCCGCAGGCGTCACGGTCTTCGTCTGGGGCGAGGCGGGGCGTTCCCTCATGCCTGCCGAGCTCGTCGACTCGGTCGCGGCGCTGCGCACGGCCGCCGCCGAGCTGTGCGCGGGAGCCGCGGCTGGCCGCGTCACGCACCCGTGCGACGTCCGCTTCGGCCGGGATATCACGAGGGTGCTGGCCGAGGCGGAAGCGCAGCTTTCCGGTCCGCGCCGGTAAGGAGATACGGGTGATCCCGAACGAATTCGGGGTTCCTCACCCGCCGCCCATGTCACGTTCCGGCGTAGCGGTCGCCTCACCCGCCGCCCATGTCATGTTCCGGCTTAGCGGAAGCCCCGTGCGACTTCCAGCGACTCGCCGACGCGTTCTTTACCAAACCCGGTAACTCCCAGGCGGGCCTCTGTACCTACGTGCGCGTGTACGCCTAGGCTTGGCTGATATGAGTAGCTCGCCTGCCGTCCCTGAACCACGAAATTTGCGCGCCTCAGACGCCGACCGAGAGCGCGTCGCCAACGTGCTGCGCGAGGCCGCCGGGGACGGGCGGCTGACCATGGACGAACTCGACGAGCGCCTGGACGCGGTGTACGCGGCGAAGACCTACGCTGAGCTTGAGCCGATCACCCATGACCTGCCGGACGCCGGGGCCGCGCACGCGCCTGCTCCGTCGGCCGCACCGCGCGACCCGGCCAGGTTCGGCGGCACGGCAACCTCATCGGGCGCGGTAGCGATCCTTGGCGGCTTCAGCCGCAAGGGCGACTGGGTCGTGCCCAAGGAATTCACCGCTTTCCTGCTTATGGGCGGCGGCGAGATCGACTTGCGCGACGCCAAGTTCGCCGAGCGTGAGGTGTCCATTCACATCGTGGCGATCCTGGGCGGCTGCGAGGTCATCGTGCCGGAGGACGCCACGGTCTACGTCACGGGCATCGGCATCCTTGGCGCCTTCGAACACACGGACGCGGGCGCGGGAAGTCCCGACGGCCCGGTGATCACCATCAACGGGGTGGCCCTCTTGGGCGGCGTCGACGTCAAGCGCAAGCCGACCCTGGAATCCTCCCGCGAGGCGAGACAGCAACGGCTGGACGCCAGGCGCGACCGGCTTGAGGCCAGGCAGCAGTACCACCAGGACAGGCATCAGTACCACCAGGACAGGCGCGATCGCCGGCGAACCGGCGAACTGGACTAGCGCGGCGGCCACGGGTGCTCGGCCGCAGACCGACTTCGCGCCTGGCCCATTTCAGCACCACAACCGGGAGTCTGGCCGCCTCTCGAGGTCATGGTGGGTCGGGGCAGTAAGCCGAGGTCGTTCTGGATGATCGGTCTTGGGTTTTTTCGCGTCTTAACGCCAGCCGAGGGCCGGGGCCACGTGGGTCAGGATGGACTCGATCACGTGGGCGTTGTACTCGACGCCTAGCTGGTTCGGGACCGTGAGCAGGAGAGTGTCGGCGGCGGCGATGGCCTCGTCCTCCTTGAGCTGCTCGATGAGCTTGTCCGGCTCGGCGGCGTAGCTGCGGCCGAAGATCGCCTGGGTCTCGGCGTCGATGAAGCCGACCTGGTCCTCGTCCTCGTTGCGGGCGCCGAAGTACGTCCAGTCGCGCTTGTCGGTCAGCGCGAAGATGGAGCGGCTGACCGAGACGCGGGGCTCGCGCGCGTGGCCCGCTTCCTTCCATGCGTCGCGGTAGGCCTGGATCTGCTTGGCCTGCTGGACGTGGAAGGGGTCGTCGGACTCGTTGTTCTTCAAGGTCGAGCTCTGCAGGTTCATGCCGAGCCTGGCCGCCCAGACGGCGGTGCTGTCCGAGCCCGCGCCCCACCAGATGCGGTCGCGCAGGCCCGCGGAGTGCGGCTCGACGCGGAGCAGGCCTGGCGGGTTGTGGAACATCGGCCGCGGGTTCGGCTGCGCGAAGCCATCGCCCTTCAGCACCTCGAGAAACACCTCGGCGTGATCGCGCGCCATGTCGGCGTCGGTCTTGTCCTCGCCAGGCCGGTAGCCGAAGTAACGCCAGCCATCGATCACCTGCTCGGGTGAGCCACGGCTGATGCCGAGTTGGAGCCTGCCGCCAGCGATGAGGTCGGCGGCGCCGGCGTCCTCGGCCATGTACAGCGGGTTCTCGTAACGCATGTCGATCACCGCCGTGCCGATCTCGATGCGCTTCGTGCGGGCGCCAGCGGCCGCGAGCAGCGGGAACGGCGAACCGAGCTGCTGCGCGAAATGATGGACGCGGAAGTAGGCGCCGTCCGCGCCGATCTCCTCGGCCGCGACAGCCAGCTCGATCGACTGCAGCAGCGAGTCCGACGCGGAGCGCACCTGCGAGCCAGGCGCATCCGACCAGTGCCCAAACGAGAGAAACCCGATCTTCTTCACGAGTAGTTGAACAATCAACCATGGGCCGGCATTCCGGCCCTGGTCCGTTGACCCGTCCGCGCCTGTCCTCGGCTGGCGGCGCCTGTCCTCGGCTGGCGGCGCCTGTCCTCGGCCGGCGGCGAAAAACCTGGTGCCCTTGCCTGAGGTGGCTTGTTAGCTTGCCCGGGTGGACGATGACGCCTTTCCCGCTTACGTCGCGGACCGGCTCGCCGGGCTGCCTGCGGTGCAGGCCGTCACGCTTGGCGGTTCGCGGGCCGAGGGCACGCACCGGCCGGACAGTGACTGGGACTTCTCCGTTTACTACCGAGGACGGTTCGACCCGCAGCAGCTGCGGGACGTCGGCTGGCCCGGTGAGGTGTCCGAGGTCGGCGGCTGGAGCAAGGGCGTGTTCAACGGCGGCGCGTGGCTTGAGATCGACAATCGCAGGACCGACGTCCACTACCGCGACCTGGACGTCATCGACCGGGAGATGGCCGGGGCACAGGAAGGCCGGTTCTCCATCGAGCCGCTGATGTTCCACCTCGCGGGCATCCCTTCCTATCTGGTGCTCGCGGAGCTTTCCGTGAAACGGGTGCTGCGCGGGCAACTGCCCACTCCCGAATACCCGGCCGCGCTGCGCCAGCGGGCCAGGGAGGTCTGGTGGGGGCGCGCGGACCTGACGTTCGGCTACGCACGGGAGTACCCGGCTCGCGGCGGTCGGCTGACCCAGTGCGCCGGCCTGGTCGCCCAGGCGGCAGCACAGGCCGCACACGCGGTGCTCGCCGCGCGCGGCGAGTGGATCACCAACGAGAAGACGCTGCTCACCCGCGCGGGCCTGCGCCGGGTCGATGAGTTCATCGCCGGTGCCGGGACAGAGCCGGCGGCTCTGCTCGACATCGTGGACAGGACCCGCGCCGCTTGCGTGAATGCGCTCCAGGTCGATTAGTTGGCTATGGGTTGGTTGGCTATGGGGTGGTTCACTCCTGGTGGGTGGGGGTGGCTGGGTTAGGTGTGCTGGCTGTGTGGGTTTACTCGGATGGCCAGGCGGAGGGTACTCCGAGGTGGCCGGCGAGATCCTTGTAGGTGTCCTCGGGCAGGACGAGCCTGGCGGCGGACAGGACGACCATTGGGTCCTCGCCTGGCGGGGTGAGGACGTAGACCGTATGGTCGCGGACGCTGTAGGTAACGATGAGCCGTTCGTGGTCGGCCAGGATGATCTTGGCCTTCTCCGCGGCTTGCTTCGCCAGGTCGCGCGTACCGCGGTACGCGCGGTGCCGGCGCGGGCCGGGCGGGCCGTGTGTAGCCGGTTGGGCCGGCGACCTTGCGGCGGCGGGCGAGGGCGGCGGCTGGCTCGGCCGCGAACGCGGTCGCGGCGAGGACCCCGGAGGCGAGCAGGAGGTCCTCCAGCCATCGTGGCATGCCGCCGGCGGCGACCCCGGTGACGGGCGCCGTCAGGTGACTCGACCGGGCGTGGACGGGCGAGTGCCTGGTGGCTGGGTTGAGCCGGGGCAGGCGATGCCTGGTGCCTGGGTTGAGCCGGAGCGGGCGCGAGCGCCCGCGGCGCCTGTCCCCGGGTTGCCTGGCGTGGTGTCGCGAGGATGGTCCCCGGGCGGATGGCGTTGGGGTTGGCGCCGACGGCGCTCCGGTTGGCGGCGTACAGGGCCTGCCAGCCGCCGGGGACGCCGAGGGCGGCGGCGATGGCGGACAGGGTGTCGCCGGGCGCGACGGTATAGCGTGCCGACCCGCTCGTTCCCGGCAAGGACAGGACGGTGCCCGGGCGGATGAGGTTGGGGTCGGAGCCGACGGCCCGCCGGTTGGCGGCGTACAGGGCCTGCCAGCCGCCAGGCACCCGGAGTCCGGAGGCGATGGCGGACAGGGTGTCGCCGGGCAGCACGGTCCACGTGGCGGCGCGCCCCGCCCGGTGTGCCGTGACTTCGGCTGTCTTGGCGGTGACTGACTCGCTGGTCAGGATCACCGGGGTACTGGTAGTGCTCGCGGTGCTGATGCTTGCCGCGGTGCTGATGTTCGCCTGAGCTGGGCCGGGTATTCGGAGGCCGACCATTGCCGCGAGGGGCAGAATGCACCAGGCGAGCACCACGCACGCGGACATGGTCCATTTGCGCACGATGGTGCTTCTTTCCTTCCTAGGGGATCGGCGCCGGCTTCGTCTGGCCGGTCACCGGGGGCATGGGCCTTGAGGAAGGAAAGGAACTAGGCCGGGGGAACCTCCGGAAGGTAGGCATGCCAGACCGGCTTGGCGTCGGCGCGCCGCTCAAGCCACAGCAGGAACAAGATCGCGGCGGCGAGCGCGCTGGCGCAGGCCCCGCCAAGGGCCACGCCGCCGCCACCGCTTAGGCCGCTGGCGCCGTCACCGCCGCCCGCCGCGCCGCCTGACCGGCGGGCGTACCGGCGGGGCCACCTGGGCCACCAGGGCCGCCTGGGGACTGCGGAGGCGCAATTGGCAGGGAGCTACGCGTGCCGCCGCCCGCCGTCCCCGGTGATTGCGCCGACTGCCCGGAGTAGGCGGCGTGGCCCGGGGCGACGGCCTTGCTCGCGGTCTGGGCCACACCGGACGAGGCGGCCGCGGCATTGTCGGCTCCGCGTACCCGGGTGATCGGTACCTGCACGTTTCCCGAGGCCGACACCGCCGACGGCACGGCCTGCGTGACAAACGGGGCGATCACTGGAGCGATGACAACGCTGACAGGCGCGACGGCCGTGGTCACGTCAGATAGCAGCGGCGCGACACTCGCGGTCACCGGAGCCAGCGCCTGCGTGACGGGGGCCAGTACCTGCGTCACGGGAGCCAGCACCTGGGTCACCGGGGCTAGGACCGGGGCCAGGGCAGCGGTCACCGGGGCCAGCACCTGCGTCACCGGAGCAAGCACCTGCGTCACCGGAGCCAGGACCGGGGCCACGGCAGCGGTCACCGGGGCCAGCACCTGCGCCACGGTGAGTCACCACGCGGCGCCAACGCGCCGGTAACCGGCGCCAGCACGTCGGCCACCGTCGACACGACCGGCGCTACCGCGCCGGTAACCGGCGCCAGCACCTGAGCCACGTGCCCACCACGGGGGTCACCGCGCCCGTAACCGGAGCCAGCGCCTGCGTTGCCGTCGACACGGCCGGCGCCACCGCGCCAGTCACCGGAGCTAGCGCCCCAGTCACGGTCGACACCACCGGCCCCACCGTACCCGTCACGGGAGCCGAGGCCTGTGGGGCGGCACCTTCGGCCGGAGCCACCGCGCCGGTGACTGGGGCCAGAGCCTGAGCCACCGAGCCAACCACCGGGGCCACCGAACTCGTGACCGGAGCCGAAGCACGACCCGTCGCATGCGTCGCCGACGCAGCGCCGGTGACGGGAGCCAGTGCCGAGCCAACCACCGGGGCCAAGGCCTTCGTCGCCGTTGACTGGGCCGGCGCCACCGCGCCCGCAGCAGGAGCCGCAGGGCCGGCCGCGGCTGGCGTCGGGGGCTGAGTTGGAGGCGTCGACGGCTGTGCCGGGGTCGAAGTGGCCGCAGGCGCCGCCTCGTCCGCGGGCTGAGCTCCGCTGGCGCTGGCCGAGGAGGTCGTGGCGGCCGGGCCGGACGGGGCGGACGGCTCAGTTGGCTGAGTGGACGGGGTCGGCTGAGTCGGACGGGGCGGCCGGGGCGGCCGACTGAGTCGGCGGGCCGGACGAAGCAGCAGCCTGAGCGGGCGCCGCGATCGCTGCGGTTACGGGCTTGGCCGCGGAGTTGATGACGGCCCCGGCAGCGCTGGTGACAGAGTTAGCCACGCCGGCGAGCGGAGTGCTGGCGGCTGAGCTCACGGTCGCCCCGCCGTCCCGGTCGTCCCAGGACCTGTGAGCGCCGAGGCCGCAGACGTGACCGATTGGAGTGCCCCGGGTTTCTCGTCGCCCGTCGCGGCGTGGGCCTGCCTTGAGAAAAGAAGCAGCAGGAACAAGATCCCGGCAGCCGCAATCGCGAACTGTGCCGCCCGGACGGCGACACGGTACGCAAGCAGCTGCGACATCGACAGCTCCACCCGCTGGGAACTGGACCATGCAAGCTGAGGGAAGAAAAGCCCCGGACCAGCCATGCACAGCAGTTGAGGACGAGGCGTTCTGTACGGCCACCACCGTACATGACTGAAGGTTACCAGACAAGTACTAAGCCGCGCGGCATAAGCCGGATAGAGCGGGTCCCGTCCCAGATGGCATCAATGACCTCTTGTACCGCACCTGGGCTATGGGGAAGCCTCGGCTTTCTTCCATTTTCCGCGCCCCATCGGCAAGCCACCCGCCCGCTTCATAGAACCGGCGCGCCCGGACGTTGGAATCAAGCACCCAGAGCGTCACCTGATCGAACTGCGCCTCGGCGAGGCGCGTGAGCGCAGCGCCCATGAGACGCCTGCCCACCCCCTGTCCCCAGGCGCTTGGCAGGAGGTAGATCGCGTCGATCTCACCGACCCGAGCTGGATCCACGTCACCATCGCGGCTCGGAGAGTACCCAACGAAACCAAGCAAGGTCCCGCTAGCGTCTGCGACCAGCACCCCGCTGGCGGCCGTCATTGGCCTCGGCCAGCGAGCGTTCCCATCGACCGACCCGCTCGGCCGGGTCAAGCCCGTCAAGGTAGGCCTGCGGCAGCAGGCCACGATAGGCACCCTGCCAGGACCGCACGTGCACCACTGCGATCTGCGACGCGTCTGCAACGCGCGCAGCCCTGATGACCGTGCCGCCCATCCACCCAGCGTAATCAGCAGGTGGTTGCGCTGTACCGGTAGCGGTCAGGACTGAGGCCAGCCCGCCGGAGAGTCCTCTCAGACCCCCGTCCACTCATCGCATCCCGTCCGCAATGAGCGGCAGCAAGCGCGACTCGATGGCGCGCCGGACGAACGGAGTGATCTTCAGCGCCGGAAGGTCCGCGATGCGGTGGATCGCGACGCCGGCACCCTCCTGCAGGTCAATGTCATCGGGGCGGTAGTCGCCGACGGTGTAGAACAACGAGACCAGTCTCCCGTCTCCCTCGTGATCCACGACGTCGGTAAGGAAAATCGGGTCCGGAATCACAAGTCCGGTCTCTTCTGCTACTTCCCGATGGAGCGCTTCCTCGACGGTCTCCCCAGCCTCAACGGCACCTCCGAACCCAGCCCAGCAACCCGGATGGGCAATTCCTGGCTTGTCATCACGGTGGTGCATGAGCAACCCATCGTTAGTCACGATGAGCAACATCGCAGCCTTGGGCCGCGCCTGGCCTTCCACCCCGGTCATGTCTGCCATGCCGCCCAAGCTAGGTCGGTTTGCCGGAGGCGGAATCGTCCGCTTGCTCGATGCCCACGGGCTCAGCGGGACATAGCGAGCGGCGGGTAGCCGGTCAGGCTGGGTATCGCCAGGGTTCTTGGACGTAGACGCGGCCTGCTGGGGTCTGCCATTGGTGCCAGCCGGGTTTGGGCTGGGTGAGTGTCCACCCCTTGGATTGCTTGACGCGGTGGCAGGCGCGGGAGCGTGCGCCGGCGTTGCAGGCGCAGGTCCTGCCGCCCTTGTCATACGGCTGGGCGTGCTCGAAGTCGGAGTCTCTTGCGTGGCGGTTGCAGGGCGGGAAGGTGCAGGCGCCGTCGCGGACCTGGACCAGGTGGCGGAGCTTGTCGCCTGGCTGGTAGGCGGAGGTCTCATGGCGGTGGTCGCAAGCGTAGGTGGGGACCGGGCCGAGGCGCACAGTGAACTGCCGGCCGCCAGGGGTGGTGAGCGTCCAGGTGCCGTAGCCGTCCGGCGGGCCCGCCCCTCCGGGCGGCCCCGTGCTTGTCTTGTCTGTTGGGGCCGGGCTGCCGCGCGGGGTGAGCGCCCAGGTGCCGTTGTGGCGGGTGCGGCTGGCGAGGCCGGGCAGGGCGGTGGCCGGGATGGTGAGGTTGAGGCGGGCGGGGAGCCCGGCGGGGGCGGTGCCGGGCGGGGCCGCACCGGGTTGGCGGGTTCGTCGGCGTGCCGGCTCTGGCCGGGCGCAGCCGTGGCCGGTGGCGTAGCCCTCGGGGCTGGTGACGGTGACGCATACCTGGGTGCGGGGGCTGGCGGCCGCGGCGGCGGCCAGCCGGCGGGCCAGGGCGGGGTCGACCGGGCCGAGGCCCTGGATCTCGCCGGGCCGCCCGGCCAGGCCGAGCAGCGTCGCCAGCGGGACGACCAGGTCAGGCGGGCGCTGCTGGAGCGCCCGGCCCGCCGCGCGGACACCCGGCCCGGAGGCGGGACTGCCAGGCCCGCGACCGCCAGGGCCGGGGTCTCCTCCTCCTGGTCCTCCATCACCGTCGTCGGGGCCGGCATCGTCGTCGCCCGGCTCGTCGTCGTCACCGTCGCGCCGGCGGCTGCCGGGGCCAGGGGTGTCGCCGCGGCCCTCGCCGGCGTGCGTGCCGTGGCTAGCGGGGCCGCTGCCACCGTGGCAGGCGGGATCGTCGCAGCCGCCGCCCGGCGGGCAGCCGCCATCGCGGTCGCCGCACGCGCAGTCGCACGGGCAGTCGCGCGTGCCCTCGTGCGCGCCGGCGCCCGTCCTGCCCGGGGCCGCCGTGCCCGTGGCGGGCGGCGTCCCAGTCGCGGCGTCGCCTCCGGCCCCGGTTCCGCTTGCGGGTGCGTTCGCGTCCGTGGCGGGCGTAGCTCCTGCTCCCGCCTCACCTTCGGCCCCGGTCCCGGCCTGTGCCCCTGCGGCGTTCCTGGCGGCCCTGGCCTCGGCCCACGCCAGTGCCTCGGCGGCCTCGGCGGCCTCGTCCTGCGCCTCGGCGCACGCGATCCTGGCGTCGGTGGTCACGCCGTTGAGCAGGTCGAGGTAGGCGTAGGCGCGCAGCACGTCCATCCGGGTCGCGCCGAACGCGCCGCAGTCCTCGTAGTCCTGGGCGCGGGCGTTCACGCTCGCCATGGCGGCCAGCGCCTCATCCGGCGGCAGGTCACGGCCGGATAGGCCTGCGGTGCCCTGCTGCTCGCGGAACAGCGTCACCCGGGCGTCCTTGCGCTGCGCCTGCTCGCGGCGTCGCTCGGCCAGCTCGGGGTCGACGGTCAGGGCGGCGTGCTCGGCCAGCCGCAGCACCTGCGGGTAGGTCTTCCCGGCGAGTTGGCCGGTGATCAGTGCCTCGGCCCTCGCGGCGTCCGCGTCGGACAGGTACTTGAACGTCTCGGTGACGGCCCGGGCCTTGGCGTAGGTCAGCGTGCCGTCGCTGAGCAGCGCGCCGGTGCCGGGCAGCCGGGCCTGCTGCTCCCACGCGAGCCACACGGTGGTCTCGGCCGACTGGGCCGAGCAGGAAAGCGCGGCGGCCAGCTCGTGGCGCAGCGACGGCGACCACGCATCCGGCAGGTCCCCGTGGCGCCCGGCGCCGGGCGGGGGGTCGTCGCGGCGGATCAGCTCCCGGATCACGGCCAGCTTGGAGCCCGCGGCCCACGACTCGATCGCAGCCCAGGCCCGCAGCAGGCCGGCCAGCTCGTTGCCGGTCGCGCCGGGGCAGCGCCGCCCCGGCCCGGACAGCTCATCGGCCAGCAGCGCCAGCGCGCCAGACGGGGCCGGCGACTGGTCCAGGCCGTCCCCCCCAAACAGCGCTAGCCGCGGGTCACGCACGGGAGGCGCGCCGCCGGGCACCCCGCCACCGGGCACCCCGGCGCCGCGATCGGGGCTCGCGCCCGCGGCGTCGCCCGGTCCCGGCTGCCACCCCATCACGCCTCCCGTTCGATAACGATCACCTAGAAATGCTTATAGTCGAATACTACTCCAATTAATGATCGTTTACCGCGAGCGATGCTTGCCTGCGGGATACTCTTTCCTACCCCGCAAACCAGGACATACATGTGCCAATTGCAGCAATTGACCCGTTAGGGCAACTGGCCTTTCTATGTCATTGGATAGGCACCCGCCATCGCACGGCGCCCGGTTGCTCAGCGGTCTTCGTAATCCGCAGGCTGAGGTTGCGCGGCGCCGCCGATCGGCGGTATCTCGCCAGCGGCGGCCAGACGCTCGCCCTTCTTCTTCTGGCGCGCGCCGTATGCAACCGTCCATGCCGACAACCCAGCTACCCAGACGAACGGCGTGACTTTGGAGCTCGCCAAGGCGGTTCCGGTGGAGGTGCCATAGACGATGGCGACCCGCAGCGCGGCTTCGAGGAGGAAACCGACCCCCCATACGGTCGTGATGACCCGAAATATGTGCCGAAACTCCGCGTATTGCCAGAGCCTGGCCATCTCACGTCCGTTAGGCGTGTCTGGCCCGGTGAACTCCATGGCGAAGCTGAACATCAGCGGGCGGCGTGTGCACAGCGATCCGAGGCAGGCTACGCCGAGCACTGCGGTGGGCACGGATCCCTCCATCAGCACCAGCCTGGGGCTGCGGGTGACTAGGCCGAGCACCGTGCCCACGACTATTCCGCCCAAGACCAAGGCGCCGACGATGTCAAGACGATGGTGCCGGATGATCCCAGCAGCCACGCCGATGGCGGGGACCACCCCGCTCAGCACCAGTGCCGTCACCGTCGTCACGCCGGCAGAGCGGAGCAGGCTGTAGGTGGCGAGCGGCGCGGCAACGTCGACGATCACGATCTTCGCGATCAGGCTAAGCCGATCTCTGGCCCCCGGCCTGGTATCGGCGGTTCGCTCATCATCGCGGCTTGCGCCCACGGCTTGCGCCCTTCGTAATGGCCCGCTGCCTTGTCAGCAGCATAGGTCGTTTCGACCTATGGGACAAGGTACATTGCTGCTCATGGCAGAACACCAGCTCACCGCGTTCGAGCACGTCCTACTCGGCCTTGTCTGCCTGTCGCCGGCGTCCGGCTATGACCTGAAACGGATCTTCGCTGCAACACCGATGGGCGTATACCAGCCGAGTTCTGGCGCTTTGTATCCCGCCTTGCGCCGCCTAGAAGCGAAGGGCCTGGTCCGCGCCATGGCTCTGGACGGTGCTGGCGAGTCGGCAAGGCGTCGTCGCGTATATGAGCCGACGGAGGTTGGCCAGGCGACCCATATGACCTGGCTTCGCACGCCCATTGAGCCATCCACGGTCTCCCGTGACCTCGGCCTGCACCTCATGCGCTTTGTGATGATGGAGCACGCGTTTTCGCGTGATGAGGTGCTCGGCTTCCTCGACAACCTCAGCATCGCTCTCGCGGCGTTTACCGCGGAGCTTGAGCGATACGCGGCAGTTCCCCAGGCTGGCGATCGCCACCCGCGCCTTGCCCTAGACCACGGCCTGGCGGTCCACCACGCCAGCCTCGATTGGGCCGGTCGCGCCATCGCGGCGCTCCGTGCTGCCCCTATCGCCTCTGCGTAGCAACATTGCCCAGAACATGCTCATGGACGGCGCGGCTTCTCACTCTCTCAATGTACGTATCTGACTTGTGGGCGAAAACCAGTGGCCCGACATACGCGCTGGTCTTAAGCTTGCGGCATGCCCCCAGCCGTGACCTTGGAGGGATCCCGCGTCAAGCTGGAACCCCTAAACCTCAGCCATGCGAGCGCCCTCGTACGGGCGGCAACAGAGGCCCGCGATACGTATGACTTCACCCGAGTGCCCGCTGACGACGCGGCCATGGCGCGGTACATCGAGGCTGCCCTAGCGGACCAGAGCACCGGGTGGGCACTCCCGTTCGCCATCTATGACCTACATAGTCAGGCCATAGTTGGCTCGACCCGATTCCTGGACCTGGACTACTGGTCCTGGCCGCCCGCCTGGCCGCCGGGGCACTCCGCGCCGCGGCCCGACGCGATCCCTACCGTGGCGGAGATTGGCAGTACCTGGCTCGCGTCCTCGGCCCAGCGCACCGGCTGCAACACAGAGGCCAAGCTGCTCATGCTCGGCCACGCCTTCGATACCTGGGGCGTGCTGCGGGTCACGTTGAAGACCGACTCGCGCAATACGCGGTCCCGCCGCTCGATTGAGCGCATCGGCGGTCGCTTCGAAGGAATCAGGCGTGCCCATGCCCGCGCGGTGGATGGCTCCGTTCGTGATTCCGCCTACTACTCGATACTCGCGACCGAATGGCCCGATGTCAGCGCGGCACTGAAGGCGCGGGTGAGCGCGTTACCGCAGCACCGGAAGCTGGCTACCGGTCAGCCAGCCGGAAGGCGAGCTGGGTCGTCCACTTGGACATGTCGGGCTCCATGAGGAAAAGGCTGCGGGCGCGCGAGTCGGGTGCGCGGTGCCCCTAGCGGTCTTCGGTAAAGATCTCGCGAACCTCGCGGACGGCGTAGTAAACCAGCACGTACCCGGCCGCGGGGTCGGCCCACCACCATCCCGCCACGGAGTTCAGCGTCAGGCCGAGCAGCACCGCGACGGCCAAGATGCCGTCGATTACCGTCACCCTCCCCTCGGTCATCAGCACCGGGTTGTCCAGCGCCCGGCCGGTGTGCACCTTCCCTGCCGCCAACGCAAACATCACCGCCGCAGTCACCGCCGTCCAGATGATGCCTGGCAGTGAATGCCGCGGGTGATACCCGACAGCCAAAACCACGGTCGACTGCACTAGAAGGTAGACGGCCAGGGCGGCGAAGGCATAGCCGATCAGCCGTAGACCGCGCCGCTGTCGGCCGGTCCCGGTACCCGACAACTCCCAGATCACCACCGTGGATGCCCCGATTTCGATCAGCGAGTCCAGGCCGAACCCGGCCAGCGCCACCGAACGGGCGGTGATCGCCGCGAAGGCCAGGACAATGATCCCGGCCACGTTCCATCCAAGCGTGACCCATTCCAGGGCAAAGCCGCGGCGAACCAGGTCACGCCGCCTGCTGTCAGTCAAGGCAGTCACAAGCAGAGTCTGCCAAACGAGGCGTGGATTCTGGCCAGCCTGCCGCACCTGCAACGGGGTGGGCGGCGACCGTGGCCGTACGCCGCCTGGGGATGCGGCCGGTATTTCGGTTAGTCGGCCTGCAGGACGAAAAACAGGAAGCACAGGAAGCGTCGGCTGTCCGCGATGTCGTCGGGGAGCAGCTCGCGAGGGGTATCAGGCGCGACGGCTGGCTCACTGATGACCGTTACCCGGAAGCCGGCCGCGGTGAAGGCGTCGGTCATCGCATGCAGCGGCCGGGTCCAGAAACGCAGCACCGTGCTCTGGCCGCCCGCGGTCCACTCAACGGTGTAGCTGTAGGTCGCGAAATAATCGGGCGCGAGGCCGGCCTCGCGGTGCCACAGGTTCTCTCTAAACGGATGGTTAACGGAGACGATGAGCCGCCCGCCGGGCTTGAGCACGCGCCGCAGCTCGGCCAGTGCCGGCCCCCAGTCCTCCAGGTAGTGCAGTACCAGGGAAGCGGTGACATCGTCGAACGTGTCGTCGGGGAAGGGAAGCGGACTGCCCAGCTCGGCCACCTGCAGGTCCGCGTCGTCACCGAGCCGCCGCCGGGCCAGCTCCAGCATCCCGGCGCTTTTGTCGATGCCAGTCACGACAGCGCCCCGGTCGCGCAGCGCCGCGAACAGAGGGCCAGAGCCGCAGCCAGCGTCGAGAATCCACCGGCCGGCCACGTCCCCCGCCAGCGCCAGCATCGCGGGGCGCTCGTAGTAGGCATTAACGAAGCTGATCTCGTTGGACGCCGTGTACCCCTCCGCGAAGCTGTCATAGTCGTTGAGCCCTGGCGGATCTGCGGCGTCAGCGGACAGCGAGACGAGCCTGGCGGAGATCCCTCCGGTGGGGTTGTCGTCGTTAGGCATGCGGCCCATGCTGGCATGCACCGTTATCGACGGCCTCCGATCCCTCAGTATCGCGGGCACCGAGGAGAGCGGCTGGACCAAGTGGTATACCGATAATGTCCCGCTCGCCCACGCGCGGTACGTCCAGTACCTGCGAGAGCGGGCCGAAGGCGGCAATGCCTAGGCCGTCGCCCGCCCCGGGGCCTCGCCGAAACGCTGGGTGTGAGCCAGTCACGTGTCTCGCAGATCGAACGGCAAGGCACGGACGACACAGTTCTGTCCACGCTGGCAGCGTATGTCGAGGCCCTCGGCGCGAGTATCTTCATCGTCGCCGACTTCGGCGAGGAACAGTTCGTCCTGCGGCGCGTGACCGGCTCGCCGAGCGACTGAACGTTCCCGCGAACTCACGTCAGGCTGAAAGGCTGGGCTGGGAGTCAAGCTCGGCCGCGCGCGCTTGCAGGTCACTCAAGGCCGCAGCGGCAAAGGGCGGGAACGGTTCGTCATCGTTCGCCTCCATCCACTGCCCGAGGGCGACGCTGAAAGCGAGCATGCCCACCTCCGACCCCAGTCGCGCGGTCAACTCGTCTGCGCCTCGCTCGCGCAGGGCAGCGGTGATCGAGTTGGCTATCCGAGCGTGCTTGAGCAGTCCCCGCTCCTGCAACTCGCTGTTCCCCGCGACCACCAGCACGCGCCGAGCGGCCGTAGCCCGCCGGTGCGGGGTCATGACGACCTCGGTGGCCGCCAACGCCGCCTGCAGGTACTCGATGAGGGTCGCATCCGGGGAGGCGGCACGGATGGCGTCGGCGAACAGCCCGGACAGCACGTCTTCACCGCCGAAGAGGACCTCGCGCTTGTCGGCGAAGTGCCGGAAGAACGTGGCGCGGTTCAGCCCCGCGCGATCCGCGATCTGCGCGACGGTCGTCTCCTCGTACCCGTTCTCCACGAACAGGTCCAGCGCGGCGGTCTCCAGGCGCTCACGCGCGTTCGGCGCCCATCTACTCATTGGTAGTCAGGGGCGCGGTGCCTGAGCAGGCCCGTTTCCCCATCCCCCTTTCAATCCGTACGTGCGGTTTTCCCGCATACGGCTTACCGATGATCTTCTGTGCATGGTTACGCAGCCTTCGGATAGCGGATCGTGCCGGAGAGCTTGCAGAGGCCCATCCCGTGCATCCATTCCTCAGTCCACTGGTCCGCCTGCCCGGCGTGCAGGTTCCTGCCGTGCTTCTTGACCAGCAGCCGTTTCAGCCGCCATGCGACATGGCGGTCGGCCTGCCGGAATTTGCCAGCGGCGTTCCCGGTGCGGAAGTAGTTTCCCCAGCCGCGCAGCAGCGGGTTAAGGTCCGCGATCACCTCGCGGATGTCCGTCCCCGTGCGGTTGCTGCCGGTACGTTCCCGGACCTTGTCCCGGAGCCGTTTCATCGCCCGCTGCGAGGGCCAGCGGTGCAGGTAGTAGCGGATGACCCGCCTCTGCTCCCACAGGCGACCCGACATGCGGGCGCGGAAGTGGCATCCCAGGAAGTCCAGGCCCTCCCGGCCTTCCCTGAGGTCAACTACCTTCGTCTTGCCCGGGTGCAGCCGCAGCCCCAGCCCGCCGAGGATCTCTCCCACGGCGTCCAGGGCCGCCTGGGCCTGTGCCTCACTGCGGCACAGCACCACGCCGTCATCGGCGTAGCGCACCAGCTCACCGATCCCTCGGGCGGCAAGCTCGCGGTCCAGGACGTGCAGGAGGATGTTGGCCAGCAGCGGGGAAATGACCCCGCCCTGCGGAGTCCCGGCGACCGTCCGCTCAAGACTCCCGTCCACCATCACCCCCGCCCGCAGCCACAGGCGGACCAGCTTCAGCACCCGCCGGTCCGACACCCGCCGCTCCATCTCGGCGAGCAGCCGCTCATGACTGATCTCGCCGAAGAAGTTCCGGATGCCGGACTCCGCGACAAACTGGCACCCGGCGATGAACCCGGTTCTCAGCCGCTCCATCGCCATCGTCGCCGACCGCCGGGGACGGAACCCGAACGAGGACGGCAGGAAATCCGCCTCGAACACCGGCTCCAGCACCAGCTTGGCCGCCTGCTGCGCCACCCTGTCGCGGACCGTCGGAATGCCCAGCGGCCGCTTGCCGCCGTCCGACTTCGGGATGTCCACGCGCCTGGCGGGCGCGGGACGGTACGTGCCCTCGCGCAGATCGCGCTGAAGCTCAGCAAGAAGCCGCTGAACCCCGTAAACGTCCTGCACGTATGCCAGGGTGACGCGATCCACCCCGGCCGCTCCCTTGTTCTTCCGCACGCGGTGCCACGCCTCCCACAGGACGTCACCCCTGTGAACACGGTCATAAAGGGCGTGGAACCGGCGCTCCGGAGACTGCTTGGCCGCAGCCCATAGCTTCCGCTGCAGTTCTCGCACGTTCACGGGATCCGCCCGCACCAAACCGGGAGCCGGCGGCGGCACGAGACCCGCTACGGCAGGCCGTGACCTGCCGGGGGAATTGGACCGGGAAACCCCGGCCATGCCCTGATGCTTACCCTCGCGGACAGCATGATCAAAGTGAGGGCCCTTCCCTCCCGGCGCGTTCTGTTGCACGCCGATCAGCGGTACTACGGCCCCCTCGGACTCCCGCTGCCCTCCAGGTGACTTCACCATCGGCTTATACACCTGGTCTTCGCCCGACGCAGGCCGGGCAGACGGGCCTCTCCTGTTCCGGCCCAGACTGTGCGCGCGTGCCGCCCTCCATACCCCGAAGGGACCCGGAAGGCTGACCCCGGAACAGGGCCTCCCGGACATGGCCTTCGCCGTGACATGAGCGGCTCGGCTCCCCCGTTGTGAATGTGACGAGGCTGCAAGGTTCGCTTGATGCTACGGCCCGCGCGCTTGCTCCCTCCAAAGAGGCTCTTGACACCCCGCTCAGCCCGCCGCGTCTCCACGACGAACCGGGGCCTGCTACCGGGCGCTCCGGTGCCTACCCGGACAGGACTCACACCTGTAAGCCTGGACCAGCTTTCAGGACGCAACACGGTCACATCCTAAGCGACGCGACCAGGTCGCATCATTCGAGAAAGCGATGCGACTTCGTCGCATCAGTATGTTATGGTCGATGCGACTGGATCGCATCGGCGTTCCGGCGGCACAACCAAGCGGCACAACCAAGGAGTACTTCCATGCGCATCTTCGTCACCGGCGCTTCTGGCTGGATCGGCTCAGCCCTTGTCCCCGAACTCATCGGTGCCGGGCACCAGGTCTTCGGGCTGGCCCGCTCGGACGCCTCCGCCAAGGCGGTCGCCGACCTTGGCGCCGAGGTGCTGCGCGGCGACATGAACGACCCCGCCGTCCTGCGCGCCGGGGCCCTCGACAGCGACGGCGTCATCCACCTGGCCTTCGAGCACTCCGTTGGCCAGGTGGACGGGGCGCAGGCCGACGCCAAGGCCATCGAGACGTTCATCGGCAGCCTCGCCGGCTCCGGCAAGCCCCTGGTGATCTCCGGCGCAACGATCGCGGTGCCCGGCCGTATCGCGACCGAACACGACGAACTCATCGCCCAGGGACCGATCGCCGCCCGCATCCGCAACATGCAGGCCGCCCTCGCGGCCTCGGCGCGGGACATCCGGTCGTCCGTGGTCATGCTGCCCCGCTCGGTGCACGGCCAGGGAGAACGTCACGGCTTTGTCCCCCAGCTCATCGCCAGGGCCCGGGCCAAGGGCGTCTCCGGCTACATTGGCGACGGGGCCAGCCGCTGGCCCGCCGTCCACGTCAAGGACGCCGCGGCCCTCTACCGGCTGGCCGTCGAGCAAGCCCCCGCGGGCTCGGTGCTCAACGCCGTCGGCGATGAGGGCGTTCCCGTCCGCGATATCGCCGAGACCATCGGCCGGCACCTGCACCTGCCCGCCAGGTCCCTGCCCGTCGAGGAGTACGAAGGCATCTTCGTTTTCCTGCTCACCAGGGACCAGCCGGCCTCCAGTGCCATCACCCAGGACCTCCTGGGCTGGAAGCCCACCCATCCCGGCCTCATCGAGGACATCGAGCAGGGTCACTACTTCACCTGACCAGCCCCGGACGGTTAGCAATCCAGGGGTGGCCAGCGCCGCGATGATTCCAGAGGTCGAGGCCGGTCTACCTGGCAATGACGTTGCCTGCGGGAAGGGATCGAGCCTATGGCACGGCCGCAAGACGACGAGTTGTGGACGCTGGCGCACTCCGAGCGCGCCGCGCTGGCGGAAGAGCTAGCAGGCCTCGGCGACGAGCAGTGGCGGCATGACACCCTGTGCGGGGAATGGGACGTCGAGCAGGTCGTCGCTCACCTCACCGCTGCGGCGAGCCTCAACCAGTGGCAGTGGCTGCGCAGTATGCTCGGCGCGCGTTTCCGCCCCGACGTGCACAACCAGCGGCGGCTGGCCGAACACTGCGGCAGCACCCCGGCCGAGACGCTTGACCGGTTTCGCGACGTCATCACCAGCACCACCGCGCCCTCACAGCACACGCCGGCGTACCTCGGCGAGGTCGTTGTCCATGCTCAAGACATCCGCCAGCCGCTGGGGCTTGCGCGGACACCGAGCATCGAGGCGCTGACGCCCGTGGCCGACTTCTTCGCCCAACGCAACTTCACCGTTGCCAGCCGTACCCATGCAGCCGATCTGCAGCTGCGGGCAGACGACGGGCCGTTTGCCGCGGGCACCGGCCCATTGGTCACCGGACCGACCCTTGCGCTCGTGATGAGCATGGCTGGTCGCGTACCGTACCTGGCCGAGCTTGACGGCCCCGGCGTGCCGACCCTGCGGTCACGCCTTCAAGCCACCGCAGCCTGATCGCCGCCGCCCGGCGGAAGCACGGTCACAAGTCAAGAGGCCGGATCCTTAACCGGATCCGGCCTCTTGACCTTGGTAGCGGGGGCAGGATTTGAACCTGCGACCGGCTCGATGTGTCCAAGTAACGCCCGGGTCAGCGGTGCCGTGCCCGGATCGCTGCGGGCCATGATCAGACGGTCAACGTGAGTCGCTCAGGTCGACGAAATACTTCTCAGCTTTGCTCCGTCTGGTCTGCCACAGGGTGTAGCACGCCCAGCCGGCGACGCCGACAATGAACAAACCGCCCCACCAGTAGGTGCTCAGCAGCAGCCAGATCCCCACGGCAGAGACTCCGACCTGACACACGTCTTCTAGCGCCAGCGTGCGTCGTTCGGCCTTGATCCCCGATCCGGGGCTACTCCGGGCCCTCAGATGCGCTCGGCACCGGGTGAGGAGGAGCTCCAGCGCAACAAACGCCGCGAGGAACACCACCGAGAGTGTGCCGCTCGGCGGATTGCCCGAGGTCCAGTACCATGTGGCGCCGATCTCGGCGCCGAGGATACCGTCCTTCCAGACCTCGATCGTGATAGGTGCGCGGGCGGTCTCCTCTGCCTTTGCTGTATCGGCCAGGGCCTGCCCGTTCCCGGAGAAGTCGCCCCAGTTGTTGATCACACCATCGGCGGTGGCGTAGGAGATCTCGGCTGTGCCAGTGCTCTGCGGCGAGGTCCGGACTCCGTTAACGTAGCCGGTGAACTCCCCGACACACACGCTCAGGTTGCTCTCGCCCTGGCAGGCCGGCGCATCGCGGAAGGCGCGGATGTTGAAGGCATTGACCATGGAGCTTACGAGAAGGATCAGGAGCGCTACTGCCAAGGCGCCCGACAAGTAGGACCACAACTTTGGGATCCGGTACGGGGGGCGGAGCGCGGCGCGCAGCCGAATGAGAGGAGCCGGCTGCTGCTGTGGCAACGGATGCTGCTGTGGCAACGGATGCTGCTGGCGCACGGAAACTGGCTTGGGTCGCGACCGGCGAACAGCGGCGCTGCGCGAGGCGGGAACCCGGGTTCCCCTCCGCCGCTGTCGCCGCCACTCGAGCAAGCTACCGAGCGAGAGGACGAAACCAAGGATGAGGCATCCTATGGGGAGGACCCAGTCCCGTGCCGAGGACGCGGGTACCGAATTCGGTATCTCGCTGTACCCGTTGGACTGAACCGCCACGGGTATCCCACGCCAGACACTCACCTCAGCCGAGTCGCCATCGGATGCATAGCCGAGCATCTGGTTGTCAGACCCGAAGGTGATATCGAGCGTGCGTGAGCCGACCTGCACGTAAAGCGCGTAATCCGCGTCCTTCCCGCCAACCTCCGTGACACCGCTGACGGAACCGTCCACCGTCTGCAAGCAGTCGGCGTCCAAATTCGCGCCGCTCGGGCATGCCGTCGCGTGGTGATAGGCGGAAACCTGCGAGGCGTTAGCAACGGGGCCGACTCCGGCAATCAAGCCACCGATCAGAAAAGCCGGTCCGAAGCACCCGAAGAGAGCTGGCTTCCCGCGCATCTTGCCCCGTCCATCGCTGATAGCAGTCCGGGGTGAAGATATCAGTTCATATCGGTGCCTATGTGGCGGCAGGCGTCGCTGCCTGGCTAAGCGTTGAGAGACCTCATCACCGCCTCGCAGAAGCGGAGCTGCCCGGCCAACCAAACAGCTCCTGGCCCTCCTGCCGGGCGGCACTGGGGCCGAAGCCGCGACGAGGACGGGTTCACCTCGCGGCGGAACGCGAGCTTGCTATATCGCGTGGCTACGGCCCAGACTCCCCAACGATGGTTACCGATTGGGTTCTCGAAGGGATAAAAAACGTCCCCGGGAGATGACTCCCGAGGACGTTTCCACTGGTAGCGGGGGCAGGATTTGAACCTGCGACCTCTGGGTTATGAGCCCAGCGAGCTACCGAACTGCTCCACCCCGCGGCGATGTCCTTACTCTATGAACTTCCGGCAACGGAAGCAAATCGGTTACGGGAGCGACCGCGGAAGGGACACCGATACCCCCGGGACTAGGTGCCCGGCGGGGCGGCCAGCCACAGCGAGTACGTGACCGGCCAGGTGCCGCCAGGCGGCCCGGTCAGGACCTCGGCGTCCGCAGATGTCGTGAGCGAGACCACCTGCCGTGACGTGACCCCGGGCAGCGATACCGACGACCGTGTCGGGCCGAGCAGTACGGGGCGCCGCCCCACCTGCTCGATCGCCTTCATCGCCTGCTCAAGCACCGCCGCGGACGACGCCGACGCCGCGCCGGAAGACGCCCCGAGGACCAGCAGCGCGGCAGGCTGGCCGCAAAGTCCCCGGACGACCGGCGCGAACGTCGTGGCGGTCGACGAGTCCGTGAACAGGACGCTCGCCGACGGCCCGATGGCGGCGCACAGCGCCGACGCGGCGGAGAGCGAGCCGCCGTACGTGGCGGCGGCGCCCACGCCGCGCAGTTGCACCCGGCTCACGAGCTTCGACACGCCCGATGAGTCCCGGCCAACGGACGCTTTCGCGGCCAGCCCCGGGTTCAGCGTTGTCACCAGCGGCGGGATCACCAGCGCGAGCACACAGCAGGCGCCGACCAGCACGACCGCCGCGCGGGAGGCACCGACCACCGAGGCACGCGAAGTCAGTCTCGACGACACCCACAACGCCAGCAGCAGAAGCCCCGGCAGAACCACGGGCACCAGCCGGTGTGACGCGACGGGCTGCCAGGGAACCACGGCCGGGTCCCACAGCACGGTGGCCACCGACCAGCCGATGATCAGGAACGGCAGCCCCCACAGCTGCAGGGCCGCGGCCGAGGGAACAGAACGCTCCGACAGCACCGCGCGTACCGACAGTCGCCCGAGGAGCACCGCGCCCGCGCAGGCGAGCAGCACCGCGGGCACCCCGAGGTACCAGAAGACCCAGTACAGGCTCGACTCGGAGTACTGGCGCAGCCCGTCGACCGGCAGCCGCTCAAGCCGCTGCAGCGCCGCGACCTGCCGGATCATGGCCGGATCGGTCTGCCCGCGAACGATCTGGGCGTACGGCCGGACGACCAGCCCGACCAGGGCGAGCACCGGGACCGCGACGGCCAGCCCGGCGAGCACGATCCCGAGCGACGGCAGGACGAGCTTCTCGCCCCCGAACCAGGGGAAAGAAGGCCGGGAGGCGCAGACTCGGCGCACCCGGGCCCGCGCGCCGGGGAACGCCAGTGGTGCGAGCAGCGCGGTCGCCACGCCGAACCCGGCCGCGCACAGCCCGATCAGGTGCAGTTGCGTCGACACGGTCGCCAGGTAGGGACGCGCGAGCACCAGCGCCGCCGCCAGCCCGGTCCCGATGCCGAGGAAGAACCCGGCCCCGAACGGCCCGGCCTGGGGCCGCCGGGCGACGAACAGCACCGCGAGGACCGGGAACACGGGCAGCAGCGTGGCCAGCGACCCGACCGACGCCAGCACGGTCAGCCCGAGCGCGAGCCCGCCCAGCCCGGCCAGCGCCAGCCCGCCGCCCGGCCCGCCGCGGCCGCCCGCGTCACGGCGGCGCACCACGAACGAGTCGGTGAACAGGCACAGCCCGCCGAACAGCAGCACCTGCACCAGCGGCTCGGCCATCGGCGCCCGCGACACGTACACCTCCGGCAGGCACACCGCGAGCACCAGCTCCCCGGCCACCGCCTGCCACGCCCCGACCAGCCGCCCCGCCAGCCCGCCGAACGACAGCACCGCGCACCCGCCCAGCACCGCCGGCATCAGCAGCGCCCCGCCCAGCCCGCCCAGCCACGCGCCGCCCGCCAGCACCAGCGGCAGCCCCGGCACGAACGACGGCGTGATGAACCCCCCCGACACGCTGAACCCCGTCGTCGCGAAGTCCAGCCCCGCCGCCCCGCCGAACCCGGCCGCCGACGACGGCACCCGCACCGTCCCGTGCACCGCGATCCAGTGCCCGTACTGCAGGTACACCCCCGGGTCCCCCGCCACCAGCACCTGCTGCGAGCGGAAGGCGGCCTGCCACACCCCGAACCCCGCCGCGACCGCCACCATCGCCAGCACCGCCAGCGCCGGCATCCCCGCCTTCCGCCCGCCAGCAGCAGCGGCCGCGGCGGCGCGGCAGCGGCCGCGCGGACCGGAAGCGGGAGCGGGGGCAGCGGCCGCGAGCGGCGGCGGGGCGCGGCGCGGCAGCGGGAGCGGAGCGGCAGCGTCCGGCTCCGCCGCGCCGAACCGCGGCCACCGGGCCGGCATCCGCCGCATCGCGAAATAACACAGCGCCACCGCCAGCGGCACGAAGATGATCACCATCGGCACCGGCAGCAGCCGCCCCGCCAGCAACATCCCGATCCCCGGCACCAGCCACGCCACCGCCACCAACGCCGGCGCCACCGTCACCGCCGCAAAAACCCACCCAGGCAGCCACGGCCGCAGCTCCGCCAGGCGCAGTCCGCGCGTCGCGGCCCGCGCTCCCCTCCTGGCAATCCGAGAATAAGGAGCAAGGAGTCGCCCGGCCGCGGCCCGCGGGCCGCTGACCCGCGGCCACGACTTGGTGTCGGAATCATCCCGAACGGGTGCGTGCTCCTCGTTGATGACCCCAGCTTCTTCGCTCGCCTGGCCAAGCCCGTCGGCCGAGGTGTCACGCGAGGACTGCCGCGGGTCGCCTCCTCGCGCAAGCACGGCGGGTAGTCGTAGGTGCACGGATCCACCCTATCTGTCGGAGTGGTGACCACCCAGAGGCGCCACTGTGCACCAGAGAGCGAAACTGGTTCACTGGCCCTGTGGAACTCTTCACCGACTGGCATACCTGGCAACAGGCGGAACCCGAGTTGCGTCGCCTGCTGCCCGCCGCCACCTGCGACGCCGTGGACGGCGCCGTGACGTTCGCCACCCGCTTCCACGGCGAACAGCAGCGCCCCACCGGCGCACCCTACGTCGAGCACCTGCTTGAAGCACTCGAGATCCTCGTGCGCGGAGCCGGGGTCAGTGACCCGGACGTACTGTGCGCGGCCGTCCTCCATGACGTCGTGGAGGACACGGCGTGCACCATCGCAGGCGTCCGTGCGGCCTTCGGCGACCGGGTCGCGGACATGGTCGGCTGGGTAACGAAACCTGAGGCGGCCGAGGGCGCCGACCAGAAGGCGGTCAAGGAGGCCTACCTGAAGAGCCTGGCGGACGCGCCGGATGACGCGATCCTCGTCAAGCTCGCCGACCGGGCGTCCAACGTGCAGACGCTGCGCAACCTTCGCCCGCAGAAGCAGCGAGAGTACTACGCGCAGACCGTCGCCTACATCATGCCGCTCGCGGCATCACGTGGCTGGTGGGCTGTCTGGTACGCGAGCTGGCAGGAAATCCACCGCGATCTCGCCTAGCTCGTCCTCGTCCGCCTTCCGGCCGACCCACACCGCGAGCAGCCAGACCGCCAGCCCGGCCGGGTAGATGAAGTAGCCGAACCTGGTCGACGGGGCGAGCACGAACATGAGCGTCATCGCCCCGGCGAGCAGTACGACCGCCCGCGGCACCGAGCGCGGTGGCTTGAAGACGAGGGACGCCGCGACCGCCAGGCCGGCGAGCGCGAGCAGGACCACAACGATCGTGTGCCCGGTGTGGTGCCAGGTCGACGAGATGAGGTACCCGGGGAGCGGGCTCCTCGCCGCCGACTGGACGCTGGCCAGCCCGAGCGGGAACATGATCGTGTTCTCCACGAGGGCCTTCGGGTGGTTGACGAGGAACGGGCCGACGCACACGGCGACGACGCCGAGAGCGGTCAGCGTGAAGTTGCCGACCGCCCGCTTGCCGTCGCGGACCGCGAGCAGCGCGATGGCCACCAGGAGCGCGGGCCACGCGGTCGCCTTCATCGAGGCGCCGATGCCGAGCGCCAGGCCGGCCAGCACCGGCTTGCGCTCCCAGAGGAAGGCGAACCCAAGGCAGAGGAACGCGACCATCGGCACGTCGGTGCCGCCGACGGCCAGCTCGAAGGCGATCACCGGGGTCGCGGCGACCAGGATCGTCCAGCGTCCTGGATCACGCGCGCCGGCATGGCGCAGGGCGAGCCAGAACACAACGATAAACACGACGCCGAACCAGACCCTAGGGTCGGTGAGCAGGCCGAGGTCGAAGAAGGCGCGGGGTAGCCCAAACAGCGCCATCACCGGCAGGTACGGGTTGTAGGCGTTGGGGTTCTGGGTGCCCGCGAGCACGGCCGCGTCGGTGTAGGGCGTGCCGTGGTGGATCAGCGACATGCCCGAGTCGGCGACGACCCAGACTTCGGGCTGCAAGAGTCCCTTGCCGAGCGCGGCGTCACTGTGCGCCGCCAGCCAGCCGAGCGGCACGAGCAATCCGCCGATGAAAGCCAGCGCGAGCGCCATGTCAGCGGTCCGCCTGTGCCTGAGCACGAGCACGACGGCGAGCGCCAACCCGTAGCCGACCGCAGCCATTTCGCCCCAGAGTTGGTGCACGTGGTCGGAAGTGAAGATCGCGACCAGGACCGCCCAGATTAGGGAAACCGCGAAGATGCCGGCCAGCCAGCGGCGTCGCATGACGGCCGGTGACTCAAAACCGGCGCCAGGCCGTACGCCACCCATATATCGCGATCTTACCGGCTGGTCTCTCCTCACCGGGGGCCCCTCGCTGTAACATCCGCGACATGGGTCGACTCATGGGCAAGGCCGCGATCATCACCGGCGGCGAAGGGTCTATCGGGATGGCGACTGCCAGGGCCTTTATCGCCGAGGGCGCGAGTGTGTTCCTCGCGGGCATTTCCGCGCCGGGACTCAAGGCTGGCGCGGCCGAACTCGGCGAGCGGGCGGCCTGGCAGGTGACCGATGTCACCGACTCCGCACAGGTCAAAGCGGCCATCGACGCGGCGGTCGAGCGGTTCGGCCGCCTTGACGTGGTGATCGCCAACGCAGGGATCAAGGGCGCGACCGGGCCGATCGCCAGCTACCCGGATGACTCCTTCGACCAGACCCTGGCGGTGCATGTCCGTGGTGCCTTTCTACTGGCCAAGCACGCCGTGCCGCACCTGTCGCGCGGGGCGTCCATCATCTTCACGTCAAGTGTCGTGGGCCTTACCGCTGCCCCGCACATCGCCGGCTATTCCACCGCCAAGCATGCCCAGGTGGGACTGATGCGGACAATCGCCGCGGAACTGGCGCCGCAGGGCATCAGGGTCAACACGATTCACCCCGGTCCGGTGGACAACGAGTTTCAGCACATCGTCGAGGAGGCCGCCACCGGTGCCGACCGGACCACGGCGGCGACGATCTTCGACGGCATGATCCCGCTCGGCCGGCACGCCGCCCCGGAGGAGATCGCGCGCACCATGCTCTTCCTCGCCAGCGACGACAGCTCGTTCATGACGGGCGCGACGCTAGCGGTTGATGGCGGCATGTCGAGCTGACCAGCCGATCATCCAGTCCCGCGCGACCCGGTACCACAGGTAGAGCGCGAGCGCGGTATAGACGAGTGGCGCGATCCCGACGGCGGCGGCGATGCCCGCGATGATCATCCGCCCTTCCCAGCCGAGGCCGCGCCGGTCGATGCCGTTCGCCAGGTTGCCGCGCACCCGGTAGGCCAGGTCAAGGTGACGAAGCCCGACGGCGGCGACGACCGCGAACGTCATCGCCGGCCAGACCCGGCCGGCATAACCGATCTCGGCGAGAAACACGTACTCGCCCGCCTGCAGCAGCGGTGGCACGAGCCAGTCGTGGCGCCCGTCATGCGGGTGCCACGACGCGAACGCGGCGAGCAGCATGGCCTCGGCCGGGGTAAGCAGCAGGATGCCAGACAGGTTCCCAAGGCCAAGCGCGGCCAGCACCCCGGTGACGAGCAGCCCGACGAGCAAGGGCGGCAGTGGCGGCACCTTGCCCTCGACCCACTTGCCGATCCAGACCGCGAGCCGGCCGTCGCCCCGGTAACCGCGCAGTTCGCCGCGGTCGGGCGCCCGGCGGGTCCCGTCGATGATCGTCACCACGAGCGCGGCCACGCCGAGGACGAGCACGACGAGGAAGGCCGCCCTGGCGCCGAACAGGAGGACGGCGGCGCAGGCAACGGGCAGCCGGATGTCCCCCGGCGGCCCAAACAGGCGCAGCCTGGTCCCTGACACCTGCGGACCGTGGACGCAGACGTCCACCATCGCCGTCAGCACGGTGAGGATGACCGCCATGATCGCCAGCCGCCACACCCCCGCGGGACCTACTCCGCCGAACCCGGCAACGAAAGTCCCGTTCAGCGAGTTACTCGCGACCCCGATCTGAACGCCGACGTGGAGGCTGACCGCCGCGGCGATCCCCGCGTAAACCATGAACTCGGCGAGCATGCCACAGCCGGCCAGGCCCCACTCGACGGCGGCCGCGGTACGCTCGCCGGCGAGCATCCGGCCGGCATGGCCGGTGATGACCACGGCGAGAGCCGCGACGAGCGCGATGACCTCGCCGTGCACGGACGCCACGGTAAGCCACACCGCCGTGATCGCCGCGAAGGCAACGGAGATCCCGGACAGCATCAACGGGTGGAGCCGGTAGAGCGCGGACTGGCGCGCACTCAGGTGGCTCATGCCCGCCTCCTCGCGAAGCCGTTACTTCAGCGTAGCCCGCCACTCCTGTTTCTACCGACTAACGTCGCGTCTGACACACCGGGTAAAGTCCGCAGATGTGACGGTGAATCGCATGGTGGCGGTGGTGCTTGGCGGCGGAACGGGCACCCGGTTCGGTGCGGACCTGCCCAAGCAGCTGCTCACCCTGGGTAGCAAGACGCTCGTCGAGCACTGCGTCACGGCGTTCGCCGCTTCCCCTGGAATCGACGAGATCCTCCTGGTCATGCCGCTCGCCTACCACGACGAGGCGAAACGCCTGGTCGGCAGCGAGGTCGGCGCGATCATCACGGGCGGCGACACCCGCTCAGACTCGGTACGCAACGCCCTGGCCCACATCGGCGCCCGTTACGACCAGGCAGAGACGGGCGTCCTAATCCACGACGCCGCCCGCCCCCTCGTGACGCAGCAGATCATCGCCGACTGCATCCAAGCACTCAAAGAACACGACGCGATTGGCACCGCCGTCCCCACCTCGGACACGATCCTGGCAGTAGCGGACGGCGTAATAGCCCACGTCCCGCCGCGGGAAACCTTGTACCGCGCCCAAACGCCCCAGTGCTTCCGCCTGGAGACAATCGCAAAAGCCCACGCCCTAGCGGCAGCAGACCCCGCCTTCACCCCAACCGACGACTGCGGAGTAGTCCTCCGCTACCTAGAAGACACCCCCGTCCACGTAATCCCAGGCAGCGAAGCCAACATCAAGATCACCTACCCAAGCGACCTGGCAGTAGCCGAAGCCCTCCTAAGCCACCGCAAACCCGCACCTGATCACCATCCTCAGCCGACAGCGACCGAGAGCTCTTCAGCGCCGCAAACCCGCACCTGATCACCACCTCAGCCGACAGCGACCGAGGAAGAGTCAAGCCCGAGCGAGTAGCTGGGCGCGCGGGGAGACTTCTCGCCGGCCTTCCGGAGGAGCGCCGGCGAAAGTCTTCCCCGTGTGCCAAGCCCCGCGCCAGCTTTTGACTTTGACTTGAGCTCTTGACTTTGATTCGAGCTCTTGACTCTGACTTGTGAGGGACGACGACTTTTAGGAGAACCTACGACCGAACCGCTTGCTTGATCAGCGTGCGGCCGAAGTCCCACATGAGACCGCTCCCCTTCGACGCGTCCTCAAGCACGTCGCCAAGCCCGTCGAGGAAGAGCTTGACCTCGGCGTCGCCGATCATCAGGGGCGGGATCAGCTTGATGACCTCCAGGTGGTCGCCGGACACCTGGGTCAGGATCCGGTGCCGCTGGAAGAGGGCGACGACGACCATCTGCGCGAACAGGCCGACGCGGGCCTTCTGCAGCATCGCCCAGCCCGCCTTGGCCTTGAGGCCCGATGGCTTGCCGAACTCGATGCCGATGATCAGTCCCTTGCCGCGGACGTCCTGGATCAGGTCGTACTTGGCCTTGAGGCCCTCCAGGCCGCGCATGAGCTCTGCGCCACGGCGGTCCGCGTTCTCGACTAGGCCCTCATCGTCGATGACGGCCAGCGCGGCCAGGCCGGCGGCCATCGCGAGCGGCCCGCCCTTGAAGGTCGTGGAGTGCACCATGACCTTGTCCATGGAGGAGTAGACCGAGCCGAAGATCTTGTCCGTCGTCAGCATCGCGCCGACCGGGACGTACCCGCCGGACAGCGCCTTGGCCACGGTCACGATGTCGGGCTGCACGTCGTCGTGCTGGTAGGAGAAGAACCGGCCGGTGCGGCCGAGGCCGACCTGAACCTCGTCGCAGATCAGCAGCGCACCGTGCTTGTGCAGCAGCGCCTTGGCCGCCGGCAGGTACCCGGGCGGCGTCATCATGACGCCGTGCCCCTGGACCGGCTCCACGATCAGGGCGGCCACGTCGCCCTTGCGCAGTTCCGCCTCGAGCGCGGCGAGGTCACCGAGGGGAATCTGCGTTCCTGGCAGCAGCGGCCCGAAGCCGGCCTTGAACTCCTCGGCGCCGTTGACCGACAGCGATCCGGCGGTCAGGCCGTGGAAGCCGTGCCGCGCGTACACGATGCGGCCCTTGCCGGTCGAGTGCCTGGCGAACTTGAGCGCGGACTCGACGGCCTCCGTGCCGCTGTTGCAGAAGAAAACGCGCTCCAGGCCGGGCGCCTTGGCCAGCAGCTTCTGCCCGAGTAGGCCCATGATCGGCTGGCAGTCGAATTGCGTCCACGCCGGGAAGTCCATGTCGAGCGCGTCCTGCAGCGCCTTCTTGATCACCGGGTGCGAGCGCCCGGCCGCGAACACTCCGAACCCGGCAAGGAAGTCCGCGTAGGCGTTGCCTTCGGCGTCGTAAAGGTACGCGCCCTCGCCGCGAACGTAGTCCTTGTCGAACCCGATGGTGTGCAGGGTCCGCGGCATCTGCGGGTTCAGGTACTTGCTGTGCAGGTCGTACCCCTGCCCGCGCACCGCCGCGAGCTCGGCGCCAAGATCGAAGCCCATATCACGATCCTTATCACGGTGCGGGGGTCGTCCCCTGCAGACTAATAGGGCATTTTAGCGGCGGGTACGCCGCTCCTTCGGCCGCAAGCCGACAGGCGCGTCAGTGCCGCCTGACCAGGCGGCGAGGGCTGGTAAGGAAGCCGGCACCCCAGGAGGAATGCATCGTCGCGAGGACCAGCGGGACGCGCGCCCGCACCCCGGCGGGCTGGTCGGCGGCGAACCTCGCGGCCACCGCGGTGACGCCGACGAGGTAGACGGCCGGAATAACGAATCCGAGGGTCAGGTAAGCAACGGGTGCGGCCGCGCCGGCCAGCGTCCCGATGAGCCCGGCCGCGCCGAGGACCAGGCCCGCGGCGTTCAGCGCGGTCGCGACCGGCGGGGCCAGGTAGCGGGGGTTGACCGTCTCTGGGTAGCGACGGGCGACGACCCGGCGCCAGCGGCCGTACCGGAACTGCTGCTTCGCCAGGGCGGCCAGGGTGGTCCTCGGGCGGTAGGTGACCTTGAGGTCCGGGGTGAACCAGATCAGGCCGCCGGCCGCGCGGATCCGGTAGTTGAGCTCCCAGTCCTCGGCGATGAGCATGGTCTCGTCGTAGCCGCCGACCTTCTCGATCGCCTCGCGGCGGTAGACGCCGAGGTAGACCGTGTCGGCGGGACCGGCGTCGCCGCCCGTGTGGTTGGCGGCCGCGCCCACGCCGAAGGGTGAGGTCATGGCCCAGGCCACGGCGCTCTGGAACGGGGTGGCGCCCTCGGCGGCCATCCAGCCGCCGACGTCGGCGGCGCCGGTGTCCATGAGCGTGCGCACGGCGGTCCGCAAGTAGCCGTCCGGCAGCATCGAGTGCGCGTCGATCCGGGTCAGGATCTCGTGCCGCGCCGTCTTGACGGCCGCGTTCATCGCCGAGGCGATCTGGCCGGACGGGTTGGGCACCACGGTGATCCGGCTGTCGGCGGCGGCGAGGCCGCGGGCGATGGCTTCGGTGCGGTCCTTAGAGGGTCCGATGGCGAGGACAAGCTCGAAACCACCGGGGTAATCCTGGGCGAGGACGGCGGCGACCGACTCCGCCAGGTGCTTCTCCTCGTTGAGCACCGGCATGACGACGGAGACGGCGGGAAGCGTGCCCGGCCCCCCAGGGGAGTAATGGTCCGCCTGGGGAGTCAGCCGCACTCGTTCTGGATAACGATCTTGGCCTTGGTTTTGATCGTTGTGCATGACGCCGGTCACGGATGCAGTTTAGGGCTCCGACGTGCAACACGCCCGCCGCCCGCCCGATACGGTGGCTCCTTTCCGTGCGGGGCGGGGCCAAAGTGGCGGTCCTTGCCCTCGGGCTCGCACAGGGACAACGCAGCTCTTGTCCGCGCGGGCGGACACGGGTAGCGGTCACCGCGCAGCTTTGGTTGGCGCGGGGGGCCCTGATACGATCGCGGTTTTTGCGATCAGGGCCGCCCGCGCCAACATCGGGGGGTACCGGGGGTCGCCCCCCGGGCTAAAGCTGCGTGTCTTCTAGAAGGTCGGTGACCAGGGCGGCAATGGCACTGCGCTCGCTCCTGGTCAGGGTCACGTGCGCGAACAGCGGGTGGCCCTTGAGCTTCTCGATCACCGCGACCACGCCGTCGTGCCGGCCGACGCGCAGGTTGTCGCGCTGCGCGATGTCGTGGGTGAGCACCACGCGCGAGCCGGTGCCGATCCGCGACAACACGGTGAGCAGCACGCCGCGCTCAAGGGACTGCGCCTCATCGACGATCACGAACGCGTCGTGCAGGCTCCGGCCCCTGATGTGCGTCAGCGGAAGCACCTCGAACATGTCACGGGCGACGAGCTCGTCGATCACGTCCTGCGTGGTCACGGAGGAGAGCGTGTCGTAGACCGCCTGCGCCCACGGGCCCATCTTCTCGGACTCGGAGCCCGGCAGGTAGCCGAGATCCTGGCCGCCGACCGGGTACAGGGGACGGAACACGATGACCTTACGGTGCTGGCGGCGCTCCATGACCGCCTCTAGCCCGGCGCACAGGGCAAGCGCCGACTTGCCGGTGCCCGCACGGCCGCCCATGCTGACGATGCCGATCTCCGGGTCGAGCAGCAGGTCGAGGGCGATCCGCTGCTCGGCGGACCGGCCGTGCAGTCCGAACGCCTCGCGGTCGCCACGCACGAGCTGTATCTGCTTGTCGGGCAGCACCCGGGCCAGCGCGCTCGCGCTGCCGGTGTGCAGCACGAGCCCGGTGTGGCAGGGCAGGTCTCTGGCCGCTTCGCAGTCAAGCGTGCCTCGTTCGTACAGTTCCTCTACGTCAGCCTTGGTCACGTCAAGCTCGGCCATCCCGGTCCAGCCAGAATCGACGGGGAGCTCGGCACGGTATTCCTGCGCCTCGAGCCCGATCGACGACGCCTTGATCCGCAGTGGCAGGTCCTTGCTGACGAGGACCACGTCGTGGCCTTCGTTGGCGAGGGAGCGGGCCACGGAAAGGATCCGCGTGTCGTTGTCCCCTAGCCGGAAGCCGGCCGGGAGCACCTGCGCGTCGATGTGGTTGAGCTCCACCCGGGCCGTGCCGCCAAGGTCCCCAACCGGGAGCTCGGCGTCGAGGCGACCGTTGGAGATCCGGAGGTCGTCGAGGTAACGGAGTGCCTGACGGGCGAAATAGCCCAGCTCAGGGTGGTGACGCTTGGCTTCGAGCTCGGTGATGACGACGACCGGGATGACGACGTGGTGTTCGTCGAACCGGGAGAAGGCCGCCGGGTCAGCAAGCAGGACGCTGGTGTCGAGGACGTAGGTACGACGCTGCACAGAGTTGGCCACGCAAAACTCCCCTGGGCGCCGGTCGCGAGTTCCGGCGCCGCGGACAGGACACGCCACGCCCCGGGTCCTCCGGGGACAAACGTGTCGGACGGACCGGGGCTGCCCGCCTCACAGAGGGCCGCGCCGGCCCTCTCGTCGCACGTAGCGAGCTCAGGGGGCCTCCCGCGGGGGCACCCTGGGGAGGTGCCCGCCATCTCTGAAGGTACCCGCGTTAGGTGGTCTCTTAAAGCCCCAAGGACGCGGTTATTTTCCCTGGCTATGCGCCAAACCTACGGTTACGTTCGGAATACGAGCGCAATGCCCGCAGGAAGTCCACTTTGCGGAAGGCTGGCCAGTATGCGTCGCAGAAGTAGAACTCAGAATGTGTTGATTGCCACAGTAGGAACCCGCCGAGCCGCTGCTCGCCGCTGGTCCTGATCACCAGGTCCGGGTCGGGCTGGCCGGCCGTGTACAGGTGCTCGGCGATGTGCTCGACGTCGAGGATCTCGGCGAGCTGCTCGATCGTGGTGCCCTTGCTGGCGTGATCGATCAGCAGGCTGCGCACCGCGTCCGCGATCTCGCGCCTGCCGCCGTACCCGATGGCCACGTTGACGAGCAGGCCGGGATTGTTGACGGTCGACTCCGCGGCGTCCTTCAGGACGAGGGCGGTGTGCTCGGGCAGCAGGTCGAGCGCGCCCACCGGGTTCACGTGCCAGCCCTCGTCAACCAGGCCGTTAACGGTGTCCTCGATGATCGCGAGCAGCGGGCCGAGTTCCTCCTCCTGGCGGGTGAGGTTGTCCGTGGACAGCAGCCAGAGGGTCACGACCTCGACGCCGGTCTCCCTGCACCACTGGAGCAGTTCGAAGATCTTGTCCGCGCCCTTGCGGTGCCCCTTGCTGACGTCGGTGTGCCCCGCTGACCTGGCCCAGCGCCGGTTGCCGTCGCACATCACCCCGACGTGCCTGGGTACCGTCTTCCCCGCCAGGTAGGTCTCCAGCCGCCGCTCGTACAGCCGGTAGCCCAGGTCGCGGTATCGCATGAACCGACCTTCCTCGCCGCAGAGCGCGCACAAGAGTCTTAAGTCTCAACCACGGTATCCGACCGGGGACTCATGACATGACGCTTTACCCGAGAGGCTGGTGAGATGTGCGTTTATTGTGCTGCTTGTCCCTGCGGCCCCTGTTCGCGGACTTCCTCGACCCGGCGCAGCGCGTCGCGGAGCTCGGCCAGCCAGGCGTCGGCGTGCTCGCCGGTCAGCCGGACGCACCACGCGAGCGCGTCTGACCTGGAGCGGGCGACGCCCGCGTCGACCAGGGTGTCGAGTACCCGCCGCTCCGACTGCCTGAGCCTGGTCATGACCGGGACCGACAGTGTGGTGAACATCTCGGTCACGCTGCCGCAGCGCACGCCCCAGGCGACCTTCCTGCCGAACTTGCGCTCGGCCTCTCGCGCGATCTCGATCCGCCGCGCGCGGGTATCCTCGCGAAACCGCTTGATGCGCCCCTCCGCGGCCGCGGCCGCGTCGTCGGCCTCTGGCTCGGGCAGCGTGCCCATGATCGTGATCTCTTCGCGGTCCACCGTGACCTCGGCAGGGCCGGAAAACCATTCATCGGGGAGGCGCCCCGTAAACCATGCCCGTACCTCCGTACTCATGTAATTATGATTACATTGCAAACGGGGCCGGTCAACCACTGGCCGGAAGCGGTCATCCGCCGGAAGGCGGACAGCGGTTACGCGATGCCCGAGGCGACGGAGGCGGCCTGCGCGGGGCTCACGCGGATCGCGCCGGCGAACTCGCTGCCGAGGGCGGCAGGCACGACTTCGACGTCCTGGCCTGGCTCGGGCGCCTGGATCATCCAGCCGTTGCCCAGGTAGATCGCGACATGAGAGATGTACTGCGGCGCGGTCGGATCGGTGTGGTAAAAGAGCAGGTCACCCGGCTCCAGCTGGCTCACGGGCACGGCTGGGCCTGACAGTGCCTGGTCGGCCGCGACGCGCGGCATCACGATCCCCGCCTGAGCGAACGACCACTGCACCAGGCCGGAGCAGTCGAAGGAGCTCGGCCCCGCCGCGCCCCACACGTACGGCAGGCCGCGGCGACTCATCGCGGCCTTGAGCATGGTGTCAAGCGCCGCGGCGGGCACCGCGGCGGAGTTGGCGGCGCCAGTGCCTGCCGTGCCGCCGCCCGCCGCGCCCGAGTTGACCAGCGAGACGAGCGGGTCGAGGCCGGCCCCCTTGGGCAGCAGCCGGCCGATGGCGGCGGAGTCCGCGGTGAAGTCTTCCGTCCGCACGCTCACGACGATCGCGTTGCCGGCCGGCGCGCCGAGCGCCCGGGCGGTGGCGTCGGACATCACCGCGTTGACCCCGCCGATGCCAAGCGTGCCAAAAGCCACGACCGGCAGTCGCTTCGTCGTCCGGCCGCGCGCGAGCACCGTGCCGCCCAGCGGTACCTTGTCCAGCTTGCCCATCGTGTAGGAGACGGCGATGCCCCCGTCCGCGACGCCCTGCCACAGGGCGTTGGCGGCGCCGGTGGGCCGTGCGGCGAACGAGCGGAACTGCGACGGGTCAACGCCCACGACGGCGGTCTCCGCGCCGTTGACCTGCATCCTGACCGCTTCTATCCGCTCGGCGGCGACCATGCCAGGCAGCCGCGACACGGCGGTAAGCAGCCCCGCGGGCAGCGCGGACGGCGCGACGATGAGCAGGTCCGCCTGCACCGTGCGGCGCAGCGGCGCGACCGTGGGCCGGCTGGCAACCGCCGCGCTGACAGCGGGCACCGACGAGTCGGGCAGCGGCCTGGCGTCGGCCCCGAGCGTCAGCGGCCCCCCGGTGATGACGGGCGCGTCTCCGGTGGACGGCTGGACGGCGGGCAGCCCGAACGACAGCTGGGCGGCAAGGTCGCTACTGGGCGGGCCGCTCAGCACGGCGGCAACCACCCCCGCCAGCGTGCCGAGCGCCGCGAGTACGACGACGCCGACCGACAGCACCCGCCGTCGGCCGGTCCCAGTCTCCAGCGCTATCCGCCGCACGATTCCGGTCAGGCGCACATGGCAACAAGATCACAAAAAACGGTCGCAAGTCCAGTCACGCAACGCCCCGTTCACTTCCCAAGTCCTGCGCGTTCACGTGACCAGTGGTACCCACTCTCGGCCCTCCGCCATCATCGAGGTTAGGCCAGGCGGAGAGACTCGCGAAGCGCGGCGGGGGTCGTGACCGGCGCCCGGCAGGTGAAGCCGCGGCACACGTAGGCGGCAGGCCCGCCGGAGACCAGGGGACGGGCGTTGAGCAACGGGACCGCGTCCGCACTGGACTCCGAGCCTGACCCGAGCGCGAAGACCGCGCCAGGCGGTGCCACGTGCAGGGCCGCGCGCAGCAGGTCGGCGGTGCGCGGGTCGTCGTCCGGGCCGACGATCGCGATCTCGGCGGGCCCGGACAGCACCGCCTCCGCCACCGCCAGGCCCATCCCGCCGGCCCTCGGGTACTTGGCGGCGATCGGCGGCAGCACCTTGAGCGCGGCGACCGCCGCGTCCCTGAACCGTTCCTCGCCGGTCAGCGCGCTGTAGCTGAGCAGCGCGTCCGCCGCGGCGAAGGCGCCGGAAGGTGTCGCGTTGTCCGTCGGGTCGGCGGGCCGGAAGATCAGCCGCTCGCCGTGGTCGGCGGTGTCGTAGAACCCGCCGTTACCGTCGGCGAACGCGGTGATGACCGTCTCGAGCAGCGCGCCCGCCACGGTCGCCAAGCGGGCCTCGCCGGTCACCCCGGACAGCTTCAGCAGGCCGGCCGCCACGCAGGCGTAGTCCTCGAGGAGCCCCGCGCTCGGCCCCGCCACGCCGTCCTTGGAGGTGCGCAGGATCCGCGCCGTGCCCATCACGGGTGACGACTCCTTGGGCGGCGCGTAGTGGACGGAGACAAGGAGCTCGGCCGCTTCCGCCGCCGCCGCCACGAGGTCGGGGCGGTTGAACAGCACCCCGGCTTCGGCCAGCGCGCCGATCGCCATGCCGTTCCATGCCGCGACCACCTTGTCGTCGCGGCCCGGGCGGGTGCGTCCCTCGCGGGCCGTCAGCAAGATGCCGCGGATCCGGTCGAACCGCTCGCGCTCGTCCGGCTCGGTAAGGCGCTGCAGGACCGACGCGCCATGCTCGAACGTGCCGGCTTCCGTGACGCGGAACGCGCGGGCGGCGAACTCGCCGTCTTCCTCCCCGAGGACCTCGCGGAGCTGTGCCGGGGTCCAGACGTAGAACGCGCCCTCGCTGCCGTCGCTGTCGGCGTCGAGCGAGGCGGCCAGGCCGCCCTCGGGTGTGCGCAGCTCCCTGAGCATGAAGTCGCAGGTCTCTTCCGCCACCCGGCGGGCGAGCGCGGCACCGTCGCGACCCCGCAGCTGTCCCGTCCGCCGCCACAGGTGCGTGTAGACCCCGGCGAGCAGCGCGTTGTCGTAGAGCATCTTCTCGAAGTGCGGCACGGTCCAGCTCGCGTCCACGCTGTACCGTGCGAAGCCGCCGCCGAGCTGGTCGTACATGCCGCCGCGGGCCATCGCCTCGCAGGTCGCCTCGGCCATCGACAGGGCGGGCCACTGCCCGGTCCGCTCGTCGTAGCGGAGCAGGAACTCCAGCGCCATCGACGGCGGGAACTTCGGTGCGCCGCCGAATCCGGCGCGCGCCCGGTCGAAGCTCGATTCCAGGCCGGCCACGGCGGCGGCGGTCACGTCTTCCAGGTTGAGCTCGCCCGCCTGGCCGCCAAGCGCCGACATGGCGGCGGCGTTCTCGGCCAGGGACTGCCTGATCCGCTGCGACTCGGCCTGGATCTGGCCCTTGTTCCTTTTCCACGCGTCCGCGACCGCGGTCACGAGCTGCGTGAACCGGGCGCGCGGGTAGTACGTCCCGCACAGGAACGGGTCGCCGTCAGGCGTCATGAACACGGTCATCGGCCAGCCGCCCTGGCCGGTCATCGCCTGCGTGGCCGACATGTAGACCGCGTCGATGTCTGGCCGTTCCTCGCGGTCCACCTTGATCGCGACCACGCTGCCGTTCACGATCGCGGCGGTCGCCTCGTCCTCGAACGACTCGTGCGCCATCACGTGGCACCAGTGGCACGCCGCGTACCCGACCGACAGCAGGACCGGCACGTCTCGCCGTTTAGCCTCCGCGAACGCCTCGTCCGACCAGGGCCACCAGTCCACGGGGTTGTCGGCGTGCTGCAGCAGGTACGGGCTAGCCGAGGTGTTGAGCCGGTTCATAAGGCCAATTCTTCACCAGTCTCACCGCAAGTCGACACCTGGCGGTCGAACGAGCTACGGCTGATACACCTTGACGGACTGGATCTGCATCGTGCCCGTGCACGCGCCCGCGGCCGTGCTGTCGTCGGCCACGTTGGCGATGAAGTACATGGCTTGCTGCGGCACGTAGGACGTCGTGGTGAATACCTGCACGCCGTCGAGGTACCAGGTGACGCGGTCCTTGGTCCAGAGCAGGGAGTACGTGTGGAAGCCCGCCGAGAGGTTGGCCGGGGTGGGGACCGGGCCGCCGAGGTACTTCGTGCCGACGGTGTGGTCGTAGACCTTCGCCTGCGGCTCGCTGTACCAGTGCTCCATGATGTCGAGCTCAGGTGGCCACTGGTCATTGGTGGCCGCGAGCCAGAGGGCCGGCCACAGGCCAGGGCCGTAGGGTAGCTTCGCGCTGATCTGGATGAGGCCGTACGTGAAGTTGAAGCCGGGCTTCGAGGTAACCATCCCCGAGCGGCAGGTGTAGGTCTTGGGTGCGCCGCTGCTGGAAAGCCCCGAGGTCGACTCCTGCTTGGCCACCAGGTTCAGGGTGCCGCCACCCACGTTGACCTGTGAGGGGATGTACCACTCTTTTTCTTTGGTGGGATTGTTGGTGCAGCCGACACTGGGATTCGTCGCCCAGTCGTAGCAGGTGGCCCACGTGCCGGCGCCCAGTTGCGTGCCGGAGAAGCTGGGGTCGAAGGTCAGCTTCCAGCCCGCGGGCACCGTGAGCAGCGACGCCGAGGGTTGCTTGCTGTGGCCGCGGTGGCCTTCTTGGCTGAGGACTTGGCCTTGGCCTTGGCCTTGGTGGCCGTGGTCCCGTGCGAAGCGGACGCCCTAGCCGAAGCCGTGGCCCCGGCCGTGGCATTGGTCACATTGGCGGCCGCGGTCCCGTTGGAAGAACCCCGCACCACCGTCAGCGCCACCAGGCCAACCCCGAGCACGAGCACGACGCCGAGGACGCCGGCCACCATGAGGGCGCCGCGCATGGAACTGGTCCGGCGCTTGGGGGCAGCCGATCTCTTGTGGGTACCCGATCTTGGGCTGTTGGGCCGCTTTTCGCCGGATCCGGGGCTGTGCGTCTTCGCCGAACCGTCGGGCCACGGGCTGTCTAGCGCCGGGTCGCCCGGCCATCCGGCGTCCTCGCCAGGCGATCCTGCGTCGTCACCCGGCCACGCCAAGTCGCCGTCGGGCCACGCCGGGTCATCCGGCCGTGGACGGTCCGGCTCGGAGTTGCGCGGCTTATGGTCGCCTGGCCGTGGCGGGTTAGGCCGGGGGCTGTAGGTAGGCCGCGGCGGGTAAGGGCCAGGGCCGAGCGGTCCGTGGGTCGTAAGTATTTGGAATGTCCGGGCGAAGACGAAAGGGCCTGGGGCTGTAGGACCCCTGATCGCTCGGCCGCGGGCGGTAGGACCTCTGGTCCGCTGACCATGCCCGGCCAGGCCCTGGGTTGTACACCGGCCTTGGACCGCCCGGCCTGGGCGTCGAGGTGCCGGGCCGTTGGTCGTCGTAAGGCGGCACAGGTCGATCAGGCCTGTGATCGTGAGTCATCGCTCATCCAATCACTTTCAGCAAAAAAGAAATGCTCAGGCCCCGTTTGCGCCGTCTTAAGCTACCACAGGGGGTTGTTGGTGATTGCGAAGTTCTTGATTCCCGCTGAAGTCAGCCGGCGACGGCACGGCGCGGCGCGACCGCGCGGGCGGCCAGGCCGATCAGGTAGAAGGCCGCGCCGATGGTGCCGACGAAGAAGCCAAGCGGCCAGTTCGTCTGGTACGACAGCGCGATGGACAGCCAGACCGTCGCCAGCGCGATCACGACCGAGAGGGTCAGGGCCGTGCCCGGGCGGGCGGTCACCGAGCGCGCCGCGGCGGCCGGGCCGATCATCAGGCTGAACATGAGCAGCGCGCCGACCACGGGCACGGTCATGGACGTGGCCAGGGCCATCACGACCAGGAAGTAGAGATCGGCCCTGCGGGTGGAGACGCCGCGGGCCTCGGCGACCTCTGGCAGCGCGCTCGTGAGCATGAGCGGGCGGAACGCCACCGCGATCGCCGCCGCCGCGACGATGCCGAGCGCCGCGATCGGCAGCACCTCGCCCTGGCTGATGCCGAACACCTCACCGAACAGGTCGGCGTAGGTCTCCTCCGCGTACTGGCTGCCCATGCTGACGAACAGCGCGCCGAGGCCGAGCATGAGGACGAGCGCGAGCGCGGTCACCACGTCGTTGCGTGACCTGCGAAGCGCGGTCCGCCCCTCACCGCCGAGGGAACCGATCGCGAGCGCACCGCCCACCGCGAAGACGAGCAGCCCCCAGATGACGTTGATGCCGAGCAGGCTGGCTCCCGCCGCGCCGGCGAACGCGCCGTTCGGAATGGCGTGCGCGGCGAACGTCTGCCCGCGGAGCACGGCGAAGAACCCGGTCATCCCGGCGATCACCGCGACGATCGACGCGGTGATCCAGGTATTCATCATCAGGCCGGAGAACATTCGACCCCCTCATGCGGCGAGCGCGGCACTCGCTTGGCGCGGGGACGGACGTAGCTCAGCAGGTAGCCGATGAGGACAAGGGCGACGACGAAGAACGACACCGGCCAGCCGTGGCCGTGCGGCGGCCAGTAGTACGAGTCATAGGCGAGCACGATGCCGAGCCACGTGGCGAGCAGGCCGCCGAGCGCGGACACGGCCATGGCCCGCGCCGGGGTCTTGGTGATCCGCAGCGCGGTCGCGGACGGGCCGATTAGCAGCGCGGTGGACAGCACCGCGCCGATCGCGACCGCCGCGAGCGAGACGGAGACGGCCAGCGCCGCCAGGTAGGCGATGCCGACGAGCCTGACGTTGACGCCCCGCGCCCGCGCCAGGTCCGGCGAGACCGAGGTGAGCAGCAGGACCCTGGCAAGCATGGCGACCACGAGGAGCGCGACGACGCCCGACGCGACCAGCGCGGGCACCGTGTCCGGGCTGATTACGAAGATGGAGCCGAACAGCACGGTGAACGACGCGCCAGTCGTCGCCGTGCGCAGCGTGCCCAGGTAGAGGAAGAGCGCGGCCGCCCCGAGCGCCGCGCCGAGCACCACGCCGGTCGCCACGTCACGTCCCCTGCGCCGCTGGACGCCGATGCCCTCCATCACGGCCGCGGCGGCCACCCCGGCGGCGAGGAACCCCCAGAACTGGTTGAGGCCGACGAGGAACGCCCCGGCCCCGCCGGTGGTCGCCACGTCGGCGAGCGAGTGGCCGGCGAAGGACTGGCCGCGCAGGACCGTGAACACGCCGATGATGCCCGAGGTGATGGCGACGACGGCACCGACAAGCAGGGCCGTCCTGACCGGTCCGCTGCTGAACAGCCCCGGCTCGAAGAGGTAGTGCATCAGTCCTCCGCCGCAACCACCAGTACCCGCCCGTGCACGCGGACCACGTCCACGTGATGGCCGTACAGCTTGCTGAGGCCGTCGGAGGTGACCACCTCGTCGGTCGGGCCGGAGGCGGCGCGGCCGTTCGCGACGTACACGATCCGGTCCATCACGGCGAGCAGCGGGTTCATGTCGTGCGCCGACAGGAGCACCGAGATCTCGTGCTCACGGGCCAGCTTGCCGAGCACGGTGACGATCTCCTGCTCGCTGCGCAGGTCGAGGTTGGCAAGCGGCTCGTCGAGCAGGAGCAGCTTCGGACGGGAGATCAGCGCGTGCGCGACCAGCACGCGCTGCTGCTCACCGCCGGACAGCTCGCCGACCCTGGCGTCGGCGTACCCGTCGGCGCCGACATCGGCAAGCGCCGCATCGACCAGTTCCCTGCGCTGCCGCGACGGGAAGCCGAATCCGAGCCGGTGCCCGTCAAGGCCAAGCGACACCACGTCGCGGGCGCGCAGCGGCATGTCCTGGTCGATGACGAGCTTCTGCGGCACATAGCCGATGGCGGCCCTGTTCTTGTTGTGCAGTGTCTTACGGTGCAGGGGCTCACCGTCGACGAGCACCCGCCCGCCCGACGGCTCGATCAGGCCAAGGATGACCCGGAGCAGCGTGGTCTTGCCCGCGCCGTTCGGGCCGATGATCCCGGTGAAGTCGCCCTTCTCGAGCGAGAACGTGACGTCGCTGAGCACCTGGCGGCCGCCGAGGCGCACGCCGATGCCGTCAAGCGTCAGCAATGGCATGGCGGTCCTCACAGGTGCTCGGTCGAGACCTTGTCGGCAACCGCTTTGCGCAGGTCCTGCACCTCGGTCCGCATCCAGGTCTGGTAGTCGTACCCCGGCACAGGCATGGTCTCGTACACGCCGACGACCGGGATGTGGTTCTGCTCAGCAAGCGTAATGAACGACTGGGTCAGCGCGTCGGTCACCTGCTGGTTGTAGAGGAATACGCGCACCTTGTGACCGGTGAACAGGGCACGCTGCACGGCCACGTTCTGCGGCGACGGGTCGACGCCGTTCATGACGTCGGCCTGGAACGTCCACGGCGTCAGGTTGTCCGCGCCGAGCGCGGTCAGCAGGTAGTCGGCGACCGGCTCCGTGGTGGCGACCGTGGTGCCCGGATAAGCCGACTTGAAGCTCGCGATCGCGGCGGTCAGCGGCTTGAGGCTCGCCGTGAACGCCGCGGCGTTGGCCCTGAAGTACGCCGCGTGCGACGGCTGGATCGCCGACAGGTCGGCGGCGATCGCGTCGGCCACCTTCGGCATGGTGGCGGTGTCGTACCAGAGGTGGGGGTTGGGCGTGGAATCGGGGAGCTTCAGTAGCTGCTGCACGTTGACGACCGTGCGGCCGCTGTTGGGCGAGGCGGACTCGATCGAGTTCATGAAGTCGTCGTAGCCGATCCCGTTCTGCACGATGAGCTGGGCGTTGCCCACCTCCCTGGCCACGGCGATGGACGCCTCGAAGCTGTGCGGGTCGGTGTTCGGGTTGGACATGATGGCACTGGCCTGGACGTACTCGCCGCCCACCTGGCTGATCACGTCGGCGTACTCGCTCTCCGCCCCGACCGCGACGATCTTGCCGTCGTTCGAGGCGGCGGTGGCGGTGACCGAGCACGCCGCGGCGACCGTGGCCGTGACCGCCGCGATCACGGCGAGCAGCAGGATGCCCAAGGGCCGCCTTCCGGCACCGCGCCGTGCCGCCGCCCTGCCCGCATCAGTCCTGCCCGCGCTGCCGCGCATCCCCACGCTCCTTGCCGATCCGCCCCGCGGGCACATCTCGGCCCGATCCGGCGTTTAATGATAACCGTTTCTATTATCAGTAAGCAACAGGAACGCGGATCCTGGTCCGATTAGTCCAGGCGCCGTACATGGCCACGGGAAGGAAGGCCGGCTGAACTTGCAAGATGTGACACTGGATCATCCGCGCGGCACCCGGGTGCGGGGCACGAAGCAGGCGTCCGCCGTGGCCGCCGCGCTCGTCAGCCTGCCCGGCTTCCGCAGCGCGCAGGAGATCCACGCCGAGCTGCGCCGCCAGGGCGAGACCGTCGGACTCACCACCGTGTACCGCCACCTGCAGGTACTCAGCGAGCAGGGCGTCATCGACACGATCCGCGACCCGTCGGGCGAGTCCCTCTACCGGCAGTGCGGATCCACCGCGCACCACCACCACCTAACCTGCCGCGAGTGCGGCCGCAGCGTCGAAGTTGAGGGGCGGGTCGTCGAGCAGTGGGCGGAGAAGGTCGCCGCCGAGGCCGGCTTCACCTCCGTCGACCACACGGTCGAGCTGTTCGGCCTCTGCCCGGACCACTCGGGGCAGTAGCCCTACCTCAGTCCTACCTCTGGACTGGCGGTCGCGGGGCGGTACAGTATCGCGCACAGCGTGCGTTACCGCTGGTGGTTACCTGATATCCCCAAGACCTCCGCTCCGGCGTGCCGCAAGGAGAACTACCATGCTCCATTCCGACGATGCCAATCCCTCGGTCATGTCGACGGACCTGCCGACCGGGGTTTACCTGCTCGACGTGCGCGAGGATGACGAGTGGGCCGCCGGGCACGCACCGGACGCCGTGCACATCCCCGTCGGAACGCTGTCCGAGCACGCCGATGAGATCCCGCAGGACCGCGAGGTGTACGTGATCTGCCGGTCGGGCGCGCGCTCCGCCTACGCCGCCCAGGCCCTCGCGGGCGCGGGCTGGAAGACGGTCAACGTCGCCGACGGCATGACCGGCTGGGCCGTCGCGGGCCGCCCCATGGTGAGCGAAACCGGCGCGGAGCCGTACGTCGCCTAGCCGCGTAGCCCTCAGGCGGTGATGGGGGATACATAAGGCCCCCTGAGGGCTCTTTGTATCCCGCATCTTGGTTACGGCGCGCTTAGCCGGTGGTCGTCGCCAGGGCTAGCGGTAGGACGGCGGGAGCGTTGGCGTCGCGGAGCAGCGCCGACGCGACCGTCATCGTCCAGCCAGTGTCGATCTGGTCGTCGATAAGCAGGACCGGGCCGTCCGACGCCTTGAGCGCGTCGCGAAGCTCCTCGGGAACGACGATGGCGTCGCCAGAGCGAGGCCAGTCGCTGCGCGCTGTTGTGCCTGCGCGGACCTGGGCCGTCGGGCGTCGCGTAGCCGAGCGCGCCCAGGTAGGTCAGCCTGCCGATCTCGGCGATCCGCTGGCCGAGGCTGCCAATCAGCCGTGGCCGGCTGCGCGACGGCATCGTCACGACGGACACCGGGCGCCGCGCCCAGTCCCACGCGGCGAGTACCTTGACGACCGCGTCGGTGAGCTGGCCGGTGACCGGCTCGTCCTTGGCGCCCTCCGCGAGCAGGGAACGCAGCGTGGCACCCCAGCCGACGTCGGTGAGGCGGCCGAGTGCCCGGCCGGGCTCGGCGGTGCGGGTGGCCGGGATCTTGCCTGACGCGTCGATACCGAGCTCCTTCATGCCGGTCGGCCACATCTTCCGAGGGTCAACCGACACGCCCGGCCGGGCGAGCCGGTCCCGCGCGGCCTGCGCGCCGGCCTCCGGCACGTCGGCGGGCCAGGGACTGCCGGTGCAGTTGTCGCACCGCCCGCACGCGGTCGCCGCGGGGTCGTCGAGCTCGCTCCGCAGGAACTCCATCCGGCACCCGCCGGTCGCCAGGTAGTCGAGCATCGCCTGCTGCTCGCGCTTCCGCTCCCTGGCCACCCGCTCGTAGCGGTCCCTGTCGTAGGCCCACGGCCGGCCGGTGGCGGCCCAGCCGCCGACGGTCCTGGTCACCGCGCCGTCCACGTCGAGCACCTTCAGCATCGACTCAAGCCGTCCGCGGGACAGGTCGACGTGGGTCTCGATCGCGGCGGTGGACAGCGCTCGGCCCGCCTCGGACAGCGTCTCGAGCGTCGCGCGGACCTGCCCCTCCGGCGGGAAGGCGAGCGAGGCGAAGTACGCCCAGATGTCACGGTCTTCCCGGCCGGGCAGCAGTACCACGTCGGCCCGCTCGACGCCGCGCCCGGCGCGGCCGATCTGCTGGTAGTAGGCGACGGGCGACTGCGGGGCGCCGAGGTGGACGACGAAGCCCAGGTCGGGCTTGTCGAACCCCATGCCGAGCGCGCTGGTCGCGACCAGGGCCTTGACCCGGTTGGCGAGCAGGTCGTCCTCGGCCGCGAGCCGCTGCGCCTGGTCGTCCTTGCCGCTGTAGGCGGTCACCGCGATGCCCTGCTCGCGCAGGAACGCCGCGGTCTCGTACGCCGCGGCGACCGTCAGCGTGTAGATGATCCCCGAGCCGGGCAGCGCGCCGCTCGCGAGGTTGGCCGCGAGCCAGGCCAGCCGCATGGGCGCGGCCGGCAGGCTGACGACCGCGAGCCGCAGCGATTCCCTGTCGAGCGGCCCGCGCAGCACCAGCACGGTTCCGTCTCCGCCGGAAGCGTCTCCGCCGGCACCGTCTCCGCCTGTCCCGCCCGCGGCGTCAGAAACCGCGCCGACGCCGAGTTGCTCCGCCACGTCAGCGGTCACCCGGGCGTTGGCGGTAGCGGTGGTGGCGAGCACCGGGATGTCCGCGGGCAGGGTCGACAGGAGCGTCCGGATCCTGCGGTAGTCGGGCCGGAAGTCGTGACCCCAGTCGGAGATGCAGTGCGCCTCGTCGATCACGATCAGCCCGGCCGTCTGCGTGAGCCGCGGCAAGACGTTGTCGCGGAACCCCGGGTTGTTCAGCCGCTCCGGGCTGACGAGCAGGACGTCGACCGCGCCGTCGCGGATCTCGGCGTGGATCTGCTCCCACTCTTCGAGGTTCGCCGAGTTGATCGTGCGCGCGTGGATCCCCGCGCGCGCCGCGGCCTCGACCTGGTTCCGCATCAGCGCGAGCAGCGGCGACACGATGACCGTCGGCCCGGCACCGCGAGCGCGCAGCAGCGCGGTCGCGACGAAGTACACGGCCGACTTGCCCCACCCGGTCCGCTGGACCACGAGCGCCCGGCGCCGCTCCACGACGAGGGCGCGGATCGCCGTCCACTGGTCGTCCCGCAGCCGCGCGTGCTCGCCGGCGAGCGCCCGCAGGTGGGCCTCGGCAGCCGAGCGGATATCCCGGGGGTCGTCCCCCCGGGAGACAACTGCTGGTCGTCCGTCATGGTTCTAGTGGTATCAAGAATGGATGCTCTGCGTAGCGATTTTCGCACATCTAGTTACCTTACGTCACCAAATGTGTCTTGGGGTCATCAGGGGCCGCCGTGACCGCGACTAGCATCGACGGTGTGACTGACATCGTGTCCATCAGGGACCTGCAGGTCTCCACCGTCATCGGGGTGTACGACTGGGAGCGCGAGATCGAGCAGGCGCTCACCTTCTCCGTGGACATGGCGGGCGACGTCGCCCGGGCCGCGAGCCGCGATGACCTCAGGGACGCCCTCGACTACTCGGCCGTCGCGCACACGGTCAAGTGCGTCGTCATCGAGGGGAAGTTCCAGCTCATCGAGACGGCCGCGGAGCGCGTCGCCCAGCGACTCATCGCGGACTTCGGCCTCGAATGGGTCCGGGTCCAGGTCGTCAAGCCGATCACCAGCGAGGGCTACACGGCCGCGATCACCGTCGAGCGCGGCGCCCACCCGGCGAAACTGCTATAGGAACAGCGCGGAGCACGTATCCGTTCGGGATGAGGTAAAGAGCGCAAACCGGCGCGAACCTGATCGCTGTGGGCGGACAGCCGCCGGGGAACAACTAGCAGGCTCTTCTTTCTTGAGTGTAGTTGACTCAACCTTAGGAGGGGCCTAATGAGCGAGACGCTCACGCTGCCGGTGCTGCCACTGGACGATGACGTGGTGCTGCCGGGCATGGTTGTCCCCATCGAGCTCACAGACAACGAGGTCCGCGGCGCGATCGACGCCGCTCGTAATAGCAAGGGACTTGGACGGGTGCCAGGCATCCGTTCCGAGGAGAAGGCCCAGGTTCTCATCGTCCCCAGGATCGGGGACAAGGGACTCGCGGGCACTGGCGCTCTCGCCGTTATCGAGCAGGTCGGCCGGCTGCCTGGCGGCGAGCCAGGCGCGGTGCTGCGCGGTGTGTCCCGGGTGAAGATCGGTCACGGGACCACAGGGACCGGGGCGGCGCTGTGGGTCGAGGGCACGGTCATCGAAGAGACCGGACTTGGCGCCAAGGCAACCGAACTGGCCAAGGAGTACAAGTCCCTGGTCATCGCCACGCTGCAGAGCCGCGGCGCCTGGCAGGTCGTGGACATGATCCAGCAGCTCGACGACCCGTCGGCCATCGCCGACCGTGCCGGGTACGCGAGCTACCTGACCGCCGAGCAGAAGCTCGAGCTGCTTGAGACCGCGAACGTTGAAAGCCGGCTTGAGACGGCGATCCGCTGGATCAAGGACCACATGGCCGAGCTCGATGTCGCCGAGTCCATCCGCAAGGACGTGACCGAGGGCATGGAGAAGCAGCAGAAGGAGTTCCTGCTGCGCCAGCAGCTCGCGGCGGTCCGCAAGGAGCTCAACGAGCTGACCGGCGGCGGCAAGGGCGAAACCGAAGAGGACGACTACCGCAAGCGCGTCGAGGACGCCGACCTGCCGGAGAACGTCCGCGAGGCCGCGCTGCGCGAGGTCGACAAGCTGGAGCGGACCTCGGAGCAGTCGCCGGAAGTCGGCTGGATCCGCACCTGGCTCGACACGATCCTCGACATCCCGTGGAACGAGCGGACCGAGGACGCCTACGACATCGCGGGCGCCCGTGTGATCCTCGACGAGGACCACACCGGGCTCGACGACGTGAAGGACCGGATCATCGAGTACCTGGCGGTGCGCAAGCGGCGCCAGGACCGCGGTCTCGGCGTGGTCGGTGGCCGGCGCTCCGGTGCCGTGCTCGCGCTCGTCGGCCCGCCCGGCGTCGGCAAGACGTCGCTCGGCGAGTCGGTCGCGCGGGCCATGGACCGTAAGTTCGTCCGTGTCGCCCTCGGCGGCGTGCGCGACGAGGCGGAGATCCGCGGTCACCGGCGCACCTACGTCGGCGCGCTGCCCGGCCGCATCGTCCGTGCCATCCGCGAGGCGGGCACGATGAACCCGGTCGTGCTGCTTGACGAGGTGGACAAGATCGGCAGCGACTTCCGCGGCGACCCCGCGGCCGCCCTGCTCGAGGTGCTCGACCCGGCGCAGAACCACACGTTCCGCGACCACTACCTCGAGGTCGACCTCGACCTGTCCGACGTGGTCTTCCTCGCCACGGCGAACGTGCTCGACGGCATCCCCGGGCCGCTGCTCGACCGGATGGAGCTGGTCACGCTCGACGGCTACACCGAGGACGAGAAGGTCGCCATCGGCCGTGACCACCTGCTGCCCAGGCAGCTGGAGAAGTCAGGCCTAACGGCGGACGAGGTTACGATCGAGGACGACGCGCTGCGGCTCGTCGCGGCCGAGTACACCCGCGAGGCGGGCGTCAGGTCGCTCGAGCGGGCCATCGCCCGGGTGCTGCGGAAGGTCTCCGCGAAGGAGGCGCTCGAGCCGGGTGTCATCCCGGTGACGGTGTCGACCGCGAACCTGAAGGACTACCTCGGCCGGCCCCGGTTCACCCCGGAGACCAAGCTGACGTCGAGCGACCGCCGCACGGCGGTCCCCGGCGTGGCGACCGGCCTGGCGGTCACCGGCGCGGGCGGCGACGTGCTCTACATCGAGGCGTCGCTCGCCGACGCGGAGACGGGCGCGTCCGGCGTCACGCTCACCGGCCAGCTCGGCGACGTGATGAAGGAGTCCGCGCAGATCGCGCTCTCCTTCCTGCGCTCGCACGGGGCGGAGCTTGAGCTGCCGGTCGTCGGGATGAAGGACCGCGGCGTCCACGTGCACGTGCCCGCGGGCGCGGTGCCGAAGGACGGTCCGTCGGCCGGCGTCACGATGACGACGGCGCTCGCGTCGCTGCTCTCGGGACGCCCCGTGCGCTCCGACGTGGCGATGACCGGCGAGGTCTCGCTGACCGGCCGGGTGCTCCCGATCGGCGGGGTGAAGCAGAAGCTGCTCGCCGCGCACCGCGCAGGGATCACCACCGTGCTGATCCCGCAGCGGAACGAGCCGGACCTGGACGACGTGCCCGCGGAGGTGCTCGCGAAGCTCGACGTCCACCCGGTGAGCGACGTGCGCGAGGTGCTGGCGCTGGCTCTCGAGCCGGCGTCCGTGGCCGCGGCAGCAACCGCCGCGTAAGGCAGAAGTCCGCTAGTCAGTGGCAAACGGCGGCCGACCCGGTACGGGTCGGCCGCCGCTGCTGTTTCATGTGATCCCGAACGAGGGCGTGCTCCGCCTGAACCGCCTGCTTAAAGCCGCTACAGGGTAGAGCCAGGCCGTCGGCCAACTCGTTCAGAGAGGCCAGCGATGCCTCAGGGCCGAGCGACAGCCGGCGCAGCTCCTCGAAGGTCTCACGGTAATGCGTGATCAGCTCCTGCTCGTCGCGCCAGATCTGCTCGGCTTGCGGCCTTTCCTGGTAAAGCACATCGTCGTCGGCCGCATCGGGGAACTCGTGGATCACGAACGGCCCGTTCAGCCCGGGATGAGGGCCCGCGCTGAACGGCACCACCTCAACGGTGACGTGCGGCCTGGCCGCCGCTTCGATCAGCCGGATCAGCTGCCTGCGCATGACGTCTCTGCCCCCGACCACGCGGCGGGTCGCGGCCTCATCCACGATGAAGAACAGCATCGGCGCATCATCGCGGTCGAGTAGTTCCTGCCGCCTCCTCCGGACTTCGACGAGCGCTTCAATCCGGTGATCTGACCGGTCTGCCGTGAGCCGGCCCAGCATGAGCCGGGCGTATTCCTCCGTCTGAAGCAGGCCCGGAACCATGAGCGGCTGGAAGTTCCTGGTGACCGAGGCGGCCGCCTCGAGCTCGATGAACTGCAGCAGCTGGGGAGAGACAACGTCCGCGTACGCACTCTGCCAGGGCCGCTCCGTGCCTGCCATTTGCGCCCCCGCTTGCATGCCTGCCCTGGTCCAACCGCCAGGGAGCGGATCGACATAAAGCTATTCACGAAGACATATGCCCCGCAGACACTGTTTCCAGTCCTAACGAACGAGCGCGCACCTCGCCCAGGAAGGCGGCCCACTCTCCCAGCCGGAAGGTAAGCACCGGACCGGAGGGGGCGTACGAGTCCCGCAAGGCCACCGACTGGGCGATGAGCGCTACTTCGACGCACTGACCAGACTCCGAGAAAGAGCTCTTCCGCCACACTGTGCCGGCCTGCTCCGAATCGACCACGCTTACCCCCAAATTGGGACGATCCACGACCGTGGATCGTGGAATAATTTTTCGTTTTTACCATGAAAACAGGAAACCTTGACAGCCTGGTCAAGTCAGGCTGTCGGCCAGCTCGTTCAGGAAGGCCAGCGAGCCGTCGGGGCCGAGCGACAGGTGCCGCAGTTCCTCGAAGATTTCCCGGTACCGGGAGATCAGCTCCGGGTTGTCGCTGCTGATCTCCTCTCCCTCCGGCCCCTCCTGGTAGAGGACGTCGGCATCGGCCGCGTCAGGGAACCCGTGGATGACAAATGATCCGTTCAGCGCCGGGTAGGCCCCGCGCTGAACGGCAGCACCTCGACGGTGATCGTGGTCCCTGCCGGCAAGGTCGATCAGCCGGTCCAGCTGCCTGCGCATGACTCTGCGGGCCTCCGACCAGGCGGCGGGTCGACGGCTTCGTCCAAGACGAAGAACAGTTCCGGCGCATCTTCGCGTTCGAGCAGTTCCTGGCGCTTCATCCGGACCTCGACCCGGGCTTCGATGAGCTCGTCGCTCAGTCCGCCGGCCCCGGTTGAGCTGCTCCAGGATGACCCGGGCGTATTCCCTGGTCTGCAGCAAGCCGGGAACCATGAGCGGCTGGAAGTTCCTAGTGACTCGAGGCGGCGGCCTCGAGCTCGATGAACTCCAGCAGACGCGAGGAAGCGGCGTCTCCGTACTGGCTCTGTAGCGGCCTTTCGCGGCCCCGCGCGGGCCAGCGCGAGCAGGCTGTCGACCTCGTCCGGGTCTGCACGTGGTAGAGGTCGAGCAGCGCCCGGAGGTCGTTGGCCGAGACGCCGACCGTTCCGGCTTCGATGCGGACGATCTTCGACAGTCGACATTTCCAGCGCCGTGGTTACCTGCTCCCTGAGTCAGCCCGGCTCTTTCAGCGCGCCCGGCGCAGCTCCGTCCTGAGCCGTCTTCGCTGGACGGCCGGACTCGGATTGTCAGTCTCTCCCATCGCTGTCCCCCGCCTCGCGCGCGACCTGCTGGTGGCCTAACTGACCATGTAGCAGATTGACATGGAGCTGCCCATGGAGGAAGAACTTGCCCCATGAGCAACTCGGCGCGCAGCTGTTCGCAAAAAGTGTGACCCAGATCACATTCTCATGTCAGTTCGCTGACCTTTGATCACACGTTCCAGTTATCCCGATGGTCTCGTCCACGATACGTAGCTATCCGCCAGATGGCGAATGACACACTGCAAAGAGACATATGTCTGATTGACACATACCTTATGCATAGATATCGTGCTGCTAGGGCGCAATGCTCTGGTTAGACAGGCAGGTGGCAGTGATGTGGTTCTTGCTTGGCACATTGGTCGGCGCGATCGCAGCGTCGCCTCATCCGACTGGCGTACCTGCGGCGCGAGGTCGCCGCGGACATCGAGCCGCGGCTCCGGCGGATCCAGCTTCAGCTCGACAACCTGGAGACGGCCCTCAACCTCGGCCATGGTGACCCGGTACGCGGACATGGCCGGCGGCCTTCCGCGGTCGGCTGCCGGTACCGCCCAACGCGATGATTCCGCCGCGCTCGAGGGCACCGGAACCGCCTTTCGCCGCGTGATGGCAGGCGGTCGTGATCACTACCGCAGCTGCGCCGGCAGGCGCGCCGGGCCCGCGGGCCGGGCTGCAACCGGTCGTACTCCTTAACGGCGACAACCGGTTCCCCCCGTCGGCCGCGGAGGTCATCCCCCGGGTCGTGTGGCGGTACCGTTCCGAGTTGGCACCGTTCCTCGTGGCCGGCGCGGTGTTCCTGGCGGGCTGGTGGGCGCATCTCAGCACCCCGCACTGGTACCCCTTCTTCATCGCCGGCTCCGCGGCGGCCGCGTGGCTGCTTATCACGTTCGGCGCCTGGCTCGGCCTGCCGTGGCTGGCTGACCGGGTGTATGCGGGAGTGACCGTGTTCGCGGCGGGCGGCTGGGTCGCGTTCGCGGCCCTATTCGGTCCGCTGACACCGCCGCTCCCGCTGGTCCTCGGTGCCGTCGCGCTCATCCTGGCCGTCCCCTGGTGGGCGGACCGCCGTCGGCAAGAGCGGGCGCGGGTGCTGCGGGCGCTCGACGCCTGGCCGGATATGGCGCGGGCGATCGGCCTGCCAGGATCAGCGATCCAGTCAGTTAGCGTGGACATCTGGGGCTGGCGCGCGTGGCTGCGGCTGGCCTACGGGCAGACGATCGCAGACGTGACCGCGCGGATTCCGGCGATCGAATCAGCGCTCGGTACCGTCCACGGGGCGGTGCAGGTCTTTCCCGCCCGCGACGGCAAGGCCAACTGGTGCGAGTTGCGAGTGCTCGGTACCGGCGCGCGCTGACCCAGCCGGTCAACGGCGAACGGCGAACGGCGGCCGACCGGTACAGGTCGGCCGCCGTTGCCGTTTTAGATCAGTCCGAACGGGTGCGTGCTCCGCCGGTCCGGCGAATTCCGCCCTAGTTGGAGTAGACCTGGAACTCGGCGAGCTGCGGTGCGCCCTGGACGTCGTTGTTGCTGATGTCCAGGCGGATGTAGTTCACCGTGGCGGACGGAACCGCGATGTCGACGACGTTGTTGCCTGCCGCGTTGCTCGCGCTGAACAGGTACGCCGTCGAGGCGACAAGCTGGGTCCAGGTCTGGCCGTCGGTGCTGCCGTCCACCTCGATGGTCTGGTGGCGGTCGCCCCAGCCCTGCGGTAGCTCGAGGACGAGCCGGTCGACCGGGGCGGCCTTGGCCAGTTGCAGGGTGAGCACGCCGGTGGCGTTCGCCGCCTGCCAGTAGGTGGCCTGGTTGCCGTCGTTGGCGTTGCTCGCAGGGAACCCGGCGAGGGTGTTGTCGGCCGAGGCGGTGGCCGTCAGCGCGAGGTTGCCGTTGGGGTTGTAGACGGCGGCGCTCAGGCTGACCACGTACGGCGCGAACGGGTTATTCGCCGGGTTGGCGTTGAACACCAGGTTGCCCTGGTATTGCTGCACGGCGGTGGGCGTGATGGTGACCGTGGCCGTGCAACTGGCCCCGACGGCGAGCGTCGCCGGGCAGTTGTTGGTCTCATCGAACCCGTTGGTCGCGTAGACGCTGGAGATGGGCGCCGGGTCCGGTCCCGGGTTGGTGATGGTGACCGTCTTGGCCGGGCTCTGGGTGTTCAGGTTGACGAGCCCGAAGTCCAGCGACGAGGTGGACGCGGCGAGGATGTTGAACGGCGGGAACGTGCATTCCGAGCCGCTCCACCCGCTGTTGCCTGATCCCTGGGTGACGGTGATGCCGTAGGCGCAGGCCATTTGCCCGTCCAGGCCGACCCCGGTGGCGGTCACGTTGGAGACCGTGGCCGAGCCGGCGGACTGCAGCTGGAACACGAACGTACCGACGTTGCGGACGATGGCATCGTTGATGTGGACGTTAGTGATCGCGTAGGCGGGCGGGGTGGCGTTGGGGATGTAGTCGCCGACGAACCCGAACGCGTCGTACGGGCTGTCGAGGACCGTGTTGTGGTCGACGTTGATCGTGCCGGTCATGTTCTCGCCGTCGGAGGCGTAGAACCAGATCGCGCCCACGCCGAACTTCCAGTTCGGGTCGAGGGTGCCGGTGCGGACCAGCGTGTTGTTGTCGATGGTGGTCGTGCCGGACAGCGGCACGGCCGAGAAGCGGTTGCCGACCTGGATGCCGCCGCCCTGGGTGATGGTGTCGGTGGCGTAGTCGTTGGTGATGGAGTTGTCGCTGCCCCCGTAGATGGCGAAGTTGTTGGCCAGGATGGGCAGCACGACGGTGTCGCGGGAGAAGGAGTCACCGGAGTCGGCGGCGCCGGAGGACCATAGTGCCAGTCCGTCGTCGCCGGTGTTGCGGACGTAGGTGTTGGTGACGGAAGAGTGGGTGATGCCGCCGTCGAAGTTGATTCCGTCGGCGGTGGTGTCCTGGATGCGCACGTCGTTGATCTTGAGGTTGGTGAACGGGCCGGTCATCCAGATGCCCGCCTTGACGTGCTGGATCCACACGTCGCTGATGGTGGAGTCCTGCAGGCCGCCGCCGATGCCGTTGACGTCAGCGGAGTCGACCCGCTCGGTGACCTGGCCGAAGATGGCGAAATTGGACAGGTGGACGTTGGTGCTTGGGTTGGGCGGCAGGTTGCCGTAGACGCCGACGTCATTGCCGCCAAGCACCGAGTACCACTCGCCCGCGCCGGTCAGCGTGACGTTGTTGACGATCAGGTGCGCGGTGACGGTGAAGTTGCCCGGCGGAATGTAGACCGTCTTGCCTGCCGCGCTGCCGGCGTTGATCGCGTTCTGGATGGCGGTCGTCGAGTCTTTCTGCCCGGTCGGGTCCGCCCCGTAGGACAGCACCGAGAGCGAGCCGCGGGGCTGCGGGGCGGGCGGGGCGACTTGCTCGAAGTCCGCCACGTCGATGGTGACCGGGATTGACGGGTTGGCGATCTCGAACCGCACGTGGGTGCCCGCTGGCAGCGTGCGCCCGAACTGCGTCCGCACGTCGTCGTACATGTGGTGACCGTCCAGGTCAGCCGGGTTGTTGGTGAACGGGTAGCTGCCGTAGAACCAGGTGTACTTCGAGGTCAGGGTCAGCTCCGGGGCGGCCCGGCCGTTGACCAGGACCTGCAGCGGCGTGGTCAGCCCGGTGCCGGCGGCCGAGTCAGGGATCGAGTACCGCAGGTCGACCGCGTTCGCCGCCTCGCCAGCGTGAACTCGACATACTGGCCGGCCCCGTTGAGCGTCACCGCCGTGCGGCCGACCGCTTCCGCGGGCAGCGTGTAGAGGTTGTAACTGGGGCCGATCGCGGTGCCGTTGCTCTGGGCTTTGACGGCCGCGTATTCGGTGAACGGGACGTTGGCGCCGCGGTTGCCGTCGGAGGTCGGGATCACCTGGCTGGCGCCGGGATTTCCGGCCGTCGCCGGTTCCGGCGCGGCCTTGGCGACCGCTGCGCCAGCGGAACTCGCCAATGCTACGAACGTGGCAAGCACCACGCCCGTGGTGAGGCTTCGTGTGAACACGGCCCACCGCCTTCCATGGACTCGATGAACCGCGGGGACCTCGATGTCATGACTTTTCCCGCGTTCATCCGTTCATGTAACACAGATGAACCTGTTCTTACAATAAAAGATCCATTGATTTAATAATTTGCGCAAGTTCTTGCAAGAAATTGTCGTCAAGCAGCAGCGTCATGCAAACGGCGATGGTGCCGCGGCGGCCGCTCAGACCTGAATGGGGGTTGATGGCTCCTTTTCCGCCTCGCCGATGCCGTAGCGGGAGTACAGGCGGCGCAGCGGGGCGGGGGCCCACCAGTTCGCGCGGCCGAGCAGCCGCATCGTGGCCGGGACGAGCAGGATGCGGACCACGGACGCGTCCACGATCAGCGCGACGATCATGCCGACGCCGAGCAGCTTGAGGAACGTGATGCTCGAGGCGGAGAAGAAGGCGACGACGACGACGAGCAGCAGCGCCAGGCTGGTGATCACCCCGCCGGTGCGCTGCAGGCCGGCGGCCACGGCGACGGTGTTGTCGCCGGTCTCGTCGTAACGCTCGCGGATCCTGGACAGCAGGAAGACCTCGTAGTCCATGGACAGGCCGAAGACGATGGCGAGCAGCAAGACCGGCATCGACGGCTCGATCGTGCCGATCGCCGTGAAGCCGAGCAGGCCGGACAGGTGACCCCACTGGAACACCCAGACGATCACGCCGAACGTGGCGGCGAGCGACAGGATGTTCATCACGATCGCCTTGATCGGCAGCACCACCGAGCCGAAGGCCAGGAAGAGCAGCACGAACGTCGCCACCGCGGTGAGCAGCGCCATCCAGGGCAGTGTTCCGCCGATGCTGGACAGCTCGTCGACGTCCTGCGCGGTCGTGCCGCCGACGAGGACGCCGGCGTGCGGCGGTGGCGCGAGCGCCCTGATGCTGGTGACGATCTGCCTGGCCTGCGGCGAATCGGGCTGCGGGGTGTAACCGACGTCGAGGCGGACGCTCGTACCGTGCCGCGCGGTCGCCTGGACGCCGGTCACGCCCGGGATCGCGGCGATCTTGTCCGTGTAGCCGGTCAGCTGCGCCTGGTTCGTGACGCCGGTGACGACCGCCTCGATCGGGTTAGTCGAGTTGGCGGGGAACTCGCTGGTCAGCGCGTCCTGTACCTGCCGGACGGTGGAAGCTCGTCGGCAGCACGCGGGCGTCCGTGCCGCCCCAGGCGATGCGCAGGAACGGGGTGCCGAGCGCGAGCAGCACGATCACGATCACGCTGACGAAGGCGACCGGGCGGCGCATGACGGCCTGCGCGAGGCGGTACCAGCCGCCCTCCGTCTCGGGCTTGGCGACGGCGCCCGGCGCGGACGCTCTTCCTGACGGCGAGGGCGTTCACGCGGTGGCCGAGCACGGCGAGCAGCGCGGGCAGGACGGTGAGCGCCGCGATCACGTCGATCGCGACCGTGGCGACGCCGCCGTAGCCCATCGACCGGAGGAAGACCGGCTGGAACAGCATCAGGCTGCACAGCGCGACCGCGACCGTGACGCCGGAGACGAGGACCGTCCTGCCCGCGGTGGCCACGGTCCGCGCGACGGCGCGCTCCACGCTTTGCTGGCGGCGGAGTTCCTCGCGGAACCTGGTGACCATGAACAGGCCGTAGTCGATGCCGAGGCCGAGGCCCAGGATCGTGGTGATGTTCAGCGAGTACTCGGAGACCGTGGTGGCCAGCGTGATCAGGCGGAGCACGGTGAACGAGCCGAGGATGGCCAGGCCGCCGATCGCGAGCGGCACGAAGGCGGCGACCACGCTGCCGAAGATGATCACCAGGAGGATGAGCAGCACGGGGAACGAGATCGACTCGGCCCGCGCGATGTTGGCGCTGACCGCGCTGTTGATGGCGACTTCGGTGGCCGTGGTGCCGCCGACCTGGGCGGTGATGCCGTCGGCCGGCGGCCCGGCGGCGGCCGGGAAGTCCGCCTTTATCGCCTTGTAGGTGTTTTCCCGTGCCTGGTCGGTGCTCGCCGGCGAGTTGGAGTACCGCGTAGGTGGAGTGCTGGTCGGCGGAGACCAGGTCCGGCTGCCCGCTCGTCCAGTAGGTGGCGGCCTTGGTCACGTCCTTCGCCGGCAGTGCCGGCCAGGTACCCCGCCACCGCCTGCCGGTAGACCGGGTCGGCGACCGTGTGCGCCGCGCTGTGGAAGAGCACGACCACGTCGGCGCCGTTGCGGCCGAACAGGCTGCCCGCGAGGTTGGACTCGACGTTGCTCTGGCTGTTCGGCGGGGTGAACGTGTTACCGGAGTTGAGCTTGCCGAAGACGCCGGTTCCCCACACCCCGGCGCCCACCGCGAACAGCAGGGCGATCACCAGCGTGAGCCGCCGCGCCCGGTAGAGCCCGCGTCCCCATGCCTCAAACATCACGCCTCCCGGCCATGATGGGTTTCCGCCTCGCGCGGATCCTGAGTGAACACCGTAAACTGATTACATGATTAACTTTGCATACGGTGTTTACTCGACGTCAAGAGTGTTTGCCATTTGTTCTTCCGGACCCGTCGCCGCGCACTGTAAAACGGAGTCAGGAGGTACGCGTGACGCAGGCACCATCCCCATCGCCGGCCACGCCGGCGAAGCCGGTCCCGGCGACGGCACCGACCAGGCGAGACCGGCTGCGCGCGGCGACGACGGAGGAGATCACCGCGACGGCCCGCAGGCTGCTCGTCGAGCAGGGACCCGAGGCGATGTCGCTGCGCGCCATCGCCCGCGAGATGGGGATGACCGCGCCCGGCCTTTACCGCTACTACAGCAGCCACGAGGACCTGCTCAGGCACGTGGTCGCGTCGATCTTCCGTGAGCTGTCTGGTGATGTCCAGCCGGGCGATCGACGAGGTGACGCTGAGCAACACGGGTGCGGCCGTCTCTCGCGGTAACGCGGCGCCGGAGCAGGTCAGGCGGCACCTCACGCTGAAGTTGGTGGCGGCCTGCCGCGCGTTCCGCCGCTGGGGACTCAGCCACAAGGATGAGTTCACGCTGCTGTTCGGCGTCCCGCTGCCCGGACTCGACGACGGCAGGTTCGACGTCGCCGAGGAGTGCGCCCTGGAGTTCGCGGCGACCTTCTACACCCTGTTCTTCGAGCTGTGGAACGCGACCCACTTCCCGGTGCCCGGCCCCGCGGAGATCGACGAGGGGCTGCGGGCGCAGCTCAGCCGGTTCGGCACCACCCTGGGCACCGACGCGCCGGACGGCGCGCTCCTGGTGTTCCTGCGCTGCTGGGTGGCGCTCTACGGCGCCGTGGCGATGGAGATCTTCGGCCACCTGGGGTTCGCGCTCGACGACCCGGCCCCCATGTTCGAGTTCACGCTCGCCGACCTGGCTCGCCTGGTGGGGCTCGAGTACCCGCCGCCAGCGGCCTGACGAAGGCGCGGCCAGGCGAAATATCACGCGTCAAAAAAACTTGCCAGAAATTTACTGATTTTGCCCGCAAAAGTTGATTAAGATCACGTGCCCCGCTCGCCAGAGCGACCGAATTGAACAGGGGTCACCGTGGCCGCTTACCCTCCCTACCAGGCATATCCGGGCCCTGCCCCGGCCCTCATCACCCCGCCGCCTATCTTGGTCGCGGCCGCGGATCCGGCACCGCAGCAGCGACTCACCGTTTTCTTTCGCTTCATCTTGCTGCTGCCGCACCTGATCGTGCTCTGCCTGATGGGCATCGCCGCGCTGGTCGTTGCCTTCATCGGCTGGTGGGGCGCGCTGTTCACCGCGCGGCTGCCGCTGTTCGCCGTCAACTTTCTGAGCGGCTGCCTGCGCTGGTGGACCAGGGTTTACGCGTACGCGTTCCTGCTTACCGACGTCTACCCGCCGTTCACGCCTGACGACGGTCCCAACCTACCCGGTGCGGGTGGCGATCCCCGAGCCGCAGCGGCTGAACCGCGCCGCCGTCTTCTTCCGCGGCTTCCTCCTCATCCCGGCCAACATCCTTTGCACGGTTCTCTCCTCCGGGGCCGTCATCATGGCCCTCATCGCGTGGCTGGTCACGCTCGTCACCGGGCGGCTGCCCGCCTCGTTCCACCTGGCGTACGTCGCGGTCCTCCGGTTCCAGACCCGGTTTTACGGCTACTCGGGGATGCTGACGACCGCCTACCCGAGCGGGCTTTACGGCGACAGGCCGGGAATGGTGGCGTGGGCGGACGCGCCCGCGCCCGCCTTCGGAGCGCCCGGCGCCGGGCTACGGCACGCCCGGCGGCTACGGTGCCCCTGGAGGGTACGTCCCCGGCGGGTACGACGCCCCCGGCGGCTACGACGTCCCTGGCGGGTACGGCACGGGGCCGGCCTCCCAGCCAGGCACGTGGCTGCTCCCGCTGACATCCGCGGCCAAGGTCCTGGTCACGACGTTCATCGTGCTCGGCGCGATATGCGTGGTTGGCCAGAACGTGTACAACATGGAATCAAGCAACTCGACGGTCAACGACAACGGGACGTCGACCAGCGTGGTCATCAATTTGTAGACGACGCCAGGCAGCCTGGACGCGGGTTAGGAGCCCTTCCCTCGTCCGCGCAGCAGCCCGACCGCGGCGGCGAAGAAGACCGCCGCCGCGGTCAGCTCGTACTTGAACCGGTGGGGTGCCTCGTCTTGTATCAGCCTGTGGATCCGGTCAACCGCGCGGGGGAACGGCGAGCGCCCGAAGAAGACCTTGGACGGCTTGTCGAGGTCGGGCAGCGCCGCGCCGGCCATGCCCGCGAGCACCGCGAGGCGCACGTCCCGCGGCGCCAGCGCGGTCATGGTGCCCATGACCGCCAGGCCGGCCAGCCCGTCGGGCACGGCCACCTGCATGAAGCTCGGGGGCCCGTGCCACTTGCCCCAGTGCGGTGCGGCGTCGAGCGCGAAGTGAGAAAGCACCCCGAGGGTGAAGGCGGGCACCGGGCGACGCGAGGCGGCGCCGATCACGGCACCAGACAGCACGTGATTGGTGACCAGCATGTCGTCTAAAGTACCGGCGTCCCGGTCGTCTTCAGCACGTGGCGCGCCACGCCTGGTAGCGTTTCCACCATGCTGGACAGACGATTCATCAGGGACAACCCGGAAGCCGTAAAGGCGGCCGTCCGGGTTAAGGGCATCGACCTGGACGTGGACGAGCTGCTCAGCCTGGATCAGTCCAGCCGCGAACTTCAGCGCGAGCTCGACGAGGCGCAGACCAGGCGCAAGGCGTTCGCCAAGGAGTTCGCCAAGGCCGACGAGGAGACCAGGGCCAGGCTGAAGGCCGAGCACGAGGAGCAGGACCAGCACCTCAGGGACGTCCGCGATCGGCTGGCGCAGGTCAACGACGACCTGCAGGCGCTGCTGCTGCTCACTCCGATGATCCCGTGGACCGGGTCGCCGGTCGGCCCGGACGACTCCGCCAACGTCACGATCAAGGTCTGGGGCGACCAAGCCCGTCTTCGACTTCGCGGTCAAGGACCACGTGGAGCTGCTTGAGAACCGTGGCTGGGCGGAATTCGCCCGGGCGCGGAAGGTCGCGGGCGAGCGGGCGTACGCGCTCACCGGGGACATGGTGCTGCTCGAGCGGGCGCTGCTGTCCTACGCCCTTGACCACCTGATCTCGACCGGCTCCACCGTGATCTCGGTGCCGGTCATGGTCAGGGAAGAGGCGCTCATCGGCACCGGCCAGTTCCCCATGCACCGCGAGGAGACCTACGCGCTGCCCGCCGACAACCTGTACCTGGCGGGCACCGCCGAGGTCGCGCTCGTCGGCCTCCACTCCGGGGAGATTCTCGACGCGAAGGCACTGCCGATCCGCTACGCCGGCATCTCGCCCTGCTTCCGCCGGGAAGCCGGCAGCGCCGGGCGTGACGTCCGCGGGCTGCTCCGGGTGCACCAGTTCGAGAAGGTCGAGCAGTTCGTCATCTGCGCGGCCGACGACGAGGAATCCGACCGCTGGCACGCCGACCTGCTCGGCGCGGCCGAGCACCTGCTGCAGGGCCTCGGGCTGCACTACGAGGTGGTCGAGTGCGCCACCGGCGACATGGGCGCGGGCAAGTACCGGATGAACGACATCAACACCTGGTTCCCGTCGCTCGGCCGGTTCCGCGAGACGCACAGCTGCTCCTCGCTGCACGACTGGCAGGCGCGGCGGGCGAGCATCCGCTACCGCGACACCGACGGAACGGTGAAGTTCGCCTACACGCTGAACAACACCGCGATCGCGACACCCCGGCTGCTCGCCGCGGTGGTCGAGAACTACCAGACCGAGGATCAGAGGGTCCGCGTGCCGCAGGTGCTCCAGCCGTACCTCGGCGGACGGACCGAGCTGTAGTCACTAGAGACCGGGGAGGGCCGTGCACCGTGGGACGTGAGCGTCGTACGCTGCGAGGCGTGGAACTCCATGCTGACCGCGTGGCCGAGATCGCCCACCGCCCGGTGGCCGACCTGCGGCGGCGCGATGTTGCGATCGCGCTGCTCAGCGTTCCTGCCGAGGACGCACTCACATCGCTGCCGGTGATCAGGCGCGGCCTGCTCGCCGCGGGTAACCCGCTGTCCGCGCCGTTCTGGCAGTCGGCGGAGGCCATCCTGCACAAGATCAGCGAGCACGACGCCACGTTTGGTGACGTGCACGGCTGGCTTGAGGCCACAGGAACCGAGCCGACCGGGATCATCGGCCTGCACGTCTGGGAAGAGCCATCCGCGCGCAGCCCGCTGCAAGAGGAGATGCACGCCAGGCTGGTCAGCCACCTGGAGGAGCGGCTTGCCGCCGGGGAGATCGACCCCGACCGGCTCGCCAGCGGCGACAAGGCCGCCAGGCAGGAGTACCTGGCGCTGCAGGAGCGGTGGATGACCACGCCGCTGCCCGACGGGCGGGTTCCGATGACGGTCCTGCTCGACGAGCAGGACGAGGCCTTCCTCGCGGACTGGGCGGCGGCCGACGCCGAGGCGCGCAACGCGCTCCAGTCCGTGCTCGACCGGGTTGGCAGCCGCCCGCTTCCCGCGGCAGACCTCAGGTCCGCGGCGGCCAGGCTGCGCGCGGACATCGCACGGCCGGGGTGGCCCGGGCAGATGCTCGTCTCGTTCAGCGGGCGCACCGCGCAAGCCCTGCCTGACGACGACGCTGAACTGTGGCTCACGCTGGCCACGTCGGTGGCCTCGCCGCAGGGCGACCCGCTGTCTGAGGAGGACAGGGAGTTCGCCCGCGCCATGGAGTGGGCCGAGGACGAGGACCTCAAGTTCGGCGACGACCTCGACGAGCCAGGCGCCGACAGCGAGCCTGACGAGCTGTCCGCGGCGATCACCGCCGTCTGCGCGCTCGACCACTTCGACTGGCTCGCGGTCATGTCCGCCCTGGTCACCGGCGGCCCTGGGACGCCCGCATCGGCCGCCGACCTGGCCAGGTACGTCAGGGACTTCGACCCCAATGAGGTGATCGGGCTCAAGGTGGCGGGCGCCGGCGACGACGTGCGGGACGAGGTCCGAAGACACGGAGTTCGGCGGCCAGGATTTCGCTGACGGCGCCTTGGGTGACTACGAGGACGACGAGTTCGACGAGCTGAGCATCGAGGGACTGTTCCTGCACGTCACCGCGATGTGGTCGGTGCTCGGCGCGATCGACGAGGACGACCGGCTAACGCCGCTTGGCTGGTGGGGGCTCCCCGAGGCAATGCGCCGCGCCTGGACGGAATAGCGCCTAGTCGCGCTCGGCGTCTTTCCGCTCGGCTTCCGCCTCGGCGGCCGCCATCGCGGCCCGGTGCGCCGCCAAGCCCCGCAGCGGCCGCTGGCTCGCCGCTTCGCTGACCCCGTCCGCCTCGGTGCCCTCGAGGTCCTCGGGCTTCGGGCCGATCTTGCGGAACTGCTTGTTCATCGAGCGCAGCAGGAAGACGAGGGCGAGCCCGAGCACGGCCACGACGAGGAAGCCAAGCAGGCCAGGCTCCACGTCGTTGATCGTGGACGTGGAGTTGGCGGCGAGGAACGACGTCACAGGGGCACACTCTCCCGGATACCCGCGAAAAGGTCATCTTCCGGCAGCTCGGTATCGACGAGCGACCTAGCAAGATGATAGTCCTCGGTCGGCCACGCGGCGCGCTCGACGTCACGCGGGCACGCGAACCATGAGCCGTTCGGGTCGATCTGGGTAGCGTGGGCGCGCAGCGCGTCGTCGCGGATCGCGAAGTAGTCGGCCGCCGGCACCCGGGTGGTGATCTCCAGGGGCCGGTCACCACGCTCAAGGCGCTTGCGGGCCCGCTCCTCCCACTCCTCGAAGATCTTCGAGTACGGCGACTCAAGGCCGCGCCGGATGAGCTCCTCGTGGAGGGCGGCGTACTTCGCCTGGTGAAAGGTGACGAAGTAGTACATCTTCATCGGCTGCCAGGGCTCGCCCCCGGCCTCCGGGTACCGCGTCGGGGTCCGCCGCCGCCTCAAACGCCTCCACGGCGACCTGGTGGGCCTTGATGTGGTCAGGATGCGGGTAGCCGCCCGACTCGTCGTAGGTCAGCATCACGTGCGGGCGGAAGTCACGCACCAGGCGCACGAGCGGCGCCGCCGCCTCGTGCAGCGGGACGAGGCCGAAGCTGCCCTCAGGCAGCGGCGGCTTGGGGTCGCCCTCCGGCAGGCCAGAGTCGACGAAGCCGAGGAAACGCTGCTCGACACCGAGGATCTCGCGGGCCTTCGCCATCTCCTCGCGCCTGATCTCCGGCCAGGTTGGCGAGCACCTCCGGACGGTCCATCGCCGGGTTCAGTATGCTGCCGCGCTCGCCGCCGGTCATGGTGGCCACGAGGACCTCAACGTCCTCGCGCGCGTACCTGGCCATCGTGGCCGCGCCCTTGCTCGACTCGTCATCCGGGTGCGCGTGCACCGCCATGAGGCGCAGCTTCAACGTGGTCGCCCTCCGTCTGTCCTGAGTACCCTTAGCGAAACACCGGCCCGGTTTAACGGCATTCCCGCATGGGAAACCTGGCCCGGAGGCCTTCTGGAGCGCCACGCCGCCTACCGGCCGCACTTGACTGATTCGCGGCAGTGGCCGACTCTTGTTAGCCTCAGAAGATTACCCCCGGAGACCGACTGGCTCCGCGGCGGAGGGCCGCAATGCCTTGCGCCCCGAAATAGCCAGCACGCAGCGGCCTGAAGAGTCCTGCGGAGTAATGAGGAGTGCCCGTGACCGAGACGCGCGACGAAAGCGTCAACTGGCTTACCCAGGAGGCGTACGACCGGCTTAAGGCCGAGTTCGACTATCTCTCCGGACAGGGACGCATCGATATCGCGAAGAAGATCGAGGCGGCCCGCGAAGAGGGAGACCTGCGCGAGAACGGCGGTTACCACGCGGCCAAGGACGAGCAGGGCAAGCAGGAGGGCCGCATCCTCCAGTTGCAGTACATCCTGGAGAACTCGCGGGTCGGCACGCCGCCCCGCACCGACGGCGTGGTCGGCCCCGGCATGACGGTGACCGTCCGGTTCGTCCGCGACGACGAGGAAGTCACGTTCCTGCTCGCCTCGCGCGAGGAGAGCGGCGCGCCGATCGACGTCTACTCGCCGAAGTCCCCGCTCGGCGCGGCGATCACCGGCAAGAAGGTCGGCGAGAAGGCGACTTACTCGCTGCCCAACGGCCGCTCGACGACCGTGGAGATCCTGGAGGCCGTGCCGTACGGCGGCGCCTGACCGTCCGCACAGACGACGAACGGGCGCCCGGCAGCTAGATTCGCTGCCGGGCGCCCGTTCGTCGTGGCGGCTGCCGCCTAGCCGATCAGTGCCTCCGCCTCGGGGGCCGCGACCTCCTCGCCCGGCGTGCCCCGGCCGCGCAGCGGCACTTCCTTGATGAACAGGGCGAGCACGAAGACCAGCGACCGACGCGGGCAGCACCGCCCAGGAACACGCCCTGCACCGCCGTGCGCGATGGCGTGGAACACGACCTGCCGCACCGCGGGCGGGAGGGACGATCACCGTGTGCGGGGTCGAACGACCCGCCGGAAACCCGCACCGTACCGGCCGAGCCCGCCCCGCTCATCGCCGAGGTCAGGCTTGCTGCGCGAAGAGCGCGCCGAACGCGGCGACGCCGAGCGAGCCGCCCATCTGCTGGAAGAACATCCGGGCGCTCGTCGCCACGCCCATGTCCTTGAGCTCCACGCTGTTCTGCGCGATCAGCGAGACCATCTGCATCAGCAGGCCCATGCCGAGGCCGAGAACCACGAAGTCGATGCCGGTCTCCCACCGGCTGGTCGTGACGCCGAGCCTGCTCAGCAGGAACATGCCGACCGACATGACCGGCGCCGCCGACAATCGGGAACAGCTTGTACTTGCCCGGTCTTGGTCGTCAGCACGCCGGCCAGGACCGAGGTGACGCGCCGAGCCGACCATCATCGGCGTCATCAGCAGGCCGCTCACCGTCGGGCTGGCGCCCTGCACGGTCTGCTGGTAGAGCGGGATGAACGTCATCGCGCCGAACAGCCCGAGGCCGACGAAGAACGTCAGCCCCATCGTGAGGCTGAAGTTCCTGCTCTTGAACACGTGCAGCGGCAGCATCGGCTCCGCGGCCCGCCGCTCGACGGCGATGAACGCCACGAACGCGAGCGACGGCGACCGCGATCAGCCCGATGACTGGCACGAGCCCCAGCCGGTACTCGGTGCCGCCCCAGGTGGCGACCAGGATGATCGCGGTGGCGACCACGCCGAGCAGGATGCCGCCCAGGTAGTCGATCCGGTGCTCGACCCGGCGGGCGGGCAGCTTCAGCGTGGCGATCAGGTAGACGAGCGCGGCCCCGCCGAGCGGCAGGTTGATGTAGAAGATCCAGCGCCAGGAGATCGCCTGTGGTGATCCAGCCGCCGACCAGCGGGCCGCCGACGGTGGCGAGCATCATCACGACCATGAAGTAGCTCATGTACTTGCCGCGCTCGCGGGGCGGCACGATCTCGCCCAGCGTCGCCATCGCGCCGACCATCAGGCCGCCGGCGCCGAGGCCCTGCAAGGCGCGGAACGCGATCAGCATCGTCCATCGAGGACGCCAGGCCGGACAGCGCCGAGCCGACGAGGAAGACCACGATCGCGAAGATGAAGAGCTTCTTCCGCCCGTACATGTCGCCGAGCTTGCCGTAGAACGGCGTGGTGATCGTCGAGGTCAGGATGTAGGCGGTGACCACCCAGGACAGGTGCGAGACGCCGCCCAGGTCGCCGACGATCCGCGGCAGCGCGGTGCCCACGACAAGCTGGTCGAGCATGGCGAGCAGCATCGTCATCAGCAGGCCAGGCAAGACGATCATGATCTGCTTATGGGTCAGGAACGCGGGCTTCCCGCCAGTTGCCCCGCCTTCCGGTCCGTCCTCGTTCGCCGCTCCCTGGGCACCGACGCCCGTTGCCTCACTCACTTCTTCTCCTCAGCGGACCCAGTGTTCCCGCGCTCGTTACTCGTCGGCGGCGACCCCTCGCACCGACCCGGCCTCGGTGGAAACTTACTTGCCGCCCGGCTAGTCTAAATGCCATAAGAACGCTATATTCCTAACTAACCGGCCGTCAAGTAGATTTTGTCAGACGAAGAGGCGCCCGGCAGGAGGCGATCGGCCGTCAGGCGGCCGACGATCCCGCAGGCAGGTGGAGGCACGGCACGAGGATGGACGCGGCACAGACCGAGCTGACGGCGCACGCCGGCAATCCGGCCGGCACGGCGGAGCACGCGCAGAGCAGCCGCACGGGGGCCGGCGCGGCGACACCCGGGCGCGCATCCAGCAGGTCGCGCTCGAGCTTTTCGCGGAGCAGGGCTACGAGCGAACCTCGCTGCGGGAGATCGCCGAGCGGCTCGGCGTCACCAAGGCCGCGCTCTACTACCACTTCAAGTCCAAGGAAGACATCGTCCGCAGCTTCACCGAGGACTACTTCAGCCGGATTGACGCGCTCATCGCGTGGGGCAGGGAGCAGCCGCCAGGCGCGCGGACCGCCCAGGAGCTGCTCGACCGCTACATCACGATCGTGATGGAAAGCGGCGAGGTCTTCCGGTTCCTCGAGCGCAACCAGGCGACCATTCACGGGACCGAGGACGGCAAGCACCGCTTCACGCAGTTCCAGCCCCGGCTTGCGGCGCTCATGGAGATCATCACCGGCCCGGACGCGCCGCCGCGCTCGCGGATCAGGGCGGCCGCCGCGATCTTCGCCGTCAGCACCTCGTGCATGTTCTTCATGAAGGACGTGCCGGAGGGCGGGCTCGACGCGGTGCTGCCCGCCCCGCCGACCCAGGAAGAGCTCCGCGAGATCGTCCTGGAATTCGCCACCGACCTGACCAGCGGCGTGGACTGTTATCACCCGGGGGGACGACCCCCGTACCCCCGCTGTCCCCCCGGTTAGCTGAAGGCCAGGTCGTACCCGGCCGAGCGGAGCGCGTCCTTCACGTGCGCGCAGTGCGCGGGACCGCGCGTCTCGACCTGGAGCACCACCTCGACCTCGTCGACTCGCAAGGTGGGCGCGAGCCGCTCATGGCTGACCTCGAGCACGTTGGCGCCAAGGCCGGCGAGCAGCCCGAGCAGCGCCGCGAGCGAGCCAGGATAGTCGGGGACCCGGCAGCGAAAGCCGAGGTACCGTCCGGCGGCGGACAGCCCGTGCCGCAGCAGCTTGGACAGCAGCAGCGGGTCGATGTTGCCGCCGGAGAGCACGATCACGGCGGGCGGCTCGACTTCGCCGAGGCCCTCGAGCAGCGCGGCCACGCCGGCCGCGCCGGACGGCTCGACCACCTGCTTGGCGCGCTCAAGGCAGAGCAGCAGCGCCCGCGAGAGCGCGGCCTCCGACACGGCCACGACCCGTACGCCGGCCTCCGCGAGTATCGCGAACGGGATGTCACCTGGCCGCTGCACGGCGATGCCGTCCGCCATCGTTGGCGCGCCGACGACCTGCACCGGCGCGCCTGCCGCCACCGACGCGATCAGCCCGGGCACCGCCGACGCCTGGACGCCGACCACGCGGACGGCCGGGTCGAGCGACTGCACCGCCACGGAGATCCCCGCCGCGAGGCCGCCACCGCCAACGGGGACGAGGACGGTCCGCACCCCCGGGCACTGCTCGATGAGCTCGAAGCCAAGCGTGCCCTGTCCCGCCACGATGTCCGGGTGATCGAACGGGTGGATGAACACCGCCCCGGTCCGCTCGGAGAACCGCAGCGCCTCGTCAAGCGCGTCCTCCACCGACGCCCCGTGCAAGATGACCGACGCGCCGTACGCCCGGGTCGCCTCCACCTTCGGCAGCGGCGCCCGCTCCGGCATGACCACGGTGGCCGTGGCGCCAAGCAGCCCGGCGGCGAACGCGACGCCCTGCGCGTGATTGCCCGCGCTCGCCGCCACCACGCCGCGGGCGCGTTCCGCGGCCGACAGCCTGGCGATCCGCGTGAAGGCGCCGCGCACCTTGAACGACCCGGTTCGCTGCAAGTTCTCGCACTTCAGGTACACCGGCCCGGCCAGCTGTTCCGACAGCACGCGCGAGTAAAGCATCGGGGTGGGCGAGATGACGTCGCGGAGCAGCTCGCGGGCCGCGACGATGTCATCGGCTTGCACTAGCGGGGAAATCGTTGCCACACCAAGGAACATTAACCCCCCCAGCGACCCCCCGAAGATGCGAGCACGCGCAGAGCCGACATAGTTTGGGAAGTGTGCAGCACAGTAGTGAGGATTTCAGCGCAAGCGCTCCGAACAGCCTGCCGGCCACGCTGGGCGAGCTGAAGGCGAGCGGCCACCTCTATCGCACCGTCAAGCAAGAGATCAGAGAGAACCTGCTCACGCGAATGCGCGCGGGGCAGGAACGGTTCCCTGGCATCGTCGGCTTCGACCAGACTGTGCTCCCCCACGTCGAGCGCGCGCTGATCGCCGGGCACGACATCATCCTGCTTGGGGAGCGCGGCCAGGGGAAGACGCGGCTGATCCGCACCCTCGGCGAGCTCCTTGACGAGTGGACGCCCGTCGTCACGGGCTGCGAGATCAACGACCACCCCTACGCGCCGGTCTGCGCCCGCTGCCGTCGCCTCGCGGCGGAACTCGGCGACGAGCTCCCCGTGTCGTGGCGGCACAGGAGCGAGCGCTACGGCGAGAAGCTCGCGACTCCCGACACCAGCGTCGGCGACCTGATCGGCGACATCGACCCGGTCAAGGTGGCGGAGGGCCGCACGCTCGGCGACCCGGAAACCATCCACTTCGGCCTGGTGCCGCGCACCAACCGCGGCATCTTCTCCCTGAACGAGCTGCCCGACCTCGCCGAGCGCATCCAGGTCGCGCTGCTCAACGTCCTCGAAGAGCGCGACATCGGCATCCGCGGCTACTCGCTGCGGCTGCCGCTCGACATCGTGCTCGTGGCGAGCGCGAACCCGGAGGACTACACCAACAGGGGCCGGATCATCACGCCGCTGAAGGACCGGTTCGGCGCGGAGGTGCGGACCCACTACCCGCTGTCCCTGGCCGACGAGCTCGAGCTGATCGGCCAGGAGGCCGAGGTCGTCTGGGATGGCACGGACCAGGGCGCGGACCTGCCCGAGCACCTGATCGAGGTCATCGCCAGGTTTACCCGCCTGGTCCGCGAGTCCCCCGCGGTCGACGGCCGCTCCGGCGTCTCCGCGCGGTTCGCGATCGCGGCCGCCGAGTCGGCCGCCGCGGCCGCGGTGCGCCGCACCGCGCTGGTCGCCGAAGCGCGGGGCGCGGACGGGAGTGACGAGGTGCCCGTCGCCCGGGTGGCCGACCTGCCCGGCATCGTCCCGACACTGCGCGGGAAGGTGGAGTTCGAGGTCAGCGAGGAGGGCCGCGAGGACGAGATCCTCGGCCACCTGCTGCGCCGCGCGATCGCGGAGACGTTCCGCTCGCGGCTCGGCGGCGCCGACATGTCCGGGCTGCTCGCCAAGTTCGAGGACGGCGGCTCGATCGAGTCAGGCGAGCTGGTCTCGGCGACGGAACTGCTCCGCCGCACCGGCGAGGTCCCCGGCCTCGCCAGGATCATGGCGCGGCTCGGCATGGAGGGCAGGGAGTCCTTCGGCGAGGCCGCGGCGGCCATCGAGTTCGTCCTCGAGGGCCTGTACCTGATCCGCCGCCTTTCCAAGGACACCAGCGATGGAACGACCACGTACCGGACATAAAGAAGGTCAAGGACAGAAATCAAGATCATCCCGAACGAGTTCGGCCCGCCTCTGGCAGCCCACCGGCTCTTAGGGGAGGCACGCATGATCGAGCGCTCCGATGGCCGCCCTACGTGGCCTTGTGGCACCCAGACACGATTCGGTGGTGCCCGGGGACCCGATCGATTCTGGCCTTGGGGGCCGGCGGACGACAGTGGACGGCACGCGGACGGAGCAGGACAAATGCCCAATTATCGGTACGGAGCATACGACGATGGCCCCGACCCGCTGGCGCCACCGTATGACGTCAGGGAGGCGCTCGACGAGATGGGCGAGCGCATCCTTGGCGGTGACAACCCCGGGACGCGCTCCGCGACCTGCTGCGGCGCGGCTGGCAGGACCGGCGCGGCCTCGACGACCTGATGCGCCGCGTCCGCGAGCGGCAGCGCGAGCTGCGCAACGCGGGGCGGCTCGACGGGATGCTCGACCAGGCCCGCGAGCTGCTCGACGAGGCACTTGAAGCCGAGCGCGGCGCGCTGTTCCCCGACCCGAGCGACGACGCGCGGCTCCGCGAGGCGGAACTCGACGCGCTGCCGAACGACACCTCGCGGGCCATCCGCCAGCTCTCCGACTACGACTGGCGGTCGCAGGAGGCGCGACAGAAGTTCGAGGAGCTGCGCGACCTGCTGCGCCGGGAGGTGCTCGACAGCCAGTTCAAGGGCATGAAGCAGGCGCTGGAAAACCCGGACCCGGCGGCCATGCAGCGGGTCAAGGACATGCTCGCTGACCTGCGGCAGATGCTCGACGCCGACACGCGCGGCGAGCACACGCAGCAGGACTTCGACGACTTCATGGGCCAGTACGGCGACATGTTCCCCGACAACCCGGCCAACCTCGAGGAACTCGTCGACTCCCTCGTCCGGCGGATGATGGCGGCCGAGCGGCTGCTCGAGTCGCTGTCCGACGAGCAGCGCGAGGAACTGGCGAACCTGATGGCCCAGGCGATGGAGGACGCCGGCCTCGCGGCGGAGCTGTCCGCGCTCGGCGACGCGCTGCGCGCCCGCAGGCCCGAGCTCGGCCAGCCGCAGCGCGGGGTCCGGATGCCCGGCGGTGAGCCGCTCGGCCTCGGCGACGCGACGAGCGCGGTCGCGGAAATGGCGGACCTCGCCGACCTGGAGTCCGCGCTCGGCCAGGATTACGCCAGGTGCCAGCATGGAGGACGTCGACGAGGAAGCGGTCCGCCGCGCGCTTGGCAGGCAGGCGGTCGATGACCTGCAGGCGCTGCGCCGGCTGGAGCGCGAGCTGCAGCAGCAGGGGTACATGACCAGTGACGGCGGCAAGCTCGAGCTCACGCCGAAGGCGGTCCGCAGGCTCGGCGACACCGCGCTGCGCCAGGTGTTCGCCGGCCTCGAGAACGGCATGCGGAGCGGTGACCACGACCGGCAAGACGCCGGGCAGGCCGGCGACCTGACCGGCTCCACCAGGGAATGGGAGTTCGGCGACGAGCAGCCGATCGACGTGCCCGGCGACCGTCCGCTCCGCCCTGCTGAGCTCGGCGGCGGAGGGCCACCGAACGGCGCAGCCGTTCGGCTGACCGCCGGGGACTTCCGGGTGGCGGAGACCGAGCGGCGATCCGCGGCGGCGGTCTGCCTGCTCGTCGACCTTTCCTACTCGATGGCGCTGCGCGGCACCTGGGCGGTGGCGAAGCAGACCGCGCTCGCGCTGCACGCGCTGCTGCGGACCAAGTACCCGCAGGACGCGATCCAGGTCATCGGGTTCTCCAACTACGCCAGGGAACTGCACGAGACCGAACTGGCCGGCCTCGGCTGGGACATGGTCCAGGGCACCAACCTGCATCACGCGCTGATGATCGCGGGCCGCCACCTGGACAAGCACCCCGAGCACGAGCCGGTCGTGCTGATCATCACCGACGGTGAGCCGACCGCGCACCTGATGCGGGACGGCAGGCCGTGGTTCGACTGGCCGCCCGCGCCGGAGACCATCGAGCTGACGCTGGCCGAGGTGGACAAGATGACCAGGCGGCACGCGGCGCTGAACATCTTCATGCTGGCCGACGACGACCGGCTGGCCGCATTCGTCGATAACGTGGCCAAGCGGAATGGCGGCCGGGTACTGCGGGCCACGCCGGAACGACTGGGAGAATATGTAGTCAGCGATTTTCTTCGCACCCGCGGCGCCCGCCGCTAGCGGTAGTTTTAGCCCCGTAGCAACTCAACGGCAGCAGGTAACCTCTGCCGTTATTCAACTGAGCCTTTTTATCCTGCCATGCGGTGATGGGCTGCTTGCCCGATTTATCCGGGATAAGAAAGGCTCATAAGGGGGCACTGTGCGAATTGTGTGCGTCGGCGGGGGGCCGGCCGGGCTTTACTTGCTCGCTTCTGCTGAAACTCTGGGATCCGGCGAGCGAGGTCATCGTACTTGAACGGAATAAGGAAGGCGTCACGCACGGCTGGGGCGTGACCATGGAGCGGGGGTTCCTGGCCAGGCTGGCCGAGCTGGACGCCGAGTCGGCGGAAGAGATCGAGTGGCGGTCGATCCGCTGGTACGACCAGGTCGTCAGCTTCGGCGGCGGGCGCGAGGTCAACCCCGAGAACGGCGAGGCGCACGCGGTGAGCCGGCAGCGCTGCCTCGACATCCTCGCCACCCGGGCCAGGCAGGCTCGGGGTCGAGGATCCGCTACGAGCACGACGTCCGCGACAAGGCCGGACTGCCCGCGGCGGACCTGATCGTGGCGGCGGACGGGGCAAACAGCCAGCTACGGGCCGGCCGAGCGCGAGTTCGGCACCACGGTCACCGAGGGACGGAACAAGCACATCTGGCTCGGCACCGGCAAGCTGTTCGACTCGTTCAACTTCTTCTTCGAGCCCACGGAGGCCGGCTGGATCTGGGCCTACGCCTACCAGCACGAGCCGCGGGCGAGCACGTTCATCGTCGAGTGCGAGCCGCAGACGTGGTCGGGGCTCGGCTTCGACAGCTGCTCGCCGACCCGTGCGCTCGGCCGCCTCGAGGAGATCTTCTCCGAGCACCTGCTCGGCCACCGGCTGTGGTCGGAGTTCGCGGGCGGCGAGGACGCGCGCTGGCGGAACTTCCGACGGTCAGCAACCGGCACTGGCACCACGGCAACGTGGTGCTCGTCGGCGACAGCGCGCACACCGCGCACTTCTCCGCCGGGCTTGGCAGCACGCTGGCGATCGGCGACGCGATCGCGCTCGCCGCCCAGCTGCGGCGCGTGGGCTACCGCGCGGCGGCGATGGCGCCGCCGGCCTGACGGCCGTCCTGGCGGCGTACCAGCGGCAGCGCCAGGCCGAGCTGCGGCGCCACGCGGCCGAGGCGCAGCGCAGCGCCGCGTGGTTCGAGAACGTACCGCGGTACGCGGAGCTGCCGCCGCGCCAGTTCGCCACGGCGCTGCACGCGCGCAGCGCGCCGCTGCCGCCGAGGCTGTCGCCGCGGCTGTCCGGTCAGCTGCACGACGTCCGCAAGCTGCTCGGCATCGCGGGCGAGCCCCGCTCCCTCG
>CAVXAB010000011.1:0-121706 GCA_963759545.1 uncultured Actinomycetota bacterium
GCGCGACCATCCGCGCGGTCCTCGACGAGATCGCGGGCAAGCTCAGGTGGCGGCTCTAGCAACCTGGTCCCTTCACTTGGTGCTCGCCTTGGCGAAGAGCCGGATGGCGCCCGCGATGATCACCAGGGCGTACAGGGCGAGGACGGCGAGGGAGAGGGCCGCCATCTGGTCGTCGTTCGACAGGCCCCAGATGTTGTGCAGGGCCTGGCCTCCGTTGGCGGTAAGGCCGAAGCGGAACAGGGCCAGGGCGTGGGTGAGGGGAAGGACCTTGGCCACGTCGGCCAGCCAGGTTGGCAGCGACGTGATGGGGTAAAGCGAGCCCGCGAAGAAGAACGGCACGATGGCGATGGCGGGCAGGGCCCCGGTGTACTCCTCGGCGCTGGTGAGCCGGGTGGCCAGGATCTCGGCTATGCCGTAGGTGACGACGATCAGCAGGGCCGCGCCGGCGACGAACCAGGCCAGGCGGACCGAGCTGTCGAAGCTGGCTCCCCGGGCGATCGATGCCGCGATGAGCACGACGAGCTGCATGGCGGTGATCAAGGTGGCCGAGGCGAGGTTGCCCAAAACGATCGATGACCGGCGGATGGGAGCGGCAAGCAGCTCGCGCAGCGCGCCGTGCTGGCGGTCGATGATGACGCCGAGACCGGAGAACATGCAGTTGAGCGGGATCAGCAGCCCGGCGGTGGCGACGCAGAAGAACGTCATGTAGGTGTTGCGCTGCGCCGGCGCCGACACGGCACTCGCCAGTGCGGGCGCGACGACCAGGGCGAACAGCACAGGGGCGAGGAGCGGAACGAGCACCGCCCGCGGCGAGCGGATGGTCAGCGCCAGGCGGCGGCCGGTCAGCGTTGGCAGCACGCGCGCGCTGGAGGGCGGGGCCGGAGCCGCGGTCACCGGGCGGGTTGCGATTGTCGCGGTAGTCATCGGTGGGTCTCCTTCAGTCGTTCTTGCCGGCGATGCGGTCGCCGGTGAGCCGGAGATAGACGTCGTCAAGGGTGGGCGGCCGGGTAGTCGCGGAGCGGGCATGGACCGAGTGGTCTTCGAGCAGCCGAGTGACCTGGACCGCGGTGACGTCGCGCAGGGAGACCGTGGCGGTCTCGCCGATGACGAGGATGTCGTCGTCGGCAACGCCGTGATCGTGGAGGAGGCCGGCGAGCTTGCCCGGCTCATCGAGGCGCAGTTCGAGCACCGCGGGCCCGATTGACGCGAGCAGCCGTGCGGGGGTGTCGCAGGCCACCATCTGCCCGGAGTCGATAACCGCCAGCCGGTCGCAGAGCCGCTCGGCCTCGTCGAGGTAGTGGGTGGTCATGATGATCGTCACCCCGGTGCGTTCCCGCAGGGTGGCGATGACGTCGAAGAGGTCATAGCGGATGCGGGTGTCGAGGCCCACGGTGGGCTCGTCGAGGAAGAGCACCCTGGGCGCCGACAGCAGGGCCCGGACGATCTCGGTGCGGCGCCGCTGGCCTCCGCTGTAGGTGGCGACCGGCCGGTCCAAGATGTCATCGATGCCCACCGTCTTGGTCAGCTCGGCCATGCGCGGGAGTCCCTCGCCCGGCCGCACGCCCCACAGCCGCATGTGCAGTTCGAGGTTCTGGCGGCCGGTCAGCGGGTGGTCGACGACGGCATCCTGGAACACGACGCTGCTGATGGCGCGCGCTCCGTTCGGGTCCCTGGCGACGTCGCGCCCGGCGAGCAGCGCCCGGCCCGAGGTGGGGACAACCGCCGTGTTCAGCATGCCGATCGTGGTGGTCTTGCCGGCTCCGTTCGGTCCGAGCAAGCCGAACGCCTCACCGGCGGCGACCTCGAAGCTGACGCCCCTGACCGCCTGTACCTCGCCGGGGTAGGTCTTGACCAGCTCCTCCGCTCGCACGGCAGGACCGGCGCTCAGCCCCGCCCTCGTTCGTCCTTCCAGCACAGTGCTCATGGCTATTTCTCCTGCGATATGGGTCACGCAGCCTTTCGCTGGCTGCGATCCGGCCTTTCGCAGGGGAGGACGGGACATGGTGCGGGAAAGTGACAGCCCCTGCGCCTCGTCACTTTCCCCGCCGCTGATTCGTCCTCAGGTAATGACAGGGAGGACCGGCCTCCGGCCAGCGACGATTTAGGTTGGGTTCGACATGGGAGCAGACAACACGGCGAGGGGCGCCCGTCTCGCCGAGGCCTGGCGGGGCAACTGGTCATATCTCGTCGGCCTCGCCTTCGGGATGCTTGGCGACATCGGAGCGGCCGAAGACGCGGTCCAGGAGGCATTCGCCCGGCTCGCGAGCACGGAGCCAGACCAGGTCGACGACGCACGGGGATGGCTGATCGTGGTCACCAGCCGGATCTGCCTCGACCAGATCCGCTCAGCGCGTTCCAAGCGCGACCGGCCGCACGACGCGACCGCCATCGAGTCCGCCGGCGCCCCGGTCACGCCGCCCCTTTCTGTCGACCCAGCCGACCGGGTTACCCTCGACGATCAGGTCCGCCTCGCCCTCCTCGTCGTGCTTGACCGCCTGACGCCGGCCGAACGGGTGGCGTTCATCCTCCACGATGTCTTCCAGACGCCTTTCACCGCCATCGCGGAGACGCTGGGCAAGTCGGCGGCCACCTGCCGCCAAGTGGCCAGGAGGGCCAGGACGAAAATCCAGTCGCAGAGCCCGCGGCCGGCCGTGCCGGCCGACACGAGCCAGCACCGGCAGGTGGCCGAGCAGTTCATCAGGGCCTGCTCGGGAGGCGACCTGGAAACCCTCGTCGGCCTGCTCGACCCCGACATCTGGGGCGACGTAGACCTCGGCCCGCTCGACGCACGAACCGGACAAACCAGAAGCGGAGCGCTCCAGGTGGCGACGAACTTCCTGCGCTACTTCGGGAGCACGACGACGCTGGTGGCGAATCCGGTCGCCGGCCCCGCCGTTGTCCTGGCGTTCGCCGGGCAGCGGCTCACCGCCGTAATCCTGCTCACGATCGACGGCGAGCGGGTCAGGAAGATCCACGTCATCGCCGACCCGGCCAAGGTTGGCTTCCTCAGCTCTCAGCTGGGCACACCCTGATCGGTTCTTCGGCGTGAGCAGAAGGCCTTAGCCGGCGGATACGGCGGCAGGTTTACTGTGGGGCGGAGAGAGGGGCCGCGATGCGCGCATGGCACGTCGACCGGCCCGGGCCGGTCGGGACCGGGCGGAGGTCCGCTGGCGGAGCGGGACACCCCGGTGCCAGAACCCGGGCCGGGTGAGCTGCTGCTGCGGGTGCGTGCCTGCGGGGTGTGCCGCACCGACCTGCACGTCACCGAGGGCGACCTGCCGGTGCACCGGCCCGGGGTGACGCCCGGGCACGAGGTGGTCGGTGAGGTGGCCGCGGCCGGGCCAGGCGACATGGCAGGATTCGCGGTCGGCGACCGCGCCGGGGCGGCGTGGCTGCGCTGGACCGACGGCACCTGCCGGTTTTGCGCGCGCGGATCGGAGAACCTGTGCCCGTCCTCGACGTACACCGGCTGGGACGCGGACGGCGGCTACGCCGAGTACCTCACCGTCCCCGCGGCGTACGCGCACCCGCTCCCCCGGGGTTATTCCGATGCCGAGCTCGCACCGCTGCTGTGCGCGGGCATCATCGGCTACCGGGCGCTCAAGCGCGCCGCCCTGCCGCCTGGCGGGCGGCTCGGCCTGTACGGCTTCGGCGGCAGCGCGCACCTGGCCGCGCAGGTCGCGCTGGCCCAGGGCGCCTCGGTGTCCGTGATGACCAGGGGCGAGAAATCACAGGAGCTGGCGCGGTCGCTCGGTGCCTCCTTCGTCGGCGGGGCCGCCGACATGCCGCCCGAGCCGCTCGACGCCGCGATCCTCTTCGCGCCCGTCGGCGACCTCGTGCTGCCTGCTATGGCCGCGCTTGACCGCGGCGGCACGCTCGCCGTCGCCGGGATCTACCTGACCGACATCCCGCCGATGTCGTACGAGAAGTACCTGTTCCAGGAGCGCCAGCTGCGCAGCGTCACCTCAAACACCAGGCAGGACGCCCGCGAGTTCCTCACGTTCGCCGCGGAGCACAAGCTGTCGGTCACCACGCACGAGTACCCGCTCGACGCCGCCGACCGCGCCCTGGCCGACCTCAAGGCCGGCCGCTTCGACGGCGCCGCCGTCCTCATCCCCTAGCCCCGGAATCACCAGCGAGTGCCGCGCACCGTCTGCACCCGGACGGGAGGCCGCGCGGCGCAATATCTCGAGGCCGGTATAGTTTTTAAGGTACCTCGCCAGAGGGGCCCAACTCGTCGCGCCGTCCCCGCGCTCGCCCGATCTGCCGGATTGTCCCGGTGGCTCGTCGTCCCGAACCATGTCATGGAACCAGCGGCCGACGGAAGGCAATCTCACGGTGCAATATCACAATGCCGGTAATTTAAGCGGCCCGCCCGCGGTGCGGGCACTGTCAGCGGCGCAGAGGCCCGCGGTGCCGTGTTCCGCCCGGCATCACCGCGGCATCGCCCGTCATCGGCCACCGGACTTCACCGCGTGCCAGCCGGTGCCGTTGACTTCAGTGGCGGGTGGTGACGGCAGGGACCGTGCGCGCGCTGGGACGCGGCGCCCGCGGCAGGGCGTGGCATAATCGAAAGGGATTTTCATGATCATGTGGATTCCGCAGCTTATTCGCTGCTGAATCCACATGATCATGGTCCGGGACGCGGAGCCGCCGGGACAAACCGGACGGAACGGGCACGCGCGGTCCGGCGCGGAGACGGGGAGCGTCTAAGTTAATGGCATTGTGCAATATCACCGTGAGATCGGCACTGGAAATGAGAAAGGACACCCCCGGCCTCAGAGAGCGTCCCCCTCGGATTACTGAATGCCGCCGGTGAATTCGGCGGTCCACGGTGGGCAACGTGAGTAGCGTTCCGCCGCGCGCTCCCTGGGACCGCGCACGGGAGTTCCGGTTGGCTGGCCTGCTTCCCTTAGCGGCTACCGCAGGCGCCGGGTGAACTCCTGCCAGGCCTCTGGGCCGAACGTCAGTGTTCCGCCGTCGCGGTTGGTGGTGTCGCGTAGCAGGATCACGCCGCCGCCGCTGGCGGTCTCTACGCAGTCAGCCCCGTTCGCAGAACTGTAAGAGGACTTACGCCACTCGCCCATGCCTTGCCTAGCCTCTCAGTCATCGCCACTGACTCCGATGCGCGGTAGCTTTCCGCCCGAAGGCCATCGAACATCCTGGTCAGGGTCGAAACACAATCAGCTTCGTATACCCCGCCGCTAACGACGTGCTCGCACCACGCGCGGAGTCATCCGCAATGACGAAGCCCGAGGCTGTGGCAGGATGGGCGACCGCCGGGAGGACCTGCAACGTGACATTCGGCATCGCCGCGACGGCGGTCAGGTGCCGCATCTGCTCGGCCATCCCCTGGGCGCTTCCCACCTCCCGGTACAGCGCGATCTCGTCGACCACGAAGAAGGCCAGCGGGGGATCTTGCTCGCGGCGCAGCATGCGGCGCTGTCTCTCCATCCGTGACTTCAGCCTACGCTCCATGGTCTCGCAAGTGACGCCCGGCGCTGAAGCGGAGATAAGGAGCCTGCCCGCCAGGGCGGCGCGCATGGTGGCTGTCGAAATCCTCCTGGCCGACCCTGACGCCCTCGGCGATGACGTGCTCGAGGCGTCTTACGTCTACCGAGAGAAGCTGCGCGGCTCATGAAGCCAGACTGTGACTTTCATCGGCATTGCCCAGCGGAATGACTTTGTCGGTTATTTCGCTAGACACCACTGGTAACTGACCGATGGCCCCGCCGCCCGCTCCGTCGCGGTACTCGCGACAGCGGGCGTGCCTCATCAGCACGAGATGGGATAGCAGTGTCCGATTTCAATGACTGGAATCAGCGTGTCGTCGCGGAGTTCCGCGCTAACGAAGGCCGCGTGGGCGGCAGCTTCGAGGGCGCGCCGATGGTCTTGGTGCACCACGTCGGCCGCAAGAGCGGCAAGGAATACGTGACGCCGCTGGTCTACCTGCCCGGCGAAGGCGACGATGAGTCGATCTACATCTTCGCTTCCAAGGGCGGCGCGCCGGCCCACCCTGACTGGTACGGCAATCTCGTCGCGGCGGGCCAGGCCACCATCGAGGTGCTTGGCCGCACCCACCAGGCCGCCGTCACCGAAATCAACGGCGACGAACGCGACCGCATCTACGCCGAGCAGGTCAAGCGCATGCCCGGCTTCGGCGAGTACGCGCAGAAGACCGAAGGCATCCGCAAGATTCCGGTGCTGCAGCTCAAGCGCCGCTAGCCGCCGCGCGTCTGCGCGACCATCCGGGAGGGCTCAGAATCTCCCTCCCCGGATGCGGCGGCTGCGCTGTGACTGACCGGGCTCACCGTAAGGGTAGTCCGGGGCGGGCGGCTCACTCGCCTCATCCAGCAGCCGGGTCTCCTCGGGCGCCAGCGTCAGCTCGGCCGCGGCGATGTTGTCCGTCAGCTGGTCCATGCTGCGGGCACCGAGGATCACCGACGATACGGCGGGCCGGGCCATCAGCCATGCGATGGCTACCTGGGCAATGGACACGCCGTGTTCCTCGGCCACCTTGCGCGCTACGTCGAGCACCTCCCAGGTCTGCTCGGACTGGCCGCGCTGGTTCCAGATCCGCATCCCCTCGTCGGCGTTCTCCACCACCCGGGTGCCGGCCGGGGGCGGCTCGCCGCGCCGGTACTTACCAGTCAGCCACCCGCTGGCCAGCGGGGACCAGGCGAGCATGCCCAGCCCGGCGGCCTGGCAGGCGGGCGCGATCTCCCATTCAACCGCGCGGGCCAGCAGGTTGTACTGCGGCTGCACCGACACCGGGGCGGACAGCCCGCGGAACTCCGCTATGTCCACTGCCTTCTGCAGCTGCCAGCCGGTGAAGTTGGACAGCCCGACGTAGTTGACCTTCCCGGCGCGAACCGCATCGTCGAGGAAGCGCAGCGTCTCCTCAAGCCGGGTCAGCGGGTCCCAGGCGTGCACCTGGTACAGGTCGATGGTCTCCACGTTCAGCCGACGCAGCGACGCGTCCAGGGCCAGCGACAGATGGCGGCGAGACAGCCCGTGCCCGTTCGGGCTTTCATCGGTGGGAAACCGGCCCTTGGTGGCCAGCACGACAAGCTCACGTTTCCCCGGCCGAGCGGCCAGCCAGCGGCCAATGATCTCCTCCGCGCGGCCGTCGGCGTACACGTCGGCGCTGTCCACCAGGGTTCCCCCGGCCTCGGTGAACCGGTCGAGCTGGCTAAACGACGTGGCCTGGTCCGTCTCGTTGCCGAACGTCAGCGTGCCGAGCGCGAGCGCGGATACTGCACAGCCGCTGCTGCCGAGCAGGCGATATTCCATCAGTCCTCCGTAAGTCTCCGACATAGCTTCACGCGGCGTCTGCGATGCGGCATCACCGCCAGCGTGCGTCGCCCACGGGTGCTGACTGCAATTCCCGCGTTACCGCCAGCAGGAAGCGGGGCTGGCCGCCTGCCGGGCAGACCAGGTGACGACGAGGCGCGATCTTGAAATGACAAGGTGCCGCGCGCCACGCGCCGCCCTTTCACGCGACACGAGGAGGCACACATGACTGCCAGCGCACAGACCGCGGCGGGGGTGACGGTCCCCGACACCAAGCTGGCCCGTGAGGCCACCGAGCTGATCAGGGACCGCACCAGCGACCTGGTGTACCACCACTCCCGGCGGGTGTTCTTCTGGGGCAGCCTGCAGGGCCGCAACCGGGACCTCAGCTACGACCCGGAACTGCTGTACATCGGGGCGATGTTCCACGACCTCGGCCTGAACGAGGAGTACCGCCACAGCGACCGCCGGTTCGAGGTGAGCAGCGCCGATGAGGCCCGCCGCTTCCTGCGCGGCCACGGCATCCCGGACGACAGCACCCGCCGGGTGTGGACGGCCATCGCGCTGCACACCACGCCGGGCATCCCCGAGTTCATGGAACCCGAGGTCGCCCTGGTCACCGCCGGGGTCGAGACCGACGTACTCGGCATCGGCTACCACGACATCAGCGACGCCGACCGGGCCGCGGTCACCGCCCTGCACCCCCGGCCGGACTTCAAGCGCCAGATCCTGCAGGCGTTCAACGACGGCATGGCACCCAGGCCGGACACCACCTTCGGCACCGTCAACGCCGACGTCCTCGAGCGGTTCACCCCCGGCTTCAAGCGCGGCAACTTCGTCGACGTTATCCAGAACTCCGACTGGCCGGAGTAGACGGGTCCGCCGGATAGGCCAGCAGCAGCGGGGCTAGTGACGTTGCTGGTCGCCGCGCGCCGGGCTACCGTGACCTAATGGACGCGCTACGCAGCGGCGCAGACAACGGCGGTGTTGGCCATGATCCGCTCGAGCAGGCGCGGTCGGATCAGCTGGCCGAGGAGCAGGCCGCGCTGCGGCGGGTCGCCACGCTGGTGGCACGCGGAGCCCCACCAGAAGAGGTGTTCGCGGCGGTTGCCGAGGAAGTCGGGCAGCTGCTTCCGGTCAATTCGGCGACCATGGGCCGCTACGAGTCCGACAGCAGCCTCACTTTCGTCGCCCACTGGGGGCGTGCGGTGGCCCGCTTTCCGGTCGGGACCCGGAAGATCCTCGGGGGACACAACCTCGGCACTCTGGTGTTCGAGACGGGGCGCCCGGCCCGGGTTGACCGCTATGCCGATAGCTCTTCTGGCGCACTCGGCGTCGTCGTCCGCGAGGCCGCGCTCCGTTCGGCGGTCGGGACGCCGATCATCGTTGACGGCCGATTGTGGGGCCTGATCGCCGCTGGTTCCAGCCTGGAGCAGCCCCTCCCGCCCGACACCGAGACGCGGCTGGCATCTTTCACCGAGCTGGTGGCGACGGCGGTCGCGAACACCGACGGCCGCGCTGCCCTGGCCCGGCTGGCCGAGGAGCAGGCCGCGCTGCGGCGGGTGGCCACCTTGGTGGCCCAGGCTGCTCCGCCGGAGCAGGTGTTCGCGGCGGTCGCCGAGGAGGTTGGGGGGCTGCTTGAGGTCGACTATACGGTCCTGATCCGGTCCGATCCGGAGGACATGATCACCGTTGTCGGCGCGTGGACTGCCACCGGCGTCGCCGCGCCGAGCCCGGTCGGCAGCCGGTTCGAGCTCGGCGGCCGGAACGTGAGCACGCTGACGCTGAGGACGGGCCTGCCCGCCCGGCTGGACGCCTACGTCGACGTCACGGGCAGCATCGGGAACACCGGTGCTCACGACTGGGGCTTCCGCTCGTCGGTGGGCGTGCCGATCAGCGTCGAGGGGCGGCCCTGGGGCCTCATCCTCGTGGCCTACACCCGAGACCAGCACCTGCCGGCCGACACCGAGGCCCGGCTGGCCTCGTTTGCGGAGCTGATGGCGACCGCGATCGCGAACGCGGAGTCACGCGCGGCGCTGACCAGGCTCGCCGAGGAGCAGGCGGCACTGCGGCGGATGGCGACACTGGTGGCGCAAGGTGTGCCGCCCGTCGAGATCTTCTCAGCCGTCAGCGACGAGGTCGCTCGCCTATTCAGGGCGCGGGCAGGGGTGCTCAGGTTCGAGCACGACGAACCGGCAGTCGTCTTCGTCGGCGTCTCGAAGAGCCTCGATCTCCCGGCCGGGACGCGATGGGTGCTCCAGCCGGGAATGGTCTCGGCCGAGGTCTACCGCTCCGGATGCTCCGCCCGGGTTGACGCCATGGACTGGTTGTCGGCCCGCGGGCCCGTCGCGGGCGCCGCGCGTCGCCTGGGCACCGTCTCGACGGTGGGGAGCCCGATTCTTGTCGAGGCCCGGCTGTGGGGCGTGATGACCGTCGCGTCCGCAGCCGAGCTTCTGCCATTCGGCACGGAGGGTCGCCTGGAGAACTTCACCGAGCTGCTCGCGACCGCGATCGCGAACGCGGAGAGCAGGTCAGAACTGGCCGCCTCGCGCAGGCGGATCGTCGCCGCGTCGGACGAGGCCCGCCGCCGGATCGAGCGTGACCTGCACGACGGTACCCAGCAGCGGCTCGTCTCGCTCGCACTAGCGGCCCGCGCCGCGGAGTCTAATGTTCCCGCCGATCGGGGCGACCTGCGAGCTGAGTTGTCGCGCATCGCAGCGGGACTGACCGAGGCGGTGGCAGAACTGCAGGAGTTCTCGCGCGGGATCCACCCGGCGATCCTCTCCGAGCGCGGCCTAGGCCCGGCGCTGCGGATGCTCGCCCGCCGCTCTCTCGTACAGGTCGACCTTGATGTCACGATAGACGCGCGGTTCCCTGAGCCGATCGAGACCGCGGCGTACTACGTCGCGTCCGAGGCGCTGGCCAACGCGATGAAGCACGCGCGGGCCTCGCACGTCGCGATCTCACTCGCCGCGCGTAGCGGCAGTCTGCTGCTGTCCATCCGCGACGACGGTGTCGGCGGGGCTGATCCCGCGCGCGGATCGGGCCTGGCCGGCCTCACCGACCGCGTCGAGGCTCTGGGCGGCTCGATCCAGCTCCGCAGCGCTGCCGGGGCCGGTACCCACATCACAGTGGAGCTTCCACGTGAGTACGAGTTGACTGCGGATGCCGGCTGACGGCACGGCAATAACTGGCTGAGGTCGCAGGCCAGCGTGCTTTCGTGCAGGCGGCCGAGGAACGCGGCCACGACGCCCGCCTCGTCGTCGGCGAGCTGGGCGGCGAAGTGCCGCCGCACGCCGGCAAGGTGCACCGCGGACGCGGCCCGCAGCCGTTCCATCCCGTCGTCGGTGAGGACGGCGTAGATTACCCGGCGGTCGTGCTCCGACGGCTCGCGCCGCACCAGGCCCGCCCGCCGCATCCGGTCGAAAAGCCTGGTCAGTCCGCCCGTGCTGTAGACGATCGCCCGCGCGAGGTCGCTCATCTTGAGCCTGCCGCCCGGTGCCTCGGCGAGGCGCAGCAGGACATCGTACTGGGACAGCGTGATGCCCGTGTCGTCCTGCATCTCCCGTTCGAGCACGGCCGTCAGCCCGTTGTAGGAGAGCACGAAATCCGTCCAGGCGCGCAGCCGGACGTCCTCCTCCCTGCCATCGTGCCCGGTCATCGCCTTCGTCCAGTCATCGCCGCGAGCCGTTCCCTCCACTCGGGGATTATCTCTGTACTTACAATAGTTGTAGCCGCAGAGAAAATGAAATCGCGAGAAGGCGGCGGTCATGGCATTCGAACTTGGCATCTATCACTTCGGCGAGCTGGCACCCGACCCGGTGACCGGGCGTCCCCCAGCCCCTGGCACGCGGATCCGCGAACTGATCGAGCAGGCAAAGATCGCGGACCAGGCCGGCCTGGACGTCTTCGCGGTCGGCGAGCACCACCGCGGCGACTTCGCGGTGTCGGCCCCCGCCGTCGTGCTGGCGGCCATGGCGGAAAACACCCGCGACATCAAGCTGTCCAGCGCGGTGACGGTGCTCAGCTCCGATGACCCGGTCCGCGTCTTCCAGCAGTTCGCCACGCTCGATCTCATCTCCGGCGGCCGCGCCGAGATCATCGCCGGCCGGGGGTCGTACATCGAGTCGTTCCCGCTTTTCGGCTACGACCTGAACGACTACTCCGAGCTTTTCGCCGATAAGCTCGACCTGCTGCTGAAGCTCCGCGCGGAGAACCCGGTGACCTGGCAGGGAACCACCCGCCCGGCACTGCACGAGGCGGACGTGAGCCCGCAGCCCGGGCGAGAGATCCCGCTGTGGGTGGCGGTCGGCGGGACGCCGGCGTCCGTGGTGCGGGCCGCGCACCTGGGCCTCCCGATGGCGCTCGCCATCATCGGCGGCAGCTACCGGCAGTTCGCGCCTTTCGCCGACCTGTACCGCAAGGCGGCCACGCAGTTCGGCCACGACGCCGGCACGCTCAAGCTGTCCATCAACTCACCGGGCTTCCTCGCGGCCACCCACCGCGAGGCCATCGAGGTCTCCCACCCGTACTTCGAGTCCGGCTGGATGGCCAACCACCACCAGCGAGGCCAGGGCGTCCCGATGCCGCTGGCCGCCTATGAGGCGCAGTCCACCCGGGCCGGGGCGTTCTTCCTCGGCAGCCCCCAGGAGGTAACCGACAAGATCCTCGACCAGTGGGAGCTGTTCCACCACGACCGGGTGACCATCCAGATGGGCTTCGGCAACGTCCCGCAGCGCGAGATGCTCAAGTCAATCGAGCTGCTCGGCACCGAGGTCGCGCCCGTGGTACGCAAGGAGATCGCGTCCAGGCAAGAGCCCGCGGGAGGCCCCCGGTGAGCGCCCCGCTGCGCGTGGTGGCCGTGGCCGGCACCACCCGTTCCGTACCAAACATAAGCGAGAGGCCAGAAGCCGCGCCGATGCCCCAGGCGAGATGCCCAAAGCATCGGCGCGGCGAGCGAAGTGGCGTCAGTGACAGAATCCCGACGGGATCGAGGTCCCGCAGTGGTTGGCCTTGAACCGCACGCCCACTCCGGTGCCATCCCAGATGAGGTCCGCAGGATGGTTACGGAACGCCGTGTTGGCGAAGACCGTGTCGAAGTTCGGGTTGCTCCCCTTGGTGAGCGCGTGCGCGCTGGCCACGACGATGCCGCCCGAGTTGATCTGCTTGCCGACGTTGCCGAGCACGCCGTTGAACGCCACCAGGGTGTGGGTCGCGCCGAGCAGCAGGATGCCGCCGCCCTGGATGTTCACCGGGTTGTCGCCGCCCTTTGGACAGAACTTGTTGTTCTTGACCACGCTATTGCGGAGGATCTGGGCGTTACCCGCGCCACCTGGCTGGCCGTCGTCCAGGACCATGATGCCCTGGCAGTTCCCGCTCAGCTGGTTGCCGGAGACCAGAACATGCCGGGCGTGCCTGATGAAGATCCCGAACAGGTTGCCGTAGGCCCGGTCGTCGCGGACCACCGTGTCGGCGTGCGGGGAGTCCCCGACATAGAACCCGGCCTCAGCGCTCCCCGTCGCGATGTCATCCGCGAACAGGGTGTCCGAGGATGCGAAACGGGAAATGCCGTACTCCTGGTTGTTGATCGCCGCGACTCTGGTCACCCGCATGCCCACGGTCCCGTAGCCGAACACGCCGTTGCCAGGGAACCCCTTGACGAGCAGGTTAGTCACCGTGTCGTTCCGCACCGGCGAGAGCACCGCGCCAGTGGAGAAGTTGACCTTCTTGGCCAGCAGGCAGATGCCCGTCGGCCCGAACCCGCCGTTGCATGGCGTCTTGGGGAACACCTTCGGCGGCACGATCACCGTCCCCCCGGGGAAGGCGCCGGATCCGCGGAGCGTGATCCCGTCCTTGCGGATCTGCACGCTCTGGTGGTAAACCCCCGGCTTGATCAGGATCGTGTCACCGGGATCGGCCCGGTTGATGGCGGCCTGAATGGACTGACCCGGCCATACCACGGTGGTTTCCCGCGTCCCCGCCGAGGCGGCGGTGTTTGAGCAAAGCGCGATCCCGAGCCCCGCTGCGCATGCGGCCATGATGAGTTTTCGCATATTCCCTCTCTGCAGTCGAGGAATGCCCCGTGAGCAGGAAAGCAAGTCCCCCAGACAGGCATCCCCATCCCCCGTCCCTGTCGATCCGACCGTAACCGCACAGCAAGAATTACTCAAGTATCAACAAAGGTACAAACAATGCGAACAATACCAAGAACGGGCGACGGGAATTCGCAGCCCGGGGTGGCGCTATTGTTCATCCGCATTGCCAGGCGGAATGACTTTGTCGGTTATTTCGCTAGACGTCACTGTTAACCGCCCGGACCGCGTCGCTGGGCGTTGTCGTGATCGTCGGAAAATCTGCCTGAAACATGCGTGCCGCAGGGTGAGGTGTGAGCGAGAGGAGAGACCAGTTGGCCCTGCGGGGGCAGGCCGAAGCCCCGCTGACCGCCACCCTTACCATCGGCCTGATGGACGGCGGGCAAGCACGCGAATGCTTCGCCGCTGACTTCGGCGATGAGCGGAGCGTGAATTGGTAGACATCGACAGCCCGGTACCCGTTCCTTCCGGGGTACTCGAGGCGTTCTGGCGCTACGACACCGCCCTGCTCGCGAACGACAGGCCGGTCCTCGACCAGCTGTTCCTGCCCGGCCCGGACACGTTGCGCGGCGACGGCCGCAACCTGCTCGTCGGGCATGACGCGATCAGCGGCTTCCGCTCAGCGCGTGCCGCGATCCCGACCCGCGCGGTCACCCGGCTGCACGTCCGGGTGCTCGCCGCCGACCACGTGCTGATCATGGCGCGCACGGCCGATGGCGCTGCGACCGGACTACAGACCCAGCTCTGGCGGCTGACCGGCGCGGGCTGGCGGGTAGCGGCCGCCCATGTGAGCTTGCCTGCACCTCCTCCCGCTCCCCCGGCACTGGCGGCCGCGACGCCGCCATTTGACCTGTCGGTATGGCGGGTGGTTGGCGCGCCGCTCGTCCCCGCGCTCTTGCCCGGTCCGCTCGACGGGTGCGGCGTCGCAGTCAAGGACCTGTTTGCGGTCGCGGGATACCCGGTCGGCGCCGGCGTCCCCGCCTATCTCGCCGGGCAGGCACCGCGGCCGGCCTCGGCGGCCAGCGTGACCGCGCTGCAGCGGGCCGGGGCGCATCTGGTCGGCATCGCGCAAACCGACGAGTTCGCCTACAGCATCGCCGGCCGAAACGCGCACTACGGTGCCGCGCCCAACCCGGCGGCACCCGGGCGGCTCGGCGGCGGATCCTCAAGCGGCCCGGCGGCCGCGGTGGCCCTCGGCCAGGCGGAGATCGGCCTCGGCACCGACACCGCCGGGTCGATCCGGGTGCCTGCCTCCTACCATGGCCTGGTCGGGTTCCGCCCGACTCACGGCGCGGTCGAGGCAGAAGGCGTGCTGCCGCTGGCCCCGTCGTTCGATACCGTCGGCTGGCTAACCAGGGACGTCGCCGCGAGCCGGGCGGTCGCCACGGTCCTCCTCCCGCCCGCGGTCGCCTGTCAGCCCGGCCGTGCGGACCATCCGGCTGCCGGCCGTCGAACGCCTCGCCGAGCCGGCGACGCTCGCGCTGTTCACCGAGCGGGTCGGCCAGTTGGAGGCGGCCGGGCGGCTGCCGGCCGCGAAGCGGGTCGACCTGCCGGAGGAAACCCTGGAGGAATGGTTCACCGCGTTCCGCACGGTGCAGGCCTACGAGGCGTGGCAGGCCCACGGCGCCTGGATCGACGCGCACCCGGGCGCGCTCGGCGACGACGTCCTGGCACGGTTCACGGCAGCCGCGGCCGTCACGGAAAGCCAGGCGGCAGACGGCCGGGCCGTCGTCGCCAGGGCCCGCGCCTGCCTGACGGGGTGGCTCGACGGCGCGGTGCTCGTGCTGCCAACCGCCCCGGGCCCGGCCCCGCTGCGGGTCGCCGGCGCCGCGGAGATCGACGACGTGCGCGGGCGCACGCTCCGGATGAGCTGCCTGGCACCGCTCGCCGGCGCGCCAGCGGTCAGCCTGCCGCTGACCGGGGACGTCGCCCCCGTCGGCCTCTGCCTCGTCGGCGGGCCAGGCACGGACACGGCGCTCCTCGCCCTGGCCGCCGACTTGGACGAACAGGAAGGCCCCGACGTCCCAGGAAGGAACCCATGACCGAAGCCAGCGCGCCGCTGTCGCACCGCAACCGCTGGGGCATCCCGGCCGACGGCGGCCCCATCGATCTGCGCCGCGCCGCCGTCCCCCGGCCCGCCGTGCTGAGCGCCAGCCCGCGCGACGTTGTCCTCGACCTCGCCCGCACCGCCCTCGTGCTCGTTGACCTGCAGAACGACTTCTGCGCAGCGCAGGGCTGGCTCGCCTCTATCGGCGTCGACGTCGCCGTGCTCGCCGAGGCGGTGTCGCTCAGCGACAGGCTCGCCGCCGCGGCCCGCGCGGCGGGCGTCCCGGTGATCTGGCTGAACTGGGGGAACCGCCCCGACCAGGCCAACCTTCCGCCTGGCGTGACGCACGTGTACGACCCGGAAGGTACCGGGGCGGGGATCGGGCACGTGCTCCCCGCAAGCGGCGCCCGGGTGCTGACCAAGGGCAGCTGGGGCGCGGCGCTCACCCCTCCGCTGCGTGCCGAGGACGGGGACATCCTTATCGACAAGTACCGGATGAGCGGCTTCTGGGACACCGAACTCGACAGCGTCCTCCGCAACCTCCGCGTCGACACCCTGCTGTTCGCGGGCGTCAACTCCGACCAGTGCGTGTACGCGACGCTGATCGACGCCGCCTGCATCGGCTACGACGTCGTCCTGCTCACCGACGCGTCCGCGACCACGTCGCCGTCCTACTGCCACGAGGCGACGATCTACAACACCCGGCAGTGCTTCGGCTTCACCGCCACCACCGCGGAAACCCTCACCGCCCTGGCTCAGGAGGCCGCCGATGAGTAGCAGCGCACCGATCGTCCGGCACCTCGACGAAGTGCTACCCAAACTGATCTCGCCGGCGGACACCGTCCGGCTCGCTACCCTGGTCCGGCCGTCCGACGGGACCGATACCAGCGTCTTCTTCGAGGTGTGGGAGCCTTCCGGCGCGCAGCCGCCGAACTCGCATCCCGATTCCACGGAGATCTTCGTCGTCCTGCGCGGCGAGGGGCGGGCCTTCAGCGACGAGCACAGCGTCGACCTGCGCGCAGGCGACGTGCTGATCCTGCCGCCCGGCTCGGTGCACCGCATCGTCAACACGTCGCCGGCCGAGCGGCTCTACACGGTCACGATCATGGCCAACGACCCGGGGGCGCTGCCCGGCGGATTCGCGGCGCTCGTCGACCAGGGCACGCCGGTCATCTGGGACGCCCGCGACCGCGCCGTGCTCGAGGGCTAACTGTCAGCAGGAAGCCGAATTCGTTCTGAACATCAAGCAGGTTGTTCCGAACGCGTGCGAGCTTCGCCGCTGCTTGTGACGAAACGTACCTTTCACCACGGCGAAATGCCCTGTCGATCATCCGGCCGCACCGTGTTGGTGTGATGAACATTCGGGTGCTGGCGGGCGACGCCTGGGGCACCGCCGTAGAGCGGTGTCCCAAGCGGATGACGCACGGCCCGTGCGCCGGAGTCCGAGCCGACGGGGCCTGTGAGGCACCCGCTGCCGGAAGGTGTTCCTACCTCGACGTCCCCGACCGCGACTGGCCGTACCAGGACACGCGGATCCCGCCGCCCAGCGGCGCAGCTCCCGGCAACGTGCGCGGCACCCCGCTGCACCTGCCCGCGGCCCGCTTCCTGGCCACGGCAGCGGCGCGTCCGGTCGTGGTCGCCGACCTGGTTGCCCCGCCGCTGTCGGCCGACGGGATCCGGGCGTGCGCGGCCGAGCTCGCGGGGTTCGCCGACGCGGTCCTGACCGGCGACCACCCGGGGGCACGGGTCCAGTTCCCGCCGTCCTACCTGGTGCGGCTGCTCGCCGACGCGGGGGTCGCGGGATGGGCGGGCATCAACTGCCGTGACAGGAACCGGGTCGCGCTCGAGGGAGAGATCGCCGCCTGCGCGGACGCCGGCGCGACCGGTGTGCACTGCGTGACCGGCGATCACCCGGCCGCCGGGCACCGCCCCGATGCCGCCGCCGTCTTCGACCTCGACAGCGTCGATCTCATCGAGCTGGCCCGGTCATCCCGGGCGTTGTGCTCGGTGGCGCACGCGCAGGCCGCGCCGCCGCCGGAAAGCGCCTACCCCGGCTGCTCGCCAAGATCAGCGCCGGGGCCGAAGTGGTGTTCGTGGACCACTGCGGGGGCGAACGCGAGCTCGCCGACGCTGTCGCCGCGCTGCGCGGCGCCGATTTCCGCGGGATGCTGCTCTGCTGCGTGCCGGTCGTGACCGGCGCGGGCGCCGCCGGGGTCATCGCGTCCTTCGCCGCCGGCCGCTGCCGCCCGGCTACCTCGACACGATCATGAGCGCGCCCGATCCGGCGCAGGCGGGCGTCGCGGCGGCCGTCCGGCTGGCGCACGCGGTGCTTGACATGCCCGGCGTGGACGGGGTGAACCTGTCCAGCGCCGCCGAACCGGGGAACGAGGTAACCGTCACGCGGGCGATGGCCGAGGTCACCCGCCGCGTGCTCGGCGCGGGCGCGCGGCTCAGGTCAGCAAGGGGCCGCACATCACGAGGGTGGCCGGCGTGAGCTGGCTCAGGTCCGCGCGGGCCATCTCGGGAGAACTGGTCGACGTCGAACTGGCCGACGGCGTGATCGCGCAGGTCATCCCCGCGACGGGAAGACGCCTCCCTGGCGATGAGGACCTGTCAGGCCAGGTGCTCATGCCGGCGTTCGCCGAGCCGCACGCGCACCTGGACAAGGCGCTGACCGCGTCGCGCGCGCCGAACCCGGCCGGCGACCTGCTCGGCGCCATCGAGGCGATGCAGGGCATCGCCGGCACCCTCACGCGCGAGGACATCGTCACGCGCGCGGACAAGGCGATCCGCATTCATCTCGCGCTCGGCACGACAAGCGTCCGTACGCACGTGAACGTCGGCGGCCCGATGGGCATGCGGGCCCTGACCGCGCTGATCGAGGTGCGCGAGCGCTGGCGTGGCCTCGTCGACGTGCAGCTGGTGGCGCTCGTGTCCAACCCGATGGCCGGGCAGGCCGGGCAGGACCTGCGGCAGGCACTCAGGGAAGGCGCGGACGTCGCGGGCGGCTGCCCGCACCTGGATCCGGACCCAGACGGCGCGGTGGGCATCTGCCTGGACGCCGCAGGCGAGGCCGGCGTGCCCATGGACCTGCACACCGACGAGACACTCAACCCCCGCAAGCTGACGCTCGCGACCATGGCCGACCTGGTGACGCGCACCGGCTTCCCGCACCAGGTCACCGCCAGCCACTGCGTGAGCCTCGGCGTCCAGGACGGCAGGACACAGCAGCGGGTGTCCGAAGCGGTCGCCGCGGCGCGGATCGCCGTCGTCGCGCTCCCGCAGACCAACCTGTACCTGCAAGGACGCGACCCCCGGCCGCCACGCCGCGCGGCCTCACCGCCGTGCGGGCGCTGCGGGCGGCGGGCGCCACGGTCGCGGCGGGCGGCGACAACCTGCGCGACCCGTTCCACCCGGTCGGCCGCGGCGACGCGCTTGAAGTCGCCGCGCTCATGGTGACCTGCGGTCACCTCGACCCGGCGGCCGCACTCGAGTCGGTGACCGCGGCGCCGCGCGCCGTGCTCGGGCTGCCGCCGGCGCGGATCGCGCCAGGCTGCCCCGCCGACCTGGTCGCGATACCCGGCGGCGACGCGCTCGAGGCGCTCGGCGCGGCCAGCGCGAACCGCACGGTCTGGCGGGCGGGCCGGGTCGTGGCCAGGACCACCGTCCACGCCGAGATCTCATCCCCCCGTCAAGCAGAGCCCAGCCAACTGGAAGGAGCCGCCCCATGACGACGGCGACCCGCGCGCCGGCGCTGCGCTTTTCCGGCGTCACGAAGAAGTTCTCCGGCGGAACGACCGCGCTCGCGGACGCGAACCTGGAGGTGGCGCCCGGCGAGTTCGTCTCGGTCGTCGGGCCCTCCGGATGCGGGAAGAGCACGCTGCTGCGCATCGCCAGCGGTCTCGACGACATCACCGGGGGAAGCGTCGAAGTCGGCACGAAGCGGCTGGGATACGTCTTCCAGGACGCGACCTTGCTGCCGTGGCGCAGCGTCCAGCAGAACGTCGGCCTGTTCGCCGAGCTGGAGAAGATGGGCAAGGCCGAGCGGAACCGCAGGATCGCGGAGGCGATCGAGCTCGTCGGCCTGAGCGGTTTCGAGCAGCACCTGCCGCACCAGCTCTCCGGCGGCATGCGGATGCGGGCGTCGCTGGCCAGGTCGCTGGTGCTTGACCCGGAGGTGTTCCTGTTCGACGAGCCGTTCGGCGCGCTTGACGAGATCACCAGGGAGCGGCTGAACGACGAGCTGCTCCGCACGCACCGGCTCCGTTCGTTCGCGGCGCTGTTCGTGACCCACTCGGTGGCCGAGGCGGTATTCCTCTCCACCCGGGTGGTCGTGATGAGCGCGCGTCCGGGCCGCGTGATCGCGGACATCCCCGTCCCGTTCGAGTATCCGCGGGCGCCACAGCTCCGCTATACGCCCGAGTACGCCGCCCTGTGCGGCGAGGTTTCCAGCCACCTGAGGAGCGTGTGATGAGCGCCGCGGACACCGGCACCGATGTCGCTGCGACCAGGACGTTGGATGAGGAACGGGTGGTGGCGACTGCCGCCGGCCCAACCCTGCCGTCCCGGCCGGGCGGCGCCGGGGGGTCCGCGGCACGGCTCGGCACCAGGATCGGCCTGCCGGTCGCGGTGGCCGGGGTGATCATCGGCCTCTGGTACCTGATCTCCGAGGTCGTGCTTAACCAGTACCAGCGGTTCATGCTCCCGCCGCCGCACCGGGTCCTCGAGGTCGGCTTCTTCACCTGGTCCAACTTCACCGCGCTGGTGAGTGCACTTGGCACCACCGCGGAGGTGACGTTCATCGGGCTGGCGATCTCGATCGTCCTCGGCGTCGGCACCGCGCTGCTGATGAGCCAGGCCAAGTGGGTGGAGAACGCGCTGTACCCGTGGGCGGTCGTGCTGCAGACCGTGCCGATCCTCGCGCTCACCCCGTTCCTCAGCTTCTTCTTCGGGTTCTCGCTGACCAGCCGCATCATCGTCGCGGTCATCATCGCCTTCTTCCCGATCGTCTCCAACACGCTGTTCGGCCTGCAGTCGGCCGACATGGGCATGCACGACCTGTTCACGCTGCACAAGGTCGGCCGATGGACGCGGCTGTGGAAGCTGCAGCTCCCGGCGGCGCTGCCTGCCATGTTCGCCGGGTTCCGGGTCTCCGCCGGGCTTGCCGTGATCGGCGCGATCGTCGGCGAGTTCTTCTTCAAGCAGGGTCAGCCCGGCCTCGGCACGAACATGTCGGTCTACACCTCGCTGACAGAAGGCGAGCAGCTCTGGGCGTCAGTGCTTACCGCGAGCGGGCTCGGCATCGCCGTCTTCGTCTTCTTCGGCTGGCTGTCGCGCCGCGTGGTGGGCCGCTGGTACCAGCCCGAGCGCCGTTGACCGCTCCCCCGCTCCTGTCTTCTCCGTACCCGCCGCTTCGGCACCGGCAGCGCCGCCGGCTCTCCCAACACGCTAAACACCGGCCGTCAGCGGCCTTGACCATGCTGGAGGACTACTTGATTCCACGACACAGAATGCGACTCGCCGCCGCGGCGACAGCAGGCGCCGCGCTCGCGCTCACCGCCACGGCGTGCGCAGAGCAGCAGCAGCAGCGTTAGCAGCACGTCGACCTCGAGCGGCGCGGCCGCCATCCCCGCCGCCGACAACCTGAAGGCGGCGGGCTGCCCGTCGACGATCGTGCTGCAGACCGACTGGAACCCCGAAGCGGAACACGGCGGGCAGTACGAGCTGCTCGGCCCCAACCCGACGATCAACGCGGGCGCCAAGTCCGTGACCGGCGAGCTGGTCGCGCACGGCGGCATCGACACCGGGGTGCAGCTCCAGATCCGCGCGGGCGGCCCGGCGATCGGCTACCAGACCGTGAGCTCCCAGATGTACAAGGACTCCTCGATCACCCTCGGCTACCTCGGCACCGATGAGCAGATCGCGCTGTCGCAGACGCAGCCCACCGTCGCGGTCATGGCGGGGCTTGAGATCAGCCCGCAGATCATCCAGTGGTCGCCGGCGGCGCACCCCACCTGGAAGACGATCGCGGACATCGGCAAGACCAGCACCTCCGTGCTCTACTACCAGGGTGCCTCATACATGGACTACCTGATCGGCAAGGGCGTCCTGAAGAAGAGCCAGGTCAACGGGTCCTACGACGGGACGCCCACAGTGTTTGTCGCGTCCGGCGGCCAGGACGCGGTGCAGGGCTTCGCCACCGCCGAGCCGTACATCTGGTCACATGACGTCCGCTCCTGGGACAAGCCGCTGAAGTACCAGCTGATCGCGGACGCCGGGTTCAACTTCTACCAGCAGGAGATCGGCGTCCGTAAGGACAAGCTCGCGGCGCTCACGCCCTGCCTGAAGAAGCTCGTGCCGATCATGCAGCAGGCGGTCGTCGACTACATCGCCAACCCGGCGTCGACCGAGAAGCTGATCCTGCAGCTGGTCACCGCCTACAACAACGGCTGGGTCTACACCCAGGGCACCGCGGACTACGCGGTGGCGACGATGAAGCAGCTCGGCATCGTCGGCGACGCCCCCGACGGCACGCTCGGCGCGTTCACCGACGCGCGGGTGCAGCAGCTGATCGGCATCCTCACGCCGATCTACGCCAAGCAGGGCAAGCAGACGCTGCCCGGCCTGAAGCCGTCAGACATCGTCACCAATCAGTTCATCGACCCCTCGATCAGCCTGAAGGCGTGAGCCGTGAGGGAAACCCCTGAGGTAGGGAAACAATGCCAGACACCAGCCTGATCGCTGGTCCGGGCGGGACTCTGTCGGCTCCGGGGGGGACGACCCCCCCGAGCCCCCCCGGACAGACGGGAGAGCGCGCGCTCCCCGGCTTCGACCGGGCTGGGCTTCCCGCAGTCACCCCGCTCCCGTTCGGGATCATTCAATCTCTTAAGGCAGACCTGGAGAAGGAACTCGGCCGCGACGCGGTCCTCACCGACGACGCCGCCCGCCTTTCTGCCAGTACCGACTGGGCGCACATGAGCCCCGTGCTTGAGCCGATGCTGCCCGGGGGCGTGGCCGACGTGGTGGTGAAGCCGGTGGATGCGGCGGGCATCGCCGCCGCCGTCGGCGCGGCGCACCGGCACCGCGTGCCAGTCACGGTGCGCGGCCAGGGCACCGGGAACTACGGGCAGGCGATCCCCCTGTACGGCGGCCTGGTGATCGACACCAGCCGGGCCAGCAGGATCGTCAGCGTCAGCGACGGCGAGATCACCGCGGAAGCGGGCGCGTCGTTCGTCATGATGGAAAAGGCGGCAAGGAAGACCGGCCAGGAACTCGCCATCCTCCCGTCGACGGTCGGGTCCACGATCGGGGGATTTATCGCCGGCGGGTCCGGCGGTACCGGCTCGATCGCCAACGGGGCCATCTGGGACGGCTATATGCATTCGCTGCTCGTCGTCCCGTGCACCGACGACGCCACCCCCGTGCAGGTGCCGTTCCCCGACAACACCGCGATGGCGCACGCGTTCGGCGTCAGCGGCGTGATCGCCGAGGCGACCGTCGAACTCAAGCCGGCCAGGACCTGGACCGGGCTGTTCGCGTCATTCCCCGACCTGGACAGCGCGCTCGCGGCCGGGGCGGAGCTGTTCGAACTCCAGCCGACGCCGCGGCTGCTGTCGCTCGACGAGGCCGGGATCGTGGCGACCTACCGCCCGGTCGACGCGGCCATGCCGGCCGACCGGGTCAGCCTCCGCGGCATCGTCACCGACGGACAGCGTGCCGGCGGCGACGGACATGGTCGAGCGCAACGGCGGGCGCGTGGACGCCGTGCGCCCCAAGGGGCCCGCGCTGATCGCTTCGATGTCCTACAACCACACCACCTACCGGGTACGCAAGCTGCGGCCCGAGCTAACGCACCTGCAGGCCATGGGGCCGGGGCTGACGCACCGCCGCGCCGAGGTGGCGGCGCTCGTCCCCGAGTCGCTTATCCACCTCGAGGGGTTCCGCACGGCCCACGGCCGGGACTGGGTGTCGATGCTGTTCCTCCGTTACGACGGGCCCGACGTGCTCTACCGGCAGATGGAGGAACTGGCCGAGGTTGAGGTCTACGTCGACGACCCGCACACCTGGGTGCTGCACCACCTCCGGCTCGCGGGTGTCCGCGAGGCCGCTCGCCGCTTCGATCCCGACGGCCTGCTCAACCCGGGGAAACTGCCTATGACGGTGATCGATGCCGCGGACCCGGCTCGGGTCACCACGCACCACGGCCCGGACCACCTGGTGATCTCGGAGCACCCCGTGCTGCGCCGTTTCTGGTACGCGGCCTGCTTCGCCGCGGACGTCACCACCGAGCCGGTCGCGCGGACCGTGCTCGGCACCCCGCTGGTGCTCTGGCGTCCTGCCCTTGACCGGCCGGTCAGCGTGGCCCTCGACCGGTGCGCGCACCGGGACGCGCCACTGTCGAAGGGCTGGGTGGCGAACTGCCATCTCGTCTGCGCCTACCACGGATGGGAGTGGGACGCGCGTGGCGAGACCAAGCGCATCCCGCAGTTCCCCGACTCGCCGCACCCGACGAAGAGCGGCCTGACGATGGTGCGGTCCGAGGAGCGGTACGGCCTGATCTGGGTGTGCCTGGACGACGACCCGGTCGCCGGCATCCCGCCGGTGCCCGAGTACGGCGCGCCCGGCTGGCGGGTGGTGCCGGAGTACGAGTACAAGTTCGCCTGTACCGCGATGCACTTGCTCGAGAACAACTTCGACCCGGGACACGTCGCGTTCGTGCACCGCGGCACGTTCGGCAACCCTGACCGGGCGGAGCTCAGCGACGACGTGGTGACCCGTGAGCCGTACGGCATCCAGACTCGCGGCCAGGTCCCGGTCGACTCGCGGCCCGGTGAGACGGGTGCGACGCTTCGGACCACCGTGTCCAAGGTGTTCGCGCCGTTCTTCGGGCACATCCACATCACCTACCCGGACGGCCTCCGGCACGTCATGGTCAAGGCGATCACCCCGGTCGACGACACCCGCTGCTCACTGGCCCAGGTCGTGCTGCGCACCGACACCGAGGCGGACCGGCCGGCCGCCGACATCCTGGCCTTCGACGTGGCGGTGGAGAACGAGGACCGTTCGATGCTGGAAGCACTGCCGACCCCGTTCCCGCTGGCGCCGCACCTGAACGCGCACGCCCGTGCCGACCGCAACTCCCTGGCTATCCGCCGCCTGTGGACCGACCTGGTAACCGGCCGCTGGCTGCCCGCCTACTAATGCGGTCTCCGCCGAACACCGGGTGAATCACCGGGCGGGCGCGGGTCGAAGCGGGCGATCTCCGCCAGCGACTGCGCGGCCGTTGCGATCATCGCCTCGTACTTCTGCTTGCCGTGCTCGGCGGTCGCCCCGGTCGGGTCGCCGAGGGTCCCGTCGGTGCCGAAGTCGTCGCTCAGCCAGCCGAACGACACCGGCTTACCGAACCCGACGCGCTCAAAGGACGCGAGGTGCTCGGGCACGCTGCGCTGGCCGAGTTCCAGCTCTACCAGGTCCGGGCGCAGGTGCAGCATCACCGAGGTCTCCTCGACGCCCGCGTGGATGCCCATGCCCAGCTCGGCCGCGGGCGATGTGCCGCCCTGGTCCGGCGGTACCGACGGGTGCATGACGAACGTCCGCAGGCCGTAGGCCAGCCGCACGTCCCTGCTGGCGACCTGGAGCAGCGCGCTGTTTCCGCCGTGGCCGTTGAGGAAGACCAGCTTGCGGACCGGCGTCGTGGCCACGCACCGCGCGATCTCGTCGAGCACGGTCAGCAGGGTGGCGGCGGACAGCCACAGCGTCCCCGGCGACCAGGCGTGCTCGTTGGACTTGCTGACCGCCATCGACGGCAGCAGCAGCAGGCCGAGGTCGTCGCCGTGGCCGGCCACCACGTCGCGGGCGAGCGAGTCGGCGACCACGAAGTCGGTGTTAAGCGGCAGGTGCGGGCCGTGCTGCTCGGCCGACCCGACCGGCAGGATCGCGATCGTGTCCGGGCTGAGCTCACCGAACTCCGGAGCTCTCAGTTCTGTCCATAGACGGGTCAAGGGTCACCTCGGTATCTGCTGGCAGTAGCGGTAGAACGTCGTCGGCGAAGCGCGTCATCTGCTCCTTCGCGCGCTCGTAACTGTCACCCGGCATGGCCGGGAAGATCACCAGGTCGGTCAGGCCGAGCAGGTCGTCGAGGACGCCGATCGCCGCCGCGACTTCGGCGGCTGTGCCGACCGCCCACGGTCCCTGGGCCATCGAGTCCTCGAGCGTCGGCACGAAGTCGCCGCCAGCCGGCCGTCCGTCGGGCCCGACGTAGCCGCGGCCCCAGCCGTAAGGGGCGAGGAACCGCCAGAACTCGTCGTGCCCGTCCCGGACCTCGGCGATGGCCTGCTCCCTCGTGTCGCCGACGGCCACGTTGAGCACCAGCATCCGCTTCTCGCCCCTGCGCAGCGGACGCCCGTGCACCTGCTGGTAGGTGCCGGCGAACGCGTGCCAGTCGGCGGCGAGCCGGTTGCGCTCCTTGAGCCAGAAGACACCTCCGAGGCCGCGCGACGGCGCCGCCGCCAGGGTCGGCGGGCTGGTCACGGCCTGCCAGGTCTCGAAGGGGTAGGCGGGACGCGGCACCAGCGTCAGCTCCGCGACCTCGCCGCCCCGGTCGGGGATTCCCGGTGGCGGCAGGCAGAAGTGCTTGCCCGCGTAGCTGAAGGTCTCCTGCCGCATGGCGAGCTGGAGGACGTCCAGGCTCTCCTCGGTGACCTCGCGGTTGATCCGGTCCGCCTCGGCCGCCGACGGGTTGTCGTAGGAGCCGACCGATACCCGGCCCGCGGTGAGCGGCAGCATCTCGCGCGGGACCGTGCCGCGTCCCACGCCGAGGATGCCCCGGCCGCCGGAGAGGTTGTGCAGCAGCGCGAAGTCCTCCGCGAGCCGGAGCGGATGCCACTGCCCCACCACGTTGAACATGGTGCCGATCCGCAGCCTGGTGGTGCGGGCGGCAAGGAACGCGGAGAACAGCAGGCCGTTCGGCACCACCTCGTAGCCCTCGTGCTGGAAGTGGTGCTCGGTCAGCCAGAAGCTGTTATAGCCAAGGCGTTCTGCCAGCTCTCCGCAGGCCAGCAGCTCACGGTGGGCGTGGTCGACGGCTTCCTGGCCGTACCGGCGGTCAAGCGGCGGAGTGCCGGACAACCCGGCGTCTGGCATCTCGACGCCGCCGAACATGAAGACCCCGACGCGCACTCGCTCCGCCCTCCGACCGACGATGTTGATCTCATCAACATCGTGGGCGGCGAATGTCACGGCCGCGTCAGCCGGCTGTTTCTGCCGTGCTAACGCGGCGGACGGTTCTGCTGGACGACGACTAGCCGCACTTCCTCGTCGCTCAGGCTGCGCCAGCGGTGCCTGAGGCCGCCGGCGTAGTAGACGCTGTCCCCGGGCCAGGCGACGTACAGTTCGCCCTCGATGTCCACCTCGACGGTCCCGTGCGCCACGTAGACGAACTCCTCGCCGCCGTGACTGATGTACTCGTCGAACTCGCGCGGCGCGCCGATGTACTCCACCGGCAGCATCGCGCGCTCGCCGCGCACGAGCGGGCGCACCGAACCGCCTGGCGAGTCGACGGGCGGGGCCTCGTCCGCGGCCCGCCTGACGATGCTCACCGGCTCGGTGTCCTGGGCGCTGCCCGGCGCGGCGGGAAGCTCGGACTCGGCCATGAGCGCCTGAGCGGTGGTACCGAGGGTAGCGGCGATCGCCGTCAGCGATCGCATGCTCGGCCGGGCCAGGCCCCGCTCAAGCTGGCTGAGGAACGGATGGGACAGGCCCGCGCTCGCGGCGACCTCCACGAGGGTCATCCCCAGCAGGCGGCGCCTGGCGCGGATCGCGCCGCCGAGGCGCAGCCCGACGTCTTCGGTGTAGCTGGTCACATTCCCGCCCATGTCCCGGTCAGCCTATGCCGGCGCCGTCGCCGTCGCTGCCCCGGCGCCGGCCGTCCTCACGAGACCTCCAGCGGACGGAGCACGGTGAACTCGGCGAACTCGTGCCGGGAGGCCGGCCTGCCCAGCAGGTCGCCGCCCGGCGTGCCCGCGCTGGTGCCGTCCATGATGGCCTCGAAGGCGTCGGCCGCCGCTGCCAGCAGGCCCGGCCGGGCACGGTAGCGAAGCGTGTGGGCCGGGTAGATCGCGCTCAGCCAGCCCGCCAGCTGGTCTGCGAGCCTGCGCAGCGTGGCCGCGAACACCTCGATCTCGGTGTCCGGCGTGTGCGCCCAGAAGTCGCCGGTGATCAGCGTGTCGCCGGCGAACAGCAGGCCGGCCGCTCATCGAGCAGGCAGAGTGAGTCCGGGGAGTGGCCCGGGGTGTGCAGCACGGTGAGCTCCCGTCCGCCAAGGCCGATGCGCTCCCCGTCGGCCAGCGGCGCGGGCGCGGGCCCGCCGGGGACCGCCCAGCGGCTGGCATCCTCCGGCAGCGGCCGGGGCCGCGTCGTCGCCGTGAACAGGTGGAAGAACCGGTCGTCGGCTTCCCTGGCGCGCTGGTAGGCGGCCAGCTGCTCGCGGGCGACCTCCAGGTACCCGGCAAGCTGGTCCTTGTCGACCGGCCCGGTCAGCGTCCCGGCCGCCAGCGGGTGGGCGGCCACGTCGGTGAAGCGCCAGTTGCCGCCGCGGTGGTCGCTGTGGCTGTGCGTGTTGACGACCAGGATGGGCTTGTCCGTCAGCTGCCTGGCCGCCGACCCGATGTCCGCGATGCCGAGTCCGGTGTCGACGAGGACGGCCCGTTCCGTGCCCTCGACGAGGAAGCAGTTGACATGGCCGGGCTCACTGACCAGCCAGGTGCCCGGTTCTACCTCCTCGGTCGCGAACCAGGCGTCCGGGCGAATGTTGATCACGTCTAGATTGTGTGCGGAACGGGTTTCCGCGTGGTTACTCAGGCATTGCGGGCAGCACGTCGCTGAGCAGCACCTCAAGGGTGCGCATCGCGCTGGCGTCATCGTGCCCGAGCACGACGGACAGGTCCCCGACGCCCAGCTCCCGGTAGGCCGCGAACGCTTCCGCCAGCTGGGCGGACGACCCGGCCACCACATGCCGCGCCACCTGCTCCCCGTCGGGCACGCCGGTCCCGGCTTCGGCGTAGATACGGTGCGCGAGCAGGCCGCCGCCCAGCTCCTTCCAGAGCCGCACGGTCGGGCGCGAGTTCGGCCGGGGTGGCCCGCGATGCCTGGAACGGAAGGCCGAGCCTGGCGGCCAGGCGCAGGGTGGCGCGCTCGCCGGCCAGCCACACAGGCGGCCCCTTCGGGGTGTACGGCTCCGGCGAAAGCGTGTCCCCGGCCAGCTTGGCCAGCAGCTCGTCGAGGCGGCGCCGGAACTCGGCGCCGCGCCGGGCCGGGTCGATCCCCCGGTAGGCAAGTTCGTCCGCCCAGAAGCCGGCGGTCACCGCGAGTACGAAGTTGCCCGCCGTGAGCTGGTCGAGCGTGGCCGACTCACGGACCAGCCAGTCGATGTCGCGCACCGGCAGCACCGCCGCCGTGATGCCGATCCGGGTGCCAGGGTAGCGGCCGGCCAGGTAGGCGAGCTCGGTCAGTGACTCAAGGCCGCCCCGCCATCCCGCGAAGTCCGGCCGCCTGAACAGCCCGTCGCCCAGCCACAGCGTGTCGATCCCCCCGGCGACCGCCGCCCCGGCCAGCTCAAGGACCGCGGCGCGGTCCTGCCCGTACGGCGAGATACCAATGCGCATGGCACAACCTAGCGCGAACAGTGCGGAGGCGAGGACGAGGTAGTCATGAATTTTGTATACGATCAACGATTATGATGCCAACCGCCACCCGGGGGACGCTCGGCAGCTCCCATCTTCCGCTGCGCGACGTGGTAGCCACGGAGTTGCGCAGGCGGATACTAGACGGGACGCTCAGGCAGGGCGAGCGACTGATCGAGGACCGGCTTGCCGAGCAGCTCGGCGTGTCGCGCAACCCGATCAGGGAAGCGCTCAGGATGCTTGAGGCCGAGGGGTTTCTCGACGTGACGGCCCGCCGCGGCTGTTTCGTGGCGACTCTGTCCGCCGACCAGGCGGACGACCTTTTCGAGGTCAGGCTGGCGATGGAGCCGCTCGGCGCCCGGCTCGCCGCCCGCGACGCGGGAAACCCGCGGAACGCGTCCGGCGCGCGCATCGCGCGGATGAAGGAGATCCTCGCCGACGTGGAGACCAACCCCGGCGGGCAGAATCTCGACACGCTGTCCGGGCTGCACACCGAACTGCACTCCCTCATCTTCGAGATGACCGGCAACAGCTACCTGATCGCGATCGCGATCCCGATGGTCAAGCGGGGCCAGTGGCTGCTGCGGCAGAACGCGCCGCTGCGCACCCCTGCTGCCTGGTCACAGCATCATGAGCTCATCGCCGCCATCGAGGCAGGCGATCCCGACCTAGCCGAGGCGGTCGCCCGCCACCACGTGCTCAGCGTGCGCAGCGAGATGCGCGAACTGCTGGCGGCAGGAGCCCGCCAGTAGCCCCGCCGCGGCCTGGACATGCCCGCCGCGGGCCGTCGCGCCGCCGTGCACGCACGTCAATCTCCATCTCTGTATACGAGATTGCGGCATCACCAGCTTAACAGCCACCCTCGGCCAGCCCCGCCGAACTCACCGCACCCGGTCACTGTCAGCAGTTTCTGCTGGTTAAGACTGCCCCCAACCGAGACTGCGGCGTGCCGGGAAACAACGCTTTTGCTCATTTGTAACACGCATGTATTTTCTCGAGCGTATACAACATACGAACTTGAAAGATGACGGCGCGACCGGCCGTCCCATGCCTGCGAAGGAGCGCTCCGATGACTGATCGGTCCCCCCAGATCGTTTCGAGACGTCAGGTTTTCGGCATCGGCGCGGGCGTCGCCGCCGGCATCGGCCTTGCGGCCTGTGGCAGCAGCGGCGGCGCGCCCGCGGCAAGCGGTCCCGCAAGGTCCGGCGGCACGCTGACCATGGGCATCGCCTCGCCGCCGGACACGCTCGACCCCGGCGCGACCGGGCTGGCCCTGACCCTACTGATGAGCATGGCGATGTTCGACCCGCTCGTCTGGTGGCTGCCCACCAGTGACGGCGGCAGCAAGTTCGTCCCCGGCCTCGCGGAAAGCTACACGGTCTCGCCGGACGCGTCGGTCTACACGTTCAAGCTGCGCAAGGGCGTCACCTTCCACGACGGCACGAAGTTCGACGCGACGGCGGTCAAGGCCACCTACGACCACATCGTCGACCCGGCCACCAAGTCCAAGAGCGGCCTCGGCGCCCTGGGGCCGTACAAGGAGACGAAGATCCTCGACCCGTACACGGTCCAGATCATCTTCACCGAGCCGAACGCCGGGTTCATGCACCAGCAGGCGGCGGGGAACTTCGGCATCGCGTCACCGACCGCGCTGGCCAAGTACGGCCCGACGGGATTCGGCAACAACCCGGTCGGCACCGGCCCGTTCAAGTTCGTCAGCTACGCGGCGGGCAGTCAGCTGGCCCTCGCCAAGAACCCCGCCTACACGTGGGGCCCGACGGCGCTCAGCGCGAAGCCGCCGCTGCTGGACAAGCTCATCTTCCGGATCGTGACCGACGACAGCGGCCGGTACAACGCGCTCCAGTCGGGGCAGCTGCAGATCGCCATGAACCTGCCACCGAACGACATCGCGGCCGCGCAGAAGTCGGGCCGGTTCAAGCAGCTCACGGTGGAGTCCATCGGCACCCCGCTCGGCATGCCGATCAACGTCGCCAAGCCGCCGACCGACGACCCGCTGGTCCGGCAGGCGATCATGTACGCGGTCAACCAGGAGGTGCTGGTCAAGCAGGTCCTGTTCGGCGTCGACACGCCCGCGCACACGGTGCTCACGCCGATCACCCCCGGATACAGCAAGTCCTCGGGCGCCCTGTACAGCTACGACCCGGCCAAGGCTAATGCCCTGCTCGACCAGGCGGGATGGAAGATGGGCGCCGGCGGGGTCCGCACCAAGAACGGCCAGAAGCTCGCGCTCGACATCATCCTGTTCGCCAACTCCGGCCTGGAGACGCCGACCGAGTTCGTGGTGTCCGAGCTGAACAAGGTCGGGTTCACGGCGTCCACCACGGTTCAGCCGTTCGCCACCGCGCAGGCGTCCTACAACTCCGGCGTGCATAACCTCGGGGCGTTCGGCTACTACGGCACCGACCCCTACCTGCTCAACATCTGGGCGAACTCGGATGCCATCAAGTCCGGGTTCAACTGGTCGCACTACGACAACCCGTCCCTGGACGCGATGATCGCCAAGGCCAACCGCACCGCCGACGCGACGGCCAGGGACGGCCTTTACGAGCAGGTCTGCACGACGCTGATGAAGGACGCCGTCTACCTCCCGCTGTGGAACGTCAACGACCCGTTCACCATGGCGCCGGGTGTCACCGGCCTGCACACCACGCTCAACGGCTACCTCACCTTCCACTCGGCGGGGCTGTCCTGACATGTGGGCTTTCATCGCCCGCCGGCTAGCCGCGGCGGTCCCGGTGATGATCGGGATCACCTTCGTCGCCTTCGTCCTCATCCACCTGGTGCCAGGGAGCCCGGCGAAGGTGATCCTGTACGGCTCGCAGGCGACGCCGCAGCAGATCGCGAACCTGACCAGTCAGCTGGGGCTGGACCAGCCGTGGTGGGAGCAGTACGCCCGGTTCCTCGGCCAGCTGCTGCGCGGCAACCTGGGCACCTCGTACCTGACGCAGACCTCGGTCGCGCACGAGCTGCTGTCCCGCACCCCGAGCACGCTCATCCTGACCGGCTCGGCCATGGTGGTGGCGATCGTGATCGGGGTACCGCTCGGGGTACTCGCGGGCGCCCGGCCCGGCTCGCTGCTCGACCGGGCGGCGCGCGGGGTCTCGTTCCTCGGCGTGGCCATCCCCTACTTCTTCCTCGCGCTGCTGCTGGTGCTGCTGCTCAGCGTCCGCCTGAACTGGTTCCCCTCGATCGACGACGGCTCGTTCCGTGCCCTGGTGCTCCCGGCGGTCTCCCTCGGCTGGGGGTACGCGGCGATCCTCACCCGGCTGGTGCGGGGCCGGATCATCGAGGAGTACCGCAGCGAGTACGTGCGGTCGGCCAAGGCCAGGGGGTGCGGCGAGTGGCGCATCCTGCTGCGGCACACGCTGCGGAACTCGTCCATCCCCGCGATCACCACCATCGGCCTCCAGTTCGGCAACATCCTCACCGGCGCGGCCGTCACCGAGGTGATCTTCGGGCGCGCGGGCCTCGGCAGTTACCTCGCGACCTCTATCACCAGCAAGAACATCCCCGTCGTGCAGGGCGCGATCATCGTCATCGGGCTCGCGTACGTGCTGATCAACCTGGCCGTCGACCTGATCGTCGGGGCCGTGGACCCGCGGGCACGGGTCGCCTGACCGGCGCGCGGCCCCACCGATGCCCGACCGCCACTCCTGACCAAGGAGACCCCCTCATGGCAATAGCAACGGCAACTGCCCCACTCCTGACCGGCAGCCCACCGCGGCCCCGGTCGGTGGCCACCTGGGTGGTGCTGGCGGTGACCGCAGCCGTCGTCATCATCCTGCTGGCCGCTCCCGGGCTGATCGCCCACACCGGCCCGACCGCCACCACCGACGACATCCTCGCGCCGCCTGGCGGCGCGCACTGGTTCGGCACCGACCAGCTGGGCCGTGACGTGTTCAGCCGGACCATCTTCGGCGCGCGCCCCGTGCTGATCGCCAGCCTGCTCGGCGTCCTGGTGGCCACCGTGGCCGGCGTCGCGCTCGGGCTGGCCGCGGGGACCGCCCCGCGCTGGCTCAACGCGGTGCTCATGCGGGTCATCGACGTCCTGCTGGCCATCCCCGTCCTGATGATCGCCCTGATCCTGATCGCCACGGCGGGGTCAGGCGTGGCGAGCATCGTGATCGCGATCGGGGTGGCGTTCACGCCCGGCTTCGCCCGGGTGGTGGAGGCGTCCGTGCGCAAGCTCAGGTCGGTGGAATACGTGCAGGCGGCGCGGGTCTTCGGCGCCACCTCGGCCCGCACCTCGGTCCGCCACCTGCTGCCCAACCTGATGACCGAGGTGATCGTTCTCGGCACCAGCGCGGTCGGCTGGGCCGTGCTGACGGCGACAACCCTCAGCTTCCTCGGCCTCGGCGTGCAGCTCCCGCAGCCCGACTGGGGCACCGACCTCGCCGCGGGCGCCACGTACCTGTCGACGTCCTGGTGGCTGTCGACGTTCCCTGGGCTGGCCATCACGGTGACGATCCTGGCCGCCAACTTCATCGGCGACTCGCTGATGACCGCGCTCGACCCGCGCGGCGAGAGCCTGGGAAGCGGCCGATGAGCCTGCTTGAGGTCACCGGCCTGCATACCGAGATCACCACCAGGGCGGGAGTGGTGCACGCCGTCGACGGCGTCAGCCTCACCGTGGCCCCCGGCGAGTCCGTCGGGCTGGTGGGCGAGTCGGGCTCAGGAAAGACCATGACCGGCATGTCGGTCTTGCGGCTGCTGCCGCCGGGCGCGTCCATTACCGGCGGGTCGGTCAGGTTCGACGGCACGGAGCTGACCGAGCTCAGCGACGCCGCCATGCGCCGGCTGCGCGGCAACGACATTGCCCTGATCTCCCAGGACCCGATGTCGTCGCTCAACCCCACCCGCACCATCGGCAGCCAGCTCCGCGAGGCCTACCGGATCCACGCCGGCGGCACGCGCCGGGCCGCGACGGAGCGGGCCATCGAGGTGCTTGGCCTGGTCGGCATGCCACGGCCCGCCGAGCGCCTCGATGACTACCCGCACCAGCTGTCCGGCGGCATGCGGCAGCGCGCGATGATCGCGATCGGCCTGGTCTGCGGCCCGAAGCTGCTCATCGCGGACGAGCCGACCACCGCGCTCGACGTGTCGATCCAGGCGCAGATCCTCGCGCTCATCGACGACCTGCGGTTGCGGCTGTCCATGGGCGTGCTGCTGATCACGCACGACATGGGCGTGATCGCCGGGCACACTGACCGGGTGGCAGTGATGTACGGCGGCCAGGTAGCCGAGCAGGCCGAGACCGCCGTGCTGTTCCGCGAGCCGAGGCACCGGTACACGCAGGCGCTGCTGCGCTCGATGCCGACCCTGGAGCAGGACAGGAACGCCAGCCTCGCCAACATCCCCGGCATGCCGCCGACGCTGGTCGGGCTCGCCCCGATGTGCCGGTTCGCGCCGCGCTGCGCGTTCGCGGCGGAGGACTGCAGGACGCAGGACCCCGCGCTCACCCAGGCCGCGCCTGGCCACGCGTTCGCCTGCTTCCATCCCGCCCAGCCTGGTGCGGCACCGCCCGGTACGACACAGGCAGGCGCGGCTACCGTGACGCTCACGCAAGCCGCGACCGGCGCGGAAGCCGTCGCGGGCGCCGCGGCCGATGAGGCCGACGGCGCTCCCCCGGTGGCGGGCGAGCCGCTCATCGAGCTGGTCGGCGTCGTCAAGCGCTTCCACCTCCCGGCCACCGTGCCCTTCAAGCCCGGTCGGGTGGTGCAGGCGGTGTCCGGCGTCTCGCTTACCGTCCGCGCCGGCGAGACCTTCGGCATTGTCGGGGAATCCGGCTGCGGCAAGACCACGCTCGGCCGGATGATCGTCGGGCTCGAGCGGCCCACTAGCGGCTCCGTCGCCTTTGCCGGGCATGACCTCGGGAAGCTGCGCGGCACCGATTTCCGGCGCCGCCGCCGGGACCTGCAGATGATGTTCCAGGACTCCGCGGCCGCCCTCGACCCGCGCATGCCGGTGTCGGCGCTGATCGGCGAGCCGCTGGCGGTGCAGCGCGCCGCTAGCAGGCGGGAGCGCCGCGACATGGTGGCACAGCTGCTGGACGCCGTCGGCCTTCCCCGTGACGCGGGGCGCCGGTACGCGCACGAGTTCTCCGGCGGGCAGCGGCAGCGGATCGCCATGGCCCGCGCGCTGGCGCTCAACCCGCGCGTGATCGTCGCCGATGAGCCCGTCTCCGCGCTCGACGTGTCGGTGCAGGCCCAGATCCTCAACCTGATGCGGTCGCTGCAGCGGCAGTACGGGCTGACGTACGTGGTCATCTCGCACGACCTGTCACTGCTGAAGTACCTGGCCGACCGGGTCGGGGTCATGTACCTGGGCACGCTGGTCGAGCTCGGCGGCAGCGACGAGGTGTACAGCGCGCCGCGCCACCCGTACACCGCGGGGCTCATCGAATCCATCCCCGTCCCCGACCCGGCCTACGAGCGGTCGAAGACCGCCCCGGTTCTCGGCGGCGAGCTTCCGTCGGCGGTGGCGCCACCGAGCGGCTGCAGGTTTCGTACCCGGTGCCCGCTGGCGACCGAGCGCTGCGCCGAGGAGGCCCCCGTCCTGGCGGCAGCGGACGGCCTGCACGCCGTAGCCTGCCACCACCCGCTGACCGGCCCGGTGCCGGTCCCGCAGCCAACCGGGCGAACCGGTCAGTCCAGCTGACCAGTCCCCGTTGAAAGGTGACGCATGACGACCCACCGGCTCGATCCCACCCAGGAAACCACCCGCGACACCTTCTCCAGGGAACACGCGCCGGCGCTGTCCATCGACCCCGGTGACACGGTGGTGGTGCGCTCGCTCGACGCCTCCGGCTACCTGAGCAGGCAGACCTTCCCCGGTGAGCAGCGGGAGAAGATGTTCGCCGAGCCCCGGGGACACTGCCTGACCGGGCCGATCGAGGTGCGCGGAGCCCAGCCGGGCGACCTGATCGCGCTGCGCCTGCGTTCGCTGCGCCCCGACGACTGGGGCTGGACGGTGGCCGCCGCCCTGGACACCCCGGTGACCCGCCGCCTCGGCCTCGCCGAGGGCCCGCCGGCCTGGCTGCTGTGGGAGCTAGACCCGGACTCAGGCAAGGGCACGAACGACCGGGGGATCTCACGTCCCCTCGCCCCGTTCCTTGGCGTCATGGGCCTGGCTCCCGGGGCACCGGGCGAGCACTCGACGATCCCGCCGCGCGCGGAGTGCGGCGGGAACATCGACTGCAAGGAACTCGTTGCCGGGGCCACGCTGTTCCTGCCGGTGACGGTGCCGGGCGCGCTGCTGTACCTGGGCGACGGTCACGCCGCGCAGGGCGACGGCGAGGTCGGCGGCACGGCCATCGAGTGCCCGATGACCACGGAGGCGACGGTTGACCTGATCACGGGCGACCTAACCACAGGCCGGCCGCTCGCCGGCGTGCACGCGCAGACGCCCGCGGGGAGGATCACCTTCGGCTTCGACGCCGACCTCAACGCGGCGATGGGCGACGCGCTCGACGCGATGGTCACCTGGATGCAGTCCCTCTACGACCTGGACAAGGCAACGGCGCTAGCGCTGGCAAGCACCTGCGTGGACCTGCGCGTCACCCAGGTCGCGAACCAGACCTGGGGCGTGCACGCGGTCCTGCCCGACGGGCTCACCTCATGAACGGGGTGACCGCGAGCTGGCCGGTGCACGAGGGTGTCCTCAAGCTGGGCGACCTGCCCGCCGAGCGGGGCGGGGTGATCCGCGACGCCCGGCTCTCCTGGCAATCGCACGGCACGCTCAACGCCGCGGGCGACAACGTCATCGTCTACCCGTGCAGCTACACGGCGAATCACGACGGCCTGTCCTGGCTGATCGGCCCGGACGGGGTACTCGACCCGACCCGGTGGTTCATCGTCATCCCCGACATGTTCTCCAACGGCCTGTCCTCCGGTGCCGCCGATACCGACGACTACCCCGCCCTGGTCACGATGGCGGACAACGTGCGGGCCCAGTACTCGCTGCTGGCCGGCCACCTCGGTGTGACCAGGGTCGCCGCGGCGTACGGGTTCTCGATGGGCGCCGGACAGGCCTACCACTGGGCGGCCCTCTACCCCGACCTTGTGCAGCGCGCGATCGTCGTCTGCGGCAGCGCGCGGACCTCGGTGCACAACCGGGTGTTCCTGTCCGGGCTGCTGCGCACCCTGGAGGCCGCGCCCGAGTACCGGGGGAACGGGCGGTTCGGCGCGGAGCCGGCCGCCGCGGTGCGCGCGTTCGCGCACATCTACGCGGGCTGGGGGCTGAGCCAGGACTTCTACCGCGAGCGGCTGTACGAGACGGCGCTCGGCGCGCCCGACCTGGCCAGCTTCCTGCGCACCGACTGGGAGGAGGAGTTTGGCGCGCACCGCGCCGCGAACCTGTATGCGCAGGCTCTCACCTGGCAGGAGGCGGACATCAGCGCGAACGAACTGTACGGCGGCGACCTGCAGCGGGCGCTCGGGGCGATCACCGCGCGGGTGCTGCTCCTGCCCAGCGCCACCGACCTGTACTTCCGGGTGGCCGACAATGAGGCTGAGCTGCGTAACCTGAGATCGGCCGAGCTCGCGGTGATCCCTAGCATCTGGGGGCACCGCGCCGGCAATCCCCGGGGCATCCTCGCCGATCTCGACTTCCTGACCAGGCGGGTCCGCGCGTGGCTTGACGCGTAGGCCGGCCAGCAGGATGCACAGCGGCGTCTCCGGCATGACCAGGGCGAGGATGAGGGCCAGGGCCGTGAACGGCGCGGCCCAGACGCACATCGCCCGCCTGACCCGCGCCGCCGCCCTTATCCCGTGACTGCTTCCCATTCGAACCCGTCAGGGTCGGTGAAGGAGCCGGCGTCGCCGCCGATCGCGAGCCGGTGCGACCCGGAGCCTTCGGGTGCCACGCCGGCGTCCTTGGCCAGGGCGCGGCGCCCGTAGAGCCCCAGCTTGACGGGGCTGGACGGAGTGGCGAACTCGACGTACTTGCCGAAGCTCTTCGCCACGGAAAGCCCGCGGCCGGTGTAGAACCGCTTGCTCGCCGCCACGTCCTCGGCGCCGAGCAGGAGCACGATCTGGTCGATCTGCCGGGTAGCCGGGCCCTTGTCCTTCTTCGCCGAGGTCGCGACCTTCCATATCGTCCCGTCCGGGGCCCGCACCACGCCGCCGTAGCCCCAGAGGGACTTGGCGACTGGTTTCAGCGCCGTGGCGCCGGCGTCGATGGCGGCGCCGACGAGGGCCTTGACGTCAGCGGGCTGCGACACGGTGAGCGAGAGCGTGAACCCGCGGAAGCCGGTCGTCGGCGCCTCAGCGGACCTGAACCGCAGCGGTGTCTCCAGCCCGAAAGCGGCGGCGTAGAAGCTGCTGGCGGCCGCGGGGTCTGTCACGTCGATGGTTACTGATTCGATGGAAGTCATGCGGCCACGCTAACCAGGCGCCGCCGGCCTGCGCTTCTCGATTCCTGCTCGCCGCGGAGGCCGAAGGAAAGCGAGCAGTTTTGGAGAAGCCCCGGTCACAAAGCCGCCTTTACCGTGACCGGTATGTGCATCGCCTTTGACGGCGCCTACATCCTCGAGGCGCCGGCCGCGGACCCTGACATCACCAGCGGGCACCGCCCCGCCGCCGAGATCACGCCCGCCGGCGCGGGCGGCTCCGGGCGGCCAGGGCCGCTCCGCCCGACGTCGCCGCCGGCCGTCGTGCCGGGCTCGGTCCGTGAGGTGAGTGCCTCGCTAAAGTGAGCACCTAAAAAGGTGAGTCACTCACCTAACCGCCGTACGGCCGTAACCGGAGTCAGCGTAAAACTACATTGACTTACTTTTTCTACTGTTCCCCCGGCAATCGCGGCTCCTGGTCCTTGATCGCCCACGGAACTTCACCGTATAGAGGCCAGCGCCGTTGACTTCAGTGGCGGGTGGTGCCCGTGAGGGTGGTGCGCGGGCTGCGACGCGGCGCCCGCGCGCGGGTGCGGCGTGATCGAAAGGATTTTTCATGATCATGTGGATTCCGCAGCCTATTAGCTGCTGAATCCACATGATCATGGTCCGGAGCGCGGCGGGGCCGGGACAATCCGGACGAAACGGGCACGCGGACACGCCCACCGGCCGCCGCATCTACTGGGCCAGGCCCTTCCACCAGGCGATGCTGGCGATCGCGGGCACCGCGCTCGCCATCGGCCAGGAGCAGCGGCCTTGCGCTGACCTGCGCGGTTGCGCGGAGCAGCACCGCTTTGAAATTCTCAGGTGACTCGCAGCGGAGGAGGAACCATGGCAGCTGATTTTCGCCCGGTCGCCCCGGTGGACCCGACCAACCTGAGGCCGATGCTCTTCCTCGACGTGGCCAGGGAGATGATGCTCGGCAACGACTGGTCGCACCGGGCCGTGACCGTCACCATGGAGAGCCATACCGGCCCAGGCAGGTTCACCTTCTACGGCGCCAATCACCCTGACGTCATCGACGAGGTGCACGCGGGCCTTGTCGACGTGTCGATACTGAACCCGGCCGCCATGCTGACCATGGCGCACCGCGGCACCGGCGCGTTCGACACCAAGCGGGACGTGGCCGCGATCGCCGTGCTGCCGCATTACGACCAGCTCGGGTTCGCGGTCGCGACCGGGCTCGGGTTCACCAGCCTCACGGACATCGCCGCGCGCAAGTACCCGCTGCGGGTATCGGTGCGCGGCTCGATCGACGCGTGCACGCCGATCATGGTGGACGTCGTGCTGCGTGAGCACGGGTTCACCCTTTCCGACATCGAGGCGTGGGGCGGCGAGATCAGCTACGACCAGCCCATGCCTAACGACCCGTCCCGGATGGGACGGCTGAAGGCCGGGGAGATCGACGCGATCTTCGACGAGGGCGTCATCATGTGGGCCGACCTGGTGGCCGGCGCGGGCGCGGAGTTCCTGCCGCTGAGCGAGCGCCACCTGGACGCCCTGGTGAGCCAGGGCTTTCGCCGCGGCCTGCTCGAGCAGTCCAGGTACCCGTCGCTGCCCGGTGACATCCCCACGGTCGACTACAGCGGCTGGCCGATCTACTGCCGTGCCGACGCGCCCGCCGCGCTCATCGAGAAGTTCTGTGCGGCGCTGATCAGCCGCCGTGACACGATCGTGTGGGACATCGGCGGCCCGCGGCAGCCACCGCTGCCGCTTGAGCGGATGGCGCGCGAGTCGCCGTCCACGCCGCAGGACGTGCCACTGCACCCAACTGCCGCCGCGGTGTGGCGCGACCATGGCTTCCTCTGACTCAGGTTACGGCTGAGCCCTGGCAGACCGACCGAGGAGGCGGCGATGGCGTTGCGCACGGCGTTCACGGAACTGCTTGGACTTGGGCACCCCATCGCGCTTGCCCCGATGGGCGGGTCGGCGGGCGGGGCGCTGGCGGCGGCGGTCAGCAATGCCGGCGGGCTCGGGCTGCTCGGCGGCGGTAAGCGGGGACCGGGACTGGCTGACCCGCGAACTGCCGATCGTGACCGGCGGCACGCGCGGGCCATGGGGAGTCGGCTTCCTGAGCTGGGCGGTGGACAGGGGCACGGTCGAGCTGGCGCTTGAGTCACGCCCGAGCGCGGTGATGCTGTCCTTCGGCGATCCCCGCCCGTTCGCCGAGACCGTCCGCGCGTCCGGCGCGATGCTGATCATCCAGGTCACCAGCCTGGACGAGGCCGCGCAGGCGATGGACCTCGGTGCCGATGTCATCGTGGCCCAGGGGACGGAAGCCGGCGGCCACGGTGCCAGGCGCGGCTGGTCCACCCTGGCATTCGTGCCGGTCGTCGCGGACCTGGCCGCGCCGGTGCCGGTGCTTGCCGCGGGCGGGATCGCCGACGGGCGAGGCGTGGCCGCCGCGCTTGCCCTCGGTGCCGCGGGGGCGCTGGTCGGCACCCGGCTGCTTGCCACCGCCGAGGCACTGGCCGATCCCGCCGCCAAGAAGGCGATCGTGGACGGGAGCGGCGAGGAAACCGAGCGCAGTTCCGTCCTTGACATCGCCCGCGGCTCGCGCTGGCCACGCGAGTACACCGGGCGCACCATGGGCCACCCGTTCCTCGATGAGTGGCGGGACAGGGAGGACGAGCTTGCGGCCAGCCCCCAGGCGAAGCGCGACTACCAGCGCGGGGTGACAAGCGGCGCGCTCCCGCCTGAGCCGCTGTGGGCCAGCCAGGCGATTGACCTCATCACCGACCTGCCGGCGGCGGCCGAGGTGGTCGCCGGCCTCGCCGCGCAGGCCGAGGACACGCTGGCCCGGATACTCAGCCGCGCGGGCGGGGCTACCTGACAGCGGCGACGTACCGGAGCAGGGGCAGGGTGCCGAGCGCCTCGACCCGATAACCGGCCGTGGCGGCTAGGTCGTCCAGGGGGCCGATCGTGGCCGCCGCGTGCCGCATGCGCGCCGCGCCGCCGTGCAGGCGCAGGACCTTGCGGGACGGGTCGAAGTCGGCGATCAGTAGCCGACCGCCCGGGCGGGTCACCCGGTACATCTCGCGGAACGCGTCCTGACGCTTGCGCGCTGGCACGTGATGCAGGGCGAGGGTCGAGGTGACCACGTCGAATGATCCGTCGGGGAAGGCCGACAGGTCCTGGGCGACGCCGGTGGTGAACGACGCGCCGGCCGGCGCACGGCGGCGCGCGTGCGCGATGGCCGCCTCGGACGGGTCGAGCCCGGTCACGGAACCTGACGGCCCCGCCGCCGCCGCGAGGAGCCTGACCAGGTACCCGCCGCTGCAGCCGACGTCGAGGACGCGGTCGCCTGGCCGGGCACCCGACAGCTCGACGATCCGCCGGTAGACACGCCCGCGCCGCCCGCCGAACGCCACGCTCGTCACCAGCCCGTTGAACCGGAACCGGTCGAGTGTCGTCCCCGCGTGGCGCTGGCCCCCGTGCGTGCGCTTCAGTGCTCCGTGCATGCGATGCCTCCCGCGTCAAGTTAACTTAGTCCTGACTAATCTTAGTCGTGACTAAGTTATCACGGGAAGGGCCTGCTTCGGTCGGCCTGACCAGACCGAGGAACGGCGGCAGTCAGGCTCACGACGCGGTCAGGTCGGCCGGGATGACGATGTCCCGCTTCTGGATCTTGCCGGTCGGGCCCTTGGGCAGCGAGTCGACGATCCACACGTGCCGCGGGTACTTGTAGGCCGCGACCTGGCCCTTGACGTAATCCCGCAGTTCCTGCGGGCTGATGACGGCACCCGGCTTGAGCGCCACCGCGGCGGCGACCTCCTCGCCAAGGGCCGGGTGCGGCAGGCCGATCACGGCCGCCTCGGCGATCGCGGGGTGCTCGTAGAGCACTTCCTCGATCTCCCGCGGGTAGACGTTGTAGCCGCCGCGGATGATCAGGTCCTTCTTCCTGTCCACGATGTAGAAGTAGCCGTCCTCGTCGACGCGGGCCAGGTCACCGCTGTGGAACCAGCCGTCGCGGATCGCCTCGGCGGTAGCGTCGGGGCGCTGCCAGTAGCCCTTCATCACGTTCGGCCCGCGGATGACGATCTCGCCGACCTCACCGCGGGCGACCTCGCGGCCCTCGCCGTCCACGAGACGCATTCGCACGTCCCGGATGGGCGTGCCGATGGAGCCGGGCTTGTGCTCCCGGTCGGGGTGGTTGAACGAGGCGACCGGCGAGGTCTCCGACAGGCCGTACCCCTCGAGCAGCGGGACGCCGAACGCCTCCTCGAACCCGCGCAGCACCTCGACCGGCAGTGCCGCGCCGCCGGAGATGCACATCCGCAGCGCGGAGGTGTCGTGGTCCGCTCGGTCAGGGTGGTGCAGCAGGGCCACGTACATGGTCGGCACGCCCTCGAAGACGGTCACCCGGTGGCCGTCGACGATCCGCAGGGCGTGCTCGGCGTCGAACCGCGGCAGCAGGGTGAGGCACGCCCCTGACGCCACCGCGACGTTGAGCGCGACGGTCTGCCCGAACACGTGGAACAGCGGAAGACCGCCGAATATGACGTCGTCAGGGCGCGCGCGGACGATGTCGGTCCGCGCCACTTCGGTGTTGCTGATGAGGTTGCCGTGGGTGAGCTCGGCGCCCTTCGGGTGGCCGGTCGTGCCCGAGGTGTAGAGGATCACCGCGGTGTCCTCGTCGTCCCGCTCCGCGACCTGGAAGTCCGGGGTGACGGAGGCTAGCAGGGCGGGGAAACCGACCCCGTCCACGACGATGGATTCCGCCTCGACCTGGTCGGCGCCGCCGCGCGCCTGGTCCGCGAACGAATGCCAGGCGAAGATCATCCCGGCCCCGGAGTCGCCGAGGTAGTAGGCGACCTCCCGCGCCTTGAGCAGCGGGTTCATCGGCACGACGACCCCGCCGGCCCGGAGCACGCCGTAGTACACCACGGGGACCTCGGCGACGTTCGGCATCATGATGCCGATCCGGTCGCCTGGCTTGAGGCCGCGCTCGTGCAGCAGCCCGGCCACGCGGGCGCTCGCCTCGTCCAGGGCCCGGTAGGTCATTGCCGCGTTGTCCACCCGGACGGCCACCCGTCCGGCGTGCGCGCGGGTGGTGTCCGTCAGGTTCTTGGCCAGGTTCGTCACGTGGTCATTGTCCGGCCGGTCAGCGAGATGTTCGTCGGTCCCCGGTATCAAGCCTGCCCGCGGGCGTTGGTACGGCGGCACAACCGTTGTGCCGCAGGCCCGACGAAGCGCCCCATCCTCGTCCTGGCCGCACGTTATCCGCGGCTCCACCCCGGCTTAGCGTGAAGCACACCGCGAAAGGGAACGGGAGCGCCATGGAATTCGACGTCCTGATCGAGATACCGCGGGGCAGCAGGAACAAGTACGAGGTCGACCACGAAACCGGCAGGATCCGGCTGGACCGGAGGCTGTTCACCTCGACCCAGTACCCGGCCGACTACGGCTTCGTGCTTGACACCCTGGGCGAGGACGGCGACCCGCTCGACGCGCTGGTGCTGGTGGAAGAGCCCACGTTCCCCGGCTGCCTGATCCGCAGCCGCCCGGTCGGCATGTTCCGGATGACCGACGAGAAGGGCGGCGACGACAAGATCATCTGCGTGCCCGCGGGCGACCCGCGCCAGGAGCACCTGCGCGGCCTGGATGACCTGCCGCACTTCGACCGGCTGGAGATCGAGCACTTCTTCCTGATCTACAAGGAGCTGGAGCCGGGCAAGAGCGTCGAGGGCGCGTCCTGGGCCGACCGCGCCGCCGCCGAGGCCGAGGTCGAGGCCTCCAGGCAGCGCCTGCGGGAGAACCACGCGCAAGGCTGAACCGGGAGCAGGCACCAGCTTCCGTTCTGGCTGATGATTTTGAATTTTCCCGAACGACAGGTGGTTCCTGTTGCGGGCTACGTGAACGCCCCGATCCCGGTGATGGCGCGGCCGACGATGAGCGTCTGCATGGTCTCGGTGCCCTCGAAGGTGTGGATCGCCTCCAGGTCCACCATGTGCCGCATGACCTGGTAGTCGAGCAGGATGCCGTTGCCGCCGAGCATGTCGCGCGCCTCGGCGGCGATCGCGCGGGCCTTGCTGGTGTTGTGCATCTTGGCCAGCCCGGCCACGGTGGGGGTCAGGTGGCCGGCTTCGGCCAGGCGGCCGATCTGCAGGCAGTACAGCTGCATCGCGGTGAGGTCGGCCAGCATCGACACCAGCCGCTGCTGGATGATCTGGAAGCTGGCCAGCTGCTCGCCGAACTGGCGCCGCTGCAGCGCGTAGCGCAGGGCGGCATCGTAGGCGGCGGTAGCGTGGCCAAGCGCCGCCCAGGCGCAGGTGCTCCTGGTGGTCGCCAGGACCCGGGAAGTGTCCTTGAACGAGCGCGCACCTGGCAGCCGGTTCGCGGCAGGCACCCGGACCTCGTCCAGCGTGATCTCGGCCTGCCACACCGAGCGCAGCGACACCTTCCCCTCGATGACCCGGGCCTGGTACCCCGGCGCCCCCTTCTCCACGACGAACCCGTTGACCTGGCCGTCTTCGGTGTTCCTGGCCCACACGACGACCAGGTCGGCGACGCTGCCAAGGCCGATCCACCGCTTGCGGCCGTTCAGCACCCAGCCGTCGCCGTCCGGGCGGGCCGAGGTCTCAAGGGCGACCGAGTCCGAGCCGTGCTCCGGTTCGGTCAGCGCGAAGGCCCCCAGCTTGTTCATCTGGGCCATGTCAGGCAGCCAGCGCGCCTTCTGCTCCTCCGAGCCGCACATCGCGATCGACTCCATGGCCAGGCCCGCGTGCACGCCGAGGAACACCCCGAGGCTGCCGTCGCCGCGGTGCAGTTCCATCGTGACAAGGCCGCACGCCATCGGGCTCATCCCAGCGCACCCGTAGCCCTTGATGTCCTCGCCGACGATGCCGAGCTCGGGCAGCCGCTTGACCAGCGGCCAGCAGATCTCGGCCCGTTCCCAGTACGGGCCGACGACCGGCACGACCTCCTCGTCGACGAACCGCCTGACCGTGATGAAGTGCGACCACTGCTCGTCGGTGAACTGCTCGCGGACGGAGAAGAAGTCCGTCCCGAGGGATTCCCCGAGGTGCTCGCTTGACACCTGCGTCACTGCTGGCTCCTCTCCTTGGTCTCCTGCGTGAGCTCGGCATTGAGGAACGCCTCCACGACGGAGGCCAGGCGGGCGGCGTCGGCGGCCAGCTCTAGGTGGCCGCCGCGGTAGACGTGCAGCTTGCTCCGGCGGATCAGGCGGTGCATGATCCGGGCGTTGACCAGCGGGATGATCGGGTCGTCGTCGCCGGCCAGGATCAGCGTGGGCGGCCGCAGCTTCGGCAGCCACGGCAGGCTGGTCCAGCCGAGCTGGGCGATCAGCTGGTAGTAGTAGCCCCGGGCCGGGCCGAGCCGCGTCGTGGCGTGCAGCAGGTCACGGGCCACCGCCGGGTTCTCCCGCGCGCTGCCCCCGTACAGCTCGCCGGCGACGCGGGCCGCGTAGCCCGGATCCTGGTGACGCCGCGGGGTGAGCATGCGCAGCAGGATGCGCGGGCTCGCCGGGACCATGAGCACGCCCGGCGCGGTCGCGACCAGTACCAGGCGGCGCACCCGCTGCGGCCGGCTCAGCGCGAACTGCTGCGCGAGCCCGCCGCCCCAGGAGATGCCGAGCACGTCGGCCTGCTGGTAGCCAAGCTGGTCGAGCAGGCCGGCCAGCATCGACGGCAGCGTGGCCAGGTGGTAGGGGACGACGGGGGCCGGCGAGCCGCCGACGCCCGGCATGTCGAACCGGATGACCGGCCGCCGCGGGTCAAGCGCGTCGACGAACGGCTGGAACAGCTCCAGGCTCACGCCGATCCCGTTGCACAGCAGCAGCGGCGGCCAGCCCTGGTCCCCTTCGCGCACCGAGACGCGCAGCGTGCGGCCGCCGACGGCCACCATCCTCATCCGCTCGGGCTGCCCGGTCTTCCGCCGCCGGCCGAGGACCCGGCCAAGGCCGGATGGCGGGCGGTCTTCGCCGGCGGCCCCTGGACCGGACTCGTCAGCGGTCATAGACGTACGTTCCCGGCGCGTCGGAGATCGGCGCCAGCCCGCCGCCGCCCAGTTCCCCTGGCGCGGCCCGCTCCTCACCGCAGCGCTCGGCCAGCCAGCCCGCGTAGTCCGGCCACCAGGACCCGTGGGCGGTCTCCGCGCGGCGCAGCCACTCCTGCGGGTCTTCCGGGCACTTCTTGGCCACCTGGTACCTGGCCTTGTCGTTGCCAGGCGGGTTGACCATCGCGGCGATGTGCCCGCTGGTCGACAGCAGGAACCTGGCCCGTCCGCCAAGCAGCTGGGTGGAGGCGTAACAGCTCTGCCAGGGGCAGATGTGGTCGGTGATCCCGGCGACGATGTAGCTGTCCCGGTCGACCGCCTTCAGGTCCACCGGCGAGCCGAGCATGGTCGCGTCGCCCGGCCGGGCCAGCGCGTTGGCCGCGCCGAGCTCGAGGAAGTCGCGGTGCAGGCCCGCGGTCATCCGGGTGGTGTCCGCGTTCCAGTACAGGATGTCGAACGCAGGCGGCTTCTTGCCGAGCAGGTAGTTGTTGACCCAGTAGTTCCAGATCAGGTCGTTCGGCCGCAGCCAGGCGAACACCTCGGCCAGCGACCTGCCGTCCAGGTAGCCGCGGGCGCTGGACGCGGCGGCGGCCAACCGCGCGGCCCGCTCATCGATGACGGCGCTGGCCAGGCCCGCGTGGGCCTGGTCGAGCACGGTGACCAGGAGGGTGAGCGCGGCGATCCGGTCCTGCTGGCCGATGTGCGCCAGGTGGGCGGCCGCCATCGCGGCGATGATGCCACCGGAGCAGGTCCCGGCGACGGCGGTGCGCTCGCTGCCGGTGACCCGCGCGGCCGCGTCCATGGCATCAAGGATCGCCTGGCCGTACGTGTCGAGGTTCCACTTGGCGTGCCTGGCGTCCGGGTTGCGCCAGGAGATCATGAAGACCTGCAGGCCCTGGCTGACCAGGTACTCCACCATGCTCCGGCCGGGGGCCAGGTCCATCACGTAGAACTTGTTGATCACCGGCGGGACGATCAGCAGCGGAACCTGCCGGACCGTGGACGTGACCGGACGGTACTGGATCAGCTCGAATACCGGGGTGCGCAGGACCACCGACCCTGGCGTGACGGCCAGGTCCACTCCGACTTCGAACGCGTCGGACTCGACCATGGACGGCACCCGCGGTGCGACCGCCATGTCGGCGAGGAAGTGCCGCAGGCCCGCCACGGCACTTCCGCCGCCCGTGTCGACGGCGGCCTTCAGGGCCGCCGGGTTCAGCAGCGGGTTGTTGCTCGGGGCCAGCGCGTCGATCAGGTTGGTCAGCACGAAGCCGACTCGCTGGGAGTCGGCCTCGTCCAGGCCCGCCTCGGCCACGACGCCTTCCGCGGTCTCCGCCGCGGCCAGGTAGGCCTGCATCGCGCGGTGCAGCAGCGGGTTGCCGGCCCAGCCCGGGTCGGCGAACCGGCGGTCGCGGCGGGACGGCTCAACCTGCGAGCGCCCCGCGGCGATGCGGCCAAGCTCGCCGAGGAGCTGGCGCCCGCGCCCGGCGACCAGCCGGGGCCTGACCGCCAGCGCCGCGGCCAGGCGCAAGCCAGAGCCGCCGGGATTCACCCGGCGCAGCATGCCCGTGGCCGCGTCGGTGAGCAGCAGGTCAAGCGGCGCCGCGGCGTCGGGCGCGGCTGGCCTGGTCGGATCGGAATCGGTGCTCATTATCAGCCGAGCGTAGGCCGCGGCGCGCGTTCTTCCATTGGTCGCTCGTCACGAACCGGGGCCAGGGTGTCGTTCCGCGGGCACAGCACGGCCCGCAGGACCTTCGACGTCGCCGATGCTGCCCAAACTCGCGGGATTGTGTAAGAATCCGCAGGTGGACATGGATGGTCCCGGAGTCGCCGAGCTGATGGCGCGCGTCGCGGCGACGGTGAGTCGCCAGGTCGCCGCGGTGTCCGAGAATGTCTATCAGGTGATCCTGCGGGAGATCCCGGAGTTGCACGACGACAAGGCGGTGCTCACCCTGCTCGCCTCGAGCGTCGACAGCAACGTCGGCACCTGCCTGCAGATCGTGCAGCACCAGATCGACCTGAGCGCCGTGCATGCCCCGGCCGCGGCCTTGGAATACGCGCGCCGGCTGGCACAGCGCGGCAGGCCGCTGACCGCGCTGCTGCGCTCCTACCGGCTCGGGCACACCTGCTTCGCCGACTGGCTTCTCAAGGAGCTGGCCCGGCAGACAAACGACGCCCAGATGGTGACCGCCGCCACGCTTGGCATGTCCGAGATCGTCGCCGGGTACATCGACCAGACCTCCGAGGAAATCGTCGCGGCCTACACGCGCGAACGGGAGAACTGGCTGCGCAACCGAAGCGCCGCGCGCGCCGCCCGCATCCGCGACCTGCTGTCGGGCCAGCGGGTCAACGTGAGCGCGACAGAGGCCACCCTGGGCTACCGGCTGTGGCAGTACCACGTGGGCCTGGTGTGCTGGGAGGGCGGCGCGACGGCCGCGGTGGACAACATCACCCGGCTTGAGCACGCGATCGGCCACCTCGCGGAGAAGCTGGCCTGCTCCGGCGAGCCTGTCTTCCTGCCCCGCGACGAGTCAAGCGCGTGGGCCTGGCTGCCGCTGGGGATCCATGACACGTTCGACGCCGCGGGGGCAGGCACGGCCGGCGTGGACGGCGATATCCACTTCGCCTTCGGCGGCGTGGCCAAGGACATCGCCGGGTTCCGCCTCACCCACCAGCAGGCCATCGCGGCCCAGGCCGTCGCGCTCGCCGCGGGACCTCCCGCGCCGCGCTCGGTAGCGTTCGGCGAGGTCGCGCCCGTGGCGATGATGCTCGGGTCCGCGGACCTGCTGCGGGCCTGGGTCCTCGGCACGCTGGCGGGCCTGGCCACCGACGACGAGCACCACGCTCGGCTGCGCGACACGCTCCTGGTCTTCCTGCAGACCGGTGGCAGCTACAAGACGACCGCCGAACGGCTGACGCTGCACAAGAACACGGTCCAGTACCGGGTCCATAAGGCAGAAGAGAGCCTCGGCCGGCCGGTGGGCGAGAACCAGCACGACGTGGAACTGGCGCTGCGAGCCAGCCACTGGCTGGGCTCGTCGGTGCTGCGCCAGGCCCCGGTCGTCACTAAGTTATCGCGCACCGATTAGTTTGTTTGCCGAGGGTCGTTTCATGTGGTGTCAGCGACGACATACCTGAGAGGAACCTGCGATGACGACGATTACCCCGTGCCTGTGGTTCGACGGCAACGGCCTGGAGGCCGCCAAACTCTACGTCTCGATCATTCCGGACTCGCGCATCACGAACGTCAGCTACTACGGCGCCGACCAGCCCGGCGAGGAGGGCTCGCCCCTCACGGTCGCCTTCGAGCTGGCCGGACGGCCCTACACCGCACTCAACGGCGGCCCGCAGTACAAGTTCACCGAGGCCATCTCGCTTCAGGTCTCCGCCGCCGGCCAGGAGGAGGTCGACCGGTACACCGAGCAGCTCACCGCCGACGGCGGCGAGGTCGGCCCGTGCGGCTGGGTCAAGGACCGCTTCGGGCTGTCCTGGCAGGTCGTCCCCGACGTGCTTCCCGAGCTGCTCAGCGACCAGAACCCACTGCGCGCCAACGCCGCCATGCAGGCCATGCTCGGCATGATGAAGATCGACATCCAGGCGATGCGCGACGCCGCCGACGCCGCTGACGCCACCGCCTGACATGCCAGTTCTTGACGAGGCCCGGTTCGCCGAGCTCAGCGAGCGCCACCGCCGCGAGCTGCAGGTGCACAGCTACCGCATGCTGGGCAACCTGGAGCAGGCAGAGGACGCGGTGCAGGAGGCGCTGCTGCGGGCGTGGAAGGGCCGGGCCTCGTTCGACGGCGGTCCCGGCGCACGGGCCTGGCTGTACCGGATCGTCACCACGACGTGCTTCGACATCCTGCGCGCGGCGCAGCGGCGCGGCGAGCTGGTCGTGGAGTCGATCGCGGACGTGCCCTGGCTCCAGCCATGTCCCGACGCGCTGCTTGACGCGGCCGTGGAACCAGAAGGGGCGGCGATCCGCCGCGAGACGGTGGAGCTCGCGTACCTGGCCGTGATCCAGCTGTTGCCCGCGCGCCAGCGGGCGGTGCTCCTGCTGCGGGATGTCCAGGGCTACTCGGCGGCGGAGGCCGCCTCCATCCTCGAGGTGTCGGTGGCCTCGGTGACGAGCGCGCTGCAGCGGGCGCGGGCCACGATCGCGGAGCGGGCGGCGGCCAGGGACGCGGACTGGTCGCCGAGCGGGATCACCGAGGCCGACCGGGCGCTGCTGACGGCGTTCATCGAGGCGCACGAACGCCAGGACCCGGTCGCGGCCCTGGCGGTGATCCGCGAGGACATCCGGGTCGCGATGCCGCCCAACCCCGGCCTGTTCACGTCGGCAAGGAGGCGATCGCCGGGCTCATGGCCCATGCGTTCGACCCTTCGATCTTCGGCGACTGGAAGCTCCTGCCTACCGCCGCCAACCGCATGCCTGCCGCGGCGTCGTACGTGCGGCGCGCCGAGGGCGACGTCTACCTCCCGTTCAAGCTGGACGTGCTGCGCACCGGCGGCGGACTGATCGCCGAGATCACCACCTTCGACGCGTCCTTGTTCGACCGCTTCGGCCTCCCGCCTGCGCTGCCCGCGACCGCGGGCGCTGATATCACGTGAGGTGCCGGGCGTTCGATGCGTTCGATGCGGGATTCGGATGAAGACGCTCCTAGCGGAGCGCCGTTAGCAGGGCGCGGCGGGCGTCTTCCAGTCCCTTCTCGTTGTCCTGCGGTCCGGCGATGCCAGTCAGGTCGTTGCCGGCGATGCGGCGGGCGAAGTAGTCAGCTTGAACGGCCCAGCGGAAGCGCAGCATCAGCGCCAGCCCTTCCTCGGTCTCTGCCCTGCTCACCAGGCCGGCGGCGAGGTAGGCCTCGGTCATCTCGGCCGAGCTGTCCATGCCGCCGAGGAACATGGCCGCCGAGGCCAGGTCGTACAGGAGCGGCCCGTACAGGGCGGTGCTCCAGTCGATCACGCCGCACCGCCCCGTCACGGGGTCGAGCCGGAACGCCCCGGGCGCCGGATCGGCGTGCAGCAGCCCCGTCGACCAGGCGCGGAGTCCCGGGCGTTCCAGTGCCGCGACGGCCGAGGTAACGGCCGGACGCAACCACGGGCGCAGGGACAAGTGCCGCGCGGCCGGATCCACCCAGTGGAACCGCTGGGTGGCGGGAACCACCTCGCCGGACAGGGCCAGGTGCACTCGTCCCAGGGTCGAGCCGATCAGCCGCCGCTCCCCCTGGTCGGCTCCCGTCAGTGGCTCACCCGGCACCCAGGCGAGCAACCCCAGCCGGCAGCCGCCGGCACTGGCGGTCAGGTCGCCGGTCCTGGTGGGCTCGGGCGCGCCCGCGGGGATGCCCGCCAGGTCGAGCCGCCGCGCGACGACGAGGCCGCCGGCCAGGTTCATGCCAAGGCCGGGCGCGACGGCCTTCAGCACCCAGCGCCGGCCTGCGTCGTCCACGATCCACGTGCGCGAGCCCAAGCCGCCGTCAAGACGGGTCAGCCTGGCCTCGGGCAGGCCCCATTCCTCTGCCAGGCAGCCGCGAACCTGGTCCTGCGTCAGCATGGGGCAACTCAACCACCGGCTCCCCGCCCGCTCAACGCAATATCCGGCTAGCCCGGTCACGGCCAGAGCAGGTGACTGGCCCACGCCCCGGCGGCGCGCTGATACCGCAGCCGGATGTGCCGGCGCTGGTGATCGGCTTGCCAGAACTCGACCGTGTCGGCGGTCAGCTGGTACAGGGTCCAGCCGGGGGCGATCAGGCCCGGGTCCGCGTCGACCGCGGCCTGCGACTGGCGGAAGGCCGCCTTGAGGTCGGCCGGGTCATCGAGGGGCTCCGACTGGCGGCCGACGAGCGCCGCGGCCCGTGAGGCAGGCGGCCGCGCCAGGAAGTCCGCGGCGCTCGCCTCGCTTCCAGCAGACGTGGCCACACCGCTGATGCGGATCTGGCGGCCGTGCTGTGGCCAGTAGAACGACGCGGCGGCGCAGGGATTGGCGGCCAGGTCCCTTCCCTTCACGCTTTCCGCGTCCGAGGCGAAGGACCAGCGGCCCTCGTCATCGACGTCCTTGCAGATCAGGACCCGCGAGGAGACCCGGCCCGCGGCGTCTGCCGTGGCCAGGGTCATGGCGTGCGGTCCGAGGACCTTGTCCCTGACCGCTTCGGCGAGCCACGTCAGGAACAAGGTGACCGGGTCGCCAGGCGCGGACCTGACGTCGAATTCCGGCATCTCCGCCGGGAAGACCTCCAGCCCGCGGAGCATCTCTCGCATCCTGCCAGCGTCGCTTGTCACCAGATCGCCTCCTCCGCCTAGTATCCAACCCAAGCAAGCGCCTCGCCCGCATCCTCGGCCAGGACACCTCGGGAGGGCGCGTTGTGACCCGCGCGGCCGGTGCTTTGCCTACTGCTTTGCCTACTGTCAGGTCCGTCAGCGGTGCCAGGGAACGGGTCCGGTGGCTTGTTAGGCGCTCCCCCGCCTCCGCGCCGGGCCGCGCGTGCCCGTTCTGTCCGCTTTATTCCGTTTTGTCCGGGCGGCATCGCGGCCCGGTTTCATGATCATGTGGATTCAGCAGCTAATACGATGCGGAATCCACATGATCATGAAAAATCCTTTCGATTATGCCGCGCCCGGCCGCGGGCCGCCCGCGTCCCAGCGCGCGCACGGTCCCTGCCGTCACCACCCGCCACTGAAGTCAACGGCACCGGCTGGCACGCGGTGAAGTCCGGTGGCCGATCACATGGCGGCCCTACCAGCGGGGGTGGATCTCAGCCCGCAGGTACTTGTCGTACAGGTCCTCGATCTGGCCGAGCGCGTGCTCGCTGAGCGGCGGGAGAGCCGCGGCCGCGGCGTTCTGCCTGGCCTGCCCTGGGTCACGGGCGCCGGGGATGACGGTGGTGACGCCCGGCTGCTGGGTCACCCAGCGCAACGCGGCCTGGGCGGTGGTCACGGTCGCGCCGGGGTCCGCGGCGAAGGCGCCCGGTTCCGCCGCGACGGCGGCGAACTCGGCGGCGGCCCGCACGCCGGTCGGGTAATCCACGCCGGAGAACGTCTCGCCGACGTCGAACGCCTCGCCGTGCCGGTTGTAGGTCCGGTGGTCGTCGGCGGAGAAGACGGTGTCCATCGTGTACCGGCCGGACAGCAGCCCCGAGGCAAGCGGCACCCGGGCGATGACGCCGACCCCGGCCGCCGCCGCCGCGGGCAGCACCTGGTCGAGCGGCTTGCGGCGGAAAGCGTTGAGGATGATCTGCACGGTCGCCACGCCGGGCCGCGCGATCGCCGCGAGGGCCTCGTCGCAGGTCTCCACGCTCACCCCGTACGCGGCGATCCGCTCCTCGGCGACCAGCGTGTCAAGCGCGTCGTAGACCGCGTCCGAGGAGAACACCGGCGTGGGCGGGCAGTGCAACTGGACGAGGTCAAGCCGGTCGACGCCCAGGTTGACCCGTGAGCGGTCGGTCCAGGCACGGAAGTTCGCCAGCGTGTAGTTCTCTGGCACCTGCGCCACCCGCCGGCCCATCTTGGTGGCGACCGTGACGCCCTGCCCGTAAATATCGGCGACGAACCGCCCGATGATCCGCTCGCTGCGCCCGTCGCCGTACACGTCAGCGGTGTCGAAGAACGTGACGCCGGATTCGACGGCGGCGCGCAGCACCGCGAGCGCGTCGGATTCGGTCACGGATCCCCAGTCGGCGCCTAGCTGCCAGGTGCCGAGGCCGACGATCGAGACGGGCCTGCCGGTCTTGCCGAGTACTCGCTGCTCCATAGTCTGCGATCTTATGGGTCGGGCCTCAGGCCGCCACGTCTGCCCTGAGCCTGCCAAGGTCGATGCCGAGCCACGCGTCAAGCCCGGCATGGCCGTCCGGGGTCACCGTGACGATACGGCTGCCCTCCTGACGGCGCACCCAGCCGCGCTGAGCGAGCTCGGCGCTGAGCGCGGCGCCGATACCGCCGGCGAGATGGTGCCGCCGCTCGGTCCAGTCCATGCAGGGGCGCAGCAGCGGCCTGGTGCGGCACGGCACCCGGCCGACGTCGATACCAACCTCAGCGAACACCCGCGCGCCTGCCGGGCCGAGCACCCAGGCGCCGTCCCGCTCCGCGATCGCGTCTCGCGCCGTGAGGCCCTCGGTGACAGCGACCCCCGTGACGCCGGCCAGGTGGTCGTAGCACATCCGCGCCCAGCGCAGGTTGCGCATGCGGGTCGAGCCGCGCAGCGACCTGACCGGCCGCGCGGGCGCCAGGAGCTGCAGCGTCTCCAGGGCCTCGGCCACCTGCCCGGACGCGAGTGAGTACAGCTGCTGGCGGCCGCGGCGTTCCGCGCGCACCAGGCCTCCGGCGGTGAGCTGCTTCAGGTGGGCGCTTGCCAGCGACCGGGAAATGCCGGCCATCTCCGCCAGCGCGGACCCGGACTGCGGCGAGCCGCTCATCAGGACCTGCAGGATGCACGCGCGATTGGGGTCGCCGATCAAGCGGCCGATCGCGGCGAGGTCGGCGTCGGGCTCCATATCGTCAACCCTAATCCAGGAACCGTCAAACGGTCATTTGACAGTTCTCCGGCTATCGTCGGGCGTTATGACACGCAGGACTCCCGCTGCATGGGTGCGGGTCGCGCTCGTGATGTTCGCCGTGGGCTGGGGCGCCAACCAGTTCTCCCCGATGCTGATCGTCTACCGGCACGCGCTCGGCCTGAGCGCGGGCGAGATCGCCGGGCTGTTCGCCATCTACGCCGCCACGCTGATTCCCGGGCTGCTGGCCGGCGGTCCCCTGTCCGACCGGTTCGGCCGCCGGGCGTGCGTGCTGCCGTTCGCCGCGCTTTCGCCGGTAGCCACGCTGCTGCTCGTCATCGGCCCGCACAGCCTGCCGCTGATCGCGGCGGGGCGGGCCCTGGCGGGGCTGTGCTCTGGCATGGTAATCGGCCCGGCGACCGCGTGGGTCCAGGACTTGTCCGGCGGCGACGCGCTCAGCGCGCGCCGCGCCGCGCTTGCGCTGAGCGCCGGATTCGGGCTTGGTCCCGTCGTCGCCGCGTTCCTCGCTCAGTGGGCGGGCGATCCCCTGGTCGTGCCGTACCTCCCGCACCTGGCGCTCGGCACGGCGGCGCTCGCCATCGGCCTGACCGCGCCAGGCCCGCGGCGCGGTCAGGCACGGCCGGGTGTGGCCGGCCACCGCTGGCCGCCCGCCGCGCTGCGCACCAGGGAGTTCTGGCTGGGCGTCGCGCTGCCCGCGCCGTTCGTCTTCGGCTCGGTGTCGCTGGCCATCGTCGTGCTTCCCGAGGAGGTCACAAGCGCGCGCACCCTGTCGGCCGGGTACGCGGGGCTGATGACCATCCTGGCGTTCGCGGCGGGCATCGGGGTGCAGCCCGCCGCCCGCCGCGTGGCGGCGCGCCGGCCGCACGCCGGCATCGTCGCCGGGCTCGGTGCCGCCGCGGCGGGCGCGGCGGTCAGCGTCGCCGCCGTCGCGGGCCCGAGCCAGGTGCTCGCCGGGGTCGGCGCGGTGCTCCTCGGCCTCGCCTACGGGCTGTGCCTCGTCTGCGGCCTGCACGACGCGGAGCGGCTTGCCGGGCCCCGCGACCGCGGCACCGTGCTCGCCGCGTACTACGTGCTCGCCTACCTCGGCTTCGCGGCACCCTACGAGGTGGACGGACTCAACGCCGCGCTCGGCAAGCCGGGCACGTTCGCCGTCCTCGCCATGGTCGCGGCGGTCGTCACCGGGCTGACGTGGGCGCGCGCCGCGCGGTCCGTCCCCCTGCAGGCGCATGCGGGTACCGAACGGAAGCGGCTTACTCCCGCGGCGCCCGCCAACGCGCCGGAAGGCGGGCCGGCCGCCGCCGTTGAGAACGCGCCAACATATACCGACTTTGCGGGGTAATCCCGCACGGCTCGCAGCGGTTTGTCCCGCCACGAACCCGGTAAAGTGCCCGTGCGGTAAGCGCTGTTTGCCGATTGTGCCGAGGTGGGTGTCCTGGAAGCCGCTCGCGAACTTCAGGCCGTAGCCGAGCACACGGTCGCCGGCGATGTGGAACGCCCACAGCAGCCCCACGAACGCGCACCAGCGCGTCCCGGTCGCGACGTAGCTGAGCAGCAGCACGGCGGGTACGACGTAGGCGTGCGCCAGGTTGTAGCACACCGCCCCGGCCCGGTTGCCCGCCAGGTACCCCGCCATTGAGGCGTCGAACGCCAGGAAGAGCGCGGGGAGCCACCACCAGGAGAAGTGCAAGCTGACGAACGCCACGACAACAGCGGCGGCGATGGCAAGGTTCTCCGTCCGCTCGAACCAGACGGGCAACGGTTTCATGGCATTACCGCGCCGCGGCCTCGCGGATGAGCCGCACGGCCTCGGCCGCGCCGCCGTCCCAGGCCGGGCCGTGACCCGGCAGGACCCAGGTCGCGTCGACTCCGTCCAGGCGGTCAAGCGAGGCCAGGGCCTGCCCGGGCTCGAGCGTGAACGGCGCGGGCTTGGGCCCGGTCACGCCGGTGAGCACGTTGCGGGTCGTCATGCCGTCACCCATGAACAGCGCGTCGACCGCCGGGACGTGGACCGCGACGCTCCCGGGCGTGTGGCCGGGCAGGTGGATGACCCGCGGCGAGCCGGGGACGTCGAGCACCTGGCCGTCTTCGACCGGCCGCAGCTCGCCGACGGGCCGGGGCCTCAGCCCGCCCTCGAGCGCCGAGTACCACAGGAAGCCGGCCAGCGGCCCGACCTTGATCGGGCCCCAGCCGCTGTTCGGCTTCTTGACCTCCAGCCGGGCGCGGGCGTCGTCGGCGGGGTGGAGGTACGCCGGGATGCCCTTCTCGCGGCTCAGCTGGGCGGCGAAGCCGATGTGGTCGCTGTCGCCGTGCGTCAGGATCAGCGCCCGCACGTCGTTGAGGGTCAGGCCGAGCCGCTCGAGCTCGCGTTTCAGCAGGTTCCAGTAACGGGGCAGCCCCGCGTCGATGATCGTCACGCCGCCTTCGCCGACGACGAGGTAGCTGTTGACGGTGTCCGAACCGATCCGGTGCAGACCCTTGGCTATCTGCATAGCGCGCCTCCTAGGCGTATCGTAAGGCTAAGACGGTTAGCCTTCGCAAGGCTACGATAGTTAGCCTTCGCGACGTTCGCAACAGAATTACGGCCGTTCATGAACAGGAGGCCGGATGCCAGCCCCCGCACAGACCTCGACCGCCGCCATCGTGGCGGCCGGGCGGCACTTGCTGGAAGAGCGCGGCATGGACGCGCTGACCATGCGCGACGTGGCCGACGCGGTTGGGGTACGCGCGCCGTCGCTCTACAAGCGGGTCCGCGGCCGCGCCGACCTGTTCCGCCTCATCCTGGAGGACGTGGCCGACGAGCTGACCGCGGCGCTCGACGGGGCGGCAGGCTCCGGCGACCCCGTCAAGGACCTGCGGGCGATGGCGGCGGTCTACCGCCGGTTCGCCTTCTCCAACCCGGTCACGTACACCCTGCTGATGGCCCCGCAGACCGGGCCCGACGCGACGGCGCGGTCCGTGCGCTCCTCAGCCACGCTGCTGCGCGTTGTCGCGGAGGTGGCCGGCCGGGCCGACGCGCTGCCCGCGGCGCGCACGATCGTGGCCTGGACGCACGGCTTCATCTCGATGGAACTCGCCGGCGCGTTCCGGCTCGGCGGCGACGTCGAGCAGGCCTGGGAGTTCGGCCTGGACCGGGTCCTGACCGCGGTCCGCCGCCTCGGCGCCGACCGCGGCTCACCCCGGCCCGCGGGTCCCAGCTAACGCGACCAGGCTCAGCCGCGTGCAGCGGGTGACGTAGGGCAGCTCGATCTCGTCGCGGCCGCTAAGGGCGGGATGGTCGCTGAGCAGTTCCGCCACCTCGCCCAGGAGCTGGCTTCGCTCCTGGTCCGACATGGTGATCACGTAGCTGCGGGACGCGACCAGGTCAAGGACCTCCTGGCGGGTCACCGGCTGCCGCCAGCGGACCTCCAAGCGCTCAGGCGGCCCGAACGGCGCGCCGATCTCCGGGCTGGCATCGATGGCCTGCCTGGAGTGCTGGTGCATGATCGTGCCGAGCGTCGCCACCCACGGCTCGGTCTCGTCGCGCATGTTCCAGACCAGCGACAGGGTCCCGCCGGGGACGAGAACCCGCGAGATCTCCGGCACCGCGAGCGCGGCGTCGAACCAGTGCCAGGCATGGGCCACGACCACCGCGTCCACGCTGGCGTCCGCGAGCGGGATCTTCTCCGCGGTCCCCGCGAGTACCACGGCGGCGGGCACGGCGGCCGCGAGCTGCTCGCGCATCCCCGCCGAGGGCTCGACCGCGGTGACCTTGAGCCCGGCCTCGACGAGCGAGCGGGTCAGCTTGCCCGTGCCCGCCGCGAGGTCGAGCACCGTCTTGGCCCGGCGCGGGACCAGCCACTCCACCGCCGACTTCGGGTACTCGGGGCGCCCGCGCTGGTACTGGCCGGCCGCCGCGCCGAACGACGACGCGTGCAGCAGCCGGGACCACCGCCTGGTCGCGCCCTGCCGGGTCATCCCGCACGCGGCGCCGATCTCTTCCCAGCTCGCGGCCGGCCCGCGCCGCAGCTCGCCGATGATCTCCGCCCTGCGCGTCTCCATCGCGGCGATCGCCGCCGTCAAGCGGGCAAGGCCGTCAAGCCCGCCGCCGTCCGCCACCCGCCGCGCCGTGTCCTTCGCCGCATCATCCACGGAGGGCAACATACGTTGCCTGCCGTGGAGATGTCAACATCTGTTGCCTTGACCCCGGGTGCGGGCGCGCTCTGCCGGCACCAGCCGGCCACCAGGTCGTCACCGGCACCGCGACCTGGTCAGCCAAGCGAGGCGGTGGCGGTGCGCAGTTCGTCCAGGGCAGCGAGCGCGTGCTGCGCCAGCCCTGTGCCGTCGTCACGGTCGCCTTCTGACCACTGGGTGTAGCCCCGCTTGAACGCGAGGACCCCCATTTCGCCCGCGAGGTGCGCCGTCGGCTCGGGGACACCGCGGGCGACGAGCGCGGCCGTCATGGCGGCGGCGAGACCGACGCTCTTGAGGGTGTCGCGCTCCTGGAGTTCGGTGCTTGCCGCCACCGCCGCCTTGATGCGGGGGCCGAGCTCGCGGTTCGCGGGCCCCATCGCGCCCGATGCGCGCTCGAGGCCGGCCGCGACCGCTTCGAGCGGGCTGGCGTTCGCAGGCGCCTCGGTGATCCCGTCGGCGAGCAGCCTGCTCAGGGTCTCCTGGCCGGCGACCAGGAGCTCGCGCTTGTCGGAGAAGTGCCGGAAGAAGGTGCTCCTGGTCACCCCGGCGCGCTCGGCGATCTGCGCCACCGTGGTGGCGTCGTACCCCTGCTCGGCGAACAGGTCGACGGCCGCGGCTACGAGCCGCTGGGTCGCCCCCGGTTGCCATCGAGCCATGGGCCCATCATAGGCGATGGGACTAGTGTCCCGTCGGATTGATACAGTGATGGGACACAAGTCCCGTTACTTCAGGAGAGCCTCATGCATGTTTTCGTCACCGGCGGTACCGGCACCATCGGCTCCGCGGTCGTCGCCGAACTGCTCCGCAACGGCCACGCCGTTCTCGCGCTGGCCCGCTCGGACGCCTCCGCGCGGACACTCAAAGACGCGGGCGCCGAACCGCTGCGAGGAGAGATCGCGGACCTCGACGTCCTGCGGGCCGGTGCCGCCAATTCCGACGGCGTGATCAGCCTGGCGTTCAGCCGCGACTACAGCAATCCGGACGGCCTCGCCCAGGCCATCGCCCAGGAGAGCGCCGCCCTCGCCGCACTGGGCAGCGAGCTGACCGGGAGCGGCCGCCCGATCGTCACCGTCTCTGGGACGCCCTGGGTACCGGGCCGCGCCTCCACCGAGGCCGACCCGCTGCCGACCGACGGACCGGTGGGCGGCCGCGGCCGTTCCGTCAACGCGCTGCTTGAGCTGGCCACGCGCGGCGTGCGCACCTCGGCTGTCCGCATGCCGCGCACCGTCCACAACGAGGGCAAGGGCGGATTCGCCGGGCTGCTGGCCGACCAGGCGCGCCGCGCCGGCGTGGCCGGCTACCCGGGCGACGGCACCCAGCGCTGGCCGGCCGTCCACGCCCTTGACGCGGCCGTCCTGTTCCGGCTGGCCCTCGAGTCGGCCGCGGCCGGGACGTCCTGGCACGCCGTCGCCGACGAGGGCGACGCGGTCCTGGACATCGCGGCAGTCATCGGCCGCCGCCTGGGCCTGCCGGTCGAGGCGGTACCTGAGGGGAACTTCGGCCCGTTCGGCCCGATCTTCGCGATGGACCAGCCGGCGTCCAGTGCCCGCACCCGCGACGCCCTCGGCTGGCACCCGACGCACCCCAGCCTGCTCGCGGACCTGGAAAACCTCCAGCCCTGAACCGGCATGAGCGGGCCGCCGCGCTGCCAGCGGCCGCCGACGCTCACTGGGGTGCCACCGCGGCTTGACACACTCGAGCATGCGCCTGCCCGCTCAGCGGAATCGTTGTCCGGGCCGACTACACTCGCGATGCCTTGCCGAGACCAGTCAACGGAGCGCACGTGAGCAATGACACCGCCGACGTCATCGTCGCCGCGAGCACGGTGCACACCATGGCCGTGGACGCCGCCCCGGTCGCGGTGCTCGCCATCCGCGACGGCAGGATCGCCGCGACGGCGGGCCCGGACGACCGCCGCGACCTGATCGCCGCCTGGCGCGGCCCGGACACCGTCGTGATCGACGACCCGGGGCTCGTCGTGCTGCCCGCCTTCGTCGACACCCATAACCACCTGATGCTGGCGGCCCAGAACATCCTCGGCGTGCCTGTGTCACGGGCCACCGACATACCGGGGCTGGTCCGGCTAATCAGGGAGCGCGCCTCGCGGACCCCGGCAGGGCAGTGGATCAGGACCGCCGCCGACTGGCATGAGCTGCGGCTCGCGGAACGCCGCCTGCCCACCGCCGCCGAGCTTGACGAGGCCACGACGGATCACCCGGTGCTGCTCCAGCGCGGCGGGCACAACGGGGTGCTTAACTCCGCCGGGCTGCGCCTGGCGGGAATCGGCCGCGTTACCCCGGACCTAGAGGGCGGCTTCATCGACAGGGACGCGGCGGGCGAACCTCTCGGCTGGGTTCAGGACGCGGCGCTTGAGCTCGCCCAGCACGCCTTGCCCCCGCTCCCCGAGCAGGCCCTGATCAGCGGCCTCGCTGAGGCGTCCGCCAGCTACGCGGCAAACGGGCTTGCCGCCGTGCGAGACGCCGCCGTCACGCCGCCCCAGTGGCACGCTTACGTCCGCGCGCAGGCCGCCGGGCAGCTCTCCGTCCGCAGCCACGCCATGATCATGACCACGCCGGCCGCCATTGCGGCCGCCCGGTCGGTGGACGCCTACCTCGACGCCCTTGAGGAGCAAGGGATCAAGCCGGGTGCGGGCGAGGGCCTGCTGCGGGTCTGGGGCCTGAAGTTCGTCCTCGACGGTGGCGTGGAAGCGGCGGCGATGACGCGTCCCTACGCCGACCGGCCCGATTACCTCGGCGAGCTGATGTGGGACAGGGATGCCCTGGCGACCGCCCTGGCCGCGTGCGCGCGGCGAGGATGGCCGGTCGGCACGCACGCCATGGGCGACCAAGCGGTCGCCACGCTACTCGACGCCATCGGTGACGCCCGCGCGCGCGTCGCCGACGCGCCTGCCGGGATGTTCGTGGTCGAGCACGGCGGCCTCATCGGCGGCCACATCGCCCGCGCCGCCGGCCTCGGCGTGCACGTCACGGTCCAGCAGGCGCTGCTCGACGGGCTGGCGCCGGCCTTCCTTGCCGCCTGGGGCCCGGACCGGACCGGCGGCGTTGTTCCCGTGGCGGGGTCTTGTGGACGCGGGCGCCTGGATCAGCGCGGGCACCGACCACCCGATCGGGCCGCTGAGCCCGCTGCGCGCGGTCGCGCGGCATGACCACGCGCGCCACCCCGGCCGGCGTGCTTGGCCCGGAGCACGCGATCAGCCGGGAAGAGGCGCTGCGCCTCTACACCGTCGCGGGCGCGCGCTTCCTCGGCGGCGAGACCGCCGGCGCCCTCGTCCCCGGCGCGCCGGCCGACCTGGTCGCCTACCGGGCCGACCCGTTCACCTGCCCCGACGAGCAGTTGCCGTACCTCTCCCCCGCCGCGACCGTGATCGCCGGCCGGATCGCCTATCAAGGCGGTTGACCGGGTCATCACCGACGCGGCGAGTCGTCCTAACGGGTGACGGCGCGGCCGCGGAAGCGGACGTAGGGCTCGGCGTACTCTTCGGCGGCGTGGGCGATCCAGCCGGCGGTGCGGGCGACGGCGAAGATCGCGGTGGCCGCCTGCGACGGCATCCGGGCGACGTGGCTGAGCGCGCCGAGGGCGAAGTCGACGTTCGGCGGCGCCGGCGCGCCGCGCCTGGCCCGCTCGATGAGGTCGCGGTCGGCGGGTGTCGCGATGGCGTGGACGGCCCGCAGCAGCGGGGCCGTCCTCGGGTCGCCGTGGCGGTGGACCGAGTGACCGAACCCGACGCCGGCCGGCAGGCGCGCGTCATCATCGGCTTCCTGGCCGGCCGCGCTGTCTCCCGCGGGGCGGCGGAGGAGGCGTTCCCGCACGATGCGCGGCGCGTCGCCGTGCAGGGCGCCGCTCAGCGCGCCGAGCCCGGCGAGCACGCAGCCGGGCGGCGCGGCCCGCGCGGACGCCGCGACCCGGACCGCCAGGGTGGAGGCGGCGAGCTCGTGCTCGGCGAGCAGGACGAGCGCGGTATTGAGGGCGCGGACCCTGGCGGCGGTGGGAGACAGCGGTGACCACCGCCGCCACAGCCGCCGTGCGACGGGGCCATCCGCGTCAGCGTCGCCCTGTGCCGGACCCGACGCCTCGACGAGGGTCGCGATCAGGAACCTGCCCCAGGCCGGCCAGTCCGGTTGGCCGGCGGCACCGGGGCCGCCGGCGCCGGCCGTGGCCGCGACAGCGGCCGCGAACCGCATGGCTACGGGCAGGCCGCCGCCAAGCGCGCCGAGCACCAGCCGAAGCGACGACGCCTGGCCGGCGGGAAGCCGCCACGCCGGCTGCAGTCGCCGGCGGGCCGGCCCACAGCAGTTCGGCGACAGCCTCGAACCGCTCCCCGTCCGCGACCAGGCCGAGCACGTCCCTGCCCCGGTACCGGACCGCGCCGTCGGTCACGGCGCTCACCCTGGTGGCGACCACCAGGTCAATGCTGGCGGCCGGCCGGGGCAGCGTCCTGGGCCTGGACCGCCGGGCAAGGAGCTGAAGCTCGTCTGAGTCATAGCGGCTTGACCGCCCGTCCGGTCCAGGCACGCGGCGCAGCGCACCTCGGCTGACGTAGGCATACAGCGTTCTGACGTCGACGCCAAGCCGCTCCGCCGCGGTCCGCGCGTCGACTTGCTCACCCATGCGTTGACGATAATCAACGTTGATTATCTGGTCCAGCCACATCAAGAATCGTGAGCATGACACACCAGCTAGCCGAAATTGCCGCCCAGGTCTGGATGCTGGCCGGCGGCGCTCCCGACGTGCCGGCGCGGCTCACCGTGAGCGGCCCGCGCACCTTCCTTCCCTCAGCCTTCGACGTGACCGGCCTGGCGACCGCGTCGGTGGCGGCCGCCACCCTCGCCGCCGCGGAGTACCGCGCCGCGAGGAACGAGTCCGCCGTGGCGGCGGTGCGCGTGGACAGCCGCGCCGCGTGCGCGGCGTTCGCCGCCGAGGGACTGTTCACCCCCGTCGGCTGGTCCCTCCCGGACATCTGGGACCCCATCGCGGGCAATTACCAGGCCCGCGACGGCTGGATCCGGCTGCACACCAACTACGCCGCCCACCGGGCCGCCGTCACGGGGCTGCTCAAGGCGGACGACCGCGACCTGGTCCTGGCGGCCGTCAGCCAGTGGAAGGCCGCCGACCTGGAAGCCGCGGTGATCGCGGCGGGCGGCTGCGCGGCGGTGATGCACGACAGGGACGGCTGGCTGGCATCCGCGCCCGGTGCCGCGTCGGCGGCCGCCCCCGCGCTCGCCGTCACCGAGCGCCCGCTGCCCGCACGATCCGGCACCGGTGCCGCCGCCGCACGTGCCGAGCGCCCGGCCGGGCGGCCGTATGCCGGGGTGCGGGTGCTCGACCTGACCCGCGTCATCGCGGGCCCGATCGCCACGAGGTTCCTCGCCGCCTACGGCGCCGACGTGCTCCGCGTCGACCCGCCGGGTTTCGCCGAGGTGCCGGCGATCCTGCCGGAAACGACCGCGGGGAAGCGGACCGCCGCGGTCAGCCTCGCCACCCCAGCCGGGCGGGCAACCTTCGAGCGACTCGTCGCCGGCGCCGACGTCCTGGTAACCGGGCTGCGCGCCGACGCGCTCCCCAGGCTCGGCTACGACGACGCGACGCTAACCGCGCTGAACCCCGCGCTGATCATCGCGTCGCACAACGCTTACGGCTGGAACGGGCCGTGGCGCGACCGGCGCGGGTTCGACAGCCTGGTGCAGATGAGCTGCGGCATCACCGCCGCGGGCGGCGGCGACGGGCCCGTTCCCCTGCCCGTGCAGGCGCTTGACCACGCGACGGGCTACCTGCTCGCGGCGGCGGTCGGGCGCGCGCTGACCGCCAGGCTCACGCAAGGCGTCGCAAGCCGCGTCCTGGCCTCCCTGATCGGCACGGCGAACCTCCTCTGGTCACTCCCCCGGCCAGCGGACCTCGGGGACCTGCCGCCCATGCCCCGCCGCGAGGAGTTCAAGCTCGCTGACACGCGGACGGCCTGGGGCCCGGCCCGCCGGGTCCCGGTGCCGGGAGAGATCACCGGGGCCGCTCCCGAATTGCCGATCGAGGCCGGGCCGCTCGGCCGGCATGAGCCCTCCTGGTGACGTGCCTGACTTCCCGCCGCCGACTGTCGATCCCGGGGCATCCCGCTCGTCGTAGGAACAAGAGACAGACACGCAGCGAGGAGGACATCATGCAGCCGGACACCAGTCTTGACGCGGACGCCGTCGACCGGAGCAGTTCAGGAGCCGTGACAAGCATGGAACCGGAGACCAGCCTGCTGCTGTCATCGTTGAACAATCAGCGGGAACACGTGCTCGGAATCCTCGACGGCCTGCCCGACGACGCGCTGCGGCGGCCGGTGCTGCCATCCGGCTGGACCTGCCTGGGGATGGTCAGGCACCTGACCATCAGCGACGAACGGTTCTGGTTCCGCGGCATCGTCGCGGGCGAGCCGATCGACCTCACCACATCCGACGAAGCTGCCGCGGCCGCATGGCAGGTTGACCCAGGTGTTCCCGCGGAGGCGGTGTTCGGCGCCTACCGGCGGGAGATAGCACTCGCCGATGCCATCATCGCCGCCACCCCGTTGGGCACGCCACCGGCCTGGTGGCCCATCGAGCTGTGGCCGAACTGGAGGCTCCGGGACCTGCGAGAGGTCATCCTCCACGTGATCACCGAGACGGCTTGCCACGCAGGCCACCTGGATGCGGTGCGCGAGCTCATCGACGGCCGCACCTGGATGACGTAGCGGCTAGCACCATGGCTAGCTTCGCGTTGCCCGCCAGGCCATGGAGGTCTGCCAACCGCTTCGCCGCGGCTACTTGTACCTGGCCGCCATGGCGTGAAACACCTCTTTCGGCTCCCAGCTTGCCTGGTCCAGCATCCGGACGACGCCGTAGGAAGCGATGTCGCGGTCACCTGGCTTGTCGTAGTTGGCGAAGCAGAACCACAGCGCGGTGTCCACGCCTTCTTCTTCGAAGATGTCGAGCAGCTCGTTGAGGTAGCGCACCTGCTCGGCCTCGTCAGGGACGGCGCCGGCCGGCGGCTGCCAGGCCATGCCGCCGAGGTCACCCGCGCCGCGGTAGGCGCACGTGCCGTATTCGGTGACGGCGACCGGCTTGCCGTGAGAGAAGAAGTCCCGCAGGTGAGCCCTGAAGGTGCCCGCGTTATGGGCGGCCCGGTAGGCGTCGACGCTGACCAGGTCGAACGGCGCCCAGTCCACCGCTTCCCATGGGCCGGACGCGTAGGTGACCCGGCCTCCGAAGCGGGACCGGACCGCCGCGGCGGCCTCGGCCAGGAAGGCGTTGAGTCGTTCCTGGACCGGGCCGAGGGACATCCACCACTGCAGGTCGGCGGTGACCATGGTCTTCAGGCGGTCCTGGTAGGTGTCGCCGGGGAGGAACCCGCCGCAGAACGCGCTCATCTCGCACCCGGTGACGAGCACCACCTCCGCGCCGGCCTGGCGAACCGCCTCGGCGCGCTGCGCGCAGTCGGTGAGGAACGGCAGCAGCTCCCCCGGTGGAAGGTCGACGGGGAACGGCGAGAACCAGACCTCAAGCCCGGCGTCAGCCGCGTGCCGGGCGGCCACGCTCAGCCGCTCGCCGTCGCGGCCGGAGACGCGCACGGCGTCGCAGTGCAGGTCGCCGGCGATGACCGCCATCTCTTGCCGGACGGCCCCCGGGTCGAAGGCCTTCCTGGTGAGCTTGTCTCCGGGAAATGTCCCGGTGTCGTAGTTGATGCCTCGTGCGCGCATGTCACTTCCTTTCCAGATGGTTGAATCCCTGTTCCAGCAGGTCGAATGCGAGCTCGACGTCCCCTGCGAGTGCCCGCTGCGCGTCATGCGCGGACGCGCCGTCAAGCAGGCGCTGGAAGTACGACTCCTGCAGGGCTAGCAGGGACGCAGCGACCTGGGCCGCCATGAGCCCGGCGGCAGTCTCGCCGTACTGGCCGACGAGGGCCCGTGCCAGTTCCTGGCGCTGCCCGTAAAGGAGGGCGCTCGCGGCGCCCTGGAGTACCGGGCTGTCCCAGATCACCCGCACGCGGGTGAGCAGCGCGTCCAGCTCCGCTGGGGGCAACTGCACGGCGGCGAGCGCACGGTAGTGAGCCCGGAGTGCCTCAAGGAACGTCTGGCCGGGCGGACGCCCGGCGGCGATCCCGGCCAGGCCGTCGTCTCCCACGCCCTGCAGGACGAGCGACTCCTTCGTCGGGAAATACGAGAACAGCGTCGCCTTGGCCACCTCCGCGGCCTCGGCGATCTCGTTGACAGTCACCGCGTCGAAACCGCGCTCGGCGAACAGTTCCAGGGCGACGGCGGCGATCCGCTGCCTTGTCTGCTCCTTCTTGCGCTCCCGAAGACCGGTCATGCGGCCACAATATCTATACTCGGTCTAAAATCAAACTCGGTATGACTTTTTGCGGACCCGGCGGAATCGCCCATCGGTGCCCGGCACCCTGCTCGCCTCGCCACGCACTTTGGCGGGAGGGGATAAGTTCTGCTCATGACCCCCGATGACCTGCCCGTGCTCGAGCTGGCTTTCCCCGGGGCATTGCGCGATAGCGGGGTGGCCGCGATACTTGCCGGGCACAAGACCGCCCTGACCGGGTTGCTGCAGATCCACCAGCACACGGGTGAACCGCTCCCGCAGCCGGGCCAGCGCTTCTCCGTGGTCGATTCGGCGGGCCAGCCCGCCGCCGTGATCGAGCTGACCGAGGTGAGCGTCGTCCCGATCGCCGCGGTCAGCGACGAGTACGCGCGGGCCGAAGGCCGCGGCTACGCCAACGCCGCCGAATGGCGCAGGGCGCACGAGGACTTCTTCACCAGCGAGGGCGTCGTCCGGTTCCTCGGCACCACGCCCGTGATCGACGATGGCACGCTGGTCGTGACGGAGCGGTTCCGCCTGATCAGGCCCGCCGGCAACGAAGGCGCCTGACCGGCGGAAGACTCGTTCCCCGTCGTTGGACGTCCCGGTCTCGCCGAGTTCCGACATCTCCCTGTCAGGAGTCCACGACGTCCCTCCGCTAAAGACACCTGGCACCGGGAACGTGCACGCGTCAGGCCCGTGCGCGCGCTTCCGTCTCGGGACGAGCATTTGAAGCATGGGGAAGCGCGAACCGCCCTTCCGAACAAGACGCGACAGGACCCGGACAGTTCACGCCGGCGGAACGGCACGGCCCGGTCACCCCGCCCCGGCGACCGACGAAATCGACATGCTTCAACAACACCCGGTGAAGGCCTTTGTTACTACTCGTAGTCATGCCAGGAGGAGGGTGACTCCGCCGCTCGTTGAGGGATCGGCTTTTCAGGTTGCCTGGTGGGCTTCCTTGGCTCTTAGTTTTCCTCTAGCTGTCGTGGTCGGTCGCTACCGGGCTTCGTTGTGGTCAGCTGTGGTGGTTAAGCTCCGACTAGACAGTCAGCCAGCTTTACAGATCATCACCAGCCGCTATCCCTCGTGTTTGCGGGCGATGATGACCCTCGCCACGACATCCGGGTTGGAGTAATCACGGCGGTCGCCGCCGGGGACATTCCGGAAGCTCACCGTCCACCGGCCCGGATCACGCTGATTGACGACCATGCCGCCGCGTTTGCCGCCGTCGAAATCGATGCCGTCCTGCCCCACTGGGATCGCTCGGATGAGATGCGCTAGCCACTTCTCCATGATCTGGTCCAAGGCCTTGTCAGCCTGGATGGAGATCGTTCGCATACGCAGGCTTGCACGGCCTCGGCGTCGAGGACATGGGTAGCCTCCGTTGGCTCGTTCCCATAGGCCGGCCGTGCACAGCTCTGTGGCGAGAGTCACCGGGACCGCGCCCGGGTGATCTAGGTCAACGCCGGACAGCCCGTGCAGGTAGTCCTCCGGCACGTTTGCCGTCCACATCGCGAACGTAGTCGTAGCCGCCTGCCGGGGGTTCTCGACCACGTGACCGTGCTGATCGTTAATGTTGCCCGACTCGTTGAAGAACATGTCGTGCTTGCCGTCGTAACGGGGGTCACGGTCCAGGAACACGCTACCGTCATTGCCCGGGAAGCGGCAGGAACTCTGCTCCCTGTTAATTGGGATTGTCGTTGAATTCTGCCGGACAAGAACCACTCCACGAGTGTCTCTGCCAGAGATATGGCCATCTCTGCTTGTTCTTGTGTCTCTGGCTGGTACGCCTGTCCACCATGGCGCGCCGTTTGGCCAAACCAGAGAAGCCCCATCATATGGCCTAGGGTTTCCGCTCGTCCGCCGGAGATTGTCAAGCTGAACTGCTTGGGATTAGTGCGTATCTCCCTGATCATTGTGCCAAGCGTTGGCCGTATGTTATCGGGTTCGATAAGGGTGTGACCAGCGGCCTCTACCGCCTTAATCGCTTCGCTGTATGCCTTCACCGGATCGGGTCTAAGTGTGTCGAGCGCATCCCGCGCTGTCTGTAGATGTTCAGCGGCTGGGCCATAGATCTTGCTTGTAGCATTTCGGAAGACTTCGCTGGCTTCTGCAGTTCCCGCAGTATTTGCATGTCGTTCCAGTCCCCGGGTACTATCTCGGACGTAGTAGACGGATCGAACGTCAGTGAGCAGTTCTTGTAGTTTCGATGCCACAATATCATTCCAGCGAGGTTTAGGCGCGCCAGGCCGCGGGGCAGACGGCGCAGGTACCCTACCGAAGGGGTTTGGTGGTGTTGGTATTGGTCGTGGTAGTGGTAGTGGTAGTGACTTGTTGATCTGGTAAATAAGTTCTAGCATTGCGTCTGCGACTTCAAGCAAACCTTCCCTGGGACTGTCATATGCGAGGAAGATACGCCTCGCCTCCTCTGGGTCATCTTTATTCCGCTTGATGTTAGGCATAACTAGATTCAAGCGCAAACATGATCGCTGCACGGTATCATCTCCAGCACGATTAGCGACGTCATATATCCAATCCCGAAGTGGCTGCTCTAGCGCCGCAGGGACCCCCGTCTGCATTGCCGTCTGACTCGGTACATCACCAAGGCGCATCTTCAACGGAAGCCACGGCTCCTCCGTCGCCTTCTCGGTTTCCGAGTCCGTCTCAACTCCCGGCCGGTCGGCGAGTCCCAAGTGCGGATTCTTGATTGCGAATGCCTGCCTGAGCCTACGAACGACAGGTGCCTCAATGGTCGAGGATGCTGACCGCACGAACTCGCCCATCTCCTCCAGCTTTGCCATTACAGCCTTGCTCTCCACGCCGAATTCTTTGGCAAGCTCATAAACGCGAATTTTCGCCATTTTGCCGTGTACTCCTTATCGCGTGGCTGGAGTGGCCATTGCTAGCGACCTGAATTATGGTCTCCTTGATCACGATCGCCGCCCAGTCGTCGTGCGATTGTCTCGATGAGGCTGGCGTCGTCTTCGTTTAGGGCGTCGAGCAGGTGGCTCAAGTTCCGAGTGCGGTTCGATACGCTCACCTCTGTGTTGACTCCATACCAGTCGGCTGCGATCATTTCAGCTACCCGTTCAGATGTGGTTCTGAACATCTTGGCGATGGGTTCGATTATGTCTCGCTCAGGCGGCGTGACCCGGCCATAGCCATGTCTTCCTCCCCAGGGGCCGTCTTCTACGAGTCTCTTCCACCAAGTGTGGGAGCGTACTTCGTCGCATTCGATTTGCATCCGGAGGTAGCTCTTGTCTCGAGCGAGTGCAGCTGCGCTGTCGCGAAATGGTGTCTCAGTCATGGATGCCAACGTACGGCATAGTGCAATGAACGCACCATGCCGTTCACGATACAGTTCGGTGATAGCACGACATGGTGAGAACGGGTGACCCGTTGCCGCAGCGCTCGGACCTGGCCATCCCTCCGATAGGCGCCCCTGAATCCTCGACGAGAGTGCCCCACAGTGTGGTGCTTGCACCATCCGCAGGACAACGCCGCGTCGTTAAGCCCGGCTGCCGGGTGTCAACTGGCACGAGCAACGTTCCGGTTACGGTCCGGGTAGGCCCAGGCACCGACCCGAAACGCGCGGACCGCGCCGCCCAGTCCACCACCAACGACTATTCGAAGGCCATCGCGCCCGCCAGCATCGCGGAGGCACTGGTCACCACCGACGAAGACCTCTGAACTTCTCTTTACCATAAGTACGTTCGGGTGCGGCGATCGCGTGACCTGCACTGACGCCACGCGTGATAGCACACAGAGCACTAGACGTGCTGGGAGTTCGCGAGGACCCATTCCACGCACCGGTCCACGGTACGGGATCAGACAACACTCGCCTGGCGCTCGCCGACGGCCTACCAGGCAGCTGCCATTGCACTACTTGCTTGCCTGGCTGCGTTCCTTGCGTTCGAAGGCGGCGGTGACGAGCATTAGCAGCCTGGGATGACGGTGCTGCGAGGGGTTGCCTAAGTTGGCGACGATGAGGCCTCGGTATTGCTAGGGCCTGGCAGGTGCCTTCCAGTGACCAGACACCACCAGCATAGGCACGGGACCTTCCCTGCGTTCTCACCTGGCACCGATGCGTGATGCTTGCGCGACGCGGCGCACATACCGACGCAGCCGCCGCTTTCCTTTCCACGAGGGACTTCCCGTAACAAGTCAGCAACAAGCAGGCGCTCTTGTGCACCGGGCATACCTTCGTCGCGTCTCTTGTCCCATACGGAGCATTCCGTAATTGAGGGGGACGCATGGCGCAGTCAGGGGAATACGGATCGGGTTACACACAGGCCGGCGGCTTCGGCCCGCGGGGACAGGACCCGAGAGTGCAACTCCCAGCGACGCCGCCGCAGTTCCAGCGCCAAGCGCCGCAGCCGCAGGAATTCGCGCCAGCCCGGCAGCCGCAGTTCCAGCCAGCCCAACAGACGCCCCAGTACCAGGCCGTCCCGCAGCCCACGCAGCAACAGTCCCCCGTCTACCGCCGGCCGCAGGTCCCCGTTGCGCAGCTGCTGCGCAAGACGAGCCTCACCGCCGCCGAACAGTTCTGGTACATCCTGATGAACATCGGTTTCGGCGCCGGCGTACTTCGCGAAGATCCCCGCCAAGAAGGCGATGGCCGACTTCGGCCTGGCGGAGATGACCGCCGCGGAGAAGTTCTGGTACGTGCTGATGTGCATCCCAATGGGCGCCGGGTACTTCGCTAAGGTCCCGGTCGCGAAGGCGATCACGGAAATGCAGTACCACTAACCCGGTCGGACCCGGCCGCGTCCTTCCAGCAGCGCCGCCACCGCTTCGACCTCGACCGCAACTGCCAGGTCCCCGGCCGCGATCCGCTCGCTGAGCCACAGCACTGCCGTCGTCACCCTCAGCATCTGCAGCTTGAGGGCACGCGGGCAGGCAGCGTCCAACAGGGAACCATCACGATATCAAATCGTCGAGAACGTCCGAGAGGCAAAGAATGAAACAATCAAAGAACGGCAGTTCTATAGGCGAGAGCGACTCTAGCGCACTCCGCCAAAAAAAGCTTGAAGCTATCTCCACCATGGTTTATTTTGTCTTCGGCGGTTCCTTTTTGGGTATACTAATGGTCTTGTTGGGAACACAGCTCGGCGGGCCAGTTCACCCTTTTCTGTCAATTGCAGGAGCTGCTTGGGTCGGCTGGTTCATCAATCAGAGGGGAATCTTTATGTATTTTCTAATGTGTGCGCTAGCACTGGTTTTGGCCCTCGGGGCACAGTATGCAATGAGAGGATTGGCCACGCTGGCTACTGGCGGAGTTTACGGTCCAGATAACTCCGGAACTGGCGGGTACTTTTACGCATCAAATTATCTTCTATTTGGTATTCTATGGCTAATCCTGGGAATACCGCATCGCGCCTTCAAGTATGAGTTTGATCGAGATGGGGAGCGAAGCGCGCAAGGCGTTATGGTTGGGACGCTGGCTACAATCTCAATGCTCTTGGCCGCAGCATACATCATTCTTTTGCACTACGGAGGTGGGCCGTTTAGTAAAGTAGACCTCAGACCGCTAATCGTCGGAGACTTCGCTGCAGCGTTTATTATTTTCCCCATATTTCGGACAATAGCAAGAAGATGTTGGCAGCGTGGACTTTTCGGTAGCCTTTCGCCCGGGGGCTTGATTATGCACTGGGGTTCCGCAGCACTAGAACTAGATGCGGCCACGAGCGCATATTGGGAGAAATACTATAAGTTGAAAGATGCCGAAAATAGCCTAAACAGGAGTGGTGCTGATTCCCGGGCGAATTCGCCGAGCCCAGACTCCAATGCTAAGACAGCCTCGCCACTAGGGAAAGATACTCAATCGACTGGGCCGACTGCAAGCGCTTCAGATACCAGTAGGAATTCCCCAGGGCAAAGGCCAAGATCAGGACGGACCTCAGTTCCACGAAAAAGCGTTCAGCAACGAAGAAAAAGAGCACACAAGCGTCGATAGCCGGTTACACCACTTGCACCTGTGGAGGGCTACACAAGCTCAGCCGCCTTCACCACGGTCCGGTGGGCGGTTCCACAGGCCGCTCGCTCCCCCTACGACATGTGCCTCAGCGGTGAGCGTGCCCTGTTGGCGGCGCGATCGGGGCCTCGCGGCCGCTTCGAACCTCCGTGGGAAGTACTTACAGATGCGGCGGGCGCCCATCACCGGCGTGCCGCAGGGCTGGCTGGACCTGGTGCTCGCGCGGATCAGGGTCGGCCGCGCGCGGTCACCGTGGACGGCGATGGGGGCGATCAGCCTGGATGATGTGCCGGTCCCGCTGGGCGGGCTGGGCCGGCGGCCCAGGGTCGAGGCCCGTCCCGGCTGGCTCGCCGCTGCCGTCCCCTCGCGGGGAGCCCGGCTGGAGCTGAGGGTGACGTCCACCGATGACGAGGCGGTCGTGGTGACCTATGCCGATCCTCCCGGTGGAACCCGCGTGGTCAGGCACGCTGCCCTGGCCTCCGTGGAACTCACCTGGCACCGCCGGGGTGATCGCGAGCTCACCATGTCCAGCGGTCGCGGCGCGTACGAGTACGGCACCTGCCAGCGCATGCCGGGGATCGTGCCGCAACCGCTGCCTGAGGGCTGAGCCGGCCAGTCCGCCCGCGCTTTAGACGCAGATAATGGCAGGACGGGTACGTTGGACCGCACCTCAGAAGAGAAGGGACGGCGTCGTCGCATGCGGTATCTGGACATCGGCACGACCCCGCGGATCTCCAAGATTGGCCTGGGCACGTGGCAGTTCGGGGCGAGGGAATGGGGCTACGGGGAGGATTACGCCCGGCAGCAGGCCCGTGACATCGTCCGCCGTGCGGTCGACCTTGGCGTGACGTTGTTCGACACCGCCGAGATGTACGGCTTCGGGCGCAGCGAGCGGATCTTGGGTGAGGCGCTCGGCGAGCGGCGGGAGTCGGTGTTCCTGGCGACGAAGCTGTTCCCGGTCCTGCCGGTGGCGCCGGTCGTGGAGCAGCGGGCCGTGGCCAGCGCCGGCCGGCTGGGCACGCGCCGCCTCGACCTGTACCAGGTGCACTGGCCGAACCCGCTGGTCTCCGACGGCACGATCATGCGGGGCATGAGCACGCTGCGGCGCGTCGGGCTGGTCGGGGAGGTCGGCGTCAGCAACTACCCGCTGGCCCGCTGGCAGGCCGCCGAGAGGGCGCTCGGCGGGCGGGTGCTGAGCAACCAGGTCCGCTACAGCCTCGCTGACCGCGCGCCCGAGAAGGACCTGCTGCCGTTCGCCGCCGCGGCCGGCCGGGTCGTGATCGCCTACAGCCCGCTGGCGCAGGGCCTGCTGTCTGGCCGCTACGACCGGGCCAACCGGCCCGCCAACCGGGTGCGGGCCGGGAACCCGCTGTTCCTGCCGGAGAACCTCGACCGGGCCGGCGAACTGGTCGGCGTGCTGCGCGAGGTGGCGGACGCCCACGGGGCCGCCCCGGCCCAGATCGCGCTGGCCTGGGTGATCCGGCACCCGGCGGTCACCGCCATTCCCGGCGCGTCCAGCGTCGAGCAGCTCGAGAGCAACGTCGCGGCGGCCGAGATCGAGTTGACCGATAGCGAGTACGCCGCGCTGACCGCCGCCTCCGACCAGTTCCGGCCGGTCACCGGGCGCGCCGCACTTCCCGCCATGATCCGCGCCCGCCTGCGCCGGTGAGGCACCCCGGATGCAGCACGGCCGCGCCGGGCGCCGCCTGTGCCCTGCCACGAGCCGTGCATGTCCCGCGCGGAGTGCACCGCACTTGCTCCACTGCGGCGCGCATAGTAGAACGAGATCATGGGGAGACGAGCAGCCGTCGTGTTTTACGCGCTCGCGATGGTAGCCGTCGTGGTCGGCGTGGATGTCCTGTTCTTGAGGCACCAGCTCTGGGAGCGTCTGATAGTGAACGTCGCAATTGTCGTGGTGTTCGCGGCGTTCTATTTCAGGTTCCTGAAGCGCGCGTGAGCCCTGCCGCCGCAATGCGGGTGCGGCGGCGCCGGGCCATGGTCAGCCGATCCTGACTGGAAGGGTGCGCGGTCCGCGGATCTGACCTGCGGACCAGGTCACCGCGCCGGGGTTATCGAGGGTGAACGCGGGGATCCGCTCGAGCCACACCTCGAGGGCGATTCTGAGTTCCATCCGCGCCAGGTGCGAACCGAGGCAGCGGTGGATACCCAGGCCGAAGGCGGCATGCCGGTTGACCTCGCGGTCGATGACGACCTCATCCGCCCGGTCGAACTGCGCCGGGTCGCGGTTGGCCGCCGGGAACGACAGCAGGATCCAGTCCTCGGCCTTCATGTCGACGCCCTGCCAGTGCGTGTCGTCCTTGACCAGCCGCGCCATCGTGACCGGCGCGTAGGCCCGGAGGAACTCTTCCATCGCGGCTGGCAGCAGCCCGGCATCGGCGACTAGGCGCTCACGGTCGCCGGGAGTCTTCGCCAGGTGCCACAGCGACGCGCCGATGGCGCTCCAGCTCGTGTCGATGCCGGCGATGAGCAGCAGGGCCATCGCCCCGGTGACGACGTCAGGGGAGAGCTTCTGGCCGTAGAGCTCCGCGTTGATCAGGTACGTCGTGAGGTCATCACGCGGTTCGTCCAGGTGGGCGTGCACCTGCGCGAGCAGGTAGTCAAACAGCCGCGAGACCCGCTCAGCGCGTTCGTCCGGGGGCAGGTTGATCCCTTCGAGCAGGTCCTCGACGAACTCACGGAACTGCGGCCCGTCCTCCGGCGGGAAGCCGAGCATGTTGGCGATGACCCGCACCGGGATGTGCTGCGCGTAGTCGCGGGCCGCGTCGACCACGTCCCGTCCCGCGAACGAGTCGATGAGCGAGTGGCAGAACTCCCTAGTCGCCGGCTCCTGCCGGGCGACTTCCTTCTTGGTGAACGCGGCAAGCAGCAGCTTGCGCGCGTCGTGGTGAAACGGCGGGTCGGAGGAGATCGGCGGCGAGCCGCCGATCGGCGCGATGTCGCGGGGCGGCCGCAAGTTGCTCATGATGATCGCCCGTGATGAGAAACGGTCCGTGTCGTACGCGATCGCCGCGACGTCTTCGTAGCGTGTCGGCAGCCATCCGCCGCCGAACCGCTCGGTGTGGGCGATCGGGCAGCGCTGCCGCAGGTCATCCTGGATCCGGTAGGGATCCGCTGACCACTCCGGCTCAAGGTGGGAGAAGTCGGTCGCCCAGTCGCGGACCGGGCCGGTGACTATCTCGCTGCGGGTACCTGGTTCTTCCTCGCCCGGCTCCCGGGGAAGGCGGGGGAAGCGGTCGTCAACGGCCATCTCACTCCCCCTCGAGCAGTTCGATCGCCTGTTCTGGGCAGTTGAGGACGGCCAGGTTGGCGTCGTGCTCTGCCTCCCGCGGCACGAGGCCGTCGCCGAGGACCTGCCCGTAACCCTCGTCGTCAGCCCCGAACAGGCCGTCGGCGAGGTCATAGCAGCGGCCGTGCCCCTGGCACAGCTCGGGATTGATCTGCACTTTCATCGCGCTGCTCCTGTCTGTGCGCAACCGGCGGCCGGCCGGCCGGGATCAGCGGTGACGCCTGCGACACGCCCCATGGACAGAATTAAATAACTGCTCATTTAATGAGTCAACCGGTAGGCGCGAAGCAAGCCAGCTCTAACGACCGCGGATCCAGGTCACGCGCGCGCGACGACCCGGACGGCTCGCAGCCGGCCGCCGCGAGCCCCGCGGTGAGGTTGGCGGCCTTGACGGTGAAGTCGGGGACGAACGCGTGCAGCCCGAGAGGGCCGGGCGGCCGGGCGAGGACGGCCTGCATGAGGGTGACCGCGTCGCCGGTGAGGTCGGCCCAGTGGCCGACGGTGAACCCGGCGCCCTCGATGGCGGCGCGCAGCGCGGGTGCCGAGACGAGGTGGCCGCGTTCCGGCTGGTCGGCCCACGGCAGCGGGTAGCCGACGGGCCCGGGCTCTGCCGCGGTGATGTCCCAGGTCGCGAGGCGGCCACCAGGGACAAGGACCCGGTGCGCCTCGGCGTAAAGGCGAGCCTTGTCGGCACGTTCATCTGGACGTGCTGGCTGATCACCACGTCGAAGGCGGCGTCGGCAAAAGGAAGGCCGGTGACGTCGGCCTGCCTGACGGTGATCTTCGCGGCGAGGCCGGTGAGCCGGTTGAGCCAGCTGGCCGTCTCGCAGTACTCCTCGGTCAGGTCGACGGCGGTTACCTGGCAGCCGTAGGTGGCGGCGAGGTACCTGGCGGTCCCGCCGATGCCGGTGCCTGCGTCGAGCACGCGGTCCTGACCGGTGATCTGCGCGAGCTCGGCGAGCTGCCCGGTCGCGATCCGCCCCATCGTGTGGAAGTCTTCGAGCGCGCCGAGGTCCGCGGGCGTCAGGTGGTCGAGGTCCTTGCCGGCGGCGGTGAGCGCCTGCTCGATGTGCTGCCGGGACAGGCCGGTGGCGTACTGGGTGCCGATGTCGCCGGTGGTCACGGCCTTCCCCCGTTCGCGGCTGGCTCTGGCTGGCCGTGGTAGGCGTCTTCCTTGCCGGGCAGGACGCGGTCCAGGAGGGTTGCGTCCCCGGTGATCTGCAGGCCGTTAGCGGTCACCTCGTCGGCGGTGAGCTGGCCGGTGAACAGGGCGTCGATCAGCTGCGGCCGTCCGGCGAGGACGAGGTCAGGGTGAGGGACCGAGCCGGCGTGAAGGCGGACCTGACCGCCGGAGACCTCGACGACCGCGGGATCGCCGCCGGTCCGCAGCTCGATCGACGCCGCCGGGCCGCCGGGGTCACGGTCCCGCAGGAAGAAGTCGACCGGGTAGGCGAACCACTGGCTGCGGAACTCGTCCGTGTCCGCAGGCCCCGCCATGTACCTGAGCCCCCACCAGGCGAGGGCCCGCACCACCGGCTCAAGCTCGGCGCCCGACTCAGTCAGGTGAACGAGGGTCGTGGCGACGGGCGGTGGCGCCTCTTCCCTGCGGACCAGGCCGGCCGACTCAAGCTCGCGGATCCGGTCGGCGAGCAGGTTGGTGGCGATGCCCGGCAGGCCGTTCTTCAGGTCGGTGTACCGGCAGGCGCCCCTGAGCAGCAGCTCCCTGACGATCAGCAGCGTCCACCGGTCGCCGATGACGTCGAGCGCCTTGGCGACCGAGCAGTACTGGCCGTAACTACGCATGCCCCAAGCTTAGCCACGATCAAGTTGATTTCCAAGTCTATTAAGTTGATTTTTTCAAGTCACCTCTAGGGCGCGGTGACGGCGACTCGGGGTTCGTCAGTGACGGCATCGTCGGGATGAACGGCGGCGGTTCCGGTGCGGTCATCGTGCCCTGGCCGTGAACGCGGCGCGGACGGCGGGCATGACGGTCTCGGCGAAGGCGCTCAGGTTGGCCGTGGCCTCGCCCGGTGTCAGGTCGCCGAAGGCGAGGGTGGCCTCGAAGTAGTTGACCGGGGCCTGGCTGACCTGCGCCGCGAGCCTGGCGGCGACGGTCTCCGCGGAGCCGACCAGGGAGTTGCCGTTCGCCATCGTCCGGTCGCTGTCGTAGAGGTGGTCGGCGTTGTGGTTGCCGTTGTCGTGCCACAGCTTGAGTAGCTGGCGGGCGAACACGTCATTGGCCTTGCGGAACCGCTCTACGGCCTCGTCGTCGCTGCGGCCGATGTAGACGTGCGCGGCGGTGCCGATGCGCGGGATGGTTCCGGCCGGCGCGTCCGCCCGCAGCCGCCTCGCGTCCCAGTAGGCGCGGGCGGCGGGGATGAAGCCGCCGTCGTTCCAGCGGCCGACGAAGTTGACGCCGTTCGCGCCGGCCCACTCGGCGGTCGCGGTGTTGGACGAGGCGTACCACAGCGGCGGGTGCGGGCGCTGCACGGGTCCGACGGACAGCTCCACGTCGTAGTCGCGAAGCAGCGTCCCCGAGTGCCGCATCCGGCCCGTCGTGAGGGCCCGGGTGACGGCGCTGAGGGTTTCCGCGTAGCGGGCGCGGGCCTGGGCGGGGTCGATGCCGAAGTAGCCGAGCTCGTACGGGCTGACGCCGCTGCCCACGCCCACGTCGAGCCGCCCGCCGGTGAGCTGGTCGAGGACGGCGATCTCCTCGGCAAGCCGCAGCGGGTCGTACGTCGGCAGGACGTGGACGAGCGCGCCGATCCGCATCGCCGCGGTCCGCTGGGACAGCGCGGCGAGGAACAGGTTCGGTGACGGGCAGACCGACAGCGGCGTGCCGTGGTGCTCGGTGACGTGATAGTGCCTGATGCCCGCCTTCTCCGCCTCGACGGCGAAGTCGAGGCGGTTGGCGATCACCTGCCCCGGGGTGGAGTCGCCCTGGTCGAATGAGTCGAAGATGCCGAACTCGAAGGTCGTGGCGGGAGGGGTCATGGCCGGCCGTTCACCTGCTCAAGCTCGCTGTCGGCGATCCAGTTGCCGTGGAAGCCGGTGTTGTGCCGGTGCGGAATGTGGATCTTGGCGACCGGGCCGCCCGTGAGGTCCTGCGCGTGGAAGATCAGCACCTCGCTGGTGTCCGTCGGCATGTCGATGACGCTGGTGATCAGCCAGCCGTCGTCCTCTGCGCTGGTCGCGGACATCGGGACGAAGAGGGTCTCGATGCCGACCCGGCCCGGTCCGTGGTCGTAGAACTCCTGCTGGCCGGCCTCGAGGTCCTGCTTGAGTATGCCGCTGTTGCCGAGGCGGGAGGAGAAGTACCCGTAGCGGTGCCTGCGCCCGGAGATCCGCTCGTCCATGCGGGGCATTTCCTGCGGGCGGTCATCAAGCCGCTCGACCTTGGTGGTCCCTGCCGCGGGGTCGAGGATGAACCGGTCGAGGCGGCCCTTGGAGTCGGTCGGCCCGGTCAGGTCGTCGACGAACAGCTTGGGGTAGCTAACGCCGTCGACCGCGATCCGGCCGCCAGGCAGGTCGAAGGCGTTGAGGATGTGGAACACCGCCGACTGCTCGCTGGGGCAGAAACGGACGTCGGAGGCCGTCCCGTTCTTGTCGACCACCGCCCAGCGCACCGGGTAGCCCTGGTCCCACATGTACGGGAACTCGTAGCCGGCGGCGTGCGCGGCCTCGTTGAAGATGACCGGCCCGTCGAGGAACACCGCGTACTGCTGCGTGAACGCCATGTCGTGGATGGTCGACGGGCCGGTCAGCGGCACGTCGATCCGCTTGGTGATCGTCCCGTCGGTGCCGAGGACCTGGTAGCTGGCGTGGTCCCACTGCCAGAAGTAGGCGATGCCGTGCAGTTCGCCGGTGACCGGGTCGCGGTGCGGGTGGCCGGTCCACGCGCCGTTCAGCGTGCCGCCGAAGTCGCTGCGCGCGACGGTCTCCAGCTCGTAGGACAGCTCCATCGGCAGCACCCCGGCCTCGGCGAACGCGTAGGTCCTGCCGTTGACCGCGAACACGTGCGTGTTGGTCACGTTGGCCTCGACGTAGCGCGGGCCCTTCTTCTCCCGGTACGGCTCTGTCCTGGACAGCTGGTCGGGACCGGGGACGCGCGGCAGCCGCATCGTCGCCGAGATCCGGTCGTCGCGGACGAAGCGGTTGCGGTACCACTCGGCCCTGCCCTCGCGCAGCCGCACGCCGAAGACCATGCCGCTGCCGATGAACCAGTTGTAGGTCCTGGGGTCTTCCGGGTCGACTGGATTCGGGTTGCCGCCGACGCGAAGGAACCTTCCGTTCAGCTCCTCAGGGATCTTGCCCGTGACCTTGAGGTCATGGGCCGTCACTTCCTGCGCGACGGGGGCGAACGGACCCTCCAGGTACCCGTTCCGCGGTGCCTCCCGGTCGCCGGTGCCGCCCTCAGCCTGCTCGGCGGGAAGCCCCAGGTGGGTCTTGCTCATGCGCGCTCTCCTCGACGTCGTTGCCTGTCCCGGTCACGCATGGTTGTGCGTATCAGCCAGTATCACCAGGCGGGCGACCGGCCGTCTTCGGAAGGTGTGCCCAACGTTTCGCGCGGCTGCCGTGCGTTTCGCACAAGCACGAGCTCAGAGATACGTGGCGTCCGCGAGACCTTCTCCCGTGTGCGGGCGCGGGGTGAAGTCGCGGTCGAGGAGCGCGCGGCCGAGCCGCTGGACGAGCGCGAGTGCGGCGTGGGTGGCGAGCGGGTCCTTCGCGAGCTCGCGGCCGAGCAGGCGCTCGACGCTGCCGAGGCGGTACAGGACGGTGTTGCGGTGGACGTGCAGCGCGGCGGCCGTCTTCACCAGGCTGCAGCCGCTTTCCAGGTAGCAGAGCGCGGTGGCGCGCAGGTCGGCGAGGGTCTCGTCGTCCTGGGCGGCGAGCTTGCCGAGGTGATCGGCGGCGAACCACTGTGCCCGCTCCGGGTCCGCCGTGAGCAGGGCGATGAGGTCGACGTCGCGGTAGGCGGTGACCTTGCCCGCGAGGCCCTGCCTGGCGACCCGCTCGGCGTCGCGGGCGGCGAGGTAGCTGCGCCGGAAACCATCAGGTCCAGCGGCAGGGGCGCCGACGGCGGCGCGGAACTCCCCGGCGGCGAACGCCCGGGTAAGGCGGGCCGGGTAATCGTCGGTGAACGGGACGGCACGGCTGACCCAGCACAGTCCCGCCGCGCCGGCGCCGTCGTCGTGGATGGCGACGTGCCCGGCGGCGCGCAGCGCGGCGGCGGCCTTGCTCGCGGCCGTCTCAAGCTCGGCGCGCGCACCGGACGGCGGGTTCTGTTCCCGTGTCCACAAGACGATCGCCAGGTGCTGGTGGCTGAGGTCAATGCCGAGGGTGCGAGCGGCCAGGTCCTCTGGCACGTGCTCGCCGGCGAGCAGCGCGGCGAGGGTCTGGCGCCGCTGGGCGACCGTCCTGGCGATGACCCGCTGGCTTTCCGCCAGGTACTCAGTGACGATCGCGGCGGCGCTCTCGTCGAGGAACCTGCTCGTCGCCAGCGCCAGGGCACCGGGAAGCAAGGCCCGGCCGGATGCGGGCCGGTACCGCGCGGCCTCCTCGAGTAGCGCCTCGAGCAGGATCTCCTGCACCAGCCGCAGCCCGAGCATGTACCGCTCGTGCGGGAGGCCGTGCCTGGCCATCTTGTGGGCGAGTGATACCTGGTCGGGGCTGAGCGGGAACTCGTGAACGTCGGCGGTGAGGCGGCGGATCGCGGACAGGACGGAGAACTCGATGCCGCGCCTGGTCTCGTCCTCTGGCAGCCAGACGGCGTCCGGGCCCATCCTGGCCAGGACCGCGTCGGAGCACCGGCGGCCGAGCGCGACCGCCCAGCCGACGGCGGACGCGGGCAGCCCGGCGCCGGCGGCGGCGAGGTCGGCGGGCTTATTGGCCGGCGGCTGCGCGCCGCCGGGCAGGGACGCCACGAAGTCAGTGAGGGTTTCCGCCTTGGCTGCCTTGTCCATGCGGCCGATAGTACGAATCGCACGACCGCGCCCGCAATCCTTGGGCGTTCGTTCCCGTGACTGGACGCGTTGCCCTCCTGATACTGGCGGAAACGCACAGATCACCAGCCCGGTGCGAGGGAGGGGCAGCCGATGCCGAACGTCTACCCGGCCGTTGACCACGCGACGTTCCGCGCCGTGCTCGGCCGGTTCTGCTCGGGCATCACGGTGATCACCGCGCTCGGGCCTGACGGCCCCCTTGGCCTGACCTGCCAGTCGTTTTCCTCGCTGTCGCTAGACCCGCCCCTTGTGCTGTTCAGCCCGGCCCGCACGTCCACGACCTGGCCACGGATCCGGGAGGTCGGCCGGCTGTGCGTCAACGTCCTGGCCGAGGGGCACTCCGGGCTCAGCGCGGCGATGGCCAGGTCGGGCACGGACAAGTTCGCCGGGGTGCGCTGGGGCACCTCGGCGCATGGCGCGCCCCGCCTGGAAGGCGCGGTGGCCTGGCTGGACTGCGTGGTCGAGGCGGAGCATGACGGCGGTGACCACACGATCGTGGTCGCGGCGGTGCACGAGCTGTCCGCCGGCCCGTCCGCGCGCCCGTTGCTCTATTACCGAGGGCAGTACGCCACGCTCGCGGCCTTCCGGCCCGCCAGATGAGGAGAAACGCCGCACCGCTCCCCTAGCCGTTACCGCTTGACGGCGACGCCGCCCCACATCGCGGCGACCGCCGCGGCCTCCTCCTCGGTGTCCGGCCGCCACCGCTGGATGGGGACCACGCCGGGTTCCACTAGCTCAAGCCCGGTGAAGAAGCCGGTGACCTGGGCCTGGCCGCGGTAGGTGCTCGGCTGGGAGAGCAGCCGGTTGAGCCGGTCACTCATGTCGGACATGGCGCCCATGTGCATGTCGTTCGGCACGTGCGAGATGGCGAGCGTGCTGCCAGCCGGGACGGCCTCCATGAGCTGCGCGATGATGCCCGCGGGATCGTCAGCGTCGCTGATCAGGTGCAGCACCGCGATGAGCATCACGGCCACCGGCTTACTGAAGTCGAGCGTGCGCCGCGCGGCCTCGAGGATCTTGCCGGTGTCGCGCAGGTCGGCGTCGAGATAGGCGGTTGCGCCCTGCTCGCTGCTGCTCAGCAGGGCCCGCGCGTGAGCGAGCACCATCGGGTCGTTGTCGACGTAGACGACCCTGGCCTGCGGCACGACGGACTGGGCAACCTCGTGGGTGTTGCTGGACGCCGGGATCCCGGTGCCGATGTCGAGGAACTGGCGGATGCCGCGCTGCGTCGCCAGGTAGCGGACGACCCTGGCGAGGAACGCGCGGTTGGCGCGCACCGATGAGATCAGGCCGGGGAAGGCCTGGAGCGCCTCGTCGCCCGCCACCCGGTCGGCGGTGAAGTTGTCCTTGCCGCCGAGCCAGTAGTCGTAAACCCGCGCGATGTGCGCGGTTCCGGTGTCCAGCCGCGACAGGTCGCCCGACATCGTTTCCTCTTGCGCAGAATCCGACATGGCCGGTCCAGGCACCACCCTAGTTGAGCCCCGTTTGACGCACTTTCTCCCGATGATCTTATGACGCTCGATGCACGCTGGTGGCGGGATCACGATCCACCGTCTTCGAGATCACCGATGGCTAGCCGCCGAGGCCGCGCTCGATCGCGCCGATGATCGCGGGGCGCAGCCCCGCCACGCTGATGATCGCGTCGACCGAGCCGACCTCGACCGCCCGCTGGATCGAGTGGATCCGGTCGAACTCCGCGGCCACCTCGCCGAGCTTCTCCGCCCGCACCGCGGCCTGGACCTCGGCAAGCTGGGTGCTCAGTGCCCCGCGGTCGCCGGCGCTTGCCTCGCCGACGCGAGCCTGCAGCCCCGCCACCCGCGGGTCGGTCGCCGTGCGGTTGCCCACCTCGGCGGCGAACACGACGGCCGCCGCCGGGGCGCCGCCGAGCACGGAGGCGAACGAGCCTTCCAGGGCGAGCACCGTCATGCCGGGGTTGAGCGCCTTGGAGAACACGACGAACGCGCCGCCGTGGTAGCGGGAGATGACGCAGAACACGATCGGGCCGCGGAAGTTGACGATCGCCCGGCCGATCTCGGCGCCGTACTCCAGCTGCAGCTTGCGCATCGACTCCGGCGAGCCGTCGAAGCCGGACAGGTTGGCGAGCACCACCACCGGCCGGTTGCCGGAGGCGGCGTTGATCGCGCGCGCGGTCTTCTTCGACGACTGCGGGAACAGCGTGCCCGCCGTGTAGGTGTCCGGGCCGTCGGTGGGCGGGAACCCGCGGCGCGGCACCGACCGCGACTCGATGCCGATGAGGCAGGCCGGGCGGCCGCCCAGGTGCACGTCCTGCACGACCGAGATCTCGGCGTCGGCCATGCCGGCCCAGCGTTCCAGGACCGGGTGGTCCTGGTCGGACAGGGCGCGCATGACCGTGCGGATGTCGAACGGCTTCTTGCGGTCCGCGTTCTTCTCGGCGGAGAAGATCTCCCCCACCGTGGCGAAGTCGCTGCCGGCCGCCAAGTGCGGGTAGCCGGACACGTCCCGGTCGGCCGGGTCGCTGGTCACGGCCTTGCGCGGGAACCTCTCCCCCGGCGCGATGTAGGTGTGGTCGTAGTGCGCCATGAGGACGTCGCAGGCCTCGGTGAGGTTCGGCGCCCAGTACTGCGCCTGCCCGTTGGGGCCCATCACCCGGTCGTAGCCGCCGATGCCGAAGTTGTCCTCGGCGGAGACCCCGCCCGAGAAGTCGAGCGCCTGCTTGCCGGTGAGCACCATCGCCGAGTCCGGCGTCATCACCAGGATGCCCTTGGTATGCATGAGCATCGTGGCCTCGGCGTTCCAGTACGGCTGGGCGCCGACGTTGATCCCGGCGACCACGACGTTGATCTCGCCGCCGTCCTGGGTGAACTCAACGATGCGCTTCAGGGCGCGGGCCACCCAGTCCAGGTTCTCCGAGCCGGAGTTCATCGAGATGCGCGCGCCTGACGACAGGGCGAACCACTCCAGCGGCACGCGCAGGCGGTCGGCGAGGTCGAGCGCGGCGATCACCCGCGCGCACTCGGGCTCCGACAGGGCGCCGAGCGACTTGGTCGGGTCGCCGAGCAGCACCACGCGGGTGACGCCCTCAGGGTGCCGCTTGGTCGGCGTCGTGACCACGCCGGCGACGATGGCCGCGGTGTTCTTGCCCTTCGGCCGGTCCACCGGCACGAGGACACCGGCGGAGTCGAGGTCGTGCTCTTCGAACCGCCCGTCCTGGCCCGCGAGCAGGTCGGTCAGCTCGTAGGGGTAAAGGTTGCCGCGGCGCGCGGCGCGCAGCACCTTCTGCCGGTAGTCGTCAAGCGGCCGCAGCGGCTCGGTCGGCGGCGGTCCGATGTGCAGCCGCACCGCGTGGCTGGCGTCGATGCTGGTCCACACGGCCACCTCGGCCAGCTCCCCCGACGGGGTGCGCTGGCGGGTCACGAACTGCACTTCCTCGAGCCCGGCACCTGAGGTGGTCGGACGGATCCGGTGGACGAGGGAGTTGATCTCCTCGGCGGTCAGGTCGGCCGTCGGCCAGACGTAGATCGTGATCCGGTTGGCGTCGAACCGCTTGTGCTGCGGCCGCTGCGCCTGGACGGTGCGGATCGCGTCGAGGCAGCCGGCGAGGACGTTCTCGAGCGCGGGCAGCGCGACGAGGCGGCCGTCCGCCTCGCGCAGCGGCGTCAGGTCGCGGACCTGGCCCATCGCGATCAGCCGCTCGTCGGACTTGTTGCTCTTGGCCGCGGCCTTGAACAGGTAGATCTCCTCGTCCGCCGAGGGCAGCCGGGTGAGGTCGAACTCACGCAGCCGGTCCATCTGCAGCCGCTGGGCGATCTGCGGGTGCAGTCCGCGGATCAGCAGGTCCTCCGACAGGCCCGCGCCGTCGCCCGCACTTGCGGCCGGGCGGAAGGTAAAGCGGTGCCGCATGGCGATGCCGCTCGTCCCGGCGACCGTGAAGGTGATCCGTTCGATCCGCGCGGCCGGCGCCGGCGATGACGGGAGGCTCGCCGCGAGCAACTCGCCAAGGCGCGCCGCGAGCTCGTCGGGGTCCGGGTGCCCCGCCCAGGTGACGTAGAAGTCGGCGACAAGGCTGTCGGCGGTTGCCTCGGCCGCCAGCGTTCCCAGGGCGGCGACCGCGCCAGGCAGTGCGGCGATGTCGGCGGCCGCGGCGGCCACCAGGGTCACCCGGCCGTGGCTGGCGTCCTCGGCGGTGACGAACCGCCTGCTCGTACCGTCACCGGCCGCGATGTCATGCGCGGTCACGTCCGCGAGCTGGTGGTTGCCGTAGTAGCGGCGGGTCAGCACCTCAAGCAGCGGCGCGTTGTCCGCGCCCCGCCTGACCCGCTGGCCGATCAGCCGGACCAGGGGCTCGGAGCTGGCCACCATCGCCTGGATTCGCTCCGCGCGGTCCGCCGCGTCCGGGTGCTCGTCAAGGTAGCGCAGTTGCTCGCGGATCGCCGCGTAGACCCTGGCCCGGTTGCGGCGCAGCAGGGGCTGGGCGAACCAGCGGAACACGACGCCGCGCGCGAGGTCAGATACCGAGGGGAAGCGCAGCTGCGTGGCCTCGATGAGGTGCTCGAGCGCCAGTCCGGCCGGCTCGCGCAGCGGATCGGCGGGCGGGGCGGTCGCCAGCCACTGCCGCAGCAACTCGGCGACGATGCCCGCGTCGGCGGCCATCCGCTGCTGCGCGAGGAAGATGCGGAAGACGGCCGCCTCGAGCTCCGGTGTGCGGTCGAGGCCGGTGACGCCGTAATAGCGGAACACCCTGGCCAGCCTCGCCTGGAAGGCCTCGGGGACGCCTGCCCGTTCGACGTCGAGGCTCCGCAGGTAGCTGTGGAAGTACTCACGCGGGCTGTGCACGAGCCCCTCGGGCAACGCCTCGGTGTCGCTGTCCGGCTGGTTGCGGCTCAGCTCCGACATGTCGGCGAAGACCGTGAGCAGCTCCACCTCGCCGGCCAGCGGCGTTCCGCCGAGCCCGGTGCTGACAAGTTCCGTGCGGGCGGCCAGGTACCCGGTGAGCGCGCGCTTGGGGTCGGCGGGGTCGTCGTCGAAGCCGAGCAGCAGGCCGCGCAGGTCCGCCAGGCAGCGCTCGGCGCGCTCGGCCGCGGGCACGTCCGCGGGTACCGCCGGCAGGTCGATCTCCGCGGCAGGCCCGGCGGTAACGGCAGCAACGGCGGCGTCCGCGTCGCCGACCGGCTCAAGGCGCAGCAGCGGCGCGCCGGCCTCGACCTGGCTGCCGACGGAGACCAGGCACTCACGCACCCGGGCGCGGAACGGCGCCCGCAGCACGGTCTCCATCTTCATGCTCTCGAGCACGAGGATCGGCGCGTCCGCCTCGACCTCGTCGTCGGCGGCGAGCGGGGTGGCGACCACGAGGGCGGGCGCGGGCGAACGGACGACACCGCCCTCGTCGCGGCTGACCCGGTGGGCGACGCCGTCGACCTCGACCAGGTGGACCGGGCCGTGGGTGGCCGAGGTCAGCCGGAACCTGGTGCCGTTGACCGTGATCCTGCCGCTGTGCTCGTCGTACCGCTCGACCTCGACGTCGGCCTGGTGCCCCGTGCCCGGAGAAACAGTGCCGGGAGAAACGGGGCCTTTCGCGGCGATCTCGACGTGGAACCGCTTCTGCCCGGTCCGCGCGACGCGCACGCGGTAGCTGGCGCCGCGGAGCTTCAGGTCGAGCGGGCGGCCCGGGTCGTGCTGCGCCTGCGGGCGGCCGCCGCGCGCGGTGGCGAGCAGCCGCTGCCTGCTGACCTCCTCCTCGTCCTCGTACGCCTCGATCGCGGCGGCGGCGAGCGCGACGGCGGAGTGCCGGTGGGCGGCGAGGCGGCCCTCGCCGCGGACCCGGTCGATCCAGCCGGTGTCGGCGCTCGCGTCGATCACCTCGGGCTGGTCGAGCAGGTCGAGCACGAAGCTCTTGTTGGTGGCGCCGCCCTCGATGACCACGGTGGTCTCGGCCATCGCGCGGCGCAGCCGGCCGAGTGCCTCGTCCCGGTCGTGACCGTAGGCGATGATCTTCGCGATCATCGAGTCGAAGTCGGCGGGGATGGTGTCGCCCTCGCTGACCCCGGTGTCGACGCGGATGCCAGGGCCCGCCGGCAGCGCCAGCCTGGCGATGCGGCCAGGCGCTGGCGCGAAGTCGCGGTCCGGGTCCTCGGCGTTGAGCCGCGCCTCGATCGCGTGGCCAGACTCGGCCGGCTTGGAACCCTCGAGCTTGCCGCCGCCCGCCACGTGCAACTGGAGCCTGACCAGGTCGGTGCCTGTGGTCAGCTCGGTGATCGGGTGCTCGACCTGCAGCCGGGTGTTGACCTCGAGGAAGGCGAACCGCTTCTCCCCCGGGTGGTAAAGGAACTCGACGGTGGCCGCCCCCCGGTAGCCGACGGCCAGCGCCAGCCGCTCCGCCGACGCCTTCAGGTCGTCTGCCTGCGCGGCGCTGAGCACCGGGGACGCCGACTCCTCGATGACCTTCTGGTTGCGCCGCTGCACCGAGCAGTCGCGCACGCCCAGGGCCCAGGCCGTGCCCTGCCCGTCGGCGATGACCTGGACCTCGACGTGCCTGGCGCCGGTGACGAGGCGCTCAAGGAACACGGTGCCGCTGCCGAACGCGCGCAGCGCCTCGGCGCTTGTCCGCTCGAACGCCTCGGTGAGGTCCCCCGGGGAGGTGATGACGCGGATGCCGCGCCCGCCCCCGCCGGCGGTGGCCTTGAGCATCAGCGGGTAGCCGATGGTTTCCGCCGCCGCGAGGGCGTCGTCCAGGGTGGCGACCGCGCCGCGGCTCCACGGCGCGACTGGTACGCCGACCTCCTCGGCGATCAGCTTGGCGCCGATCTTGTCGCCCAGCTTGCGCATCGCGTCCGCGTCAGGCCCGATGAAGGTGACGCCCGCCTTCTCGCACAACTCGGCGAACACCGGGTCCTCGGCGACGAAGCCCCAGCCGACCCAGGCGGCGTCCGACCCGGTCTCGATGAGGGCGCGTTCAAGCACGGCGTAATCGAGGTAGGGCCGCGCGGAGGCGGGGCCGAGCGGGTAGGCCAGGTCGGCCTCCCTGACGAACGTGGCGGTGCGGTCCGCGTCGGTGTAGAGGGCGACCGTCTCGACCGGCGTGCCCGTCTGCGCGGACAGATCCCGGACGGCGTGGATCAGCCGCATCGCGGCCTCCCCGCGGTTGACGATGGCGACTCGACTGAACACCGGCACAGACCTCCCAAAGTACGAACGCGCGGAAGGCTAGGCCATCAGCCACCGGGCCCCGAGCCCGGGCGCCCGTGCTCGATGCCCCGCCTTCACCTGCGTCTATCCTGCTAGATGGTACGCAGCGGACCAAGGGCGGTCATGGCGCAGACCTTGGACGCCAGGTTTGTGGGAAACCAACAAAAAGCTGGCCACGCTCAGTTTGCCACCCCGGCCGCCATGTGACGGTGAGGCCCAGTCCTGGTGACGGAGAACCCGCGCCTCCGTTCTGATGAACCTAGGCCTTTATCCCGAACGACTTCATGCTTCGCACGACCAGTCTCATGGCCACCGGTGGCGGACCTGGCCGCCCGTGCGACGCATGTCTTTCTAGTCACATTGATAACTCAGCATTGTAAACACCACTCAGACACCAATAGTCAGAATGGCCCCACAGAGCAGAATCAGACGGTCATACTTACGTCCTGAACTGTTGACGCTTTATTAAGCGTTCGGTATACATCTTGCATCGAACCCTTTTTTCCTGATGATGCCGGCCAACTGATCTATCTGGCGCAGGTCAGGGAAAAGGTTCGCACTGGCCTACAGTCCTGACCGAAGCCAAAGGGGGCTTTGATGGACGATTCCCGGTTCACTTCTGCGCGTCTTTTCCCCAGGAACCCCGATTTCACTTTGGCCAAGGTTCGGTCCCGCATGCGACGGCTGAAGGTCCTGGGCAGGGCCGCGGCCGGCGCGCTGCTCGTCGCAGGCGTAGCGGCGGGGTGCAGTTCGGGCGGTGGCGGGGGCGCGTCTGCTAACTCCCCCATCACCATCTGCGAGATCGCCGCCACGTCCGGCCCGTTCAGCGCGCTCGGCACCGACGACGAGCTCGGCGCGACCGCCTGGGCGGCCATGGTGAACAAGGCCGGCGGCGTCCAGGGGCACCAGGTCAAGCTCGTGCCGGAGAACGACGCGTCGAACCCGGCGACGGCCGCGGGTCTGGTGCACAAGTGCGTGACGCAGGAGCACGCGAACTTCATCTTCGGGCCGGAGAGCACCGCGACAACCGCCGCCGCCGTCCCCGTCGCCAACCAGCTGCAGACGGTGCTGCTCGGCTGGGGGTCGGGCTGGGCGGGGCAGGGCATCAGCAACGCCAACATGACGTCCTACTCGTACCCCGGCATCGGCAACGTGTACTTCGCCGACGACCAGGCGATGATCACCCAGATCATCGTCCCCCGGCACTACACGCGGGTCGCGGTGATCCAGGACAACACCCCCGGCGGGCTCAGCAACGGGCCGTACATGAACGGCCTCCAGTCGAAGTACGGCTACCAGGTCGTCGCGACGCAGGTCGTCAACCCGGGCGCGACGAACGACACGCCGCAGGTGCTCAACCTGCTGAAGGCCAACCCGCAGGTCATCGTCCTCGGCCTCACCCCCGGCCCGGACACGATCACGTTCCTCAAGTCCATGCGGGCGCAGAACCCGACGATCCCGATCGGCGAGTGCTCCGGGTGCGCGACCGACCAGTTCGTCAACGCGGTGGGCGGCCCGACGACCATGTCGAACATCTACCTGATCGGGACGCCGCAGAACGTGCTTGCGGCCTTCCCGTCCAGCTCGGCCAACGCGGCCGGCGTCGCCGACACCAAGGCGTACATCGCGGCGATGAAGGCGGCGGGCCTGGGCACGGCGACCCAGATCGACGAGGGCGGCGAGGGCTGGGACACCGGGCGGGAGCTGGCGGACGCGATCGACACGGCCAAGTCCGTCTCGGCCAGCGACGTGAAGAACGCCCTGCAGAAGCAGAAGCTCACCGTCGGCGGCATCATCATGTACACATGGACCCGGACGCCATCCGATTACGCCTCCATGACCGACAGCGGCGACTCGGCGATGGTGACCGTCGGCGCCGACGGCAGCTTCGACGTGCTGCCGCACGTGGGGAGCTAGCGGGTGCCGGTCATGGCCCTCGAGGTCGCGGACCTCTCGGTGAGCTACGGGAAGTTCGTCGCGGTCGAGTCCGTGACGCTGTCGGTCGCCGCCGGGGAGTGCGTCGCCGTCATCGGCCCGAACGGCCACGGCAAGTCGAGCATGGTGACCGCGGTCGCCGGGCTCGTCCGCCGGGGCGGGACGGTGCGGCTGTTCGGCAACGCGCTCCCGCCCGGGCGGGCGGACGCCGCCGTGCGGGCCGGCCTGATCCTGGTGCCGGAACGGCGGCACCTCTACCCCGAACTGCCCGTCAGGGACAACATCATGCTCGGCAGCTACGCGCGGACCCGCAGGTTCGGGGCCCGCGCCGCCTGGGAGGACGTGTCCAACGTGCTGGACATGTTCCCCGAGCTCACCCGCCTCCTCGACCAGAAGGCGGGCACCCTGTCCGGCGGTGAGCAGCAGATGGTCGCCCTAGCACGGGGGATGGCCGCGCGGCCGAAGGTCCTGCTGCTCGACGAGCCCTGCCTCGGCCTCGCCGAGGCAGTGGCCCGCCGGGTCTACGACTGGCTCCGCGAGATGACCGAGACCGACATGACGATCCTGCTCGTCGAGGAGAACCCCGTGCACGCGCTCATGGTGGCCGACCGCTCGGTGCGCATGTACAAGGGGCTGGTGGAGGTATCGGGCGGGCGGGGAGATACCGCGTGAGCCAGTTCCTCAACCTCCTCGTCGCCGGGCTGACCTCCGGCGCGATTTACGGGATCTTCGGTGCCTGCCTGGCGGTGTGGTTCCGGGTGTGCAACGTGCTGAACCTCGCGGTGGGCGACTTCGCGATGCTCGGGGCGATCGGCACCGCGTGGCTGGTGCAGAACGCCGGGCTGCCGTTCATCGCCGGCATCGTCGTGGACCTGGCGGGCGTCGGCCTGGCCGCGTGGCTCTTTGACTGGGTCGTGCTGCACCAGGCCTTCGACCGGGGCAGGGGCGCGCGCGGCATCGTGGGCGTGTTCTTCTACACCTTCGGGCTTTCCCTGGTACTCGAAGGGGTGGCCAGGGCGTGGTTCGGCACCGACGTGTGGGGCGCGCCGGCGATCTGGCCGGGGCCGGCGCTGTCTGTCCTCGACTTCCACGTGCAGCGGGCCGGGATCCTCGTCATCGCGGTCGCCATCGTGAGCGGGCTCGCCCTGTGGGCGTACCTGCGCTTCACGGTTTCCGGGCGGGCGGCGAGCGCCTGCGGCGAGAGCGCGTTCGGGTCCCGGATCGTCGGGATCGACAACGCGAAGTTCCGGCGGTGGATCTTCATCGGGACCGCGGTGCTCGCCGCGCTGTTCGGCATCGTCGAGTCCCCGCTGTCCGGCTTCACGTACCTCAGCGGGCCGACGATCAGCCTGATCGGAACCATCGCCGCGGGATTCGCGTCGTTCCGCCGGCCAGGGCGCGCGGTGGCGATCGGGCTGGCGATCGGCGTTGTCGAGTCCATGCTCGGCGGCTACGTCAGCAGCAGCTACAACGACGTCCTGCTCTACGCGTTGCTCTTCGGCATCATCATCTTCCGGCCCGAGGTCCTGGGGCTGGGCGCGGAACCCGCTTAGGAAAGGCCCGCGTGAGGATCTCGCGGAACTCGGAAGGGAGGCGGCGGCATTGACAGAGTCAGCCGCAGCGAAGAGCGGCACCCTCTCGGGCCCCTCGCCTGGTGCTCAGGAAGGCCAGGCCGCGGTGCCCCGGGTCCGCCGCCGTGACCCCGTGCCCCTCGGCGCGGGCATCTGCGTCGCCGCCGTCGGCTCCGTGGTGCTGGCCGCGATGAACGGCTCGTACCTGGGCCTCACGGTGACGACCGGGATCGGCTACGCCATCGTGACCGTCGGGATGGTGCTGCAGCTCGGCTACAGCCGCCAGCTGGCCTTCAGCCAGTCCGTGTTCATGGGCCTTGGCGCGTACGGGGTGGGCGTCCTTGAGACGAAGTACGGCTTCAGCTCCCTGGAAAGCCTCCTCGCCGTGATCGGCCTGGCCGCCGTGGCCGCGCTGCTGATGGGGGCGGTCGTCACCCGCGCGCCCGGCCTGGCGCTCGCCCTGGCGACGCTGCTGCTGCCGCTGTTCATCTACCAGCTGGCGACTTATTCCAGCTGGCTCGGGTCGTTCTCCGGGATCAACGGCGTGCTGCCGCTGCTGACCGGGCCGGACTACACGGCGACGCTCGTCGAGTCGGGGATCGCCTGCGCGGTGCTGCTCGGCATCGCGGCCGCGATCGTGCTCCGCGTCATCCGGTCGGGCGTCGGCCTGCAGCTGATGGCCATGGCCGAGGACGAGCGGCTCGGCGAGTCCATCGGCATCAGCCTCCGCCAGCGCCGCCTTGAGGTGTTCGTCCTCGGGTCGGTCCTCGCCGCCGTCGGCGGCGCGGCCGTCGCGAGCGTCCAGGGCATCGTCACGCCGGACGTGCTCAGCGAGACCGCCGAGATCACGCTGCTCCTGATGGTGTTCGTGTCCGGCAGGAAGAGCATCGCGGGCGTGATCCTCGGGGCCATCGTCATCGAGTACCTCACCACGAGCACGTCGTTCATCAGCACGAACATCGGCATCATCGAGGGCATCGCCCTGCTGGTCATCCTCATCGCGGAGCCCGACGGGGTGGCGGGAGCGGTGGACCGGCTCCTTGGCCGCCGGACGGACCAGTGGGGCGCGGCCTTCCGGTCGTGGGGCGCGGAACAGCTCAAAACGCGGGGTATCGGGCCACGAGGAGGTGGGGACGGTGCGGGAAACGCCGCCTGAGGTGACCGGGACCGGGGGCGCCGCCGGCCCGGCGCAGGCGCCGGGCCGTGCAGGCAGCGCCGGCGGTGCCAGCAATGTCGGCAGGCGCCGACGGGGCCGACGGGGCCGTGCTGGCGTGCTATGACGTCACCAAGAGCTACGGCGGGGTGCTCGCCGTCGACTCGGTGTCCCTTGAGGTGCCCCGCCAGGGGCTGTTCGGCCTGTGCGGCTTCAACGGGGCCGGCAAGTCGACGCTGTTCAACCTGCTCGCGGGCTCCGTCCGGGCCGACTCGGGCAGCGTGCGGATCGACGGCAGGGACGCCACCGGGTGGCCCGCCATGCGCCGGGCCCGCTCGGGGGTGGCGCGGACCTGGCAGACGGTCCGCCTCGCCCACGGCCGGACCGTCGTCGACAACGTCGCCGCCGCCTGCCTGCGCGACCCCGGCCAGTGGATGCTCGGCGCGCTGTGGCGGCCCCAGGCGGCGCCCGCGCGGGAGCGGGCCTGGGCCGCCCTGGAGCGGCTCGGCATCGCCGACCTCGGCGCGCGTCAGGTCGACGGGCTGACCCTGGAGGCGCAGCGACTGACCGAACTGGCCCGGGCGCTCGTCAGCGAGCCCAAGGTGCTGCTGGCCGACGAGCCCGCCTCGGGCCTGTCCGCCACCCAGCGGACCGTGCTCGCCGAGGCGCTCACCGCGATCAGCGCGGAGCGCGCGGTCGTCGTCGTCGAGCACGACCTGGACATGCTCACGTCCATCAGCGGTCACATGTGGGCGATGGTGCAGGGCCGGCTGGCATACTCGGGCGACGTCGAGACGTTCCGCTCCTCGCCCGTGCACGCCAGCCTGCGGGGCATCGAGCAGGGCTGAGCCGCCGGGCACGGCCGGGTGACTTCAGCACCGCTCCTAATACCCGCGGCTTCATTACTTCCGCGTTTTCCATTAACCATGCAAACCACCGGTAGTAAGTACTTACTTAATAATTGACAATCGTCATTGCCCGGTGAGACGGTGAGAAAGAGCGGTTCGGCGTCGGCCCGGTCATGCGGAGGACTGGAGGTACCGAGTGCTTAGGGCGGAAGACAACGAGATCCTGACCCGCGTGGGCCCGGGGACGCTGATGGGCGAGCTGCTGCGCCGGTACTGGACGCCGGCCTGCCTGTCGGCGGAGATCCCCGAGCCGGGCAGCCCGCCGGCGCGGGTGCGGCTGCTCGGCGAGAACCTGGTGGCGTTCCGCGACACCCGCGGCCGGGTCGGGCTGGTGCAGGAGAACTGCCCGCACCGGGGCGCGTCGCTGTACTTCGGCCGCAACGAGGACGCGCACCTCCGCTGCGTCTACCACGGGTGGGCGTTCGACGTGGACGGCAAGTGCGTCGACATGCCGAGCGAGCCGGCCCCGTTCTGCGAGAAGGTCCGGATGAAGTCCTACCCGACCCGCGAGTCCGGCGGCATCGTCTGGACCTACATGGGGCCCAGGGAGACCATGACCCCGTTCCGGGACTTCGGCACCGAGGGACTGCCGACGGGAGAAGTGGTCGGCCACCAAGACCATCACCACCTGCAACTGGGTGCAGGCGATGGAAGGCAACATCGACACCTCGCACATCTCCCACCTGCACCAGTGGGACGGCATCGACGACCTCCCCGACGACGGCTCGGACAAGCCCGGCTACCCGTCCAACGCGATGTCGTGGAAGTTCTGGCGGCACGACCGCGCCCCGCGCCTCGAGGTCGACGACACCTGGTTCGGCTACCGCTACGCGGGCATCCGCACCACCCCGAACGGCAACACCCACGTGCGGGTCACCGCCTACGTCGTCCCCTACACCACGCTGGTCGCCAGCGTTCCCTGGAGCCAGCGCCAGGGCCTCTTCGTCCCCGTGGACGACGAGTGCACGGCCCGCTACAGCTTCTCGGTTGCGGCGCCGCCGAACATCCACGGCTACGGCGGCGAGAACCTTTTCGCGGTCGCGCCGTTCACCAACGCCATCCGCTCGGGTCGCACCGGGATCCTCCCGCGCGAGTACACCGCCGGCAACGACTACCAGATCGACCGCGAGGTCCAGCGCACCGCCACGTTCAGCGGCGTCGCGGACTTCGTGAGCCAGGACTTCATGGTGACCGAGTCGATGGGCCCGATCTACGACCGCAGCCAGGAGCAGCTCGGCTCCACCGACCGGGCCATCACCCGGATGCGGCACATCCTGCTCTCGGCCGCCAAGGGCCTCGCCGAGGGCAAGGAGCCCCCGGCGGTCGGCGAGCGCGACTACCGGTCGATCTTCGGCGCGGAGAAGATCCTCGCGCCGGGCGAGGACTGGCGGACGCTCGCCACTCCCGCGGACCCTGCCTTCGCCGAGGCCCTTGACCTGGCGAACGGGCAGCCGGCCAGCTAATCCCTCAGACAGGAGGCATACGCCGTGCTTAAGGCGGAAGACAACGAGATCCTGACCCGGGTGGGCCAGGGAACCCTGATGGGCGAGCTGCTGCGCCGGTACTGGACGCCGGCCTGCCTGACGGCGGAGATCCCCGAGCCGGGCAGCCCGCCGGCCCGGGTCCGGCTGCTCGGCGAGAACCTGGTGGCGTTCCGCGACACCCGCGGCCGGGTCGGCCTGGTGCAGGAGAACTGCCCGCACCGGGGCGCGTCGCTGTACTTCGGCCGCAACGAGGACGCGCACCTCCGCTGCGTCTACCACGGGTGGGCGTTCGACGTGGACGGCAAGTGCGTCGACATGCCCAGCGAGCCGGCCCCGTTCTGCGAGAAGGTCCGGATGAAGTCCTACCCGACCCGCGAGTCCGGCGGCATCGTCTGGACCTACATGGGGCCGCGCGAGACCATGACCCCGTTCCGCGACTTCGGCACCGACGGCCTTGCCGACGGTGAGGCCATGGCGTCGAAGCAGCACTCGACCTGCAACTGGGTGCAGGCGATGGAAGGCAACATCGACACCTCGCACATCTCCCACCTGCACCAGTGGGACGGCATCGACGACCTCCCCGACGACGGCTCGGACAAGCCCGGCTACCCGTCCAACGCGATGTCGTGGAAGTTCTGGCGGCACGACCGCGCCCCCCGCCTCGAGGTCGACGACACCTGGTTCGGCTACCGCTACGCGGGCATCCGCACCACGCCCGAACGGCAACACCCACGTGCGGGTCACCGCCTACGCGCTGCCGTACGCGACGATGGTCGCGTCGATCCCGTTCAGCGTGGGCTGCGGGATGTTCGTGCCGATCGACGACGAGAACTGCTGGCGCTACTTCTCCGCGCCCAAGGCGTGGCGCAACCCGCGGAACTACGGCGGCGCGAACCTCTTCTCGCTCGCACCGTTCTCGACACCGGTCACCAATCCGCGCAACGGGATCACCCCGCGTCTTTACACGGCGGAGAACGACTACCAGCTGTCGGCGGAGGTCAGGGAAAAGAGGGGCATCTTCAGCGGCGTCGACGACTTCGTGAGCCAGGACCTGATGGTGACCGAGTCGATGGGCCCGATCTACGACCGCACCCAGGAGCAGCTCGGCTCCACCGACAAGGCCATCTCCCGCATGCGGCACATCCTCATCTCGGCGGCGAAGGGGCTCGCCGAGGGGAAGGAACCCCCGGCCCTGACCGGGAACTTCACCATCATCAGGGGAGCCGAGAAGATCCTCGAACCCGGTGAGGACTGGCGGGCGCTCGGCACGGAGGACGACCCCGTGGTGCGCGAGTCCTCGACCGCGACCACCGGCGTCCAGCTAACCGACATGGTGGACTGACCCGCCTGATTCCCGCACCAACAACATGACCACAGCCTGAGGCGGCGCCCGCCCCCGTCGCCGCCCCGGCGGACACGAGGACCGGCCGCAGCGCGTGGCTGGTCCTCGTTGCCGTCCTGCCCGGCATGTTCATGAACGTGTTCGACTTCTTCGCGGTCAACGTCGCCACCCCCGTCCTGCACAGGGACCTCGGCAGCGGCCCGCCGGCCCTGGAGCTGATCGTCGGCGGCTACGGCCTTACCTTCTCCCTCGGGCTGGTCACTGGCGGGCGGCTCGGCGACCGTTACGGGCGCCGGCGCGTCTTCTTCGCCGGCATGGCCGCGTTCGCGGTGGCATCGGCGCTATCCGGGCTGGCGCCAACGAGCGACATCCTGGTCGTCGCCCGCCTCTTCCAGGGTGCGGCGGCCGCGATGATGGTGCCCCAGGTGCTCTCGATCATCCGGGTGAGCTTCCCGGCGCGGGAGCGCCGCATCGCCCTCGGCGTCTACGGGATGACCATCGCCGCGGGGCAGGTCAGCGGGCAGGCGCTCGGCGGGATCCTCCTGTCGGCCAACATCGGTCGGCCTGAGCTGGCGGCCGATCTTCCTCGTCAACGTGCCGGTGGCCGCCCTCACGTTCCTCTTCGGCTTTCGCACCGTCCCCGAGTCCCGGTCACCGACCCGCCCCAGCCTCGACCTGGCAGGCGTCGCCCTGCTCACCCTCGCCGCCGGGCTGCTGACCATCCCGATCGTCGAGGGCGGCGCTCTCGGCTGGCCGCTGTGGTGCTGGCTGTTCCTTGCCGCCGTGCCCGCCGCCGGCGCGGCGTTCGTATGGTGGGAGCATCGGGTCCGCGCCTCCAGGCAGCCCCTCGTGGACCTCGGCCTGTTCCGGTCGCGGGACTTTCGCCGCGGGCTGTTCGTGAACGTGACGCTGTACGCGACGATCACGTCGTTCTTCTTCGTCCTTGGCCTGTACCTGCAGACTGGACGCGGGGACACCCCCATGGTCGCCGGGCTGACGTTCGTGCCGCTCGCCGCGGGCAACTTCGTGGCGAGCCTGTCAAGCAGCGCCCTCGTGGGACGCTACGGCCGCGGCACGCTGACCGCGGGGGCGGCCTTCCAGGCCGCCGGCCTCCTCGTGCTCCTCGCGGCGTCCGACCCCAGCCAGCCGACGGCCCTGGTGCTCGTCGGGGTGACGCTGCTCGGCCTCGGGCAGGGTCTACTGATCCCGCCGATAATCGGCGTCGTGCTTAGCCGCGTCCCCGTCGCGGACCCGGGGGCTCCGGCGGGCGTGCTCGTCACCGTCCAGCAGATGTCGGGGACCATCGGCCTGGCCCTGGTGAGCCTCGGCTTCTTCGCGGCCGTCGGCAACGGGCAGGCGGACGGCTACGTCGCCGGCTTCCGCGTGGCGTGCGTCTGTGACCTGGCGCTGGCGCTTGGCACGCTGACGCTAACGCGTCTGCTCGCCCCCAGGAACGACCGCGGCGGGTAGCTCCATCGCGGCGCCCTCGCCGAGCCCCTCGACGAGCGCTCGCACGAGCTCCTTGCGTGCCCGCAGCAGCTCGTCCTTGGGCATGCCCTCGGTCAGGCGCTTCGTCGACTGCGGGAACATCGTCGGCCAGAAGGTGATGGCGATGAACGCGAGCGTCAGCACGTGCGGGTCCAGGTCGGGGTCAATCTCGCCCCGCTCCTGGGCGGCGCGGATGGCCAGCAAGTCCCCGGGCACCGTGCCCTCGGGGTACGGCGCGCTGCCCGCGGCGCCGTCAAGCGCTTCCCACATCAGCAGCCGCGCCCAAGTCTGCCAGCGCGGCGTCATCGCGACGTCGATGTTGGCCAGCAGCCGGTCGACCAGCGGCTCGTCGGTGACGCCGCGCACGAAGTCCTCGAAGTGCTGCGAGCTCAGCCGCTCGCGGACGGCGTCATACAGGCCCCGCTTGCTGCCGAAGTGGTAATAGAGCGACCGGGGGCTCACGTCCGCCCGGCTCACGATCCGCTCCACGCGGGCGCCGGCGAACCCGTACTTCGCGAACTCGCGCATCGCGGCGCTCAGTATCCGTTCGGCTGCCGTGGCCGGCGGCTTGCCGTTCCGTGACGCGCCTCGATGCTGGCTCACCCGCCCATGATAGATGGACGAACCGAACCGTGAGCGATACCGGCGATGCTAAGCCGACCCAGGAGGAGTGCCGCCAGGCCCTCACCCGCCCCATCGCGCATCGCTAGATACTCAGCAACCCCCGCCGCCTTCGCTCCGGGCCCGTGCGTGCCCGTTTCGTCCGGTTTGTCCGGGTGGCACCACGGCCCGGACCATGATCGTGAAGGATCCGCAGCCTATGAGCTGCGGATCCTTCACGATCATGAAATCCCGCACGATCACGCCGCACCCGGGCGCGCGCGCCGCGTGTCAGCCCGCGCACGGGCATCACCATGGCCTCACCCACATGACGGGCACCAAGACGGACGGCGAGCTGGTGGACCTGTGGTTCCGGTCCACGGTCGGGCTCCGCCGGATGGCCGCGGGCTGGCAGATCACCCACGAGCATCCGCGGCAACCTCGCCCGAGGGTGCGCTTAGCCGGGGCTCTGCGCCCCGGGCTCGCTGCCGGCCGGATCGGCGGGCCGGGCGGCCTGGTCCTGCTGCCGGGCGGCCTGGGGAGATCGGTGGGCGAGGACAACGATCCCGACGGTCATCACGAGCAGCGACGCTGCCTCGCCCGCGATCTGCGCTGTGCCACTGGCGAGTTTCTCGTCCAGCAAGAGCCAGGCCAGCCCGATGGTGCCGATCGTGTCAGTGATCGTGATGATGGCCAGGACCGGCGCGAGCAGGGCGCCCGCCTGGAAGGCGTTCTGGTTGAGCACGAAGCCGATCGGGCCGATGACGATGACCGCGTAGATCGGCCAGTTGGTGAACAGGCCGGCCAGTCCGCCGCCGTGTCCGGCGGTCGCGAGCTTGATCGAGAAGTCCGTGACCGCGTAGGCGGCGCCGCAGGCCAGGGCGAGCGCGAGCGGCCGCACCGTCCGGTTCCACCGGGCCAGGGCCAGGCAGCCGGCTACCACCGCGGCGAACCCGGCCAGCAGCCACACCGCTTCGACGGGGCCGATAGCCTGCCGCCCGGCCGACGGCCGGGCGATGACGAGGAACCCGGCGACCCCGCCCGCGCAGGCGACGACTCCCGCGCCCATGACCGGGTCCGCGCTTTTCCGCAGGGCCGCGCTGATCAAGCCGGCGAATATCAGGTCGAACACCAGGATCGGCTCGACCAGGGCGAGCGGCCCGAATCGCAGCGCGACGACCTGCAGGGCGAAGCTGGCCACATTCGCGGCGATTCCCGCCAGCCACAGCGGCTGCTTAATCAGGTCGAGCAGCAGTTCAGGCGACAGCGCGCGGCGGCGCTTGACGCGCTTGGTCCCCAGTTGCTCGGTGACGGCCGTTATCGCGTACGCCAAGGCGGAGCCAAGGGCTGCCACTACGGCGGTCAGCGGGAACAATGACCCCACCGTCGGCTCGGCGCTGACCGCGTCGCGGATGTCCTTCGACTTGTTGCCATGGCTGTCCCCTGAGGTATCGGTGCCCAGGTGGGTTTCACGGCCATACCCCCGGCACTGGAGCATCACACCGGCGACACGACGATGACTATCAGGCCCGGGGGGCGGTTGCCGGCTGGACGCGCCGCGGCCGGCAGGCGAAGACGCCGCCGAGGGTGACACCTACGACGAGCGATGTCAGATGACCGACCGCGGCCACCTGCAAGGTGCTCAGCCCGCTGAATATCCCGCCGACGACGACCAGCAGGAGAAGCTCAGCGGCAGCGGCGATCCGAGCGGCCCACGGGCCGCATAGCACCACGGTCATGACGGCGGCTACGACGACATATGACGGACCCACATCGATAATTCGCGAATCCGACTCCGGGAGCACTCCCTGCCCGATTCTGCAGGCGACTATTCCCTCGCTCACCAGCGTTCCGATCACGTGCCCGGCCCCGCACACCGCGGCCGCACGCCAGTTCCCCAGCGCCCGGTTCGCGCCGAACACAGCCACGGCGATAAGGAGCGGCCACGCGACCGAATAGCCTGAAGGAACGAACGCCGACGCGACCATGCACCCTATCGGGTCCTGGCGCAGGTTGACCACGTTGGTGCTGGCCCATTGCTGAACCACTGAACGCCCGGCAGGCGAGAGGATCCCGAAGGCGATGTCCACGGCGACGCACCCGCCAAGGTAGACCCAGGCAACCGCGTACCGGGAAAGGCACCTCGGAAGGATCGCCGCCGGCAAGGGCATGCCCTCATTGTCACCGACGGCGCGCCGCCAGTTGGCTTGGCGTACGTGCCGGACTGGACGGCCGCCAGTACCCCGGCGGGTAGCTATTCCTTGGCGCCGGACACGCCCGCGCTGTCGAAGGTCGCGACGTCGCGCAGCACGCGGGCGGCCGCCTGGACGACCGGCAGGGCGAGGACGGCGCCTGAGCCCTCGCCGAGGCGCAGGTCGAGGTCAAGCACCGGGCGCAGGCCGAGCGCGGCCAGGGCGCGGCTCGCGCCTGGCTCGGTGGACCGGTGGCCGGCGATCATGTAAGTGCGCCGCGTCGGGGCAGAACGCGGCGGCGGCGAGCGCGGCGGCGCACGCGATCACCCCGTCGAGCACGACGGGAACGCGCAGCGCCGCGGCGCCAAGCAGGTAGCCGGCGAGCGCCGCGTGCTCAAGGCCGCCGACCGCGGCGAGCACGCCAAGCGGGTCGGCGGGGTCTGGCCGGTGCCGGTCGAGGGCGCGGCGCACCACGTCGACCTTGTGCGCCCAGGTCTGGTCGTCGACGCCGGTGCCCCGGCCGGTCACCTCCACCGGGTCGGTGCCGGTGAACGCGGCGATGAGGGCGGCCGAGGCGGTGGTGTTCGCGATCCCCATGTCCCCGGTGATCAGGCACCGGCTGCCCGCGGTGACCAGGTCCCTGGCGGTCTCGATGCCCGCCTCGACCGCCTGCCGTGCCTCCTCGATGGTCATGGCCGGCGCCTCGGTCATGTCGGCGGTGCCGCGGCGCACCTTGCGCGGCAGCAGCCCGGGGGCGGCGGGCAGGTCGGCGGCGACGCCGACGTCGACCACGCAGACCTCCGCGCCGGCCTGGGCGGCGATCACGTTGACGACGGCGGTAGACGCCAGGAAGTTCGCCACCATCTGGGCGGTGACCTCCTGCGGCCACGGGGTGACGCCCTGGGCGTGCACGCCGTGGTCCCCGGCGAACACGGCGACCGCGGCGGGCTCGGGCATCGGCGGCGGGCACTCCCCCGCGATCCCGGCCAGCCGCACCGACAGGTCCTCGAGGAACCCGAGCGAGCCCGGCGGCTTGGTGAGCTGGGCCTGGCGTTCGCGCGCGGCGTCGGCCGCCGCGCCGTCCGGCGGGCGGATGGCGGCCACCGTGTCGGTGAGCAGGCTGGCGGGCTCCGCGCCCGGCAGGCCGCGCCGCCCCCACCGGCCCTCGTGCACGGCCCAGGCGAGGGGCCGCTGCCGCGCCCAGCCGGACATGACCAGCTCCGGGGCGGGCGGGAACTCCGCGACGTGGCCGACGCACAGGTAGGCCACCACCGTGACCTGTTCGGGCAGGCCGAGCGCCCCGGCGAGCTCGCGCTCGTCGAAGAAGCTCACCCAGCCGACGCCGAGGCCCTCGGCCCTGGCCGCCAGCCACAGGTTCTGCACCGCGCACACGGCCGAGTACTCGGCGACCTGCGGCTGCGCGTGCCGTCCGAGCACGTGCCTGCCGCCCCTGGTGGGGTCGCAGGTGACGACGACGTTGACCGGGCTTTCGAGGATGGCCTCGACCTTGAGCGGGCGGAAGGCGAGCGCCCGCGCCCAGGGCAGGGTGGCCGCGAACGCGTCCCGCTGCGCCTGCGCGAGCCGCTGCACGCTCATCCGGACCTCCCGCTCCCGCAGGATGAGGAAGTCCCACGGCTGGCTAAGCCCGACGCTCGGCGCCTGGTGCGCGGCGGCGAGCACCCTGGTCAGCACGTCGTCGTCGACCGGGTCGGGCAGGAAGCCGTTCCTGATGTCCCGCCGGGCGCCGGCGACCTGGTAGAAGGCCTCGATTTCCGCGGGGTCGAGCGCGTGGCTGGCTTGGGTCATGTAGCTACCTCACGATGGGAAAGCCGCAAGCACGCCAGGCGTCGTGGCATCCCGTGCGGAACCGGTCAGAGCAACCCATTATCGCCCCGCCGGGCGGAGGAGGCGGCGGGTAAAGCGGGAACCACGAACCCGTTCGGGATGACCGGTGTTTCTTCGCGGGCAGGCGGCCTCGCGTTCGCCCCCGCGTGGCCGGGGCATCACCTGACCAGGGCATACTTCGGTTCATGATCCATGCCATGGTCGCCGCGCACCGGGGGGTCGCGGCCGGGGCCGCCGAGAACACCATCGCGGCCTTCACGAACGCGATCGACGTCGGTGCCGACATGATCGAGTTCGATGTCCGCAGGACCCGCGACGGCGAGCTGATCGCCTTCCACGACGCCGTGGTCGGCGGCGCGCCGGTGAGCGGCCTCACCCGAGACGAGATCGAGGCCGCCGCCGGGGTCAGGCCGCCGCTGCTCGCCGAGGTGCTGCGGGCGTGCGCCGGGCGGATCCGGCTCGACGTGGAGCTCAAGGAGGACGGGTACGTCCGCGAAGTCATGGCCGTGCTGCGGGCCGGCTTCGATCCCGCGCAGATGATCGTCACGTCATTCCTGCCGGCGGTCGTCCTGCAGGCGAAGAACGTGTTTCCCGAGGTCAAGACCGGACTGCTGGTGGGCGACGGCGGGCCGCTGACCGACCTGCCCGCGCGGCTGCGCGAGCTGTACCCGGTTGACCTCGCCCAGCGGGTCCGGGCCGACTACCTGGCGCCGCACTACCGGCTCGCCGCGCTCGGCGTGGTGCGCCGGGCCGCCGCGGCGGGACTGCCCTGCCTGCTGTGGACGGTCAACTCCCCCGCCCTGATCCGCAGGTACGCGGCCGACCCGCGGGTCGCCGCCATCATCACCGACGTGGCGGCGCAGGCGGTCTCGATCGTGGCGGGCGCCGGCGCGGGCGCGGCCCGCTAGCGCCGCCGCGGTGGCCAGATGACGGCTGGGACTGAGCCTGGCGCGTGCTCGAGGTGGCATCCTCCGCAACCCGGTGATCTCGTGGCGCGAAGCCCACGGCACCGACGCCCCCGCCGCCGACAGCTGGGTCTGAGTACTCCGGGTAGCCTGACGGCGTGCGCCTCGTGTCCCTGCTGCCGTCCGCGACCGAGATCGTCTACGCGCTCGGCCTGGACGGCGACCTCGTCGGGGTCACGTTCGAGTGCGATGAGCCGCCTTCCGCCCGCGCGGAGAAGGAAGTGGTGGTGGGCGGCAGGGACACGTCGGGGATGACCCCGGCGGAGATCGACCGCTACGTCCGTGATCAGCTCGCCAGCGGCGAGGACCTGTACACGCTGCACGCGGACGCGCTCGCCCGGCTGCGGCCCGACCTGATCTTGACGCAGGACCTGTGCCGGGTGTGCGCGCTGCCTTCCGGCCACGTGTCGGAGGCGCTGGACCACCTCGGGTGCCGCGCCGACGTGCTGTCCCTCGACCCGTACACCCTCGATGAGGTGCTCGGCACGATCCTCGCCGTCGGGATGAGGACCGGGACGGCGGACCGCGCGTCACAGGTCGTCGCCGGCCTGCGCGATCGCCTCGCCGTCGTCGCGGCGCGCGTCGCGGGCCGCCCGCGTCCCCGGGTCGCGGTGATCGAGTGGGTGGACCCGCCGTTCGCGGCCGGGCACTGGATCCCCGACCTGGTGACCGCGGCGGGCGGCGAGCCGGTCGCGGCCCGCCCGGGGCAGCGCTCCGCTCCCCTCACCTGGGCAGAGGTCACCGCCGCCGAGCCTGACCTGGTCATCGTCGCGCCGTGCGGGTATCACCTGGCGGGCGCGGCGTCGCAGGCCGCGTCCGTGGTGGCGGCGCTGCCCGGCATCCCGGTGTGGGCCATCGACGCGGACTCCCTGGTGGTCCGCCCGGGCCCGCGCCTCGTCGACGGCGTCGAGGCCATCGCCGCGATCCTGCACCCGGACGCCGTGCCGCCTCCCCCTGCGGGAAGCATCGCCCTGGTCCATCCCCCCTCCGGACGGTAAGCCGGTCACCGTGTCCTCGGCCGCGGTCCGCGCGGTCCTGCAGGCGCTGGGCCGGAAGGCCGGGCCGGAAGAGACGACCGCACCGAGGGCAAGCGCTCCACGACGCCCTCCAGCTCGCTTGCGCGCTGCTGCCCCGCGCCGACGGTCCGACCCGCCTACTGCGGTGGGCCAATTGCCGGGCGACTATGGGCCGATCACGACGCATGCTGGCGCCGCCACCAGGCCATCCGGTGCCACGCTCTCGGCTGGTCCCGGTTCCTCAGCGGCCCGGTCCCTGCCAGAACGCGTCCGGCAACTTGGCCACCTCGCTGCCGGACCGTTCCAGGTCCGCGGCCCACGGCAACATGCGCTGGAAGGTCGGCTCGCCGCCGTCGGCGAACTGCCGGATCATCGCGACGTTGCGCTCGACACGCCCGATGATCGCGCCACGGATCACGGTTCGGTCGGCGGTGTACCCGTAGGCGTCCAGGAGCAGGTGGAACCGCCCGCGCCCGCCGGCCGCGTCACCGAACCCGGCTTGCCCGGCGATCTCCGCCGTCAGCAGCGGCACCCAGGTCAGCGCCGAGAACGCCAGGTCATCCTCGCGCCGGGACGGGCTGGCGGTGTCCCAGTCGACGAAGCCGGCCAGGGTCCCGCCGGCCCATACCGCGTTCCATGGCGACGCATCCAGATGGGCGATCACAAGTCCCGGCTGCCACGGCCGGCCGGTGAACCAGACGGCGCCCGCGGCCGGCCGGAATGCCGAGGTCGCATCGTGCAGCCTGCGAAGCCACGCACCGACCTGCCCGAGTGCGTCGCCGGAGCGCAGCCAGTCCGGCCAAGGCCGGGTCTCGCCCAAGGTCTGGCCGGGCAGGAACGTCAGGCGCTCGCGGCCCTGTTCATCGAAGCCGCGGGCTCGCGGAGCGCCGTCAAAGCCCGCGTCCTCCAGGTGCCGCAGTACCGAGTGGACGGTTGCCGTCCATGGCTGCGCCGGGCGGCGGACTTCACCGCCGACCCGTACGGCCCCGAAACTGCGCCCACCGGGCAGCTGCTGTTCGGTCACCCCCCGGTTCTATCCTGATCAGCCGTCCACAGCGACCGAATATTCGAAGGCCGCGTTCGTCGATTCCGGGATCGCGGCCAACCTGCTCGGCGCGGACGCCAGGTCGGTGATCCGGCCGGCTGTCCCTTCGGGCCGCTGCTTGAGGGCTTCGTCGTTATGGAACTCGCCCGCGTAGCCGACGTTGAGGTCAAGGCCGCCTCCACCGAGGGCCAGGAGGACTTTCGAGGTCTGCATCACCTGGCACAGCGCCTGGGCGACGATTTCGTCGCAGGGCTTGTGCTGTATGCCGGGCAGGAAACCCTCCTTCGGGCCGCGCCTGCGCGCGCCGCCGGTCAGCGCACTTTGGGAAGTGCCGCCGCCCGCCCGCCCGCGAATAAGCCATTCGCGGACAAGGCGACTGAGCCCGTATGAGTGAAATCACGACGCAAAACTGAAGCCACCCCTGCGCGCCGCTGCCCCGCGCCGAAGGCTGGACCCGATGGGCTCAGGGCCGAGGCGGCTCCCGGTTAGGGGAGCGACTGAATGGTGATGTTCGGATACGGCGCGGCAAGCGAGGCGAGGTCATCCGGGTCGCCGGTGAGCACAACGCCGCCGCCGGTCTCCACCGCCGCCGCGACCACGTGCGCGTCGGCGAGGTAACGAGAGTCCGCTTTCGCACAGGTCAGCACCCCGCCGACCAAGCGCGCCAACGGGCGGTCGGTGTCGCGGACCCGGATTCCCGTCTCGCGGGCCAGGCAGGCGTCTACCGCTTGGTTACGGCCAGCGCCCCGGTACAGTTCGGCGAGGATGACCGCCGGGACGATCACGTCTCGCTGCATGAGCGCGGCGGCTCGCATAGCGGCCCTGACCTCCTCCTGCCGTCTGGAGGGGCGACTGCCTAGCGTGACCATGGCCTCAGAGTCGAGGATGAGCGCGCGGCTCACAGCAACTCCATGTACTTCGCGACGAGCGTCTCGTCCACCGGTCCGTGCTCGGCGTCAAGCGAGTCGAGCATGTCGGTCAGCAGGCGGTTCCGCCGACGCCGTTCCACCTCGGCTCGAATGGCCTCGTTCACCTGCCCGGACAGCGCCTCGTCCGCAGCCTCAAGCTCCGCGACAAGATCCTCGTCAAGCGAGACGGAGACTTTCCGCTTTGCGGTCATACCAGAAGAGTACCATGGTATTACCGAACCTCCCGCGCTGGTACGTGGCACGTCGGAGCGGGCTGCCGAGTCCCGCATGGCTGGAATGTTGCTCATGCTCCATTCGACGTGACCGAAGCGGTGTCCAATGTGAAGAGTTACGGCGAGGGCCCCTGATGATCTGGTTCCTTGAGGATTACCGGGGCGATGTCGTCCTCGCGGTGCGGATCCAGCATTTCCCCGCTACCGACCGCGCCCGTCGCCGGTAACAATCAAGCCATTAGCTGGTCTGGGCGATGCTCGCGCTAGTGATGACTCCGTTGGTCACGTAGTAGGTGCCGTAGTAGGTGGTGGCCGAGCCACTGCTTTGAAGCGCGTTCAGGTAGGCGGTCACCTCACCGGAGCCGAAGTTCGCCGTGTCATACAGCGTGATCGAAACAGTGGTGGCATAGCCGGCCACCCAGGCGTCGTAGCCCACGCCGCCGCTAAGGTTGTCGCCTCCCAGGCTCCATGCGGACGAGTAGTTATGGTCGGTAATGTCCTGGTAGAACTGATCAACGACTGAGAGAGCGTTGGTGTACTGCGGAGTGGCCGGCGGCTGCGGGACCGGGGCTGACACGGAAACAGCAGGTGCTGTTGCCGCGGTCTTGGTGACAGCCGGCACTGGCTTCGCTGTTACGGTTTTGGTGACAGTCGGCACCGGCTTAGCCGTCGCGGTCTGGGTGACATGCACCGTTCTGGTGGCGGTGGCCGGGGTCCCGCACGCCGTAACGCTCGTGAGGGCAAGCCCTGCGAGCACTGCTCCAGCCGCTGTCAGTAGCTTCACGTTCCTCATTGCCTTCACTCTTCCTCTTGCCGCTTATGCGGCTTATAGCCGTGGCTTTCGCGTTCTTCAAAATCCTCATGTCTCCACCTGTGTCGCTTTCCACGAAGCTCATCTGACCGCCGCAGGAACTAGGGCGGCCTGGCGCCGTACCTGCCGTAGTGCCGGAACTTCGTCCAGGCTGCGACAGGACCGGGAGCTCGAATTCGGTGATGTCCGCGCGTTGGCGAACGGGTCGGCAGGTCCAGCGCCGTATCCCACGCCTTGCCAGGTCGTAACGGTCAGGCACGACTCGCCGGAGATCCCAAGTGCAAGTGAGAAGTTTCGCCTCACCTGTCTCTTGCGTACACGGCCGTGGGCCGTCCGGCTAGGGTCTTTTGTCCTGGTCGCAGCAGGCGCACGATGAATAACTTCCTGCCTTCCGGTGCGGCAGTGCCGGCATGCGCTGCCGCGCTGGCGTGCAGCGACAGCTTCTAACCGCTGGACGCGATGACGGACCGCACCGAAGTGTCACAGTGCAGGGCCGAGCAGACAATCTCAGGAATCAAGACGCAAAAGTGAAGCTGCCCCTGCGCGCTGTTGCCCTGCGTTCGCTCAGTACGGTCATCCGGCCGCCCCGCGGCCACACATCACCGATGGCAGCCCTGGACACCCGCTAGCGGTTCCATCTCATACCGGGATTTCGCGATAATCGGGGGTGTCCCTGACAATGTGATTCGTTAAGAAAGCGAGGCATCCATGGCTGATCACGATGCTGGCGACGGCTGGGATCTCATCGTGACGCCCTGGCACCTCGATGAGCACATCGCTGCCTTCCCGGTCCCGGTTGGCGTGGCCGAGACGATCCGCCCGTCCCTTCCGGACAGCCCCGTGCCCGGCCGGATGACGCTGCTGCACCGGGAGGTCGCCGATGCGGTCGCGCGGGCCGCCAGGCCGCTACTGCTGTCCGGTGACTGCCCTACCGCGCTGGGAGCGGTAGCCGGGCTACAGCGCCGCTACCGCGAGCTGGCCGTGGTGTGGCTGGACGCGCACGGCGACTTCAACACCCCGGCCATTACCATTAGCGGCTACCTCGGTGGCATGGCGCTGGCGATGCTGACCGGCCGGGCGCCCGAGCTCTTTGGGGAAACGCTCGGGCTGCGTCCAGTGGCCGACACTGACATCGTGCTCGCTAACGCCAGGGACCTCGACCCCGCCGAGCGCGACGCCCTTGCCGCCAGCCAGATCCGCCGCGTGCCCGCCGACCCGGCCGCGATCACCTCCGCCCTCAGCAAGCTCGGCCGCCCGCCGGTCTACCTGCACCTCGACGTTGACGTCATCGACAGCGCGCAACTTCCCGGCCTGCGCTTCCCCTCAGGCCCCGGACCTTCCATCACCCAGATCGAGGAATGCCTCGCCGCCGTCTGCGCCACCGCCGACGTGAAAGCCGCCTGCATCGCCTGCGCCTGGCTTCCCGATTGCGTTAGCGACCAGGCCACGCGCGAGGCAATCACCCGGCTTGCACGAGCACTCGGCACTGATTTGGCATGGCAAGTCACGACGCAAAACTGAAGCTACCTCTGCGTGCCGTTGCCCGGCGCCCGTGACGCATCAGCCCTCTTGGAGCACGTACCTCGTGCCAGTCTCCGCCGTTCAGCGTGACGTTGTTGCGCTCGCCCTTCCGTCAACTGGTCAGCCGCCGGCCGTGGCAAGCGCATCGTCGCCGATGGCGGCCCGGACCTGCAGCCGCGCCTGGTGCAGTCGGCTCTTAAAGGCAGCCTGGCTGACTCCGGCGATCTCCGCGGCCTCCTGCGTGGAGAAGCCCTCGACATCGCGCAGCACGATCGCGGTCCGCAGCGGCGGCGGCAGCCCAGCCAGGGCGCGGGTCAGGGACAGCCGCAGCTCGTTGTTCTCGGCCTGCCGGGCGGGGTCATCGGCTGGAGAGGCCGGCAGCTGCAGCTCTTGCGGCCCGATCGAAACGTTGGCCGACCGGCGGTCCCGCTTTGCCAGTGCGCGGTTGGCCTCGTTCACCGCGATCCGGTAGAGCCAGGTAAAGTAGCTGGACCGGCCCTGGAATCGGGTGATGCCCCGCCAGGCACGCAACATGACTTCCTGGGCTACCTCCCCCGCCTCGTCGGGGTCCCCAAGCAGGCGCAGCAGCAGCATGAACAGGCGATCGGCATACGCGCCGGATAGCTGCTCGAAGGCACCGACGTCCCCAGCCCGGGCCCGGGCGATGAGAGTCGCCTCCGTCGCCGCACCCGCCTCGGTCGCGGCGTCGCCGGCCGCTGACTCCGGGGAGCGCCTGCCGCGCAACGGCGGCATCACGCGTTCTGCGGCGCGGGCGAGCCGCCGGCCCCGGCCGCACGGACCCGGTCGAAGATCGTGGCGGGCGCGCGAACGCCAGCCGGCGCGTCGAGCCCATGGACCGCGTGCACCAGCGCGCGCATCGCGCGGAGGCCGCGCCCGCAGTCCGCGCAGTCCCGCGCGTGGCGGTCTAGGCGGCGGCGGGCGCGGGAACTCAGATCCCCCTCGACGTAGTGCGAGAGATGGCGCTGCGACCACTGGTGGTCCTCGGCATAACTCATCGCATCTCCCGTTGCCGTCCAGGGCTGGCAAGGCCGTCCTGCTCCTAGCTTGCCGCAGGCTCGAAGGCCAGCGAGCAGGAGTTGATGCAGTACCGGTCGCCGGTCGGAGTCGGCCCGTCGTCGAAGACGTGGCCGAGGTGACCGCCGCAGCGACGGCAGACGACCTCGGTGCGGCGCATGAACAGGCTGTTGTCCGGTCGCAACTCGACCGCCTCAGCGACGGCGGGCTCGGAGAAACTCGGCCACCCGGTGCCCGAGTCAAACTTGGCGTCCGAGCGAAATAGCTCGCTGCCGCACCCGGCGCACCGGTAGAAGCCGTCCTCGTGGTTGTGGACGTACTCACCGGTGAACGGACGCTCGGTGTGGGCCTCACGCAGGACGCTGTACTGCAGCGGGGTCAGCTCCTGGCGCCACTGCTCGGCCGGCTTGCGGACCTCGCGGGCGGCGGACTCGGTAGTGCGGGCCTTGCTCATCTTTAGTTCCTTTCTATTGTCCATCACCGTGTTAGACCCGTGTCACGGCAAAACGATTTCGGGGCCAGGGCGGGAATGCCAGCGAGAGTCACGGGCGCGACGGGGGAGCTTGGGCGTGATGGCGGGGTAGGACCGCTTGCGAAAGGGGAACGCCCATGACGGAACACCGCTCCGGCCGTACCTATCACGACGACTCGGCCTGGCCTCATCTCGAGCTCGGGCCGCAGGATGATCGCCGCTACGTTGAACAGCTCATCAAGGCGATCTTCCAAGCCGGACTGAGCTGGGCGGCCATCGAATCGCACTGGCCGGCCTTCAGCGAGGTCTTCCACGGCTTTGACCCGGTCCAGGTTGCCGCGATGACCGAGCAAGACATCAACCGGGCCGCGCAGAACCCGCAAATCATCCGCAACCACCGCAAGATCACAGAGGCCGTCGAGTCCGCCGCCGTTGTGAACGAGGTCGTCGCGCAGTACGGATCTTTCGACGCGTACCTGCGATCGTTCGGCTCGCCCGAGGAAGAGATCGCCGACCTACGGCACCGCTTCCCGGGCCTCGGCGACTACTCGGCGTGGTGGTTCATGCAGTCGGTCGGCCTGCCTACCCCGCCGACCCACTGATCGGCACGCAACCTCAACCTGAAGGTAAGGGGCAAGGGTTTCGCCTGAGGGCAGCTCACGGGAAGGTTGGCAGGGTCAGGGAGACCGGGTGAGTAATGACAGTCTTGCCGTTGACCACCTGGTAGGCGGGCGGTCGCGTCCCGGTGAAGACGAGGGTCATTTGGGTGTACTTGCGCTCCGACGGGTGACCCTTGACCGCGGCGCTGCCCCACAGGGCCACGAGCGCCGGGTAGGCGTGGAAGTGCCCGCCGACGCAGGTGGGCGTGCAGTCGTTCAGGAAGTACGTACCGTAGCCGCTGGCCAGGTGCGAGGTCCAGCTCGTCCAGTGCAGCCCCGTGAGCCCCACGGACCCGTCCCCGCAATTGCTAATGCCCGACGGTGCGACTTCAGCGTTGTTGTTGCAGCCGAGCAGGATGAACTTGGGCGCGGTGGCGCTGGTGGTGAGCGCGGTGGTGGCCGCGTGCGCGGGGGAGGCGGCGACCGTGGCCGCGTCGCGGGTGCTGGCAGAGGCACCGACGCTCTGCGCGGCCAGGCCGACAGCCAGGCCGATCGCGACTGGAGTGAAAATTGAAGCGACGGATGTGATGCGTTCCCGGTTCATGATGGATTCCCGTCCCCCGTGCCCGTCTAAGTACCTGACATACTGAGAGACGGCGTAACCCAGCGGCTGGTTGGGGGATCTAACAGTTTCTTGGACGGCACGCCCCGCACAGCCGTCACGCCCGACGCCGTCCTCGTCGTCGCACTTACGGCACTGGGCCACTCCGCAGGCCGACGCCCGCCACCCAGCCTCCCCCGCGACAAGATTGGCGACGCATTTCGCCGCCGTAATCAGCTTGTACGGCGGCCCGCACCAGAGTTCAGAGTTGTCGAGGCCGTTGACCCGCTGGCGGGCGAGGCTTCGCTCGCGATGGCCGGACACGTACGCGATCTCAGCCAATGGGTAACCGGCCCAGGCGCGATGTGGACCTGTTCACCAGCTGGCAACGTCGCGGCGAGTTCCCAGAGCTGACGGCCGCCGTCACCGCCACGCTTGAGGCCGCCGGCTACAACGTGTCGGTGATCATGAGCGCCGAGACGTTCACCGATCCTGCACCGGGACAACGCACCCAGCTCCCCCTGGGGCGAGCATCACTCTTCTTCGAAAAAATGATCATTGATTTCACATTGATATTCATTTCTCGAACTGGTAATCTTGACTTAGCCCTCGGATGGGCAGGCAGCCGGTAGTCAAGGCGCAGGGCGCGCGAGCGCGAGGCGATGAGCGGAGACAGGGCAGTGCGAGCAGCCGTATCCATCCGGGAGGTGAGCCACGATGTGCACCACGGGCGACGTGCATGCCGCCGGGGCTGCCTTCGGGAGCGTGGCGGAGGCGCTGCGGGCCGGCAGTGCGGTCGCGGACTTCCTGAACTCCCCGCGCCGCTGCTGGGCTTGACGGGGCGGCGTGCGGCGAGGTGCTGATCGCGCTTGGCGGCATCCAGGCGAAGCTCGCCGCCGCGTACGCCGGCTTCCTGCGGCGGTTCGACGCCTCAGACGCGCACAACGCCGACGGGTACGGTTCCTCCTCGGCCTGGCTGGCCGCGAAGGCCCAGCTGACCAAGCGGGACGCGCGGGCGGCCGTCCGCCAGATGCGGCAGTTCGGCCAGCGCAAGCACCTGGCCGAGGCGCTCGCCGCCGGCGGGATCACCGGCTCCTGGGCCGCCGCGATCGCCGGACTGGACCAAGAAGCTCCCGGCGGACATGCGCGAGGAGACCGACCGGATCCTGCTCGACGCCGCCGCAGCGGGAGCGTCCCTGGATGACCTGGCCACGATCGCCGCGTGCGCGATCGAGCAGTGGCGGCAGCGGCAGCCCGACCCGGACCACCCGGACGGCGGCTTCGATGACCGCTACCTTCAGGTCGGCACCACGTTCGGCGGCGCCGGGGTCATCCGCGGCAACCTCACCCCGCAGTGCGCGGCGGCGGTCCGCGCGGTCGTGGAGGCGCTGGGCAAGAAGGCCGGCCCGGAAGACGACCGGACCGAGGGCAAGCGGTTCCACGACGCCCTGCAGCTGGCCTGCGAGCTGCTGCTGCGCGCCAAGCTGGTGCCGGACCGGGCCGGCGCCGACACCCAGGTCATCGCCCACATCCCGCTGTCCCAGCTGCGCCAGCTGCCCGGCGCCGGCGACCTGGAGGACGCCTGGATCCGCGCCTTCCTCGGCGAGGACGGCTACCTCACCGGCAAGGACGCCGCGGCCGCCGCCTGCGACGCGCCGACCGTCCCGGTCGTCACCGGCACCACGGACCCGTCCGTCATCGACCAGATGATCGACCTGGCCCGCACCGCGGCGCAGGCCGCCCCCGGCCCCTCCGGCGCCGCGCCCGGTGGCACCGACCCCGCAACTCACGGCGGCACCGCCGCCGGCGGCGCTCGAGACGCTGACGCCGCCGGCGACGCCGGCCCCGCAGGGCAAGGACGCGCCCGGTCCCAGGGCCTGTCTCCCGAGGCGTGGCGGGCGCTGCGCCACGCGATGACCCGCCTGGCCATCGACCTGGTCTCCGGCCCGGCCGGCGTCGCCGCGATCCTGCGCCAGGGCCTGCTCAGCCAGCCGTACAACACCCCCAGCCTCCCGCTCGACATCGGCTACTCAGATTCCATTCCCTGGCACATCCGCCGCGCCGTCCTGCTGCGGGACCGCAAGTGCGCCTGGCCCAAGTGCGGCCGCCCCGCCGTCTACTGCGACGTGCACCACCTGCGCCACAAACAAGACGGCGGCGAGACCACGCTCGACAACCTCATCCTGGTCTGCCAGTACCACCACGACGTCTGCATCCACCGCCGCGGCTGGCAACTCACCCTGCACCCCGACGGCACCACCGAAGCCCGAAGTCCCGACGGCAAACAGATCCTGCACAGCCACGCACCACCCGCCCAGAACGCCGCCTCACCGTGAGCACGGCCGGGGGCAAGCGGCGATGTGGACCTGTTACCAGCTGGCAGGACGGCAGCCACTGTCAAATCCCTTGGATAGCGGGCTCGGTAGGATCCTTGGATGATCACGCCTGAAGCCCGGCCTGCCTTGGATCTGGGGAAACGTACGTTTCACCGATCCGCCGCATGATCTCGGTCGGGAGGCTCGAAGCGCGGGACCGCGCGTCATGGGAAGAGCTGTTCGCCGGCTACCACGCGTTCTACGGACGTCCGAACTGGCCGCAAGAGCATTACGACGAGGCGTGGAGCCGCTTCGAGCAGGACGACCAGATCCACGCCCGTGGCGCCCGCGTCGACGGGCGCCTTGTCGGGATCGTGCACTATAGCGCTCGGCCCTGCCGCCGACCTGCGTGGCATTCACGTCGGTCAGGGAACCAAGCCATGCTCAGTCAGTGATCCTCGGTGCTCGCGGCCTGGCTGATGCCGGTGGCCGGGCGCAAGGCGGTGGCCCCGGGCGAGAACAGGACAGAGCGGGCCAGGTCATGCCCGGCACTGGCCGCCTCCACCGGATCGGCCCCACGCGCGCGGGCGGCGAGGAATCCAGCCGCGAAAGCGTCCCCGGCTCCCGTCGAGTCGCGTGCCGCGGCCGCTTCAGGCACCGGCACCGCGCGCGAGACGCCACCCGGCGGAGTCACCATGGTGGGCCAGGCACCGTTCTTGACGACGGTCATGGTCTTGGCGAACTGCGGGCGCGTGACGTCGAGTAGCCGGGCCTCGTGTCCGTTGGCGAAGAAGACCGCGGGCCTGATCGACTCCACCAGGTCGAGGTAGCGGGCCAGCCCGTACTCCTCGATCATTCCCGTGGAGGAGGCATCGAGCGAGACGGGCACGCCGGCCTGCCTCGCGTGCCTGATGAGCCCAAGCACGGACGGCCGCCGCGGGTTCCGCGGCGAAGCAGTACGACGGCACGTGGAGGATGCCGGCCGATTCCAGCCAGTCTTCCGGCACCTCGTTCAGGTCGGCGGACGCGGCACGGTCTGGATACATCGTGCGCTCGCCCTCGGAGTCGATGAGGACGACGACCGTCCCGGTCCTCCCCCGGCGCTGTACCCGCACATCGACCCCGTGCCCGGCGAGTTCGCTGGTCAGTACGTCCGCCGCCGGATCCTCGCCGACGCAGCCGATGAACCGGGCGGGCATCAGGGCGCTCGCGAACACCGCGACGTTCGCCGCGCTGCCACCGCGCGAGCGCCGGACGACGCACGGATTGTCGGTCGCGTGCCTGGTGGGCGCTTCTGACCACACGATGACGTCCTCAACCAGGTCGCCGACCGCGACAAGCACGCCAGGGCGGCGGGGATCATGAGCGTCACGCAATTTGCCGTACCAATCTCGCGGGCGACCCGTATCAGGTTAAGCGCTTGACCGGCGAACCGCTCTTCGGCCCCGCCGTTGCCGGCCAGGTTGTCTTTAAGCGCGGGTGAAGGGGGAGGATGTGTGCCGTGAGCGGTGAATTTGACTTCGCGGCGGCGGCCGCGATCCGCAAGGTTGTCGAGGACTGGGTCGTGCTACGGGACTCGGGACGGTGGGAAGAGTTCGCGCGGGTCTGGCACGCCGACGGGTGGATGACCGCGACCTGGTTCCAGGGGCCGTACGCCGAGTTCATCGCCGTCAGCCGGTCCGGGTTCGAGCACGGCGTGAACATCGCGCACTTCCTCGGCGGCTTCAGCTGCGAGATCACCGGGAACCGGGCCATCGCGCAAACCAAGATGAAGATCGAGCAGCGGGCTGCCGTCGACGGGGTTGAGGTGGACGTGACCTGCTCCGGCCGGTTCTACGACTTCCTTGAGCTGCGCGACGGGCGCTGGGGAATCGTGCGCCGGCAGCCGATCTACGAAAGGGACCGGCTCGACGTGGTCGATCCGTCCGCCTCGGTCAAGCTTGACCAGGCGAAGCTCGCTTCCCTCCCCTACGGGTACCGGCACCTCGGGTACGTGCAGGAGGCCCAGGGCCAGCGGGTACTGCGCGGGCTGCCGGGCCTGCGCGGCCCCGAGGTGGAACTGCTTTACGAGGAAGGCGCGGCCTGGCTCGCCGGTTCCGCGACCCCCGGCGTGCCGCTCGGCGGTACGGCATAACCGGCGGTTCTGGGCTGGCCGGTCACGTTCTGGGCTGCGGCGGATCGATCACTCGGCGGCGTTCTGACAGTGCCTCGCGGAAGGCGCTGACGTCGGCAGCGGAGTGTTCCTCGGCCATGTCCGCGGTCTCTGCCAGGAGGGCTTCGGCCGCCCGCAGCGCGTCCGCGGGCGGGTCGGCCGACATCGATTTGAGGCGCTCGGCGAGCTGCGCGGGAGCCAGGCGGAGGCCGGTTATCAGGTGGCGCTGCCATTTGAGCTGACTGTGCGGCAGGTAGCTGCGGTTGAGGGCGAGAACCGCCAGGACCACCGCGTGCCCGGCCCTGGCCAGCAGGTCGCTGACGGCAAGGTCGTCGCCGCGGCTGACGAGGGCATCACGAGCGGCCCAGCCCTTGAGCGCCTCCGGGGCAAGCGCCTGCTCTACCAGGGCCGCGACCAGGATGCCGGGGAAGGCGTCGGCCCGTGTCCGCCACGACGCCATTAGCTCCGCGCCGAGCAGCGGGCGCGAGCGCTGGAGCGCGGCCAGGCGCATGTGCCTGACCGGGTCAGTGCTGGCCCGAAGGAGCACGTCATCGAGGAACCGCTCGACTGAGCTGACAAGGAAGTTGCTCACGGTGATGTCCAGCTCGCCGACGCGGTAGTCCTCGCTCCACTCCTCGTCGTCTTGGTCGTAGTCCCACAGCGCCGTCAGCTCGCCGGCCAGCGCGCGGACCGGGGCGAGCCGGTCCGCGTCGGCCGGCGGCCTTACCCAGTAGCAGTCCAGCTCCAGGTCGGAGAACCGGTCGGCGATGCCCGCTCCGACCGAGCCTGCCACCGCCAGCGCGGCCACGTTTCGGTTGCCCGTATATGCCCTGGCGGCCTGCCTGGCCACCGCCATGCGCCACGCGGCGTGGACGTTCTCAGAACTGTCATCGGGCAACTGCACGCATTGATCCTGGCACCTGGCGCCCGGGCAAGCCAAGCCGGTACTAGAGCGGGAGCTTGAGTCCCTCGTGAGAGGCGGTGAAGCCGAGGGACTCATAGAAGCGGACGGCGTCATTGCGTCGCTTGTCGGAGGTCAGCTGGACCAGGCCGCAGCCGTTCTCGCGGGCCTGCCCTATCGCCCATTCGATCATCGCCTGGCCGAGCCCGCGGCCGCGGTGCGGTGCCGCGACCCTGACCCCTTCGATCTGCGCCCGCAGCATGCCGCGCCGGCTCAGCCCGGGCAGCATGCTCAGCTGCAGCGTCCCGGCGACCTGCCCGTCGGCCTCGGCTACGATCAGCCTGCTGCGCGGGTCGGACTGTACCTGCTCGAACGCCACCAGGTACGCCTCGTCCGCGGCTGCCTCGCGCTCCGCGCCGAGCACGTCATCGGCCAGCAGGGCCACGATGGCCGGCACGTCCTCGCGTCGCGCGTCCCGGAAGATCACCACCAGACCGATCGTACCCGGGCAGCTGGGCGCCAGCCGGCACAGTCCGGCCTACTGGTCGCGCTGGCCCGCGGCAACGGGGCGGGGCTTGCCGGGGGCGACGGTGCGGGCCAGGATCCCGAGCGTAGCCCGCAGCGCGCTCTCGGGGATCACCGGGAAGATGGCGGCGTCCTTCCAGGTCTGCTCGGCCGCCGACCAGTCGTAGTAGGACGTCACGAGGGTGCCCTCCTCGATCGGCTCTAGCCGGTAGCCGTACACGTGGCCTAGGTTCAGCTGGCCGCGTACGGTCCAGGCGATCTCGCGGCCAGGCTCGAACGTGACGATCTCGACGGTGACGTCATAGAGGCCGAGCGGGTAGTCGTTGAGTGCCTCCCGGTCCATGTGCACGACGAAGGTGTCTCCCACCTTGGCGACAATGTCCCCACTGGCCTCCATCAGCATGCCGGAACTGTCGATGGCGACGTGTCCCCGGGGATCGCTGAGCACGGCGAAGATCTCGCCTGCGGACGCAGCCACAGCCCGCTGTACTTCGAGTCGTTCCGTCATGGGCCCATTGTCGTGCGGCGTGCGGGGCTGGAAGCAGGCGCGCGAGACATTTGTCGCGGTCAAGACTGACTGCTTGCCCGATGCGTGGCGCGCGCCTTGCTGGTGTACTTGACGCGGCGGCGCGGCCGACCGCGCGCCACAGGGGAAGCGTCGAAGCCGGGACCGGCCGTGGGAGGTTGCTGAACACATGCGATCGATGAGTCTCGAGGCCGCGATCCAGCGCGCCGGTTCGCCGGTTGAACTGCTGCGGGAGTCGACTGCCCGCCCGCATGCCTTCCCTGTCGCGCCCGAGTTCACCAACTGGCGGACGGAGCAGAACGCCTGGCGGACCTCGTGCGTGCTGTTCGACCAGTCGCACCACATGACCGACCTGTTCCTGAGCGGCCCGGACGCGCTAAGCCTGCTCAGCCGGTTCGGCGTCAACTCGTTCGCCAACTTCGGTACGGGCAAGGCCAAGCAGTACGTCGCGGTCAACGCCGACGGCCAGTTCATCGGCGACGCCATCCTCTTCCGCCTCGAGGACGAGCTGTTCGACGTGGTGGGCCACCCGACGGTCGCCAACTGGCTCCAGTACAACGCGGAGACCGGAAACCACCGGGTCACGGTCGAGCGGGACGACAACTCCGTCGACCGGCCATCGGGCACGCCGCCGAAGCTCTACCGCTACGAGCTGCAGGGGCCGACCGCCGCGTCGATCGTCGCGAAGATGACCGGTGAGCCGGTGCCCGACGTGAAGTTCTTCAGCATGACGGACTTCCGCATAGCCGGGCACCGGGTGCGGGCACTGCGGCACGGCATGGCCGGGCAGCCCGGCTTCGAGCTCTTCGGGCCGTGGGCCGAAGGGGACGAGGTACTCCAGGCGATACTCACCGCCGGCGCGGAGTTCGGGCTCATGCGGGCGGGCGCCAAGGCCTACTCCACGTCGAACCTCGAATCGGGCTGGATCCCGACGGCTGTGCCTGCGATCTTCGGGCCAGAGATGAGGGGTTACCGTGAGTGGCTGGACGCGGGCGCGCTCGGCTCGCTCGGCGGCAGCATGGATTCCGGCGACATCACCGACTACTACGTCACGCCGTATGACATCGGCTACGGCCGCAGCGTCAAGTTCGATCACGACTTCCTCGGCCGCGAGGCGCTGGAACGCGTCGCGGCCGAGGAGCACAGGGCGAAGGTGACGCTGGTGTGGAACCCCGACGACCTCGCCCTGGCGGTCCGGTCGCTGTGCGAGCCTGGCACCCCGGCCAAGTTCATCGAGATGCCGAAGGCCCGCTACGCGTTCTTCCAGGTCGACAAGGTGCTGCGGAACGGTGCGACCGCCGGGCTTTCACTTGACCTTGGCTACCTCGCCAACGAGCACGCGTTCGTGTCGCTGGCGACGGTCGACGCGGCGGCAAGCGAGCCAGGCACGGCGGTCACGGTGCTGTGGGGCGAGCGGCCCAACTCCGCCAAGCCCGCCGTGGAGCGCCACCGGCAGGTCGGCATCAGGGCCACGGTCGCCCCCGCACCGTTCGTCCAGGAGGTCAGGGACTCCTACCGCTCGCGCTAGCCGACCAAGAGCAGTTATCCGAACGGGCGCATGGTGCCC
>CAVXAB010000012.1:0-93680 GCA_963759545.1 uncultured Actinomycetota bacterium
GACACGGGCTCGCAGGGGACCCCCGGCGTTCGGGGAGCCGCGCAGGAACTTAGGCACTCAGCGCGGTCGCGCGGACCTCTTTTGCGCATTCATGAGGGTAATCGGGCACGAGTGGGGGCACTATGGACCTGTGAAGGGCATCTCGTGAGCCGCACGCCGTGGCTGGGACGGCCAGCCGGACGGCACGCGGCCGGCGGGCGCGGCCGTAACAGGCCCGGCGCCGACACAGGCGCTGGTCCCGCATCCGCGCCGCGGGAGGCTATGCCGCCCGCGGAGGTGCCGTGGGCCGCGCCGCTACAGGAGCCGCCGTGGGCCGCGGCGCCGGCGCCCGCGGCCGGCCCGCTCGGCGCGCCCACGATGGCCGACGCCCTGCCCGCCCCGCTTGTCTCGCCGGTGACCGACGACGCGCGCGCCGCGGTGGCCGAGTCGGCGGCGTCGCTGCCCGGTTACGTCCCGCCCGGCATGACGCCGCTGGTCACCATCGACGCGCTCGGGCGCAAGTGCCCCATCCCGATCATCATGCTCGCGCAGCAGATCCGCGACGTCCCGGTCGGCTCGGTGATCGCCGTCCTCGCCGACGATCCCGCCGCCTACACCGACATCCCGGCCTGGTGCGGGCTCAAGTCGCACGATTGCGTCTTCCGCGTCGACCACGCGTCCGGCTGGTCGTTCGGCGTCCGCCGCCGCTACTAGCGGCCGCAACCCAGGTCTCACCCGGTTGCGGTCAGTGCGCCGCTGGCGGCTCACGGCCAGTGCGGCGCGGCGCCATCCCGAACGAGGGCGCGGCTCCGCCATCCCGGCACGCTTCTTCACTCCGCGCCCGGCGCCCGGCGCCGCGCGCCGGGCCGCGCCCGGCGGCCGCGCCCGGCGCCCCGCGCCCGGCGTCCCGCGGGCCGCGCCTGCGGGACGCGCCTGCGGGCAGCGCGCCTGCGGGACGCTTCTTGCTGTTATCACGTCTGGTTGCTCGGTGCCAGGAGTCAGGCCCCAGTGCGGTCAATGCCGTTGCCTGAAGCGCTCCGCGTGACTCTTGAGGCCGCTTTCGCGCCAGGTCCGAGCCAGGCATGCCCGTTCCGTCCGGATTGTCCGAGCAGCATCGCGGCCCGGACCATGATCATGTGGATTCCGCAGCTGATTTGATGCGGAATCTCGCATGATCAAGGAAATCACCGCGATCGCGCCGCGCCCGCCGCTGGGCGCCGCGCGCCAGCCCGCGCACGGCCCTCACGGTCACCACGCGCCACAACGGCATTGCCCAATGCGATACCTAACTCTCGGCGCCAAGCGAAGCCGGGCTCCCGGGCGCCGAGCGAGGCCAGTTGGTTTGGCCTTGCGGGCCGCTTCTTGCTGTTATCTACGAATGGCGTGGACTAGGCGCGCTTGAACCGGTCGGTGAGGCGGGGGTCCGTTTCCCACCAGGGCTGGTCGGCCTGGTCGGGCTCTTCCGCCCCAAGGGTCACGGGAACCGCGGCACCGGAATCGGTGTTCGCGGGCGCGGTGCCCGCGGGCGGCGAGCCGACGCCGGCCGCGCCGTCGCCGGAGCCGGCCTTGACGGCACGGACGGCTGCGCGGGCGGCGTCGCGCGCGTCCAGTTCCGCGTCGATCTCCGCGGCTTCCTGCTTGTCCGCGCGCATCATCTGGATGAGCTGGACGGCGAGGAAGGGCAGGCCGACGAAGTCGCCGAGGATCCAGATGATGCCGCCGCCGAGGACCTGGCTGGTGGCCAGGCTCGGGCCGTAGGGATAGCCGACCGCGCGGTAGTGCGCGGCCGCGAGGATGGTCTGGTCGGCGATGATCGCGATGCCGAAGAACGCGTCACCGACCACTTCGGCGGCGGTGATCCACATCGCCACGCCGTAGGGGTACTCCCTGGGCACCGGGTCGACGCGCAGCAGCGTCCAGAAGAACACGTAACCCGGCGCCATCAGGATGAGGTACGTAAGTTCGCGCACCGTGCCGCTGGTGAACACGTGCGTGTACCAGGACGTGAAGTACATGGTCATCGGCACGGCAACCAGCAGCAGCGTGGTGATCGCCGGGAACGTCACCACCCGGGCGACCCGGCCGCAGACCGCCCGCTTGACGCGGCCGCCCGCCCGCGGGTAGGCCTCGATGAGCAGCGTCAGCGGCTTGCCCATCGCGAGGAACAGCGGCGACACCAGGACGAGCAGCACGGTCTGCGTGGCCCTGGCGTAGAACAGGACGCTCTCGTAGACGCCGGGCCACGCCATCGTCGCGATCGCCCAGAACCCTAGGCCGAGCACGATGAACGCGAACGTGCGCCCGCCCCTCCACTGGCCGCCGGCCCGCCTGACCCGCCGCACGGATACGACGTACCAGGCGGCGAGCAGCAGGATCAGCACCAGCATCGGCACGTCGACGCGCCACTCGGTGAACGCCCGGGCGAGTGTCAGCTTGGGGGGGCCACTGTAAGCGGTCGCGAGCGAGGGCATACTCCAAAACTACTCCCTGTCGTAGAAGCCGGGCGCCCCGGTGGCCGGGCTGGCAGGCCCCTGAGTACGCGAATGCCCCGCCGGGAGAAGATGGCTTCTCCCGGCGGGGCATCCGCCTGCTTAGGCTAGGCCGGGAGGTGGGCGGCGATTTCCTCAGCTGCCTCGGCGCCGTAGACGTGCTTGGCGCGGTCCGCCAGGGCCGCCGGGGTGAGGTCGTACTCCTGGGGGCCGACCACCTCAAGCGCGTGCACCGCCATCAGGTTGCCGAGCTGGATCGCTCGCTCCGTCGGCAGGCCCCACTCCGTCGCGGCAAGGAAGCCCGAGCGGAACGCGTCGCCTGAGCCCGTCGGCTCGACGAGCGTCGCGTCCCCGACCGGGCCCACGACGACGGGGTCGGCGCCCTTGCGCTCGACGCGCGCGCCCGCGGAGCCGAGGGTGACGACCCACGTCTCCACTCGGTCCAGGATGTCCTCGCCGGCCCAGCCGGTCTTCTGCTCGATGGCGGCGGCCTCGTACTCGTTGGAGAACAGGTAGGCGGCTCCCTCGATCAGGGTGCGCATCGACCCGCCGTCAAGGAAGGCGACCTGCTGGGAGAAGTCGGCGGCGAACCTGAGGCCCGCGGCGCGGCAGTCGGCCGTGAACCGCTGCATGGCCACCGGGTCACCCGCGCCGATCACCACCAGGTCGACCGCGTTGGCGCTGGCCAGCGAGACGATATCGATCTCGCCGTCCTCGCTCATCGCGCCCGGGTAGAACGAGGCGATCTGGTTGCCCGTCTCGTCGTTCGTGCCGGTGAACCGGGCGGTGTGCCTGGTCTCCGACGTGCGCACGCCGGAGACGTCAACGCCGTGCGCCGTCAGCCAGGACGCGTATTCGGCGAAGTCCTGGCCGACGGAGCCGACGAGGAGTGGCTTGAGGCCGAGGCAGCCCAGGCCGTAGGAGATGTTCCCGGCCACCCCGCCGCGCCTGATCTCCAGGTCGCCGACGAGGAACGATACCGAGATCTTGTCCAGCTTCTCGGCGATCAGCGTGTCCGTGAACTTCCCCGCGAACATCATCAGGTGGTCGGTCGCGATCGACCCGGTGACAGCAATCCGCATCGTTGGGGGGCTCTATTCAGCTATCGGGGGGCCTGACGGCCCGCGGGATCAGTGGAACGAGTCGCCGCAGGCGCAGGAGCCGGTCGCGTTCGGGTTGTCGATCGTGAAGCCCTGCTTCTCGATGGTGTCCACGAAGTCGATCGTGGCGCCCATGAGGTACGGCGCGGACATCTTATCGGTCACTACGCCGACGCTGCCGAACTCCTCGACGACGTCGCCGTCGAACGAGCGCTCGTCGAAGTAGAGCTGGTACTTCAGGCCCGAGCAACCGCCCGGCTGAACGGCCACCCGCAGCCGCAGGTCATCCCGGCCTTCCTGGGTGAGCAGCGCGCTTACCTTGCCCGCGGCCGCCTCGGTAAGGGTGATCCCCTGCTGCGTCACTTCGTCCTGAACGGTCATCTGTGACTAGCTCCCGTCTTCAATGTGGCTGCCGCACGCACGCGGCACCGTCGTTCGCTCTTAACTGTATGCATGGCGCGGTCATTCCTGCCAGGCGGGCCCGACACGAGCGTCATGCGCTCACAGTCGCCTCCCGGGGGGACGACTGCCCGTCCCCCCGACCGCGCCCGATGAAAATCGAGTGTATCGGGCGCTCACAGGCCGGGGGCGCCCCAGACGGGGAACCAGCGGGTGAGGTCCTGCTCGATCCTCAAGTCGTCGCCAAGCACGCCCTTGACCTGCAGCTCAAGGGCGTTGTCGCGGTTGTCGCCGCCGCCGAGCGGCGCGAAAGGATAGAACGTGCCGCGCTTGTAGAGGTACACGAGCGACAGACGGCGCTGGTTGTCGTCCCTGAAGGCGACGAGCGTGCACAGCAGCTGCGGGCCGAAGCCGCCGTCTACGAGGGCGCTGTTCACCGCGTGCAGGTCAGTGACCAGGGCGTCCATCTCGTCACTCATGTGGTTGACGACGAGCCAGGTGTACCCGTAAGTGTCCTTGGTCACCTCAACCGGCAGACCGCCGCCCGGCTTGCCGTTGTCCATGTCGAGGAGCTCAAGAACCTCCTTCTGGATGTCGGCGAACGGCTTGCCTTCCGGGGCACGGAAGCTCACCGAGCCTGAGCCCGTGGGCTTGAACCCGGCCGCCGCCTCCAACTGGACGGCGGCGGACGGAAGCCCGAACAGGTCGTCAAGCTTGGGCTGAACGGGCTTCGTCCGGCCGAATAGCGTGTCAAGGAAGCCCATTACCGCAGGCCGCGCGGGTCCTGGCCGACCTGGCCGAGCTCACGCTGGATCTTGCTCAGCTGCTCGATCCGCTTCTCCAGGGACGGGTGGGTGGAGAACAGGGCCGACAGGCTCGCGCCGCCGCCGCCACCGCCACCGCCACCGCGGGTCAGCTTCATCGCCGGGGCGAAGTAGAAAGCGTTCAGCGACTCCGCGCTCCGTAGGTCCTGGGTCGGTATCCGGTTCATCCCCTGGCTGACCTTGGTCAGCGCGGAGATCAGCGCGCTCGGGTTCTGGGTGAGCAGCGCGCCGCTGCGGTCGGCGGCCAGCTCCCGGTACCTGGACAGCACCCTGATCAGCAGGAAGCTGACCGCGTACACGACGATGGAAACGAGCATGATCAGCGGGATCAGCAGGGCCGCCTGGCTGTTGTTGCCGCCGCCGCGCCGGCCGCCGCCGAAGATCTCGGAGTAGAAGGCAAACCGCACGAGGAGGCCTGCCACGATCGCCAGCAGGCTGGCGTAGGTCATGACCTGGACATCCTTGTGGGCCACGTGGCTCAGCTCGTGCGCGAGGACGCCCTCGAGCTCCTCTTGGGTCAGCTGGCTGTGGTACAGCAGCCCCTCCGTGACGCACAGCACCGAGTTCTTGCTGTTACGGCCGGTGGCGAAGGCATTCGGCATGCGGGCCGGGGCGATCGCCACGCGGGGCTTGTCCATGTCCGCGAGCGCGCAGAGCCGGTCCACGATGCCGTGCAGCTCCGGCGCCTCCTTGGGTGAGACCACGCGGGCGCCCGCCGCGGCCAGGGCGATCTTGTCGCTGTAGAACAGCGAGGCGACCGCGGAGCCGCCGCCGAAGACCACCGCCACCAAGATGATCGCCGCAGCACTCGCGTGCGCATACGTCATGATGCCGATAACCAGGCCGACAAACACGACAAAAACCAGGCCGAGGAGGAACATCGTCGCGGTCATCCGGACGGTCAGGCCCCGGTCAGGCGCATACCTCGTATGCGTCGCCATAACGCACCTCCGATTCAGCCAGGCTCGCGACTTGTCTGGTTTTGTCGCGCTGTGCCTGGTTGTCAATGGCAATCTATCTCAACAACGTTGTGGGTTAGCTGAAGCGTTCCGCTGTGCTGCCTGAACACGGGAAAAACCGTTCTGCCCACGGCGAATCGCGTGGATCTGCGTGGCGGTCGTCTCCCGGGGGACGGCCCTCGTACCCCCGGATGCCCGTGAGGGGCGGGCCCGATGGCAAAAGCGCCACTGTATCGGGCCCGCCCCTCACGACGGGTGCTCCGGCTGCTACGCGTCCTCTGGTTACGGAAGCCCGATCGAGTCGCCGGGGATCGTGCCGTCCGCGAGGAGCTTGCGCACCTCGCCGACGGTGGCGTCCGAGAAGGGAAGGATGTAGTCCGCCGTCACGAACTCGTCGTCCGCCACTGGCGTCCCCGTCGCCCGCACCAGGGCCACGGCGGCGTGCAGGGTGGCGTGGAACGCCGCCTCGGCCTCGTCGCGGACGGCCGCGTCGAGGTCCTTGTCGAGCGCGGTCAGCTTCACGGCAGCGTCATCACCGACGCGGAACTGGCCCTCGCCGAGGATTCGCACGATCACGCCCCATCACCTGCCTGCTGCTCGGCGGCAGCGGCCTCCTGGCTGGGGCCCGCGGAGCCGTTGCCCTCGATCTGCTTGGGCGCGGTCGAGGCGATCTCGCCCTTGATCCGGGCGAGTTCGGCATCGACGTCACTGCTCGCACCGAGCTTGTCGAGTTCGGCCTGGATGTAGTCCTGGCCGCCGCCAACGTGGTCCTCGAGGGCACCGGAGGCGAGCAGTTCGTCGATCGCGCCGGCCCTGGCCTGCATCTGCGCCGTCTTGTCCTCGGCACGCGCGATCGCGAGGCCGACGTCGCCCATCTCCTCGGAGATCCCTGAGAAGGCCTCGTTGATGCGGGTCTGCGCCTCGGCGGCGGTGTACGTCGCCTTGAGCGTCTCCTTCCGCGTGCGGAAGGACTGCACCTTGGCGTCGAGCCGCTGCGAGGCGAGGGTCAGCTTCTCCTCCTGCTCCTGCAGGTTGGCGAACTGGGTCTCCAGGTCGGCGTACTGCGCGACCAGCTGCGACTTGTTCTGCAGCGCGGCCCTGGCAAGATCCTCACGGCCCTTGCCGAGCGCGTCCCGCGCCTGGACGTCGCGCTTGCCGATCTCCTTCTGCAGGGAGTTCATCTGGAGTTCGACGCGCTTGCGCGACGTGGCGACGTCCGCGACCCCGCGCCGCACCCGGGTCAGCATCTCGACCTGCTGCTTGTAGGAATAGTCGAGGGTCTCGCGTGGGTCTTCCATCCGGTCCAGCGCCTTGTCGGCCTTGGCCCGGAATATCAGCGAGACTCGCTTCATCACGCTCATAGACGCGGCCGTCCCCTTCGTTTAACCTGAACGCCGCCCCCAGGCGGCAGGAAGCCACCAGGCGACGGCTAATTGCCGCCGGCTCACCGCAATCAACCCTACGCGCTGCCGCGAGTAGTAGCCACTTATCCTCCTGTGTATCCCCCGCTTGGCCCGCAGCCAAATCGGTTGGATGGCGATTGGGCCGGCATCTACCGTTAAGCTATCCCCGTGTTCCGACGCAACAGCGACGGAGCTGCCGACGGCAAGGCCCAGGGTCCCCAGGGCGCGCAGACCCCGGAAGCTCCGGCTAAGAGCAAACCAGCCGCTCAGGCGGGCAAGGGCCGCCCCACGCCCAAACGCAGTGCGGCCGAGGCCAACCGGTACCGGACCCTCACCGGCTCCACCACCAGTGGCCGGGGCCGGCCCGCGGCCACCGACACCAGGCGCAAGCTCACGCCTGAAGAGAAGGCCAAGGCGCGCGAAGACCGCACCAGGCAGATGCAGGCCATGCGGCGCGGCGAGGACTGGGCGCTCGGCCCGCGCGACCGCGGCCCGGCCAAGAAGCTGGCCAGGGACTACGTCGACGCGCACCGGCGCCCGATGGAGTTCTACATGTACGCGCTGATCGTCTTGGTCATCGCGCTCTTCGCGGGCAGGTCCAACTCGGCGCTCGCGAGCTACATGCAGATCTTCCTCCTCGTGATCATCGCGGTCATCGCGGTGGACGCCTACTTCCTGCGCCGGTCGATCGTGAACGTGATACACGAGCGACTGCCCGGGGAGTCGACGCGCGGCGTGGCGTTGTACTCCATCATGCGCGCGCTCCAGCTCCGCCGCTTCCGCACTCCGTCCGCGAGGCTCAAGCCGGGCGACGACTTCTAGCGGCGGGCGTTCCCCCGGCGCCTAACTTCAAAGATCTTGGATCGCTGCGCACGTCATGGCGCAACGATCCAAGATCTTTTTCGCGGGGGCGGCGTCGCGCCGCTATGTCGTGAAATATCCGGAAGGTCGCGGCGGCTCAGCCCTCGGGGTGGAGGGACATCGGGCCGTATTGCTTGCGGGTGTCGTCGAAAAGCGTCACCTGGTCGACCCCGCTGTCAAGCAGCTCGCGCCAGTTCTCGCCCAGCCAGCTCTCGGCGTCCCCCTGGTTGGCGAAGATGGCCTCCTGCAGGCCCGCGCCGCTCACCGCGGCGCCGTCCGCCTTTTCGTACCGCCAGGTCCAGGGCATCGCGCCGTGCCTCCTTCTCGCCGTTGCGTCATGCGAGGTTAGCAGTGATCGCCTGGGAGGTACGACCCCGTACCCCGGTGTCCGCGCGGGGAATGCCGTTGGCTAAGGCGCGACCACTTCAGCCCACGGCACTGGGTCGCCTCGTAGGCGAAGCGCGGGCGTCCGAGTGGCTAAAAACGACCGGTGGCCGCCGTTAACCGCCTGGTCCGGCTCTCCCCTCCTCAAGTCGGTTCAGGCGGTTAAGAGCGGCCGGTCAGGCGCAGAACAGGATCGCCCAGACCGCCTTGCCGCGGCCGGCCACCGGGGACCAGCCCCAGACGTCGCTCAATGCGTCGACCATCTGCAGGCCACGGCCTGACTCCTCGACCGAGGCCGGCGCCTTGAGTACCGGGGCCGAGTCCGACGGGTCGAGAACGGCGCAGATCACTTCGCCGGTGCGCCGGAACAGGCGCAGGCCCAGGTTCTCCGCCGCCTGCTTGCGTGGCAGCTCGGCCATGGCGGCCGCGTGCGTGAGCGCGTTCGCGACGAACTCTCCGACGATGGCCTCCGCGTCCTCCGCCAGGAACGCCAAGCCCCAGTCCCGCAGCGTGTTTCTGGTCAGGCGGCGTGCCGCCCTGGCAGACTGCGCGCCGCGCGACAGCGGGCAGACCACCGCCGTCGGCGAGTCCCACCAGTCCGCGGGCATCCGCATCATCCGCGGCCGCCGGGGTGCCGGCGTCAGCCGCGCTGACAGATCGAGCGGCTGCCTGGCCGACGGATGTACGCGCGTCCTGGTAGGCAACGTTTCCAGTTGATGCGGACTCATCACGACCCCGGGGGTGGTCTGGCGTCATCCGGGTGATTGACGCAGCACCATCCTGCCGCATCAGCGCATGCACCTGCAAGGCCAACTGCACGTTCAATATGCACGTGCAGGCTACCTTTGCGTCCGCGCGCCCCTCATTTGTCCCACGACCACAAGAACGATGATCGCGATTGATACCCACAGCCCATATTTGGACACGGTCTGCGCCACGGACACCGCATGCTGCCCGAGCGCCCAGCCGAGGCCCGCCAGCAGGCCGGCCCAGGAGAGCGAGCCGATCGCGTCGAGTATCAGGAACGTCACCCAGCTCATCCCCGTCCACCCGGCCACCGCGTAGATGATCGCGCTCGGGATCGGCAGGAACATCGCGACGATTACCGCCGGCCACGTGAACCAGCGGCCCCAGCGGTTCACCCGCGCGACGAACTTCTGCCCGCGCCTGCGCTGCCGCTCGCTTCGCCCGGTGAAGAGGTTGAGTACCTTCTCGCCCCACAGCCGGCCAGCCCACCAGTAGATGATGTCGAACTTCATCAGGCCAGGGATCGAGGCGAGCAGGACGATGACCAGCGTGCCGTGCCCCACGCGGGCGAACGCCGCGGCCGACACGATCGACTCCGTCGAACCGTTCAGCAGCACGCTGATAATCGGGTGCGTGCCGACCAGGCTCGCCCGCCACGGCAAGATCGCCAGGTAGTACAGGCCGCTGAGCGTGATCGCCGCCCAGCACGCGATGTCGACCCGGCGCGGCTTGCCCTCCCAGGGCAGCCGGGGGTCGCTCCACGGGTCGGCGGCTCGCGCCTGCTCCGCCGCTGGCTCACCGCTTGCCTGCGCCTCGCCGGCCGAGGGCACGGCCTCGCCTTCGCCCGATGCTCCGGCGGGCACTGGTTCTTCAGCAGACACCGTGGGCACGCGCCCCTCCCCCGCTGTCGGCTGCTCGCTCACGGGGTTACGTTATCCGCGAGGCCAGTTAGATCACAAACGCATGAACGCGTGTCAGCTAGGGAGGCGCCGTGGCGAGCGGAGACGGTCACCTGAGTGGCGGGCAGGCGGCGCCGCGGGAAACGGCCGCCGGAGAGGGCGCCGGCGCGGTAGCGGCCATCCTGGCGCCGGAGACCGCCGCGAGGATGGCCGCCGCCGCCCGGGCGCTCATCGGGGCGGTGACGCGGGAACAACAAGTCGTTCTGAATCCTGGATTTGATGACTTTGACCCTGAGTCACCGCGCCGGCACTGGACATACCTGCCCGAACTGGAACGTCCCGGGCTGCCGCTGCGGGCGTTGTCTGACGCGCAGCGCAAGCTCGCGCACGAGCTGATCACCGCGTCCGTGTCGATGGAGGGGTACGCGAAGGTCGTCTCGATCATGGCGATGGAGCACGTGCGGCGGGCGCTGATGCTGGTGTCCGCGCCGTCGGCCGCGCACCTGTTTGACCCGGAAAGGTACTGTTTCCGGATATTTGGTGATCCGGGAGGGCCTGGGGTCCGGCCACCGGCGCCGTGGGGATGGCAGTTCGCCGGGCACCACGTGGTGCTGAACTTCACCGTGGCAGGCGACTACGTCTCAGGCACGCCGTGCATGCTCGGGTCCGTGCCCGCGTCCTACGGGGCACTCAGCCCGCTTGAGCACGAGGAGGCGGACGGGTTCGCGTTCGTGAACGCCCTGTCGGCCGAGCAGCGGGCGCGGGCGGTCATCTGGCACCGGCCGCCGCCGGACTTCGCGACGCGGATCGTGCCGCGCATCGGCGAGGTCGAGCTTCCCGACCATGTGTTCCCGCCGGAACCGGACTACCGGATCTCCGATGAGGAGCGGGCCGCGCTGGCATACGTGCGCTCTGGACCGCGCGGGATCGGGGCCACCGACCTGACGGCCGAGCAGCTCTACGCCCTCGTCGACCTCGTGGCGCGGTTCGCCGGGCGGTTGCCCGCCGAGGTGTCCGAGGCGGAGATGCGGCGGGTCGACGCGGCGGGGGTGGAAAACCTGTGGTTCGCGTGGGCCGGGTCCACCGAGCGCGGCGGCCGGCACTACTTCCGGGTCCAGGGCCCAGGCCTGCTGATCGAGCACGACAACACGCAAAGCGGCGGCAACCACGTGCACTCGGTGTGGCGGGTGCCCGGCGGCGACTTCGGCGATGACATCCTCGCGGCCCACTACCGCGAGGTGAGGCATTAAGAGTCATCGCCAGCGGGTTCGTGCTCCGCGCCGCAGCTCCACCAGTTCTCCCCGGGTGGCGCCGCGCTCCGCATGTTCCCGCGCTCCGCATGTTCCCGCGCTCCGCGCTTCTTGCTGTTATCACGCCTCGGAGCCGACGGCGCGCTTTCTCCCGCGGGTGACGCCGCGCTCCGCGCTTCTTGCTGTTATCTCGCCGGGAGCCGACGGCGTGAAGATGGTGGATAGAAATACACGCCATAGCGTGTACAGGTATCCACTATCTTCGCCTGCCGCCTGCCGCCTGCCGCCTGGCGGGCCGCCCGCCGTTGCCCGCACGGCGGGCCGCTCAGGACCGGGGTAGGTTGCGACCCCAGCCGGCCGCAACTACTCCCAGTCTTTGACGCGGCGGCTAGCGCTTTTCGATTTCCAGGAAATCGCGCTCGGCCGGGCCGGTGTAGACCTGGCGCGGGCGGGCGATCTTGGTCGCCGGGTCGTGCAGCATCTCCTTGTAGTGCGCGAGCCAGCCGGGGAGCCGGCCGATCGCGAACAGCACGGTGAACATCTCGGTGGGGAAGCCCATCGCGCGGTAGATCAGGCCGGTGTAGAAGTCCACGTTCGGGTACAGCTTGCGGCTGATGAAGTAGTCGTCCTTGAGCGCCACTTCCTCAAGCTGCATGGCCAGATCGAGCAGGTGGTCGTCCGGCGCGAGCTTGGCGATCAGCCGGTCGGCGGCGTTCTTGACGATCCTGGCCCTTGGGTCGTAGTTCTTGTAGACCCGGTGGCCGAAGCCCATCAGCTTGACGCCAGGCTCCCGGTTCTTCACCCGGGTGACGTAGGCGTTGACGTCGCCGCCCTGGTCGCGGATGTCCTCGAGCATGTCAAGCACGGCCGCGTTGGCGCCGCCGTGCAGCGGGCCCGACAGCGCGTGGACACCCGCCGAGATGCTGGCGAACACGTTCGCCTCGCTCGACCCGACCACCCGGACGGTGGAGGTGGAGCAGTTCTGCTCGTGGTCGGCGTGCAGGACGAACAGCATGTCGAGGGCCTTGGCGACCTCCGGGTCGACCTTGTACTCCTCGGCCGGCAGGCCGAAGGTCATCCGCAGGAAGTTCTCCACCAGGGACAGCGAGTTGTCCGGGTAGAGGTAGGGCTGGCCGATCGACCGCTTGTAGAAGTACGCGCCGAGCGTCGGCAGCTTCGCCAGCAGGCGGATCATGGAGAGGTCGACGTCCGCCTCGTTGTGCGGGTCGAGGTGCCCCGGGTAGAAGCTCGACAGGGCGGACACCGCCGACGACAGCACCGCCATCGGGTGCGCGGTGCGCGGGAAGGCGGTGAAGAAGGTCTTGAAGTCCTCATCGAGCAGGGTGTGGTGGGTGACCTTCTCGGTGAAGTCAGCCAGCTGCTCTGAGGTCGGCAGGGTCCCGTAGAACAGCAGGTAGCTGACTTCGAGGAAGCTCGACTTCTCGGCCAGCTGCTCGATCGGGTAACCGCGATAGCGGAGGATACCGGCGTCACCGTCGATGTAGGTGATCTCCGAGGAGCACGCGGCTGTGTTGACGAAGCCGGGGTCGAGCGTGACCATTCCGGTCGTCGACAGCAGCTTCGTCACCTCGATCCCCGCGGAGCCCTCCGTGGCGGTTTTCACCGGCAGGTCGAGATCGCCACCGTCGCCAAAACGAAGCGCTACTTTTCCATTACCGGACGATGCTTCGGGCATTCGCGTCCCTTTCACGCTCTTGCACGGGACGCGCGCGTGATGAGCGGCCGGGATCGCCGACCGCGGCACCGCCCCGTTGGGGTCCTCAAGTCTTATACCCGTACGCTAGTCCGCCTCATGCGCGGGTGAAACCACGAGGACGTGGGACAACCGTCACAGTGTTTGCCCGGGGGCGACCCCCGGACCGCCGATGTCCGCGCGGGCGTGCGGGCCTACTATGCGGGCATGAGGTACGCGATCGCCATTCCGCAGATCTACGCAGACGGCTCGTTCTCACCCGACGGCTTCCGTTCCTACTTCGCACGGGCCGAGGAACTCGGCGTGTTCGACGGCGCATGGACGCAGGAGTCGCCGTTCAGCGCGCAGCCGCAGCTGGCGCCGCTCGAGGTCATGACCTACGCCGCGGCGTGCACCACAACGCTGCGGCTCGGGTGCACGGTGTTCGTGACGACCCTGCACAGCCCGGTGCACCTGGCCAACGCGATCGCGTCGCTCGACCAGATGTCCGGCGGACGGGTCGAGATCGGTGTCGGGTCGGGCGGGCCGCGGCGGCCGTTCGGGGCGTTCGGGATCTCCGGTGACCGGTACGTCGCGCGGTTCACCGAGGGCATCGCGCTGATGAAGGAGCTGTGGACGTCGCCGTCGGTAACGTTCGACGGTGAGTTCTTCCGGCTTTCCGGCGCCGCGATGGAGCCGAAGCCGTTCCAGAAGCCCTACCCGCGGCTGTGGTTCGGCGGGGCCGCCGAGGCAGCCGTCCGGCGCGGTGTCGGGCTGTGCGACGGGTTCTTCGGCGCGGGCTCGTCGACGACTTCGGCGTTCGCCTCGCAGGTGGCCGTGGTGCGCGAGACGCTCGCCGCCTCCGGGCGTTCCGCCGGGTTCGGGCCGGGCGAGTTCCCCGTCGCGAAGCGGGTGTACATCGGGATCGACCCCGCCGACGGCGCGCGGGCGCGCGAGCGGATGAACGCGGCGCTCGCCGCCATGTACGGGCAGCGGGTGCCCGCGATCGAGGCGGCGGCGGTGGCCGGCACGGTCGCCGACTGCGTGGCCGGCGTGCGCGAGGTGATCGCCGCGGGCGCGGAAATGATCCTGTTCACCGCGCTGTGGGACCTGCCAGAGCACATGGAGCGGGTCGCGGCGGAGATCATACCCGCGCTCGGCTAGCTGAGTAGTTCCAGGCTGTTAATAGCGACAGATACTTCATGTCGGCCGTGACGGCAACCACGGCGGGCACCGGCGCGGCGCCGCACCCGGCCAGTGGGCTCAGCCGCGAACGCGAGCCAGCCGCCGGCCGCAACCACCTTTTTCGGTCTTTCTGTGACGGCCACCACTGACCAGGGGCGCGTCCGCTCCTTGGACCACCCGCACCCGGGCGCGAACGAGCGGAGGCTCCGCCCGCCACAGTCAATCTTCCGGGCGAGCGCCCAAAAAAGATTGCGGGTCGCCCGGGGCGGATATCACCACCTGCGTCACTCAATCGTGTTACCAGCCGGTAGATCCGGTCGGCAAACGCGGACAAAGCGGGCAAATCACCGGGCTCCGGGGCGGTCTCCCTCGGATGACCCGCGATCACGGCACTGGACAGCCCGCGCGGCCGCACGCAGGGCGGACGCGCCGGGCGTCCTGCCCGCCGATCCGGGGGCGGAGCCTGCCCGGGCGTTCCCGGTACCGCAAACGCCCTGGCGGCCGCGTCCCGTCCCGCGATCCCGCGCGGGCGGGCGGGCCCCGGCGTCCCCGTCCCCTCGCCGGTACCGCTGCTGCCTGGAACGGAGCCTCCGCCCGTTCGCGCCCGGGTGCGGGTGGTCCAAGGAGCGGACGCGCCCCTGGTCAGTGGTGGCCGTCACAGAAAGACCGAAAAAGGTGGTTGCGGCCGGCGGCTGGCTCGCGTTCGCGGCTGAGCCCACTGGCCGGGTGCGGCGCCGCGCCGGTGCCCGCCGTGGTTGCCGTCCCAACCCATCACGCAGTCTCGCACAACCCACGCCACCGACCGGTCAGTCGCTCAGCGGGTGCCAGATCGTCTTGGTTTCCAGCGTCGCGAACATGCGCTCAGGGCCCGGCTCGACGCCCCAGTCGGGGTTGGCGAAGCGGACCACGCGCTTGAGGTTGCCCGCCGCGGCCACGGCGAGGTCGTCAGCGAGCGCGCCAGGGGCACCGGCCAGGTCGATCGCGTTCACGTCCTGGTGGGCGGCCAGCCAGGGCGAGATCTCGGCCACCTCACCGGTGAGCACGTTCACCACGCCAGGGGGCAGCTCGGCCGCGGCCAGGGCCTCGGCGAGGGCGACGGCGAGCAGCGGGTAGCGCTCGCTGGCGACGAGCACGGCCGTGTTGCCGCTGACGATCGCGGGCGCGAGCACGCTGACCAGGCCGAGGAGGGCGCTGTCCTGCGGGGCGAGCACGGCGGTCACGCCGACAGGCTCAGGCAGCGAGACGGTGCCGAACGGCCCCGCGACCGGGTTGACGGTGCCGCGCACCTGGGTGATCTTGTCCGCCCAGCCGGCGTACCAGGTCCAGCGGTCCACCGCCGCGTCCACCTCGGCGTAGGCGGCGTCCGGCGAGCCGCCGGTGGCGCGGCGGACCTGGGAGGCGAACTGGGCACGGTGCCGCTCCATGACCTCGGCGACCCGGTAGAGCGCCTGGCCCCTGTCGTAGCCCGCCGCGCGCGACCACTCAGCGAACGCGGCGCGCGCCGCCACCACGGCGTCGCGGGCGTCCCTGCCAGCGGCGAGCGCGGCGCTGGCGAGGAAGGTCCCGTCCGCCCCGTGCACGTCGAACGTGCGGCCGCTCGCCGCGCGCGGGAAGACGCCGCCGATGTAGAGCCGGTGGATCGTGCGCGGGGTGGCACGGGCGCGCCTGGGTGCACGCGGCGGAACGTCCGCCGGTGACGAGGGAGACGAGGGACGAGGGAGACGAGGGAGACATTTCCGAAATATCGGTTATGTCAGACATCGGGGCCCCCGGTGCCTGGAAGGTCGAGGTAGGCCTCGAGCCCGTGCCTGCCGCCCTCCCGGCCGAGACCGGACTCCTGGAAGCCGCCGAACGGCACGCCTGGGTCAAGCCGGCCGAACGAGTTCACCCAGACGACCCCGGCCCGCAGGCGCGCGGCCAGCCGCGCGCTCAGCGCACCCTGCCGGGTCCAGACCCCGGCCGACAGCCCGTACCTGGAGCTGTTGGTCCGCTCGACTACCTCATCCGGCGTGGTGAACGACGACACGGTGAGCACCGGCCAGGAAAGCTCCTCGCTGGCGATGCGGTGCTCCTCTGACACCGTGGTGAACATCGTCGGCGGAAACCAGAACCCGCGGTCCGGCGGCGTGTACGGCGCCGACCAGCGCACCGCGCCCTCCGCCTCACCGGAGCGGGCGAGCTCGGTGATCTTGTCGCGCTGGCTCTCGGAGTTGACCGCGCCGATGTCGGTGCTCTCGTCAAGCGGGTCGCCTGAACGCAGCGCGGTCATCCGGCACCTGACGGCGTTCACCAGGTCGTCGAGCACGGTCTCCTGCACGAACACCCGCGAGCTCGCGCAGCACGCGTGCCCCTGGCGCACGAAGACGCCCTCCACGATCCCCTGCGCCGCCGCATCGAGGTCGGCGTCCGCGCAGACGATGTTCGCCGAGGTGCCGCCGAGCTCGAGGGTGAGCCGCTTGCCCCACAGCGCCGCGGACTTCGCGATCTCCCTGCCGACCTCGGGTGAGCCGGTGAACGCCACCTTGTCGATACCCGGGTGACCGGCCACGAGCTCGCCGGCCAGGCCGTCGCCCGTCACGATGTTGACCACTCCTGGCGGCAGGCCCGCGTCGGCGCAGATCTCCGCGAACGCGAGCGCCGTCAGCGGCGTGGTCTCTGCCGGCTTGAGGACCACGGTGTTCCCGCAGGCCAGGGCCGGGGCGATCTTCCACGCGAGCATGAGCAGCGGCGAGCTCCAGCCGATGACCTGGCCGACGACGCCGAGCGGCCTGACCGGGGCACCAGCGGATCCGAATCCGGCGTAGGCGAGCTTGTCGGCCCAGCCGGCGTGGTAGAAGAAGTGCGCCGTCGCCAGGGGCAGGTCGACGTCGCGCGTCTGCCTGATCGGCTTGCCGCTGTCGAGCGATTCGAGTACCGCGAGATCGGTGGCCCGCTCCCGCATCAGGCGCGCGATCCGCAGCAGGTACCTGGCCCGTTCCCTGCCTGGCATCATCGACCAGACCCGCTCGTAGGCCTGTCTCGCGGCCGCGACCGCCCGGTCCACGTCCTCCGTCGTCCCGTGCGTCACCTCGGCGAGAACTTCCTCGGTGGCAGGCGAGATCGTCTTGAACACCGAGGAGCCGGCCACGAACGAGCCGCCGATGAACAGCCCGTAAGAGCCGCGCAGCGTCACCCGTGAGTCGCCCTCGCAGGCCGCATCGCATGAAAACCGCATATCTTCAAACCCTCAGTCCACCGTCAGGTAGTCGGGCGGGCTTGACCCCGACCTGCCGTTGCGGGCAGTTGTCTTCTGGGGAGGATCCCCGTGACCCCCGTGTCCAGCCGAAGCGGACCCGACAGCAAAGCCGCAATGCTATCGGACCTGCGCCGACCGGACGAAATTTGTTGTCTTCTTGGAGACTCTTCTGCCCCCGGCGTACTCCTCACGAGAAGGCGCTGGCATCTAACTAGTGTGACCGGAAGCGTAGCAGCGGCCGACGACGCGATGACGGGGGTCTGTACGAAGTCCACTTTGACCAGCGCCGACGGTTGCCGCCCGGGAACGACCCCCGTACCCCCGATGTCGCTCGACACCTGCCTGCACGGGTTCCTCAGGGGCGGATGGCGGCCTCGATGACCCGGCCGAAGGCGAGGACCCGTTCTTCGGTCGCCCCGATCACTTGCATGGACGCGATTATGCCGTCGGGCGCGGGCACGGGGAGCGCGAGCGCGGGGAGGCCCGCCAGGTTGACCGGCGCGGTCAGCGCGGTGAGCGAGAAGCCGTGCTCGCCGAGCAGCGGCGGCTGGTGCAGCAGCGTGGGGAGGACGAGCACCGGGAAGTCGGCGAGCAGTGCCTCGAAGGTGCCGCGCACCGCCGCCCTTGTCCGCTCCGCGGCGAGCCGGTCGGCGGGCGTGAGCCGGGCGCCGCGCTCCAGGTTGCGCTGCACGGTTGGACTCAGTTGCCGCATGTACGGCATCAGGTAGGAGTTGGACCTGAACCCCTCGGCGTCGATGATCACCCCGATGGCGCTGATCGCCGCGTCGCCGTCCCACCCGGGCACGCGCGTCACCGCGACGCCGGCGGCGTCAAGTGCCCGGTCGACCGCCGCGTCGATCGCCGGGTCGACCGCGCCGTAGCCGCCGGGCACGGCGATCCGCCCCGCGATCAGCGGGCCCGGCGCGTCGGGCACCCGGAACCCGGGCTCAACCAGCCGCATGCCGAGTTCGACCGCCGCGACGTCCGCGCCGAGCGGGCCCACGGTGTCCAGGGACGGCGCAAGCGGGTACACGCCCTTCACCGAGACGCGGCCGTGCGCGGTCTTCAAGCCGACCACGCCGCAGCAGGCCGCGGGGACCCTGACCGATCCGCCGGTATCGGTACCGAACGCCACGTCGGCCTCCCCCGTGGCGACCGCCACCGCGGACCCGCTTGAGGAGCCGCCGGGTAGCCGCCTCGGGTCGCGCGGGTTGAGCGGCGTGCCCGCCCAGTGGTTGATCCCGCTCGCCGACCAGCACAGCTCGGTGAGGCTGGCCTTGCCGACAATCCGCGCGCCGCCCTCGCGGGCGGACGCCACCACCGGCGCGTCGGTATGGGCACGCTCGGCCATCTCGGCGACGACCGGGCATCCCGCCGTCGTCGGCAGCCCCGCCACGTCGATGCAGTCCTTGACCGCGAGCCGGGGTCCGGCGTCATTGCCGTCCGCATCGCCGGAGATGCGGACCACCCAGGTACCCATGCCCCCATGATCACCCGATTAGCTGAAGATAGGATAAACAAACGTCCATGCGCGCCCCCGTAAAGCGCAAATGTGCGGGCCTTCCCCCGCTCTCCGTGCCGGTCCCTCCGAACGAGTCCGTGCTTCGCTCCCCCGGTAGACTCCCCGCATGCGGTTGGCCAGGTTTGCGGTTGTGCTCGATGTGTGCTGCGTGCTGATCTTCGTGGTCATCGGGCGGGCCAGCCACACCAAGGGCGAGTCCCTCGCGGGGATCGCGTCGACCTCCTGGCCGTTCCTTTGCGGTCTCGCCGTCGGCTGGGCCGCGTCCCGCGCCTGGCGCCGACCGCTGGCGCTGCGCCCCGCCGGGCTTGCCGTCTGGCTGTGCACGGTGGCGCTCGGCATGGTCTTGCGGGTCGTCTCCGGCCAGGGCACGGCGGTCGCGTTCATCGTCGTCGCGGTGGCGTTCCTCGGCCTGTTCCTCCTCGGCTGGCGCGTGCTCGGCCGCCTGCTGACCCGCTAGGGCTAGGGCTCATTCGCGACAGGGCCACGTTGGAAACGCTCAGCAGAGCGGGAGACCGGCTGAAAACTGGCGCCGCGATTGAACTTCAATAAGTTTGAAGATATATTCAGTGTCATGAAATCTGCGCCTTCGGCGCTGCTGCCGATCCTGCGATCGCAGTTGGCAGGCGACCTCTTGGCCCTCTTGTACCTGCATCCCGAGGACGAATACAGCCTCACGGAGGCAGCGAGCGCGATTGGCGCCAACCTGCCCTCCGTTCATTACGAGGCTGCCAAGCTCTCCGAAGGCGGCCTGATCACGACTCGCAAGCGCGGCAATCTCCGCTTGCTAAGGGCAGTTACCGACTCACCGCTCAGCCGGCCGCTCACTGATCTGCTGGCGGTCACTTACGGGCCGCTCCCCGTTCTCACTGACTTGATCGCTGGTGTCGAGGGAATCGCAGAGGCGTACATTTACGGATCCTGGGCAGCGCGATACCGCGGCGAGCCCGGACCCGCGCCAGCAGACGTGGATGTTCTCGTCGTGGGCACCGCTGATCCCGACGACCTTGACGAAGTGGCAGAAAAAGCCCAAACCACCCTTCGGCGCCCGGTCAACATCCGGCGGATCAGGCCGGAAACCTGGAGTGCAAGCGACCCAACCGATCCATTCATAAAATCGGTGAAATCCCGTCCGCTAGTGACCATCGTCGGGAGCGCTTGAGCCTTCGGAAGGACGGCACATGAGGTGGGAGCAAGGCCGAGCACCCATTGAGCGGATGCTTGCCGATGGCGACCTGCAGCGTGTCCCGGCCAGCCGCGAGCAGGCCGACCGACTACTGGCACAGGCGCGAGTTCATGTTGCTTCCGCGCTCAAGGTGTGTGACGAGGATCCTCCGGGAGGCTACGCCCTCGCCTACGACGGCGCCCGCAAGGCTCTCACCGCGATCTTGGAGAACGAGGGTTTGCGGCCGACAACGCGCGGCGGGCACCTCGCTGTATTCGAAGCGGTGCGTGCGCAACTCGATCCCCCGATGGGCCGGGTCATTCGTCAGTTCAATCGGATGCGGGTGCGCAGGCACGACGCGGAGTACCCGCCAACCGACTCACCCGAGATCACACCCACCGACGTGCGCGAAGACCAAGCGACCGCCGAAGGCCTGATCGAGATCGCCACCCGTCTCCTAGACGAAATGTCGCCATTCTGAAGCGGATGGATTCTGTCAATGCTGCCGCTGCGCGATGGCATCACGATCGCCCGCAGACGGTAAGCGCCGCATCCGTTAGGCGGAGGCGTAGACCGGGGACTTGAGCCTGCCGGCGGCGGACTGCGGGCGGCCCGCGTCGAAGCCGTCGGCGACGCTGGCGATCTCGGCTAGTTCGTAGCTGCTGAGCACCTCGACGGACAGCTCGTGGAGGCGGCGGGTCTTCGCGGCGCAGCAGTCGGCCAGCAGGGTGACGGGGAAGTCCCGCATGAACGCCGAGCGCGCGGTCGTCTCCACGCAGATGTTCGTGACGACGCCGCAGATCATCAGCGCCGTGACGTCAAGGCCGCGCAGCAGCGGCTCGAGCGACGTCCACTGGAACGCGTCGAAGCGGACCTTGTCCACCACGAGGTCGTCGGGGCCGCAGCCGAGCTCCGCGCACACGTCGGCGTCCCAGGTGCCGACCGCCAGGCCCGACACGCCGGCCAGCTCGGGGCTGTTCCTGATCAGTGCCGCGCCTTCGTCGGGGCGTCCCGGCCGGTACACGTGCCTGGTGAACACGACGGGGATGCCCGCCGCCCGCGCCTGGCCGACCGCGACCGCGGCGTTGGCGACGGCTTCCATCGCGCCATCAAGGCCGCGCCCGATCTTGGGGAACGATCCTTCCTGGTGGCAGAACCCGTTCTGCATGTCCACCACCAGCAGTGCGTATCGTTCGTTGTCCATGGACCGGCCCCTTCCGCGCGTCGTCGCCTCAACCTAACATCCGGCCTGCGAACGGCGTATCGTGCCCGGAATGCGGAAACGTTCGGTGATCACTGATGTACGCGACGCGTTCGGCAGCGAGTTGGACGCCGGGCAGCAGTAGGAGAAAATCCAGCCGGGCGTGACGCATAGCCCGGCGGCTGGCGGGCAGGCGACCCACTTCTGTTGTCTAGCCAAAGGAGGTTTCTCCCGATGGCAAGCGAACTGAAGGGCCTGCGGATCGCCTTCCTGACCTCAAACGAGGGCGTGGAGCAGGCGGAGCTCACCACTCCGTGGCAGGCGGTCACGGAGGCGGCAGGCACGCCGGAACTCATCGCCCCCGAGCCGGGCGAGGTCCAGGCCTTCCATCACCTCAGCAAGGGCGACCGGTTCCGCGTGGACCGTACGTTCCGCGACGTCGACCAGACGGAATTTGACGCGGTCGTGGTGCCGGGCGGCGTGGCCAACAGCGATTTCCTGCGCACCGTCCCAGCGGCGGTTACCTTCATCAAGCGCATGGTCGAAGCGGGCAAGCCGGCGGCGGTGATCTGCCACGGCCCGTGGCTCCTCATCGAGGCAGGCCTCGTGGCCGGCCGGACGCTCACGTCCTGGCCGAGCCTGCAGACCGACATAAGGAACGCGGGCGGTACGTGGGTCGACACGGAGGTCCAGGTATGCCCGGCCGGCCAGAACACGCTCGTGACGAGCCGTAAGCCGGACGACCTGCCGGCCTTCTGCGGTACCTTCACGCAGGTCTTCGCCCGCCAGTCGCAGCTGGCCTAATACAACGGTCAAATTCGGCGGCCCGCGTCCGCCGGTGGTCCCTGAGTGTGGGTCATCCGGGCGACTGGCCCCGGATGTCGGCCGATACGGCGGGTATGCCCCGTTTTGCGGGCGCGCTTTTCTCGCCGTTTTCGAGATTGTGGGTCGTTCGCGGCGCTATTCGCCGTGAACGACCCACAATCATCCGTGAGGTTCCTTACGGTTCAGCGGGCGCCGGTGAGCTGGAAGGCGGGGTGGCATGCGGCTCCTCCGGGGCGGGCAGTGCCCGGCGGGCCGCGGCGCCCAACCGCGGGCGCTCGCCTGGACCGAGGGGAATCACGCGAACGGCTTTGGCCTCGGGCGCGGCCAGTGGCCGACATTCCTGCCCGGCCTCGGGTGGCGCCTCGCGCCGAGGCCCCTGCCCCGGCCGCGATGCTCCCTGGCCAGCCGACTCGGGTCGGCCCGCGGGCTCGGGCCGGGCACCGGGCTCGGTCGCGGTACCGGGCTCGGCCGGGGCCTCTGGGACCGGCGGTGGCGGCGGTGCCGCGCCGACCGCGGAGTCGAAGGCGGACCTGAGCTTGGCCAGTTCTCCCGCCGCGTCGGTGAACCACGCGGTGGACCACAGGCGGTGGACGCGCCAGCCCAGGCGCTCCAGGTGCTCCTTGCGCAGGCGGTCCCTGTCGCGCACGCTGCCGGAATCGCGGTACCCGGCGCCGTCGGCCTCGATGGCGAGGATCATCCGCGACGGGTCGTCCGGGTGCGCGGCGGCGAAGTCGACACGGTAGCCGCCGACGCCGTACTGCGGGACGACCGTGATGCCGAGTTCCGCGAGCCTGGCGGCCACGTCGGCGTGGAACTCGCCGGCGTCGCCTTGGCCGTCCGTGGCGTACCCGGCGGCGCTGGCCTCAGGGGACTGGCCAGTGCCGTGGGCGTAGCCCCCGGATGACACAGGCACTGGCGCGACGGGGACGCCGCCGGCGCGGGCGTACTCCAGGTACTCCGCGAGCATGCGGGCACCGGGGGCGGTAAGCCTTGACGGGTCGACGTCGTGGCTTGAGAACGAGCTGACCGCGGTGAGGCGGCGGCGCGCGCGGGTCGCGGCGACGTTCAGCCTGCGCTCGCCGCCGTCGCGCAGCAGCGGCCCCCACTGGTACCGCATCCGCCCGTCCGGGTGCTTGCCGTAGCCGACGGAGATGATGATGGCGTCCCGTTCGTCGCCCTGCACCCGCTCCAGGTTCTTGACGAAGAACGGCTCAGGCACGTCTTCGGCGAAGAACGCCTCGAGGTCCCTCGCGGCGTTTCTGGCCGCCGCGGCGGCGGCAACCGCGGCGACCCCGGCGGATCCGGCCGATCCAGCCGGAGACGACGGGACGGCGGGGGGCGCCGTGGCGGCAGCGAGCGCGGCCCGGAGCGCGGCGTCGATCCGCTCCGCGTGCTTCACGCCGAGGGCAATCACGCCAAGCGACTCCCCCGGCCTGGTCCTCGCGTGCTCGATTATGAGCCGGACCACCTCGTCGACCTCGGCCGGTACCCCGTCGCCCGACCCGATCGCGTCCTGCCCGACCACCACGTGGCGGAGCACCTCGTCGCGGGCGACGCCGGGGAACGTGGTCAGCGCGCCGCCGTAGATCCGCTCGTTGGAGAACGCCACGAGGCGCTCGTCCCTGCTGCGGTAGTGCCAGTTCAGCGGGCAGGTCGGCAGCAGCGGGCGGAGCGCGTCGAGCACCGACTCGAACCCGGCGCGCAGCAAGACGAGGCCCTCGTCCTGGTCATCGTCGTCACCGGGGTCGCCCGGGTCGATCTGGTGAAAGAAGCTGGTCGGCGGCAGCTGCCTGTCGTCGCCCGCCACCACCACCTGGTGCGCCCTGATCATCGACCCGATCGCGTCGGCCGGCACGACCTGGCTGGCCTCGTCGAAGATCACCAGGTCGAAGAGCCTGGCGAGCGGCAGCACCTGGCTGACCATCAGCGGTGACATCGCCCAGCACGGCTTCAGCGCGAACAGCGCGTCGCCCGCCTGGTCGAGCAGCCGCCGCAGCGGCAGGTGCCCGCGGCGCAGCGCCGCCTGCTTGCGGATCACCCGGGCCTGGAGCGGATGCTGGTCCACGGTCTCGCGCAGCCGGCGCGCCCACGCGCCGCGGACCCTGGCCCGGTTGGCGGCCAGGTGCTCGGCGTCGTAGCGGCGGAAGTCGGTGGCGAGCTCGTCGAGGGCGCCACCGACGTCGGGACTTGCCTCTTCTGCCGCGTAGTCCGGGTCACGGACCCGGATCTGGTCGAGGATCGCCCGGTACCACGCCCAGTCGAAGGCGGTGGCGACGAGGTCGGGGGCGCTCAGGCCTTGCCCCGCCTGGTCCACGACAGTCGCCGCCTGGGCCTCGCTGGCGAGCGGTGCGATCTCGTCGAGCAGCGGGCCGAGGCCGAGCTCGGCGAAGCGGCTCGCGAGCTCGTAGAGCCTGGGCAGCCGCCACGGGGTCTCCTGGTCGGCCGCCAGGGCCGCGACGGCGGCGTCCGGGTCGGTGTCCATGCCCGACAGGGGCGCGAGCGCGGCGAGCTCGGCCAGCCGGCGAGTGCACTCCTGCCACGCCACGACGAGCGCCGCGTAGTCGCTCGGGAGCCGCGGCTCGCTGTCCGGGGCAACGCCTGGCAGCGCCTGCCACTCGGCACGGACCTGCCGGCGCAGCGCCCTTCGTTCAAGGAAGCCGTGCTTGCCTTGCTCGAGCTCGTTGATCCGGCCGAACATCGCAGTCAGCCGCACTCGTTCTGAATGATTAGAAAGGAGCTCAGCGGCGGGCACGCCGGCATCCCGGCAGGCGGCCGCCAGCCGGGCGACGGCCGCGGGCAGCGTTCTTGAGCCGGTCGTCACCGCGAGGTCCACCGCGGCGCGGGCCTGCTCGCGGGTGCGCAGCGGCGCGCCGAACCAGGGGGTGGCGCCGGGGCGGAACTCGAAGCCGTCGAGGCGGGTGAACTCGCGGAGCTCGTCGCGCAGCCGTTCCGCCACCTCGGCGGTGATCAGCTCGGGTGCCGCGAGGCGGGTGGCGACCCGCGCCCGCGCCGGCACGCCGAGCAGCGCGGACTGCACCTGGTAGGCGGACAGCCGCCACGGCTCGTGCGCGCGGTGCAGCGCGACCGTGTGCCTGGCGAGCCGGCGCTGCCGGTCGGTGAGCCTGCGGTGCAGCGCGGACGTGTCCGGGTCGGCCGCGCGGGCCGCCTGGTCGAGCGTCGCGCCGAGGCCGGCGGCGATCCGCTGCCGGTCGCGGGCGCCCTCGTGGATGTCGAGCACCAGGTCGCCAAGGCCGGCGGCGGACAGCCGGGAGAGCACCGCGTCGATCGCGGCGCGCTTCTCCGCGACGAACAGCACCTTCCTGCCCCTGGCCACCATCGCCGCGATCAGGTTGGCGATCGTCTGGGACTTGCCAGTGCCAGGCGGGCCGTGGATGACCAGGCTGCGCCCGGCAAGCACGGCGTCGATCGCGGCCCGCTGCGAGGAGTCCGCGTCGAGCACCGAGTAGTCGTCCACCGGATCGGCCAGGTCGGGCAGGGGCGCACCCGCCCCGTCCTTGGCGGTGACGTCGCCGCCCGCGTCTTGCGGAACGGCATCGGGGGCGGCGACCGCCTGCTGTGCCTGCGGGTCCCCGGCGATCGCGGCCACCAGGTCGCTGTCGGCCAGCAGGTCGCCCGCCGCCTCAAGGTCGCGGACCATGGGCAGCTTGGCGTAGGTGAACGTGCCGATGACCTTGCGCTTGTCGATGCGGAAGCCGGGAACCTCGGCGTCGTGGGCGGCCTTGGCCAGCTGGCCGGCGATGCGCTCGGGTGCGGGCCGGTCGATCCCCGCGTCGAACACGGTGGCCAGCTTGTGCAGCAGGACGGGGTTCACCTCGGTGTCGTCGTCGAGCGTGAGGTCGAAGTCGTCGTACCGCGCGCGCGTCGGGGCGATGGTCAGGGGGCGGAGCAGGACGGGGGCGGCGGGCTCGAGGAAGAGCTCGTCCCAGCGCGCGAGGCCCGTGGCAAGGTACCCGGCCTTGATGCCGCGCTCCTCCTGGAGTTCGCGCGCCTTCCGGTAGATCGCCTGCATGCGGCGGATGGCGTCGGCCCTGACGTCGGGGTCGCCGGGGAACAGCTTGGTGAGCCTGATGTGGCCGGCCTTCTCGAACCGCTCGACGGCGTCGGGGTCGGCGTCCGCCAGGTCGAGCGTGCCCGCCCTGCGGTCCTTGTAGTACAGGAGGGTGTTCCGGCCGCCGAGGTCGGTCAGCCCGTCGATCCACTGCCGCTGCGCGGCGGCGACCAGGGCGAGCCGCCTGGCGTCACCCGCGTCGCCTGGTTCACCCGGGCCGCCTGGTTCACCCAGGCCGACTGGTTCACCCGGGCCGACTGGCTGGCCGTTGTCGATGGGCTCCGGCTCGATGGTCTCGCTCGGCTGGCTCACATGGCCCTCCGCGGTCCTGCGCGCTGACGCGTTCCATGGGGCCGTCCGACTACCCGGGTCGCGGGGGCACAAACCAGGGGTCGCGAAGGTACAAACCAGGGCAGTTGACTTCCCGGCCGCCGGCAAGCGCGGGGCATGGAGCGCAGGGCATGGAGCACGGGGCGCGGGGCGCGGGGCATGGAGCGCGGGGCGCGGGACATGGAGCACGGGGCGCCGGGCGCCGGCGCGCGTGTCCGTTCCGCCCGGATTGTCCCGGCGCCACCGCGGCCCAGAGCATGATCATGTGGATTCCGCAGCTCATTAGCTGCGGAATCCACATGAAAAGCGAAATCCCGCTCGATCACGCCGCGCCGGGCGCGCGGCGCCGCGTCCCAGCCCGCTCACGGTCCTCAGGCTCACCGCGCACCACTCGGTCAACGGCATCGGGGCGTGGCCTGGCAGCCCAGACCGGAATGGCGCAGATATGCCGCCGAAGGAGAAGGCGGGACCTCGCCCCTCGCCGGGGGAACTGGCTCGGCGAGCCGGGGCAGGACCCCGCCCGGAGGCGGACACCCCGGAGGTGACGCGCGCTCGGAGGCGACGCGGGCCGGAGGTGACGCGGGCCCGGAGGCGGACGCCCCGGAGGTGACGCGCGCTCGGAGGTGACGCGGGCCCGGAGGCGACGCGGGCCGAAGGGCGCCTAGCGGGCGCGGGCGGCGGCCGCCACCAGGTTGAAGGAGTGGAGGCGGTCGGCGGGGCTGTGGGTCTGGGTGGTGAGCATCAGCTCGTCGACGCCGGTTTGCTTGACGAGGCTCGTCAGGCCCTCGATCACCGTGTCCGGTGAGCCGATCTGCTGGGTGGACTGGCGGTCCTCGATGAACGCCTTCTCCAGGTCGGAGTACGGGTAGGCGGCCGCCTCCTCCGGGGTGGGCACCTTACCCGGGCGGCCGGTGCGGAGCTTGAGGAACGACAGGGCGGACGCGCCGGCCAGGAACTTCGCCCGGGAGTCGGTGTCGGCGCAGATCACGCCCGCCGCGATCATGCTGTACGGCTGCTCAAGTGCCGCCGAGGGGCGGAACGACTCGCGGTAAAGGTCGAGGGCGGGGAGCGTGTTCTGCGGCATGAAGTGGTGCGCGAACGCGAACGGTATGCCGAGGGCGCCGGCCACCTGGGCGCTGTAGCCGCTCGAGCCGAGCAGCCACAGGTCGGGGCCGTCACCCTCGCCGGGGATCGCGTGCACCTTCTGGTACGGGTGGTTCTCCGGCCACTGGCCGGTGAAGAAGCCAAGGAGGTCGGTGAGCTGGCGGGGGAAGTCGTCAGGGCCCCGGTCTTCGGAAACACGGTGGCGCAGCGCCTGCGCCGTCGCCTGGTCGGTGCCGGGAGCGCGGCCGATGCCGAGGTCGATGCGGCCGGGGTGGAGGGCCTCGAGCATGCCGAACTGCTCGGCCACCACGAGCGAGGAGTGGTTCGGGAGCATCACGCCGCCCGAACCCACCCGGATGGTCCGCGTGGCGTCGGCGATGTGGCCGATGAGCACCGGCGGCGAGGAACTCGCGACGCCTGGCATGCCATGGTGCTCGGCCACCCAGAACCGGGTGAAGCCCAGGTCTTCTGTCTTTTTCGCCAGGTCGATCGTGGCCCGCAGCGCGTCGCCGGCGGTGGAGCCGTCGGGGACTGGGGCCAGGTCGAGCACTCCCAGCGGGACGCCGGCGAGGGTCAGGGGAAGGTTCGCGTCAGCCACGCCAGTGGGCAACGCGTTCTGGCCGCGAGATCTTCCGCGAGATCTTCCGGAAGGTCTTCCGCCGAGCCGCCGCACGAGCGAAATCAAATACCTTCATCGATAGTTCGTTTCTGTGTAACGGCGTCGTGGCTGAATTCGAACGCATTTTGGCGATCTTGGGGGCATGAGGATCGCGATCATTACGGAGTCGTTCCCGCCTGACGTAAATGGCGTCGCACACTGCGTAGTGCGCGTGGCGGAGAACCTCGTCCGCAAGGGCCATCATCCCCTCGTCATCGCGCCGGACTCGGGGCGCGGTGCCGCCGACGCCGACAGCCGGCTCCCCTACCCAGTTGAACGGGTGCCGTCGGTCCCCCTTCCCGGCTACCCGACCTTCCGGCTTGGACTGCCGACTCCGGCGACGCGCAAGGCCATCGTGCGGCACAGGACCGACGTGGTTCACCTGGCTAGCCCGGTCGCGCTCGGCGCGTGGGGCACGCGGGTCGCCCGGGCCGAGCACCTGCCGACGATCGCCGTCTACCAGACCGACCTGCCCAGCTACGCACGCGCCTACCACCTCGGCCGGGCGACGGAGGCATTCGCCTGGCACTGGCTGCGCGACGTGCACAACACGGCGGGCCGCACGCTCGCCCCGTCCAGCATGACCGCCGCGGAACTAGACGCCCACGGCCTTGAGCGGGTCTGGCTGTGGGGCCGCGGCGTCGACACCGAGCGGTTCCACCCGGACCTGCGCGACGAGCGGCTGCGCGCGGAGATCGCGCCCGACGGCGAGGTCATCGTCGGCTACGTCGGGCGGCTCGCGATCGAGAAGCGCGTCGACCTGCTTGGCGCCGTCGCCGCGCTGCCCGGGGTGAAGCTCGCGGTCACCGGCGGCGGGCCGATGGAGGAGGAACTGCGCGCCGCGCTGCCGTCGGCGGCCTTCCTCGGCATGCGGTACGGCCAGGACCTGGCGCGGATCTACGCCTCGCTTGACGTGTTCGTGCACACCGGCCCGTTCGAGACGTTCGGGCAGACCATCCAGGAGGCGTCCGCGAGCGGCCTGCCGGTCGTCGCGCCCGCCTCTGGCGGCCCACTGGACCTTGTTGACGACGGCGCGACCGGGTACCTGGTGCCGCCGGGCGACCCCGACGCGCTGTCGGCGGCGGTGCGCAAGCTGACCGGCGACCCGGCGCTGCGCGGCCGGCTCGGGGCGGCGGCGCGACGGCGCGTGCTCGGCCGCACCTGGTCCGCGCTCACCGAAGAGCTTCTCGCTCATTACGCGGCCGTCATGGACGCGGACGCGCTGCCCGCCCGGCTGGCGGCGTGAGCGCGGTTAGAGCCCACGGGCAACCCGGGACGCACGTCCCTCGTCCTCACTAGGCAGGCAAACATGACGCGAATCGTGACGCTCGGGGACTCGATCACCCTCGGCATGGGCGACCCGGCACCCGGCGGCGGCTGGCGCGGCTGGGCCTGGCTCCTCGCGGCCGGGCTGCCCAAGCCTGAGCTGCACAACCTCGCGGCGATCGGCGCGCAGGCCAAGCACGTCGAGCGGGACCAGTTGCCGAACGCGCTGCTGCTGCGGCCGCACGTAGCCAGCGTCGTCGTCGGCATCAACGACACGCTGCGGGCCGGGTTCGACCCCGTGCGGACCGGCCAGGCGACCGCGCGGACGGTCGCCGCGCTGACCGCGGGCGGCGCGACCGTGATCACGATGCGGCTGCCTGACCCCGCGCAGATGTTCGGGCTGCCGTCCGCGCTCGCCCGGCCGCTGTCGCGCCGGTTGCGGGCGGTCAACGCCGAACTCGACCGGATCGCCGCGCACTACGGGACCGTGCACTGGGACGCCTCGACCGACCCGGAGACCTACGACCGGCGCAACTGGTCGGTGGACCGGCTGCATCCCAACGAGCGCGGGCACCGGCTGATCGCCTGCCGGCTCTGGGACAGGCTCCAGGCGGCCGGCGTTCCGGTGGCCGAGCGACCGGGGAGCGAGCCGACCAGTCCCGTGCCGACCCGCCGCGACGACATGCTGTGGATGGCGACAAGGGGCACCCGCTGGTTCCTGCGCCGCTCGGTCGACCTGATCCCCTACATGCTGTTCATGGCCGCGCGGGAGGCACTCGTCGAGCAGCGGGAGTGGCAAGTCACCCCGGTGCCCGCCAGTTCAGTGCCCGTCCGGCAGCCTCCGTTCGTTAACGGGGCGCAGGTCGCCGGTGACGCGCAGGCGGCGGAGCCCGTTACCGACTAGGCCGGCGCGAGCCTGGCTGCCGTGACCGGCGTCGCCCAGATCTCACCGGGAGAGATGCGACTCAACGCGTGCATTGTCCCGGTTCAGCACTTACGCTTTGATGGCGATGAAAGCAGGGGCGGGCAGCCGCCATCTGGTACCGCCGTTGCTGCGGAACCGGGTGTTCCGGCGATACTGGGGCGCGTCAACCGTGTCGATGTTCGGCGATCAGGTCTCTTCGATAGCGATACCGCTCACCGCCGTCCTCGTGCTGCACGCCAAGCCGTATGAGATGGGCTACCTGACCGCGCTTGAGTGGCTGCCGAGCCTGCTGTTCGGGCTGCACGCCGGCGCCTGGCTCGACCGCCGGGGCAAGCGGCGCAACGCGATGATCCTCGCCGACCTGGGGCGCGCCGCGGCGTTCGCGACGATCCCGCTGTGCTTCGCGTTCCACGTGCTGACGCTCGCGCAGATGTGCGTGGTGACGTTCGTCGGCGGCGCGCTTTCCGTGCTGTTCACCGTGTCGGACGGGACGCTGTTCGTGTCGATCGTGTCACCGGACGAGTACGTCGACGGGCAGTCGCTGATCTACGGGAGCAGGGCGCTGTCGTTCCTCGGCGGCCCGTCGGTCGGCGGGCTGCTCGTGCAGGCGCTGAGCGGTCCTTACGCGGTGGTCGTGGACGCGCTTTCTTTCCTCGGTTCCGCCTTCCAGCTTGGCTCGATCCGCCCGGTCGAGCCGCCGGCCGCGGACGAAGGCGACGGGCTCACGGTGGGACTGCGGTTCATCGCCGATTCGCCGATCATCCGGGCGTCGCTGATCGGGGTCGCGGTGATCAACTTCTTCAACCTGATGTTCGAAGCGCTCTTCATGCTCTACGCGGTGCGCGCCCTCGGGGTCAGCGCCGGGCTGCTCGGCGTGGTCATCGGGGCGGGCGCCATCGGCGGGATCCTCGGCTCGGTGCTGTGCAAGTGGCTGACGTCGCGCCTCGGCGCGGGGCTGGTGTACGTGGCGGGCTGCTTCGTGTTCACCGTGCCGCTCGCGCTCGTGCCGCTCGCCTCGCCCGCCCACCGCATGCTCATGCTGCTGATGCTGTTCGCGTCCTGCTTCGCCAGCGGGTTCGGGGTCATGGTGCTCGACATCAGCATCGCCGCGATCTCCGGCGTGGTGATCCCCGACACGCTGCGGTCGCGGGTGTCGGGGGCGTACCAGGCGATCAACTACGGGACGCGGCCCGCGGGGGCGCTGCTCGGCGGGCTGCTCGGCACCGCACTCGGCCTGCGGCCCGCGCTGTGGATCGCCGTGGCCGGCGGGGTGCTCGGCTCGGTGCTGCTGCTGCCATCGCCGCTGCCGCGGTTCCGGATGCCGGGTCAGCCGGCCGCTCCCTCAGATTTCCGTGGCGGTGGCGGAGGAGGCCGCATCCGTTCGGAATGATGGGCTTCATGCGAACGATCGCTCTTGAGGAGCACTTCTGGACGGACGAACTCGCGGCGGCACCGGGGACGGGAGTGCTCGCCCGCGCCAACGGCGCCGTGCTCGACGGGTTGCTCAGGGACGTGGGGGCGGCGCGGATCGCGGACATGGACGCCGCCGGCATCGACGTGCAGGTGCTGTCCCATGTCCAGCCGGCGGCGCAGGGCCTGCCCGGCGCGGAAGGCGTCGCGGCCGCGCGGCGGGCGAACGACTACCTGGCGGCGGTGACCGCGTCGTCCGCCGGGCGGCTCGCGGGGTTCGCGACGCTGCCCACCGGGTCGCCGCACGCGGCGGCGGAGGAACTGTCCAGGTGCGTGCTGTCGCTCGGGTTCGCGGGCGGGCTGATCAACAGCACGCTCGGCATCAACGACCGGTTCCTCGACCATCCGTCATTCTCTGCGCTCTTGTCCCGGTTTGAGGCGCTTGACGTGCCGCTGTACCTGCACCCGGCGCAGCCGCCCGCGACCGCCCGCTCCGTGTTCTACGACGGGCTCACGGCACCCGTCGCGGGCGCGCTCGCCACCAACGCGTGGGGCTGGCACGCCGAGGCGGGGCTGCACACGCTGCGCCTCGCCGCCGCCGGGACCTTCGCGCGGCACCCCGGGCTGCGGGTGATCATCGGGCACTGCGGCGAGATGATCCCGTTCATGCTCGACCGGGTCGATGACATGATGCCGCGCGCGCTGACGGGACTGGACGCGGAGATGTCGGAATACATCCTGCGGCACGTGTGGGTGACGACGAGCGGGATGTTCAGCCTGCCGCCCGTGCTGTGCGCCTTGTCGGTATTCGGGGCCGACCGGGTGCTGTTCTCTGTCGATTACCCGTTCAGCCCCAACCGGCGGGGACGGGAGTTCCTCGACGCGCTGCCGGTCTCGCCGGGCGACCGTGCGAAAGTGGCGGGCCTGAACGCCGCCGCTTTGCTGCGGCTTGAGTAGCACGCGCCCTCCCCGCCCTGCGGACGGGTCCGCCTCGGGCGGGACGGGCGCGATAAAATGGCGATTTTTGCCATCGCGCCCGTCCCGCACGACATCGGGGGTACCGGGGGGTCGTCCCCCCGGGCGACACCGCTAGAGCACTTCGCGGAGCAGGCGGGCGGGCGGGGAACCGTGGGCGAGCATGCTGTCGTGGGCGGCGCGCTCCGGCAAGCCGCGCCGCCGAAGGTCGGCGGCCAGGTCCGCGACCTCGGTGTAGCCGACGTAGTAGGTCGACAACTGCGCCGAGGTGAGCTGCGCGCGGCGCCACTTGCCCGACGCCTCGCCGTCCTCCTGGAAGCCGCGCGCGGTCATCAGGGTCATCGCCTCCGCCTCGGTCATCCCGCGGGCGTGCACCCGGGCGTCGAGGATCGCGTTGATCACCATGCGCAGCTGCATCTTTAGCTGCTGCATGCGCACCGCCGCCGGGTCCCCCTCCCCCGGGTACTCGTGCCGCGCCATGAGCTCCTCGGCGTAGACCGCCCAGCCCTCGACGAACGGCCCCGACCACAGCGCCGCCCGCAGCCTGGTCGCCCCGGTGAACCGGCGCGAGTGCTGCAGCTGCAGGTAGTGGCCTGGCATCGCCTCGTGCACCATCAGGTTGTGCACCATGTGCCTGTTGTACTCACGGTAGAACGAGGCGACCCGCTCGGCCGTCCAGTCCTTGGGCGTCGGTGAGACCGCGATGAACGTCGCCCCTGGCACCGGCTCAAGCGGCCCCGGCGGGTCGCAGTAGGCGACCGCGATGCCCCGGTTGATCTCCGGCATGTCAATGACCTCGACCGGGTCGTCGTAGAGGGTGACCAGGTCGTGCTCGCGGACGAAGGCCGTCTGCGCGGCGAGGGCGTCAGCGCAGAACGCCAGGATCGTCGCCTCGTCCGGCGCGGCGGCGCCCAGCCGGCCGAGCACCTCGCGCGGCGTGCCGCCGAGCGCGGCGGCCACCTCCGCGATCTCGTCGGTGAGCCGCTCCAGGTCGTCCTCGGCGCGGGCCAGGATCGCGTCGGCGTCCGACGCGGCGGACAGCGTCAGGGACAGCTTGCGGGCGAACATGTCCCGGCCGAGGCGCGGGTCGGCGAACCCGGCGCCGCCCGCCGCGGTGTCGTCGCCCGCGAGCCTGGCCGACAGCCAGTCCCTGTGCTCGGCGAGGGCCGCGAGTGCGGCGGGCCGCGCCTTCTCGACCTCGGCGATCACCGCTGCGGTAGCGGCGGCGCCTGAGGCCGAGATAACCGCGCCGCTGTTGGCCGCCTGGCGCAGCGCGGCGTTCACCTCCTCGGTCACCAGCCCGATCGCCCCGCCGAACTGGCCGATCGCCGTCTCCAGGTGAACCTTGGGCATCCGCCCGAGCGTGGCCCGCGCGGCGCTGAGGGAATCAGGGACCGCCGCGAGCCGCCCCGCCAGCGACTGCAGCCGGTCGGGCAGCGGCGCGTAGTCCCTGGCGAGCAGCATGTAGATCGCCTGACCCGGGTTGGCGACCAGCGGGTTCCACGTGTGCTCGCGCAGCTCTTCCAGCTCGAACAGGCGGCGGGCGACGTCGTTGCCGAGTACGGCCGCGTCGACGCGCAGCTCCTTGTCGAGTCCCGCGTGGTCGATCGCGGTCAGCCGGGCCGCGAACTCGTCGAGGGCGCGGCGCTCGTCGTCGAGCGCCGCCGCGCGGCGGTCGGGCAGCTGGTCGTCGAAGCGGTGATCGCCGAGCTCGGTGGCGATGTCGGGGTGGCGGCGCGCCAGGTCGTCAAGGTAATCCTCGGCCAGCCGCCGGAACCGCACGGCGGCATCCCCGGCCGGCCCGGCCGGGGAGGTCTCTGCACTCACGTGTACTCCTCACGGGGACATGACTGTTTGTGCGAGCCGCCGCGCACATGTTGTGGGGAACGCCCCGCCTGGCCCACCGGGCTGACCCGTGGGAGCCATGCCGAGGCCGGGTTGCACCCGATTCCGGCTAGCTCTAACGGGGAGGACCGCAGCAACGCGTTCGCTGCGGATAACTCTACGGAGTGGACCGGGGGTACGCGCAACCTTGCATCCAAAACCGGCCTTGACGATAAAACTATAAGATCATATCTTTTTGCGCTAAGGCGCGGCGGTCCCGGTCGAATCGGACTTGGCACAGCAGCCTCCTGAGTTCACGATGGGCGCAGGGTCCAAGCAAGACAGTGTCGACAGCCAAACTGGGGAGGACCTCTATGCAGGAGGCCACGCCGACGACGTCGGCGATAACGGATGACGATGACGCGAGGCTCGCCAGCCTCGGCTATAACCCCCAGCTCAACCGGGTGCTCGGGCTTTTCTCCAACTTCTCCGTCGCGTTCACCTACCTGTCGCCGATCGTCGGCGTCTTCTCGCTGTTCACGTTCGGCGCGGGCATGGGCGGCCCCGCCTACGTGTGGACGACCTGGATCCCCGTCGCGGGCATGCTGCTCGTCGCGCTCGTCTTCGGCGAGCTCGCCAGCCATTACCCCATCGCCGGCGCGCTGTACCAGTACAGCAAGTACAACGTGGGCCGCAGGTACGGCTGGTTTGTTGGCTGGTTTTACGGCATCGCGCTGCTCGTCACGGTCGCGTCGGTGGACACCGGCGTGGTGAGCTACTTCGCCGCGCTGATGCACAACTGGTTCAACTGGAACCTCAACCCGACGAACCACTGGACGATCCTGCTCATCACGCTGGTCCTGATGCTCATCCAGACGACGCTGAACATCGCCGGCACCTCGGTCATGGGCCAGGTCGCCCGGTTCGGCGTCTACGTCGAGATCCTCGGCACCGTCGGCCTCGCGATCGTGCTCGCCATCCACGGGTTCCACCACGGCCTCGGCTACCTGTTCACCACCCAGGGCGTGCAGCACGTCAAGACGAACCCCCTCGGGCTCGACTTCGGCGGCTCGTACTTCGGCGCGCTGCTGATCGCGGTGCTCGCGCCGGTCTACATCTTCTACGGCTTCGAGTCCGCGGGCGACATCTCCGAGGAGACCAAGGACGCCGGCCGCCAGGTGCCGCGGGCCATGCGGCACGCCCTCATCTGGGGCGGCCTCGCCTCGTTCATCATTATCGCCGCGCTGCTGCTGTCCATCCCGTCCAAGGGCGGCTTCGCCGGCGCCATCGGCTCTACCCTCGGCGCGGTGCCGTACATCCTGTCCCAGCTGCCATCGTGGGTGCAGGATGTGGCCCTGCTGCTGCTGATCTTCGCGTTCTTCTCCTGCGGATCCTCGATCCAGGGCGCGGGGTCGCGGCTCATGTTCTCCTACGCCCGCGACGGCGCGCTGCCCGCCGCCAAGTGGATCTCCACGGTGCACAGCAAGTTCAAGACCCCGGTCAACGCGCTGCTGTCCGGCGCGGTGGTGACGGCGCTGTTCGTGCTGCTCGAGTTCGCCTCACCGTCGCACAACGTGCACATCCTGTGGTTCACCTACCCGGCCAACACCAACGTCCTTGTCTCGCTGATCTCGTTCGGCACGAGCGGCATCTACCTGTCGTTCTTCCTGACGGTGGTCGGCGCGGCGATCGCGCGGGCCCGCGGCTGGGTGCCTGAGGGCAAGTTCCGGCTGGGCCGCCTGGCCTGGCCGGTGATCATCGTGGCCGGGCTTTACCTGCTGGTCATGCTGGTCAACATGGTGGCGCCGACCGGGCTGACGTCACCGCGCGGCTACTTCAACCTCGACTGGATCACGCTGGTCGTCATGATCGTCGTGTTCATCGTCGGGGCGATCCTGTTCGCACTCTCCCATGGCGGCAAGGAAATCGACGCGCACCTGCGGGACGACGCGGAGAAGCCCGCCGCGGTCAAGTAACCGCCGCCAACAGCGAACAGTCAGGATCATCCTTCAGCGAATTCGGCTGACTCCCCGTCGCGCCACCGCCTGTGGCACGGCGGGGAGTCGCTCTTTCCGCTGGTCCCCGCGCGGGCGCCTGTTGCTGTTATCCGCGGCGGGCCCGCTCTCGCGTGCACTCGCCCGCTGGGACAAGCTCAGGTTCCTCAGAAAACCTTCAGGTAAACGGTAGGTCAGGCTGATGGTCTCTTCGGGGTTCGCCCAGGTTTGGAGGCGATTCTTCTTGTGTAGCTAGGAGCAAGGGCACGAACAGATTCGGGGTGCCAGGACCAATGAGCGAGCCATTCGCACAGTATCCGTACGGGCAGTATGGACAGTACCCGGCGCCGGAGCCGCCGAAGCGGCACCGTGGCCGGACGATGCTCGGGCTGACCGCGACGGCGATCGTCGCGGCCGGGGCGGGGGCCGGGGCGGCCGTCGGGCTGTCGCACGGGTCGACCTCAGGCGGGTCGGCGACGTCGACCTCGCAGACGGCGCTGTCCACCTCGCAGATCGCCAGCAGGGTGGACCCTGGCCTCGTGGACGTGAAGTCCACCCTCGGCTATCAGCAGGCGACCTCGCTTGGCACTGGCATCGTGCTGACGTCCAACGGCGAGATCCTCACCAACAACCACGTGATCAACGGCGCGACCTCGGTCAGCGTCACCGACATCGGTAACGGCAAGACCTACAAGGCGACCGTGGTCGGCTATGACGAGTCGCATGACATCGCGGTGCTCCAGCTTTCCGGCGCATCCGGGCTGACCACCGCGACGACCGGGGACTCCTCCACGGTCGGCGTCGGGAACAGCGTAGTCGCGCTCGGCAACGCGGGCGGCGTGGGCGGCACCCCCTCGGTCGCGGCAGGCGCGGTCACCGCGCTCAACCAGTCGATCACCGCCTCCGACGAGTCATCTGGGTCTTCCGAGCAGCTCACCGGGCTGATCGAGACCAACGCGAACATCCAGGCGGGCGACTCAGGCGGGCCGCTGGTCAACTCGCACGGGCAGGTCATCGGGATGGACACCGCGGCCTCGACCAACTACCAGTTCGGCGGGGGCGGGAACGGCAGCTTCGGCGGCGGGGACGGCGGGTTCGGTTCCGGCTCGGGTTCCTCCGGGTCGTCCGGTTCCTCAGGCTCGTCCGGTTCGTCTAACTCGAACGGTTCCGCGACGCAGGGGTACGCCATCCCGATCGACACCGCGCTGACCATCGCCAAGCAGATCGATACGGGCCAGGCGTCGTCGACGGTGCACATCGGCGCGACCGCGTTCCTCGGCGTGTCGATCGACTCCTCCGGCCAGGGCTTCCAGACCACGCAGGGCGTGGCGATCGCGGGCGCACAGACTGGTACCCCGGCGGCCGACGCGGGCATCGGCCAGGGCGACGTGGTGACCGCGCTCGACGGCAAGTCGGTCAGCACGGGCACGGACATCACGAAGATCCTTGTCGGCCACCACCCGGGTGACAAGGTGAGCATCTCCTGGACTGACACGTCCGGCCAGTCGCACACCGCGACCCTTACCCTCGGCACCGGCCCGGCCGCGTAGCCACCAAGCCCTTCCCCGGGATGAATGTGCCCCCGCTGCCAGCAGATCCGCAGCGGGGGCACATTCGTGTCTCAAGCGGGGCTAGTCGGAGACCGTGCCGAGCGAGCCGAGCAGCCCGGCGCGGGCCTGCGCGAGTGCCGCCTGCATCGCGCCGAGCAGGACGGGCTCGTCGGGTACTGACGTGGGGATGACCGTCGGGCCTGCCAGGCACAGCCGCGGCACCTCGGCGGCCACGCGGGTGGCGAGTTCCGCGCCGCCCGCCCGTCCGACCGTCCCGCCGAGCACGACAAGGCCGGGGTCGAGCACGACGCAGACGGCCGCGACGCCGATCGCGACCCGGTGCGCGAAGTCGTCGATGAACGCCGCGCCGCTGCCGCGCGGGTTGCCCGCCAGGTCGGCGAGCGCGGCCGTGATGGCGTCGGCCGGCGTGGCGCCGGCGAATCCGTGCTCGGCGGCAAGGGCCTGGACGGCGTGACCGCCGGCGAGGGCCTGCAGTCCCGCCTTGCTCGGATGCTCGTTCCCCGCCGGGAGCGGCGCACCGTGCACGGGCATCCAGCCGATCTCACCCGCCGCGCCGCCGACGCCCCGCCTGACCTGGCCGTTGATGACCGCGGCGAGGCCGAGGCCGACGCCGAGCCACACGAACGCGAAGTCGTCGTGCCCGGCCGCGGCCCCGCAGGCCCGCTCGGCCATCGCGGCGAGCTTCACGTCGTTCTCGATGACCACCGGGGTGTGCAGCAGTTCGCGCAGCGCGTCGGGCACGCCCTCGTGCCAGGTCGGCAGGTTCACCGCGAGGCGGGGCGCGCCGGTCCTTGGGTCGAGGACGCCGGGGCTGCCGATCACCACGGCGGCGAGGTCGGAGAAGTCGATTCCCGCGCTCTCGCAGGCCCGCCCCATCGCGTCGCGTACCATCCCCAACGGGTCGTCGGTGCCGTTGGGATCCACGTGGATGTTGGCCATCCGCTGCCCGGTGACATCCGCAATGGCGGCACTGACCTGGTCAAACTCCACATATAGTCCAGCAACGTAAGCGCTTGAAGGGACGACCGAGTACAGCGCGGCGTTCGGGCCGCGCCCGCCCGCCTGTTCCCCGGCGACCATGACCAGGCCGCGGTCCTCAAGCCTGGCGAGCATCTGGGAGACGGTGACCTTGGAGACTCCGGTGCGCTCCGACAGCTGGGCCCGCGTGAGCGGCCCCTCGGCGAGGAGCAACTCGAGCGCCGCGCGGTCGTTCAGCTCGCGGAGCAGGCTTGGCGTCCCCGGCTTCTGGCGCCGCGTCTCCGGCCCGCTCGCGTTTCCTTCTGGTCCACCCTGGGGGCCGCGTGCGGTCATCGCGCAGTCCCCGGCAGGCCGACCGCTTCGCAGTCGGGACGCGGTGACAGTGCGAGCAGGCCCTGGCCCGTGCGGGGAAATGGCTCCCCGTCCGTCCCCCCAAAGGACGGTTCATGCATGGCGATCCCTCCGATGGGGTCCCGCGGTTACGGCCGACTATGAGCTCGACGGCCTTTGTTAAGTTCTGGCAACAGGTCTATCTTATAGGAAAGTTTCCAGTTAGTTTCTGTCTCAAGGGTCACTGACCAAGTCTGACCTTAATGTTCACTCTCGCAGAAGGAGTGCCAGCAGTGGGACTCAGGAAGAGATCGGCCGCGCTCGGCGCGGTCGCGGGCGCCGCGGCTGCGGCGCTGGCCATCGCCGGCTGCAGCTCCGGCAGTTCCAGCAGCGCGGCCGGCACGACCGGCTCGACCAGCAACGCGTCGTCGGCCCCGTCGACGCTCACCGTCTGGCGGATGGGCGGCTCCGTCCCGTCCCAGGTCACCTGGATGAACGGCGTCGTCGCGGAGTTCCACAAGGACTTCCCGCAGTACGCCAAGACCCAGGTCAAGGTCGTGTGGGTGCCCTGGACCAACCGCACGCAGGACTGGAACACCGCGCTGTCAAGCGGCAAGAACATCCCCGACATCACCGAGCTCGGCAACACCGACACGCCCACCGAGGCCGCGAGCGGCATCCTCGCCCCGCTCACCACCGACCTGAGCAGCTGGTCAGGCACCAAGGGCCTCGTCCCCGGCATGCTGGCCAACGACACCCAGAGCGGCACCACCTACGCCGTGCCGTGGTTCGGCGGCGTCCGCGCCGTGTGGTACCGCACCGATCAGTTCACGAAGGCGGGCATCACCACCACGCCCACGACCTGGGCGGAACTGGCGGCCGACGCGGCGAAGCTGCAGAAGGCCTACCCCGGCACCGATGGCTTCGACGCGGTCACCAACAACACCAACGCGTTCGCCAGCTTCGTCTGGGGCGCCGGCGGCCAGCTCGCCACCCAGAACGGCAGCCAGTGGACCGCCGACCTGACCTCGCCGCAGACCGAGGCGGCGATCAAGTACTACGTCGGCCTGTACACCACCGACAAGGTCTCCCCAGCCAAGTACCTGGGGGAAACCGAGCTCGGCAACCCCGGGGCGACCTCCGGCGGGCCGAACGAGGACTTCGGCCTCGGCAAGCTCGACATGTACGTCGACGGCCCGTGGGCGAAGGCGACGCTGCCGAAGAACTCGGTAGACACCGCCAACATCTCCTCGTTCCCGATCCCGAGCCAGAACGGGCCGAACCCGGCCCCGGTCCTCTCGGGCGGCTCCGACCTCGCGGTCTTCAAGACCAGCCCGAACCCGTCGGCGGCCTGGGACCTGATCTCGGTCATGGACAACCCGGCCAACTCCACCAGCTTCGCCGCGCTGTCCGGCTTCTTCTCGCCTTACTCCGCGCAGATCTCCGCGAGCGAAAGCACCGGCGGCCCGTTCATGGCAGGCTTCGCCAAGGCCGCACTCAACGGCCAGGTCTCCCCGTTCAACGCCAAGAACTGGCCCACCGCCGACAACGGCAAGCTCAACATCATCCCGACGATGCTGAAGCAGCTGATGCAGGGGGCGCCGTTCGCCTCCACGGTGGCCTCCGCCAACACCCAGCTGCAGAGCGTCCTCAACACCGGCAGCACCAGCTAGCCGTACCTTCCTATGGTGACCTCTTCGCACAGCCGGCCGGGGACCACCTCCCCGGCCGGCTCACCCCCCCAGGGCACGAGCCTGACGGCTCGCGTAACACAACCGGCCGTTCGGTACCGTCCGCTCCTAGCTTGCCGTTCCGGCAGCGCGCCGGGATCTGGATCAGGAAGCGGGGACTAGGCCCCTACCTGCTGCTGCTGCCCGCGACCGCGGTCATCGCCGCGCTGATCTTGTGGCCCGCCGCGCAAATCGGGCTGTTCTCGTTCCAGGACTACGGGCTGTCGCAGATCAGCGGCGTACTGCCCGCTCAGTGGATCGGGTTCGCGAACTACAGCCAGATCCTGCACGACCCCGAGTTCTGGACGTCGCTCAAGATCAGCCTGTACTTCGCGGTGGTCGTGGTGCCGCTGACGCTGATCGTCGGGACGCTCGTCGGCCTGCTGCTTGAACGGCTCGGGCCGAAGATGCGCACGTTCGTGTCCGTCTCCGCGATCCTCGCCTGGGCGACGCCCGCGGTGTCCGCGAGCGTGATCTTCGCCTGGCTCGTCAGCCCGGACGGCGGCGTCGTCGACTGGGCCCTGACGAAGGTGCCGTCGTGGCTGGGCGGCGGCGCGCACTGGTCGGGCTTCAGCTGGACCAACGCCGCGCTGCCCGCCTACGCCGTGCTGACCGTGATGCTGGTCTGGACCGGCTTCCCGTTCATCGCGGTCACCGTGCTCGCCGGCCTGCGCACGCTGCCGTCCGAGCTGCACGAGGCGGCGCGGGTGGACGGCGCGGGACCGTGGCGCGACTTCTGGAAGGTGACGTTCCCGCTGCTGCGGCCGATATTCCTGGTGCTGGCGCTGCTGTCGACGATCTGGGACTTCGGCATGTTCACCCAGGCGTACATCATCAACGGGCAACTCGGGAACCGGGACCAGTACAACCTCGGCCTCTACGAGTACTCGCAGGCGTTTACCCAGCCGCCGCACTACGGGCTCGCCTCGGCGGCCGCGTTCGTCCTCACGATCATCCTGCTCATCGTCACGGTCGGGTACGTCCGGGCCGCGATCAAGCAAGGGGCATTCGCATGACGTCCGTCCCCGTGTCCCCCGGTGCCGTGCGTGACAGTGCCGTGCGTGGCAACGCCGTGCCCGGCCGCTCCGGTCGCGGCGCCCGGCGGTTCAACCGCGCGTCGCGCAGGGCCGTGCTGAACCTGCTGGGGTTGCTGGTGGCCCTGTTCGCGCTTGTTTCCCGTGCTGTGGATGATCTCTACGGCGTTCAAGCCCGCCGACCGAGATCTACTCGCTGACGCCGCACCCGCTGCCGCTGCACCCGACGCTGGCCAACTTCCGTGCGGTCTTCAGCGGGTCGGTGATCGGGATCTCGTACTGGAACTTCCTCAAGAACAGCCTGTTCATCACGCTCGTCGCGGTCGCGCTGTCGTCGCTGATCGGACTGCTCGCCGCGATCGCGCTCGGCCGGTTCAAGTTCAGGTTCCGCACTACCTACCTGATCGTGCTGCTGATCGTGCAACTGCTGCCGCAGCAGGCGCTGGTCGTCTCGCTGTTCATCGACTTCCGCAAGTTCAACCTGCTCGACAGCCTCGTCGGCCTGATCCTCGTCTACACCGCCTTCGCGCTGCCGGTCACGATCTGGATGCTGCGCAACTTCGCGGCGACCGTGCCGAAGGACCTCGAGGAAGCGGCGGCGATCGACGGGGCCGGGGCCTGGACGCGCTTCTGGCGCATCCTGCTGCCGCTCATCTCCCCCGGGCTGGTCTCCACCAGCGTGTTCGCGTTCATCTTCGCTTACAACGAGTTCGTGTTCGCGCTGACCTTCCTCGGCACCGACACCGCTAAGTTCACCCTGCCGTTGTACGTCGAGTACTTCTACGGCCAGAATTCCACCGACTGGGGCGCGATCATGGCATCCTCCACCCTCTTCACCGTCCCTGTCCTCGCGTTCTTCCTGGTCACCCAGCGTCGGCTGGCGAGCGGCCTGGTCGCAGGCGCGGTGAAGGGATGACGGCGCTCGAGCCACTGGAACCGTCCATCGATCCGATACTCGGCGCCCTCGCCGACGCGATCCTCATCCCGCCGTTCCCCGGGACCACGGCTCCGCCCTGGGTGCTCGAGGCGCTCTCGCGTGGACTCGCCGGGGTTACCCTGTTCGGTGCGAACGTGGTCGGCGACACGGCCGCGCTCACCGCCGCCCTGCGGGCCGCCGCGCCGATCGAGCCGGTCATCGCCATCGACGAGGAAGGCGGCGACGTCACCCGGCTCGCGTACACGTCCGGGTCCCCGTACCCGGGGAACGCCGCGCTCGGCGCGGTGGACGATGTCTCGCTCACCCGGTCCGTGTACGCCGCCATCGGCGCCGACCTCGCCAGGCTCGGGATCAACACCAACCTAGCGCCCGACGCCGACGTGCTCGACCTGAGCGGCAGCGCGGTGGTGGGCACCCGGTCGTTCGGCTCCGAGACGTCGGTGGTGGCCAGGCACGTCGCCGCCGCCACCGCGGGCCTGCAGTCGGCCGGTGTCGCGGCCTGCGCGAAGCACTTCCCCGGGCACGGGAGCACCCTCGACGACTCGCACCTGTCGCTCGCGACGATTTCCGGCACCATGGCGGAGATCCGCGTTCGCGACCTGCCGCCGTTCGTCGCCGCCATCGCCGCCGGGTCGCTCGCGATCATGCCAGGGCACCTGCTCGTGCCAGAGCTGACCGGCTCGCTGCCCGCGACGCTGTCGCCCGCCGCCGTCAACGGGCTGCTGCGCGGTGAACTCGGCTTCTCAGGCGTAGTGATCAGCGACGCGCTCGAGATGAAGGCGGCGAGCGCCGTCTTCGGTATCCCCGAGGCCGCGGTGCTCGCCGTGATCGCCGGCGTCGACCTGCTCTGCCTCGGGCGGCAAACCGACGAGGCGATGTACCACGCGGTGCGGGCCGCCATCGCCGACGCGGTGACGTCGAAGCGGCTGCGCGGCGACCGCCTCGAGGAGGCGGCGGCACGGGTCGCCGACCTGCGGGCGCGACTCGCCGCCTGGCCGGCCGCCTCCGCCTCAGGTGACGTTCCTTCTAGCGCGGGGGACGATGTGGGGCTGGTGGCCGCGCGGCGCGCGCTGCGGCGCTCTGGGCCGGTTCCTTCGGCGCTCGTCGATCCGCTGATCGTCGAGGTCGAGCCCGAGGAAAGCATCGCCGCCGGCCGGTTCACCTGGGGATTCGAGCCGTGGGCGGCCGTGAAGCGGGTCGACCCCGCCGCCGGCGACGGGGCGGCGGCGGGGTCCATCCTCGCGGCGTCCGCGGGCCGTCCCCTCGTGCTTGCCGTCCGGGACGCCAGGACCGTGCTCTCCCTGGTAGACGAAGTACTCGCGGCGCGCCCCGACGCGGTCATCATCGAGATGGGCGTGCCCGCGTGGACGCCGCCGCGGGGAACGGCCTACCTAGCCACCTACGGCGCGTCCCGGGTCTGCGCCCAGGCGGCGGCCGAGGCACTGGGACTGGGCTGACATCCGGCGGTTCCCGCACTCCGTACGATCTTTTAGCTGGGCCCGGTCGCCGGGGTTGCCCTCGGGATTATGGCCTCGGTCGGGGTGCCAGGGGGCAGGGTGCCGTAGGCGCGGCCGCCGCCGGCGGCCAGGCGGGTCGCGGCGAAGGCGTCCGCGACCGCCGGGTGGCCGTGCCGGATGAGCAGGGACGCCTGGAGGGTGACGGCCATCGACTCGGCCAGGCGGCGGGCGGCTTGCTCAGCAGGGTCGGCCGCATCCTTCTTCAGCTTGTCGATCGCGTCGTCCAAGCGCGCGTCGGCGCCTCGTGCCTGGTCTAGTTCGGCGAAGAAGGCCTCGGCGGACTCGGGCTGGCGGGTCAGCGCGCGCAGCGCGTCGAGTGCGGCGACGTTGCCCGAGCCCTCCCAGATCGACTGGAGCGGCGCCTCGCGGTACAGGCGGGGCATGCCGGACTCCTCGACGTACCCGTTGCCGCCCAGGCATTCCATCGCCTCGGCGGCGTGCGCCGGCGCCAGCTTGCAGACGTGGTACTTGGTGGCGGCCAGGGCGAGCCGCCTGAAGGCCTGCTCGCCTTCGTCGCCGCTGGCCGCGTGATCAGCCGCGGCGGCCAGCCGCAGGGCGACCGTGGTGGCCGCCTCGGACTCGATGGCAAGGTCGGCGAGGACGTTCGCCATGAGGGGCTGGTCGATGAGCTTCTTGCCGAATGCCGCACGGTGGTTCGCGTGGTGGGCCGCGTGGATGACGCCAAGGCGCAGGCCGGTCGCGGCGGCAAGCACGCAGTCAAGGCGGGTCGCGTTGACCATGTCGAGGATGGTACGGACTCCCCGGCCCTCCTCGCCGACGAGCCAGGCAGTCGCGTTGTCGTACTCGACCTCGGCGGAGGCGTTCGAGCGATTGCCCAGCTTGTCCTTGAGCCGCTGCAGGTGCATCGCGTTGCGGGTGCCGTCGGGCAGGATCTTGGGCAGCAAGAAGCAGCTCGGGCCGGCCGGCGTCTTGGCCAGGACCATGAAGAGGTCGCACATCGGGGCCGACGTGAACCACTTGTGGCCGGTGATGCGGTAGCTGCCGTCGGTCGTCCTCGTCGCCGTCGTGGTGTTGGCGCGGACGTCCGAGCCACCCTGCTTCTCCGTCATGGACATGCCGGCGGTCAGGCCCCGCTTGGCGGCCGGCGGCCGCCTGCTCGGGTCGTACTCGGTGGCCGCCAGCAGCGGCTGGTACTGCTGCGCCAGGTCGGGGGCGTGGCGGAGCGCGGGGACGATCGCGTAGGTCATCGAGACCGGGCAGAGGTGGCCGGCCTCGGCCTGGCCCCAGAGGTAGAACCTGGCGGCACGGTCCAGGTGCGCCCCTGGACGCCCGTCCTGCCACGGTGTCGCGTGCAGGCCGTGTCCGATCGCCGTCGCCATGAGGTCGTGCCAGGCGGGATGGAACTCCACCTCGTCGATCCGGTGGCCGTACCGGTCGTGCGTGCGGAGCTTCGGCGGGTTCTCGTTGGCGAGCCTGCCCAGCTCTTGCGCGCGCTCGCCGCCCGCCAGGCGGCCGATCTCCTGAAGGCGCCCGCCGGTGACCGCGGTGCCGCCGGTGCCATCGGGGCGGAAGGCTGTCGAGGGCGGCGTGGAGCGCAGGGTCGGCCGACGCGTCGTAGCCGACGAGCGGCGGCGGCTGGTTGGTGACCTCGTGCGTGGGCATCGCGGGCTCCTGCACCTTGAGAGATGGGTGGCGGTGAGGGTGGAACACCAAGTCGTTCGGGATGCTCCCGATTTTGAATTTAGGAGGTCAGGCGCGCGGCGAGCCAGTCGGCCATCCGGGAGCGGGACTCGTAGGCGCGGTTGGTCACGCCGTGGCTGCCGTCGGGGTAGATGGCGAGCTCGGCCGTCTTCACCTCGTTGGCCAGGCGCTCCTGGTGATAGGCGGGGACGATCCTGTCGCGGCCGCCGCCGACGATGAGCAACGGGGTCTCGATGTGCGCGGCGGCCTCTTCGAGCGTGAGCTTGGCGGCCTTGGCGCGGGCCTCTTCTTCTGACTTCGCGCCGGAGCGGGCCTGGAAGGTGGCCCTGGTCTGCGCTGGGAGCTCGTCCCAGTCCAGGTCGAAGCGGTACGGGCCGGCGAGGGCGACGACCGCCCGCAGGCGCTTCTCGTAGGCCGCGGAACGCGCGGCGTAGTACCCGCCGAGGCTCACGCCGAACAGGCCGATTCGCTCCCGGTCGAGGCCAGCGCGATCTTGCAGGTAGTCGACCGCCGCGGTGGCCACCTTCTCGTAGGCGGGCTCGATGGGCAGCTCGTACTCGGACTCGCCCTGGCCGGGGCCGTCGATGGCGAGGGTGGCAAGCCCGCGGGCGAGGAAGTACTCGGCGGTCGCCTGCAACTCCTCCTTGGTCGAGTCGAGGCCGGGGGCCATGATCACGACCGGGGCGTTGCCGAAGCCGGCCGCGGCGGGTACGCGGAGGTAGGCGGGCAGGGTCGTGTCGCCATAGGGGACATGCACCAGTTCGGCCGGCGGGGTGAGCGCCGGCGCGGCCCTGAAGAAGCAGGCGATGCTCCGCTCGTGCGCGGCGCGCTGCTGTACCGGGTCGTCGACGAAGACGAACTTGCCCCAGTGCCAGGCCAGGGCGGCGCGCTGCCAGGCACCCGCGGCGGTCTGCTGCTGTCCCGCGTCCTCGGCGGACTCGGCGAGCTGCTCATAGTGCGTCGCGGTGACTCCCCACTCCCGGCACCAGTCCGCCCAGCGGCTGATCCTGGCCAGGGTCGCGGTGAAGTCGCCGTAGTCGGTGCCGTTGGACGTGAACCGGTAGCCCCAGTGGGCGGCCGCGCCCGCGACGCGGGGGTCTGGCTGAACGGCCTGGGAGTCCTCTGCCTGCTGATCATGCGCCATGGGGCGATCCTAGGCTTGCCCGCGCTCGATCCGGGCATGACCCGCCCCTCCCGCGTCATGCGCCGCTCGTCCGCTCCCTCAGTCGGCGGGCGCCGCCGGCCGCGCCGGGGCGGCGGCCAGGCGGGCACGTGCGGCTAACGACGCGCGGCGGTTAATCGGCGACTTTCTGGGAATTCATGTCGCCGGGCAACGGGGATTTCCGGAATAGGAAATTTGGTGAGATGACGACTGTGCCGAGGCAGGTCGGGCGACAAGTCGCTGGCGGGCTGGTTGCGATCATCGCGGCGGTTTCCGTGGCGCTAGCGGGCGAATCATCAGCCGGGGCCGCGATTTACGCGCATTCGTCACATCCGCAGCGGGTCGCCGCTAAACGGGATATCCGGCATGAGCGGCTCCTGCGAGACATGCGGAATCCACCGGGCACCAGGCGGCCAAGGACGCGCCCCAGGGCCAGGAAGGCGCCGCGGTCCGCCGGGCCGTGGACGGTCTCGGCCCCGTCCGTCGGCCTGGCCGCCGACCTCATGACGCTCAGCGGCCCGGGCGGCACGGCGGGCACTGACGGCCTGTCGCTCCCGGTCCCGCCCCTGTACAGGGCCGCGAGCGACGCCGGGTGGTACGACTTCACCGCCGTGCCAGGCGGCGCGGGCAACGCGGTCATCGTGGGGCACGTCGACACCTACACGGGGCCCGCGGTGTTCTACCACCTCTATGAGCTGCGCCCGGGCGACCCGGTCTACGTGGACGCCGACGGCACCAGGCGGCGCTTCGACGTCACCTCGGTCCGCGAGATGCCCAAGCCGAGCTTCCCGGTGAACCAGGTATTCGGCGGCACGAAAAGGCACATGCTGTGGCTTATCACATGCGGCGGATCATTCGACTACGAGACCGGGCATTATCTGGACAATATCGTCGTATCGGCGACCTGGGACCCGCAAAAGAAAGAGCGACCAGGCGAGAAAGGGCACGCGAAACGTTCTGAAAATCATCTGCAATCGGTACGCTAGTCGCGATAATCGTGATGCACGGCTCCATCGATTGAACCTTTCGTCCCGCAGGCTCATTTCCAACGGGGGAAACACAATGAACCGAGTCACCGCCGTGGTCGCCACGCTCGCCACGGCCGCCGCTGCGACGATGGCCGCCGCGACTAGCGGGCCAGCCATGGCCGCTCCGCGATCCGTGACCGCTCATCCCGCCGCACACCCCAAGTCCGCGACCGCGCACCCAGGCACCACGCAGGCGAAGACGGCCGCGCAGGCGAAGACGGCCGCGCAGCAGGCCAAGCTCACGAGCTTCCTGCCGACCGAGATCGCCAGCGAGCTCGACGGCGGCAAGTACGTGACGATCGTCAGCTGCCACGGGGTGGACAGCCCGCCGCCGGTCCACCTCGCCAGGCCGGGCACGCCGCTGACGGTGAGCGGCGTCGGCCCGTCCGCGGCGATCTTCAAGATGCTCAAGCAGGCCGACCCCTACAAGAACATCTACACCTGCACGGTCGTGGTCAAGGAGAAGGTGCCCGCCAAGCCGAGTGCGGCCGTGACGAAGAAGATAGCCGCGCACAAGGCACGCAGGTCCGCCTGCGAGATCGCGACGGGTGGCGGCACGCGCTGCACCAGGAAGGTCACGTTGGACACCGGGTTCGGCGGCCTTGCCCGGCAGGTGAAGCACCACCATCCCGCCGGCTGACCGCCCGGCCGGCGGGGCTCGGGCAGGGGCGCACGGCGGATCTGTCCTCAGGGACAATAGACGCATGACCGAGCCCCAGCAGGCCATCCCCGCTCAGGCGGACCAGGCGCAGGCCGCCAAGGAACAGCCAGTGGCCCGTCAGGCAACCACGGCCTGGACGTCAAGCGGCAAGACCCCGCTGCGGCAGTTCCTGCGTACCGAGACCGGCTCCGCCACGATCCTCGTCGGCGCGACGCTCGCGGCGCTCATCTGGTCCAACGTCGCGTCGGGGAGCTACGAGGGGTTCTGGGGGACCAGGCTGACCGCCGGCGTCGGCGGCCACGGGATCACGATGGACCTGCGCGAGTTCGTGAACTCGGGGCTGATGGCGCTGTTCTTCCTCGTCGTCGGGCTCGAGGCGCGCCGCGAGTGGGACATGGGCGAGCTGCGGGTGCGCAGCCGGGTGGCGCTGCCGTTCCTCGCCGGGCTCGGCGGCATGCTCGTCCCGATCGCGATCTACTTCGCTTTCAACGCCGGGCGGCCGACCGCGCACGGCTGGGGCGCCGCGATGTCCACCGACACCGCGTTCGCGCTCGGCGCGCTCGCCCTGGCCGGCGGCAGCAGGCTGCCCGACCGGGTGCGCACCTACCTGCTGACCTTCTCGGTCGTCGACGACCTGGCCGGCCTCGCGGTCATCGCCGTCTTCTACAGCAGCCACGTGCGCTGGCTCCCGCTGCTCATCGGCGCCGCGCTGCTCGCGGCCGACGGCGTCCTGACCAGGCGCGGCTTCCGCAACGCCCCGGTCTACCTGCTGATCGGGGTCGCCGCCTGGGTGGCGTTCTGGGAGTCAGGCGTCGACCCGATCGTCGCGGGGCTGGTCATCGGCCTGCTGACCTGCGCCTACCCGGCCGCGCGGGAGGACCTGCAGCAGGCCACCGACGCGTTCCGGCTGTTCCGCGAGCAGCCCACCGCGCGGCTGGCCGCCGAGGCCCGCGAGGTGGCCCGGCGCGCGATCTCGCCGAACGAGCGGCTGCAGGAGCGTTACCACGGGTGGACGAGCTACGTGATCGTCCCGCTGTTCGCGCTGGCCAACGCGGACATCAAGATCAGCGGGTCGTTCCTCGCGCACGCGTACACCTCCCCCGCCACGCTCGGCATCATGATCGGCTACATCGTCGGCAAGCCGGTCGGCACGGCGGGCATGGCCTGGCTGGTCAGCAAGGTCACCAGGCGGCGGCTGACGCCGCCGGTCGGCTGGGGCGCGGTCCTCGGCGTCGGCGCGGTCGCCGGCATCGGGTTCACGGTGGCACTGCTGATCTCCTCGCTTGCCTTCACCGGCACCCAGCTCGCCGAGGCCAAGCTCGGCATCCTGTCCGGCGCGATCTGCGCCACGCTGCTCACCTGGCTGGTGTTCCGCGGCCTGGACCGGCTCTCGCCGCGGACCAGGCTGCGGGCACTGCTCGGCACCGCGTCGACGGTCACCGACCTGGCGGTGCCCGTCGACCCGGAGCGCGACCACATCCGCGGCCCGAAGAAGGACGCCCTCGTCACCCTCGTCGAGTACGGCGACTTCGAGTGCCCGTACTGCGGTCAGGCCGAGCCGGCGGTCCGCGGCCTGATCCGCGAGTTCGGCGAGCTGCGGTTCGTCTTCAGGCACCTGCCGCTCACCGAGGTTCACCCGCACGCGCAGCTCGCCGCCGAGGCCGCGGAGGCCGCGGCCGTGCAGGGCGCGTTCTGGGAGATGCACGACATGCTGATGGACCACCAGGGCGCGCTGACCACCAGGGACCTCGTCGGCTACGCGGCCAGCATCGGCCTCGACTCGGACAAGTTCGCCGCCGACCTGCGCAAGCACGCCGGCGCCTACCGGGTCGCCGAGGACGTCGACTCGGCGGACCTGGCCACCGTGTCTGGCACGCCGACGTTCTTCATCAACGGCAACCGCTACTACGGCGCCTTCGACCTGGCCGCGCTGAAGGAGGCGGTGCATACCGCGAAGGCCCGCGCCGTCATCGGCGCGCGGTGAGACGCGCGGGATCGCCCGTGGTGGAAGGCCCGTGGTGGAAGGCAGTGGTGAAAGGATAGACGCGACCGAATTCGCGGAGCGAGAGGGCGGTGGCGTGGCCGGGACTCGAAGCATCGCGATCACGGGCGGGCGCGTCGTGCCCATCGAGGGCGACCCGATCGACGGCGGGACGGTCCTGGTCGTCGACGGGAGAATCGCGGCCGTCGGCGGCCCCGGCCTCGAGCCGCCGCCCGGTGCCGACGTCGTCGACGCGGCGGGCCGGTGGGTACTGCCCGGCCTCGTCGACGCGCATACCCACCTGGGCGCGCGCGAGGAGGGCGAGGGCTGGGCCGGGCACGACACGAACGAGCTCACCGGCCCGATCCAGCCCCACGTCCGGGTGCTCGACGCGATCAACCCGGCAGACGAGGGGTTCCGCGACGCGATCGCAGGCGGCGTGCTGACCGCGGGGATCACCCCGGGCTCAGGCAACCCCATCGGCGGCCAGACGGTGGCGGTCCACTGCTGGGGCCGCACGGTGGACGACATGGTGCTCCGCTCCCCCGCCGGAATGAAGTCCGCGCTCGGCGAGAACCCCAAGCGGGTACTCGGCGAGCGCCGCGTCAACCCGTCGAGCCGCCTCGGCACCGCGGCCGCGATCCGCACCGCGCTCGTCGACGCGCTCAATTACCTGGAAAAAGAAAAAGCGGACGAAGCGGAAGAAGAGTCATCAGAACGACTTCGGCTTACTCACTCCCGTGACCTGAAACTCGAGGCGCTCGGCGGCGTGCTGCGTCGTGAGATCCCCTGGCGCCAGCACTGCCACCGCGCGGACGACATCGCGACGGCGCTGCGGCTCGCGGAGGAATTCGGCTATGACCTGGTGCTCGACCACGGAACCGAGGGGTACCTGATCGCGGACAAGATCGCCGCGGCCGGGGTGCCGGTGGTGACCGGCCCGCTGATCACCGCCAGGTCCAAGGTCGAGCTGCGGAACAGGACGATGGCCAACCCCGGGCTGCTCGCGGCGGCGGGCGTCACGGTCGCGATCGCGACCGACCACCCGGTGGTCCCTGTCCACCTGCTGATCCTCCAGGCGGCGCTCGCGGTCAGGGAGGGCCTCGACAGGGACACCGCGCTGCGCGCGGTCACCATCACCCCGGCCAGGATCATGCGGGTGGCCGACCGGATCGGCTCGCTCGTCCCCGGCAAGGACGCGGACGTGACCATCTGGTCAGGCGACCCGCTCGACGTCATGTCCCGGGTCGAGGCCGCCTACATCGGCGGGCGCGAGGTCTACCGCTACGACCTCGCGTCCCGCTCGGGCGTCTTCGCGGCGCCGTAGCCGCGACGGCCGGTCACTGGAACGTCGCGGTGGCCAGCACGGTCCCGTCGGCGGAGACGATCCGTGGCGCCGCTCAGCGGCCCGAGGTTCCCCGGGTCCGGGCTGCCCCACGAGCCGTAGCCGTCGGCCAGCTGGAACGACCCGATCTTGCTCACCTGCCCGTCCTTGGCCACGACCTGGCACGTCACGGCTTCGTTGCCTGACCCCATGTGTACGGACATGTACAGCCATCTGGACTCGCCCGAGTAGACGTAGATTTCACCGACTTCCTGGTGCGTGGCCGAGAGCAGGTCCGCGGACTTCAGCGGCCCCGCGGCCGAGCTGGCCGCGGGCGCGGTGCCCGCGCCGATGCGCCAGCCGCCGAGGCCCGCCACGATGACGGCGAGTCCGACGGCGACGGTCGCAAGCACCCGGCGCATCCGCCCTGGCCGCCTCGTCCCGCCAGGCCCGGCCGGCGGCGCGCTTGGCCGGCCGGCACGGGGCCGGTCAGCACGGGGCCGGTCAGCACGGGGCCGCGTCCCGCCCCTGGCCGCACCGCGATGCCCTGGATTGTCGCCGCGCTCGGAGATCAGCCGGGGATAGTTGTACTCTTCCTTTCCCTCGGCCTCGGCCGGCGCGGGCAGCCCGAGCCGCTCAAGCACCCTGGTCTCGAACCCGGCCGGCGGCTCGGCGGGCGGCAGCAGCTCAAGCAGCTGCTCGCCGGTCGCCATCAGCTGCCGCACGTGCTCACGGCACTCGTCGCAGCGGTCCAGGTGCGCGATCGCCATCGCGCGCTCGCGCCCGGTGAGGACGCCGAGCGCCAGTTCGGCGGCCACGTCTGCCAGTTCTGCGCATGTCATGTCGTTCAGCTCACTCATCGCCTGCCTCCTCAGGGAGGAAGGCGGCCCGCAGTTTCTGCATGCCGTCTCTTATCCGCGTCTTCGCCGTACCGAGGGGAATCCCCTCGGTATCGGCGACCTGCCGTGCTGTCATGCCGTAGATCCCGGACATCGCCACCGCCCGTGCCTGAGATGAGGGCAGCCGGGCGAGGGCGCGCCGCAGCCCCTCCGCGCTGTCGTTGGCGACCGCCACCCGCTCCGGGCTTTCGGTCATGGAGGCAAGCAGCACCGGCAGGTCGTTCGGGTCCATCGGCAGCGCCGACCTGGCACGGACGACGTCGATCGCCAGGTTGTGGGTGATCGTCGATAGCCATGCCCGGACGGACCCGCGTCTTGAGTCATAGACCGACGCGTGCCGCCACGCTTGCTCGAAGGCGTGCTGCGCGACGTCCTCGGCGGTGGTCGGGTCGCCAATGACGGCGAGCGCCACGCCGAAGACGATCCGCTGGAACCGGCGCACGAAAGCGACGGCGAGCTCGGCATCGCCCGCGCCAAGGCCAGCGAGCAGCACTTCATCGGACTGCCGTTCTCCTGAGGCTCCCACAGATCCCATTGTGCGCGCCTCAGGTCCTTGACGGCACCGGTGCGGGCCTGCCCGCCGCCCTGGCCGACTCGGCGAGCGCGAGCACGCACGCGGCGACCAGCAGGACGAAGGCGGCGGTGAACTCGACGGCGAGCGAGAGCGCCGCGTACGGGACGGTCAGGCTCTCGACGTACCCGAACAGCCCGACGCTCGCGGTGAGCAGCAGGCCGACCGCGGTCGCGACGCCGGCCACGGCGCCGGCCACGATCAGCGCCAGCCACCGGAAGGCCACGATGGCGACCGCGAGGACGATGCAGGCGATGGCCTGGACCAGGAAGAGCGGCCCGATGACGCTGATGTCCTTGTAGCCGTCCGACCACAGCATCAGGTGAATCACGGCGGACCAGACGAGGAAGCCCGCGCCGGTCCCGGTCAGCGCGAGGACCGTCCAGCGGGCGATCCGCGACTGCAGCGCGCTCGGTCTGCGGAGCAGGAACCTGATAACGCTCTCGCGGTTAAACATGACGCCTCCTAGGGCGCTTTAGCTAGATCCGATAGATGAGGTCTGGATTGTCGTCCACAGGCCGTAAATGGCCAGGGCGGACGCCCCCGCCGTCAGTACCAGGGCAGGCAGTACCCGGCCGCCCCGCTTGGCGACGAACCTCGGGTAGACGGCGAAGGTGACGAGCTGGCTGAGCCACAGCGCGAACAGCGAGGGCGTGATCAGCGTGTCGTAGATCCGTTGCGGATTGATGAGCAGCACCGGCCCGGTGGCGACCATGATGACGCCGATGCCGATGATGACCCGGCGCAGCGGCCACGCGGTCACCGCGGTCGTCAGCCGGCTCAGCGCCAGGTACTCCACCAGGATGACCCCGGCCACGCTGACCGCCACGCCGATGCCGACGGTGACGGCGAAGCCGTGCCCGACGAAGCGCTCCGCCACCGCCATCCCCGGGATCGCCCCCTGGGCCAGCGCCGGGTCGGCGGCCAGCGGCGCGACGGCGGCGATGATGACGACGACCGTCGCGACGTAAGCGCCGAGCAGGCCGCGCCGCGTGATGCGGAACGCGTGGCCCAGGTTAGCGCCTAGCTCGCCGCCGAGGAAGAACGGCAGGCTGCCGCAGATGTAAAGCAGCGCGGTCTGCCCGCTCGCGATGGCAAGCGACCCGGCAGGCGCGGACGCGCCGAAACTCCCGGCCGGCGTTGTCACGTTCGCCAGCGTCACGCCGGACAGCGCCGCCGCGAGGGCGAGCTGCCCGGCCGCGAGCAGCCCGAGGACGACCAGCGCGACGCGGCGGCCCGCGATCATCACGCCCGCGAGCACGACCGGGATGCCGACCTCGAGCGGCGTCTGGTACCTGACCTCGCCTGGCAGCACGGCGGGCAGCGTGTCGTAGACGATCTGCGCCGTGGTGTACACGATGTAGAGCAGGTAGCTCAGCCCCCACAGGCCCGCCTGGGCGAGGGCGACCCGGCGGCCCGCGGCCGCCTCGGTAAACGAGTACAGGCCGCCGGCGCTGCTGACGTGCCTGGCGTACCCGAACCAGATCGCCAGCGGGAAGCCGAACACGACGGCCGCCGCGACCATCGCGAGTCCCGCCGAGGAGGACGCGCCGCTGGCGATGGACGGCGCGTACAGCGCCGCCAGGGCCAGCGGCCCGCCGAGCGACGCGACCGCCACGCCGGCGTAGGCCCACTGGCCGATCGGCCTGGCCGGCCCGAGGGGAGTTGCTGCGGCGCCCCCCTCGGGCCGGGTCTGGTCGGCACCGCTGCCCATCATCCGGGCGAGGAAAGTCGTCATCGCGGTGTCAGATATCGATTGGGTTAGGACCAGCCGCCGCCGGCGCTCTGCGAGCTTGGCGCGGGGGCAGGCGCGGCAGGCGCGGACCCGCCTGACCCGGTAGAGCTGCTCGCGGTGAGTGAGCTCACCGAGGCGGTGACGTCGCTGCCGGTCGGTGCGACCAGCCACCACTTCGCCCCGAACCCGTCACTGCCCTGCCCGGTGGCCGTCCCCGGGCCCGAGTCGCCAGAGAAGTAATACAGCGGGTGCCCGTCGTAGGTCACCTGCTTGCTGCCGTCCGACCGGGTAATCGTGCCCAGGTCGCTAGCCTTCGCGCTACCCGACGCGGTCGCCGCGCCGGTGGTCGTCACCGGCGGCCAGGCGCCCGCGCACGCCCCCGTGCACGCGGACATGCCACCGCTGTCCTTGACCCACAGGTACACGGCGCGGCCCGACCCGTCGGTCAGGACCGTGCCCGCCGACGACGAGGCGGTCTTGATGACCGTGGCACCCGACGCGCTCGCCCCGCCGCTTGCCGGGGCGCTGCTCGGGGCCGACGCGCTGGCCGGCGTGCTGCTCGACGCCGCCGGGGTGCTGCTACTGCTGCCCGCGCTTGAGCACGCCGCCGCCAGCAGGGCCACGCCAACCGCGCCGCCTACCCCGGTGGCCAGCTTGGCCGGAGCCGACATCCGCTTCACCCTGGAGTTCCTCATCATGTCCTTCTCTCGTCTGACACGGCCTATCCATGTCAGTTCCGACTCGCCTTAATGGCTGTCGATACAGGTACGGGGCGAAGTGCGAACCTGGATTGCACGGGGAGAGCAAACGTAGTGTGATCCGGACCACTAGCCCGCGCTAACCCGTGCGACGCTGTCTCGACGGCCGGCCCGTGACCGCCCTCGGCGGCAGCTCGCAGCACCTACGGCTAATCATCGGCAAATTTAGATGATTAGCCGTGGTAATCATCGGATCGCACGACCATCAGCGGGGATACTTTGGGCCCCGGGAGAACGGGAGGGCCCGAAAGTATCCCGCATCACGGGCCGGCGGTCCTGCTGGGGATCAGGCCCGCGAGCAGGATTTCCGCGGTCCGGCGCAGCCGGGGGGCCAGGTCGACGCAGGCGCGGGCCAGGGCAGGATCGCGGGCGTAGAGCTCGGCGAGGGCCGGCGCGGGATTGGCGATCTGCCAGACCGCGCCGGCGAGCGATGCCAGCGTGGCGACGAACTCACCGCACTCGGCCAGCGCCAGCTCTGGCAGCACCCGTCGCACGATGGCGGCCGCCTCGTCGACCGAGGCGAGGGACGTGAGCTTGTAGCGGCGCACCGCCTCGGGTGACACGTTGCGCTCCAGGTTGAGCGGCGTGTGCGCGATGAGGTCGCACAGGAGCGGCCGGTCGCCGAAGCTCCTGGCGAAGACGTCGGCGACCAGGGCAGCCGAAGCCGAGACGGCCGAGCCGGGCGCCGCGTCGTCGAGTTCGGCGTGCAGTGCCGCCGTCCACTCCCGCCAGGCCTGGGCCGTCAGCTCGAGGAAGATCTGCTCGCGGGTCTCGAAGTAGCGCAGCAGCGCCGACTTGTGGATGCCGACCCGCGCGGCGATGTCGGCCAGGCTCACGGCGCGGACCCCGTCGCGCAGCGCGAGCTCGCGGGCGGCGCCGAGGATGGCGTCCCTGCGCTCAAGTTTCTGCTCGGGTCGCCTGGCCCGCTGGTACGTTTCCGCGCTCATGACAGGTCCAGTGTACCTATCGCAACGCCGTTGTGTTATTATCAAACCGATGTTTCGTTAAGTTCCATCCGAAGGGAGCACGTCATGCCGCAGGTCTTCTTTCTCACCGGGAGCAGCCGGGGTCTCGGCCGCCAGGTGGCCGAGGCCGCGCTCGCGGCCGGGCACTACCTCGTCGCGACCGCCCGCAACCCCGCCAGCCTGGCCGACCTGGTGGACCGCTACGGCGACCGGGTCCTCCCCGTCGAACTCGACGTCACCGACCCGGCGGCCGCCGTGGCCGCGGTCAGCGCGGGCACCGCGGCGTTCGGCCGGATCGACGTCGTGGTCAACAACGCCGGATACGCCAACCTGGCGGCGGTCGAGGACATCTCGCTCGAGGACTTCCGCGAGCAAGTCGACGCCAACTTGTTCGGCGTCGTGAACGTCACCAAGGCGGCGCTGCCCGTGCTGCGCGCCCAGGGCGGCGGCCACATCATCCAGGTCTCCTCCATCGGCGGGCGGCTCGCCACCCCCGGCCTGTCCGCCTACCAGGCGGCCAAGTGGGCGGTCGGCGGCTTCTCAGAAGTGCTGGCCGGGGAGGTCGGCCCGCTCGGGATCAAGGTCACGGTCCTTGAGCCCGGCGGCATGAGGACCGACTGGGCCGGGTCATCCATGCGGGTGCCGCCGGTCAGCGAGCCGTACCGGCCGACCGTCGGCGCGAGCTCCGCGATGCACAGCAGCGACGACTTCCTCGGCGACCCGGCCAAGGTGGCCCAGGTCGTTCTCGCGGTCGCCGAGATGGCCGAGCCGCCGCTGCGGCTGATCCTTGGCAGCGAGGCGTACGCCTACGCGACGGCAGCGGCCAAGGCGCGGGCCGAGTCCGATGCCGCGTGGCACGACCTCACCGTCTCCACCGACCGCGACGACGCCACGCCCGCGCAGCGCGACCCGCTGGCGGCGGCGCGCGGGTAACAAGGTCACGCACCACAGAGAACCCAGAGACTAAGGAGGCACGCGATGCCAGCGAGTGCGCCGACGAGAGAGCGCGAGTCGAAGGGCGCCCGGCGCCCGGAGGCGAGCGCGGGGAACGCCGAGGGGGACTACCAGCAGGCGCTTGCGACGGCCGGGCGGCTGCTCGGCCAGCCCCTGGTCCTGCCGCTCGCCGAAGGCGAGCCCACGGTTGGCGAGGACTTTCGCCGGCTCGCCACCGTCGCCACCTTCGGCCAGTCGTGGCCGCGTCCAGGCCTCGACGACCGCAGCCGGGCACTCATTTCCGTCACGATCGCCGCGACGCTCGGCACCCACGAGCCGCTGCGCGGCCAGCTGCGCATCGCGCTGCACTCCGGCGTGACCAAGGAAGAGATCGTCGAGCTGTTCATCCACCTCTCGGCCTATGCGGGCGCGGCCCGCGCGTTCGACGGCTACCAGGTCGCCCTGGCCGTGTTCGCGGAGCCCGACTAGAGCGGGCGGAGGCTCCTCCCGCCACGCCCGGCTTGCCAGGGATGAGGCCCCGGAAAAGATCGCGGGTCATACAGGGCGGATATCGCCACCGGTGTCACGCAATCGTGTTACCGGCCGGTAGATCCTGCCGTCAAATGCTGGCAAAACCGGGCAAACCGCCGGGCTATGTGGCGTTTCCCCGCGTATGACCCGCAATCTCAGATCCCATCCGGGCGGCGGATGGCCGAACGCTGGGCTCACCAGCATCGATGAGGTTCAGTGACCGCACCGCCAACAGCATCGCGTGAATTATCGGCTAGACGCGGTGCGCGAAGCGGCTCCTGGCGGTGAAGTACTCGACGATCTCCGGCTTGGCGGCGGCGGGCGAGCCTGAGTGGTACGGCGGGTGCGGATCGTACTCGATCCCGAGCTGGATGCGCTTGGCCACCTCGTCGCCCGCCACGCGGCCCGCCAGGGCGAGCGCCATGTCGATGCCGGCGGAGACGCCCGCGGCGGTGACGTACTTGCCGTCGAATACGTAGCGCTCCCCCGGCTGCGGGATCGCGCCGAGGTGGCGCAGTTCCTCGTGGGCGAGCCAGTAGGTGGTGGCCTTTCTGTCCTTGAGCAGCCCCGCTCCCGCGAGGATGAGCGACCCCGTGCACACGGAGGTCGTCCACGTGCTCGTCTTGTCCGCCTCGATGAGCCAGTCCTGGAGCGGCCCCGCGGTCTTCTGGGCTGCCTCGCCAGGACCGCCGGGTACGACGACGATGTCGGGACGCGGGACGTCGGCGTAGCTCGCCTGCGCCTGCAGCGTGAGAGTGCGGGACTCGTCGGAGACAGCACGCACCCGTTCGGCGGCAAAGATTACCTCGGCATCGGGCAGGTGATGCAGGACCTGGTGCGGGCCGACGGCGTCGAGCGCGGTGAAGCGGTCAAACAACGCGATGACGATCTGCATGATGCTCCTTTGAGATGGGACGGAACCGGCGGCGGTACTCGGCGGGGCTGACGCCGAGGGCTTCGACGAACGCGCGGCGCATGGCCTCGGTGGTGCGGTAACCGCAGGCACGGGCGGTCTGCTCGATGCCTTCCGCGCTGTCCTCGAGGTGACGGCGGGCTGCTTCCAGCCGGGTCCGCTCGACGTACCTGCCTGGCGGCATGCCGACCTCGGCGGCGAACGCACGGGCGAAGTGCCGCGGCGACAGGCTGGCCTTTCCGGCGAGGGCCTCGACGGACAGGTCGCTCGCCGGGTGCTCAGCGATCCAGCGCTGCACGTCACGCAGCGGCACCCGCTCGGCCACCTGGGCGGAGAGCTGGGCGCTGAACTGGGACTGGTTGCCAGGGCGCCGCAGGAACACGACGAGGTGGCGGGCGATTGCGAGCGCCATGTCCCGGCCGAGGTCGTCCTCGACGAGGGCGAGCGCCAGGTCGATGCCTGCGGTGACGCCGGCGGAGGTGGCGACGTTCCCGTCCTTGATGAAGATAGGGTCCTGGTCGACCTCGACCGCCGGGTACTGGTCCCGCAGGGCCCCGCACTGCGACCAGTGGGTGGTCGCGCGCCTGCCGTCGAGCAGGCCGGCCTCGGCGAGCAGGAACGCCCCGGTGCAGACGGAGGCGACGCGCTTCGCGTGCGGTGCGTTCGCGCGGATCCAGCCGACGAGGTCCTGGTCCTTGCGGCGCGCGCCCGCGCCGCCAGGAACGATCAGCAGGTCGGGCGCGTCGGCCCTGGCCTGGTCGCGGAGGTCGCCATCCGGGGTGACGCACAGGCCGCTTGTCGTGCGGACCTGGGCACCGCCCAGGCTGGCGGTGCGGACCCGGTAGGCCCGCTTGCCGTGGTGGTCCCTGGCGCCGGCGAAGACCTCAAGCGGGCCGGTGACGTCCAGGGACTGCACGCTGTCGAACAAGACGATGAGTACGGTTCGCACGCGTCCCAGTCTGGCGAGTCCCGCTCATGGCAGCAATGACAAAAATCCCACCAATCCTGCCATCCACGCCCGACTAGCGCCCGGGGCGCGGCACGATCGCGGGTGATTTTCCCTTTCATGTGGATTCCGCAGCTTATTCGATGCGGAATCCACATGATCATGGGCCGGGGCGGGGTGACGCCCGGACAATCCGGACGGAACGGGCGCAGTTACCTGACTAATCTTCTGGCCGGATATCGTGCAATGCCTGGTATAGCGGACGCCCCCTCCAGGAGGGCATTGCCGATGGCCTCGGCACTCCTTACGATCCATCTCAGTCACCGGCAGCCTCCTTTAGCTCGCGGAAGGCCGCGGCGAGGCGCGGGGGCTGCCAGGAGGCGTTGAGGCCGCTGGGGTTGGGCAGGATCCACAGGCGGGCGGCGGCCAAGAGGCCGGGCTGGGGGCCGATGAGCGCCTTGGGGCGGGCGAACGCGGTGCGGTAAGCCGTGACGCCGAGGATCGCTACGCATCGCGGGCGGCGGGCGGCGACCAGGGCCCTGAGGCGCTGGCGCGCCCTCCCTGAGTTCGGCGGCGGTCAGCTCGGCGGCCTGGGCCGTCGCACGCGGGGCGATGTTCGTGATGCCGAGGCCGTAACCGGTCAGCTCCTCCTGCTCGGACGGCTTGAGCTGGCGCGGCGTGAAGCCTGAGGCGTGCAGCGCCGGCCAGAACCGGTTGCCCGGCCTGGCGAAGTGCCAGCCCGTGGCCGCCGAGTACAGGCCGGGGTTGATCCCGACGAACAGGACGCGGAACGGCTCGCCCGCCGCAGGAAGGACGTCGGGGATCGTCGCGTCCTTCGCGGCCTCGAGGTCAAGCTTCAGCACGGCCCGCTCCTGTTCGAAATGCTGAAATATCCGGGAATGTCGCGGCGCGCCAGCGCCCGACATTCCCGGATACCTGGACGTTACTTGAGTGCTTACCGAACTTGGATTTCGTCGCGCCAGGAGTGGCCTGGCTCGTAGCCGATCACCTGCTTGGCGCGGTCGGTGGCCAGCAGCGAGCCGAATTCGGCGATCTCGCGGGTCAGGGGGACGTCGGGGAAAACCTCGGCGAGGATGTCGCGGGACGGGCGGTTCATGACCGTGTCGGCCGCGGCGATGATGACGTTCTGGCTGCCGGTGACGTCGGCCTCCAGGCCGAGGCGGCAGGCGGCGGCGACGTCGCGGACGTCGACGTAGCCCCATAGGTTCCACTTCCGGGAGTGGGGGTCGGGCCAGTAGGAGGGGAAGCGCCGGTAATCGTGGGGCTCCATGATGTTGGAGATGCGCAGTCCGACGAACGGGATGCCGGACCAGCGGGAGATCTGCTCGGCGATCGTCTCGCTGGTCACCTTGGACAGGGCGTAAGTCGTCGCCGGGTAGGGGAAGTGGTCCTCGTCGACCGGGGCGTAGCGGAGCTCGCCAGGGGCGCCTGGCGACTGCTCGGGGCCGTGGCCGAACGGCAGGCCAAGCGTGGTCTCGCTTGACGCCCACACCACCTTGGAGAGGCCGAGGGCGGCGGCCGCGTGGAAGATGTTGAAGTTCATCGCGACATTGGCGTGAAAGGTGACCGCCGGGGTCGACCGCCCAGGGGCCGGGATGTTCGCCAGGTGCACCACGGCGTCGATACCGCGCAGGACTTCGGTCGCCTGGCCGTAGTCGGTGAGGTCCGCTGCCAGGACGCCCGCCGCCACGTCGTCGCCGCTCAGCGCGATGTCGGTGGCCACCACCTCGTGGCCGTGCTCGCGCAGGTGCAGGACGGTCGCCAGGCCCGCCTTGCCGGTCGCGCCCGTAACACAGATTCGGCCTAGTGAATTCGCCATGCGAACGAGCCTAGTCCCGGCACCGTGGCCGCTCCGAGGGAGCCATGGGACACGCGGGCGGGAACCACGGACCCGTTCGGGATAATCCTGTCCCGTGCTCGGATACGAGGCTCTGGTAACGGCACATAGCCGATATTGCCAATGAGGGCAAGGTAGCGTGAACGGCGTGGACGGGTCACTTCGGGTGTTCTTGAGCCATACCTCCGAGCTGCGGCGGTACCCACCCGACCGGGCGTTCGTCGCGGCGGCCGAGCAGGCAGTGACCCGCGTCGGCGGCACGGTCCTCGACATGGAGTACTTCACCGCCAGGGAGGACAAGCCTGCCGACTACTGCCGCCAGGAGATGGGCCGCGCCGACGTCTACGTTGGCATCATCGGCTTCCTGTACGGCTCGCTGGTCGAAGACGAGCCGACGCTGTCCTACACCGAGATGGAGTTCCAGGTCGCGACGGAGCTGGGCCTGCCGCGCCTTATTTTCCTGCTCGACGAGGACGCCGTCCTGCCGTTGCCGCAGCGGTACCTGTCCGACCCGGTCAGCGGGGACCGCCAGCAGGCCTTCCGTACGGTGCTCCTGCAGGCGGGAGTGACCGCCTTGCGGGTGGGGTCGCCTGACCGGCTGGAAATGCTCCTGTTCCAGGCCCTGACGAAACTCCGGCAGGCACCGGCGGACCTGGGCGGGGGCGTGACCAGGGACGTGGCTGTGCGGGTGGCGCCGCGACCCACGTTCCTTGCGGGGCGGGACGCGCTGATGGCGGAGCTTGACGCGCGCCTGGCGCGCCGTCAGGAATCGGCGCCGGCGGTCATGGCGCTGTGCGGTCTCGGCGGTGCGGGCAAGACCAGCGTGGCGCTTGAGTACGCGCACCGCCACCTGCCCGGGTGCGGGGTGGTGTGGCAGTTCGCGGCCGAGGAGCCTGCCGCGCTCGCGGCCGGGTTCAGCGAGCTGGCGCTGCAGCTGGGCGGGCGGGTCGCCGCCTCAGGCGGCGACCCGGTGGCGCTGGTACACGCCGCCCTGGCCAGGCGATCGGACTGGCTGCTTGTCTTCGACAACGCGGCCGGGCCGGCCGCGGTGCAGCGGATGCTGCCGCCCGCAGGCGGCGGCCGTGTGCTGATCACCAGCCGGAACCCGCACTGGCCAGGGCGGATGGCCTTGGAGGTCCCGGTACTTGAGCAGCCCGCCGCCGCGTGGTTCCTGATGTCACGGACCGGCGCCGGCCAGCTGGAGGAGCCCGCGGCCGACGAGCTGGCCCGTGAGCTCGGCGGGCTGCCGCTCGCCCTGGAGCAGGCCTCCGCCTACATGCTCGCCTCCGGTCGCGGCATCGGCGAGTACCTGGAGCTGTTCCGCGACAGGCGGGCCGAGCTCCTCGGCCGCGGTGATCCAGCCGGGTATGACAAGCGGGTCGCGACCACCTGGGCACTGGCCTACGCCGAACTGGGCCAGTCCAGCCCGGCGGCCGGACTGCTGCGGCTAGCGGCGTGCTGCGCCGCTGAGAACATGCCGTTGCACCTGCTGCTGCGGCAACGCCCCGGACTGTCCGCGGCATTCGGGGCGCAGGTGGCGCCACTGCTCACCCCGCTGCTCGACGACGCGCTTGTCCGCGACGAGGCGGTTGCCGGACTGCGCAGCTACTCGCTCATCAGTGAGCCGAACAAGGGGCTCATCTCTATCCACCGACTGGTGCAGGCGATCACGCTTGCGCAGCTGCCTGACGACCTGCAGGCGGCATGGCGGGAGGCCGCCGCCGCCGTGATCGAGGCCGCCATCCCCGCCGACACCGACCAGCCGCAAGCGTGGCCGACCTGCGCCATGCTGCTGCCGCACGCCCAGGTCGCGCTCGCCTATGACAGCGACGGCATGACGCGGATAGCGAACTACCTGAGCGAGAGCGGCAGCTACGCCGCCGCCCGCGACCTTCAGCTGGACATCATGCGGGCACGCGAAAGGCGCTACGGCCCCGAGGACCCGCGCACCCTGAGCGCCCGCGCTGACCTCGCCCGCTTCACCGCGGAGGCGGGTGACCCGGCCGCGGCGCGCGACCAGTTCACCGTGCTGCTGCCTGTTTGCGAGCGGGTTCTCGGCGCCGACCACCCGCAAACCCTCACCGTCAGGCACCAGCTCGCCCGCCGCACCGGGCAGGCCGGTGACCCGGCCGCCGCCCGCGACCAGCTCGCCGCGCTGCTACCCCTCCGCGAGGAGGTCTCTGGCCCGGCGCACCTGCAGACCCTGATCATCAGGCATCAGCTCGCCCGCCGCACCGGGCAGGCAGGCAACGCGACCGCCGCCCGCGACCAGCTCGGCGCGCTGCTGCCCGACTGCGAAGAGGCCCTCGGCCCGAGCCACCCGCACAGCCTCACCGTGCGGTACGAGCTCGCCCGGTGGACCGGGGACGCGGGCGACGTGGCCGGGGCACGCGACCAGCTCGCCGCGCTGCTCCCCGTCCGCGAAGGGATCTCTGGCCCAGAGCACCCGCACACCCTCAGCGTCCGCACCAGGCTAGCTAAGTACACCGGAGAGGTCGTCGACCCGGCCGCGGCCCGCGACCAGCTCGCCGCGCTGCTCCCCGTCCGCGAGCGGGTATCGGGTCCTGACCACCCAGACACCTGCCGCCTCCGCTCTACGCTGGCCGGCTTCACCGGAGCGGCCGGGCGACCCGGCCGCCGCACGCGACCAGCTCGCCGCGCTGCTGCCAAGCTGCGAGCGGATCTCGGGCCCAGAGCACCCGCACACTCTCAGCGCCCGGTGCGACCTCGCCCGCTTCACCGGAGAAGCAGGCGACCCGGCCGCGGCATTCGACCAGCTCGCCGCGCTGCTCCCGGTGAGCGAGCGGGTCTGCGGTCCGGCCCATCCGGAAACCCTGCGCATTCGCGCGGCCCTCGCCCAGTGGGCCGCACCCGACGTCGCCGCGAGCTGAGAGCCAACGGCCACCCGCCGGTTACGATCCGTTGTACGCCGAGAAGGGGAGAGTGCGCGTTGGGCGTTGTGCTCGTTGACCAGGACGGAGTCCTTGCCGACTTCGAGCAGGGGGTGCTTGACGCGTTCCGCGCCAGGCACCCGCGCGCGCCGTTCATCGAGCTCACCGACCGGCGGGGGTTCTACGTACGCGAGCAGTACCCGGCGGAGTGGGCCAACTCGATCAACCAGATCGTTCGCGATGAGGGGTTTTACCGCGGCCTGCCAGTGATCACGGGGGGACCAGCGGCGCTGGAGGAAATGCTCAAGGTTGGCCATGACGTGTTCTTGTGCACCGCGCCGATGGCCAGCTCACGCTGGTCTGTCCAGGAGAAGCTGGCCTGGATTGAGCAGCACCTAGGCCGGTCCTGGCTCCGCCGGACCATCCTGACCCCCGACAAGACCCTGGTCGGCGACCGGCTGCAGCCGTGCGTGCTCATCGACGACCGGCCCAGGATTACCGGGGCGGCCATACCGCCGTGGACGCACGTGCTCTTTGACGCACCGTATAACCGCGGTGAGCCGGGACCCCGGCTGTCCTCGTGGACCGACTGGCGCGCGGTACTCGAACCCATCCTCGCCGCGCAGCAGCGAGAGCGCGAGGCCGGCGTAACGGGTAGCTCGGGGCGTTGACCTGCGCGAGAGGAACTCCCGCGCTAGTGCGCGGTGCGACTGGCGGGGACCCGCTCGAGTTCCCTGACCGGGCCGGGCGGGGTGCCGTCGCCGAACGGGCGACCGCCTAGCTCTTCCCTGTGGTGCCTGGTCAGCCAGCCGGACAGGTCCGGGCCGTCAGGGACGATGCCGGACGGGTTGAGGTTCTTGTGTACCAGGTAATAGTGCTGCTTGGTCTGGACGAAGTCGATCGTGTCGCCGAAGCCGGGGGTCTGGAACAGGTCGCGGGCGTAGGCCCACAGGGTGGGCATCTCGGTCAGCTTGTTCCTGTTGCACTTGAAGTGGCCGTGGTAGACCGCGTCGAACCTGGCCAGGGTCGGCCAGAGCCGGACGTCCGCCTCGGTGATCGTGTCACCGACCAGGTAGCGGCGGGTCGCGAGGCGCTCCTCCAGCCAGTCGAGCCTGGCGAACAGCGCGCGGTAGGCCTCGTGGTACGCCTCCTGCGTGGTGGCGAACCCGCAGCGGTAGACGCCGTTGTTCACGTCACGGTAGACGGGCTCGCTTACCTCCTCGATTTCTTCGGCGAGCTCAGCGGGATACAGGTCGGGCGCGCCGTCGCGGTGGTACGCCGTCCACTCGGTTTCCATGTCGCGCGGGATTGCGCGGAAGTCGGAAGTGACGACCTTCCCGCTCGGGATGTCCACGATCGCGGGAACGGTGACGCCGCGGTCGTAGCCGGGCACCGCCTTCTCGTAGGCCTCGCGGAGCCAGTGGATGCCGAGCACCGGGTCCTTCTCCCCCTGGTCAAGGTCGAAGGTCCAGGACCGCCAGTCGTGCGTCGGGCCGCAGATGCCCATGGAAAGCGCGTCTTCCAGGCCAAGCAGGCGGCGGACGATCATGCTCCGGTTGGCCCACGGGCAGCCGCGGGCCACTGCCAGCCGGTACCGGCCGGGCTCAAGGGGCCAGCCGTCCCTGCCGTCGGCCGTGATCCGGCCGTCCAGGTAGGTGGTGTCGCGCTTGAACTCGCCGGTTTTGCTCATACTGCAGAACCTAGGCCCTCCCCCGCTCCCGCGCGAACCCGGCCGGCCGCGGCGCACGCCGGGGCGCGGCTAGCCGAGCTTGTCGAGGAACTCGAGCGAGCGGCGGATGACGAGGGCGGTCGCGCCCGGGTCGTAGCTTGGCAGCGAGCTGTCGGTGAACAGGTGGCTGTCACCCGGGTAGGTGAACAGCTCCGCGAGCCGCGGGCCGACGATCGCGACGAGTTCGCCTGCGGCCTCGAGGTCGCCCTCGTCCGCGAAGAACGGGTCGTGGTCCATGCCGTGGATCTGCACGGCGAGCTCGTCCGGCCAGGGGCCGAATGACCAGTCTTCCGTGAGCGACACGCACGCCTCGTACAGGAGCGCGCCGCGCGCGCCTGGCGTAGTCTGCGCGAGGCCCTGGGCAGTGGCGCCGCCGAAGGAGAAGCCACCGTAGACCAGGCCGGGCGGCAGGCCGGCGAGCGCCGCGTTCGTGCGCCTGTCCAGCTCTTCGTCGCCGATGCGCTGCACGAGCGCGAGGCCGTCGTCAATGGTCGCGGGACGCTCGCCGTCGAACAGGTCGGGCGTGTGGACCGTGTGCCCGCCCTTGCCCAGTTCCCCGGCGAACGCCCGGACTCCTTCGGTGAGCCCTTGCACGTGGTGGAACAGCACTACCTCGGCCACTGGCGCGCTCCTTGGTCATCGGATGCCTGGTCAGGCGCGAATCGTCGAATGATCCATTGCGGGCGAGCTTAGCGGGCGGCGGCCACCGATTCCACGTAGGCGGCTGCCTTGGCGGGGTCGACGAGGAAGTCGTGGATCGTGGCGGGGTTCGGGAAGACCTCGGCGAACTTGTCGGCGATTTCCTGGAACTGCGAGGCGGCGCCGAGGACCTGCTGCGCGTGCACCGGGAGCGGCTCAAGCATCATCTCGGTGAGCATGACGGAGTCCTGCGCGTGCGCCCAGTACGCGTCGAAGGTCTGCTGCATCCACTCCGGGGTGAACGGCGCGTCGCCGCGGTCGAGGATGGCCTTGAGGTACATGCCGGCCGCGTGCGCGGCGTTGTTGGCGCCCTGGCCGCTGATCGGGTCGTTGACCACGACCACGTCCCCGATGCCGGTGACGTAGCTGCCAGGGGCGACCTCGGCATAGGGATGGCGGATGGTCATGGGGAACGCGCCGACCAGGGAAGCGCGGGCGTCGGTCGGCTCGGCGTTCCTGTAGAGTTCGCCCTCCCACGGGAAATGCTCGAGCAGCATGGCCTTGAGCCTGCGCAGGTGCTCGTCGGGGGACGGGCGGTCGGTGAAGATGTCGAACGGGCCGCCGGGTACGGCCTCCACGAGGACAACGTCGCAGGGACCGGTGAAGCTGTAGGCGGGCATGAAGAAGAACTCGCCGCCCCCCGGCCGCAAGTTCACCCGCATCCTCGGGTGCGGCACGCCCTCCGGTATGGCGATCCCGTTCAGGTAGATCGCCGCCAGGTGCCGCGCAGGCCTCGTGTAGTGCGTCTTCCGCGTGTCGGTGTCGAACAGCTCCACGATCTCGCCCTTGCCCGCGGCGATGACCGTCAGGTCGTACATCGGCGCGAGGCCCACCAGGTCGGAGGTCATCACGGAGTGGTAGATCACCCGGCCACCGCGCTGCTCGAACAGCTCGATCCAGGTCGACATCTTGAGCCGCTGGTCGACGGAGTTCCCCGGCCGTGCCCACGCGCCGGAGAACGAGAAGGCCGACACGCCAGGGGCCGGAGACAGGTTGAAGCCGATCCCGGTCGTGGGCGTCGCCGTGTCATCCCACAGGTTCAGCTTGACGTCGCGCTCCCGGTCGAGGGCCCGGTACATCATCATCTGGGTCGAGGTCGGCCACCCGTTCCTGATCTCGTCGGGTGTGCGGGCAGACATCAAGGTCACGTCGTAGCCTTCGGCCAGCAGGCTCAGCGCCAGCTGCAGTCCGGCCTGGCCAGCGCCCACGATGAGGATCTTGCGCACGGGGAAATACTCCTTGGGTGAGGGGATTAGCGCCGGAATCTGCCGTTCAGCGCGGCTTCGCATGGCGCGGATCTTCGCATTGGCGAGGGATTCAGCGAGCGGCAACCGGTGACGTTTTCTCCAGGGTGTTGTTCAGGCCCGCGAGGAGCGCGTGGATGGCGGACCTGCGGTCGCGCGCGTCGACGGTGACGAGCGGCACCGCATCGGCGACGCCAAGCGCGTCGCGGACCTGGTCGAGCGGGTGCGTCTGGCGGCCGTCGAACAGGTTCACGGCCACCACGAACGGCACGTCGGAGTCGTTCTCGAAGTAGTTCACCGCGGGGAAGGAGACATCGAGGCGGCGGGTGTCGACGAGCACGACCGCGGCGCTCGCCCCCCGGCACAAGTCATCCCACATCGGCCAGAACCGCGGCTGGCCCGGCGTGCCGAACAAGTACAGGATCAGGTCGCGCGCGAGGGTGATCCGGCCGAAGTCCATCGCCACCGTGGTGGTGGTCTTCTCGTCTGAGCCGTGCAGGGGGTCGACCGACTTGCCCGCCTGGGTCATCCACGCCTCGGTGTTGACCGGGGGGATCTCCGAGACGGTGCTGACCAGGGTGGTCTTCCCCACGCCGAACCCGCCCGCCACGACGATCTTCGCGGAGGTAACGTTCGGCGGCACGCGGTCAAGCGAACTCGCGAAGGCCATCAATGACTCTCTTCAGCAGCCGGTGGTCGTAAGGGGATGCGTAGGTGTCTTCGTTGATCTGCACGTGATCGGCGGCGGCCAGGTCCTCGAGGAGCACGCGGGTGACGCCAAGCGACACGCCGGAGTGCGCCGACAGCTCCGCCACCGACTGCGCGCCGAATGACGCCCGCTCATACAGCCGCCGGGCCTCCGGCGACAGCCGCAGCGCGGCCGACGGGTCGTAGCGCTCCACCGAGACCAGGGTGTGCACGTACAGGTGGTGACGGGTCCTGGTCCGCCCGCCGGTCAGCACGTACGGACGGACCCACGGGTTACCGGTCATCGTCCGCCCCCCGCGCTGGTGGCATTCATGCGGCGCAGGTCGTCGCGGAGCTGCGGGGTAAGCACGTGGCCGACGGCGTCGACGAGCTGCGCCATCTGGTGCGCGACCACGCCGAGGTTGGCGCCCTCCCGCACGAGCACCGCGAACCCGGCAAGGCTGCCGATGCTCATGAAGAGGAAGTGGCCCGACGGGAACTTGAGCATCACCTGGTCGCAGCCGGCCTCGCCGACCTTGCTCGCGATGTTGTTGCCGAGGCTAATGATCCCGCTGGTCATCGCGGCGAGCGGGTCCGCCAGGTCCGCCGACATCCCGCCGGCCGTGATCAGTGGCAGGCCGTCCGCGGAGACGATGAGGGCGTGGGTGACCCCCGGCGTCGACATCGCGAAGTTGTCGACAATCCAGCCGAAGTCCTGCGGGTCGCGCGGCGGCAGCGCGCCGGGGTTCGTCATGACTTGGCCTCTTCCTCGGTTGCGGTGCCAGCGGCGGAGTCAGGCGAGTCGACGGTGCCAAGGGAGAACGCGCTGAGCTCGTCGGCGAAGGCACGGCGGGCCGCCGCCTGCTGCTCCGGCGTTTGCACGACCGGTGGCTCCTGCGACTGAGGCCGCGGCTCGTCGCCGCGCAGGCTGGCACGTTCCCTGCGGGGCAGGTCACCGGCTTGGCGCTGTTGGTCACCGTCGGGCAACTCCGGCGGCTCCCACTGCTGTACCTGGTGTTCTCTCGTCGGCTCGCCGCGCGGCAAGTCGGGCACCACGCTCGGTCGCGGCGCTGGCTGCCCCGCCGGCGTCCCGTTCGCCGTCGCGGGCCTGCGCTTGGCGCCTTCCGCCGGAACCTCGCAGAGCAGGTGCGGCGGCAGGGTCACCATCGCGACGGTGCCGCTGCTTGGCAGGGGGCGAGCGGCGAGGCGGACGCCGATCGAGTGCTTGCGCGCGACCCGGTGCACGACGGGGAACCCCGTGTGCCGCCCGGTCCGCTCGTCCACGCCGGGGACGGGGCCGGCGAACGCGGCGTTCAGCGCGGCGACCTGGTCCGCGCCCATGCCGATGCCCGTGTCCTCGATGCGGAACATGACGCCGCCGTCCTCGAGCAGGTGCCCGCTCACGGTCACCGTGCCAGGCGAGTACCTGGTGGCGTTGTCGAGCAGCGCCGCCATCACCGAGCCGATGTCGTCGGCGGCGTACCCGAGCACCGCGAGGTCGGTGACGCGTCCGATCGTGACCTGGGTGTACCGCTCGATCGCCGAGAGAGCCATCCGGATGACGTCGAGCAGCGACGTGGTGAACCCGGCCAGCTCCTCCTCGCTCCGGCCCGCGAGGGTGCGCAGGTCACGGCTGGCGCGGCGCATCCGGGTGACCGCGTGGTCGACCTGGTAGAGCCGCCGCAGCCGTTCCGGGTCGCCCTCATCGGACTCGAGCTCGTCCAGCGAGGTACGCAGCTGCTCGGCCAGGACCAGCAGGTGCAGCCCGAACTGGTCGCAGATGTCGGGCCACGCGCCGCCCGCGCGCTGCTCCGCCGCCTCCGCCTGGCCGGCCCAGGCAACCGCGTCCCGTGCCTGGGTGGCCGCGGACTCGGCCGGCTGCGCGGGAGGAAGCGACTGCGCGGGCGCGGGCAGGTGCGCGGAAGCGGGCTGCTGCACGGGGGCGAGCATGGCAACGCCGTTCGCCGCCTGGCCACCGCCGAGCAGGCTTCTCCCGTGCTGGCGGCGGCTGCCGCTGACTGGCCTGCACTGTACTGGCCGGCCCCGTATGGGCCGGCTCCGGGCAGGCTCGTCCCGTACTGGCTAGCACCCGGCTGGCCGGGACCGGGCTGGCCAGGGCCAGGACCGTACTGGCTGGCGCCGCGGGTGGCATCGCCTGGCTGGCCCTGGTCGTAGGATCCCGCCCCGGACTCGGCGGCAGCGTACAGGCTGCCTCCTGGCTCCCCTGGTCGTCCCCAGCCTGGCTGGAACCAGCCCTCTGCCTGCGATGAGGGCCCCGGCTGGCCCGCCGGCGGTTGAACGGTGGCCGGCTGGCCAGCCGGCGGCTGAGCGGTTGACGGGCGCCCGGCCACGGGCGCCGCCGTGACGGGCCGGTACTCGCGCTCAGCGTTGCGGGTTCCCCCACGGCGGCGTCTGAGGCTCCACCGAGTCATGGCAGCAAGCTCTTCCCGCATCGTCGGAAAAACGGACGTTGTTCAGATTGGCACAGAAGCAGTGCACTTGCGCGTCCTTCGATACACGAACTCCGGTCCGTATCGGTAAATTCTGCGCGAACCCGGGGACTCTTCCTCCAATGCTGAACATAAACATCGAAAGCGACAAACAGAACATAGAGGAAGAACGACGGCGGCTGACACTACGCGGCGCACCTTTCTCATGGCGCACAGTGTTCTCCCGGCTCACCTCCGCGCGCCGCTGCCCATTGGCTCGCCGTCGATGCGGCCAGCGGGATCAGCGGGCGCTCACCGCGTTGGCCAGGCGCCGGACGATCTCGGCGAGGATCGGGCGCGGTGTCGCGAAGTTCAGCCGTACGTGGCCACGGCCGGCCTCACCGCAGGCCGCGCCGTCGGTCAGCATGACCCGCGCCTTCGCGAGGAAGAACTCGGCCGGGCTCACGTCGGCGGGGAGTGCGCGTCGCCCGGTGAGACGAGCGCCCGGGTCCGCGAACAGGGCCCGGCAGTCAAGCCAGGCCAGGTACGTGCCCTCGGGTGGCTGGTAGCCGACCTCGGGAAGGTGCTCCGCGAGGAGCCCTCCCAGGAACGAGCGGCTGCCGTCGAGGTACGCGACGGCGTCGTCGAGCCAGGGGCCGCCGTCGCGGTAGGCCGCCGTGCTGGCCCGGACGCCGGGAGTGGACGCGCCGTGCTCGTACGTGGACCCCCGCTCCGTCCACGTGGCCGCGTCGCGATCGTTGGACAGCAGGAGCTGCGCGCACTTGAGGCCGGGTAGGTTCCAGCCCTTCGACGCCGCGGTGCCGGTGATCGTGTGGCCGGCCGTCGCCGCGCTGAGCGAGGCGTAGGGGACGTGCGTGCCGCCCGGGTAGAGCAGCGGGGCGTGGATCTCGTCGGCGAAGACACGGCCGCCGTTGGCCTCCACTACCTCGGCGACGGCGGCCAGCTCATCGCGGCCGTACACGCGGCCCACCGGGTTGCTCGGGTTGCAGAGGACCAGCAGGTGACCGCCCCGCTTGAAGGCCGCGTCGATGCCGTCCAGGTCAAGCGCGTACCTGCCGCCGCCGGTGGCCATCGGGACCTGGATGATGTCCCGGTCGAGGCTGCCGGGGACGGTGAGGAACGGCATGTAGGCGGGGGTGGGCAAGATCACCGGGCTGCCGGGCCGGGAGAACACCGTGATCGCCGCCGCGAGGCCGGTGATCACGTCGGGCAGCGGGCGGATGCGGCCTGGGTCCACGTCCCAGCCGTAGCGGTCCCGTTGCCACGCCGCGCACGCGACCGCCATCTCGGCCAACGCCTGCTCGCTGAGGTACCCGAAGTCGGCGCGCTTGATCACGTCGAGCAGCGCCGCCTCGATCGGCGGCGCCACGCCGAAGTCCATCTCGGCCACGAACGCGCCGATCACGCCGGGGCCGCCCTTCGACCACTTATGGCTGCCGCGTGCCCGCAGTTCGTCTTCGGTGGTCTGATCGACGATCTCGGCGAACGTAGTCATGGCACTCGCAAGGTGGCGGAGGGGAAGGCATGGCGCTCGCAAGATTGTGGTGAAACGGGCCCTTCTTGACACCACTGTAACGAGCAGGCGTGGTCACGAAGTCGTGGCGGCGACTTCGTGCATGCCTCCGCTTGGGATGTACCGCTGGCATGCCCCGACCGCTTGGTTTTCTACCGGGTTCGACTTGGTCAGCAGTGAGGGCGGCAGCCGGAACTCGCCCAAGCGGGTCAGGGTCGGGCCACGTGGGCACGCCGTGCTGGCGGATGCACTGGGCCAGCCGGACTAGTGCCAGGAACTGCGCCTGCGGAACTGGCGGTGACGGGCTGACCGCCGACGGGTCCAGGTGCTGGCAGGCCTGCTCGGCCCGCTGCGGAATGTCCGGGCGGTAGTCGCCGTAATGCCACTGGCCGGTACTTGAGTCGTAGACCGGATCGGGGAAGTCTGGCACGCCGTGCGCCCGGAGGCACTGGACGACCGCCTCCAGCTGCGACCGTCTCGCGGAGTCTTGCGCCGCGCCGGCCGCGCCGGCCGCGCCGGCGGCGGGGTGCCCGGGTGAACCGCAGGCACACATCGTGAGGCAGAGTGCGATGGACATCGCGGTGGCGAATGCCACGAGCCAGGTTCTCATGATTTCCTCCTTGTGACGGACAGGAATCGACCGGCCGTCGCAACTGAGCGGGAAGCCCCGTCACTAACCCGGGGACGAGCACCGTCAGCGGTTCAGGTGGTGCGAAGGGCTTCGGTTGGGGACAGGCGGGCGGCCCTAACCGCCGGGTAGAGGCCGGCGAGGGCGGCGATCGTGACCGCGACCGCGAGGCCGCCCCAGAGGGCCTGGGGCGGGATCAGTAGAGTCCAGTGCCTGGAGCGGGCAAGGACTTCGGTGATCCCGGCGCCGGCCAGCAGGCCGACGCCGCCGCCGAGTGCGCCGAGCATGACGGCCTCGGTGAGGAACTGAGCGGCGATGTGCGCCCTGGCCGCGCCGAGCGCGCGGCGCAGGCCGATCTCGGAACGGCGCTCGAGTACGGCGATGACCATGACGTTGGCGATCCCGATGCCGCCGACGAGCAGCGCGACGGCGCCGAGGCCGAGGAACAGGGCGGTGGACGCGCTGGCGACCGCGAGCCGGGCGGTGAGAGCGGCCGACGGCTGGCTGACCGCCGCGCCGCCCGGGGTCTGGGGGCTGGCCGTCGGGCCGAGCAGCGCGGCGACCTGGGCTGGTCGCGTCGACGTCGGTGCGGACGTAGATCCGGCTCGGGTGGCCGTCGTAGCCGAGGTCGGCCGCCGCGACCGGGAAGCCGATCAGCGCGGAGCGGTCGATCTCCGGTGCGAGCGGCAGCGGGTTCAGGATGCCGGCGACGGTGAACCACCGGGCGCCGATCAGCACCGCGGCGGCGGCCTCCGTGCCGGTCTCAGTGCCGAGGTCGGCGATGCCGAGGGACTGTGCCGCCTGGTAGCCGAGGACGGTCACCGGGTAGCGAGCCTCCGCGGCGTTGAGGAAGGTTCCCTGGCGGAGCGTGCCGCCGAGCACGGCGAGCAGCGCCGGGTCCGCCGCCCGGGCGGCTAGGCCGCCAGTGTCGTAGACCGGAATCCTGTCGCTGCGGTAGACGCGCGCATTAGCGAGGACCGCCGTCGGCGCCGCCTGCTCGACGCCGGCGATCCTGCGGATCATCGGGGTCGCGGCGACCGGGAGCTCGGCCTCCTGCCCGTCGATCGTCTGGCCGTTGGTCACGGTGAGCAGGTTGGTGCCGAGCTGGTCGATCTCGGCGAGCAGGGCAGACTGGCTGGACCTGGTGATGCCGAGTACCGCCACGAGTGCGGCGATCCCGATCGCGATGCCGAGCGCCGACAGCGCGGCGCGGGTGCGGCGGTAGCGCAACCCGGCCAGGCCGGTGCGGAGCGTGTCGACCGGCCGCAGTGTCGAGCGTCGCGGGCGGGGCGGGGCGACTGGCGAGGTCACAGGTGCTGCCTTTCCTCGGCGGAGCCGGCGGCGGCCGTTGCCCGGCCGCTGGCCGAGTCGGCGACCACGCGGCCGTCGCGTAGCTCGATGTGGCGCGAGGCGGCCGCGGCGATCGACGGGTCGTGGGTAATGATCACGAGCGTCACGCCGTGGTCGGCGTTCAGGGCGCGGAGCAGGGCCATGATTTCCTGGCCGGTGGCCTGGTCGAGGTTGCCGGTCGGCTCGTCGGCCAGGACGATGGCCGGGTTCCCCGCCAGGGCCCTGGCGATGGCGACGCGCTGCTGTTCGCCGCCGGACAGCTGGCGCGGCCGGTGCCCGGTCCGGTGGCTCAGTCCCACCAGGTCGAGCATGGCGGCGGCGGTCTCGCGCCGCCGCCGCGCGGAGACTCCCTGGTAGAGCAGCGCGGCGGCCACGTTGTCCAGGGCGGTCAGGGCGTCGAGGAGGAAGAACTGCTGGAAGATAACGCCGACCCGCCAGGCGCGCAGCCCGGCGAGCTCGCGGTCGGACAGCACGGACAGGTCCTCGCCGGCGATCTTGACGGTGCCAGAAGTGGGCCGTTCGAGTCCGGCGGCCAGGTGCAGCAGGGTGCTCTTGCCCGAGCCTGACGGTCCGACGAGGGCGGCAAGCTCGCCGGGCATCACGTCCAAGGTCACGCCGCGCACGGACGCCACGGGAGGCGTGCCAGGGTAGCTCTTGCGGACTTCGCGCAGGCTGAGTGCCGGCGGCGTGCTCCGGGAGGTGACGGCCGCGTGGCTCATTCCTGCGCCACCTCTACCGACAAGCCGGGCGCCAGCCCGGCCCCCGTCACCGCGACCAGCCCAGAGGTGCCGTCGTAGAGCCCCGTCGTCACCGGGATCAGCCGGCTGTGCGGACCGGCGACCTGGACCGCGTAGCCACCGCCGGCCGCGGCGAGCAGCGCGGTCACCGGGACCGCGAGGACGTTGTCGGCGCGCTGCTGGGTAATCGCCACCTGAACCGGGGCCTGGTCGAGTCCGGCCGGGAGCGGCTCCCTGATGGTGATCGTGACCGGGATGACGGCGCCGGTTCCGCTCGTCCCTCCGCCCGCCGCGCCGCGCTGCTGGCGCTGGCGCTGTCCGTGCCGCTAGCGCCAGCAGAGCCGCTGCCGCCAGGACTTGCACCGGGGGTGCTAGCGACGCTGCCGACGGCGCTGACCGTGCCAGGGACGATGGTGGTCCCGTCCGGCATGGTGACAAGCACCTGGTCGCCGCGCCGGACGGCGGGCCCGCCGACGGTCAGCCAGACCTGGACGCCCGGGGTGAGCGAGGTACCTGACAGCACGCTGGCCCCGGCCTGGACCGCCGCTCCCAGCGGCTGCGCGATCGTGGTGACCCGCAGCGGACCGGGCAGGAACGCGACCTCGCCGAGGGGGATCGTCCCGGTGACGGTCATGCCGCGGGCCTGCTGCCAGCGGTCGATGGCCGTCTCGGTGGACCAGCCGAACTGGCCGTCGGCGGGTCCTGGGTCGAAACCGAATGCGGCGAGGTTCCGCTGCAGCTGCCGGACATCGGGCCCGGGCGTCATGCCAGGCGCGAACATCCGCCAGGCGGGGAGCGAGCCGTACAGCAGGGTCACCGGCTGGCCGGAGACGGCGAACAGCGGCTGCCCGCGGCGCACGGTGGCGCCGACGGCGGGCAGCGAGCTGAGGATCCCGCCGTCCAGCTCGCTGGCCACGGTGAAGAAGCCCTGGTAGCCGAGCGTGCCGGGCACCTGCTGCCTGGAGGACAGGTCGGTGCGTACCACCGGGGCAGACGAAACGGGAACGGCCGTCGTCATGACGGGGCGGGGACCGGCGCCCCACAGCCCGTGGGCGGCGAAGCCGGCGGTGGCGGCGGCCACGACCGCCGCCGCCAGCACCGGGACAGTCCGCGGCCGAGCGCGGGCCTGGCCGTCATCCGGACTGGTCCCCCGCGTGTCGCCGGGCGGCGCGGGCATGTCGTCAACTGGCCGCGTGCGCATCGATTCCCCCGGTTGGCCATAGGCGCTGGCAGGCAGTGGACGCCGACAGGTAGGCATGGCTTTTCGTCTGCAGCGCGGGCGGCAGCGGGAACGAGCCGTCCGGGCTGGGGTCGGGCCAGTTCGGCACGCCGTGCTGGCGGAGGCACTCGGCCAGCCGGACAAGCGCCTGGAACTGCGCCTGCGGGACGGGCGGGGAGGCGTTGCCCGACGGGAACAGGTGCTGGCAGGCCTGGCGGGTGCTGTACGGGGCGTTGCCCGGTGAGACCGCGAAGTGCCACCGGCCGTCGCTTGGGTCGTACACCGGGTCGGGGAACGAAGGGTCGCCGTGGGCGCGGTAGCAAGTGACGATCGCCATGGTCGCGTCATCCGGGGTACGGCTCACCGCCGCGGCGGGGGGCGTGCCGACGGCCCCGGTGGCGCTGGAGCCGCAGGCGGCCATCGATACGCCTGCCGCGAGCATGGCACCGCGGCGAGCAGCGCCTGAACCCGCCTGCCGCGAGTGATCTCGAACATTGTGGCGCCCTTCTTGATACGTAGGGGCAACGGTTCCGTCGAGATCGAGGGTGGCGCGCCGGTGCCCCGCGCGGCATCGCGGCGCGGAGCGAACCTCGCTCCCCCATTTCGGGCAGCCCGTCTCCCCTGTCAGCGGGTAGAGCGGCGCCGACCAGCGGGTTACCGTTGGCCATGGAAACTGTGCGGTCATGAAGGGCAGGCGATGACAAGGCGCTGGGGATTGCAGTCCGCGATGACCGCGACCTACGTGGCGGTCACCGCCGGCGCGGTGCTGCTCACCGAGCTGGTGATCTTCGGGATGGCGGCGCTCACCCCGCAGGCAGCGCTCACCCCGGTGCAGGTGCAGGGTCTCGCTGAGGCGACCGCGGTGCAGATGGCGGCGAAGCTCGGCGTCACCGTGACCGCCGACGGCTCGCTGCCGAGCACGAATATCGGCCTGCCGGGCGCCCCGGTGAGCCCCGGCCAGGCGCGGCCGGACGGCAACGGCGGCGTGATCGTCCCGCAGACCTCCGATCCTGTCTGCGACTTGGCGGCCGCGTCATTCGCGGCGATCGTCTCCCACGACGGCACGGTGCTCGCGACCTCGTACCCGGCTTGCTACCCGGTGGGCAGCCTCGGCTCAGACGCCCAGGCGGGCGCGCCGCGCAAGATGCTGAAGTTCGCGCGCCCGCCCGTTCCCGGTAGCGGGCAGGCTCCGCTGCCCGGCGGCACGGTGGTCTGGGCGACCGCGCCGGTCACGCTTAACCCGGTATCCAAGGCGACCGCGAGCCAGGGAGCGTCATCGGGTCAGGGTGCGACCGAGCCTGGGAAGGTCTTCGGCCTGCTCTACCTGGAGGTTCCCGCCGCCGCCCAGGGAACCCAGGGGGTTCGCTTCTCGCCCGCGCTCATCTGGGCCGGGCTGATCGTGCTCGCGGCGGCGGTCCCCGCCGGGCTCGCGTTCGGGCTGCTGTCCACCCGGCGGCTGACCCGGCGGCTGAAGAAGCTCGCCGCGCTGACCCTTGAGGTGGCCGACGGGGACTTCGAGCGGCGGGTCCGGGTCTCCGGGCGCGACGAGGTGTCGCTGCTTGAGGAGAACTTCAACCGGATGGCCGGCCAGCTGCAGGCATCGCTGGACGCCAACCGGCGGTTCGCCGAGGCCAGCGCCAGGCACGAGGAGCGCTCGCGGATCGCGCGCGAACTGCACGACGCCATCTCGCAGGAGCTGTTCTCGCTCAGCGTTCTCGCGGGCGGGCTGCGCCGGTCGCTGCCCGCCGGGTCCCCGGTGCTGCCCGAGGTGGAGACCATGGAGCGGACCGCGGGCGGTGCGATGCGGGAGATGCGGTCACTGCTGCTCGCGCTGCGCCCGGTCGCGCTGGAGGAAGCGGACCTCGCCGGCGCCATCGAGGGCGTCTGTCATGCCTACAGCGACCGGCTCGGCATCCCGGTCCGCGCCGAGTTCGAACTGGCCGGCCTCGGGGCCGCCGGGCTGCCGCCCGCGGTTGAGCACGCGGTCCTGCGGGTGACGCAGGAGGCGGTCGCCAACGCCGCCAGGCACGCCGGCCCTGGCCAGGTCACGGTCCGGCTCCACGCGGACAGCCGGCAGGCCCGGCTTGAGGTGACCGACGACGGCCGCGGTTTCGACGTGGTAAACGAGCCTGTCGACGCAGGCGGCCTCGGACTGCACACGATGCGCGAGCGGGTCGCCGAGCTCGGCGGCCAGCTCGCCATCGACAGCGCGCCGGGCGAGGGCACCCGGGTCCGCGCCTGCTTCCCGCTGCGAGAGACTGGCGTTGTCGGGGCCGGGGTCATGGAGGAGGCCCGGTGATCCGCGTGCTGATCGCGGACGACCACAAGGTTGTCCGGCAGGGCCTGCGCTTCCTGCTGTCCTCCGAGCCTGGGATCGAGGTCGCGGGCGAGGCGGCCGACGGCAGCGCCGCGCTTGACGCGATCCGGGCGATGAGGCCCGACGTCGTGCTGCTCGACCTGTTCATGCCCCGCCTCGACGGCCTCGGCGTGCTCGGCGCGATGAGCGAGGAGGGGCTGACCGCCGCCGTCCTCGTGCTGACCTCCTCCCCCGACGACCAGCACCTGGTGGCGGCGCTCAAGGCCGGAGCGCTTTCCTACCTGCCCAAGACGGCCGGGGTCGACCAGGTCATCGACGCGGTCCGCGCCGCCGCGCGCGGCGAGAGCGTGCTCCAGCCGGCCGCGACCGCACGGCTGCTCCGCGAGCTGCGGCAGGCGACCGCGGATCCGCTCGGCCAGCTCACCCCCAGGGAGACCGACGTGCTCAAGGGGCTGGCCCAGGGGCGGTCGAACAGGGAGATCGCGCGGGTCCTCTCGGTCTCCGAGGAGACCGTCAAGAGCCATGTGTCGAGCATCCTCGCCAAGCTGGGGCTCGCCGACCGTACCCAGGCGGCCATCTTCGCGCTGCAGCGCCACCTGGTACCGCTTGACCGGGCGCTTGAGCCGTGACCGGCGCTGATCCTCTTGCCGCGGCCCCGACCGGCGGCCTTGACCGTCAGCTCGTCCCCGGTCAGGTGACCCGGCGGGCGGGTCGCTAGTCGATCGACATCAGGTGCTTGTGCTCGCCGCCGATGCGGAGCGCGGAGTCGCGGTCCGCGGCGGTCAGCGCCTGCCGGTTGGACTGCGGTATGAGGTTGACGCGCTGCGCGGTGAACATCGCCGCGAGAGCCGCGTCGAGTCCGGGCCGGGGAATGTCCGCGAGGTGCTCGCGCACTTCCGTGAGCCTGACGAACTCGCCCGGGCTCACCGCGACCGCCTGGTAGGCGGCCGCGACGCGCGCGCTCAGGTCGCCGTCGCCCTCGGCGGTATCCCTGCGCTTGTGCCGGCCCGCCGGGCGGACCTTAAGGTCGAGGCTGGCCACGTCGGCGAGGCTCAGCCGCGCCGCGGTCATGTACCGCTCGAACATGCCAAGCACCAGGTAAAGCGAGCGCTCAAGGCTGGTGGGCCTGCCCTCTTGGCCAGCGGCAAGCTCCGCGGCGCACCACCGCCAGCCCGCGTCGGAAAGCTCGTGCACGAACCACCGGCCGCGCCTTTCCGATTCGACGAGCTTAAGCTCGTTGAGCTTGCGCCGCTCCTTTCCCACGAGGCGGGTGCCGATCAGCGCTTGCAGTTCCTCGTTGGAAACCTTGCGTGCAGCAGAGAGGAGCGCGAACACCACCGCCCGCTCCCTGGCGGATAGTTCATCATGATGCACGTTCGGTCAACTCCGATCATCACCAAGGAGTACTAGCACCATCAGCATGAAAAGGATGATTCTACGGCCAAGAGCGGCCGATAACGCATAATTTCATGGAATGCCGTAAATCGGCGTGAGGCTGTCGGTCGCCACGCCGGCTCCCGCGGTACTCAGCGTAGGCTGGCCCAATGGCGTTCAATGGCTGGCCGGCGGAGGCGCTGGCATTTTACGCGGGTCTTGAGGATGACAACTCCAAGGAGTACTGGACCCGCCGGAAGGCGGTGTACCAGGAGCAGGTGCTGCGGCCGATGGAGGAGCTGCTCGAGGGGCTCGCGCCCGAGTTCGGCGAACCGAAAATCTTCCGGCCGTACCGCGATATCCGTTTTAGTCACGATAAAACGCCATATAAGACGCATATCGGGGCAACGATTGGGCCGACTTGCTACGTGCAGCTGTCGGCGGACGGGCTGTCCGCCGGGTCGGGACGCTGGCACCTGGAGCCCGCCGAGCTGGCTCAGTACCGGGCGGGGGTCGCCGGGCCCGACGGTGCCGAGCTCGCCGCGATCGTCGCCCTCCTGGAGAAGGCCGGGGTCGAGGTGCACGGGCACGGAACGCTCAAGTCCGCACCGCGCGGGTACCAGGCCGACCACCCGCGGATCGACCTGCTCAGGCACAAGGGGCTGACCACGTGGCGGCACTGGAACCCCGAGCCCTGGCTGTCGACCGCGGCACCCGCGGAAAAGCTTAAGGAATTCTTCCGAACGAGTGCGGAGTTCTGCGACTGGCTCACCGCGCACGTCGGCGGGTAGGCGACGGGCAGCGCGGGCGCGCTCTAGGCGCGGGCCCCGGCCGCCGCCGCCCGGTAGGGGCGGAAGAAGGCACGCAGCTCCTCCGCGTAGAGCTCGGGTTCCTCGAACGGCGCGAAGTGCCCGCCACGCGGGTGCTCGGTCACGCGCACGACGTTCGCCGTGCGCTCGAGCCACGCCCGCGGCGGGCGAAGGATGTCGCCGGGGAAGAGGGAGAAACCGGACGGTACCTCGACCCGGCGGGCCAATTGCGCGGGCGGTATGGCGGCGTTCGCGCGGTACATGCGCATCGAGGACCCGATCGTCGCGGTGAGCCAGTAGAGCGTGACGTTGGTGAGGATCTCGTCTTTGGTGAAGCGCCGCTCAACATCGCCGTCGCAGTCGCTCCACGCCCTGAGCTTCTCGACGATCCACGCCGCGAGTCCGGCCGGGGAGTCGGTTAGCCCGAAGGCGGCGGTCTGCGGCTTCGTGCGGTGCATGGCGGAGTAGCCGCCCTCGGCCGCGGCCCACGCCGCCCCGGCTCCGAACCAGGCGCGCTCCTCGGCCGTGAGGTCCGCCGGGTCGCCGGAGAAGGCAGGCGGGCCCGCGTCGGTGCGGTGGACCGCCACGACCCGCCCGGGGTGGTCGAGCGCGAGGTAGCGGCTCACGTGGCTGCCAATGTCACCGCCCGACGCGCCGAACCGCGGGTAGCCGAGGACGGTCATGAGCTCGGCCCACAGCCCGGCGACGGCGATGGAGTCAAGGGGCGGGCCGGCGGGAGGGTCGGAGAACCCGTATCCCGGCATGTCGGGCACGACCACGTCGAACGCGTCGGCGGGGTCCGCGCCGTGCGCGCCGGGGTCGGCCAGCAGCGGGATGACCTTCACGTAGCGCCAGAACGAGTCCGGCCAGCCGTGACTCAGGACCAGCGGCAGGACGGGCCCGGACGGCGCCGCCGCCCGTACGTGCACGAAATGGATCCCGAGGCCGCCGAGCCCGACGCGGAAGCGGGGAAGCCGGGCGAGCGCGGCCTCTTGCGCCGGCCAGTCGAACTCATCCGCCCAGTACGCGACGAGCTCCCGGAGGTAGCCCAGGTCGGTCCCCATCGACCACCCGGCATCCTCCGGCGCATCCGGCCAGCGCGTCGCGCGCAACCGCGCGCGCAGATCCGCAAGCGCCGCCGCAGCGGCCACCGCGGTAAACGGCTCTGGACTGGGCAGGGCATCCGGCACGGGACGCATCCTAACGCGACGGAGATGCCCGCATGGCCGCGGCATGAGCACGCTCCACGTCGACCGAAACGGAACCGTCCCCCTATCGCACCGCGCTAGTCGGGATTGTCGGCGAACTCGGCCCGGACCCCGAGGAGGCGGACCGGGCGGCCTGGCGTGAACATGGCAAGGGCCGCCTCGGCGGCTCGTTCGAACGTGGCGGCCCACCGCTCGCCGCCATCCTCAGGCCCGGTGGGTGCTAGCGGGCCGCCGAGGGGCAGTTGCCCGCCTGCGGGCGGGTGAGAGCCCGGCGGCAGTCGCTCGTCAGGGGGCAGGGAGGTGCCGTGGGTGATCGTGATGAAAGGGGCGTACCTCACCTTGACCACGATCCGCGCCACTGGGCGGTCGGTGACCTCGGCGGCGACCTGCCTGGCCAGGCGGGAGACCTCCGTTGCGATCTCGGTCCAGTCCGCGAGGTTGCGCTGGTAGGTGACCTCGCGGCCGTGCGAGCGCGGCACGTACGGTGTCGAGTCGACCTCTGACTCGCCGCGGCCGTTGCCGAGCAAGACCAGCCAGGGTCCGGTCGTGGGGCCGAACTCCTTCGCGAGGGGCGCGGGGTCGGCGGCCGCGAGCTGCCTGACCGTGGTGATGCCGAGCGCGGCCAGCTTGGCGACAGTCTTGGCGCCGATCCCCCAGATCGCGTCCGGCGGGCGGTCGCCGAGTACGTCGAACCAGGTCGAGGTCGTGAGCCTGCCGACGCCGGCCGGCTTGCCGAAGCTGGTCGCGATCTTGGCCTGCAGCTTGTTGTCGCCGATGCCGACCGAGCAGTCCAGGTCCGTGGCCGCCTTGACGTCGGCGGCCAGGCCGCGGGCGAAGCTCTCCGGGTCGTCGGTCGCCGCGCCGATGAACGCCTCGTCCCAGCCGAGTACCTCGACCGGGCAGCCGGTCTCGCGCAGCACGGCCATGACCCGCGCCGAGACCTCGTTGTACACGTCGGCCTCCACCGGCAGGAAGACGCAGTCAGGGCAGCGCTTCGCGGCGGTGCGCAACGGCAGTCCCGAGTGCACGCCGAACTCCCGCGCCTCGTAGGACGCCGTGGAGACCACGCCGCGCTTCGTCGGGTCGCCGTCTCCGCCGACCACGACCGGCTTGCCGCGCAGTTCGGGATGGCGGAGTTGCTCGACGGCCGCGAGGAACTGGTCCATGTCCACGTGCAGCACCCAGTGGCTCACACCCGCACCTATACCCGGCCAGTCGCGCCACAGTGCCTGTTCACGGCGACAAGGCACGGGTGGCTCTGGGAGCCACGGGGCCAAAACGCCGGCATCAGGCGGCGGGGCCAGGCAGGCGCTTGCCTGCCTCCTCGTAGAGGTCGGCGGGAAGCGGGCCCTTTTCCGCGATGGCGATGTTGCTTGCCAGGTGCGCCGGGTTCGCGGTGCCAACGATCGTGGTCGACAGGCCCGGGTGGCTGAGGGTGAAGCGGAGGATGAACTCCTGCCTGCCGATGCCCGCCTGGCTGATGAGGTCCTCGATGCCGGAGGTCTCCCAGTTCCGCTGGCCGACGCCGGGATTCTGGGTGAGCGGGCCCACGGTCCAGTTCTTCTCCTCCGACGCCGCGCCGCGGGCGGCCCCGCCGCGGATGAGCGTGCCCGCGCCCTTGCCTGCCGCCTCGGTGACGAGGTCCTCGTGGTCGCGCTGCACGGCCGAGTAGGGGATCTGGAAGGCGTCGAAGACGTTCATCGCGATGTGGTCGGGCAGGTTGGGGAGGATGCCCGACATGCCGATGAAGCGGACCTTGCCCTCGGCCCGCAGTTCCTTGAGCGTCACGATCGTGTGGTTCTCTTCGAGCGTCGCCCTGCTCGGGGACATGTGCACCTGGACCAGGTCGAGATGGTCGGTGCGGAGCCGGCGCAGCGACTGCTCGACGTTGGCGCGGACGTTCTTCTGGCTGTAGTCGTGCGGGTGAGGCGGCGGCACGTCGGCCGGCGACTCGATCGGGCAGCCGCACTTGGAGGCGAGGAAGAACTCGTCCCTGCGGTGGCCGACGTGGGTGCCGATGAGCTCTTCGCTTCTGCCGTAGTCCGGCGAGGTGTCGATCAGGTTGATGCCGTCATCCAGGACCGCGTTGAGCAGGCGGCCCGCGTCCGCGTCCGAGATCTCCGGTCCCCTGGGCAGCCCGCGCAGCTCCATCGCCCCGTAGCCGAGGATGGTCACGTTCGCGCCGGTGCGCCCGAGGGCACGTGTCATGATCGCCATGGCGCAACGCTATCCCCGGCACATCCCGCGCCGCCACGGCGGGACACGTGGCCGGCGAATTCCCAAAAAACGCCCCTGAGGAAAAGGTCAGGTACCGGCCGCGGGACTTTTCCCCCTCTGAGCCCGGTTCTTGACGACGTGACGGACTACCTGCTGCACCCCGGCGGCCTGTTGCCGGTGCACGACACCGGCACCGAGCTGGTCGCCCTCAGCGCGTGGCTCAGGCGGCAGGAGGAGGCCGCCGCCCGCCGGTGCGCGTGCGGAAGGCCGTGCGGCTCGCCGTCCGCCCGTACCTGCGGCGGCGCGGAGTGCATCGCCGCGCTCCATTCCTAGCCCGGCGGCACCCGGACGGGACCGCCCGGCGGGGCGACGTGCCCGGCATCGATCCATTCCAGCTGTAAACGGGAGATCCCCCGCCTAGCGCCGGAAGCCAGGCGGGGGGATCTCTCGCCCACGGGGTCCGCGGTCCACCGGGGGCATCCGCGCGCGCACGCAGGGGTCATTCAGGCGCGCTGCCAGGCCAGGCCGGCTCGCTTGAAGAACTCAGCCTCGATCCGCGCCAGCCTGATTCGCGTCTCCTCGGACAGCTCGTCCTCCGGTACCAGCTCTGTCTCCTGGCGGACCTCGCGGCACTGGGCCAGGAACGCCACGTCATCCATCGCGGTCAGCTGGTTGTCGTCATCCATCACTGTCTCCGGGGTCTTGCCGCTGTTACTGACAACCCTTCCGGGGCGGCGTTATGTTGTGAACGCTTCCTGACCGTCCGTCAACCGCCGTCGCCGCCGTGCAACAACGCAACAAGACCGGGAGTCGCCATGCCGCGGGTAAGGACGCTCACGCCGGGCGCGTCGCCCATGCACCACTTCGGCGCCGAAGTGCGCCGCGCGCGCGAGGCGGCGGGGATGTCCCAGAGCGAGCTGGGCGACCTGGTGCCGTGCGACAAGGCGACGGTGAGCCGGGTCGAGGCCGGCCTCACGGTGCCCGACAGCCACTTCGCCGAGGTGTGCTCCGCGGCGTTCGCCAACGAGTGGTTCTCCCGCTTCTGGGCCGACTCCCAGACCTGGGATGCGTCGTTCCCCGAGCAGTTCCGCGAGTTCGCCGAGTACGAGTCCGAGGCGACCGCGCTGTGGCTGTTCGAGCACACCCTCGTGCCCGGCCTGCTGCAGACCGAGGACTACGCGCGAACCGTCCTCGGCAGGCACCCGCACGTGACCCCCGGCGAGGTGACCGAGCGGGTCGCCGCCCGCATGGCGCGGCAGTCCGTCCTCGACCGCGAGGCGCTCCCTCTACTCTGGGTGCTGCTCGATGAAAACGTTTTGCGCCGCGAGGTGGGGAACGGGAAGATCATGCATGACCAGATAAGCCACCTGGCGGCGCTGGCCGCCCGGCCCAGGGTCACGGTCCAGCTCCTGCCGGGGACGGGCGCGCACGCCGGCCTGCAGGGCGCCATGGCCATGGCGGAGACCCCGGACGCGTGCGTCGTCAACCTGGAGGACTTCGCCGACGGGCGCACGACCGACAGCCCTATCATCGTGGCGCAGGTGAACGAGCGGTTCGATACCCTCCGGTCGGATGCGTACCGGCGGAGCGAGTCGCTGACAATGCTTGAAGAGAGTGCGGAGAGATGGACAACATAAGTGCCTGGCGCACTTCCAGCTACAGCGGGACCAGCGGCGGCAACTGCGTGGAGGTCGCGTCTAGTGATGGAATCCTGGTGCGGGACACCACCGACCGCGACGGCGGCGCGCTCAGCTTCACCGCTGCGGCGTGGGCGGAGTTCCTGGCGACGCTGTAGCAGAACCCAGAGACTGCGGCGGTTTCTGGGAGATCCGCTCGCCGGCCGGCAAGGGCTGGAAAACGCGGCCCGGGCCTAGTGGCCCCTGTCCTCAAGGGCGCTCGCGTCCTGGGGAACGTCGACCGAGTGCTGCTTGAGCGCGGCCAGGGGAACGATCTCCAGGGCGCGTTCATGGGTGGACGCGAGCACGACCGGTGCCGCAAGACCGTCCTGGTAAGCGCGCAGCCAGTTCGCCGCCGTGACGCACCATCGGTCTCCCGGCACGAGACCGGGGAAGCGATACTGCGGCATCGGCGTGCTCAGGTCGTTGCCGATGCTCCGCTGGTGATCGAGGAACTCGCTCGTCACCACCGCGCAGATGGTGTGGCTGCCGATGTCGTCTGGTCCGGTGCTGCAGCAGCCGTCCCGGTAGAAGCCGGTAAGCGGGTCAGTTCCACATGGCTCAAGTTCGCCGCCGAGCACATTCCGGTCTCCCATCCCAGAAGTATCAACAGCAGCGGCCCGCGTCCGCAACCCTCGGCGGGCGAACACCGGCGCCGGATATCAGCAATTCACACAATCGCGCTCAGCACCGCGATGGTAAACGTGGCGATCGCCGCGAAACCGTGAGCGACCGGGACGAGCACCGCCGGATTCGGCCGGATCGGACGATGCCGTGAAGCTGGGCCAGGATCGGTCAGCAGCCGCGCGATCAACTCGTCAGTGACCTCGAATTCCTGCTGGCCGCCCGGCCTGGGCGCGTCCTGTGCCGCGGGCTCCCGCCGCTCCCCTGGCTTGCGCGCCGGATAGGGGGTCCAGAGCGTCACCGTGCACAGCCCGAGCCCCACCGCCACCATCAGCAGGGCGACGGCCGCCCAGGCGAGCGGCCTGGCGCCGGAGGCAACGAAGGCGACCCAGACAAACAGCCCGGTGAGGGCCGCCGTGGCGTGCCCGAAGATCAGTTGCGGCGGCAGCCCGCCCGCCTTGGCGCGCTCGCTGCGCAGGCCGCCGCGCGCGAGCCAGGTGCGGAGCATGAAGGCACCGAGGCTCGCCGTGACGAGCCAGCTGACGAGGGTCGCGACGCGCATGATGAGGCGAGTGTGCCCGCCACGGAACCACTTGACAATAGTTAACGATATCGTTAACTATTGTCGCGTGAGCCATAGCGTGGACTTGACCGCCGGTTCGGTCATCGAGGCCCTGTCCGACCCGACGCGGCGGCGGATCGTGACCCTGCTGAGCCGCGGGCCCAAGCGGGCGGGGGAACTGGCCGCCGAGGTAGGCATGTCGGCCCCGGCGATGAGCCGCCACCTGCGGGTGCTGCTGTCTGCCCTGGTGATCACCGACGAGCGGCTTGACGAGGACGCGCGGGCCCGGGTCTTCAGGCTCAGGCCGCAGTCGATCAAGTCCGTCCAGGCCTGGCTTGACGAACTCATGGCGGGCTGGGCCGATCCGGACGCGATCGCGGACGCCCAGGCGGCAGAAACCGCAGGCCACAGAAGCGACCGGGCCGCAGAAAGCATAGACAGCCGTTGAATCGTTCCCTAGCCTTGACTGTATGGTCAGTCAGGATTTGAGTGCCTTTCCTCCGGCGCCGCTGAGCGACGCATCGCTCGCGGCGGCCCTGCGGCCGTTTGGTGAAAGCCGGATGCTTCCCCCTGCCGCGTACACGTCCGCCGAGGTGTTCGCCTGGGAGCGGAAGTACTTCTTCGGCGGCGGCTGGACGTGCGCGGGGCACGCGTCGCTGCTGCCCTCGGCCGGAGACCAGCTGGCCGTCGAGACGGGGGCGGGCGGCGCGGTCATCGTTCGGGGCGAGGACGGGATCGTCAGGGCGTTCGCGAACACCTGCAGGCACCGCGGTCACGAACTGCTGCCCTGCGCCAGCGGTACTGGGCACGGGCCTGCCGTGAACGCCCGGGCCATCGTCTGCCCGTACCACTCGTGGGCGTACTCGCTGTCCGGCGAGCTGCGCGGCGCACCGGGCTACCGCGGCCTTTCCAGCCGGGAGTGGTCGCTGCGGGAACTGCCGGCCGTCGAATGGCACGGGCTCGTCTTCGTCGACGGGTCCGGTGGCGCTGCGGGAGCGCTGCCGCTGTCGCTGCTCGACCCGGTCATCGCCCCCTACGAGCCATCGCGGCTGGTCGTTGCCGCCACGCACACGTACGACGCGGCGGCGAACTGGAAGATCCTCACCGAGAACTACCACGAGTGCTACCACTGCCCCACCATCCATCCCGAGCTGTGCAGCGTGTCGCCGCCGCACAGCGGGGAGAACTACGCGTCCTCCGGCGCCTGGATCGGCGGCTGGATGGAGCTGCGGGACGGTGCCGTCACGATGTCGCTCGACGGGCACAGCGACGGCGTGCCGTTGCGCGGGCTGGCGGGTGACGCGCTGCGGACCGTGATCTACGTGGGGATCTTCCCGAACGTCCTCATGAGCCTGCACCCGGACTACGTGATGACCCACGTCCTGGTGCCGCGGGCCGCCGACCGGACGGTCATCGAGTGCTCATGGGCGTTCGCCCCCGAGGCCGCGAGCGCCAAGGGATTCGACCCGTCGTACGCCGTGGACTTCTGGGATCTCACCAACCGGCAGGACTGGGCGGCATGCGAGTCCGTGCAGCGCGGGCTCGGGTCGCCGTTCGCCGCGCCAGGGCCGCTGTCTCCCGATGAGGACGCGGTGTACTCCTTCGTGACGACGGTCGCGCGCGGTTACCTCGGGACGCGGGTCGGCGAGTGGCCCGCCTCGCCCGTGTCAGGCTAGCGCCCGCACGCCGCGCGGTGAGCTGACGGGCGATAAGCGATATCCCGAACGACTTCCGCTTACTTTCGGTCGGAAAACTCGACGCGCATCACCGCGCGGCGCACGCTCGGGCTGCTGACCTCGGCGAAGCCCGCGTCCGCGAAGACCTGGACGGCGCCGACGTGCAGCTCGCCCCAGGTGATGTCCCGGCCCGGCTTGGTGCGCATGGCGTAGCCCTCGAGGGCGCGGGCGCCGTTCTCGCGCGCATAGCCGACCGTCGCGGCCGCCAGGGCGTAGCTGATGCCGCGCCCGCGGTACCCCTTGCGGACGACGAAACAGGTCACGGACCAGACCCCCTCGTCCTGCTTGTCCTCGCCGGGGCGGCCTTTCCACACGGTGGGCAGCCCGAGCAGCCGCGGGTACTCGGTGCGCGGCTCGACGGCCACCCAGCCGACGGGCACCCTGCCCTTCGTGAGGTAGGCGACGAGGCCGGTCGTGCTCGTCGCCTCCGGGTCATCGCAGTTGGTCTGGTCCCTGAGCTGCGCGCGGCGCTGCTCGTCGGTCGCCTGGTCCCAGAACCAGCCCCTGGTCTTGAACCGCTGGCAGTTGCACCGGCCGCTGTCGGATGCGCCGAAGATCGCGCTCAGGTCCGCCCAGGCCGCCTCGTTGGCCGGGACGATCGTGAGGTCCGCGGGGTCGACCGGGCCCGCCTCGGTGCTCGCCACGAGGGGCCACGGTAGCGTTAATCACGGACGTTCCGCTTCCGTGATTAGGAGAAAGGGCTCAGGGTTGGCCCACGAGATTAGCCCGACGGCCCGGGCGCTGCTTGCCCTTGAGGCGATCCAGAACGCCCCTGGCATCACCGCGCAGCGCCTCGGCGAGCGGCTCGGGGTCACCGAGCGCGCCGCCCGCCGCTACGTCGCGATCCTGCGCGAGGCGGGGCTGCCGATCGAGTCAGGCACCGGCCCCTACGGCGGCTACCAGGTCGGCTACGGGATGCGGCTGCCGCCGCTCACGTTCAGCGCCGCGGAGGCCGCCGGCCTCGTCATGGCCGTGCTTGAGGGGCACCGGGCCGCCGCCGACCCCGCCGACCTGGTCGGCGGGGCGCTCGCCAAGATCATCCGGGTGCTGCCTGCCCGGGTTTCCGCGCTGGTCCGGCCCATCCGCGACGTCACGACGAGCGCCTCGGCGGTTCCTTACGCCCGTGGCCTCGACTCGCCCGCCGCGGCGCGCGTCAGCCCCGAGCTGACCACCGCGCTGTTCGAGGCCTGCGCGGGCGGGCGGCGGCTGCGGCTGCGCTACCGGCTCGTGAGCCACGCCGACGCCGGCGTCAGTACCGAAGGCAGCTGGGTCGAGCGCGAGATGGAGGTCGACCCGTGGGCAGTGATCCTGCGGCACAGCCGCTGGTACCTGCTGTGCTGGTCGCACACGCGCGATGCCCGCCGGGTGCTGCGCGTCGACAGGATCGCGTCCGCCGTGCCGATGCCAGGCACGTTCACGCCGCCGCCAGGACTTGACCCGCTGCGCGTCCTTGAGGAGCACCTGTCGCAGGGCTGGAAGTTCCCCGTCGACGTGCTGATCGACGCCCCGCCGGCCGAGGTGGCCAGCTGGCTGCCCCGGTCGCTCGGCACGCTGTCCCCGGTCGGTGACGGGCAGACCCGGCTGCTGGCATCCACGGAAGACCCCGACTGGTACGCGGGGCAGCTCGCGGTGCTTCCGCACCGGTTCTTCGTGACGGAGTCCGCGCCGCTGCGCGACGCCCTCGCCGAACTCGGCCGGCGGCTGCTCGCGGCAGGCGCGGACCAGTCGAGCTCAAGTTCCTAGGGCTTGGCGCCGAGCGTTAGGCAGCTGCCGCCGGCACATGTTTGACTGAACATTCAGTCTAGATCCTGCTACGATCGTAGACAAGGCCGCGGGCGACTGCGCACGGGCGGTAACGCTGGGCGACAACACCGGGCGGCGATCCGGGCGGAGGGCTGCGAGGACACATGGCACAGGGACCCGCGGACGGCCAGGGCGGCACGGCACGCCGCGAGCAGTTGCTGCGCTCCGCGCTTGAGGTCATCGTGGCACGCGGTTACGCGGACACGCGGATCGCCGACGTCGCCGAGCATGCCGGGATCTCGCCCGCGCTCGTCATCTACTACTTCAAGACCCGCGACCAGCTGCTCACCGAGGCGCTGCGCTACTCCGAGGACGCGTGGCACGCGGCGGGCACGCGGCGGCTCGCCGCCATCACGACCGCCGTCGGCCGGCTCACCGAGCTGATCGCGATGACCTGCCTGCCGGACACCGACCCGGCGGCGCGCTCAGAATGGCTGCTCTGGCTGGACCTGTGGGCGCTGTCGCCGCGCAATCCCGGCGTCGCTACGGTCCGGCGCAAATTCGACGAGCGGTGGCGGGAGACGATCTCGTCCACCGTGCTTTCCGGACAGGAAAGCGGTGAATTCAGTGCCGCTGTCGACGCTGCCGAGTTCGCGGTGACACTATCGGCGCTACTCGATGGTATGGCCGTACAAATAGCACTGGAAGATCCTGACGTGCCGCCCGCGCGCGCCTATGATCTCGCCATGCGCTACGCGGCCGGACAACTCGGGTTCACCTGGGATTCGTCTGCGAACGGCCGACCGAGCCGGCGCCGCTTTCCAGCTAGGCGGGCGCGGCGCCCGTGCCAGGCCCGCGCCGTAGCCTCGCGGGCCGCACACGGCGCTGACTAACGCAGTCCTAACGCCGCGCGCGGAATGCCACGGTGGCCACGCCCGGTTACCGGTCTGTATGACAACTCTTGGACTGATCGGCAGCGGCCGGATCGGAAGCACCGTGGCCAGGCTTGCGATCGACGCCGGGCATGACGTGGTGCTGAGCAACTCGCGGGGACCGGAGACGCTCGCGGATCTCGTGGCGGAACTCGGTCCCAGGGCGCGGGCGGCTTCCGGTGCCGAGGCCGCCGCGAGCGGTGACCTCGTGCTCGTGTCGATCCCGCTGCTCGGGTATCCGTCGCTGCCTGCCGCCTCGTTCGCCGGGAAGACCGTGCTCGATACCGGCAACTACTACCCGCAGCGCGACGGGCGGATCGAGGCGCTTGACTCGGGGTCGCTCACCGACAGCGAGTACCTGGCGCGGCACCTCCCGGGCGCGCGGGTGGTGAAGGTGTTCAACAACATCTTCTTTAAGCACCTGCAGAACCTGGCGCGCCCGGCTGGCGCGACTGACCGGACGTACCTGCCGATCGCGGGCGACTCCGCTGAGGCGAAGCTTTCCGTCGTCGAGTTTCTCGACTCGATCGGCTACGGCGCGGACGACGCCGGGCCGCTCGCCGACGGCTGGCGGCAGCAGCCGGGGACGCCTGTCTACGGCGCGCCTTACGGCGAATTCGAGAACGAGAAGGGCACCCC
>CAVXAB010000013.1:0-196886 GCA_963759545.1 uncultured Actinomycetota bacterium
GGCACTCCGACGCTGAGCCGCTCCGCGTCACAGCCGGTCGATTAGCCCGCGCACCTGCTCGATCAGCCGCAGCCTGCCCGCGTGGTCCTGGGTCACCGGGCGGACGGCGAGAGTCGTGACACCGGACTCGGCGAGCGCGCTCAGCCGGTCGAGCACGTAGCCTTCCGGCCCGATCAGGGAGGTCGAGGGACCTCCGCTGCTCGTCGTCAGTGGCTCCGCGACCTCAGCCCTGGCCAGCTCCACTTGGTTGCCGTCCGGTCGACGGGGCTGCGGGCCGGAGCACTTCGGTGGCGGCCTCGCGAAGCATGTCGTTCGAGCGGCGCAGGTACTCGCTGATCAGCGCGAGGTCATGGTCGTCGTCGCCGGCCAGGATGCGTTGCGCTCCCTGCCGGAGTGGGGCGTAGAGCGCGGCCGCTTCCTGCTGGCGGCCGGGCAGCAGCTCGATGAGGACGCTGCGCCGGTCCTTGGGGCCGGGTACCCGGTTGACGAAGCCGGCCTTTTCCAGGCGGTCGAGGACGAGGGTGACGGTGCCGGTGCCCAGGCCTGAGATCTGGGCCAGCCCGGCTCGGCGTGACGGTCCCGGTGATGTTGAGCAGGCCCAGGATGTCGATGTCGGTCGCGTTCAGCCCCAGCCGGGCGCCCACGGCCCGGTTCAGCACGCCGAGGAAGGCGGCTGTGCGGCGGCTCTCCCAGTCCAGCGCCGCGAGAATCTCATCGCGTTCCACCCGGCCATCATAACTTGCGATCTAGATTGCTCATAATATAGATTACTCAGGAACTGAACTACATCGAGATCCTTAGGAGTAGTCAGATGAGCTACGACAACCCGGTTCTCAGCGCGGCCCGCGCTCCGGCGGGGCGGCGCGCCGGGCCCCGTGGGGCGCTCTGCTGCTGATGGTGGCCGCGGCATTCATGGACCTGCTAGACGGCACGATCGTCCAGATTGCGCTGCCCGCCATCCAGCGGAACTTGCACGTCAGCGACGCCGGCCTGCAGTGGACGGTGTCCGCGTACACGCTGGCGTTCTCGCTGCTGCTGATCACCGGAAGCAGGCTGGGAGACAGATTCGGCCGCAAGCGCACGTTCCTGGCCGGTCTGGCCGGCTTCGCAACCGCCTCCGCACTGGTCGCGGCCGCCCCGGATCCCGGCGTGCTGATCGGGTTCCGGGCGCTCCAGGGCGCGGCCGCGGCGCTGATGCTGCCCCAGGTCCTGACCTTCATCCAGGCCGAGTTCGACCCAGAGCCACGCCGCGCCGCATTCGCCATCTACGGCATGATGCTTGCCCTGGCGGGGGCCAGCGGCCCGCTGCTGGGGGGCGTGCTCGTCCAGGCGAACCTGGCGGGCTGGGGCTGGCGCACGATCTTCCTGGTCAACATCCCGATCGGCCTGACCGCACTGGCCATGGGTAGCCGCGTTATCCCGGCGTCCCGGCCAAACCATGACCGCCGGCTCGACCCGGCCGGCACCGTCCTGCTCACCCTGGCGCTACTCGCCGTCTTCTACCCGCTGATCGAGGGCCGCCAGCTCGGCTGGCCAGCCTGGTGCCTGGCCTGTATCGGCGTTGCGGTGCCGCTGCTAGCGGCCTTCGCCGTCCTGGAGGCACGCACCCGCCAGCCGCTGATCGACTTCTCTCTGTTCCGCCGGCGCGGGCCCGGCATCGGGCTCGGCATCGCCTTGGTGTTCTTCGGCACCACCAGCTTCTTCTTCGTCCTCACCCTGTTCCTCCAGCTCGGGCTGGGCTACTCAGCGCTGCGGACCGGCCTCAGCTTCATCCCGTTCTCCATCGGCATCATCATCGGTTCCGGCGGTGCCGCGCCGCTAGGGAAGAAATACGGCCCGCGCGCAGTCACGGCTGGCACGTTCCTGATGACACTGGCCGTTGCCAGCATGACGGTCACCGCCGGGCCCGGAATGCCCGGCCTGGCACCTGGCACCATCCCTAGCGGTGGCCGGCGTGGCGTTCGGAATCGTCTCTGGCACCCTTGCCACCATCGTCCTCGGCCAGCTGCCCGCCGACAAAGCCGCACCAGCGTCCGGCGTCGTCAACACGGTCATCCAACTCGGCAGCGTCACCGCGATCGCCGTCATCGGCGTGCTGTTCTTCGGCGCGCTCGGCCTTCACCCTGCCCTGGCAGCCTATATCACGCCACGAGAACCGGCTTGTGGTACCTGACCGCCTGCTCCGCGGCGGCAACCCTCGGCAGCCTGCTGCTGCCTGTCAGCCGGGACCAGTCATGATCGCCGGGCGCCGGGCCAAGTGGCTCGTGCTCGCCGGATGGCTGGTAATCATCGCCATCCTGGGCCCGCTCGCGGGAAAGCTGCAGGGAGCTGAGAGAATAATGCCGCATCCTTCCTGCCGGCGAGCGCGCAATCCACGCAGGTCTATCACCTCCAGCACGCCTTCCATGACCGGATGCGAGTATTGCCGTGGTCGTCTATACGGCGTCACAGCGGACGACTCACCACGGCCGATCGTGCCGAGGTCGAACGATCGCCCGCCGGATTCTCGCTGGCGGGCGAGCCGGCGATCTCGTCCGACGGCCAGGCGATGCAGTTCACCGTCTCGCTGCCGTCGCGGACGGCGACTCCATCAGCTCCGAGGTGAACCATCTTCGCGCCAACGTGCGCGCGAGCGGCCTGGAGATGCACGTCACCGGCCCGGCGGGCCTGCTCGGCGACTCGACGGGCGCGTATAAGGACATCGATGGCCACCTGCTCATGGTCACCCTCGCAGTAGTGATCGCACTCCTGCTGCTCATCTACCGCAGCCCACTACTGTGGCTGGTCCCTGTCGTGGCCGCCGGGGCCGGGCTCGCCGTCGCTCAGGCGATCGCCTACCTGCTCGCCGCGCACGCGGGCCTGACCGTCAACGGCCTCAGCGGCTCCCTGATGCTGATCCTGGTCTTCGGCGCGGGAACCGACTATGCCCTCCTGCTCGTCGCCCGTTACCGCGAGGAGCTGTACTACTCGGCCGATAAACACGACGCGATGGGCACTGCCCTCCGGCGGGCCGCCCCTGCGATCGTCGCCTCCGCGGCCACCGTCGCGCTCGGCATCCTGTGCCTGCTGTTGTCCGACCTCGCCTCCAACCGGGGGCTCGGCCCGGTCGCGGTCATCGGGGTGCTCAGCGCGCTCGCGGTCATGATCACCCTGCTGCCGGCCCTGCTGGTGTGCCTGCCCCGCGGGATCATGTGGCCGTCAGTGCCTGCCTATGGCCAGCCGCCGCGCGGCGACCACCGCCTGTGGACCTGGATGGGAACCAGGATCGCCCGGTCCCCTGCCCGCATCTGGGCCACCGCACTGGTCGCGCTCGCGGCCATGGCGCTGGGCCTTGCCGTCCTGCACGCATCGGGGTTGTCGCAGGCCAGGCAGTTCACCGGCACGCCCGACGCGGTCGCCGGGCAGCAAGTGCTTGACCGGCACTTCCCGGCCGGAACCGGAAGCCCGCTGGTCGTCATATCGCAGGCGGACGGCGCCGCCGCGGTGCGCGCCCAGATCCTGCGGACGCCGGGCATTCTGGCCGTCAGCGGCCCAGACAAGGCGGCCGGCCTTGCCGAGTTCCTCGCTACCCCGGCGTCAGCCGGAGACACCGCCGCCTCGTACAGGACCGTCGACGCGCTTCGCGCCAGCGTGCATCGAGACGCGAAGGTCGGCGGCACCGTCGCCATCGACCTCGACACTCAGCGTGCCGCCCAGCACGACCGGAACCTGGTCGCGCCGATCGTGCTCGGCGTGATCCTGCTGGTGCTCATCCTGCTGCTACGTGCCCTCGTCGCGCCGCTGCTGCTCGTCGGCACCGTCGCGCTCTCCTTCGCGGCGTCGCTTGGCGCCAGCGCCCTGTTCTTCCACTACGTCTTTCACTTTGCCGGCGCGGACTCGTCGATGCCGCTCTTCGTCTTCGTCTTCCTGGTTGCGCTCGGCGTCGACTACAACATCTTCCTCACCAGCCGGGTCCGTGAAGAATCCGCGGCTCTCGGTGCCCGCGAGGGCGTGCTTCGCGGCCTGGCCATGACAGGCGGCGTCATCACCTCCGCCGGGCTGGTGCTTGCCGCCACCTTCGCCGCCCTCACCACCATCCCGCTGGTGGAGAACGTGGAGATCGGATTCGCGGTAGCCTTCGGCGTTCTGCTCGACACGCTCCTCGTCCGGTCCGTTCTGGTGCCCGCCCTTGCCCTGTCAGCCGGCCGGACATTCTGGTGGCCTGGTGCCCTGAGCCGCCCGGCGTTGCCGGTGACGCCGCGGGACGCAAACCCCACTCGCGCGTCCAGACCCGGCTCATAGCGCCTGGGCCCGTGAGCCCTTCGAATACCGTGGTCAGCTAACCGCTCGGCCTCACAACCGGTCGATCAGCCCGCGCACCCGCTCGATCAGGCGCAGCCTGCTCGCGTGGTCCTGGGCCACCGGGCGGACCGCCAGGGTCGTGACACCGGACTCGGCGAGCGCGCTCAGCCGGTCGAGCACGTAGCCTTCCGGCCCGATCAGCGACGTCTTGGCGAGCAGGTCGTCCGGCACCGCCGCCTCGGCCTCCTTCTTCTTCCCGGCCAGGTAGAGGTCCTGGATCCGCGCCGCGGCGTCCGGGTACCCGAACCAGCCGGCCAGGTCGTTGTAGAAGTTGCGGCCGCGCGCGCCCATCCCGCCGATGTACAGGGCGCGCTGCGGGCGGTCGAGTTCGCGCAGGTGAGTGACGTCGTCGCCGATGGCCACCGAGGCGCCGACGTGCACGTCGAGCGGCCCAAGGTCCTTGTCGCGCTTGGCGAAGCCGCTGCGCAGCGACTCGCCCCACACGTCCGCGGCCTTCTCCGGCACGTAGAACGGCGGCACCCAGCCCTCGGCGAGCTCGGCGGTCAGCGTGACGTTCCGCGGCCCGATGGCGGCGACCGTGATCGGGATGCGGTCGCGGAACGGGTGGTCGATCATCTTGAGCGGCTTGCCGAGGCCGGTGCCCTCGTCGGGCGGCAGCGGCACGGTGTAGTACTTGCCGTGGTACTCCAGCGGCTGCTCGCGGCGCCAGACCTGGCGGCAGATCTCGATGGTCTCGCGGGTCCGGCCGATCGGCGCGTCGAACGGCACGCCGTGGAATCCCTCGATGACCTGCGGTCCCGAGGTGCCGATGCCGAGCTCGAACCGCCCGTCAGAGACGTCGTCGAGGCCGGCGGCGGTCATCGCGAGCAGCGTGGGCGTGCGGCTATAGAGCTGCAGGATGCCGGACGCGATGTGCGCCTGTGTGGTGCGCGCGGCGATGTAGCCGAGGCGGCTCACCGCGTCGAACCCGTACAGCTCGGCGACGGTGAACAGCTCGACTCCGGCCTTCTCGTAGTCGGCGAACCCGGCGGCGGCCGCGGACAGCCGCTGTCCCCGCGCCGGCCTGGCCCCGAATGCGATCCGCATGCCTCAGCCCTCCTGCCCGCGCCGGCTGATCTCGTCGGTGAGTTGCGGCACGACGTCGAAGAGGTCCCCGACGACGCCGTAGTCGGCCAGCTCGAAGATGGGGGCCTCTGGGTCCTTGTTGATGACCATGATGGTCTTGGCGGTCTGCATGCCCGCGCGGTGCTGGATCGCGCCGGAGATGCCGACCGCTACGTAGAGCTGGGGCGAGACGGTCTTGCCGGTCTGGCCGACCTGGAACTGATGCGGGTACCAGCCGGCGTCGACGGCGGCGCGGGACGCGCCGACCGCCCCCTGCAGCGCGTCGGCCAGGTGCTCGATCAGGCCGAAGTTCTCGCCGCTGCCCACGCCGCGGCCGCCGGAGACGACGACCGCGGCCTCGGTCAGCTCCGGCCGTGACCCGCGTTCCTCGTGCACCCGCTCGGTGACCCGGGCTGCCCTGGCGGCGTCGGAGACTTCCATCTCGACCGCTTCGACGACGGCGGGCCCTGGGGCTTGGGCCGGCTCGGCGGCGACGGCGCCGGGCCGCACGGCGATGATCGGTACCTGGCTCCGGGCCCTGGACCGCACGGTGATCGCGCCGCCGAAGACCTGCTGCTCGGCGGTCAGGTCCGCGGACAGGCCGGTCACGTCGGTGAGCACTCCCCAGCCGGTCTTCACGGCCAGCCGGCCGGCGACCTCGCGGCCATCCTGGGTGGCCGCGACGAGCACGGCTCCCGGGTGCTTATCCGCGGCGAGCCGGGCGAGCAGCTCGGCCTTGGGCGCGACCACGTAGTCGTCGAAATCGGTGCCGGCGGCGACGTACACCTTCGCCGCGCCGAACTCCGCGAGGCGGCCGGCCGCAGCCTCGGCGCCCGGTCCGGTCCAGACGACCGCGGGCTCGCCGATGCCGCGGGCCAGGGTCAGCAGCTCGGTCGTCACCTTCTTGACCGTGGCACCGTCATGCTCGGCCAGGACGAGGATCTCGGGCATCATCCATCCCTTTCAGTGATCAGCCGGTTTTAGCTTCAGATGAACTTCCGTGCGGCGAGGAAATCCGCCGCGCCGATGCCGCCCTGGCCCTCGTCGGCGCTGATTGCCCCCGCCTGCCGCGGCGGGCGCTTGCTGAAGCCGGTCACCTCGGTCACGGAGGCGGCAAGCCCGGCCTGCGTTGCCGTCAGTCCGAGTTCGTCAAGCGTGAGGACTTCCACCGGCTTCTTCTTCGCGGCCATGATCCCCTTGAAGGACGGGTAGCGCGGCTCGTTGATCTTCTCCACCACGCTCACCACGGCCGGAAGACCGGCCTCCACCAGGTCGTAGCCGTAATCGGCGAGCCGGCGGACGCGGATCAGCTGCCCGTCGACCTCCACCCGGCTGGCGAACGACAGCTGGGCCACGCCGAGCCGTTCGGCCAGCATGGCGGCCAGTATGCCGGTCCGCGCGTCGGTTGACTCCGAGCCGAGCACTACCAAGTCGAAGCCGTCCCTGGACAGCGCCGCCGCTAGCACGGCCGAGGTCACCAGCGCGTCGGAGCCGTGCAGGGCCGGGTCGCACACGTGCACGCCCCGGTCCGCGCCCATCGCGAGTGCCTTGCGGACCGACTCGGTGGCCCGTTCAGGCCCCATGGACAGGATCGTCACCTCGCCGCCGTGCTTCTCGGCCAGCCGGAGCCCTTCCTCGATCGCGAACTCGTCGAGTTCGTTGATGACCGCGTCGGCGGCCTCCCTGGCCACGGTGCTGTCGTCCTGGCGCAGTTCCCTGTCGGTCCCAGTGTCCGGCACCTGCTTGACGCAGACGGTGATTTTCATAACCGGCGGCAGCCTTCCTCGTGCGCTCCACGCTCGTCGCCAATAAACGCATTCTAGAGCATGGTTCTAGTATTGGCGAGAGGGCGCACCGTGCTCGCGCCGCACTCGCTCGACCGATTCTGTGATTAATTCTAGAATCCAGATACATCACCGGGGCCGGACGGCCAGGGCGGGAGGACACAGGGTGACGATCAGGGTGCACGCGGGCGGCGCACGGGAGCCGGTGGCGGCGGCAGCGCCGGGCGACCGGTACAAGTGGGTCGCGCTGACGAACACGACCGTCGGCGTGCTGCTGGCCACCATCGACGCGTCGATCATGATCATCGCGATGCCGGACATCTTCCGCGGCATCGGCCTCGACCCGCTGGTGCCAGGCAACAGCACGTACCTGCTGTGGATGATCCTCGGCTACCTGGTGACCAGCAGCGTGCTCGTGGTCAGCGTCGGCCGTCTGGGTGACCTGTTCGGCCGGGTCAGGATGTACAACCTCGGCTTCGTCATCTACACCGTGGCGTCGCTGCTGCTGACCATCGACTGGATGACCGGGCGCTCTGGCGCGCTCTGGCTGCTGATCTTCCGGATCGTGCAGGGCATCGGCGGCGCGTTCCTCGTCGGCAACTCGGGCGCCATCCTCACCGACGCGTTCCCGCCAAGGCAGCGCGGGCTCGCGCTCGGCATCAACAACGTGGCCGGGATCAGCGGGTCGTTCATCGGCCTGGTGGTCGGCGGGATCCTGGCGCCGATCAGCTGGCGGCTGGTGTTCCTCGTCTCCGTCCCGTGCGGCATCTTCGGCACCGTCTGGGCCTACCTGCGGCTCCGCGACCTGTCGGCGCGGTCGCGCGAGCCCGTCGACTGGCTGGGCAACGTCACGTTCGCCGCCGGCCTGATCCTGATCATGGTGGGCGTGACGTCCGGCGTGCAGCCGTACGACGGGCACGCGATGGGCTGGGGGAGCCCGCTGGTCATCGGCTGCGCCGCCGCCGCGCCGCCCTGCTCGCCCTGTTCGCGTTCATCGAGACCAAGGTCGCGCACCCGATGTTCCGACTGGGCCTGTTCAAGATCAGGGCCTTTACCTTCGGCACCATCTCCACGTTCCTGTCCGCCCTTGGCCGCGGCGGCCTGATGTTCATGCTGATCATCTGGCTGCAGGGCATCTGGCTGCCGCAGCACGGGTACAGCTTCGAGCGGACGCCGTTCTGGGCGGGCATCTACATGCTGCCGCTGACGGCCGGCATGCTGACCGCGGGACCGCTCTCCGGCTACCTGTCCGACCGGTTCGGGTCGCGGCCCTTCGCCACCGGCGGGATGATCGGCGCGGCCGTCAGCTTCGTGCTGCTCGAGCTGCTGCCGACCGACTTCCCCTACCCGCTCTTCGCGCTCATCCTGCTGCTGAACGGCCTGTCCATGGGCTGCTTCGCCTCGCCCAACCGCGCGGGGGTGATGAACAGCCTGCCGGCCAGCCACCGGGGCGCGGGCGGCGGGATGAACTCGACGTTCATGAACTCGGCGCAGGTGTTCTCGCTCGGCATCTTCTTCAGCCTGATGATCGCCGGCCTGGCCGCCGCGCTGCCGCAGACCATGTCGGCCGGCCTGATCGCGCACGGCGTGCCTGCCGCCGCCGCGCACCGCGTCGCCGACCAGCCGCCGGTGTCGATCCTGTTCGCGTCCTTCCTCGGCTACAACCCGGTGCAGCACCTGCTCGGTCCAAGCGTGCTGGCCGCGCTGCCCGCCGCCAGCGTTCACCTGCTGACCGGCAGGTCCTACTTCCCGAGCCTGATCTCCGTGCCGTTCCGCTCGGGCCTGCACGTGGCGTTCGCGTTCTCCATCGCGGCCTGCCTGATCGCGGCGGCCGCGTCCTGGTCGCGCGGCGGGCGCTACGTCGCGGCCGAGCACGAGCTCGCCGAGCCGGACCTCACCGCCGAGATCGAGACGGACGTCGCCACCGATGCCTAAAGTGGGCTCTCACGTGGCAGCACCGCCACCCCCGGCGATTCCAAAATCCCTTGGGACTGCGGGGATGCCTCGGTGTTCCGGAATGTCGCGCGCTGGCGCGCACGACATTCCGGAAATTTCACCATATGGTCGTGTTGGCAGGAAGGACAGACAGTGAGCGCTGAGACACTCGGTGGGGCTAGCGCGCCACGCGGCGCCGATGACGCGGCCGTCCGGGCGGTGCCCCAGTCGCCCGCGGGTGCCGAGGGATTCTTCCGAGTCGACGGCGACACGCTGGTCCCCGCCGCCTTCGCGACGAGCCCGTGGGGCCCGGTGCTGCACGGGCGGCTCATCGGCGGCCTGACGGCGCGGGCCGCCGAGCAGGCGCGGGCCGCGGACCCCGAGCTGGCCTGCTGCCGCCTGACCGTCGACCTGTTCCGTTCCGTGCCCCTCGCGCCGCTCAGGGTGGAAACAAGGCCGGTGCGCGCGGGCAGGCGCATCGCGGTGCTTGACGTGACCATCGAGCAGGACGACGGCCTGGTCGGTCAGGGCCGGGCCGTGCTGCTGCGCCGGTCCGAGCAGCCGGGTGGCACGTTCCGCCCGCCCCCCGCCTGGGATGCCAAGACACCACCGGAACTCGGGCCGCCGCAGTCGGTCGCGGGCCACGGCTGGACCGCGCCATGGGAGTCGTGGCGCGTCGGCGGCACCGTCGGCGCGGTGACCGACGGCCTGTGGATCAGGGAAACCCACCCCCTCATCACCGGTGAGCCGCTGACGCCGCTGGTGCGCCTGGCGATGGCCGCCGACCTCTCAAGCCCCGTGTCCAACTTCTCGGACCGGGGACTGAGCTTCATCAACGCCGACTACACCGTCTACCTGGGCCGTGAACCCGAGGGGGAGTACGTCGGAATCCAGCCCGCCGCGCACATCAGCGACCGCGGCGTCGCCGCCGGCCACTGCGTGGTGCACGACCTGCAGGGTCCGGTCGGCTTCGTGACCACCGCGGCCGTCGCCAACCCGACCATGGGCACCCGTCCCGCCAACGGCAACGCCTGAGAAGACTTGACCTTAGATAGATAGGCCGCTGGGAAACGGTCCAGCCGGTACCGCGCAACGGCACGCTGGCATCCCGCGTAATCAGCGCTGCACTGGATCACAGCGCCGGTCATACAATCGCCGCTATGCACAACCGGATTCCCCGGTCAGGAGAGCAGGTTCCTGGTCCCGATCACCTGCCGTCCGCTGCAATGGTCACCCAGCATGAGGCTGCCCGCTATCTAGGAGTCTCGACCGGGAAGATCGGCTGGCTTGTCTTCCGTGGCCATCTGACTGGCTCTCGTCACGGCGTAACGGTCGGCAGCCTCCGCAAAGAAAGGCAGTGGCGAGTTACCGCGTCACCTGGCCAGAAGATCAGGCGCGTTATAGCAGATACCCTGCGGTCGCTCCTCGACGGGCTCTGAGGCAGCACACCCGTTGAGCACCGCTCCATGCAGCGCATGCGTCACAGCCAAGGGCCCGGTCGAGTGATGGTCTCGGTCCCGGTGACTGCGGCGGGCCGGCCGGCCCTTCAGGTGCGCCCTGAACGGGCGCAGTCCCCCGCCTAGGCGTCCATGACCAGGAGAAAAACTGAAAAAGGCGGTACCTGTGGTCACCGGTGCAGCTGGGTGGCCGGGGCCCGCGCCAATGTGCGGGCCGTTGGCGCTGCCCGCCGTGGTACCGGCCCGCATGAGGAAGCCTGTGGCGGGACGGGCCCGCGGTGCGACGGCAGCTGCCGGAGCCCCGGGCAAGGCGCCCGCGCCGCAAAACGGACGCCGACGCCGGGAGGCACAAACCGCCCCCGAACGACGACGCCCAAATGGGGCTACGCCCATCGCGCTTTAAAACCGGCCGCGCACCGCGACGCCGGGCAAAACCGGGACAAGACCCTGCAAGGGCCAGCCTCGCGCGAGGCTGGCCCTTGCGGGTTGGTGTGGTGCTAGCTGTGCTTCACGTTCGCCGTGAACGCGCGCCACGCGTTAGCAGTGAACGACAGCGTTCCGCCGTCGCGGTCGGTGGTGTCTCGGACGAGGACCATGCCGGGCGCGTTTCCGGCCTCAACACAGTTCGCGCCGTTGCCGCTGAAGCTGGCCTTCCGCCAGCGGGGGTCTAGTTGCTCCATCTCTCCATCGCCTCCACGAGGATGTCCCGGCTGCCCGTGCGGTTGAGCGCGTCAGCGCGGACATTGTTAAAGGTAGACGATGCCCGCCTCACTACTTCCGGGTTATTGGTGAGCTGGTCCTCGACGAGGCTGTCGCTGAGCAGCAGCTCAGGGGCATCAGCGGTAGCAGCGAGCTGGAGGGCCCCGCCGAGTCCGGGGTTCGCCCCGTGAGAGGACGGCAGGACATGAATCGTGACCGTGGGCATGTCGGACAGCTCGACCAGCCGGGCCATCTGATCGCCCATCGTCTGGCCGGTGCCGATCTGGTGGTGGAGAACCGGCTCCCACAAGACAATCGTGATGTCCGGCGGGTCCGGCCGCTCCAGGATCGACTGGCGGGACATGCGGACCTCAAGCCTCTCCGCGACCTTGGCCGCGTCGAACCTCATCGCCTTGAACAGCTCCGTCGCGTACGCGGGCGTCTGGAACAATGCCGGGCAGGATGATCGGTGCCCAGTAGCGGACCGTGTGAGCACGCGCCTCCGCCCCGTAGAACGGCTCAGCCTGGGCCGATCCCGGGTTCTCGCGTATCCGCGCGATCCGGGTGACGCCCTCGAACATGGCGCGGAGCCGCCCGCTAACGCCGCACAGGTCCAGCCAGTCCGCCAGGACACTCTCAGTCGGGGGAGACTCACCGGTCTCGGCCTTGCCCGATAACGCTCCTGTCTTTCCGGATCACCGGGGAAAAGTCGTCCTGGCTGGCATACCCGGCCTCTGCCCGGATCTCGCGTAGCTGCTCCCCGAGGAACGCACCCAGGTGAGTGCGTGAGTCTCTGGCCTGCTTGCGTGGTGGCATCGTGGCCCGCCTTCGCCTCTCGTGCGCGTCGTGGTATTTCCGTGGGAGGTCACCTACCCACATAGCGTAACCGTGTGGTGGCGTGTCAGGCTAGGGAATACGTCCCGCCGCTGCCGAAGTGAACACCCGTTCCGGGAGGCCCCCGGCAGCGTCGGGACGCCAAGAGCCACCGCCACGTACCGCCGGCAGACATGGGAACGCGCGCATGATCGTATGGATATGGGACGCCAGCGGCCCGGCCGCCGACGCCTGCGGCGTGGCCGGCACCGCCGAGGCCGCCCGCCGCGCGGCCGGCTCACTGCTGGCCAGCGGGCGGGCCGAAGCCGCCCACATCGAGCAGGCCGCCATGGTCATCGGCTGCACGCTGACCTACGACTACTGCCCGACCGGACGGGCATGGGCCGCCCGATTGGAATCAGGCAGCCCCACGTGGGTACCCGTTCCCTCTCTTCCCGACCGGGCCGCATCGTGACAGGGCTGCCCGTGCGCAAGTACGAGCAGGCGGCCGCGATCGTCCGCGCCCAGATCACTGACGGGACGCTCAAGCCCGGCCAGCCCGCCCCCAGCGGGGACGCGCTGGCCCGCCTGACCGGCTTCTCCACGCTCACCTGCCGCAAGGCCCTGCGCACCCTGATCACGGACGGCATCCTCACACCGGGGCCGAGCCCGGCCGCCCGTCCCCGCGTCGCCGTCCCCGGCGGGCCGCGCCCAGGCGGACGCGGCCCGCCGGCTGTCCCGCGCGCTGGCCGCGGCGCGCCGCGCCAGCGGCCTGACTCAGCCCGCCCTGTCCGCCCTGACCGGCTACTCGGTCACCACGATCGGGCACGCCGAGACCGGCCGGCTCTGGCAGTCCCGCCAGTTCTGGGAGAAAGCCGACCTCGCGCTCGACGCCGGCGGCGAGCTAACCAGCCTCTACGACGCCTGCCGCGCCGAGACCGGCAGCCCCGCCATCCCCGGACAGCCCGGCACGCCGTTCCCCGGGGCTGAGGCCGTCCCCGCCGCCCTCAGCCGCCTCACCCTCCACTGGTCCGACGGGACCGTCACCACCGCCTACCCGCCCGCCTCCGGCGTGCCCCGCTGACCGGGAAGGCACGAGGCTCCCGCGCGGCGCATGCCTCCGCCGCGCGGTTGAGAAGGGAACCACCCCTGCCGCATCGGGGGTGGTTCCCGGCCTGCGGGTACCGTCCTGGTGGATGGGGGCGGTACCCGCCGCGAAGCGCGCCCGCGCCGTTCGGACGCCGGGCAAGCCCTGCTCACCCAGCGCGACATTAACGGCATGCTGCTCGTGGCCGAAAAGTACGCCGCCCCCTACGACCTCCTCGCGTCGCCGCCCTGCTCACCTACCCCCGCACCCACAACGACACATTTGGAAATCTGCCGCTTGCCGCTATAGCGATGTCAGCGATCCACTTTGCTGCAAATCCTGCCCGAATGGGGCTGCCGCCAGTAAAGCGGTACGTCGAGATGGGAAGCATGTCGGCTCTTGCCAGGTTTCCCACTGCCTGACCGACGCTTCCGTGGCGCCCTTAGCGGCGCCGTCCCGGTCAATCGAAGCGGCCCGCCGCCGGCGCGACCGATGACCACCGCCGCCGAGAGCTCAGTTGATGTCGAACTCGTTGCCCTCTGGGTCCTTCATCCCGACCGCGTAGTGGTCGAGTCCTTCCTGCTCCATGACGCAGGTAATGCGTGGCGCCCAGGCCGGCCAGCCGGCTCGCCTCGGCATCGACCCGCTGCCTGCGGACCTCGATCGGGTCCGTCCGCGCGCCGCTGGCGTGGACGTCAATGTGCAGCCGGTTCTTGACGACCTTGACCTCTGGGAGCTCGTGAAACCAGATCTCCGGCCCGTGGCCCTCGGGGTCGCTGATCCGGTCCTCCCCGTCGGCCAGGTCCTCCTCGGGCAGCCCCAGGTGGCGGTAGTAGTCGTTCCAGGTAGCGAAGCCGGCCGGGGGCGGGGCAAGGACGTAGCCAAGCGCGGCGGCCCAGAAGCGGGCGAGCCGGTCTGCCTCGGCGCAGTCGATGACGAGCTGGTAGCGAACAGGCATGGGATCGCTACCCTCCCAGCATTCCGACTGGGCCGGCGTAGAAGGCCGCCACCATGCAGGTCACGACGTCGGCAGGGTGGCGGGCATCGGTCTCAGGTCCAGGGTCGGTCATGTGCCGATCATGGCGCACGCCACCGACATTCCGGGGCCGCCGCGTCCCTGCCCGTAGGCCTGAATGGGACCAGGACGCGCGAAAAAGCACTGCCGAGCGCTCGCGTCACGGCAGGATTCGGCGCACGCAGGCAGGGCAGTGTATGGGCTTCTTCACCTGGTGCCGCTTCGCGGGCCAGTTTGACTGCGACCCTGCCTCCAGCGGGGCACCGCGCTCTCATCGGACACCCCTCGCGCAGCTGCGCAGGGCGGAAGGAGACTCCGCTGTGATACGAGAAGAATTGGCGAGGCTCTTCACGGTAGGGGAGCGGCACCGTCGTCTGTTCGCGCGATTGCTGATTGCGTTCGGACTGTCGATCGTGGTCTTCGTCGTCGGCACCGTGCTCGTATGGGTATTTGAGAGCGGGCAGAAAGGCGGGGATATCAACGGATTCGGTGATGCTGCCTTTTTCTGCTCCGTGCAATTGCTGAGCGTTTCGTCGAGTATGACGAACCCGCTGACGCCGGTCGGCAAGGTTGTCGATGTCGCCCTCGAGGCGTGGGCCATCTTCGTCATCACCGCGGTCGCGGGCAGCTTCGCCACGTTCTTCAGCTCAGGCGATGCGAGCTAGTCGCAGATAGACGGGTCGCAGGCAGATCCTGAGCCAAGGGCGCGGCATCTAAGCACAGCCCGGCCGTTCCGGAATGCCGCGCGCCTGTCGGGCGCGGCATTCCGGAAATCTCGCCATCTAGCCAGCGGCTACCTCGGCTGCCTGCCTAGGACGAGCACGCCGCACGTGGCGAACATGCCGCCGTTCCCGACCACCACACTGATCTGCGGGTTGTCGACCTGGGCGGCCGCCTCGCCGCGGATCTGCCTGACGCCCTCCTGGATGGCGAACATGCCGTACATCCCGGTGTGGGTGTAGGACAGCCCGCCGCCGTTGGTGTTCAAAGGCAACACACCGCCCGGCTCCGTGTTGCCCTCAAAAATGAACGGTCCCGCCTCGCCCTTCTTCACGAAGCCGAGCGCCTCAAGCCCGTAGATCGGCACGTGCGCGAACGCGTCGTAGATCATCAGGTGATTGACGTCGGCGGTGGTGATGCCCGCCTCGGCGAAGGCCGTGCGGCCGGCCTGGCGGAACATCCGCGACTCGGTGAAGTCGAGCATCTGGGAGATCATCGGGGTCTCCGACGCCTCCCCGGTGCCGAGCACGTGCACGGCCGGCTTGGGGAAGTCGGCCGCGCGGTCCGCCGAGGTGACCACGAGCGCGCCGCCGCCGTCGGTGACCAGGCAGCACTCGAGCAGGTGGAACGGGTAGGCCACCATGCGCGAGGCGAGCACGTCCTCCACGTTGATGATGTCGCGGAACATGGCGCGCGGGTTCTTAGCAGCCCACTGGCGCTGCGCCACGGCGACGTAGGCGAGCTGCTCGTGGGTGAGCCCGTACTCCTTCATGTAGCGGAGCAGCGGGATGGTGAAGGTGGTGGTCGGGCCAAGGGTGCCGTACGGCGCCTCGAACTGGCCGGCGGGGGAGGCCGGGTCTCCGCGGAACGGCGGCGCGCCGACCCTGGACCTGCCTGACTCGCCGTGCGTGATCAGGATGGTCTTCGCGTAGCCGGCCCTGATGGCGGCGGCCGCGTGCCTGACGTGCAGCAGGAACGAGGTTCCGCCGACGCCGGTGCCGTCCACCCAGTCGGGGTAGATGCCGAGCGCGTGCGCGACCTGGACCGGGCCGGGAGCGGAGACCGTCGCGATCCCGTCGATGTCCTTCATGGTCAGGCCCGCGTCGGCCACGGCGTTTTGCGCCGCCTCGATGTGCAGACCCAGCGTGGACTGGTTGGGCAGCCTGCCGATCTCGTTGGTCTCGGCGGCGCCCGCGATGATGACCCCGGCGTTGCTCATTGAGCCTCCCCGGCGGGGGTGAAGACCGGCAGCGAGATGTCGCCGCGCTGCTCGAAGGTGACGCGCAGCGGCATGTCGAGCACCAGGGCCTCGGGGGTGGCCGGGACGCCGACCAGGCTGGTCATCATCCGCGGCCCCTCGGCGAGCTGGACCACGGCGATGGCGTACGGGGCGTCGTCCTCGAAGCCGGGCGCGGGCCGGTGGTTGATGACGTAGGAGTACAAGGTCGCGTCGCCGCTAGCGGTAAACCACTCCACGTTGAAAGACCCGCAGGACGGGCACACGGGTCGCGGGTAGAAGTACGGCTCGCCGCAGTCAACGCAGCGCTGGATCCGCAGCTCGCCCGCCGCCGCCCCGTCCCAGTAGGGTTGCGTCTCCGGCGTGGGGACCGGCACCGCCTTGCTTCTCGGTGGCATCGGCGGGTCAGCCCTTCCTGCCGAGGATCGGGCCGAAGGCCCGCTCCACCTGGTAGGCGAGTTCGTCCGCCTCCCATGGCCCGGTGCCGATGATCCGGCTGATGGGCTCGGGGTTGTTGTACAGCGAGACCTCGTAGCCCATGGAGTGGATGACCCGGCCGTTGATCCAGCCGGAGTGCTCCGAGGCGAGGTAGGCGACGATCGGCGCCACATTGTCCGGTGACCGCTCGTCGTCGCTGGTGGTCCTGGACCGGCGGCGCTCGGTCGGCACCGAGTCGGTCATCCGGGTGGACGCGCCCGGCGAGATCGCGTTCACCGTGACCCCGTATTTCGCCAGGGAGTTGGCCGAGGAGTAGGTCAGCCCGACGATGCCCATCTTCGCCGCGGCGTAGTTCGGCTGGCCGGGCGCGCCGTGCAGGCCGGAGACCGAGGTGAAGTTGATGATGCGGTTCTGCGCGGTCTCATCGCGCAGCGACCGCCAGTACGCGGCCGCGAACTTCGTGGTGTTGAACGTGCCCTTCAGGTGGACCCGGATGACGTCGTCCCATTCCTGCTCGGTCATGTTGAAGATCATCCGGTCGCGCAGGATGCCCGCCACGTTGACCAGCACGTCGAGCCGGCCGAACTGCTCGATGGCGGAGCCGACCAGATTCTCCGCTGTGGCGTGGTCGGAGATGTCCCCGCTGTTCGCGACCGCCTTGCCGCCGGCCTCCGCGATCGCGGCCACCGTCTCGTTGGCGGGGCCGGAGTCCTGCCCGGAGCCGTCGACTGCCACGCCCAGGTCGGCGACGACCACCGAGGCGCCCTCGCCGGCCAGCAGCAGCGCCACCGACCTGCCGATTCCGCGCCCGGCGCCAGTGACGATCGCTACCCGTCCGTCCAGTCGTCCCATGCCAGCTCACCGTTCCTTCCGCCACCCGGCAGACTAAGAATGAATAGAATCCTGTTCTGGAATTAGCCTCCAGTAACGATCTTCGCCTGTCAAGGGTCGGCGGCCCGGCCGGGCGGCCACGACAGCCGGCCGCCCGGCGGACGTCTTGACATCGCAGAATAAAGCGAGATCCTAGTATCACATTCTAAATTTGACGTCGAGGGAGGTGGCGGGGATGGCGCAGCAGGAGGGCCAGTCCGACGCTTACCTGGGGGCCAGGGAAGCGGCGCTGAGCTGGCTGAACGCCAACTGGGACCCCGCTCTCACGGTCCGCGCCTGGTGGGCCATGCTCGCCGACTCCGGCTGGGCCTTCCCCACCTGGCCGACCGCCTGGTTCGGCCAGGGGCTGTCCGCCGACGCCGCCGCGGGCGTCAGGTCGGCGTACGCCGCTGCCGGCGCGCTGCCGCCGCCCACCGGCCTCGGCCAGCTGCTCGGCGCCCCGATGCTGCTGCTGCACGCCAGCGAGGAGCAGAAGGCCAGGTTCCTGCCCGTCCTCGCCCGCGGCGAGGAATCCTGGTGCCAGTTCTTCTCCGAGCCAGGCTCGGGCTCCGACCTGGCAAGCGCGCAGACCAGGGCGGTGCGGGAAAGTGACGGCTGGACTGTAGACGGGCAGAAGGTGTGGACCTCGGGCGCCCAGTGGGCCGACCGCGGCATGCTGCTCGCCAGGACCAACCGCGACGTCCCCAAGCACCAGGGGCTGAGCTTCTTCATCATCGACATCGACCAGCCAGGCATCGACGTCCGGCCACTGCACCAGATGAACGGCGAGCACGGCTTCAACGAGGTGTTCTTCACCGGCGCCCGCATCGACGACGACCGGATCGTCGGCGAGGAAGGCGACGGCTGGTCGGCAGCGGTCACCGTGCTCATGTACGAGCGCTTCATGGCCTCCCTGCCCTCGGCGATGCCTGGCCGCAAGGCCGGGCGGCTCGATACGCCGGCGGGTGCGGCGGCCGCCCGCGCCGCGCAGGCCCGCACGACGGGCCGTACCGGCGTGAGCGAACTGGTCCTCGAGGTCGCCGCCAGGCTCGCCGCGACAAGCGACCCGGTCGACCCCGTCATGCGGCAGCGGCTCGCGGCGCTGTGGGGGCTCGAGACGGTCAACGGCTACCTGGCCCGCGGCGGGCTGACCGCCAGGGAGGGCAGGCGGCCGAGCGCGCACGGCTCGCTGACCAAGCTCGCCCGCTCCCAGCTGGTCAGGGCCGGCCGGGACACCGGGATGTCGGTGCTCGGCGCGCAGGGCATGCTCCAGGAACCGGACGTAGAAGGCGGCAGCGAGATCAGGCACCGCGCGCTGTCGAGTCCTGGTGCCTCGATCGCCGGCGGCACCGATGAGATCCAGCGGGGCATCGTCGGCGAGCGGGTGCTCGGCCTGCCCAAGGAGCCCCGGACCGACCGGGACGTCCCGTTCCGTGACCTGACCATCGGGACCCGGCGCCCGTGAGGGACCCGGCGCCCGTAACCCGATACACGCACGACAAGCGAGCACGACAAGCGAGAGAGCCAGGAGGCCTCCATGGAACTTGACCTTGGCCCGGAGATCGCGCAGTACCGCGCGGAACTCCGGGACTGGATCGCGGCGGAGACCCCGCCGGGACTCGCCGACCTCTACGACTGGAACATGGTCCAGACGGCAGGCGGCAGGCGCGGCGGCCAGCTGGCCAGGGCCATGGCCCAGCCCGCCTACCAGGAGTGGACCGCCAAGCTTCAGGCCAAGCGGCTGATCTGCCCGCAGTGGCCGGAAGAGTTCGGCGGCCAGGGCCTGGACGCGGTGCGCATCGCGGTGCTTAACGAGGAATTCCACCGCGCGGGCGTCCCGCGGGTAAGCAGGGGCATGGGCGAGAGCCTCGTCGGGCCGTCCATCATCGTGCACGCGACCCCCGAGCAGCGGGCGCACTTCCTGCCCAGGATCATCTCCGGCGAGGACGTGTACTGCCAGGGCTTCTCCGAGCCGAACCACGGCTCCGACCTGGCGGCCGTGGAGACCCGCGGCGTCATCAGCGGCGACGAGATCATCATCACCGGCCAGAAGGTGTGGACGTCGGGCGCGCAGCGCGCCAACCGCATGTTCCTCCTGTGCCGCACGGACATCCGCGCGGAAAAGCACGCGGGCCTGTCCTACGTGCTGATCGACTTCACCGATCCCGGCGTCACCTACCGGCCGATCAAGCAGATGTCGGGTGCCGCCGAGTTCTGCGAGGACTTCATCGACGGCGTTCACGCGCCGCTGTTCAACGTGATCGGCGGGGTGAACAACGGCTGGCGGGTGGCGATGACCACGCTCGGGCACGAGCGTGGCGGGCGCGCCACGGTGGCGCACCTCGGCTACGAGCGGGAGTTCTGGGAGCTGGTGGAGACCGCGCGCAAGCGGGGCAAGACCGACGACCCGCTGATCCGCCAGCGGCTCGCCTGGGCCTACACGCAGGTGGAACTGATGCGCTACAGCGGCCTGCGCACCCTCGCCCAGGTCGCGTCGGGCCGCCCGCCTGGCCCGGAGGCCTCGGTGGCCAAGCTGTTCTGGAGCGAGTACCACAAGAAGCTCGGCGAGATCGCGATGGCGATCGAGGGCGCGGACGGCCTGCTGCGGCCGGAAGGCGACGGCTACCCCGTCTCCTCCTGGCAGGGCGTGTTCCTCAGCAGCCGGGCCGGCACCATCTACTCGGGCACCAGCGAGATCCAGCGGAACATCATCGGCGAGCGGGCCCTCGGCCTGCCCAAGGAGCCGCGCATCGTCGGCTGACGGCCGCAAGCGGCCGGGCCGGCGCCTTCCTCCGAGCTGCGCCGGCCCGGCGTCCATTCCCCTTCCGTTCCCGGCAATGGCGACGACACTGAAGGAGCGTCCCAGGCAATGGCGGACACGACCGCTTCCGCGACCACAAGCAGCCCACCTGACCCGCACGCCGCCAGCTACCACGCCTCTCGCCGCCTCGTCACGCCGCAGCGGCTGCGCGAGTTCTTCGCACCGCGCAGCGTCGCCATGGTCGGCGCCTCGGACAACTCCGGCTGGACCCGGCTGATCATCGCCGCCTCCGCCATCACCGGCTTCGACGGCAAGCTGATCCCCGTTCACCCCAAGGCGAAGAGCGCGTTCGGCCTGCCCGCCGTGCCCAGCCTGCGCGACCTGCCGGACCCGGTTGACCTGGCATTCATCCTGACCGGCGTCCCGGTGGTGGAGAGCGTGCTCGACGACATGCACGCCGCGGGCATCAAGAACGCGGTGGTGCTCGCCGCCGGCTACCGCGAGGTGGGCGACGAAGGCCGGGCACTGGAGGAGTCGCTGGTGGCGCGCGCGATCGCGCGCGACATCACCATCCTCGGCCCGAACTGCCTCGGCTTCGTCAACGCGCAGACCCGTGCCGCCCCCTACGCGCTCACCCTGCAGCCGCCGCTGCTCGCCGGGCCGGTGGGCGTCGGGCTGCAGAGCGGCGCCCTGGCGAGCGTGGTGCTGAACTTCGCCAGGCTGCACTCGATCGGGCTGACCACGCTCACCTCCATGGGCAACGAGTCGATCATGAAGACCGTCGACTTCATCGACTACCTGGTGGAAGACGAGGCCACCAAGGTGATCTGCCTGTTCCTCGAGGAGATCGGCGACCCGGCCAGGTTCGCCAAGGCCGCGGAGCGGGCGGACCGCGCGGGCAAGCCGATCGTCGTGCTGAAGGTGGGCTCGAGCCTCGCGGGCCAGAAGGCGGCCCTGGCTCACACCGGCTCGGTGGCCGGCGATGACGCCGTGGTCAACGCGGCGTTCCGCCAGATGAACATCATCCGCGTCGACACCCTTGAGGACCTGCTCACCACCGGGGCGCTGCTCGGCTACAGCCGCTGGCCGCGGGGGCGGCGGATGGGCGTGCTGACCGCTTCCGGCGGAGCCTGCGACATCATCGCCGACAGCGCGAGCGCGCAGGGCATCGAGATCCCCGACTTCACGGCGCGGACCGAGGAGGGCATCGCCCCTTACCTCCCGCCGTTCGCCAACGCGACCAATCCGCTCGACGTGACGGGCTACGGCTCGCTGGCCAACCTGACCGGCAAGAAGGACCCGATGTCCGCGATCGATCACGCGCTCGACATCGCCGCCGACGACCCCAACCTGGACTTCATCCTGTTCTCCGGCGCGAACCTGCCGGACGTCCGCCCGGCGGACGAGGCGCTGGCCACGGCGACCGAGGAGCGGATGACCTGGCTGGCGCAGCGGATAGCGTCCTCCCCGGTCCCTGTCATCCCGGTCGCAAGCACCTGCAACGACATCGGCCCCTTCGGCCGGGGGCTGCTCGCCGACCGCGGCATGACCATCCTCGGCGGGCTGCACCTGGGGATCAACGCCATTGGCAACGCGCTGCGCTGGGTGGAGAATCGCGGGCACGTCCTGGCAACAGGCGACACGGCAGGCAACCCGTCCGGGGCCGTCGAGGTCAGCCGGCCCCTGGTCCGAGCAGCACGCCCGCGAGCTGCTGACCGAGGCCGGCGTGCCAGTCGTCCCCGGCGGGCTGGCCGGCTCAGCCGACGAGGCCGCCGACATCGCGCAACGGGTCGGGCTGCCGGTCGCGCTGAAGATCTGCTCCGCGCAGATCACCCATAAGTCCGACATCGGCGGCGTCGCCCTCGGCCTCAACACCGAAGCCGAGGTCCGCGCCGCCTACGAGAAGGTGCGCGCGGCGGGCGACGCCGTAACCGGGGCCGCCATCGACGGCGTCCTCGTGACGCCGATGCGGACGGGCGGTACCGAACTGCTCGTCGGCGTGACGGTGGACGCCACCTTCGGCCCGGTGCTGGCCATCGGCCTTGGCGGCGTCTGGGTCGAGATTATGGGCGACACCAGCCTGCGCGTGCTCCCCGTCGATGCCGCGGAGGCCAAGCGCATGCTCGGCGAACTGCGTGGCCTGCCGCTGCTGCAGGGCGCGCGCGGCACGCGCCCCGCCGACCTGGACGTGCTCGCCGACGCGATCACCGGGATCAGCCGGGTCGCACTTGAGCTCGGCGGCGCGCTGCGGGCGCTTGAGGTCAACCCGCTGTGGGTGAACGGAGATCAAGTTGAGGCGCTCGACGTCCTCGTTATCACCGAGCCAGACGGCTCATCAGGAACGGAGTAAGTCAAATGGCACTTGGTGTGACCGCGGAACAGGACGAACTGCGCGCCTCGGTGCGGCGCTTCCTCATCGACAAGGCGCCGCTGACCCGGGTTCGTGAGCTGATGGAGACAGAGGACGGGGTCGACCGGGCCGTCTGGGAGCAGGTGGGCTCGCAGCTCGGCCTGCTCGGCCTGGCCATCCCCGAGGAGTACGGCGGCGGCGGCTTCACCTTCGCCGAGCAGGCGATCGTGCTTGAAGAGCTCGGCGCCGCGCTGTACGGCGGCCCCTACCTGGCCAGCGGCGTGCTCGCCGCCACCGCGCTGCTCGCCAGCCCGGATGAGGCGGCCCGCCGCGACCTGCTGCCAGGGATCGCATCCGGCGAGACCATCGCCACGCTGGCCTTCACCGAGGACGACGGGTCATGGGACCCGGGCACGATCCGGCTGGCGGCCACCAAGGCGGGCGATAACTGGCGGCTTGACGGCCACAAGAGCTTCGTGCTCGACGGCGGCACGGCCGGGCTGATCCTCGTGCTTGCCGTCGCCGACGGCGGGCTGTCGCTGTTCGCGGTGGAGGCGGGCGCGACCGGGCTCGGCCGGACCGCGCTGCCGACGCTTGACCAGACCCGCAAGCTGGCCAGGCTGGAGTTCGACGGCGTGGCAGGCCGCCTGATCGGGTCGACGGGCGACGCCGCCGCCGTCATGGACCGCGTCCTTGACGTGGCCGCGATCGCCCTGGCCGCCGAGCAGCTCGGCGGAGCGCAGCGGGCGCTCGACATGGCCGTGGAGTACTCGAAGGTGCGCCACCAGTTCGGCCGGCCGATCGGCAGCTTCCAGGCGCTCAAGCACCGGATGGCCGACCTGCTGCTCGAGGTCGAGTCGCTGCGGTCCGCCGTGAACTACGCCGCCGCGGCCGTGGCGGACGGCTCGGAGGAGGTCCCGGTCGTCGCCTCGCTGGTAAAGGCGTACGCCTCCGAGACGTACTTCCACGTGGCCGCGGAGAACATCCAGATCCACGGCGGCATCGGGTTCACCTGGGAACACGACGCCCACCTGTACTTCAAGCGGGCCAAGTCAAGCGAGCTGTTCCTCGGCGACGCCACCTACCACCGCGAGCGTCTGGCCGACCGCATCAACCTCTAACCAGCCCCCGCCGGCCGGGACATTTCCCAGGGCAGCGAGGCGCAGGAGGCGCCCCCTGGGCCACCGCGAACAAAGCGGATCGTTGTACAGGCTATGGCGATAACAACGATCCACCATCCCTGTCACACGGCGCGATTCGCCGAGTTCACCCGATTCTCCGGCTGTGCTACCGCGTGTCTTCCACTAATTCGTACATATGCGCGTTAATCTAAAGCCATCAGCCTGATTCCACCCGGGAACCAGGCGGGCCGCGGCGGTGTTCCCGCACCACCGCGGCCCTGGACCATCCATCCGACCACATCGGAGGACGATCGTGAACGCAAGTGTGACTTACCCGACCCCTGCCGCGCACCTCATCGCCGAGGTCCCGGGCACTGACCGGCTGCGCGGCCGCACCAGGGACGAACTCGCCGACGCGATGACCTGGTTCGCCTGGTACGCGCCCGGCATCTTCACCGCGGTCATGGACTACATGGACCATTGCGACGGCGAGCCCATCCCACGCGAGCCCGCCACCGTCTAGCCGCACCTCCCTGCAAGCCCAGCCCCGCGCGCCCAACCACCAAGTGGGCGCGCGGGGCTTCGCGCTCCCTCCTGCGCGCGGTCCCGAAAGTGAACACGGTAATCCTGAGCGGAGAGTTGCTTCGCGTTCCGCTCACCCTCCTGTTTTGCGGATTAGCGTGGCCAGCAGCAGTCCCTCATTAGCTGCATTCCTTTGCCAATAGCAACGCATTGCCACTGGCAAATCACGATCTGTGAAATTTCGCTACCGTAAGCCAATGCTTGCGACTTATCCTGAGATCCGTGACCGGATCTACGCGCTCGCGCGGAAGCACGCCTTCCGGGTCGACTGGCGCGAGACGACCCGGAACAGCCGACTACTGCTGCTTTACGATTCGAAGCAGGTTGTGGTGGTGGCCAGGGCCCGCGTGCCGCTGCGGCACATGGACCCTGATGTGCTGGCAGAACTTGCCTACCAGCTGGAAGATGTATTCGGCGAGGGGTGGATGAGATGAAGAACGATGGGCGCCAGCTGAAGGTCCGGGTCCTGAAGAAGGACGGATACTGGGTCGGTGTGTCCGATGACTTGGCGGGCGGCTCGACCGGAGACACGCTTCCCGAACTCTTCGCCGAGATCGAGTTCTTCAAGCACTCCTGTGCCGGGTCTCCCGAGGATGCCCAGGTCTTCGTGGAGTACGTCGCCGGACAGCCCGAGATCGCGCCCGAGCTCAACGCCATTTACGCCGCCTACCTGGCGCTGCCTGCACATCTGCGACCAGTTGCGGTGCCCTGGGACCTTGGCAACGACCAGCCGGCCGACCCCGTCCACACTGGCCCGTACACCAACCCAGAACAACTCCGGTACCTTGAGCAACTGCACGCCGACCTCGGACTCACCGGACATCAGGGATGACGCTGCCTGCGCTCGTCTTTAGGGAGCGGTGCGCGCAGATCCGCGCATCAGCGGGCGGTAGACCACTCTTTGGTTGCCTCATTGGAGGCTGAAATGTACCGCGTGGACATCACCGCGGACCTCAACGATGAAGATCACACGGGCTACCTGTGGACTCTCCTTGATGAGGCGCGCGACCCTGCCCAGATCCGGCCCGGCGCCATCGTGGTAGCGGGCGACGAAGATACCGCCGCCGTATGCCAGGTCGTCGACCTGGTGCCTGCCGGGGACAGCACCATCGTCCACCTGAAGCTGCTGCCAGGACTCGTCGAGGACTACCAGGCTCTCGCCGAGAGGTCGATCGCGAGCTAGGCCACTCGCTTGGCGCCCAGGCAACGAAGGGTTTGCAGATGACGCTGTCCCGGTCCAGTTGGCCAGGATTGTTGTCACTAGCCGCGAGTTGGCAGGTTGTCGGACGGCAGAGCCCCGGGCAGACTGATGCGGTGAACGAGCGGGCGGATGCACAGCTACAAGTCATCAAGGCCGTGGTGAATACGCTCGAGGCAGCCGGCATCTCAGCATGGCTCTTCGGAGGCTGGGGCCTCGATGCGAGGATCGGCCGGATCACGCGTGAGCACGGCGACGTCGAGTTCTGGGTCGAGCGCGTTGACGCCGAGCGGTCGAAGGCGGTGCTGGCGGGAGCTGGCGCCACGGCGCTCGCGACTCAGCCGCCGGAGGAGGCCTGCGAGTTCACCTGGGACGGTGTCGACTTCAGCACTGCCTACTTTGACCGGCATCCGGACGGATCGTTTATTCAGCTTGAAGGGCGATGGTCTGACTGGCGATTCCCGCCCGGCTCCTTCGGTGACGAGCCAGGGACGCTAGATGGCGTGCCGGTACTGGCGATGAGCGTCGCGGGCATGCTCGCCATGAAGGAGCAGTACCCGCACCTGCGCAACGGCGGGCCATGGCGGCAGAAGGACATCGACGACATCAAGGTACTCCGGGCGCTGGCCGCCGAGGCCGGCCCGCGCAACTGACGACGTGGCCGCCAGCAACAGCGAGGCGCACTTTGAGGCACCGCAAGTCAGCTGTGATTGTGATCGGTAGCTGGCCCCTGTGATTGATGTGCGGACGGCGTACTTGGGCTGGTGCTGACGGCTGGCTAAGTGTCGTGGGCGATCAGATGCCGTTCGGATGTGGTCCTGGCCGCATAGTCATCGGGCGTGGCTGTCCAGGTCGCGCGGCACCTGCTCTTCCCGCATTCACACCCGAACGGGTACGTGGGCATCATGGTAAGCCCGGCGTCCTGCATCCATAGCCTGCCCTGACGGTCGGCTGCCTTGTTCTCGTAGCGGCGCTGCCGGCTCAGTTCGCTGCCCGGGGCCAGGCGGGGTGCGGATCCCAGGGCCGGGGCGAGCGCCGCTTCGATTGCCGCCGCGATCACAGGCCAGTCAGGGTACGGCGGCACCTCGATGACGGGCCTGCCAGCGAGGACTGCGCCTTCCCGGATACGGCTAGTGAGAATCGCGTCGCGCTGCAAGACGAGAGAGGCACGAGAGCGGCCGGCCACCGGGCGGCCCGCGAGCGTTTCCTCGTTCGCCAGGCGTTTCTCCCGCGTCATGCGCGTGCGTGCCGGATCGGGTAGCAGCCAGACGCACCATCCTGCGGGAAGCTGAGTCGCGAACCCGGGCATGAGCTGCGGGCCCTCGACGATCACGGGGACCTCGCCCAGGTCACGTGCCGCGATGTCGTTGAGCGAGAGTTCCAGCTGGAGCCGGCTGCGGGACTCGAAGGCATCCGCGGCCGCCTCGGGTCCCCTGGCCAGCTGCTCATCAAGCGAGTCACCCGCAGGCATCCTCGCGTGGTGATCGTAGGTCCACAGGTCGACCCGGTGCAGCGGCAGGTCGCTCGCCCGGGACAGATGCCACGACAGGGTCGACTTTCCTGCGCCTTGCCCGCCGCCGATCCACAGCATCGGCGGCCACTTTCCTCGCGCGGGCAGCTCCACGGACGCCTCCCGTGTCGTTGTGATCGTGGTTCGTTGGTTGACGGCCGCGCCCGGTTACCGCTACTTCGCGATGTCCTCCGCGTCGTTCCGCCCCGCCCGCGTAGCCGCGGATTACTGGGTCGGGCGGGCGAGCACATGTTCGGCGGCGGCGGCGACCCGCAGCAGCGGCCAGTCGCCGCCGCGCCGCCCGGCGAGCTGCAGCCCGGCGGGCAGGCCATCAACCGGGACGGGCAGGGACACGGCCGGGTGGCCGGTTAGGTTGTACGGGCCGGTGAACCGGCCCTCCCCGGAGTCCTCGCCCACCCCGAACGGCGGGTCCTCCTCCGGAGCCTGGAAGCCGACCGTCGGGCCCGCCAGCACGTCGACCCCTGTCAGGCTCTCGTCGATCGCGTCCGTGAGGACAGCCCGGCGGGCTAGTGCCCGATCGTATTGCTCGTCAGTGACTCCGGCGCCGAACTCCAGCAGCGCCCGCGTCCCGTCGGCATAGCGGCTGGTGTCGCGGCCGCGGTGCACCGCGGCGGCCTCACGGGCGACGATCACCGAGAGAACCTCCTCCCACTCCGCGAGGCTGGCCAGCCACGGTGCGGCCAGCTCCCTGACCTCCCAGCCGGCCGCGCGCAGCCGGCCGAGGGCACGGCCGATGCCGGCCCGGACCTCCGGAGTAACCGAGGGATCGGCGAGCTGGGCGGCCAGCAGGCCCACGGTGAAGCGCTGATCGCCGGCTTCGACGAGTAGGCCCTCGCCGGGCGGGTCCTCGCCCGCCAGCACGCCGTAGAGGAGGGCGGTCCCGGCCACGGTGGCGGTCAGCGTCCCGACGTGGTCACAGGTGGGGGAGAGGGGGAAGACCCCCGTTGTCGGCAGCGCCCCGTAGCTCGGCTTCAGCCCGACCACTCCGCAGTAGGCGGCCGGGATCCGCACCGACCCGCCGGTGTCGGTGCCCAGGGCCAGGTCGCAGACACCCGCGGCGACAATCGCGGCCGACCCGCCCGAGGAGCCGCCGGAGGTCCGCGAAGGGTCCCGCGGGTTGCGGGTGTCGCCGATCTGCGGGTGCGCGAACCCGGCCGCGTACTCCAGGCATTGGGTGGTGGCGAACACCTCGGCTCCGGCGGTGCGCAGCCGGTGCACCACGGTCGCGTCGACCGTGGCGGGCGCCGGGTCGCTCGCCGGACTGCCGCACCGCGTCGGCAGGCCCGCGACCGCGATGATGTCCTTCACCGCGACCGGCTGCCCGGCCAGCGGCCCGTCCGCCGCCCGGGCGGGCACCGGTGCGACCGAGGCGACGGCGTTCAGCGGTCGGCCGAGCCGCTCCAGCCGCTCGTAGGCGGCAAGCAGATCCAGGTTCTGGCTGGTGACGGCGCGTTGGCCGGCGGCGATGGCCTGGTCGAGCTCCGCTACTCGCTGCGCCATGGGCCCGTCAGGCTCGCGGGCGAGCGCGGCGAGAAGCCCGGTGAGGCCCGGGTCGTTGGACAAGGCATCGGCGGGTCGGCCGCTCAGCGCGGCCAGCGCCAGCGCCGGGGCGCCAGGCCGCGTAGGGGAACCGGGCCCGGTGGCGTCGCTAACCGTCACGCTTTCACCAGCCAGAACCGTAGAAGACAGAGCACATAACCGGAAACGCTACCGCCGCCGCGTGATAGGCCGGTGCCCGGCCGGCGGGCCGATCTGCCCCCGCGCCCCGCTCGTCCTGAAGTCCTGACGGTGGTACCGGCTCCGATGGGTCCGTTTCGCCCGCATTCATAACGACCCGAGCACGCGTGCGATCAGCGCGCGTATTCGGGTCAGGCGGAGGTCGGCGGCTTCGGTTGAGATGCGTTGCCCTGCGGCGAGCGCCGCTATGGGAGCGTTGCGGCGGCTGTTGAAGAGAGACCGAATCAATTCCGCGCTCTCCGCGCGGACGCCGCTCGCGAAGTTCTCTGGTCCGAGGCCTGCGGCGAAGGCTGTCTCTAGGCACCGCCAGATGTCTGCTATGTCGGTGTCCTTGGACCGGACTCTCGTCGCCAGGCCCTTAAGCACCAGAGCGCTTACCTCGTCGGCAAAGGGCAATTCACACTGCAGCGTCTCTCCATTGAGGCGGCGCAGTTCCAGGGCGACGGCGCGAAACGGTTGCCGGCTGACCTGCAGGTAGTTGAGGTCTTTCAGCCGGCTGACGAGATTGTGGTCCCGGGCCACGACTGGCGGAATGCCGAGGTCCACGTCACCTGTCTCTCGGTAAAGGTCATGCCCCAGCTGCCATCTCGCAGCAAGAACCGTGAGCATGTGGCCGCCGATGACGCGGTAGTCCTCAGTTAGGCTTCCAAGCGCCCGCGCCAGGTCGGTGAGCGCGACGTAGCCAAGATCGTCGGCAACTGATGCCGCGCCGAGCGTGATCCTGGTCAGGGGCGTTCCAGCAGCCATTCCCGTAGCCTTCCGGCGGCCTCCGTGCGGTCCGCCCCGCCTAGGTCCTGGAGGTCCCAGATCTGCTGGAGCGGGTCAGCCAGCGGTACTTCGTTTCCTTGAACCTGGCCCACTAGGCCAGGCACTGGGAAGACAGACCGGTCCTTCGGGATGCGGATAATCACGTTGGCATCGTGCCTTCCCTGTGCGTCTGTCAGCCCGAGGCCTGAGGGGTCGATCGCCTGCCGTGCATACAAGATCACCAGGCTGGGCCTGCGCCACGGGACGATCAGATCGGGCCCCACGTCAGCTGACACTGCTATCGGCCGGCCCTGTGTACTCACCCGGCCAGCACGAACGGCTACATCGACTGGGGAGTCCAGGGTGTAGTAGTAATGCTCCGAGCCTCCCGGCCCAGGGTATTCAGCGAGGAAGCGATCGAGCAGGGCCTCCCTCCGCGGCTCCCAGCGGCCATGCCCGGATACGTCAACAAGTTTCAAGTTACGCAAGTGATGCAGCACCTGCGAGGCTCGCGGTTGCGAAATCCCGGCCTGGGCTGCCAGCGCAGTCGCTCCAGGTTCCTCATCCTCGCCGCCGCTGAACCCTACAAGCGCGCGGATGACCGCGTAGCTGCCAGAGCCACGCGGAAGAGATCTCTGCTTCGGCGGCGGGGCCGAAGAGGCCCGCCGCTGGCGGGCGACGAGCCCTGGCGCGCGCAGGTCAAAGTTCCCCTGGGCATCCGCCCAGGACCAGCCGTCCCTGGTCAGGACTGATCCGAGAGATTCGGATATGAACGGCGCGATCAACAAGGGATGCCCGCGCAACTCCAGTTCACGCCATGATCGCTGGAGTCGTTCCACCTCATGCGGATACGGCGCGCGACTCTTGGCCTGCACGGCGAAGCGTGCGCTGCGGTCGCCGACGGCCACGTCAAGGATGGCATCCACGCCTGTATCCGCCCCGTCCGCTGGGGTAAGGTCCTCCACCTTCAGACCGGAGTCCCTCAGCCACCGCACAGGATCTATAAGCATGTAGCAATTATAAGCACAGTGATAATGATGTTGAAATACTTATGCCGGTGCGACCGAGGCGACCGCGTTCAGCGGTCGGCCGAGCCGCTCCAGCCGCTCGTAGGCGGCCAGCAGATCCAGGTTCTGGCTGGTGACGGCCTGTTGGCCGTGCCAGGTTGTCGACCTCGTGCCTGCCGGGAAAGCACCATCGTCCACCTGAAGCTGCTGCCCGGACTCGTCGAGGACCACCCGGGTCTCGCCGAGAGATCGATGGTGAGCTGAGGGCTGTAGGGTCCTGTTAGCGGGCGGGTCTCAGGCAGGCGCCCCGCTGTCGTCGGGGCGCGCCGTCAGCGACAGCATGCAGGGGCGCAGCAGCCGGACAATCTGCGCCGGGTCGGCGGAGGCAAGTTCGTCGGACTTGATGAGGTGCCGGGAGACCGTGATGCCGAGGGTGATGGCGCTGATGATCGCGGCTCGCAGGTCCGCATCGTCGGCGGGGATGGCCTGGGCGATCTGCGCCTCATAGCGGGCGATGCCGGCGCTGGCGGCGCTGGCGGCCTCGGGATTGGTCAGCATCGAGCGCAGGAGGGCCAGCGACGCCACGGGCGTGCTGACGAGCCGGTCCGCGACCCCGGCGAGGATCTGCTCGGCCGCCTCCGCCGGCGTCCCGCTGAGGTCGGGGACGGGGGCGGCGTCGATCACTCGCCGGTACAGCTCCTGCTTGGACCCGAAGTAGTGCATGACCAGGCCCGCATCCACTCCTGCGGCCGAGGCCACGGCCCGGATCGTGGTCCGGTCGTACCCGGCGCCGAAGAAGGCCTCGGTCGCGGCGTCGAGGATGCGCGCTTCGGTGCGGCGGCGCTGCTCGGCGCGCGAACCGGGCCGGGGAGTGGTCATTCGTTCATTCTACGGGTGTTGACCGGGCAGCTGTTTCGCTCTACGCTTGTTCAATGAACGCACGTTGAATGAAACCACCCGAATGTAGGAGGGCCCGCATGCCATCCGCCACGCACGCTGACGTCCTTGCCCGCCGCCGCCACGTGATCCTAAACGGGGATGCTGACGGCTTCGCCGACCTGTTCGCGCCCGATGCGGTGATCGAGGTGCCCTTCGCGGGCCTGCCGGGAATGCCCGCGCGCTTGGAGGGCCGGGAGGCGATCCGCGAGCACGCGCGCCATCTCCTGGCGTTGCCGCTGCGGCTGGAGAACTTTGAGGTAGCGGAGCTCTACCAGACCCAGGACCCGGAGGTCGTGATCGTGGAAATGCGGACAACGGCGACCGTTACCACGACAGGCCAGTCGTTCACCGCGACGTCCATCCAGATCCTCCGGATCCGAGACGGTCAGATTGTGCTCTTCCGCGACTTCCCCGATCCCCGGGTCCCGGAAGGCGTGCTCGAGGAGCCGCGTGCGGGAAGCTGACGTGAGCCACGGAGACCGGGTCGTGCGGCGGGTGGTGGCCGGCGCTGGCGAGCCGGCCGTCGTGCTCGAGGCGGGGATGAACTGCGGGGCCGCGTCCTGGGAGCGGGTCATGCCGCTGCTGGCACCGCACGTGCGGGTTGCCGCCTACGACCGGGCGGGGCTCGGCGGCAGCGCCCCTGCGCCGGGCCTGGCGGTCATCGACCGCCAGGTCGATGACCTGACGTCGGTGATTACCGGGCTGGCGGCAGGACCGTGCGTACTGGCCGGGCACAGCTGGGGCGGCATCCTGGTCCAGCTGCTGGCCTTCCGCCGCCCGGACCTGGTCGCGGGCCTGGTCCTGGTGGACCCGGGCCACGAGGAGATGGAAGGCGGATTGCCCCTGGCCCTCCAGTGGGGCTGGCGGATCGTGCGCGCTGTCCACCCCGATGAGCTGCGCGGTGACGTCACCGCGGCCGACGCGGCACTGCGGGAGCTGCGCGCCGCCGAACGGCCCTTTCCCGACGTGCCCGTCGTCGTCCTGAGCGCTGCCCGCAGCTTCCCCTTGCCCCGCCGGTTCCGTGCGCACTGGACGCGCCTGCAGGCCGGGCTCGCCGCGGCCGCCCCGCAGGGACGCCACGTCGTCGTCGACGGCACCGGCCATAACATCCCCGCGCACCGCCCCGACGTCGTGGCCGACACGATCCTCGCGGTAGCCGCCCAGGCCCGGGCCAGTAACGGCTGAATGATCACCGAACTGGCCAACTCGCGCGACGTTCTCAACCAAGTGATCGACGCCGCGTCCGGCCGCAGCGAGTAAAGCCGCGAGTTGACCTGACTCCAGGCTGGCCCCGTGTGCCGTTGGGCGGGCTATAGCCGGCCCAACGGCACACGGGGAACCTCTCAAACGTGATAACAGCAAGAAAGTGACGTGCCCGGCGCGGCCCCGGTGGGAGTCTGCGCGTCCGTAGAGTCACTTAGCGGTTCGGCCGCCGCGGGTAGCGCGGGGCGTGGTCGCGGAACTCCCCGGTGACCCGCGCGTCCGCGAGCGCGGCGAGGAAGCTCGCCGGCCCGTCGAAGTCGGGCATGTCCAGGTAGGCGGCGCCCACGCCCGGCGCGTCGTGCGCGTCCGAGCCGGCGCCGCCTGGCAGCGAGAACTCCGCGGCGAGTCCGGCCGCCCGCGCGTTCAGTGACTGGTCCGCGATCTTGGCGTTGAAGACCTCGATGACGTCCACGTCGCCCGCGGCGCACAGCCCGGGCAGCACGCGGCCAAGGCTCGACCTGACCTGGTCGAACGGGTGCGGCACGTAGACCAGGCCGCCCTGTCCCCTGATCAGGCCGATGACCTCGGCGAGCGGCAGCACGTAGGGGATCCGCTCGGTGAGGAACAGCCCGATCACGTCGCCGTCGGGCGTCCTGACCTCCTCGCCGACGATGATGCGCACGCCGAGGTCGCGCTCGGCCGCGGCGACCGCGGCGTGCGTGACGTTGTGGTCGGTCACGCACACCGCGTCCAGCCCGGCCTGCTTGGCCCGGACGGCCAGTTCGTCAACCGTCAGCACGGAGTCGCCGGAGGCGACCGTGTGCAGGTGGCAGTCCACCCGCACCCAGCCGGCCGGCCCCGACGCACCCGCCGGCCCGACGCACCCGACGAACCCGCCGGCCCGGACAAACCCGGCGGCCCCGACGATGCCGGCGTTCCCGGCGTGGTCTCTGGCATCAGCCGTCGATCTGCACCGGCCGGCTGAGCCGCCGCCGGTCGTGCAGGTACCGCAGGTGGGCGCGGACGGTCGCCTCGATCATCCGCCTGATCCGCTCGTCGAACGGCCCGTACAGCCGGTCGGCGATCGCGCCGACGGTCCCGTGCCCGTCCCGCACCGCCTCCTCGACCTGGGCGAGCCTGGCCTCGCGGGCGGTCAGCGCGAACGCGAGCACCGCGCGCGGATCGGTCACCAGCGGGCCGTGGCCCGGCAGGATCAGCGGCTCACCGTCGGCAAGCAGCTCCTTGATGAGCGAAAGCGAGTCGATCGTCTGGTCGACCCGGCCGTCCGGGTCCATGATGGCCGGGGCGCTGCGGCCGAGCACGGTGTCGCCGGTCACCATCGACTCATCGGCAGGCAGGTGGAACGACAGCGAGTCGCTGCTGTGCCCGGGCGTCGGGATTACGTCGACGCGCAGCCCGGCCAGGTCCAGGGTGCCGCCGCCGATGACCCGATCGCACCACCGGGAACTCGCCCCGAGGACCGGGGCGCCGGTCCTGCGGGCCGTTTCCCGCAGCCCCGCGCTGTGATCGGGGTGCCCGTGCGTGAGGAGGATGGCGTCCACCCGGCCGCCCTGGTCGAGCGCGAGCTCGACCAGGGCGGACAGGTGCCCGGGGTCATTAGGACCGGGATCGACGATCACCGAGCCGCGCCTGCCCGGCTCGTGCAGCACCCAGGAGTTGGTGCCGTCGAAGGTCATCGGGCTCGGGTTGGGCGCGAGCAGCCACGTGGCCCGCGCGGTGACCTGGCGCGGCACCCCGGCAGGCCCGATCGGCGGCGCGCCGTCCGAAAGCGCCGTCACCGAGCGGAGGGCGCGGCCCCAGCCGCACCGCGCAGCTCGGCCAGCAGGTCCTGTGAGTAGGTGACCCGCCCGGTCAGCGACTGCGGCTCGGCGCTGCACAGCATGAGCGCGGCCTCCGCCATCACCGCGGGCGGCTCGGCGTCGGGGTTGTCCTCGGTGGTCAGGTGGTGGAAGATCGTGCCGGGCGTGGGGACCACCCGGTTCGGCGACAGCGCGTTCACGGCGATGTTGTCGCCGTAGAGCTCGGCCGCCAGGCCGGTGGAGAACCGCTCAACGGCGGCCTTGCACATGCCGTAGACCGTTCCGCCCCGCCCGGCCCGCGGGCCTGGCGGGATGACCGGGTGCCTGGCCGCACCGGAGGAGATGTTGAGGATCCAGCCGCGGCCGGCCTGCCGCATGCCGGGCACGACGAGCTGGGCCAGGTGGAACGGCGCCTCGACCTGGACCTCGAACATCAGCTGGTAGCGGCGTGGGGTGAAGTCAAGTACCGGGGTGAAGTAGGTGACGGCCGCGTTGCTGACCAGGATGTCGGGCGGGCCGAGCTGCGCGGCCGCCTCGCTCACCAGCCGCTCCCGGTCCTCCGGCCTGGACAAGTCGGTGGGGATCGCCACCGCGGTACCGCCCGCGTCGCGGATCTGCTGCACGGTCTCGCCGATCGTCCCCGGCAGCGGTGACATCCCCGCCTCCGTCGTCCGCGCCGCCACCGCCACGGCCGCGCCGGCCTGGCCGAAGCAGCGGGCGATCTCCGCCCCGATGCCGCGGCTCGCGCCGGTCACGATAGCGACCCGGCCATCCAAGACACCCATGTGCGCTCTCCCTCGCTGCTGCGTCAGAAACGCCCTGCGCAGAAGTTAATCCTAGAAGACTGTTCTAGTATCGTCGGCGCTTGATCCGCCCGTGTCAAGCGCCGACAGACAGGGTTGACACGCCTAGCCGGGGTACTGAGAATACTTTCTAGAACAGCATTCTATCTTCAAAGACATCTGACGGAGGTGGGCCATGGGGCTCGACCACAGCCTGGTGGGAGTGCCGAGCGAACCGCAGCTGAGGTCGTGGGACAGCAAGGACGCCCTGCTCTACGCGGTGGGCGTCGGGGCCGGCCTTGGCGACCCACTCCAGGAGCTTGAGTTCACCACGGAGAACAGCCAGGGTATCGAGCAGCAGGTGCTGCCCACCTTCGCCGTGCTGGTCGCCCAGGCCAGGGTCGGGCGGAGCCTTGGGGACTTCGACCGGGCCATGCTGGTGCACGCCGAGCAGTACTTCGAGCTGCACCGGCCGCTCCCGGTCGAGGGCACGGTCAGCACGACCTCGACCGTCACCGGCATCTACGACAAGGGGTCCGGGGCCCTCGTGGTGACGGAGAACGTGGCGGTCGACGTCGCCACCGGGGAGCCGCTCGTGACGTCGCGGGGCGGCACCTTCATCCGCGGCGAGGGCGGCTTCGGCGGCCCGCGCGGCGCCGACCAGCCGTGGGAGCTGCCGGACCGGGCACCAGACCACCAGGTCGTCAGGGAGACCAGGCCGGAGCAGGCCCTGATCTACCGGCTGTCCGGTGACCGCAACCCGCTGCACGTGGACCCGAAGTTCGCCGCGCGGGGCGGCTTCAGCCAGCCGATCCTGCACGGCCTGTGCACCTACGGGGTCACCGGGCGCGGGTTGCTGCGCGTGCTGTGCGACGGCGATCCCGCCAGGTTCCGTTCGATGTCCGGCCGGTTCAGCCGCCCGGTGCTGCCCGGGGAGCCGCTGACCGTCTCGATCTGGCGGGTAGCAGACGGTGAGACCGCGCTGTTCCAGACGACAAGGAAAGACGGCACCGTGGTGATCGACCGCGGCCGCATGCAGTTCCGCCCGGCGCCGACCGCCTGACCCGGCGGGCCGTAGCCATCGTCAATAACGTCAGGAGGACCAGTGACGGCACCAGACACGGAGTCTGAGAGAGCCGAGTACCAGGTCGTGGGCGTGAGCACGCTCGACGAGTACGTGCTGCTCGGAGACGCCGGGCTGGCCATGGCCATGGTCGCCGCCGGTGCCGAGCGGCTCGTGGACCTGCGCGGTGAGACCACGCCGCCGCGGCTGCCCATTCCCATCGACCACTTCCCGATCATGGACCTGGAACCGGATCAGGACGACCTGATCGCCCAGGCCGCCGCGCACATCGCCGCCCTCGCCAAAGCGGGCACGAGGGTGGGCGTCTACTGCCAGGCCGGCATCTCCCGCACGTCGACCGTCGCCATCGCCTACCTGCTGCTCGGCGGCGCCACCCTGGAAAGCGCGACGAGCACGGTCAGGAACGTAAGGCCGCAGGCCATGCCCGCCCTTGAGCTCAGGAGGTCGCTTGAGCGCCTCGTCGCTCGCGCCACCACCCCCGATGAAAGGACTCACTCATGATCGACTTCTCGCTGTCCGAGGAGGAGCGTGCCGTTCGCGACACGATCCGTCAGTTCATCCAGCAGGAGGTCATGCCGCTTGAGCCGCAGGTCTTGCGCAACGAGCGGCACGGGCTGCCGCCGCTTGAGCCCGGGCAGCTAAAGGACCTCCAGGAGAAGGCGAAACAAGGCGGCTGGTGGGGCATCAACACCCCGGAGGAGTACGGCGGCATCGCCCTCGGCCCGGTCATGTCCGCGATCGTCGCGATGGAGACCGGCCGCACGTTCGTCCCGTTCCGGTTCGGCGGCACGGCCGACAACATCCTCTACGCGGGGACCGAGGAGCAGAAGCAGCAGTACCTCATCCCCACGATCAACGGCGACCGGCGCAGTTGCTTCGCGATCACCGAACCGGGGGCGGGGTCCGATGCCCGCAACATCAGGACCAGGGCCGTCAAGGACGGCGGCGACTGGGTGATCAGCGGCGAGAAGACCTTCATCACCAACGGCAACGAGGCCGACTTCGTCATGGTCTTCGCCGTCACCGATCAGGAAAAGGGCGCCGACGGCGGAGTGACCTGCTTCCTCGTCGACCGGGACATGGGCTGGAAGTCCGAGCCGATCCCCACGATGGGTGAATGGGGCCCGGCCTCCCTGGTGTTCGAGGACGTCCGGGTACCTGAGGGGAACATCCTCGGTGAGCTCGGGCACGGCTTCAAGCTCGCCATGCAGTGGATCGGCAACGGGCGCTACATGATCCCCGCCGGGGCGATCGGGTCCGCCGAGCGGATGCTCGGCATGGCGATCGAGCACGCCAAGAACCGGGTGTCCATGGGGCATCCGATCGCCGACTACCAGGCGATCCAGTGGCAGATCGCCGACTCGCACGTCGAGATCGAGTCGGTCAAGTGGCTGACCCTGCACGCCGCCTGGCAGCTGCAGAACGGCATCGACAACCGGCATGCCTCGTCCATCGCCAAGCTCTCCGGCGCCATCATGGCCAACCAGGTCGTCGACCGGGTGCTCCAGATCCACGGCGGGATGGGTTACACGAAGGAACTGCCGATCGAGCGGTGGTACCGCGAGCTGCGGCTGCTGCGGATCTTCGAGGGCACCGACGAAATCCAGCGCCGAACGATCGCGCGGAACCTGCTCAAGGGCCACGTCAAGCTTGGGCAGATCGGTGACTGACGCCCCGTCCGCGATGCCAGGAGAGCCAACGATGACCACTCCGCTCGCAAGCGGCGCAAGCAGCGCAAGCAGCACAGCCAGCACCCCCGAGCAGGTCCGGCAGCTGTTCAACCCCCGGTCGATCGCCCTGATCGGCGCCACCGACAAGTCCCGCTGGTCCTGGAGCATCTTCGGCAACCTGCAGCTGCACGGCTTCGCCGGGCCGGTGTACCTGGTGAACCCGCGCGGCATCCCGGTGCACGGGCAGCAGAGCTACGCCCGCGTCGCCGACCTGCCCGGGCCGGTCGACCTCGCCTTCGTCATGGTGCCGACGTCGGCGGTGCTGTCCGTGCTTGCCGAGGTGGCCGACCAGGGCATCCCGTCGGTGGTGCTGCTGACCTCCGGCTTCGCCGAGGTGGGGGCGGAGGGCGCGGAGCTTGAGCGGCAAGTGGTGGACCTGGCGCGCCGTCGTGGCCTGACCATCCTCGGGCCGAACGGGAACGGGTACATCAACGCCGCGGCCGGCATCACGCCCTACGGCCTGCCGATCGACAAGCCGCTGCTGAGCGGCCCGGTGGGCGTGGTGCTGCAGAGCGGGGCGCTGGCCAGCTCGGTGCTGACGTTCGCGCAGTCCCGCAACGTGGGCGTGAGCCTCCTGGTGTCAATGGGCAACGAGTCGATGGTGTCGATGACCGACGTCATGCGGTACCTGATCGACGACGAGGCCACGCGGGTCATCGCGCTGTTCATCGAGTCGGTCCGCCGCCCGGATGAGTTCCTCGCCCTCGCCCGCGAGGCGCTCGCCAAGGGCAAGCCGGTCGTCGCCATCAAGGTCGGCCGCAGCCAGGCGGGTGCCCGGGTCGCGCGCGCCCACACCGGCTCGCTGGTCGGCGACGACGCGGTGGTCGACGCGGTGTTCCGGCAGAACGGGGTCATCCGGGTCGATTCCCTGGAGGACCTGATCATCACCGCCGGGCTGCTGGCGGAGACCGGCCCGCTGCCGGGCAGCCGCTTCGGGTTCATCACGGCGTCGGGCGGTGCCAGCGAGATCATCGCCGACCGCGCCGAGGACGAGGGCATCGAGATCCCCGAGTTCGCGGCGGACACGGTGGAGCGGCTGCGGCAGGTCGTCCCGTCGTTCGCCGCCACCCAGAACCCGGTAGACGTCACCGGTTACATCCTCATCAACCGTGACCTGATGCGCAACGCGCTGGCGGCGGTGCAGGACGACCCGGGCCTGGACGCGCTCGTGCTGGTCTCGGACCTGCCGCGGACCGCGCCACCCGACCCGGCCCCGATCATCGAGATGTTCCGGCACAGCAGCGAGGCACTGCGGCAAACGGCCAAGCCGCTCATCGTGATGGGCAACACCCTGACCGACATCACTCCCTTTGGCCGGGACGTCGCGAGCCAGACCGGCTACCCGGGCGTCCTTGGCGGCATCCACCACGGCCTGACCGCCCTCGGCCGGGCCGTCCGGTGGTCCGCGCTGCACAGAGCCGCAATAAACAGTGCCGCGCTGCAGGAGGCCACCGCGACCGGCGTGCCCCAGCCGCGCACGGAGCCGGAGCTAGCCGTGCCTGACCAGCCGGGCTCGTCCTGGTCGGAGCACCGCGCGGCCAGGTTCCTCGCCGCGCACGGGATCCCCGTCGTGCCCAGTGCGCTGGTCACCAGCCAGGAACAGGCCGCGGACACCGCCGCGGCGGTCGGCTACCCGGTCGTGGTCAAGCTGGCCGCCGACGGAATCGAGCACAAGAGCGACATCGGCGGCGTCAAGATCGGGCTCGGCAGCGCGGCCGAGGTCCGCGCCGCGTACGCCGACGTGGTCGCGGCCGGGCGCGCGGCCGGCGCCGACGTGCAGGGAGCGCTGGTCCAGCCGCAACGCGCCGGCGGGATCGAACTGCTGGTCGGCGTCGTCACCGACCCGGCCTGGGGCCAGGTGCTCGCCGTGGGCCTTGGCGGCGTCTGGGTCGAGATCCTGGCCGACACCGCGCTCAGCGTGCTCCCCGTCGATCGCGCCCGGGTCCTGCAGGCCCTGCGCAGCCTGCGCGGCGCGCGGCTGTTCGACGGCCCGCGCGGCACCGCGAAGGCCGACCTGGACGCCGTCGCCGACGCGATCACCGCGGTGGCCGACCTCGCCGTGCGGCTCGGTGACCGGCTCGAGGCGCTTGAGGTCAACCCGCTGCTGGTCCGCGGCTCCCAGGTCGAGGCGCTCGACGCGCTCATCACCTGGCGCCAGCCCTAAGCGCGCTGCCGCAACGTTCAGCCCTAACCCGTTTATTAAGAGCTCTTTTCCTCCGAACGGGTGCGTGGCTTCGCCTGGCGGGCCCGGGGACTCCCGGCCCGCTCAGGCCCTCGAGGTCAGCTAATGCCGTGCCCTTATTCGCTAATCAATTAGTCCCGTTCGAGGGCTTGACACGGCCTCCAATGGCCATCACGATCCTAGTATCTAATTCTAGATTTACATTTCTTCCGTGGCAGGGGCCGCGGTACCGCCGGGCGTCACCCGGTCCGCGATGTCGTCTACAGCATCAGTCACGCCTAGCGCACTGGCGCGCGAGGAGGAAGCAAATGAGCACTGTCAAGCCGGTTCCGGCGCCGCAGCAAACCAGCGGGTTCGACATCGGACGCCTGTGGCGTCGCGAGTTGGCCGGGTACCCGACGGGCGGGTACCGGATCTTCCTGCTGGCGATCGTGGTGCTGGCGAACATCGTCTTCACCTGGACGGTCGCGGCGGGCACGGCGGCCACCCCGGTGATGTTCGTGCACTTCGGCATGACGCTCAACTACTACGCCGACCTGCTGGTGGTGGCCGGCATCTGCGGCGGCGTGGCGGCGTACATCACGAGCTTCGGCGACAAGTGGGGCCGCGCCAACATGGTGGTGGTCGGCCTCCTCATCAACGCGGTGTTCGCGCTGTGGGCGGTGCCGGACGCGCCAAACAAGACCTGGTTCTCGGTAGCCACCTGCATCCTGTACTTCGCCGACGGTGCGATCTTCGTCGGCACCCCGGCGCTGGTACGGGACTTCTCCCCGCAGATGCAGCGCGGCCTGGCGATGGGCTTCTGGACCCTGGGCCCGGTCGCGGGCTACTTCGTCCTGTCCGCCGTCGCCCAGGCCTACCTGCCCGCGGTGGGGGTCACGTTCGCGAACTGGCAGCAGCTGTACCGGTTCTCCGGTTACGCCGCGATCGTCATGTTCGTGGTCTGCCTGTTCCTCCTGCGGGAGTGCTCCCCGGGCGTGCGCAGCCAGCGGATGGCCGCGACTGAGCGAGCGGGCCCTGGTCGAGGCCAAGGCCGAGGGCCTGGACCTGGCGGCCATGACGAAGAACCGCTGGCGGCAGATGCTGCACGTCAACACGGTCCTGTCGCCGATCGCGATCAACCTGTTCCTGGTCATCTACTTCACCGCGATCGCCTACTTCGTGTTCTACCTGCCCGCGTTCCTCGGCTTCTCGCTGAGCAGCTTCAACGGGATCCAGGAGATCTACTGGGGCGTCGACATCGTCGCGCTGCTGGTGTTCGGGTTCTGGTCCGACAAGCTCATGGTGCGCAAGCCCTTCATGGTCGTCGGCTCGATCGGCACCATCATCGCCATCCTCCTGCTGCTGAACGCCAAGCACGGCGTCAGCTTCACCAACATGGCGCTGATCCTCAGCTTCCTGTCCGCCTCGCTGGCCTGCTGCTACGGCCCCTGGTTCGCGTCCTTCACCGAGACCCTCGAGTCCTACAACCCCGGCCTGATCGCCACCGGCAGCTCCCTGTACGGGTTCGCCACCAGGCTGGTCGGCGTCCCGTTCGGCCTCATCATCCCGCACATCGTCGGCAGCCCACTGGAGACCGCCTCCGGCTGGAAGACCTGGTTCTACATCTGCATCGGCTGCGTCGTCGTCTTCGTCCCCTTCATCTTCACCATGCACGGCCCCTGGCGCCCGTCGACGGCACGCGCCGTGTACCGCGCCCACCAGGAGCGCGTCGCCGAGGAACTCAGGCACCTCAAGGGCGAGCCCGCCCTCGAGAAGTAGCGGCTGCACCGTGATCGCGGGGTCGTTCGCGGCGATATCGCCGCGAACGACCCACGCCACGAAAATAAGACGGAACCACGATCACGGGGTCATGCCTTTCACCTGACTTACCAGGGACTGGCGCGGAACGGCCGTCGGCGCCGAGCCGCGGCGAGCCGAGGCGAGTAGGGTCCAGGGTCATGTCCACTCGCGCGCTTACGCCCGCCTATCCGATCGAGACCGCCCGGCTGCTGCTGCGGCCCATCGATCCGGTCAGTGACGTCGACGCCCTGCACGCCTACCAGTCACTGCCCGAGGTCTGCCGCTACATTCCCTACGAGCCGCGCACCCGCGACGAGGTCGCCGCGCGGCTCGCGGACCCGGCGAGGGTTCGTTCCACGCTGACCGAGCCGGGCCAGGCGATAAACCTCGCGGTTGAGATCAAGGAGACCGGCCTGGTTGCCGGGGACGTCATGATCTTCTGGTCGGACGAGACCAACGCGGAGATCGGCTACGTCATCCACCCCGATTGCCAGGGCAAGGGCATCGCGACCGAGGCGGCGGCCGCGCTGCTGCGGCTCGCCTTCGACACGGAGCAGGGGCTCGGGGTCCACCGCGTCGTCGCCCGCATCGACCAGCGGAACCCCGCGTCGGGCGCCGTCCTGACCAAGATCGGCATGCGCCAGGAGGCGGTCCTGGTGGAGAACGAGTGGTTCAAGGGGGAATGGAGCACGGAAGTGGACTTCGCGATCCTTGACCGCGAGTGGCGCACCGCCAGCACCTAGGACGGTGACCCTTACAACCGGATCACGCTCCTTGTCCGCTTCCCGCGCCAACAGCGACCGGCACCGCTGGCCCTGCAGAAATTAAAGTGCCAGCGCGACTGGCGCAAACTAGGGCAAACCGGGCAGCCCGTGCGGCGTGACAGGGATAGCGGATCGTTGACCACGCTATGGCGTGGTCAACGATCCGCTGTCTTCGTGATAGGCCCCGGCACGCCGGCGGCGCGAGTGAAATGTCCTTTTGCCAATGGCTTGCAGGCGCGCCAGGAACCGCGCCTCGTGCGTGACGTACCTCCACTCAGTCGCCCTCTAGCCGTCGCCTCCAATTGTTTCTAGAATAAGATTCTAGATCGTCAGCGTGCGCGGATGGAGGGAACCACTGATGCCGGTTGACCCGCGGCTCCAGGTCATGCTCGACCAGGCCGCCGCGCGGGCCGCCGCCGCCGGCCTGGCCGCCGGGCCGGGACCGCTGCCGCCTGGGGTGCTGCGGGCCGGGTACCGCGCCGCGATCCTCGCCGCGCTCGGCGCGGACTACGCGCCCGTCCCGCTGGCCGAGGTGCGTGACACCCAGGCGGCCGGGGTTCCCGTGCGCATCTACCGGCCGGCGGCCGGCGAGCGGCTGCTGCCAGCGGTCGCCTTCGCGCACGCCGGCGGGTGGGTGCTCGGCGACCTCGAGACCCACGACGAGGTGTGCCGCTACCTGAGCACCGCCCTGCCCGCCGTCGTGGTGGCCGTCGACTACCGGCTCGCGCCCGAGCACGTCTATCCCGCGGCGATCGAGGACTACTGGGCCGTCGTCTGCTGGCTCGCGGGGCACGCCGCGGAGCTGGGCGGTGACGCGGAGCGGCTCGTCGTCGCCGGGGACAGCGCCGGCGGGAACATGGCGCTGGCCGCGGCACTGCGGGCGCGCGACGCGGGCGGCCCGCGCATCCGCGCCCAGGCGGCCGCCTACCCCGCGACGGACATGACGCTTGGCTACGGCAGCGCCACCGGCCGCTCCTACGAGAAGTACGCGGAGGGCTACGGCCTGACGGCCGCGACCATGAGCTGGTTCGCCGAGACCTACCTGCCCGACCCCGCCGACCGGGCCGGGCCGGACGTGTCGCCGCTGCTCGCGGCCGACCTTTCGGGCCTGCCGCCGGCCGTCATCGCCACCGCCGAGTACGACCCGCTCAGCTCGGAAGGCGCCCGCTACGCCGAGCGCCTGCGCGCGGCCGGGGTCCCGGTCACCTACCTGGACGGCAAGGGCCTGGTGCACGGCTTCCTTTACTACCCCAGGGTCGCACGGGCCTGCGCGACCGCGCGGGAGGCCTTCGCCGACGCAATCCGCTCCGCCATCACGCAAGGCGCGCAGGGCGCACAGAAGGGAAGACAGCATGTCGGATGACAGCATCGAGCACTTCAACGTGCTCGTGGTGGGTGCCGGTATCTCCGGGATCGGCGTCGCCTACCACCTGTCACATCGCCTCGCGGGCAGGCGCTTCGCCGTCCTTGAGTCGGGCGAGACCTTCGGCGGCACCTGGACGGTCAACCGCTACCCGGGGGTCCGGTCGGACAGCGACATGTACACGTTCGGGTACAGCTTCAAGCCCTGGGTCAAGGACGAACTGGCCACCGCCGAGCAGATCCGCGCGTACCTGCGGGAAGTCATCGACGAGAACAACCTCGGCCCGTACATCCGCTACCAGCAGCGCGTCACCGCGGCAAGCTGGTCCTCCGACACGCGCCAGTGGACCGTCGAGGTCACCCGCCAGGACACCGGTGAGCGGCTCCGCTACAGCGCCGACTTCGTCTGGATGTGCCAGGGGTACTACCGCCAGGACGAGGGCTACACGCCGCAGTGGCCGGGGATGGAGCGGTTCCGCGGGCAGGTCGTCCACCCGCTGACCTGGCCGGAGGACCTGGACTACGCAGGCAAGAAGGTGGTGGTCATCGGCTCGGGCGCCACGGCGGCCACGCTGATACCTGCCATGGCGGCGAACGGCGCCGGGCACGTGACCATGCTGCAGCGCTCGCCGACCTACTACATCGCCACCCCGAAGACGAACGAGATCGCCGAGACACTGCGCTCGGTCGACACGCCGCCGGAGTGGACGCACGAGATCGTCAGGCGGCTGGTCTTCAAGCGATCCCAGGAGATGGCGGCGCAGCGCGAGAAGCACCCGGAGGCGATGCGGCAGTGGTTCATCGACCAGGCGCGGCAGGCGCTGCCCCCCGGGTACGACGTCGACACGCACTTCACGCCGGCCTACCCGGTGTGGCAGCAGCGAGTCTGCCGGCTTCCCGAGGGCGACCTCTTCACGGCCATCAGCGAGGGGAAGGCGTCCGTGGTCACCGACACCATCGACGCGTTCACCGAGCGCGGCATCCGGCTGGGCTCGGGGGAGACCCTCGACGCCGACATCATCGTCACCGCGACCGGCTTCCAGCTCAGCGTGATGGGCGACATCCCGTTCTCCGTCGACGGCAAGCCGGTCGACTGGGCGAGCACGGTCACCTACCACGGCATCCTGTTCACCGGCGTGCCCAACCTCGCCTACATCTTCGGCTACTTCCGCGCCAGCTGGACCCTGCGCGTGGACCTCATCACCGACCTGGTCTGCCGGCTGCTCGAGCACATGAGCGAGCGCGACGCGACGATGGTGACCCCGGTGCTGCGGGACGGCGAGGCGAGCATGCCGCTGCGGCCGTGGATGGACCCGGACGACTTCAACCCCGGCTACCTGCTGCGCAGCATCGACAGGGTGCCCAGGCAGGGCGACCGGCTGCCGTGGCGCGGTGCCGACCTCGGCTACCTCGACGAGCGCGAGGTCCTGCCCGCCGCGGACTTCGAGGACGGCACGCTCAGCTTCAAGTAGCCCCCGTATAGACTCTTAGAATCTAGTTCTGGAATGGGCCTGGGCCGCCGGCCGGGCGGCCCGTGGGCGGAGGGGTATCCGTGGAACCAGCACTGCGTCAGCCGCGCGACAAGGCGGCCGGCTCGTGGCAGTGGGCGCGTACCGCGGGGACGCAGCGCGCGCTGCTCGACGCGGCCAGGGAGGTGTTCGTCGAGCAGGGCTTCGCCGACGCCAGCATCGCCGAGGTGGTCCAGCGCGCCGGGTCAAGCGTGGGCAGCCTGTACCACCACTTCGGCGGCAAGAGCGAGTTGTTCGTCGCGCTGTGGCAGGAGCACCAGGCGGCGCACGAGGAAGCGGCGAGCAGGGCCGTCGCGCAGGCCAAGCGGGCAGGCGTGACAGACCCGTTTGAGCTGTTCTCGGTGGGCGCGCGGGCCTTCCTTGAGGGCAGCTGGCAGCGCAGGGACCTGGCGATGCTGTTCTTCAACGGCGACAGCCCGCCCGGCTTCGAGGTCATGAAGCGCCGGCGGGGACACGAGTGGGTCGTGCAGAACGACACGCTGCTCAAGCTGTCGGAGAACTCGTTCGAGCGGCTGTACGCGAGCATCCTGACGTCGCTGATCGGCGAGGGCGCCAGGGAGGTCGCCGCGGCGAGCACCAGGCGGCAGGCGAACAAGGTCATCGACGCGGTGATCGAGTACGCGCGACGGCTGATGGCCGACGGCCCGTGGAAGCCGTCGGCGGCCGTGGCTCCCGCCTCGCGCCCGGCGGTGAAGTCGGGGGCGAAGCAGCGGTCGGAGGCCTGACGGCCGTCGGCTCAGACGTGCTGTAGTTCCTCGGGCTCGAACGACTCAACCGCGCTCGCGTCCACCTCGGTGACGTTCATCGTGCGGGCCACGGAGAGCGCCTCGAGCCTGCGCTTGCTCAGCCGCTGGTACTGCTCCATCATTTCCGCGTCGGCGCGCTGCACCTCATTTTGCGGCTCCGTGGTCTGGGCGCCAGCCGCGCCGTAGCCGCCGCCGCTAAAGCCCGCGGTGAGCTTGGCCCAGCGCTTCTCGAGCCACTCCCATAGCTCGGGGTTCTCCGCGAGGACGCGCCGTCCGAGGTACGTGCCGTAGGCGATGTGGCGCCGCTCGTCGCGCTGGGTGAGCTTCAGCCCCGCCTCAAGGCCGGGGAGCTTACCGATCCTGCGGAAGGTCTGGTCCCAGCGCTGGTAGCCGGCGATGGCCATCACGCCCTCGACGAGCTGGTTGTAGATGATCGACGCGTCCAGGATGGCCTGCGGCGACTTGTCGGTGTCGAGCCGCCGCATCACCCTGGTGAGCGCACCGTCGAAGACGCCGGGGCGGCGCTCGCCGACCGCCGCCTGCCGCGCGAGTACCAGGTCGTCGAGCGAGGCCGGGTCGAGGCCGACGGCGTCGAACCACCGGCGGAACATCTCGGTGTGCTTGGCCTCCTCCATGGCGAACATGGACAGGTACATCGTGTCCTCGAGGCGCCCAAGGTCGGACATGCAGCGCAGCAACGGGACGATGTCGAGCGTGACGGCTTCCTCGCCGACCATGAACCCGCGGGCGGACAAGGCGACGAGCGTCCGCTCCTCCTCGGACATCTCCTGCCAGTCGACGGCATCCTGTGAGAAGTCGATGTCGGCGGGATCCCAGAAGAGCTTCTTGGACTTCTCCCACAGCTTCCACGGCACCGACTCGTAATCGAGGCCCCGGGTGGACCGGTAACGGCCGATGTCCGTCTCCTGGATCTTGCCGCCTGCCGCCGACTCCGTCATCGCGCATCTCCCACGAAGCAGTCAATTCTAGAATTCTCTGGACCCATTAGACATCGGCGCCCGGCCGGGGGACAACCGCCAGCCGCCCCGTTCTTCGCTAAGCGGGCAGGCTGAGGTCAGGCTAGGCGGTCAGGTCGTCGTCGTCGGCGTCGTCGACGGCCAGCGCGTCGGGGGACAGGGGCAGCTTGACCTGGAAGTCGGCGCCCTGCCCGGGCGCCGTGCGCACCGAGACCGTGCCGCCGTGCGCGGAGACGAGCCCGGCCACGATCGCAAGACCGAGCCCCGTACCGCCGGACGCCCGGTTGCGCGCCGCGTCGGCCCGGTAGAACCGCTCGAAGACGCGCTGCGCCTGCTCGGCGCTCATCCCCTGACCGTCATCCTCGACGTCAAGGACGATGGCTGGCACCTCTCGGGCGGGCGCCCGCGACGCATCGGCGGCACTGGCCGAACCGCCCCAGCCGTCCTGCTCGGCTGCCCCGCCGGCGAAGCCGGCCCTGGTCAGCCGGCTGAGCCTCCAGCGTGCCCCGGCCGATCTTCACCCGCACGGGCGTCCCCGCGGGCGTGTGCGTGATCGCGTTGTTCACCAGGTTGGCGAGCACCTGCCGCAGCCGGGGCTCGTCCCCGTCCACGAGGAACGCGGTACCCGGCGCGACGATCAGGTCGATCGGCCGCCCCGGTGCGACGATCCGCGCGTCCTGCACGGCGTCGACGGCCAGCGTGAGCAGGTCGACCGGGGCCTTGGCCAGCGGCCGCTGCTGGTCCAGCCTGGCCAGCGTGAGCAGGTCCTCGACGAGCAGGCCCATCCGCGCCGCCTCGGCCTCCACCCGGCCCACGAGGTGGTCCAGGTCCTCGGGAGACATCCCGTCTTGCTGCAAGCCGGGATGAGGCGAAGCGGTGGCCGGGCCGGAGTCAGCCGCATCCGTTCGGAATGACGAATTTGGTTCCGGTGCCGCCGGCCGCACGCTGCTCGCGCCGCCGCGCTGGCGGTAGTGCGCGGCGAACCCGCGGATCGTGGTCAGCGGCGTGCGCAGCTCGTGCGCGGCGTCGGCGACGAACCGGCGCATCCGCTCCTCGGACTGGTGCGCGGCCTGCTCGGCCTGCCCTTGGGCGTGGAACGCCCGCTCGATCTGCGTCAGCATCGCGTTCAGCGACCGGCCGAGCGACCCGATCTCGGTGCGCGGGTCGCCCTCTGGCACGCGGTGGTCAAGGTGCCCGGCGGCGATCTGGCCCGCGGTCAGCTCGATGTCGTTCAGCGGCCGCAGGTTCGCCCGGACAACGCCGATCGCGACGATGGTGAGCACGACAATGACCGCGACGCTCACGATCACGTCAACGGTGATGAGTCGCTGGATCTCAGCGGTGATGTTGCCGAGATCGTAGCCGACGACGAGCGTGCCCGTTACGTTGCCGATGGTGATGGGCGCGGTCATGACGCGCCACGGAATCGGAGCCGGACTGGGCGCGGACGGTCAGGAGCTGCCCGCTGTTCGCCTTGGCCCAGGCCGTGCTGCTCGGGATGTTGGGTAGCGATTGCTGCCCTGAGCCCGGCGTCTGCCCGCCGCCAAGGGTCGGGCCGCTAAGAGGACTGAGCTGTGCCCCGGTTGCCTGCACGCCGGCGTAGACGTAGGGGTTGCCGCCCAACAGGGTAGGCGGTGTTCGACGTTGCTTGCCCTGGAACGCGGTGTCTGGCGAGGCCTCAATGCCACGGAACACCGCTGTGATCTGCGGATCATGCTGCGGTGGTCAGGTAGGAGCGGAGCACGTAGACGCTCGTGAAGCTGATCGCGGCCAGCGCCATGATCACCAGCACGAGGACCGCCGTGATCAGCTTCGTCCGCAGCGGCGTCCGGTCGGAGAGCCGCCTGCCCGCACCCAAGGGGGACCAGCGGCGCGATCCAGTCGCCGAACTGGCCGCCAAGTCGGTCTCCTCCGCCGCGTCAGCTTCCGCCATGTCCGCCTCCGCCATGGCCCTGGCCATTACGACGACGGGAGCCGCAGCACGTATCCGACGCCGCGCAGGGTGTGGATAAGCCGGGGCTCCCGCGTGTCGATCTTCCGCCGCAGCACCGACACGTAGGACTCCACGATCCCGGTGTCGCCACGGAAGTCGTAGTCCCACACGTGGTCGAGGATCTGCATCTTCGACAGCACGCGGTTGGCGTTGGACATGAAGTAGCGAAGCAGCTTGAACTCGGTCGGCGACAGCTGCACCTGCGCGCCGCCCCGCCAGACCTCGTGGCTCTCCTCGTCAAGCTCAAGGTCGGCGAACTTCAGCCGCGGCGTCGGCTCCACGCCGTCACCGCGCGTCCGCCGCAGCACCGCCTTGATCCTGGCGATGACCTCTTCAAGCGAGAACGGCTTGGTGACGTAGTCGTCGCCGCCGAGCGTGAGGCCGCGGATCTTGTCGTCGGTCCCGTCCCGCGCGGTCAGGAACACCACGGGAATCCTGGCGCCGCCGCCGCGCAGCCGCCTGATGACGTCGAAGCCGTCCATGTCGGGCAGCATCACGTCGAGCACGATCAGGTCGGGCCGGTGCCGCTGGGCGGCCTGGACCGCTTCGGTGCCAGCCGACGCGGTGATCACGTCGAACCCGGCGTACCGGAGGGACGCCGAGAGAAGCTCAAGGATGTTCGGCTCGTCCTCCACGACGAGCAGCCGCGCATCGGCTTGTGTCCCGGCTTCGGTAATCGACGTGTTCATGGTGACTATCTTCGCTCGCTTTGCTGAGGGAAACCTGAACGTTTCCTCGGGGACGGCTGTCGCCTTCCAGCGTACGCCCTGCCCGTCACCGCCGCGGCAGGTACGGTCACCCGAGGTAGTCAGCGGCCAGGCCGCGTGCCCCACAGCTGCGTGCTCCACCGCGACGCGCCCCACCGCGACGCGCCCCAGCACGCGCACCGCAGCGCCCACGACCGCCACCCAGGCCCAGAATCGGTTTAGCCCTGCGGCACCCAAGCCCAACAGCATTCGGGCCTTGGGTGCCGCAGGGCTAAGACTGGGCAGGAGGTTGCGTAAGAGGTGGGGTTGCCGTGACAGCCTAAGTTCTCTGTGGCGTGCGGGACGAGACCCAGTGGGCGATGGCGGCGGAGCGGTTGTGTACGCCGAGCTTGGAGTAGATGCGTCTGACGTGGTTCTTGACTGTCTTTTCCGCGAGGAACAGGTGTGCTGCGATCTCCCCGTTGGTGTGCCCGCCGGCGATTAGCGACATGACCTCAATCTCGCGTGCCGACAGGCCGAGGCTAGTTTGCTCATCAACCTGCATACGGCTCATGAGACCTCCGGTTAAGTCAGTTCGTGACACGCAAGCACCCACGCATCACGATGTCAAGACCTACCTTTACAGGTACACATACACCAAAACGGCGATGCTCAAACCGCCCAAAACGGAGCAGGCGTTATCGCCTGCCTCATTTGGCGTCGTTCCCGGACGTCCTTAGCCGACCTTCGTGCCGTTCAGCAGCCCGGCGGGGACGGCCTTGCCCGCCTTCAGGGCGTTAAAAAGTTCAAGCGCCTGCGTCCGGTTCCAGAGCACCGCGTCCCCGGCGCTCGTCGGGAAGTTGGCGTTCGCGATGGGCACGGTCCCTGACTCCGGGCCCGCAGCGCCTGGGCCGCCTGGAGCAGGTCGTACAGGCTCGCCCCCTTGTCAACGGAGATCGAGCTCGCGGCCGCCGAGGCGAACGGCAGCGCGGTGAACGGGTTCAGGTACACGCCCGGGCTCGTCGCCTTGGACAGCAGGGCCGACAGGAACGCCCGCTGGTCCTGGATCCGCTGCAGGTCCGAGGTGGCGAACGAGTGCCGGTCGCGGACGAAGGCGATCGCCTGGGTGCCGTTGAGGTTGTGGCAGCCGGCCGCGAGGCCCTTGAAGCCCGAGTCCCCCGTTGGGTCGGCCGGGACCGCGGTCTTGACGCACATCCGCACCCCGCCGACCGTGTTGACCACGTCGGCCAGGCCGCCGAAGCCGATGCCCATGTAGTGGTCGATCTTCAGGCCGGTGGCCTGCTCGACCGTCTGGACGAGCAGCGTCGGCCCGCCGAAGGCGAGCGCGGCGTTGATCTTGTTCTGCCCGTGACCAGGGATCGGGACGTAGGAGTCGCGCGGGATGCTGATCAGCACCGGCTTGCCGCGTGCCCATGTGCAGCAGCATGAGCGAGTCGGAGGCGTTCGCGCCCACCGAGCCCAGGTGCAGCGCGTCCTGCTGGGTGCGGCTGAGGCCGGTGCGCGTGTCGGACCCGGCGATCAGCCAGTTCGTCCCGGCGGAGGTGCCGGTGAACGCGGGCAGGGCGACGGAGCGGTTCAGCTTCCCGTTGACCCAGAAGTACGAGCCGCCGATCACGAGGATGATCACGAGCACGACGACGCCGATGATCAGGGCGATCCGCCGGCCGCGCCGTCCCGGCTGCCCCCAGAACCGCCAGCGCCGCCCGCCGCCGGTCGGCGCGCCGCCCTGGGTGGAGGTCCCGTAGGGCGGGCCGTAGCCGGGACCGCCGCCGTACCCGGGATCGCCCGCGTAGCCCTGGCCGTTCCCGTAGCCGGAACCGCCGTAAGGCGAGCCGGCACCGCCGGGGGAGGACACCGGCGGCGGCTGCTCGGGCCAGGCGCCCCGTCCGCCGCCCGCGCCCCCGTTCCCGGGGGAGGGCGGCATCCGTGAGGAGATCGTCATGTCATGCGTCGCTTCCGACCCGGGCGCGCCGGCAGACTGCTGCTCTGGCTGATACCAGCCCTTCCAGGGGTCCTCGTCGCTCATCGGGCATCCCTTCACCAGCCGTCGGCCACCGCCGAACGCTCCCCGCAGTCGCTTCCCGATCGGGCTGAGCTTCCCGATCCGGCCGTGCTTCCGACCAATCAGACAACGGTCAGGACTGGGCTTAAGGTTCAAAAATCCGCGAAACCCCACCATCCCCGTGGGACGGGACGGCGAGCTACGGCGGCGGGCCGGGAACGCGGATCGTCACGCACGCGCTACGAGTCAGTGTACCGGCGCTTTAGCGCACCCCTCGGAACCTCCATATTCCTGGAACTTTTGGTCCCATTACCCCCTGTGACATCAGTGGCATCTGTAGATCTCGTCGATTAACTGTCGCAACACCCGGGAACCATGCTCCCCGGGGTGCTGGGCGAACCAAGGGGGAACAGTGTCCACGCAAGTCACCAACGACGACGGCACCGAAGCCGATCTGATCGAGCATTTGCGTCACCTGCACCAGAAGGGCACCAAGGGCTACACCGACGAATACCTGGCGAACCTGCACAAGACGCTGCACCAGCGCAAGCGCGACCCGATTCCCGAGCACTCCCACCCGGGCGACGAGCGCGGGGGCCGAGCGGCGGGGGCCGAGTCGGCCAGGGAGCCGGCCGAGGCGTAGGGACGCTGCCTGAGCGCGAAGGGCCCCGGCGCGCGCCGGGGCCCTTCGCGCTCAGCCGGCGCCTAATGCGCGGGCGGCTACGAGCTCACCCCGCTCAAGGGGCGATGTCGGCTGATGTGCGAAGGCACCCTTCGTTCGGGATGGGGATTTGGCCGTTCCAGCGCTTGGCGTCAGTCGGCAGGCTGCCAGAGGTGGAATGGCATGCCCTGGTCGTCGGCGCAGTCGGCGAGCAGCCCGAACGGCCTGCGCTCGGGCTCGCCCGCGCTGCCGCCTGCCGCACGGACCCGCTCGACCGCGGCGGCGATGTCGTCGACGCGGTAGGACAGCCGCACCGCGGGCTCCGCGTCCCGCGACGGCAAGATCCCAAGCGCCGGCCTGGTCTCGCCGGTGCGCCAGGCGCCGGGGTGACCTTCGGAGAACGGCACCTGCAGCACCGCCTCGTAGAACTCCTTGGCCCGGTGGGTGTCCCGCGCCGTCATCGTCACGTTCGCGACGTCACCCTGGCGCAGCCGGGTAGCCAGGGCCGGCGGCCGCCGCAGCGTCCACCGGTGCCCGAACGGGTCGACGATCACCGCGGCGCGACCGTAGGGCTGGTCGGCCGGCTCCCGCTCCACCGCGGCGCCGTTGCGCCTGGCCCGCTCGGTGGTCCCGTCGACGTCGGCAACCTCCAGGTGGAGGGTGTGGCTGAACGTCGCGGGGGAGTCGGGCGCGCGCACGGGCACGTTGGGCCAGAGGTCGGAAGCCTCGGAGAACATCAGCACGGCGTCGCCGATGCCGACCTCGGCGTGACCGATGGTGCCGTCGGAGTTGACGTGGAAGTCGCCGCGGCGCTGAGCGCCGAATACCTCGACGTACCAGTCCATGGCACGCCGGGCGTCGGACGACGACGATGTAGGGGGTCAGTGCGGGCGGCGAGGCGGGCTCGCGCTCGGCCCGGATCGCGGCGGTCTGCTGGGTCATGGTTGCTCCTGTGGGTGCGAAGACTTCCCGGGTCAGCCGCAGCCGCAGCCGCCGGGCGAAATCGGGGTCGGGATCGACCGGCGTGACGGGCTCGCGCAGCGCCTCAAACGGATCGGTCATCGCGAGCCCTCCTCTCCCTCGTAGATCCGGCGGAACGCGGCGCGGGCCCGCACCAGCAGCGCCTCGGTGGCGTGCACGGTGCGGTCCAGGTGCCGGGCCACCTCGGGTACCGGCAGCCCGTCGATGTACCGCAGCGTGAGCGCCGCGCGGTGATGCGCGCCGAGCCTGCCGAGCACCTCGCGGGCCCGGATCTGGTCAACGGCGGTCTCCCATGGGTCGTCGGCGCACGGCGGCTCACCGTCGAGCAGGCGCAGCCCGCGCTGCTCCCGCTCGACCCGCCGCCAGTGGTCGGCCAGCTTGTGCCTGGCGACCCCGATCAGCCACGGGACCGATGGATCGGGCGCGCCGGGCTTGCGGACCGCCAGCACGGCGGCAAGGAACGACTCGGCCGTGAGGTCCTCGGCCAGGCCCGAGTCGCCGCACCGGGCAAGCAGGTAGCCGTAGACGTGCGGCAGCGCGTCGTCGTACAGCTCGAGCAGCCCGAGCGCCGGGTCGGGCCGCACCTGAGGGTGCGTCATGCCCTCATAGTCGTCCGGGCGGCCGGCACTCCGACGGGTCGGCACCGAACTTTTCCCAGGAGGGTCCTTTGGTCTCCCGCAAAGGACCTCTTCCGTAAGCGGGCTCGGTGGACGGCAACTCTGCCACTTAGTGCAGCCCGAGCGAAGCCAATCTCGCGTCGGGCAATTCGCTGAGAAGCCGGAGCGTGAGGTTGCGGTCCTGCTCGCGCGCTCCGGCGAGCTGCCGCTCGACGGGGTCGAGGTTGCGCAGGAACCCATAGTGAGCCTGAATCGTGGCATTCAGCTCGGCCAGTGAGGGGGTGGGGACGGCAAGAGCGCCGATATCCGCAAGGTCAACCTCGGCGGCGACGCGTGTGCGAAGCCAGTGGCTTGGATCGAAGGCTCGTGGCTCATGGCCCGGTTTCCAGCGGACATTCGCTGTGGCGACGCCACGTGCGTCCGCCCAGATTTTCAGGATGGCGAGGCGTCGGATGAGGGCGGAGTCGAGGATTCCGATCTCGCGCTGGTGCGTGGCAAGCCATGCGAGGTCGTAGAGGTCGCGGGCCGTTGTGGTGCGATTGAGCCGGGAGATCTTCTCAGCGATGTTCTCTTCCAGTCGGACGACCTGGAGTTCAGGCAGGCCTGGAGCCCCGTATGTGGCGTGGACAGGCATGGGGATCCATGCGCGGCGTACCGGATCGAGCCATGGCGGCGGAGAGACGTCGAGCTTGCTCGACAATGCGGAGTCGACGGTTGTGAACTCGGTGCGCATCGTCAGCCACCATTTACCGCGCCGCTCGGTCACTCCGTAGGCGAAAGGACCGACCGTCAGGCGGTCGATCTCGCTGACGAGGTTGAGCAGCACGGTGTCGGGGTCGTCGGAGGTACTGGCGACGCTGAAGTCGAGATCGAGGGAGAATCGGCCCTGGTTGCCGGCGTACAGCTTGCGCAGCGAGGTGCCGCCTTTGAAGGCCAGCGCGTCTAGGACGCCGCGACCGTGCAGTTCGCGAAGAAGCAGGTCCTGCGCGATGTCGATCACCGCAGCGTCGCGGCCGTCGACGCCAGCCCCGGGTGGGGTATGCCTGCCGATCCAGCCCACCGTGAGCGAAATGGGACCGCTCGTCATGAAGCAGCCTCCAGATTTCTCGGATCGAAAGGCAGGAGAGTATCTGCGATCTGCCAGCGGCTGTCATGTCGGATTACGCTGCTGCGCGGTCCGAACCATGTCTTGGTCGACGGGCCGGTGACCTGTCCCGCGATGTCGGGCCGAAGTCCTTGTAGCAGGTAACCAAGGCGGGCGGCCACTGTGGCATGTCGGTCTTGTAGCTCAGCAAGGACATCGGCGGCTGCGGCCTCGGCGGCCAGGTCCGGAAGCCACTCCAGTGCGCTAGTCCACGATCGGACGTGTGACGGGCTGGTGGCCATGTGAGCCAGGACGCTCGCCGGCCGCAGGGTCGGCACGCCTTTCGCCGTGGCGTAGCCGAGCCTTGGCGCGAAGACCGAGACGTCAAGCTCGCGGGGAAGTCGGCGCGCGTCTCGCTCAGTGGCGGCGGCGACCTCAACCCTGCTCGGCGCGCGGTCAGCGAGTCCGTTCGCCCATGCGGCTGCCTGGAAGGTGAGGCCGCATGCCACCTCGGCCCGCGCGAGCACCGATCGCAGCAGGCGGGTGTGACCGCCTCGGCTGTACGGGCCAGCAACGGCCGCGGGCGCGAACTCCCACACGCCCCGTTGGCCGGTGGGGAGCAGCCATCCGAGTTCGCGCAGGCGCGCGGCCACGATGTGCGTTTCCGTCCGTACCCCGGCAGCGCGAAGGATCTCGCCAAGCTGAGCGGACGTGACGAGATCGGCACCCGCCAGTTCCAGTTCGGCGAGAACGGGCCCAAGGGACGGAGGGATGGATCGTGTCAATACTCACCTCTTTGTATCCAGATCAGATACAAACTTGCTTACATTGACACTCTACCGCTGTTCGAAGTCGAAGTGCAGTGTCAAAGTAGACGTGTTTCTATCGAGATCAGATACATAGATGGGTGATCTGACACTTCGCCGCTGCGCCGGGTCGGGCCGCACCTGAGGGTGCGCGTCATGCCCTCATAGTCGTCCGGGCGGCCGGCACTCCGACGGGCCGGCACCGAACTTTTCCCAGTAGCGCACCGCCGCGATGTCGGGCAGGTCCTTGGGCCTGAGCAGCATCTGCTTGTAGGCGAGAATGTCCGTGAGCCGGGCAAACCGCAGCCCGTTAATGACCTCGGCCCGGTCTATCAGGTCATCGGTGTCCCAGTCATCCGATATCCAGCCGCGGGAGAACTGGATGCGGCCGCCCCAGAACAACGCCATCGGCGCGCCGTTCAGGCTGCCAATCCCTGGGCAGCCGCATTCCGAGACGCGCTGCCAGACCGAACCCCGTGCCACCACATCCAAGTCGCTGATGCGCTGGCGCAGTCCGTGTGCGAGCAGCGGGCCGCTGCCGAAGATGACGAAGTCGCGACGGTCCAAGTCGAGTTCGGTCACGATCTTGAGCAAGCGGCTGATCAGCTTGTTTTCGGAGAGAGCAGTCACGTGCGTTGCCGTCTCGTCCATCCGTCAGTCCTCGCGGTATTCGTGGTCGTGCCTGTCTCGCAGGATCAGCACTGGCGGTGCGGTCCGTTTGCGGCCGTGGGGCATTCCGTTCGTCGTGCCATCGCTCGGTTTGCCCCCTACCGCTCCCTCCAGCTGACTGCACGCCCTGATGATTCCCGGGCGCTGGTAGGGCCTGGAGTCTTCCAGGGCCCTGATCAGCCGGCGGGTGCGGGACACCTGCTCAATCCAGGTCCGCAGCACCGACGTCAGCGCGTTCACGGCGGCGCCGATGCCAAGGACCGCCGTGAGCATGACGGTCGGGCCAGCCGCCTCGATGAGCAGGTGCGATGACATCTGGCATCCTTGCCGGTCAGGAGACCGTTCTGTTGCCGTCGGCGATGTCGCGCAGGGCATCCACCTGGAGGACCGTGATCGCCTGCCGGCCTGTGGCGAGGATGCCCGCGGCCCGCAGGAGCCCGATGACCTTCTTTACCGAGTCGATCTTCCTCGCTCCGACCTGAGAAGCCATCTCGCTCTGGCTTATCTGGCGGAAGACCACCGCGCCGTCGCCGGTGGGCTCCCCGAGGCCGAGGTCCACGAGATCGATCAGCCGCTTGGCGAGCTGCTGCTCGATCGCCAGCTCGGACTCGACGGTCTTCTGGACCGCCCGGTTAATCATGCCGCGCCCTTCTATTGCCAGGGCAAGGCAGGCACGCGGATGGTTGAGGAGGAACTGCAGCCACGCGGGCCCTGGCAGGCGCAGGGCCTCCACGTCGTTGAAGGCGATGATGCTCGCCATGCGAGGTTCCCCGCTGATCACGGCCAACTCGCCGACGACCGCTCCCGGTCCGCGGATGTCAATGATGCGCGACGGTTGCCCGCTCGTGACCTTGACATGCCCCTTCTTGATCAGCAGGGCGAAGTCGCCTGGTTCGCCCTCAAGGAAGAAGGGCTGGCCCATCGTCCGGTGGATGGGATGCCCGATTTCTTCAAGCTCGGCCATCTCATCCTCCGTTATGAGGACTTTGAACTCTTCAAGAGGCTGATTCTCCATGTACGAAAGCGTAACATTACACGTAACTAGTGGCAATGGCCTACTTATCAGGATCTCGAACTGCACGTCCTGAGAGTGGCTCCCTGCCCGGACTAGTAGGCAGCCATACTGGCATGTCCGCCCGTCGTCGGCTGGGGTTACGGCCGGTTCCGGTCCTGTCCGCCCCAGCCCCGCGTGCGCGGCTGGATTCGCCACCGCAGCACGAGGGCCGCGACGGCGAGCGCGATGAACGGGAGCCAGACGACCAGGTAAGCGATGCCGTAATGGCGCAGGTCGAAGATCGACAGACGCGCGTCCACGTTGGTGGAGTTGGTACCGAAGTAGGCGAGCAGCAACGCCGGCGGCAGCGCGAGCAGCGAGAAGATCGCCACCAGCGCGGCGAGTGCCTTGTCGCGCCGTTCGGTGTAGGCCTGGATCGAAGCCTCGAGCGTGGCATGCCGGGACTCGATGACCGCCGCCACGCGATCGACGATGCGCGACGTGTTCGCCAGGCTCTCCTGCAGCGAGGCGACGCTGCGCAGCGACGAGTGGTAGCTCTCGATCAGCAGCTCGGGGATCAGGGTCATGTCGGCGTAGGCTTCGATCCCGAAGCTGAGATCGAGCCTGAGCTGGTTGAGCCGCTCGGTCAGACCCGTGATCAGGTCCCGGACCTCGGCTGCCTTCGTCGCGGCGGACTCGTCGTTGATCGTGAGCGCTTCAAGCGACTCCAGCCGGACGCGGCTGACCACGCCCGCCGCGTTCACCAGGCCCGCCGCCGCGATGCCGAACGCGTTCTCGACCGGCTCCGTCCAGCCCGTGATCAGCGACACGCCCCGGCCGTGGGCGACCAGGGTCTCGCCGGGATTGTTGAGCGCCGCGGGACGCCGGATGTCCAGCCGGCCGCCGCGGTTCGCCGCGATCGTGCCGCGGAAGACGATGGTGATCAGGTCCGGGGAGACCCGGTCGGGATTCCTGTTGTGCCGCAGCAGCCGCCGGGCGAACCGCCCGCCCGCGAAGACACACTGATGAACGTTTCGCCCGAACGTCAGCGGCTTGTCTTCGTCCGTTCCGACGTGTCCTAGCGGGGTGGCCAGCCAGTCGAGCAGCGGACTACCGTCGACGCGCATCGCCGGGCGCCGGTGCCAGGTCGTGTAGAGGAAGTCGGCCACATCCTCGGCATGCTCATCCTCGCCGAGGGTGAAGTCCAGGAAGAGCAGTCCGTCCCGGCGCGGCGTGGTCGCGATCGCCGCGGCCATCCGCCGCACGCGCACCTTCGGCCGGTGGTCAGCGAAACGAAACCGCACCGGATCGATCTCCACCGGATCGGTTACCCGCGGCAGCAGGGTGGCGGCCGCCGTGATGTGGTGCGCGAACCTGCCCATGTCGAACCAGTCGGCGAGCGAGTGCATTAAAGTCGGCCCGGACCGCAGCCGCCCGCTGAGGTTGTAGATCGCGAGGACGCGGGTCTCGGCGCGAGCACAGGTGTCGGCCGGCATCAGTGCCCGCTTCCCTTGGGCAGGACGTCGAAGATGAAGTTGTCCGCGTACTTCCTGGCTTTCCGCTCGTCGTCGGCGGACTTGACCGTCCAGGCGAGGACCGGCACACCGCGGCCGCGCCACATGTCCACGATCCGCGACGGCAGGCCGGCCAGCTCGTAGGAGATGAAGTCGGGATGGGTGAGGAAGTTGCCCGCCATGGTGCGTCCCGCCAGCCGGCGAAGGGGTCCCGCGTTCTTCAGCAGCCCGGAGATCTGGCCGACCGGGTACCCCGCCCGCTCCGCCCGCAGGAAGCGCAGGAGACCAGGATCGAACGAGCAGAGCGCGTACTGTCCGTCCCGGTTACCGAGGTTTTCGAGCACACCACGCACCAGTGCCCGGCGGTCCGCGGTGGGACCGAGCTTGAGCTCGATAAGCAGCGGGATCCTCTCGTCCACGCGCTCAAGCACCTGCGCCAGCGTGGGCACGTGCTGATCGCCGCCGAAAAGCCGGGTGCGCGGCAGGTCGCCCCCGGTCAGCGTGCTGCTTGGCCGCGCCGCGCCCGTTACCCGGGTGAGGTCGGCGTCGTGCAGCACGATCAGCTCGCCGCTGTCGGTGAGCTGGACATCCAGCTCGCAGGGATAGCCCGCCTCGGCCGCGGCCTCGAACGCCGCGAGCGAGTTCTCCGGCCGCCCGGCGGCGAGGTCGTGCAGGCCTCGGTGGGCAATCGGCCGTGACGTGAGCCAGCCTGGGCGCAGCGGCGTTACCACCACCCCATACTGCCAGCCCGATGGACATACCGCGGCACACCGGCGGTTTCTCGGGCGAGCGAAAAGGTAGGACTCGGCGACGTCGCGCTCGCCGTTGAGCATGACCGCCCCACACGGCTCAGATTTGCGGATGGCGTGCCGTGGGCTGGACTAGGTGCTCGAAGGGGAGCAGGAATGACCGTGCCCGGATTGGCCCATGGCAGACCCGGCAGATCGCGTCGATCGGGTAGTGCTCAAGCGTGAAGAGGTCGGCCTCGCGGCCGTCAGCCGTGCACAAGCTGCCCGCCGCTGGCTCCGCCGGATGCCCTGCTTGTTCCACTGTGGTCGACTCCCCTTGCCGAGCATGCCTAGGCATGCAGCCCGCTACCGCGTGGCGGGACCGGATCCGCCGGCCCCGCACCGGTCTTTGCTGCATGAGTCGCGGCCAGGGGAATTAACAACAACTTTTCTCAAGCTTGTTAACGGGAACGCCGCCCCATTCTCCCGGGCACCAGATGTCCGTTATGCGCATGCGCCCGTTCCGTCCGGGTTGTCCGGGCGGCGCCGCTGCCCGGCACCGCCGCCCAGCCCCGACCCCGCCGCACCGCGGGCCCGGACCATGATCATGTGGATTCCGCAGCCTATTAGCTGCGGAATCCACATGAAAACGAAAATCCGTGCGATCATCCCGCGCCCTGCGCGCGAGCGGCGCTCCAGCCCGCGTCCCAGCCCGCGCACGGCCCCCACGCGCACCGCGCACCACTAGGTAAACGGCATTGGGTGCGGCGGCCGCGTCCCCGCGAACGCGCGGATGACGGCGAGGTCACCGGTGTCGGACAGCTCGGTCCGTTAGTCGACTGTCAGGGGACCATCTCGGCGTCGGCGTTCAGGATGGAGTCGATCAGGCCGGGGAAGCGAGCGTCGAGGTCGGCTTTGCGCACGCACATGAAGCTCTTGGTGCCTTCCATCCGCTTGGCGACCACCCCCGCCTCGCGCAGTATGCGCAGGTGGTGAGAGAAGGTCGACTTGCTCATCTCAAGAGGAATGTCCTGCATCACGCGCGAGCACCACGACTCGCCGGTACGGGCAACGTACTGGACCGTTGCCAGCCGGTGCCGGTCAGCGAGGGCAGCCAGCACCCGCGGCAGTTCGAAATCTGCCGCTGCAGGCTCGGTGACGTCATCGATCACAGACCTAGCGTAGCGCGGATTTGCGGGTAGTTCGACGATCATAGTATGTTCGTCACTGATCGAACGTTCTACGGTTGTCCAACTAGGAGCACCTTCGTGTCGAACGTTACCCGGCAGACACCGCCGACCGTGGCTAGCACCCGCCAGCCACTCCACGCCTTCATCCCCGCCCGCAGGATGCTGCGACCGGGGCCGCTGGCAGGCCGCTACCCCGCGGTGGCAGCAATGGTGGTGCTGTTCCTCGTGCCTTACCTGGCCCTGTCGGCCGCTCTGCAGCCGATCACGCCGCTGATCTCGGGCACACTGCACATCAGTCCGCAGGCCACCAGCCTCGCCTCGGGCATGGCCAACGCCGCGTACGCGGCTGGCACGGTCCTGGCCGTCCAGTTCGCCCAGCACCTGCCCCAGCGGCGGATGATGCTGCTCTACGCCGCGTTTCTGGTGATCGGCTCGGTGCTCGCCGCCGCGGCGACCGACGCGCCCATGTTCATCGTCGGGCACATACTGCAGGGCCTGTGCACCAGCCTGCTGCTCATCGCGGCCGCGCCGCCGCTGTTCCTCGGCTACCCGGCGGCCAAGCTGCGCTGGACCACGATGATCATGAACATGTGCATCTTCGGCGCCGTCGCCGCCGGCCCGCTGATCGGCGGCGCCCAGGCCTCGTTCCACGCCTGGCGGCCGCTGTTCTGGATCGCGGCAGGCATCGCCGTTCTCGGCCTCCTGCTCGCCCTGCTGACCTTCGAAGACGCGCCGCCGGCCGACCGCAGTGCTCCCAGGGACAGCCGGGCCATCGCCCTGGCCGCTGGCGGCTCGGTGGCCGCGTTCTGGGGCGCCTCGGAGCTGACGACCCATGGCTTCCTTGACCCCGTGGCCATCGGCCCGCTGCTTGGCGGACTGGCATTGATCATCGCCTTGTGGGTCTACCAGTACCGCGGCACTCGCGTGCTGCTGACCCTGCGCCCGCTGGCCAGCACGTTCCCGGTGGCCGGGATCGTCGTGGCGGTCTGCGCGGCGGCCGCCTCAGTGTCGGCGATCGCGCTGACCAGCGCGTCGCTCGCCACCCGGTACGCGCCGCTGCACCTGGGCCTGCTCTACCTGCCAGAACTCGGCGGGGCCGTGCTCGCGTCGATCGCGTTCGGCGTGGTGTTCAGCACCAAGTACATCCACTACTTCACCCTGTTCGGCATGGCCAGCCTCGCCGCCGGGATCCTCGTGATCCAGGGCGCTGTGCCGCCGACCACCGGGCTCACCCTGGTCGGCTCGGCACTGATCGGCATCGGCGTCGGTGCCTCGGTGGTCCCCGCGCTGTTCCTCGCCGGGTTCTCGCTGCGCTCGGCCAGCATCCAGCGCGTCTTCGCCATCCTCGAACTGATGCGCGCGTTCGCCGCGTTCATGATCGTCCCGATCCTGCTGCACTTCGCGGTATCGCTGGCGGGCCTGCCGACGGAGGCCATGCGGACCACCTTGTGGGTGTGCTTCGGCCTCGCCGTCGGGGGGACGCTAGTCGGCGTCGTGATCTACGTCCTGGGCGGCACGGCACCGCCCGCCCCGTCGCTCGAGCGGTTCCTCGGCGGCGGCGAGCCGGGTTGGGAGTCCCCGGCACTGCTCGCGGCGGTCCGCCGCGCGGGCCGTCGCATGCGCCCCTGACCGGGATTTTCCAACGAAGGAGATTGTCATGAGTGCAGGCACGATCGACGAGTCAGGACCCGTCCTGTTCGCCTACGACGGATCAGAGCTAGCCGGACACGCGATAACGGAGGCCGGCCGCCAACTGCGGGCTGGCCGGGACGCGGTCGTCGTGACCGTATGGGAACCGTTCAACGTCGGGTTCCTCCCGGTTGGCGGGGCGGGGTTCGACGCCGCGGGGGCCGACGAGGTCAGGGCCGCGGCGGAGAAAACCGCAGCGCGTCGGGGCGTCGCTGGCCGAGGCCGCCGGATTCCGCACGGAGACCATGACGGCCGAGGGGGCACCGACCTGGAAGGGCATCATCGACGCGGCCGACTCCCGTGATGCCGCCCTCATCGTTCTCGGCTCGCACGGCCGCAGCGGCGTGACCGGTCTTGTGGTGGGCAGCGTCGCCGGCGCCGTCGCCGCGCACGCACGGCGGTCAGTGCTGATCGTGCATCACCGTCAAAGCTAGGCGAGGCGGCACCGCGGCCCGGCCACGATCACGGAAGTTCCGTAGCCCGCTCTCCTGACCGCCCGGTCAGGATCCTGACCTGCCGTCAGGATCCTGACCTGGCGGTCAGCGTTCATCAACGCTGACCCCAGGTCAGCGTTGATGAACGACGTAAGGCCGTTCAGTCCGGGGATCTGGTAGCTCCAGAACGCGGTGATCATTGCCGCGGTCTCCGCGCGGTCCGTCTCGGTGGCGAGGATGTGCGCGATCGCTCTGCGGGTGTTGTCGAACACGAGCTTGAGTATCTCCTCGTGCGCCGGTGACGCCCGGCCGTTCAGTGCCTGCCCGGCGTGACTGACCAGGCGCTGGACGAACGCGGCGGGGTAGCCGGCAGAAGGGCGTGCCGTCGGCCCGGTCGAGCAGCACGACCATGGCCAGGCGGTGGTCGAGCCAGAAGCCGAGCAGCTCCGCGGCGGCGGCCTGCGCATTCGAGGCTTCCTGCGTGAGAGCCGCGACCCGGGTGTCAAGCAGCGTGTCGTGCCGGTCCGCCAGGTCCTGGGGGATCACCGCGTTGAACAGCTCCTGCTTGGAAGCGTAATACCGGTAGAGGTTGGCGGGGGCGGTCTGGGCGGCGGCGGCGACCGCGGCCATCGAGGTGCCGGGGTAGCCCTGCGTGGCGAAGCACCGCAGCGCCGCGTCCTGGATGCGCGCGCGGACGGCGGGCTTGAGGACCTGGACCATCACGCCCGCCCGGTGAGCCAGGCCGTGTCCGGCGTGGCCGTGGCCCAGGGGGCTGCCGCCTCAAGTTCGTACGCCAGGGCAAGCAGCAGCCGGTCCGCGCCCGGCGCGGCGGCGAAATGGATCCCGACCGGCAGCCCGTCGTGACGGCCGAGCGGAACCGTCATGGCCGGGCAGCCCGCGACGTTATGGATCGGTGTGTACCCGACCGCTTCCTCGGTGCGCCGGATCAGCGTTTCCCTGCCCGCCGCGGGGGACAGGTGCCCGATCGGCCACGAGACCCGCGCTAGCGTCGGGCTGAGCACCACGTCGCAGCGGTCGAACAGGCGCAGGTAAGCGCGCCCCCCGTCGGCCAGGGCTCGTTCGCAGCCGGCGGGCGCGTCTGGTCCGAGCGTCGCCGCCCAGTCGATGAGCTCGAGAGTGAACGGTTCGAGCTCGGCCGGCCCCGGCGGATGGCCGAGCGTCTGCGCGGCCATCCGCGCCAGCTGCGCCATGGCCAGCGCCGCCGCGGTGAAGAACCCGTCGCTGAGCGCCTGGCCGTCGATGTCCGGGGGGTCGGCGATCTCAACGTGGTGGCCCAGGCTTTCGCACAGCTTGGCGGCGCGGTCCAGTTCCCGTGCCACGGCGTCGTCCGGCTCGCGTCCAAGCAGGGTCGGCGTCAGCACCGCGATTCGCAGCCGGGCGGCGCTCGGGCCCTCGATCACCCCGGCCGGCGGGTACACCGCGTCCTGGCCGGTGCGTTCGGTCGCCGCGAGGAGCACGGCGCTGTCGCGCACGCTGCGGCTCATGCAATGCTCCACGACCAGAGCGGCGAAGCCCGGGGCATCGGGCAAGGCCGGCGCGCACCGCCGGTTCGACGGCTTAAAGCCAAACACCCCGCACAGCCCGGCCGGCACCCGGAGTGACCCTCCCGCGTCATCCCCATGAGCCATCGGCAGGATCCCGGCGGCGACCAGCGCGGCCGACCCACCCGATGACCCGCCCGCCGACAGCCCATCGCGCCACGGGTTGAGCGTCGGCCCGCGCAGGGCCGATTCCGTGCTGCCGAGCAGCCCGAATTCCGAACTTGTCGCCGAGCAGATCACGTTGAGCCCGCAGTCCCTGATACGGGCCGCGTATGGCGACAAGCCCGGCGCCGGATTGGCCGCCATGAGCCGCGACCCCATCGTCCACGGCAAGCCCGGCCAGGCCAGCAGCTCCTTGACCGCGAACGGGACCCCGGCAAGGGCGCCCTCGCCGGCCAGCGCGCCCTCGCCGGCAGGCGCCCTCGCCGGCCCGGCCTGGGCACCGTCGGCGAGGTCGGCCACGGCGTTCAGAGCGCGAAGCTCCTCGATCCGGGCAAGCGCGGTCTCGGCCAGGTCCGCGGCGGTGATCTGCCGCTCGCGAACGAGCCGCGCCATCTCGACGGCGTCCCAGCTGAGGTAGTCGCTCTCTGCGATAAGCATGATTCAATAGTGAATGACACGATCGCTTTTGGCAAGGCTGCCAAGGCCGGCCGCACCACAAGCAGGAAGCCGCGCTCAATCCGCGCCAGAGATCGGGCACACAAAAAGGAGGCCCCGCCCTCCCAGGCGAGACCTCCTGAACTGCACATACTTGGGGTGAGTGATGGGGCTTGAACCCACGACCCCCAGGACCACAACCTGGTGCTCTGCCAGCTGAGCTACACCCACCATGCGCCTTCACCAGAAGGCTGAGAAGAGTATATCGGACCGGATGAGTGCTGCGCTCAACCTCGCTTGAAGATCATCCGGCTGCCGTTTCCGCGCTCTGCGTGCCTGGCCGCGGGTTGGCGTACCGCGCGGCGACCTCCCGCGCGGTCGCCGAGTCCGGCCCAGGCTGCGGCACGAACACGGTGTCACGGTAGTAGCGCAGCTCGCGCACGGACTCGATGATGTCGGCGAGCGCCCGGTGCCCGCCGTGCTTGTCCGGCGAGGCGAAGTAGGCCCGCGGGTACCAGCGCCGCGCCAGTTCCTTCACCGAGGAGACGTCGATCATCCGGTAGTGCAGCCAGTTGTCGAGCTCTGGCATGTCGCGGGCGATGAACCAGCGGTCGGTGGCGATCGAGTTGCCGCAAAGCGGCACCTTGCGCGCCTCGCGCACGTGGTGCTTGACGTACGCGAGCACCCCGTCGGAAGCCTCCGCGAGCGTCACCCCGCCGGCTAGGTCGGCGAGCAGCCCCGATGTGGTGTGCATGTCCCGCACCACGTCGCTCATCTGGTCAAGCGCCTCGGCCGGCGGCTTGATGATGAGGTCGATCCCGCCGTCGAGCAGGTTCAGCTCGGAGTCCGTCACCACGCACGCGATCTCTATCAGCGCGTCCCGCTCGATGTCGAGCCCCGTCATCTCGCAGTCGATCCACACTAGCCGGTCGTTCATTCCACCAAGGGTAAGGCCAAAAAGCCTTATCCCGAACGGAAGCGTGTTCAAGCTCATCCGGTCACGGCTTGTCGCATAGCGAGGAAGCCGCCCTCGGACTAACCGAAGAGCCCGGCCTCCGCAAACCGCACGCCCGGGCCACGTACGCAGCCGGCTCAGTCACGACCCTCCGAGCGTGCTACGCCGGGATGGGCAGGGCCGTCTCGGCGCGCGGGGCGGGCAGTCCGCGCGCCCGGACCTGGAGGCCGTGCGGGCCGGTGATCCGGTCGATGTCGATGGCGCCAGGCCCCGCGTTGTCGCACCCGGGCACCTGCGACCCGCCAAAGTGGCCGCCGCGGGCCCAGGTCACGCGGCTGCGCCGGCCGGCGGTGGGTGCGGCGGGGGACATCTCGCTGCGGTATCCCTCTGGCCGCCCCGCCGGCCAGCGGCGCGGTACGCCCCAGGAGTCGAGCCAGCTCACGATCAGCTCAACCCCGGCGAGCGTCCCGCCGGTGAACGGCTGGCCGGGATGGCCGAGCACGCCGATCTGCACGCACACCCGGCCCTCGGCGTTCACGTTCTCCGGATGGGCCTTGACCTGGCCGGGCGCCCAGTCGAGGCAATCGGCCGCGCCAAGCGCACGCCCGGCCCGCAGGACGGAGATGAGCTGGGCGATGTCACCGGTCAGCGGGTCCCAGATGAGGTGGCACGGTCGTCGCTCGCCGATCAGCCGCTGCGCGGCCGACTGAACCGATACCGCGCCAGGGGCGGTACCGAGCGTCAGCCAGACCGCGCGGGGCGCGCCGCCGATCAGGGGGCCTCCGTCAGTCTCCGCCCAGATGCGCCTTGCTTCCGGCATCCATGCGTGTGCCACGGCTCCGGCTCCCCTCCCATAAGGTCTAGACCCTGTAAGGCCGCAGACTTCTCTCCCTGCTTACGTCAGCAGCAGTGATTAGTCCAGAGGGGGTCCGGAATCCGTCGACAATGCGAGGAAATCAGTAGGAATCAACAATCGCGGGCATTGCTCGCCACGTAGTTCGCAGAAGTGCGGCGTGGCGATCCGCTAACGCCGGAGCCACGCAAAAGACAGGCGCCTCATGAATTAAAGGGATTCTCCCGAGCAGCCGGCGCGAGGCGCCTAGCGCGCGCTGAGCGCTCAGCGCCCTAGCGCGCCGCGGACCGTGCCCGGTAGTACGCGCTCGACTCCGACCGCCAGCTCAGGGCGATCGCGATCACGCCGACGACCCAGAGGGCCAGCGTGAAGACGATGTAGATCACCCCGGCCACGGTGATGGTCGTCCCGCCGGTCAGCGAGTTGACGAGAGAGTAGGCGTCATACGTCGAGATCGCGCAGAAGACAGAGGCAAGGATCCGCGCCCAGTTGTACCCGGCGCGGTTCATCCTGGCCATTAGCACCCAGATCACGACGAGGATCAGGTAGGTGATAGCCGTGCCGACCACATTGCTGGTGAACTCGCCGTTGCTGAGCTTCTTCCCGCTCGAGTTCGTTAGCGCGTTCTTGTCGGCAATCGTGGCAATGAGCAGGAAAATGCCGACAATGGCGGTGAGGGCTCCGCCGGCCAGCATGAACCTGGCCGCCTTGCGCACCGGCCCGGGGACGTCCGAGTCGTCCGGGACGCGGCCCGTGAGCCTCTTCTCAAGACCGGCGAGGGCCGACTGGCCGCTCCGGCCGACGGAGGATGTCTTCAACATTGGGTGCCCAATCGTGACGCGCTGACGGACGAAGCATAGCCGTGATCTGCGCGAAGCGCCCCTCGGGCGGGCAGCGGGCGCGATGTCCTAATGTATCCCGTGATCACAGTATTGCCAGAATCTCGTGTACCGACACTGGGCGCGATATCATCTCAGCGTCATCACCGCATGCATGTGCGGTCGCGAGTGCAGACGGCTCGTGCACGTGCATGCCGGAGGGTGCCAGAAGTGCTGGTGGGTGGGGATCCCTGGCTTGCCGGAAGACCTGAGAGGGGACCGCGTTGAGTGTTAGTGCGCCTGGGGGCGCCGCTCCCGCAGGCGGTCCGACCGTGCTCAGAATGTTGCTCGGCGCCCAGCTTAGGCGCCTTCGTGAGACCGCTGGTGTCACGCGAGACGATGCCGGCTATCACATCCGCGCCTCGGGATCCAAGATCAGCCGGATGGAGCTTGGCCGGGTTTCCTTCAAGGAACGCGACGTCACCGACCTGCTCGAGTTCTACGGCGTCGACGACCTGGCCGAGCGGGAGAAGCTTGTCCAGCTGACCAGGGAAGCCAACGCGACCCCCTGGTACCAGAAGTTCCAGGATGTGGTACCCGACTGGTTCCACGTCTTCGTGGGCCTCGAAGAGGCCGCGCAGCTCATCCGTGTCTATGAGGTGCAATTCGTCCCTGGGCTGCTGCAGACGGAGGAGTACGCGCGCGCCGTCATCCTGCAGGGCGCGCCGGGCCTCGACCCGGACGAAGTCGAGCGCCGGGTGGCGCTGCGGATGGGCCGCCAGAAGTTGCTGACGCGGGAGAGCCCGCCGCGCTATTGGGTGATCATGGACGAGGCCGCGCTGCGCCGCCCGATGGGCGGCCGCGACGTGCACGTCGGGCAGATCGAGCGGCTGATTGACCTGGTAGGCGAGCCCAACATCACCATTCAGGTCATGCCCTTCAGGTACGGTGGGCACGCGGCCGAGGGCGGCGCGTTCACCATCATGCGGTTCCCTGAGACGGACCTGCCTGACGTGGTCTACATGGAGTACCTGACCGGCGCGCACTACATTGACAAGCCAGAAGAAGTCGAGCGCTACGCAGCGGTGATGGAACGCCTTTCGGTCGCGGGCACGTCACCCGACCGGACCAGGGAGATCCTGTCCGGGATGCTGAAGGAGATCTGAGGACCCATGACCGACGGGGTCTACAACGGAATGCCCGCGCGCGAGCTGCCTGACTTGGAGTGGCGGCCGGCCGGCGGTACGCCGGCCAACGCGGGCGTTGAGATGGCCCGGCTGCCAGACGGGCAGATCGCCGTGCGCAACGCGGCCGACCCGGAAGGCCCGGCGCTGATCTACACCAGGGCCGAGATCGAGGCGCTCATTGGCGGCGCGCAGGACGGCGATTTCGACGCGCTGCTGGCTTAGCGCCCGATGGCAAAAAGCGCCATCGTATCGGCCGGTCAAGCCAGCGTATCTCCCGGGGGGACGACCCCCGTGTCCGCGCTACCCCGTCCGGCCGACGCGAGGGACGCGCGTGACTCGCCATGCTCCGGGTCGCGAGCTCCCGGCAGAAGATCAAGACCGGTCATTCCGAACGGGGGCGCGGCTTCGCCTTACGAGGCCCGATGATGCTCCCGAGCTGTCGCGCCGTGAGCGGGTGCTGCTCCGCTGGGAGATCATCGCCGTTTTCGCCGTGTCGCTCGGCGCGAGCGGTCTCTACGCCTTCGTCTCGCTCATCGGCTCGCTGACCGCGCGCCACTCGCTCGGCTCGCAGTCGGTGACGCTGAACGGCTCGCAGGCGCCTGGCCGCCCGCTGCTCGACCTGTTCCTGCAGCTGGTCTCGCTCGCCTCCGGCGCCGCCCCGGTCATCCTTGCCTTCTACCTGCTCGCCCGCTCCGGCGACGGCGCGAAGTCGATCGGCGTGGACCGCACGCAGCCCCTGCGCGACTTCCTGCGCGGCGCCGGGCTCGCGGCACTGATCGGCGGCAGCGGCCTCGGCCTGTACTTCATCGCGTACAAGTCGGGCATCGCGCTGAACGTCGTCGCGGAAAACGAGCCGGACGTGTGGTGGCGCTTTCCGATCTTGCTGCTCTCCGCGCTGGAGAACGGGCTGCTCGAAGAGGTCCTGGTCACCGGCTACCTGCTGACCCGGCTGCGCAAGCTCGGCGTCAACCCGTGGGTCGCGGTGGCGATCAGCGCCACGCTGCGCGGCTCGTACCACCTCTACCAGGGCTTCGGTGGTTTCGCCGGCAACGCGGTCATGGGCGTGATCTTCGGTACGCTGTTCCTGCGCTGGCGGCGTGCCACGCCGATGATCATCGCCCACACGCTGATCGACGCGGTGGCCTTCATCGGCTACGCCCTGCTGGTCGGCCACGTGAGCTGGTTGATGTGATTCCAGGGACAGGGGAGCACGCGCCGGCCATGCCCGCCTCCGGTGCCGAGGGTGCTCGCCGGGTGCTCGCCGTCCTGCAGGCTTTCTCGCCGAACCAGCACACGCTGACGGCCAGGGAACTCGCCGGACTCACCGCGATTCCCTTGCCCAGCATGTACCGGTATATCGCCCTATTGCGTGATACGGGCCTGCTGATCGGGGACGACCGCGGCGCCTACCACCTGTCGCCGCGGTTCATCTCGCTGGCCCGCGCCGCGGAAGCCGCCGAGACGCTCATCGACCTCGCGGACCCGGTCATGCGCGACCTGGTCCAGGAGTGCGGCGAGACGGCGATCTTCGTCAGGCTGATCGCCCGCGTGCCGGTCTGCGTCCACCGGGTCGAGTCCGGTCATCACCTGCGCGCCACGTTCGAGCCCGGCCAGTCGCTGCCGCTGCTGCGCGGCGCGAGCGGCCGGGTCCTGCTCGCTGGCCTGCCCGAGCGCGAGCGGCGCGAGTACCTCGCGTCGCTCGCCAAGTCCGACCCGGCGGCCATGGAAGGGATCGAGGAGGCCCTCGCCGAGGTCGCCGTCTGTGGCTGGGCGACGAGCGAGGAGGAGATCGACCGTGGCGTCTGGGCCGCGTCGGCGGCGGTGACGAACGGGCGCTCAACGGTGGCCGCGCTCACCGTGCCCTCGCCGCTGGTCCGCGCCCCGGCTGCGCATCAGCAACGCCTGCTCGGCCAGGTCCGCGCGGCCGCCGCCAGGCTTAGCCGTCTCATCGAAGAGCCGCAATCGATTTAGCGCGCTTTCTGCACGTATTTGTACAGGCCATATCTGGTTACGCAACCGCTATTGAACCGTTATCCTGCCCGCATGCCGGATTTCCAGATCTCATCGGAACTAACCCCCGAGATCCCTGGCACGCGCATCGATATCGCCTCGTCCACGGTGGCCGAGTTGCGGCAGGCGATGACCGCCGGCGGGCTTACCGCCACCGCGCTTACCCAGCGCTGCCTGGATCGCATCGCCGCGGCGAACCCCGCGCTTGGCGCCGTGATCGCGGTGACGCCGGACGCACTCGACCAGGCGGCGGCGAGCGACGCCGCCTTGCGGGCCGGCCGGCCGCGCGGCGCGCTTGAGGGCATCCCTGTCCTGGTCAAGGACAACGTGCAGGTGGCGGGCGCGCCCACCACCGCGGGCTCACCCGCGCTGCTCGCCGCCAGGCCGCCGGACGCGTTCATCGTCTCCCGGCTGCGCGCGGCGGGCGCGATCATCCTGGCGAAGGCCAACATGTCCGAGTGGGCGAACTTCCGGTCAACCCGCTCGACGAGCGGCTGGTCCACGCTCGGCGGCCAGACCGCGAACCCGTACGCGCTCGACCGCAACCCGTCCGGTTCGAGTTCTGGCTCGGCGGCCGGCTTGTCGGCGGGCTTCGCGCCGCTCGCCGTGGGCACCGAGACCGACGGGTCGATCGTCTCCCCGTCAAGCGCCTGCGGCGTGGTCGGCATTAAGCCGACCCTTGGGCTGGTCAGCCGGGCCGGCATCGTGCCGCTGTCCCTGGCGCAGGACACCGCGGGCCCGATGGGCACCTCGGTCGCGGACGCGGCGGCGCTGCTGTCCGTGCTCGCCGCCGCGGACCCGGACGATAGCGCGATCGATCATCCCGGCTTCGTCGACTACCCGGCATGTCTCGACCAGGCGGCGCTGGATGGCGCGCGGATCGGCATCTGGCGGACGGCCTCAACGGGCGCGGACGCGGCGACAGAGGCCCTGCTCGACGGGGCGGTGGACTGCCTCCGCGCGCTCGGCGCCACGGTGGTCGACCCGGTGGACCTGCCCGACATCGACAAGGTCACCGAGCCCGAGTTCGACGCGCTGAACTACGAGTTCAAGCACGGGATCAACGCCTACCTCAAGTACCTGGCCGCGTACGTGGGCGATTCCGACCTGGAGTTGCCTGGCACGCTGGCCGAGCTTATCGAGTACAACGAGCGGAACGCCCCGCTGGTCCTCGCCAGGTTCGGGCAGGAGATCTTCCTGGCGGCGCAGGGCACCAACGGCGACCTGGCCGACCCGGTCTACCTGGAGTTGCGCGGCGCGGCGCGCATCTTGGCGCGGACGGCGGTGGAGACGCCGCTGCTTGAGCACAACCTGGACGCGATCTTCTCGCTGACCGCCAACCCGGCATGGCTGACCGACTACGTTCTTGGCGACCACTCAGTGTTCGGCACCTCAAGGCCAGGAGCGGTTTCCGGCTGGCCGACGATCACCGTGCCGTTCGGCCACGTCTGCGGGCTTCCCGTCGGCGTCTCGTTCCTCGGTCCCCGCTGGAGCGAGCCGAGCCTGCTCGCGCTCGCCTACGCATTCGAACAGGGGACGAAATCCCGCCGCGCGCCCGCCCTGCGTCCGACAATTGCAGCGCACTCATTAGTTAGCGTGTGCATTTGCATATGCAAACGCAAATGCTTATGAAGCAAATGCGTGGATTTCCACCTCACTGACCGCGGTCAATGCAATGCCGGCTCTTCCCGCGGGTTAAATATGCCGCCGCCCTGCGCCGCGACCTGGTGGCCGTGTGCCGTTGGGCCGGCGATCGCCGGCCCAACGGCACACGGGGAGCAGGTGAAGCCGCTGGGCCACCGGAATTCGGCAGGGTGCTACGCTCCCGGGATCGCCGGGCAGGCCCGCCAGCGCGGCGTCGATTCTGTCCTGCGGCAGTTCGAAGTCGGTCATCTCACCCGCCAGGTACCGCTCGTACGCCACCATGTCGAAGTGCCCGTGCCCGCACAGCGCCGTCAGGATCACCTTCTGCTCCCCGGTTTCTGCGCAGCGCTTGGCCTCCTCGACCACGGCCGCGATGGCGTGCGACGGCTCGGGCGCGGGGATGATCCCCTCGGCCCGGGCGAACGTGATCGCGGCGGCGAAGCACTCCCGCTGCGGCTTGGTGACCGCCTCGAACAGCCCGAGTTCGTACATGTGGGAGAGCAGCGGCGACATCCCGTGGTACCGCAGCCCGCCCGCGTGCACCGGGTCGGGGATGAACGCGTGCCCGAGCGTGTGCATCTTCAGCAGGGGAGTGAACCCCGCCGTGTCGCCGAAGTCATACGCGTAGATCCCGCGGGTGAACGACGGGCACGCGGCAGGCTCGACCGCGCGGAACACCGGGTTCATCCGCCCGGCGAGCTTCTCCCGCAGGAACGGGAAGAACAGCCCGGCGAAGTTCGACCCGCCCCCGGTGCACCCGACGATCAGGTCGGGCCCCGAGTCCTCGCCCGCCATGGCGAACTGCTCAAGCGCCTCCTGCCCGATGACCGTCTGGTGCAGGAGCACGTGGTTGAGCACCGAGCCAAGCGCGTAACGCGTCTCAGCGGACCCGGCGGCCGCCTCGACGGCCTCGCTGATCGCTATCCCGAGCGAGCCAGGGGAGTCAGGCGAGTCGGCGAGCACCTTCAGCCCCGCCTGGGTGGCCCGCGACGGCGACGGGTGCACGGTCGCGCCCCACGTCTGCATCATCGTCCGCCGGTGCGGCTTCTGGTCGTAGGAGGCGCGAACCATCCAGACCTCGCAGTCGAGGTCGTACTGCGCCGATGCGAACGCCAGGGCGCTGCCCCACTGGCCCGCCCCGGTCTCGGTCGTAAGCCGCTTGGTGCCCTCGACCGAGTTGTAATAGGCCTGCGGCACCGCGGTGTTCGGCTTGTGCGACCCGGCGGGGGAGACGCCCTCGTACTTGTAGTAGATCCTGGCGGGCGTGTTCAGCAGCTTCTCCAGCCGCCGGGCGCGGAACAGGGGCGTCGGGCGCCAGAGCTTGTAGACGTCGATGACCTCGCCGGGGATGTCGACGTACGGCTCCGCGGTCACTTCCTGGCCAATGAGTTCCATCGGGAACAGCGGGGCGAGGTCGTCCGGCCCGACCGGCTGTCCCGTGCCCGGGTGCAGCGGCGGTGGCGGCGGTGCGGGCAGGTCCGGGATCACGTTGTACCACTGCGCCGGGATCTGCGACTCATCGAGGACGAATTTTGTCCGCTCGCTCATGAAGGTCCTCCGGGGAAGCCAGTGAGATTTCCCGTGCCGCCAGCCGGCAAGCACATGACCCGCACCTTACGCCGCCCGCCCCGGTTTTGTTGAGAGTGGTTCCGCGCCAGTGAAAGGCTGTCACCATGACCGACACCGGCACTTTGACCAACACGGGGCAGGAAACCGCCGACACGCCGATCACGGGCGTCACGGTGTTCACGGACGGGGCGCGGGTAACGCGCACCGGGGTGGCAGGCGTTCAGCCCGGCGTGCGTCCCCTGGTGGTCGCCAGTCTCCCGGAAAGCGCGGACCCGTCGTCCGTCCGGGTCGCCGCGCGGGGCCATGGCCTGACCCTGCTCAACGTGGAGGTGCAACGCCGCGTCGCCGCGGAGCCGCGGCGTGAGTCGCTCGCCGAGCTGCGGGCGGACGTTGAGCGCTGGCGTGACGCGGTCAAGGAACTCGACGACGCCGACGAGGCGGAACTGGCCGGGCTCGGCTTCCTCGGCCACCTGTCAGAAGCGGCGGCGACCTCGCTCGCCAAGGCGCTGAGCGCCGGGCGGGCCGGCTACGACGAGCTGGCGGGGATGGCCGGCCACCTGTCCGCGTCCACCGCGACCGCGCTCGGCAGGCGGCGGGAGATCGCCGCCCGCAAGCGCGTCGCGCAGCGGGAACTCAACGCCGCGGTGGAACGCCTCGCGGGCGCCGAGCAGCCGGGCCTGCCGTCCGTGTTCACCGAGGTCAGCGTGCTCCTTGAGGCGCCGACGGCCACCGAGGCCGCGATCGAGCTGACCTACCACGTAGCGGGCGCCTCCTGGCGGCCGCTGTACGACCTGGTGCTCGACGGCGAGAAGCTCAAGGTCTCCTACCTCGCGGAGATCACCCAGCAGACGGGCGAGGACTGGCCGGAGGTGACGCTTGTCCTGTCCACGACGCGGCAGGGGCTGCGCCAGACGCTGCCCGAGCTGAGCCCGTGGTACATCGGCCGGCCGCGGCCGCCGGCCCCGAGGCCGATGCGGGCCAGGGCGTCGGGCGCGGCCATGCCGATGGCCGCCGCGTCGCCGCCCGAGGGCGCGTTCGGCGAGGAGGCGGCGCCGGGGCAGTGGGCAGTGGCGGCGGCGCGCCCCGCGGCCAAGGTGCTCGCCGCCGAGCCCGGCCAGAGCGAGTCCGGCGCCGGACTCGTCTACACGGTGGCCCGCCCGCTCGCCGTGCCTGGCGACGGCGGGCCGCACAAGACCCTGGTCGCGAGCTCGGAAGCGGACGCGAGCCTGGACTACCTCACGGTCCCCGTGCTGGCACCGGAGGCCTACCTCCGCGCCACCGTCACCAACGGCCCGCTCCTCCTGCTGCCCGGCCAGGCCAGGATCTTCCACGGCTCGCAGTTCGTCGGGGAGACGTATCTCGACTCCGTCGCACCCGGCGAGGAGTTCGAGGTGCAACTCGGCGTCGACGACCAGATCAAGGTCGAGCGCAAGCTACGCCGCCGCACCACGAGCAAGGCCGTCATCGGCAGCAGCAGGACGATCGACATCGCCTACGAGATCACGGTGGAGAACCATCGCGACCGCAAGGCCACGGTCAGCGTCCACGACCACATCCCCGTCTCCACGGACGGCGACATCAAGGTGCGGCCACGCGAGACGACCCCGGCCCCGGCAAGCACCGACGACCTTGGCGAGCTCACCTGGACCCTGATCCTGCCCGCGGGTGAGTCGTCGGCGATCCGCCACCGCTTCACGGTCGAGCACCCCGCCCAGGTCACGGTCAGCGGACTGTAGCAAGATCACAATCAGGATCGTTCCGAACGAGTGCGCCTGACTGTTCGCCTCATAATTCCTCATCGTCCGACAGCGCGCACCCGGGGGAAGCTATGTGGCAGCGGCCGGGAACGCGGTAACCTGGCTGCGCAAGTGCGTAGGCTGTGGCAGGAGTGGCTGAGTCATGAATGATCAGGCGGCGCAGGTCGTGCCGGTCGTCGTGGTGCTGCCCGCGGAGATCGACGTCACCAATTCCGAGCAGGTCTACGAGCAACTGGTCGCGGTCCTGGCACCCGGCGTGGACACCGTGATCGCGGACATGACGTCAACGGTCTTCTGCGACTCCTCCGGCGTGCACGCGATCATGCACGCCTACGAGAGCGCCGCCGCGCGCGATGTCCGGATGCGGCTGGCGGTGTCGCCGGCCACCTCGGTGCGCCGCGTGCTCGAGCTGATCGGCGTCGGCCGCCTCATGCCGGTCCACGCGAGCCTCGAGGAAGCCCTGGCAGCGTCCACCTGAAGACGGGACCTAGGACGTCCTGCGGACCGCGATCATCGCCACGTCGTCCTCCCGGCTTCCGAACAGCGACATCACGTGATTGGCGAATGCCTCGACTTCATCGCCCGCGGCCTCGGCCGCGACGGCGCGCAGCTTCTCCAGGTTGTCGTCGAGCAGGACCCTGCGGTCCTCGACCAGGCCGTCGGTAAAGAGCAGGGCGGTGCCGCCGACCGGCAGGACGGCGGTCTCGACGTGCGGCTCATGGCGGGCCAGGCCGAGCAGCAGCCCTCCCTCGCCGACGTACTTCGCCCCCGCGCCGTCAGCAAGCAGCACCGGCATGTGCCCGCAGTTGACGATCGTGAGCTCACCGGTCGTCTGGTCGGCGAGCACCAGGCACAAGGTGGCGATGATGCCCGGGTGGAAGCGCCGCAGCACCTCGTTGACCAGGCCGGTGATCACCAGCGGCGAGTGCCCTTCGCTGACGAAGGCGCGCAGCGCGTGCCGCAGTTCTCCCATCACGGTCGCGGCGGCCAGCGAGTGTCCCTGCACGTCGCCGATGGCGACAAGCACCCCGTCCCGCCACGGCAGCGCCTCGTAGAAGTCCCCGCCGACCTCGGCCTGGTCGCTTGCGGGCAGGTAGCGGAAGGCCATCAGCATGCCAGGAATCGCCGGCAGCGCCGCGGGCAGGAAGCTTCGCTGCAGGGTCAGCGCCACCAGGTGCTCTTCCGCCGACGAGCGCAGTGCCTCGACGCCAACCGCGACCGACTGGGCGAGCTGCCGGAGGATCTGCATGTCCTCGTCGGCGGAAACGCTCGCGTTGTCAATCGCGATGGCCACGGGCGGCTTCCCTGGCTTGGTCCGCGCGACGGCCAGGCAGGCATCCGTCCGCAACGTGCTGTCTGGCACGATCCGCAGCCAGTCGTCCCGGCGGACGGTCGCGATCCCGCTGGCCTGCCCGGGACCGAGCACCTGGGCCGCGACCCGCCCCGCCAGCCCGGGAGGACCGCCGCGTCGTACCGTGCCGGGAATACCGGGGGTGGCCGAGGTCCTGCGGGACTGGCCGTCGGGCATCTCCAGGGTCAGGATGGCATGAGCGGCGAAGATCCTGGCGGCGCCGGCCGCCGCCGCTGCCGCCAGCCCGTCGAAGGTCTCCGCCGCGTTGATGTCCAGGGACACGCTGGCCAGGTCGGTCAGCATGGCGGCGGTCCGCTCCGCGCGCTGCCTGGCACGGAAGTAGCGAAGCGCCGCCGTCACCGTGGCGAGGAGCTCCGCTGGCTCGGTGGGCTCGACCAGGTAGGCGTCGGCCCCCTGGGTCAGGCCATGGGCCCGGTCGGCGACGGCCACGGCGGTGGCGGACACCTGGATCACCGGGATGGCGGCCGTCTGTGGGTCTGACTTGATCAGCCGGGCAGACCTCGAAGCCGCTCATGTCGGGCAGGTTCACGTCGAGCAGCACCAGCTCGGCGGCAGCTGACCCTGCTGAGCGCTTCCTCCCCGGTGCCGACCTCGGTGACGGCGTGGCCCGCCCGCCGCAGCCAGGTCGCGAGCACGTAGCGCTTGGCCTCGTCATCGTCCACGAGCAGCAGGTTTCCGGCGAGATCGCTCATCGTGTCACCGGGCTGACGCGGCGGATGGCGAACGCCAGCCGCTCCCTGGTGAGTTCTTCCTTGCGCAGCAGCGCCGCGGCGCGCGGCGGGGGCGTCACGTCGAGCCCGGTGATGACGATCGCGGGCAGGGCGGCAGGCAGCCGATCAAGCAGCGAGTCCCCGTCCACGCCAGGCATCCGCAGATCGGCGAGCACGAGGTCAACGCGACCGTTGGCGACGGCGGCAAGTGCCTGCCCGCCGTCCTCGGCCTCGATGAGCCGGTCAGCGATGCCGACTAGCATCGATTTCAGCACCTGGCGGAAACCCGCGTCGTCGTCCGCGATGACGACCGTGCCGACGGACGGTGTCCCGTGCGGAAGGCTGAGGACCGCCGTGGTCCCCTGGCCGGCCTCGCTGGTCAGCGTCAGCTCGCCGCCAAGCAGCGTGGAGAGCCGCCTGGCGTAGGGGAGCCCGAGGCCCGTGCCGCCCCGCCTGGCGCCGGGCACCTGGTAAAACTCCTCGAATACGCGCTCAAGCTGGGCGGCGGGGATCCCCGTGCCGGTGTCAGAGACCTGGAGCTCGATCCTTCCAGGGGCGGTGCGCGCGGTCAGCCGCACCTCGCCGCTGTCGGTGTACTTGACCGCGTTGGACAGCAGGTTGCGCAGGATGGCGGTCAGCGCCGTCTCGTCGGTCAGTATCGTGGCGGGCGCCCCCTCGGCGCTGACCACCACGTCCACCGGCTTGCCCGCGGCCATCGGCCGGGTGAGCCCGCGCAGCGTGGCGAGCAGCGTGGGCAGGCTGACTTCTGCCGGGTTGAGTACGAACTGCCCCGACTCGGCCTTAGCGACGTCAAGGAGGTCATTGACCAGGGTCAGCAGCGTCCCCGCGGTGCTCTTGATCAGCTCGACCTGGTACAGCTGCTCCGAGTCGAGGCCGCCCACCGGGTCGGCGAGCAGCCGGGCAAGACCGATGATCGAGTTCAGCGGCGTCCGCAGCTCGTGGCTGACGTTGGCCCAGAACCGGTTCTTGGACTCCGATGCCGCCCCCAGCTGCTCGGACTTCTCGTCCAGCTCCCTGTACAGCGCGACCACGCCGCGGTTGGTCTGCTCAAGCTCCTCAGACAGCTCGCTGTAGAGAGCCATCACGCCGCGGTTGGTCTCCTGCAGTTCGGCGTTGAGCAGCAGGAGCTGCTCTTTCTGCTGGGTGACGTCCTCAAGCGTCGCGATGAGATCCTGGTTGTTACGGCGCAATTCTTCCAGCGTGGACTCCGGTAGCAAGGCCGCGAGCCGCTCGCGGACGGCATGGAGGTCGGGAGTGACGTGCTGCGGTCGCCGTTTCGCCATCAGGACCACCTGGCCGTCGGCCATGGCCGTGTCCATCAGGCGGGCGGCCGCGACGATGCCCTCCTCAGGCGGCTTGCCGTCGACGGTCACGGTCAGCACGAGGCGCGCCTTGTCCGCTCCGAACGCGATGACGGCGGTCTGCCCGACGGTGACCGCGCTCCGGCTTACCTCGCTGAGCGCGGTGGCGACCCGGACCTGGTCCCGGTCGTCCATGCCGAGCTCCGCGGCCAGCTCGCGGCCGAGCCTGCGCGCGGCGAAGACGCCGGGCAGGTCCCTGACGTGCAGGCTGGCGAGTTCGTCGGTCATGGCTTGAGCACCAGCACTCCCGCGTCATCGCGGCGCGACCCGGCCTGGGCAAGCAGCGTGGCGGCGATGACCAGCGGGTCCCTGGCGTTCAGGCCGGGGAGCGCGGCGGGTTCCCAGCGGCCGCTGATGCCGTCAGAGTGGAGGATGACCGCCGCGCCTGGCGGCACGGCGTATTCGAATTGCCTGATGGTGCGCGCCTGATGACCCGCGATTCCCGGCACGGAGAGCATGCCCTTGCGCGCGCCATCGGCCAGGATCGTCGCCGCGATGTTGCCGAGGCCGGCGAACCAGGCGACCTGGCCGGTCACCTGGACCACGGCGACGGCACCGCCGCGGGTGTGCGCTATCCGCCGGTGCGCACGCTCGATGAGCACGGCGGGCTCGCCGGCCGGGTCCTCAACTACCGCCGCGACGGCCTCCATCGCGGCGCGCGCGGCGAGCGGGCCGTGGCCGAGACCGTCGCACAAGACACCCGTCAGCCGGTCCTCCGTCTCGACCGCCCCGAAGATGTCGCCGCACTCCGTCTCCCCCGTGATGGGCCTGACCAGCCCGGCGTACGGGGCCGCACCGGGATGTGGCGTCGGCCAGAACCTGGCCACGAGCGCCGTGCCCTGACCGGGCACCGAGTACAGGTCGCAGAAGTCCGCCAGACGGCCGATGGCGCCGAGCCCGATGCCCAGGGTGCCGCTCGTGGAGTGACCGTCGCGCAGAGCCGCGGTGGCATCACGGAACCCGGGCCCGGCGTCGATGGTCACCATCTCGATCCCTGGCCCGCCATCGTGCCTGGCGATGCGCAGCAGCATCGACCCCTGGCTGGCGTGCTTGTGCAGGTTGGTTGCCGCCTCGGTCACCGCGAGCGTCAGCTGGTCGGTGCGGGCCTGGGGGAACTCAAGCCGGCTGGCCAGCGCCACGGCGGCGCTGCGGCAGGCGGCGCCCGCGCTGGGATCCTCGACCCGCAGCCAGCGCATGTCTCCCGGTGCCTGGGCGACAAGCGACCGGTTCACCGTGACCACTTGACGACCACGACACTGGTCCCGGCACCGGGCTTTGAGTTCAGCTCGAACTCATCGACGAGGCGCCGTGTGCCGGACAGCCCGAGCCCGAGCCCGCCGCCGGTCGTCCAGCCGTCCGTGAGCGCCAGGTCGATGTCGGCGATGCCTGGTCCTTCGTCGGTGAAGTGCAGCTTGACCCCTGAGCGGCCGTTGAGCGACTTGACTACCTCCACCCGGGCCACGCCGCCGCCGCCGTGCACCAGCGTGTTCCGCGCGAGCTCGCTCGCGGCGGTCACCAGCTTGGTCTGGTCCACCAGGGATAGCCCGTTCTTGGCCGCTACGGTCCGTACCTGCTGGCGGACCCGGACCACGTCGTCGCCCGACTGGATAGGCAGCTCGTCCATCAGGCTTTCCCGTTCAGGATCTCCAGGCCCTTCTCGGCGTTGAGCGCGGTGCGGACCCCGCCCATGGACAGCCCGAGTTCGGTCAGCGTGATCGCCACCGCCGGGCGCATGCCGACGATGACCGTCTCGGCGTCGAACAGCCGCGATATCGATCCGATCATGGTCAGCATCCGGCCGATGAAGGAGTCGACGATCTCGACCGCGGTGATGTCGATGATCACCCCGCGCGCCCCGGTGGCGGCGAGCTCGTCGGCCAGGTCCTCCTGGAGGAGCATGACGCTCTCGTCCTGCAGGTCAATCTGGATGGAGACGAACAGCGTCTGCCCGATCTTGAGGATGGGGACTCGGTCCATTAGGCCGGAACTACCTTCAGGCCGGCCTGACGCAGCGCGAGCGCGAGCGCGTCGGCGAGCGTCGCCTTGGTCGCGATGTCGCCGAAGTCGATGCCGAGCGAGACGATCGTCTGCGCGACCTGCGGCCGGATGCCGGAGATGGTGCACTCCGCGCCGAGCAGGCGCGCCGCGCTGACGGTCTTGAGCAGGTGCTGTGCCACCTCGGTGTCCACGGTCGCCACGCCGGTGATGTCGATCACCGCGTGGTCGGCCCCCGTCGCCACCAGGGTGTCAAGGAGCTTCTCCATCACCAGCTGCGTGCGGGCCGAGTCGAGCGTGCCGACGAGCGGCACCGCGATGATGCCCTCCCACAGCCGCACGACAGGCGTGGAGAGTTCCATCATCGTGGTCACCTGGTCGGAGATGATCTGCTCGCGCGCGGCCGAGTACGCCTCGAACGTGCTCAGCCCGAGGTCGTCGATCATGCGGGAGAAGGCGAGGAACTCGGGGACCATCTCCGCGGAGTCCGCCACGAGCTCGTAAACGGCCTCCTTGAGCGAGAAGACCCCGAGCGCCGTCTCGCTTGGCGTGAAGCCGTCCCTGGCGCGGCCGCGCGAAAGCTCGTCCAGTGCCGCCTGAAGTTCCCCGTCGGCGTGGTCGTCCGCCTCGGACAGCACCCGGACAATGAGCGTGAAGAGGCCGCCGAGCTCGCGTCGCACTTCCTCAACCGAGGTCCGGCCCCGCCCGCCGGAGACGACCAGCTCGCTCCAGCGCCCGACCACCTTGTCCTGGTGGTCGCGCAGGTAGTCGGCCATGCGCCCCCTGGTACCGTCAACGTCCATGGATGTGCATCCTTATGTGTTAGTAACTCGTTAAGGTCTTTTCGCCCTAAGGCTACATCTGGGGAGGCCAGCGGGGCGCTGCCAGCCGGATACCGTCTCGTCGCCCCGTTAGGAACTCGTTAAAGCCTTTCGCCGGGGGCTACATTCGATGAACCCACGGCAGCATCGCCAGCCAGATACCGTCTCGCCGCGGGTTCTAGCGCAGGGACATGTGCATCCGGATGACCGTCCCGTCCTTGTCTGAGTGCAGGTCCACCCGGTCACAGACCTGGTAGACGAGCCAGAGGCCGTGGCCACCGTCGGCGTCAGGCGGCGGCGGCTTGCTGCCGGCCAGCGGGTCCGCGATGATGCCGGCGTCGCGGATTTCACAGACGATCTCGTCGCCGTCCGACCAGAACTCTATCGACCCCGGCGACTTGGCGTGCCTGACCGTGTTCCCGGCGACCTCGCTGACCGCGATCACGAAGTCGGTGACGCGGTCATCCGGCAGGCCTGCCACCCTGGCGTGCTTTTCCGCCAGGGCGCGCACCTCAGACAGATTCGTGGTGTAGACGAAAGCCATAGCATCACTGACTGGCGGCGGACGTTCACCGCCGGAGGAGGACCATGGCCTGCCCGTAGCGGTGCGCGGGCGGCGGGATCATGGGCCTGGTGTTGTAGGGACAAGGACAGCCGCACCGGCTGACGTACCTGCTTCCCAGGTTGCCCGACCGGAAACTCCAGTACCAGCAAATGCTATCCGACAAGTGTTTTCGCCGCCGGCGTCATCCCGCGACGTCCCGACGACGTAAGTATCCGACGAGCGTCTTCACCGCCGCCGTCATGCTGGCCGACTATCCGACGAGCGTCTTCACCGCCGCCGTCATTTCCGCCAGCGCCTTTTTCGCGTCAGCGAAGTACATGCTTGTCTTGGGGTTGGCGTAGAGCTCGTTGTCGATGCCGGCGTAGCCGGTGCCCATGGAACGCTTGACCACGATGATCGACTTGGCCTGGTCGACGTCGAGGATCGGCATGCCGGAGATCGCCGTGCCCGGCCCGGCGGGCGGCCGGGTTGGTCACGTCGTTCGCGCCGATCACCAGCGCCACGTCGGCCCGCGGGAACTCCGGGTTGATCTCATCCATCTCTTTCAGCAGCGGGTACGGCACGTTGGCCTCGGCCAGCAGCACGTTCATGTGGCCGGGCATGCGGCCGGCGACCGGGTGGATCGCATAGGACACCTCGATGCCCCGCGACTCGAGCAGCGACGCCAGCTCGGCGACGGCGTGCTGCGCCTGGGCGGCGGCGAGGCCGTAACCGGGCACGATGATCACCTTGGAGGCGTAGGCGAGCTGGATTGCCGCGTCGTCGGCGGCGATCGACCGGATCTGGGCGTCGCCCGCCACCACCGCTGCCACCGCGCTGTCCCCGGTGCCGAACCCGCCGATGATGATGTTGGCGAGTGAGCGGTTCATCGCGTCAGCCATCAGCTTGGTGAGGATCCCGCCGGAGGCGCCGACAAGCGCGCCCGCCACAATCAGCGCCCAGTTCCCGACGACGAACCCCGCCATCGCGACCGCGGTGCCGGTGAACGCGTTCAGCAGTGAGATCACCACCGGCATGTCGGCGCCGCCGATCGGCAGCACCATCATGACTCCGAAGGCCAGCGAGGCGAGCACCAGGATGAGCAGGGCGGGCAGCGACGCGGTGGTGAACATGAACGCGCCCGTCCCGAGGGCGATCACGGCGAGCGCCGCGTTGATCACCTGTCCGCCGCGGAAGGTGATCGGCTGCCCCGGGATCAGCCCCTGGAGCTTGCCCGCCGCGATCAGCGACCCGGTGAAGGTCACCGAGCCGATGATCACGTCGAGCACCGTGAAGACCGACGTGGTCCCGAGCACACCGCCGGGTGCCGACTCGTCGTGGATGTACTCGTAGACGGCGACGAGCGCCGCCGCGCCGCCGCCGACCGCGTTGAACATGGAGACCAGCTGCGGCATCGCGGTCATCTGCACGGTCCGCGCGGAGTAAAGACCGGCGACGGAGCCGAGCAGCGCGCCGACGATCAGCACCGTCCAGCCGACGCCGGTCACCGAGCCGTCGTGGATCAGCAGGATCAGCGTGGCGATGACGGCGATGACCATGCCCCCGGTGGACACCTGGTTGCCGCGCCGCGCGGTCGCGGGGGAGTTCATCAAGTGCAGGCCGACGACGAAGCAGGCGGCCGCGAGAATGTAGACCAGCTGGATGTTCGTGGTGAAGGTGTTCACGGCCGTCCCCTATGCCCGGGTGTCCGGTGCGGACTGCGCAGGGAGCTGCTGCTGTGCCGCGGCGGCCGGCGTTGCCGGAGCCGGCGTCGCCGGAGCCGGCGTTGCCGGAGCCGGCGTTGCCGGCGGCTGGGCCTTGCGCCGGAACATCTTCAGCATCCGGCCGGTCACCGCGTACCCGCCGACCACGTTGGCTGCGGCGAAGAACGCGGCGATGAACGCGAGCACGTAACCGACGGCGTTGTGCGCGGTGACGCCGATCAGCAGCGCGCCGACCAGGACGATGCCGTGAATCGAGTTCGCCGCCGACATCAGCGGCGTGTGCAGGGTCGCGGGGACCTTGCCGATGACCTCGATGCCGACGAGGAGCGCGAGCACGAAGATGGTGAGGTCAGTGACCAGCGCGGTCGACATTAGGCGTCTCCCTCGGTTCCCTCGGTTGGCGCGGGCCCCGCGCTCCCGGTCGGCACGGTGTCGTCTCGGTCGGCACGGTGTTCTCGGTCGGCACGGCGGCCTGTGCGGGCTCAGCGTCGGCGGCGAGCAGCTTCGCCACCGCGGGATGCACCACCTCGCCCCCGTGGGCGATGACGACCCCCGCCTGAATGTCATCGGTGGTGTCGATCTTCAGCGCGCCCTCGCTTACCAGCTGCAGCAGCAGCGCGCTGATGTTCCTTGAGTAGGCGTTGGAGGAGGCGGTGGGCACGGAGGCGGCCAGGTTCTCCGCCCCGAGGATCGTGACGCCATTCGGCGTGACTACGGACTGTCCTGGGACCGAGCCCGCGACGTTCCCGCCGAGCTGGCTCGATCCCATGTCGACGATGACCGAGCCCGAGGCCATCGCGGCCACCGCGTCCGACGTGACGAGCAGCGGCGGGCGCCGCCCAGGAACCTGCGCGGTCGTGATGACCACGTCGTGCCTGGCGATGTGCGCGGCGAGCTCGGCCTGCTGCGCGTCGCGTTCCTCGGCGGTGAGCTCGCGCGCGTAGCCGCCCTCGCCGGCGGCGCTGACCCCCGACGTGAGCTCGATGAACGTCGCGCCGAGGGACTCGACCTCACCCTTGGACGCGGGGCGCACGTCGTAGCCGCTCACTTGCGCGCCGAGCCGCCTGGCGGTGCCGATCGCCTGCAGCCCGGCCACGCCGGTGCCGAGCACGAGCAGCTTCGCGGGCCGCGCCGTGCCCGCCGCGGTGATCAGCAGCGGGAAGAACCTGCCGTACGCGTCGGCGGCCATCAGCGCCGCCTTGTACCCGGCGACGTTAGCCTGCGAGGTCAGCGCGTCCATTCCCTGGGCCCGCGACAGCGTGCGCGGCAGCCCGTCGAGCGAGATCGCGGTGACGCCCCGCTCCGCCAGCGAGCGGACTAGGTGCGGGTCGATCAGGGGTGCCAGCATGCCGATCACGGCCTGCCCGGCGCGCAGCCTGCGCAGCCCCGCCTCGTCGGGGCGGGTCACCGTGAGGATGACATCCGCCGTCGCGTACAGGTCGTCGGTGGTGGTTACGGTCGCCCCGGCCGCCGTGTAGGTCGTCGTCGGGAAACCAGGCACCAGCTCCGGCCCCCTGCTCGACAAGCACTTCGAGACCGCCCTGGCGCAGCTTCTGGACGGTCTCGGGGACCAGGGCGACGCGCCGTTCCCCCGGCGCACTCTCCTTAACGACAGCGACTCTCATACCCGCACTCGCCTCCGGGCGCTCTCTTGCATCATCCGTGGCACCCCTCTTCGCATTGGCGCTCCTGATTCGAGGCTAGAACCGAGAGGCGGGAAAGCGGTAGGACTAACGATCTTCGGATGCGGGAACTTTTACCCGTTTTGTGAAGGTTTACGCTTTTTGATTTTCGTGTTGCTCCCGAGGCAGGTCATCCCCCAGATACGAATAGATACCCTTCACTCGCATCCCGCCCCACCAGCCGCATCCGCAACAGCCCCCACAGACCCCTTCGCCAGCCCCCGAGGCCCCAACCGCACGTCGCGTCCGCTCCAACCCGAGCAGCCGACCCCGCGCGCCCATTGCTTGCTCACCCGGTGACGGCCCCGGGGACCATGATCACCGTCTTTGCTTACCAGATGCCCATGATCACGTCCGGTTCGCGGCAAATGCGGCGCACTCTGGTAAGCAAAGGTGAAAAGGATGGTCGCCATCTAAGCAAAGATGCGGCTCACCTGGCTAAGCCAGGACGCTGCTCACCTGGCTAAGCAAAGACGTCGGCTCGACCTGGCTGAGCCAAGATGCGGCTCACCTGGCTAAGCCAGGATGCCGCTCACCGTGGAGCCGCGGCGCGGTGTCACGACCCGTGGTGGCCCGAGTCGGCGCGGAGTAGTTCGCCGATTCGCTCGCCCGCCGTCACGACCGCATTGGCATGCAGCCTTCCCGGCGACCGGGTCAGCCGCTCGATCGGCCCGGACACGGAGATGGCCGCAAGCACCTTGCCGCCCGTGCCGCGCACTGGAGCGGAGACAGAAGCCACGCCGAGTTCCCGCTCGGCGGCGCTCGCCGCCCAGCCGCGGCGGCGGACGCCCGCCAGCGTGGTGGCGGTGAACTTGGCGCCGCGCAGGCCCCGGTGCATCCGCTCGCCCTCCTCCCAGGCGAGCAGGATCTGCGCGGCGGAGCCGGCGGTCATCGGCAGCGCCGCGCCGACGGGCACGGTATCCCGCAGCCCGCTCGCCCGCTCGGCGGCGGCCACGCAAACCCGGACGTCTGCCTGTCTGCGGTACAGCTGCGCGCTTTCCCCCGTGACGTCCCGCAGCTGAATCAAGACCGGCTGGGAGACGGCGAGCAGCCGGTCCTCGCCGGCCGCCGAGGCCAGCTCGGCGACCCGCGGGCCGAGGATGAACCGGCCCTGCACGTCCCTGGCCAGTAGCCGGTGATGCTCAAGCGCGACCGCGATGCGGTGCGTGGTGGGGCGCGCGAGCCCCGTCGCGGCGACGAGCTGTGCGAGAGTGGCGGGGCCGCTCTCGACGGCGGCGAGCACGGAAACGGCCTTGTCGAGCACGCCGACACCGCTAGTGTTGTCCATAATCTGATATTACCGTCTCAAATTTTGAGATCAATCGCCGGCCGAGTCGGCGGCTGGAGATGACGGACGGTAGTATTGCTCATGTACTGATACTGCCGTCTCAAATCGTGAGATGCAAGTCGAGACGGGCACAGTGCCCCGCGAATCAGCAACCTAAGGAGATGGACCGCATGAGCAGCGCGCCTCGCACGCTCGCGGAGAAGATCTGGGACGCCCATGTGGTGCGCAGCCAGCAGGGCGAGCCAGAACTGCTCTTCATCGACCTGCACCTCGTCCACGAGGTCACGAGCCCGCAGGCCTTCGACGGCCTGCGCGCGGCCGGCCGCAAGGTGCGCCGCCCGGACCTGACCATCGCCACCGAGGACCACAACGTTCCGACGACCGGCATTACCGGCCCAGGCGTGCCGCTCACCGGCCCGGACAGCCCGGTCACCGACCCGGTCTCCCGCACGCAGGTCGAGGCGCTGCGCAAGAACGCGGCCGAGTTCGGCGTGCGGCTGCACCCGATGGGCGACGCCGGGCAGGGCATCGTGCACGTGATCGGCCCGCAGCTCGGCCTCACCCAGCCGGGCATGACGATCGTCTGCGGCGACTCGCACACCTCGACGCACGGCGCCTTCGGCGCGATCGCCTTCGGCATCGGCACGAGCGAGGTCGAGCACGTGCTCGCCACGCAGACGCTGCCGCAGATCAAGCCAAAGACCATGGCGATCAACGTCGAGGGCGCGCTGCCTGATGGCGTATCGGCTAAGGACCTGATCCTCGCGATCATCGGCCAGATCGGCACCGGCGGCGGCCAGGGCTACATCGTCGAGTACCGCGGCGAGGCGATCAGGTCGCTGTCTATGGAGGGCCGCCTGACGGTCTGCAACATGTCGATCGAGGCCGGCGCGCGGGCCGGGCTCGTCGCGCCGGACGAGACCACGTTCGAGTACCTCAAGGGCCGCCCGCACGCACCGCAGGGCGCCGACTGGGACGCGGCCGTCGAGTACTGGAAGTCGCTCCCCACCGACGAGGGCGCGGTCTTCGACCACGAGGTCACGATCGACGCGACCACGCTCACCCCGTACGTCACCTGGGGCACCAACCCGGGCCAGGCGCTGCCGCTCGGCGCGAGCGTGCCCGCGCCGGGGGAGACCAAGGACCCGAACGGCACCGAGCGCGCCCTCACCTACATGGGCCTGACGGCCGGCACCCCGCTGCGTGAGATCAAGGTTGACACCGTGTTCGTCGGCTCCTGCACCAACGGCAGGATCGAGGACCTGCGCGCCGCCGCGGGCGTCATCAGCGGCCGCAAGGTCGCCGACGGCGTTCGCATGCTGGTCGTCCCAGGGTCGATGCAGGTCCGCGCGCAGGCCGAGGCCGAGGGGCTCAATGAGGTCTTCACCGCGGCAGGCGCCGAATGGCGCTCGGCGGGCTGCTCGATGTGCCTGGGCATGAACCCGGACACGCTCCAGCCGGGTGAGCGCTCCGCATCCACCTCGAACAGGAACTTCGAGGGCCGCCAGGGCAAGGGCGGCCGCACCCACCTGGTGTCCCCGGCGGTCGCCGCCGCCACGGCCGTCACCGGCCGACTGACCGCCCCCGCAGACCTGTAAGGAGACTCGGACCACCATGGAACCGTTCGTTACGCACACCGGGCGTGCGCTGCCGCTGCGGCGCACCAACGTCGACACCGACCAGATCATCCCGGCCGTGTACCTCAAGCGGGTCACCCGCCACGGGTTCGGCGAGGGGCTGTTCGCGGCCTGGCGCGAGGACCCGTCCTTCGTCCTGAACCAGCCGCGCTACCAGGGCACGACGATCCTCGTAGCGGGCAGGGACTTCGGCACAGGGTCATCGCGGGAGCACGCGGTCTGGGCGCTGCTCGACTACGGCTTCCGCGCGGTGATCGCGCCAAGGTTCGGCGACATCTTCCGCACCAACTCCACCAAGGCGGGCCTGCTCCCCGTGGTCCTGCCGGAGAAGGCCGTGGCGCTCATCCAGGACGCGGCCGAGGCAGAGCCTCCGGCCCAGGTCACGGTCGACCTTGAGGCCCGCGAGGTGCGCGTTGTCGGGGGCGGCCTCGCGGAGGACCTGGTAGAGCAGTTCCAGATCGACGACTACACCCGCTGGCGCCTCATGGAGGGCCTGGACGACATCGGCCTGACCCTCCGCCACGAGGACGCGATCTCCGCCTTCGAGGCGACCCGCCCCTCCTTCCTCCCGGCGACGCTGTAGCCCCTCCCCGCGACGCTATGCACCCTTAAACCACCTAACCACCGACGGCAACCACCGACGGCAACCGCCAGCACCCGGCCCGCAACCACCGACGGCAACCACCGACGGCCGCCCGCCCTCGCCGGCGCGGCGGGCCATCGCGCTGTTCGCGCTCGTCTTCTTTGGCGCGAGGGTCCGGCACTCATATGCCAACGCCGTTGGCCTATGTGGTGCGTGGTGCCAGTGAGGGCCGTGCGCGGCCCTGCCCGCGGTGTCGGCGGACGGGACGCGGCATGATCGAGCATGATTTCGCTTTTCATGTGGATTCCGCAGCTAATAAGATGCGGAATCCACATGATCATGGGCCGGGCCGCAGTGCCGCCGGGACAATCCGGACGAAACGGGCATGCGCGGGCCCGGCGCGAAGCCTGGAAAGCGCCAAAGTCACCGGCATTGATCTATATGGGGCCCGAACTCTCGGCCTAGACTGCGAAAACTTGATCTTGGAGCGCTTATGCCGATAAGTCCGGCAGACTGGCGCCGCCCGGGAACCAGTCACCATCACGAGATGCAGGCCAAGGCTGGCCTTGTGGCCCCCGTGGCCAGAATCGTTTGGCCCTGGCCCACTAGACGAGTAATCCAAGGCCCCTGGCGGAGGTGCCCGGTCAGGACGAGGACCACAGCGGGAACCCCGGCGATGCCGGACCCGTGCGCAGACCCCGGCCACCCTCGCGAGCCATACGCGGACAGCACCCGGCTTTCTCGATTTTTCCAGCTACGGCCACCACTGACCAGGGGCGCGTCCGCTCATTTGACCGCCCGCACACTGACGCAGGCGGGATGCGACTTGCCCTGCGCAGGCCGGGCCCGGAGGCACGGAGGAACGGAACCGGCCGGCCGCCTCCCGAGATCGCGATGCAGGCCGGGCGGCGCGCTGTCGGCCGCGGCCAGCCATCCCGGAAACAGCGGCGGGCTCCGCCCGCCCAGCCTGGCCAACTGGGCGCACCGCGGCCAGGTGCGGACGTTCCCGGCCGTGACCCGCGGTCCCGCGCGGGGCTCCGGGGACCGCCGGTCCCGCATGAGTCGCTCACCGTGCGGCCGCGCCCCGGGGCGCCCGCCAGTTCTCAGCGCCCTCGTCCCCGCATATGGCCTGTGACGGCGGGAGTCGCATCCGCCCGCGTCGGGGTGCGGGTGGTCAAATGAGCGGACGCCCCCCTGGTCAGTGGTGGCCGTAGCGGAAAGATCGAGAAAGGGCGGTGCTGTCCGCGTTTGGCTCGCCGGGGTGGCCGGGGTCGGCCCGCGGCTGCGGCACCGCCGGGGTTCCCGCTGTGGTCCTCGTCCAGCCCGGAGTTACCTACCGCACCGCCCGGGCTGGACGTCTCGGCATCACTCGTCCAGGGCAGCTCGGGTGTGCTGTGCCTTCCAAGGCCAAGACCGATTTGGCCTCGTGGCCCCAATGGCCCGAATCGTTTAGCCCTGGGTGCCCCTGGGACTGCTCTAGCATCCCTGAGTCCCCGAGACAGGTTGTTCTGAAGGCCGGAATCGCCGAGGCCCTGTCGCCCGGTTGCCCAAGGCCGGAACCACGACTACCCGAGCCCCGGCATCGGCCTCGGCGCGGCGGGCCATGGTCCCCTCATGCCTAGCGCTACAGCTCCCCGAGGCGAACGCCGCGGGCCACCGCGCGAGCGCAGTTTTGGCGCAGCAGGACGGCCGCGGCGCCGCCGCAGCGCCGCTTCAGCCACGGTGCGCGACGTCAATCCCGCCCGCCCGTCCCGACGCACAGGCCGCCGGAAATTTCCGGAAATATCGGGCGCGCAACGAAAAACCCCGCTGAAAAGGCCCGACACGCCGGTCAATCTTCGGCAAGGTTATTGTGTACGCGCGCGCGATCGCCTAATTTCAGGCAGGTCAGGGGTCGTGGCCCAGGCGAGCAGCCACAAGCGCGGCCTCCCGTGGGGGAACGCAGGAGTGAATATGAACAAGCGTGATCTGATCGACGCGCTCTCAGGTCGCCTGGGGGACAAGAAGTCCGCGACCGAGGCGCTGAACGCGGTCCTCGAGACCATTCAGTCGGCCGTGGCCGACGGTGACAAGGTCGCCATCACTGGCTTCGGCGTCTTCGAGAAGAGCGATCGCCCGGCTCGCACGGCGCGGAACCCCGCAACCGGCGCCGAGATTCACGTGGCCGCGCAGTCGGTGCCCAAGTTCCGCCCTGGCGCTGACTTCAAGGCTCTCGTCAACGGCGGTGGCAAGGCGGCGGCACCGGCCAAGCCGGCCGCCAGGAGCAAGAAGAAGTAACGGGACACGCAGGCACGCGTCAGCCGGCGGCGATAGCCAGGCACGCGCGGGCGGTGCGACCGTAACGCACGGCGGCACGGGGATGATCTCCGTTGCCGCCGTGCGTTGTCTCGCGCCGCCCGACGCCCGCCCGCGCCGCCCGACGCCAGCCCGCGCCGCCCGACGCCAGCCCGCACCAGCTCGCGCCAGCGCAGTCGGCCCGCAGCGCGGCTACCGCTTGGCCAGCGCGGTCGTGATGATCCTGTCGATGAGCTGCGGCAGGGGCAGCCCTGAGGCCGCCCACATCAGGGGGAACCCCGACGTCGGCGTCATCCCTGGCATGGTGTTGATCTCGTTTACCAGGACTTCACCCGAGGGGGTGTAGAAGAAGTCCACCCGCGCAAGGCCCTCGCAGTCGATCGCGTCGAACGCCGCGGACGCGAGGGAACGCACCCGGGCAGCCGCCGCCGAGGGAATCGGCGCCGGAATCTCCATCCGCGACTCCTCGGCCAGGTACTTCGCCTCGAAGTCGTACCAGGTGGCGTGCGGGTCGACCACGATCATGCCGGGCACTGAAGCCTCGGGAGAACCACCGTCAAGCCCCTCGAGCACGGCGCACTCGACCTCGGCGCCATCGATCGCGGCCTCGACCAGCACCTTCTTGTCGTACCGCCGCGCCTCCTCGATGGCCGCCTCGAGCGAGTCGGGCCCGGAAACGCGCGACGTGCCGATCGACGACCCGCCTCTGGCCGGCTTGACGAACACCGGCCAGCCAAGCTCGGCGACGTCATCGACGATCCGCTTGTGCTCAAGCGAGGAAAGCGGGGCACCCCAGTCCCTGTCCCGCACCACCACGTACGGCCCGATGGGCAGCCCGCGGGCCGCGAACAGGAGCTTCATGTACTCCTTGTCCATGCCCGCGGCACTGGCGAGCACCCCGGCGCCCACGTACCTGATCCCGGCCATCTCGAGTAGCCCCTGGATCGTCCCGTCCTCGCCGTAGGCCCCGTGCAGCAGCGGCAGCACGACGTCGACCTCGCCGAGTTCAGGCGGCACCGCAGCGGGCCCGCTGAACACAAGCGCCCCGCCACCTGGCCCGGCCGCGGGCGTCACCGACACCCCGGGCTCGGCGACCGCGTCCACGGACGGCTGGGATCCGGACGACAGTGCCAGACGCGCGGGATCCCCGGAGGTCAGCACCCAGCGCCCGTCCCGCGCGATGCCGATCGGCAACACGTCGTAGCGGTCCCGGTCGATGGCTCCGAGCACCAGCCCCGCGCTCGCGCACGACACCGCGTGCTCAGCGCTGCGCCCACCGAACACCACGGCGACCCGGACTTTGCGTGCCCCAGCCATGCGCCACCTCCTGCTTGAAGTCAACCCGAAGATGGTAGCCGCTGACCAGCAAAAAATTGATTGCCTCGGCGTTAAGGCGGATTTTCTTCCTGCGGTATGACCCACCGTGCACCCGATGTCCGCCACTTGCGCGCCCGATGGCGAAACCGCCACCCGGCTAGCGAACGGGTGACGCGTTCCGGCTCACCGGTCTCCGTCGAGGCTGCGGCGGTTGAGGCCCTCCAGGGCCACGAAGGCATCGCTGATCAGGTCTTCCGAGTCTTCCAGGCCGATGGAGAAGCGGACGGCGCCAGGGTCGATGCCCGCGGCGGCGAGTGCGCGGTCATCGAGCTGGCGGTGCGTGGTCGACGCCACGTGCGAGACGACCGTGTGCGTGCCGCCGAGCGAGGACGCCGCGGCAGCGAGCCGCAGCCCGCTCGCGAACGCGAGCCCGGCCTCGCGGCCGCCGAACGGCGTGACGGTGACGACCGCGCCGAACCTGACCCCTTCTGGCCCGGCGTCGAACGTGCGCCTGGCCAGCTCGTGCCCCGGGTGCGTGGGCAGCCCCGGGTAGTCCACGTACGCGACCGCCGGGTGCTTGGCCAGCGTGGCGGCGAACACCGAGGCGGTGGCGGACTGCCTGCGCACCCGGACGGGCAGCGTCTCAAGCCCGCGGCGGAGCTGGAACGCGTCGTCGGGGGACAGCGAGCCGCCGGTGTCGATCCGCGTCGCGCGGATCTGGCCGATCAGCTCGAGCGAGCCGGTGACGACGCCGCCGGTGACATCGGAATGACCGCCGATGTACTTGGTCGCGGAGTGCACCACGAGGTCCGCGCCGTGCTCAAGCGGGCGGCAGATCACCGGCGGGGCGAGCGTCGAGTCAACTACGAGCAGTGCCCCCGCCGAGTGCGCGATCTCGGCGAGCTGGCGCAGGTCGGCCACCGCGGTCGTCGGGTTGGCGATCGTCTCGGCGTAGATGATGCGCGTCGCGGGCCGCATGGCCGCGCGCACGGCGTCGAGGTCGGTGATGTTTACGAAGTCCGTCTCGACGCCGAACCTGGTCAGGACGTTGCGCAGCAGGCTGTACGTGCCACCGTAGACCGCGGCGGACGCCACCACGTGCGCGCCTGCCCTGGCGAACGCCAGGAAGACGCCGGAGATGGCCGCCATGCCCGACGCGAACGCCTGGGCCGCCGGCCAGCGCGAAAGGTTGGCGCCTTCAAGCGCCGCGACGGAACGGGCGAACGCGTCGACCGTCGGGTTGTCGATCCGGCTGTAGCTGTACCCGGGCACCTGGTCGTTCAGGACGGCCGCGTACTCCTCCGCGGAGGAGAACGCCCACGCCGCGGTCCGGTAAATGGGCGTGCCGAGCGGCCGCTGGGTAGTCTCTGGCGGCGGCGGCAGGTGGACCGCCCTGGTGTTCTCGCCGAGCTGCCTTCGAGCTATCTCCACTGATAAGGCTCCATCGAGGTCAAGCCCATCCCCCCGAGTCAAGACTGTATCGGAAGGCGCAGGTCACTCGGTGCCGTACCACTCCGGTTTGGCCGAGCGCGCCATCAGCACCGCCGCCGCGTCGCCGACAGAGAGCCGGCCGGTGATCACCGCGCCGACCACCTCGGTGATCGGCATCTCCACGCCGTACTTCCTGGCCAGTTCGAGTACCGGGGCGTAGGAGGTCACGCCTTCCGCGGTCTGGATGGTCAGCTCCTTGGCCTGAGCGATGTTCATGCCCCGGCCGAGGTACTCGCCGAACCGCCGGTTCCGCGACAGCGGCGACGAGCAGGTCGCCACCAGGTCGCCCATCCCGGCGAGCCCGGCGAACGTCCGCGGGTCGGCGCCCATTACCTCGCCGAGCCTGGCCATCTCGGCGAGGCCGCGCGTGATCAGCATCGCCTTGGTGTTGTCACCGAGGCCGAGCGCGACCCCGATGCCGACCGCGAGCGCGATGACGTTCTTGACCACCCCGCCGAGCTCGCAGCCGACCACGTCGGTGTTCCAGTAGGCCCGGAAGTACTCGGTGTGGCACGCCCGCTGCAGCAACTGGGCGGACAGCTGGTCCGAGCTGGCGACCACGGACGCGGCGAACTGCCGTTCGGCGATCTCCCGCGCCAGGTTCGGACCGGAGACCACGGCGACCCTGGCCGGCTGGACGTCGAGCACCTCGCGGATGACCTCGGTCATCCGCTTGTGCGAGCCGAGTTCGATCCCCTTCATCAGCGAGACGAGCAGCGAGCCGTCAGGGACGAGGGGCGCCCACGCGGTCAGGTTCTCCCTGAGCGTCTGCGCGGGGACCGCGAGCACCACGAGGTCCGCGCCGTCGAGCGCGGCGGCGACGTCGGTCGTCGCGGTCAGCGTCGGCGGAAGCGCTAGCCCGGGAAGGTACCGGGGGTTCTCGTGGATCTCCGTGATCGCGGCGGCGACGTCCGGCTGCCGCGCCCACAACGTCGCGGGAGTCCCGGCGTCGCAGAGGACCTGGGCGAAGGTTGTCCCCCACGACCCGGCGCCAAGGACGGCTGCCTTCATGAGGAAGCCGGGTCCGTTCCGAGTGGCGGCTTTGGTGGGGTTGACTTTGACATGTCGAACGTGATGGCGGGCGGTTCCTCGTCTCTCAGCGATGCCACCAGGGCCGTCACCTCGGACATGATCGCGTCGGTGGCGGCGCGCAGGGCCCGCGCCGAAGTCTGCTTGCCGGCCCATTCCGACAGGTCGACCGGCTTGCCGGCTACCGTACGCACGGTTTGCCTTGGCCACAGCTTGGGCTTCTTGGTGCCGTAAGGGAGGACGTTTTGGGTACCCCAGCGCGCGACCGGGATCACCGGCGCCCCGGAGGCGAGGGCCACCCGGGCGACGCCGGTCTTGGCCACCATCGGCCACAGGTCCGGGTCGCGGGTCGCGGTTCCCTCGGGGTAGATGATCACCGCCGCGCCCTCCTTGAGCGCCTGCTCGGCCTGCTTGAGCGCCAGTGCCGCGTCCGCGGCGCCGCGGTTGACCGGGATCTGGCCGCAGCCGTAGAGCAGCTTCCCGATGAACGGCACCTTGAACGCCGACGCCTTGATCAGGAACGTCGGGTACCGGCCCGCCTCGTAGAAGAACAGCGAGTCGGTGCCCCAGTCGGCGTAGGACATGTGGTTGGGCGCGATGATCACCGGGCCGGTCTTGGGAATGTTCTCCTGCCCCGCCCACTTGTTCCTGACCAGTATGTGCAGGAGGGGGCGAAACAAGATGACGGTGAACATCCGCCACGCAGGCGAGTAAGACTTGCTCATCTACAGAGGCCTTCCCATGATCCGGTTCCGCACGCCACGCCATGCTCCCAAGTTTGCCGGTGCCCCGCTAGATGACTTACTCTGCCCGCTTTAGCTGGACAGTCCTACTGCCAGTCAAGGTACTAGCCCGCGCCAAGTCCCGGCTCGCCGTCCTCGCGGGCGACCGCCGCAGGGAACTCGCGCTCGCCCTCGCGTCGGACACCGTCACCGCCGTGCTCGGCTGCCCCGAGGTGGCTCGGGTCGTCGTGGTCACCTCTGACCCGGTGGCGGGGCCGCTGCTCGCGGCGCTCGGCGCGGTCGTCGTCGCCGATGAGCCCGCGGACCGGTCAGACCGGTCTGACCGGTCTGACCGTCTCGGGACGCCCGGCCCGCCCGACGGCGCCGGCGCGGCGCCCCAGCTTGGCGACCTCGGCGTGCAAGACCTGCTCAACGCCGCGCTGCGGCACGGCGCCGCGGTGGCGGCGCGACGCTGGCCTGGTACCGGGCTCGCGGCGCTCACGGCCGACCTGCCCGCGATGAGTCCCGCCGAGCTGGCCACCGCGCTGCGCGCCGCGGGCAGCGCGCCAGGCGGCGCGGCGTTCGTGCCGGACGCCGCCGGCGTCGGGACGACGCTGTACGCGGTGCCGCCCGGCGGCGAGTTCCTGCCGCTGTTCGGCGGGGCGTCCAGGGCACGGCACGCGGCGGCGGGCGCCACGGAACTCGGTCTTGCGGGCGTGACGGGCCTGCGCAGGGACGTGGACACCCCCGATGACCTGCGCGAGGCCCTCGCGCTTGGAGTCGGGCCATTCACCAGGGCAGTGGCGGCTGACCTGTTCACCGACGTCTAGGCGCGGTCCGCAGGCAATTGCGCTAGATCCGGACCACCGGGCAGGTCAGCGTTCGCGTAATGCCGTCAACCGCCTGGATCTGGGCCGCGACCAGCTTGCCGAGCTCGTCCACGTTCTCGGCGCTGGCGCGCACGATGACGTCATAGGGGCCGGTGACATCCTCCGCCTGCATGACTCCGGCGATCTCCGCGATCTGCCGGGCCACGTCGGCGGCTTTGCCGACCTCTGTCTGGACGAGGATGTATGCCTGCACCATTGCGTCCTCCTGGGGACAGCGTACGTTCGCCGTCCTGAACTGTCACGGTACAGCAATGGTCCAGACCTGTTTCATCCCGGTCGGCAGTTTTTCTGGCTAATTATGGTGTTCTGCGGTGCGCGTGCGTCTGCACGTTCGAATGCACGATCATTTGCGCGGTGTCGTGCTGCTTCGCTGGCTGTGACCACGATCACGAGGGATTCTCATTTCCTGAAGGATTCGTTCACCGCGCTTTGATTAGCCGGTTAACCGCCTGGCTAGGCTTAGCTGTCAGGTAAACGCGCGCGGTGGGCGGAGGCGGCGAGATCGCTGGTGAGGACGGGTCCGTCGCGGACCTGGGGGAGTGGGGGGTCATCGCGGCCCTCAAGGCGCGGATGCCCGCGGGCGCGCTGACCACGGTCGGCATCGGCGACGACTCAGCCGTGGTGACCACGCCGTCGGGCAGCGTGGTGGCGGCGGTCGACCTGCTGATCGAGGGCAGGCACTTCCGCCGCGAGTGGTCGTCGGCCTACGACGTCGGCGTCAAGGCCGCCGCGCGCAGCCTGGCCGACATCGCGGCGATGGGCGCGGTGAACACGGCGCTGCTCGTCGCCCTGGCCACGCCGGGCACGCTCCCGGCCCGCTGGGCCGCGGACCTGGCGGCAGGACTGGCGTTCGAGGCGACCAGGGCGGGCGCCGGCGTCGTCGGCGGCGACACGGCCCGCGCGGACGCCATCACGCTGTCCGTGACCGCCCTCGGCGACCTCGAGGGCCGCCGCCCGGTGCTCCGCTCCGGCGCGCGGCCAGGCGACGTCATCGCCGTCGCGGGCACGCTCGGCCACGCGGCGGCCGGCCTCGCGCTCCTCACCGCGGGCGTCGCCCCGGCTCCCGCGGCCCCGTCTTCACCCGAGGTGTCCTCGCTCGTCACTGCCCAGTTGCGCCCCGCGCCCCTCTACGACGCGGGCCCCGAGGCGGCGCGCCTCGGCGCGACCGCGATGATCGACGTCAGCGACGGCCTGCTCGCGGACCTCGGCCACGTGGCCGCCGCGAGCGGCGTCCACGTCAACGTCCACACCTCAAGGCTGGCCCCCGGTACCGCGCTGCGCGAAGCCGCGGCATCACTGCCGGCTTCCGGTGCGTCATCCCGAACGAATGCGGCTTACTCCCCGCCGCCCATTCCCCTGGAGGGCGCCAAGGCCGCAACGCGGGAGTTCTCCGAAGCGCCCGGGCACCTGGACTCCCCGGCCGGCGTCGCGGGAGCGGACAGGCTCGCGGCGATGGCCCTGGAGTGGGTGCTAACCGGCGGCGAGGACCACGCCCTGGTCGCCGCGTTTCCCCCAGAGGTAACGCTCCCGGCTCGATGGCGCTTGATCGGTGAGGTCCGCTCCGGTGCGGGCGTCACGGTCGACGGCGCCCCGCACGAGGGCCCGGGCGGCTGGCAGCACTTCAGCTGACCATCCCCGCCGCCCGCCTCCGCCCGACCCGCCGCCCGGCCTCCGCTTGCCGACCTGCCCGCTGGCTCCGGCCGCCCGCCCCTGGCCGACCCGCCCCTGGCTCCGGCCGCACCAGAACCGACATTTCATGAAATTTCCGGCGGCAGCTAGCCCCGTGCGAAGATCTTGGATCGATGACCACGCTATGGCGTGACCAGCGATCCACTATCTTCAGGAAGCCGTCCGCGGCGCCGCGTTCCTGGCACGAAAACGAGCCGACGCGCCACAGTGGCGCATCGGCTCGAGGGCCTGCTCGGACGGCCTAGCGGGTGACCTTGCCGGCCTTGATGCAGGAGGTGCACACGTTCAGGCGCTTGGGCGTACCGTTCACGGTCGCCCGGCGGGGCTGGATGTTCGGGTTCCAGCGACGCGAAGTGCGGATGTGCGAGAACGACACGTTCTTGCCGAAGCCCGGCCCTTTGCCGCAAACGTCGCAGACCGAAGCCACGGCTGCCTCCATTAGTAGGATTGGAAGAGTCTGTCAGCGCCTCATCCGGCGGGAGTCAAAACACCAGCACGGAACTGAGGCAGCCTGCGAAGCATACCCGACGCCCAACCTCCCGCGCGAACTGTTCTGCCTGCGGGGGGACGACCCCCCTGCACCCCCCGAGCACGGAAGGGCTTCGCCCCTCCGTAGCCTCCCCACGGGAGGACTCGCAAAAACCGCTCGCCCCCCGCGCTGTGGCTGAGGTTGAGGCTTTGCGGTTGCTGTAGCAGGCGGTGCACAAACCGGCCGCGCTGCGATGTGGCTGAGGTTAAAGATCAGCGGTTGCCGTGGCAGGCGGCCCACCAACCGGGCCGCCCCGCGCCTGTGGCTGCCGGCGGGGCGCGCTGAACACGGTGTGGCGCAAGTGCGGCAAGCCGAACTGCGCAGTGCGCGCAGCCCGGCCACCGCGGGCACGGGCCGCAGTACAACCTGACCCGCCGCGCCGCCGGAAAGACGGTGAACGAGCACCTGAAAGCCGGGCCCTGAGCTGGAGAAAGCGCAGCGGGAAGTGGCCGAGCACCAGCGGTTCGCCGCGCTGGTGGAGGAGGTGAGCCAGGTCAGCGAGGCGATCTGCGCGGCCCGGCCGGCGACGGCCGGGACGGCGCCCCCTCCGCCGGAGGGGGAAAGGGGGGGCTCGCGGCGCGGCTTGAGGAGATCGCCGCCGCCGAGGTAGGCAGGCTGGCCGGCCTGGCCGCGGGCATGCTCGGCGCCGGCGCGGCGCTGGGCGTCCTGGAGCAGGCAATGCGCGCCGCGCTGTCCTCAGCCGGCGCCCGCCTGCTGGAAGCGGTGCTGGCCGGCGAGGACGGGTACGCCGGCCCGCACGCCAAGTGCCCGGACGGTCACCAGGCCGTCTACGCGGGCGTGACGGGACAAGGCCGTCAGCACCGTGCTCGGCCCGGTCACGGTGACGCGGGCCTGGTATCACTGCGCCGGAGTGCCGCCGCGGGTTCGCCCCCCGCGACCAGCAGCTCGGGAGTGGCCGGGACGGCGCTGTCCCCGGGACTGGCCGAGATGACCGCCCTGGCCGGCGCCGAGGTCTCCTTCGCCCGGGCCGCCGGGCTACTGTCCGGGCTGGCCGGGATCACCCTCAGCGCCAAGACCGTCGAGCGCTCCGCCGAGGCCTCCGGCGCGAGCGCGCGGGCAGCCGCCGGGGCCGAGGCCGCCGCGATCCGCGCCCGCGCCGTCGTCCCGCTGCCCCCGCCCGGGCCGGTCCCGGACATGCTCTACGCGAGGTGGACGGCACCGGCGTGCCCGTCCGCGCCAGCGAGACCGAGGGCCGCCAGGGCAAGGGCGAGGACGGGCAGGCCGGCACCCGCGAGGTCAAGCTCGCCGGTTCTTCACCGTGTCCCGCCTGGACGGCGACGGCCACCCGGTGACGGACCCGGCTCGTCCAGCTACGTGGCCACCTTCGACGGCAAGGACGCCCTCGCCCGGCTGGTGAAGGCCGAGTACCTGCGCCGCGGCGGCGGGCACTTCCGCCAGGTCGTCGCCCTCGGCGACGGCGCCGCCTGGATCTGGAACATGGCCGGCGACCTCGACCCGCACGCCACCCACATCGTGGACATCTACCACGCCCGCGAGCACCTGCACGACCTCGCGGGCCACCTGGCCTTCATCACCCCCGACCCGCCCCAGTGGCTCGCAGGGCGCAGCGCCGAGCTCGACGCCGGCGACATCGAGGCCATCATCGGCGCCGCCCGCGCTTACCCGCTCGAAGGCGCCAGGGCCAGTGACGTGGAAAGGGAGGCCGGCGACTTCGAGCACAACATCCACCGGATGCGCTACGCCCGCTTCCGCAGGCTCGGCATGTTCACCGGATCGGGCCACATCGAGGCAGCCTGCAAGTAGGCCTGTCGCTGGACTACATTCGGTTGGCTGTGTGCCCGAATGTCGGTCCACGCTCCTATGCTGGGCCACGTGACCACGCTGCGCGATCCTTTGACCCAGGTGATGGGTAAGAAGGCGAGCGACACGTTCGAGAAGGTCTTCGGCCTGCGGACGGTCGGTGACCTGCTGCGCCACTACCCCCGCCGCTATTACACCAGGGGCGAGCTGACCCCGCTCGACTCGCTCAGCGAGGGCGACCACGTCACCGTGCTCGCCCGGGTGGCCATGGCCAGCGTGATCGGGGGAAACGTGCCAGGCCAGCGGCCAAAGGCGCCGCCCGGCCGTGGTCCGTTCAAGCAGCGCCTCGAGGTCATCGTCACCGACGGCACGGGCAAGCTGCAGCTCACGTTCTTCGCCGGCGTCGGCTTTCACGCGAAGCAACTGCACCAGGGCGCGCTCGCCCTGTTCGCCGGGACGGTGTCAAGCTTCCGCGGCCGCCGCCAGCTGGTGCACCCCGAGTACGAGCTGCTCCCGGTCTCGTCCGCCGACGAGCGGCTGACCACGGAGCTCGCCGAAGAGTTCGCCAGGGAACTGATCCCGGTCTACCCGGCGAGCGCCAAGCTGACCTCGTGGACGATCTCCCGGCACATCGACACCGTGCTCGAGACCCTGGACGCCGGGGCGGACCCGCTGCCCGCCGAGGTGCGCGCGCGGCATGACCTATGGCCAAGGGAGCTGGCCATCAGGGCGATCCACCGGCCGACGGACCGCGCGGACATACGGCAGGCGACCAAGCGGCTCAAGTGGGACGAGGCGTTCACCATGCAGGCCGCGCTCGCCCAGCGGCGGCACGCCGCCGCGGCGATGCCCGCGGTGCCCCGCCCGCCGGTGGAGGACGGGATCGCCGCCGCGTTCGACGCGCGGCTTCCGTTCACCCTCACCGAGGGGCAACGGTCGGTGGGTGAGGTCATCGCGCACGACCTGTCCTGCGCGTACCCGATGAACCGGCTGCTGCAGGGCGAGGTCGGTTCCGGCAAGACCGTCGTGGCGGTGCGGGCCATGCTGCAGGTCGTGGACGCGGGCGGCCAGGCCGCGCTCCTCGCGCCGACCGAAGTGCTCGCGCAGCAGCACTACCGGTCGATCACCGCGCTGCTCGGCCCGCTCGGCGCCGCGGGCGAGCTGGCCGCCGGCCAGCTTGGCGCCAGTGAGCAGGCGACCCGGGTCGCGCTGCTCACCGGCTCGACCGGCGTGCGGGCCAGGCGCAGCGCGCTGAGCGACGTGTTCACCGGCGACGCGGGCATCCTCATCGGCACGCACGCGCTGCTCGAGGACCAGGTGCAGTTCGCCGACCTCGGCCTGGTGGTCATCGACGAGCAGCACCGGTTCGGCGTGGAGCAGCGTGACGCGCTCCGCGAGAAGGCCGCGGGCTCCCGGCCGCACGTGCTCGTGATGACCGCGACGCCGATACCGCGCACGGTCGCGATGACCGTGTTCGGCGACCTTGAGGTCTCGACGCTCTCCGAGCTGCCCGCCGGCCGCTCGCCGATCGCGACGCACGTGGTGCCCGCCTTGGAACGGCCGCACTACCTGGACCGGGCGTGGCAGCGGGTCCGCGAGGAGGTCGCGGCGGGCCGCCAGGCCTACGTGGTCTGCCCGCGCATCGGCGACGCGGACGGCGACACGGACGATGACGGCGACGGGGCCGACACTCCGGAGCCCGGCCCAGGGCCGGACGGAGGGACGGCGGAGGCCCTTGAGGAGGCGCGCAGGCCGCCGCTCGCCGTCCTTGACTTGGCGCCGGAACTCGCCGAAGGGCCACTTTCCGGGCTGCGGGTCGGCATCATGCACGGACGGCTCGTCCCCGATGAGAAGGACCGGGTGATGAGCGCGTTCGCGGCGGGGGAACTCGACGTGCTCGTGTCGACCACGGTCATCGAGGTCGGCGTGGACGTGCCCAACGCCACCGTCATGGTGATCATGGACGCCGAGCGGTTCGGCGTCTCCCAGCTCCACCAGCTGCGCGGCCGGGTGGGCCGGGGCCGCGACGCGGGCCTGTGCCTGCTGGTGACCGATGCGCCGCCGGCCAGCCCGTCCAGGGAACGGCTCGACGCGGTCGCCGCGACCGGGGACGGCTTCCAGCTCTCCCGCCTCGACCTGCAGCAGCGCCGCGAGGGCGACGTCCTCGGCTCGGCGCAGGCGGGACGGCGCAGCAGCCTCAAGCTGCTGCGGCTGCTCGCCGACGAGGACCTGATCGCGACGGCCCGCGAAGAAGCGGCGACGCTGGTCGCAGAAGACCCGAAGCTGACCGCACACCAGGCGCTCAAGGAGGCGATCGACGACTTCCTCGGCGACCGCCGCGCCGAGTTCCTCGACAAGGCCTGAGAGGGTATATCCGTGACACGGGTCATCGCCGGGGCGGTGGGCGGGCGAACGCTGCGCGTTCCGCCTGGCACCGGCACCCGGCCGACGAGCGACCGGGCCAGGGAGGGCCTGTTCGCCTCGGTCATGTCCGAGTTCGGCGACCTCGGCGGCGTGCACGTCATGGACCTGTACGCCGGCTCTGGCGCGCTCGGCCTCGAGGCCTTGTCCCGCGGCGCGGCGAGCGTGCTGCTCGTCGAGTCCGACGCCCGCGCGGCGGCGGTCGTGAAGGCGAACGTCGAGGCGCTCGGCCTGCCGGGGCGCTACCGTGGCCGTCGACAAGGTGGAACGGCTGCTCGCCCGCCCGCCAGGCGAGCGCAGGCACCGGCTCGCGGACGGCTATGACCTGGTCTTCGCCGACCCCCCGTACGCGGTGACCGACGAGGCCGTGACGAAGGCGCTCGCCCTGCTGTCCGATGGCTGGCTCGCCGGGGGAGCGCTCGTCGTGGTGGAGCGCGCCACCAGATCGGGGCCGGTTGACTGGCCCCCCGGCTATGCCGAGGGAAAGTCGCGCAGGTACGGTGAGGCCACGTTCTGGTACGGCTGGTACGGCAACGGCGCGGAGGCGGGTCAAGCGGGATTAGCCGCGGGCAACGGTGCCGGAACCGTGGCCTGACGCGCCCCGCGGGGCGCATGAGGAGTGATGCCGCGTGGCGCGAGTGGTATGCCCTGGTTCATTTGACCCGGTGACGAACGGTCATCTGGACATCATCGGCCGGGCAGCCGGCCTGCACGATGAAGTGATCGTCGCCGTACTCATCAACATCACGAAGAAGACCTTGTTCACCGTGGACGAGCGGGTCGAGATGCTGACCGAGGTCACCGAGGGCTACGGCAACGTCCGGGTGGAGCGCTTCTACGGACTGACCGTGGACTTCTGCGTGGCGAACGGCATCAACATGATCGTGAAGGGCCTGCGCGCGGTCAGCGACTTCGAGTACGAGATGCAGCAGGCGCAGATGAACTACCGGCTCGCCAAGATCGAGACGCTGTTCATGACGACCAACCCGCTGTACTCGTTCCTGAGCTCCAGCCTGATCAAGGAGATCGCCACGTACGGCGGCGACGTCAGCGGCCTGGTCCCCGAGCCGGTTCTCGGCCGCCTGCACGCGCGCCTCGCCGCGGAGTAGGGCCGGCGCGTTAATCCCCGGGGGACGACCCCCGTAGCCCCCGGGCCGTCAAGTTGGGGAATAGCTCAGGTCACGGGTACGCTAATCCGTCGGCCTAATCAATCACCAACACGATAAACTGTGATGTCCAAAGGAAACGGTAAATCAGTCGCGCGCGGGGTGCCCGGTGCACGCGGCGTGGATGCGGGACAGGCGGGTCAGGTGTCGAAAGGCGGCAAGCCGGTCAGCTCTCACGCCCGCGGTAGCGGTGACTTCGTGTTTGACATGCGCGCCCTCGGCAGGGGGCCAGGCGAGTTCAGGGATGAGCGGCGGACGGCAAGTGCGCCGGACGGCCTCGGCTCTGGGCTAGTCTTGGTACCTGTCGGCGGCGACGTTGCTCTCGACCTGCGGTTCGAGGCGGTCTCCGAGGGGGTGCTCGTCACCGGCTCGGCGGTCGCACCGCTCACGGGTGAGTGCGCGCGTTGCCTGGACCCGGTCACCAGCACGGTCGAGGTCAGCTTCCAGGAGCTTTACCGGTACCTGCCGGACCCGGATGACGACGAAGACGACGGCGAGGATCGCTTCCTCGACGGCGACTTCCTTGACCTGGAGCCGGCGTTCCGGGATGCTGTGGTGCTCGCACTGCCGCTGTCGCCGCTCTGCCGGGACGACTGCCCCGGGCTGTGCGCCGAGTGCGGCGCGAAGCTCGCGGACGTCGGACCTGAGCACGGGCACGGCGACAAGGTAGACCCCCGGTGGGGTCTCCTCGCAAAGCTAGATATTCACGACACAACTGAGTAGCAGAGACTGACAGGAGAGCCGAAGTGGCCGTCCCCAAGCGGAAGATGTCGCGCAGCAACACCCGGTCCCGCCGCGCGCAGTGGAAGGCTGCCCCGGTGACGCTGGTCGAGTGCAGCAACTGCCACGCCCAGAAGCTGCCGCACGCCGCCTGCCCGACGTGCGGTACGTACCGCCGCCGGCAGGTCCTGAATCCGGCCTGAGCCTGCATGTAACAGGGAGCGCCGGTGAGCGGACGACGTAATGACGGGGACGGAACCGAGGCGGGAGACCCCGCCGAACTGTCGTGCGCTCTCGGCGTGCCTATCACCGCTGACACTTTGGAGCGTGCGCTAACCCACCGCTCGTACGCGTACGAGAACGGCGGGCTGCCCACCAACGAGCGCCTTGAGTTCCTCGGCGACTCGGTGCTGAGCCTGGTGGTCACGGACACCCTGTTCAAGGGCCATCCCGACCTGCCAGAGGGACAGCTGGCGAAGCTGCGGGCCGCGGTCGTGCAGATGAACGCGCTCGCCGAGGTGGCGCGCGACCTGCGCCTCGGCTCGTTCGTCAAGCTTGGCCGCGGCGAGGAGGGGACCGGCGGCAGGGACAAGCCGTCGATCCTGGCCGACACGCTTGAGGCCGTGATCGGCGCGACGTACATCGACTGCGGGCTCGGCTCGGCGAGCGACCTCGTCCACCGGCTCTTCGACCCGGTCATCGCGCGTTCCTCGCTGCTCGGCGCGGGCCTTGACTGGAAGACGTCGCTGCAGGAACTGACCGCGGACCTGAGCCTCGGAGTGCCCGAGTACGTGGTCAAGGACAGCGGCCCCGATCACCAGAAGCTGTTCCGTGCCGTGGTCAAGGTCGGCAGCAGGGAGCTCGGCGCCGGCGAGGGCCGCTCGAAGAAGGCAGCAGAGCAGCTCGCCGCCGCGGTCGCGTACCGCTCGATCACCGCGGAAAAAGAAGAGCAAGACAATCCAGAACGGGTTCGGCTTACTCCCAACGCCGCCCCCGTCTCTCCTGGCGTGGCGGCGGCCTCCGGAGGCGACAAGCCTCCCGCTCTCCACGACGCGGTCCCCACCCAGCCCGCCGCGCCGGAACCGGCTCCAGGCCCCGCCGAGTCGTAGCCCGCCTTCCGGCGGGCCCCGCGTTTCCGGCATGAATCTGCCGTCGCCGTCGTTATAGCGGCATCACCGGCACATTCACCTGGCAGCCGCACGGTTTTGCCAGGCCCGATCGGAGGTCGTTGTGCCAGAACTGCCCGAGGTCGAGACCGTCCGCGCCGGGGTGGAGCAGCATGTCGTGGGCCGCACGGTCGCCACTGCCGAGGTCATGAACCCGCGGGCGGTGCGCCGCGACCTATCAGGACCAGACGGGTTCGCCGCCGCCATGGCCGGCCGCACGTTCCTGCGCGCCGAACGACGCGGTAAGTACCTCTGGTTCGCCCTAGACGATAGCGAGGCGCTACTCGCGCACCTGGGGATGAGCGGCCAGCTCCTGGTCGGCGACCCGGACCGTCCCCTCGATCCGCACGTCCGCGCCCGCTTCACGTTCACCGACGGCGGCCCCGACCTCCGCTTCACCGACCAGCGCACCTTCGGCCACCTAATGTTGGTCCCTTTCGCGACCTCGACGCCCCCCGCAGCCACATCCTCCCCCGCAGCCACAGCCACAGCCGCCCCCGGCAACGTCGTTCCGCCCCCGTGTGGCGTTGAGCCGGCTATAGCCGGCTCAACGCCACACGGGCAGCGGGGAGGGGGAAGGCTCGTGCCCGCGCCGATCGCGCATATCGGCCCCGACCCGCTTGAGGCCGCGTTTGACGCCAAGGACTTCGCGGCGCGCCTGGTGCGCAAGAAGACGCAGGTCAAGCGCGCGCTGCTGGATCAGTCACTGATCAGCGGGATCGGCAACATCTACGCGGACGAGGCGCTGTGGCGGGCGAAGCTGCACTGGGCGCGGCCGACGGAGACCCTCAAGCCCGCCGAGGTGTCCCGGCTGCTCGAGGCGGTGCGCGACGTCCTGACCGAGGCGCTCAAGGCCGGAGGGACGTCCTTCGACGCGCTCTACGTGAACGTGAACGGGGAGAGCGGCTACTTCGACCGCTCGCTGCACGCGTACGGCAGGGAAGGCGAGCCGTGCGACCGCTGCGCCACGCCGATCCGCCGCGACGCGTTCATGAACCGCTCCTCCTACAGCTGCCCCCGATGCCAGAAACTGCCGACCGCTCGGGCGTAAATTCGCAGGTCAAAGCCAACGCAAAGCGCGTCGGCTTGGGTCGAGGGGTATTGCGGTAGTCGCTCCTGCTGAAGAGGCGAAGCGCCAGCGCCAATCCCAATGCCGTTGTCTTAGGCCTCCCCGCCTTCGCACCGTGCCGTGCGTGCCCGTTCTGTCCGGCTTGTCCGGGCGGCAGCGCGCCCGGCCCCGGCCGCGCTGCCGCCCTGGCCCTCGCGCGCGACCGGCCCGGCCCCGCGCACCGGCCCGGCCCCCGCGCCCACCGGCCCGGCGCACCGGCCCGGCGCCCGCACAGCGGCCCGGACCATGATCATGTGGATTCCGCAGCTTATTTGCTGCGGAATCCACATGAAAAGCGAAATCCTTGGCGAAGATGCCGCGCCCGCGCTCGGGTGCCGCGCCCCAGCCTGCGCACGGCCCTCACGGTCACCACGCACCACCTGGGTTGGCGGTATCGCGGTTAATCCCGCACCGACCCCAGCCTCCGTAGGGCTTTAGGCAGCTATCCCGCCGCTTGCCGCCGGTGCCGCGGCCGCTTGCTGCCTGCCCGCTGCCGTCGGCCTGGGCTGTGCTGCGTGCTCCGCTGACGTGCCGCGCAGGTCACTCGGGGTGACGCGGAGGCGCCGGGCGCGTGGCGGCACGTGCGGCAACGTGGTGCGGCGGCATCTCGTCGCCAGCGGGAGCACAACCCGGGGAGACGTGCCACGCGGTTCCAGCGGATTCGTGGCCAGGCGGCGCGTGAGGTCTATCACCATCGTGCCTACTGGTAGCATCGCAGCAGCTAAAGGCCCCTAGATGTGGGGTTTTTGCGCAGTGCTCGTTTGTTTGACGGCAGTATCTTTGGTAAGATTGCCTACATAACGGATGACAGGCGGCTCTCAACTTGACCTCTAAAGATCATGGTGAGACCCTGTAACTGTTGTCCGCACGCATGGGCGTGCGGTTCACATTGTGCCCACCTGGTCACTCAGTGTGGAGGACCTTTCATCATGTCGAAGGCTCTATTCGGCCACGTCGGCGGTCCCGACCCGCGTGTGGTCTCAGAAATGCGCCGTCTCCAGCAGCGTGTTCGCGACCTGGAAGCCGAGCTTGTTCGGCTCCAGGAAGAGAACGACGCGCTCGCTGCGGTGGCGCACGACGAGGACATGCTCGTTCTGGATCGCGAGCCCGCGCTTACCTGACGATCTCAGGCATCCCTGAATCTGGGGGACCCCTGGATCTAGGAAGCAAGGCTCAGCCCGCCACCAGCGGGCCCGGCAAGCCACAACCCGGAAACGAACAAGGGACGCCCTTCCAGGCGTCCCTTATCGTTGTCTACCCCGGTACGCCCGGTATGGGTGATATGTGGCGGTCTTTGACTACGTAAAGTACATTGTTGTGTGCGAAATAGCAACCTCTCTTTCGTCCGCCGTCCGCCTGTGGCATAAAACACACTCCTGGGATTAGTCAGTTGCCTGCCCGTGTGCCCGTTTTACCCTGGCGATCATTGATTGGTCGCCTGTTGTTCGAGTGATTACCCGGTTCGCGCGCCGTTTCCGGCGGTCGGCCGCTTGGGGCGGTAATGTTCGGGTGGCGGTGATGTTCGAGGCGGGCGCATCGCGAGGCGGTTTCGGGGGAGGAGAGGGCGCGTGTACCTGAAGTCCCTCACGCTGCGCGGCTTCAAGTCGTTCGCCTCCGCGACCACGCTGCGCCTTGAGCCGGGCATCACCTGCGTCGTCGGCCCCAACGGGTCAGGCAAGTCCAACGTCGTCGACGCCCTTTCCTGGGTCATGGGCGAGCAGGGAGCGAAGAGCCTGCGCGGCGGCAAGATGGAAGACGTCATCTTCGCCGGCACCACGAACCGCGCGCCCCTGGGACGGGCCGAGGTGACGCTCACCATCGACAACACCGACGGCGCGCTGCCGATCGACTACGCCGAGGTGACGATCAGCCGCCTGATGTTCCGCTCGGGCCAGAGCGAGTACGCGATCAACGGCGACAGCTGCCGCCTGCTCGACGTCCAGGACCTGCTGTCCGACAGCGGCCTCGGCCGCGAGATGCACGTGATCGTCGGCCAGGGCCAGCTCGACCAGATCCTGCACGCGGGCCCCGAGGCCAGGCGGGCGATCATCGAGGAGGCGGCCGGCGTACTCAAGCACCGCAAGCGCAAGGAGAAGGCGCTGCGCAAGCTTGACGCGATGCAGGTCAACCTGACCAGGCTCGTCGACCTGACCGGCGAGCTCGGCAGGCGGCTCAAGCCGCTTGGCAGGCAGGCCGAGGTCGCGCGCAAGGCCGCCGTCATCCAGGCGGACCTGCGCGACGCCAGGCTCAGGCTGCTCGCCGAGGACTACCTGCACCTGCGGGAAAAGCTCGACGCCGAGGAGGCCGACGAGGCCGCTATCCGCGCCCGCCGCACCGAGCTGGAGGCCGCGCTCGCCAGCGCGCGCGAGCGGGAGGCCGCGTTCGACGTCGCGGTCCAGGCCCAGGCCGCGGCGCTCGCCGAGGCGCAGCAGACCTGGTTCCAGCTGTCCTCGCTGACCGAGAAGCTCCGCTCGGTGCAGGGCGTCGCCGCCGAGCGGGTCCGGCTGCTCGCCGCCGACTCGGAGCCGGAACGGCCGGGCCGTGACCCCGACGAGCTTGAGCGGCAGGCCGCCGAGCTGCGTGCGGAAGAGACCGGGCTCACCGAGCGGCTCGCCGAGGGCCGTGAGGCCCTGGCGGAGTCGGTCGCCGAGCGAACCATGGCCGAGAGCGCCCTCGCCGCCGCCGAGCGCAGGCTCGCCGACGCCGCCAGGGCCGCCGCGGGCCGCGCCGAGCGACTCGCCCGGCTGCGCGGCATGGTCGACGCCGCGGCGAGCCGCGCCGCCGCGACCAGCGAGGAGATCGACCGGCTGACCGCCGCCGCCGAGCAGGCGCGGACCCGCGCCGAGCGCGCGCAGCAGGAGTACAGCCAGGTGCAGGACGTCGCCGACGACGGCGACTCCGACCGCACCGACCTCGCGGGCGAACTGGACACGGCGCAAAGAGGACACAGCCAGCATTCGGAACGGGTTGTGGCCGCGCGCAAGAGCGAACGCGCCGCCAACAGCGAGGTGGCCGCCCTGCGCGCCCGCGTGGAGGCGCTCAACGAGACCCTCAGGCAGGGCGTCGACGCGACGGCCGCCGTCCTCGCGGACCCTGACCGCTTCCGCGGCGTGCTCGGCTCCTTCGCCGCACAGCTCACCGTGGCCGACGGCTACCAGAAGGCCGTCGCCGCCGCACTCGGCGCCGCCGCCGAGGCCCTCACGGTGAACGGGCTCGACGCGGCGGCCGAAGTCCTCACCGGCCTCCGCGCGGCGAACGCAGGCACCGTCGGCCTCGTCATCGCCGCCCCCGGCCCGGCCTCGGCCGAGCCCGGCGGCGGCGCGCGCCCCGCGCTGCCCGAGGGGGCGCGGTGGGCGGTCGACCTCGTGACGGGCGCCGCCGAGCTCGCCGGAGCGGTCGCTGAACTACTCGCCGACGTGGTGGTGGTGCGTGACGTACCAGAGGCAGCCGCTTTCGTTCTGAATCATCCTGATTTTCGTGCGGTGACCGCCGACGGCGACCTGATCGGCGCGCACTGGGCGCGGGGCGGTTCCGCGGGCGGGCAGTCGCTGCTCGACGTGCGGGCCGCCGCCGACGAGGCCGCGGCGAAGCTCGCGGCCGCTGAGCTGGCCAGCGAGACGGCGGCGGAATCCCTGGCCGCGGCGACCGAGGCGCAGGAGGCCGCCAGGCAGGAGCTTGAGGAGACCCGCGGCCGGATGCGGGCCGTGGACGCCGCCGCGGCCGAGATCTCCGGCAGGCTCGGCAGGCTGGCGGGAGCCGCGCGGGCCGCGGCCGACGAGGCCAAGCGGCTCGACGCCGCCGTGGGCGCCGCGCTCCGCAGCGCGGAGAAGGACCAGGCCAAGCACGCGCAGCTGAAGTCCGAGCTCGCGGAGGCGGAGGCCGAAGAGGAGCGCGCGAGCGACCCGGAGCTCGAAGACCTGCAGGCCGACGAGGAGCGCGAGGAACTGACCCAGCGGGCCGCGACGGCGCGCAACGCCGAGATGGAGGCGCGCCTTGAGGTGCGCACCGTCGAGGAGCGGCTGCGCGCGATCAGCGGCCGGGCCGACTCGCTCGCCGCCTCGGCCGTCACCGAGCGGGCCGCCAGGGAGCGGGCCGCGCTCAGGCGCAAGCAGCGGGCCGCCCAGGCGTCGGTCGCTAGCGCGGTCGCCACCGGGGCGGGCCTCGCGGTGTCCGCCGCCGAGTCGTCGCTCGCGCAGGCCGCGGAGCAGCGCGCCGAGGCCGAGGCCGCGAGCGCGAGCGGTACCGAGGCGCTCAAGGCGGTGCGCGCCCAGCTGACCGTGGTGTCCGGCGACCTCGACAAGGTCGTGAACACCGCGCACGGCACCGAGATCTCCCGCAACGAGCACCGGCTGCGCCTTGAGCAGCTGGCCTCGCACGTGGCGGACGAGTACGGCATCGAGCCGGACGCGCTGCTTTCCGAGTACGGGCCGGACACGCTGATCCTCGTCCCGTCCGATTCCCCCTTGGCCGCCGCGGCGAAGAAGCGCGGCACCGTGGTCTACCACGCAACTGCCCCCGTTCCCGGCGCGACCGCCCGGGCGGCCGGTGACGTGCGGGCCGCGGCCGAGCCGGAGGCACGGGCGCGCCCCAGGACGCCGGGCCGTCCCCGGCCGCCGAGGAAACGCGGGCGGCCGCGCCTAAGCCCGGCGCCGAGTCAACGCCGGCCGAGCCAACGCCGGCTGAGTCAGCGCCGGCTGAGCCAACGCCGGCTGCCACGTCCGCGATGTCGGGCGCTGGCGCACCTGACATTACGGAAATTTCAGGATCCGAGACTTCGGAGCCCCTGTCGCTGGCCGACGCGCTCCGTGCGGTGCGCGTGGAGGCAGCGCAGGTCGGCGAGGAGCCGGCGGCCCCCGAGCCGGGCCAGGCGGCGCGCAGGCCGAGGAAGGCCGCGGCAGAGCACGGCCGAGCCCGAGATCGTCGGCGTGCCCTACGTGCGGGAGGACCAGGAGGCGCGGGCCGCCGAGGCCGAGCGGCAGCTCGCCAGGCTCGGCAAGGTCAACCCGCTCGCGCTTGAGGAGTACGAGGCGCTGCAGGAGCGGCACCAGTTCCTCGCCACGCAGCTTGATGACCTGCGCAAGACCCGCCGCGACCTGCTCATGGTCGTCAAGGAGGTCGATGACCGGGTGCAGGAGGTGTTCGCCTCCGCCTTCGCGGACACCGCCCGCGAGTTCGAGGGGCTGTTCGCCAGGCTGTTCCCCGGCGGCTCAGGACGGCTGATCCTGACCGAACCGGACGACATGCTGACGACCGGCATCGAGATCGAGGCCAGGCCGCCGGGCAAGAAGGTCAAGCGGCTGTCCCTGCTGTCGGGCGGCGAGCGGTCACTGACCGCGATCGCCTACCTGTTCGCGATCTTCAAGGCGCGCCCGTCGCCCTTCTACGTGCTGGACGAGGTCGAGGCGGCGCTCGACGACACCAACCTGCAGCGGCTGCTCGGGGTGTTCTCCGAGCTGCAGGAGAGCTCTCAGCTCATCGTCATCACCCACCAGCGCCGCACCATGGAGGCGGCCGACGCGCTCTACGGCGTCTCGATGCGCGGCGACGGCGTGTCCCAGGTGATCAGCCAGCGCGTCCGCGAACCAGAACTCGCATAAATCGAAACCCTGTTCTTTTTGCGCTACCTGCTAGGTTTCCTGGATCGGCAGAATCAAAAAGAACAAGGTTCCGCCTGCATGCTCGGGCGGGACCCGGGCATGTTGTAGCTTGCTCAAGGGGCGTTGAACGCGGACTGACTGTGCGCGGCCGCGTCGGGGACATGCCTTCCAGGGAGACTGTTGCTTAAATGATTGCGTACATCATCCTCATCGTGGTGGTCGCCGTGCTGCTGCTCGGCGTCGGCGGCTCGATGCTGCTGCGGCCGCGGGGCATGCACGGGGTCCGCCGCGGCCGGGCGCGCGAGCTCGACCTGACCGGCCCGATGCCGAAGGCAAGCGACCAGAACTCATCGGGGACGGGGACGGCGACCGCCACCGCGCCACCGACGGCAGCCGAGCTCCTCGCCCCGACGGCCCCGGCCGCGCCTCCCCAGCCGAGCCTGGAGAAGCCGCCGCCCTCGGCCGGGCGGATGGTCAGGCTCCGTGCCCGGCTTGCCAGGTCGCAGGGCGGCTTCGGCGCGGCGCTGCTCGGCCTGCTGTCGCGGGACCGGCTCGACGATGAGACCTGGGACGAGATCGAAGAGGTCCTGATCACCGCCGACATGGGGGTGACGCCCGCCAGGCAGATCACGTCCGACTTGCAGACCAGGGTCAAGGTCGAGGGGACACGGACCCCGGACGACGTACGGGCCATGCTCCGCGCCGAGCTGCTCGCCCAGGTGGAGACCGAGGCGAGCCGGGCGCTGCGCACCCAGCGGCACGAGGGGCGCCCGGCGGTCCTGCTCATGGTCGGCGTCAACGGGACGGGCAAGACGACCACGTGCGGCAAGCTCGCCAGGGCCCTGGTCGGCGACGGGGAGACGGTGGTGCTCGGCGCGGCCGACACGTTCCGCGCCGCGGCGGCCGATCAGCTCCAGACGTGGGGCGACCGGGTCGGCGCGCAGACCGTCCGCTCGGACAAGGAGCAGGCGGACCCGGCGAGCGTCGCGTTCGACGCGGTGTCCGTCGGCATCGAGCAGGAGGCGGACGTGGTGCTCATCGACACCGCTGGCCGCCTGCACACGAAGAACGACCTGATGGACGAGCTCGGCAAGGTCAAGCGGGTCATCGAGAAGCGCACCGCCGTGGACGAGGTGCTCCTCGTGCTCGACGCCACCACGGGCCAGAACGGGCTCCGCCAGGCGCGGGTGTTCGCCGAGGTGGTGGACATCACGGGCATCGTGCTGACCAAGCTGGACGGGACCGCCAAGGGCGGCATCGTGATCGCCGTGCAGCGCGAGCTCGGCGTCCCGGTGAAGCTGGTCGGGCTCGGCGAGGGTCCCGATGACCTGGCGCCGTTCGACCCGGGGACTTTCGTCGACGCCATCCTCGGCGGCTGACCTGCACCTGATAAGCCACGAAACGCTGGCGTAATAGAGGGGGCCGGTGTTTCATCGTTCTGACACATTCCGACTGGACGCAGGAAACGCGACTAAGGCATTGTCGGATGTGGTGAACGAGAGGGTGGTCCCATGAGGCTCATTACGGCTGTCATCAAGCCCTTCAAACTCGACGACGTCAAAGCGGCATTGCAGGCATTCGGCGTGCATGGCATGACAGTCAGCGAAGCGAGCGGATACGGCAGGCAACGCGGTCACACCGAGGTGTACCGGGGCGCCGAGTACCAGGTAGACCTTGTGCCCAAGGTACGGGTCGAAGTCATTTGCGACGATCCAGACGTGGAAGACCTCGTCGACGTCATCGCCAAGGCGGCCCAGACGGGCCGGATCGGTGACGGCAAGGTGTGGGTTGTGCCGCTAGATACGGTCGTCCGGGTACGAACCGGGGAGCGCGGGCCCGACGCTCTCTGAGCGGGGCCGCAGCACGAACCGGGGAGCCCAGTACCGCGAGCGTGGCCCGCCATAGGCGGGCCACGTACAAATCTTCGGGGGACCTGGTGAACGTGATGACTTCTTTTGCGGCTGATCGTAGCCGGAGGACTACAGAGACCGACCGCTGGCTGGCGGAGTTGCTCGGCGCGGAGCAGGGCGTCGCCCTGGTCGCGGTGGGCGGGTACGGCCGCAAGGAACTGCTCCCAGGCAGTGACCTCGACGTGCTGATGCTGCATGACGGCAGGGACGGCATCGCCAAGATCGCCGACCGGATCTGGTATCCGGTCTGGGACTCGGGCGCGCACCTCGACCACGCCGTGCGGACCGTGCCGCAAGCGCGCCGCGTGGCGCGCAACGACCTCAAGGTCGCCCTTGGACTGCTCAACGCCAGGCACGTCGCGGGCGACCTGGACCTGACCACCAGGCTGCGCGAGGTCGCGCTCGACGACTGGCGGTCCAACGCCCGCACCAGGCTCGCCGAGCTCAAGGAGCTGCACGAAGAGCGGACCAGGCTGTTCGGTGAGCTCGCCTTCCTGCTTGAGCCCGACCTCAAGGAGTCGCGGGGCGGGCAGCGGGACGTGCACGCCATCCAGGCCATCGCCGCGGCCTGGGTCGCGCCCGCGCCTGGACCCAAGGTCAGGGCCGCCTACGAGCAGATCCTCGATGCCCGCCACGTGCTGCACGAGGTCACCGGGCGGCGCCTCGACCGGCTCGTGCTTGAGGAGCAGGACGAGGTCGCCCGCACGCTTGACCTGCTTGACGGGGACGCGCTGCTGCGGCAGCTGGCCGGCGCGGGCCGCACCGTCTCCTATGGCGTCGACCACGCCTTCCGCCAGGCGGACCGGGCCGGCGGCGGGCGGCGCGCGATCGGCGTGCGGATGCGCCGCGCAAAGCCGGACCGCCGCCCGCTCGCCGACAGCGTGGTCGAGCAGGACGGCGAGGTGGTGCTCGCCCGGGCGGCGTCCCCCGCCGCCGACCCCGTCCTCGTGCTGCGGGCCGCCGCCGCGGCCGCCCAGGTCGGCCTCCCGCTCGCGCCCCGCGCGCTTGCCCGGCTGGCCGAGTGTCCACCGCTGCCCGTCCCGTGGCCCGCCGAGGCCCGCAACGCCCTGCTCGCGCTGCTCGGTGCCGGGTCGAACGCCATCGCCGTCTGGGAGGCACTTGACCAGGAGGGACTGCTCGCCGCGCTGATCCCGGACTGGGACCGGGTGCGCAACCGCCCGCAGCGCAACCCGCTGCACCGCTTCACCGTCGACAGGCACCTCGTCGAGTGCGCGGCCAACGCCGCCGCCCTGGCCCGCGACGTGTCGCGGCCCGACCTGCTGCTGCTCGCCGCGCTGCTGCACGACATCGGCAAGGGCTGGCCCGGCGACCACAGCGTCTCCGGCCAGGTCGTCGCCCGCGACGCGTGCAGGCGCTTCGGGCTCAACGAGGCGGACGTGCAGCTGGTCGCCGACGCGGTCCGCCACCATCTGCTGCTGCCCGCCGTCGCCACGCGGCGCGACCTCGACGACCCGATGACCGTGCAGCAGGTGGCGGCGGCGGTCGGCTCGCGGACGCTGCTCGAGCTGCTGCACGCGCTCTCGCAGGCCGACGGGCTCGCCACCGGTCCCGCGGCGTGGAACGACTGGAAGGCCGGCCTGGTCGCCGACCTCGTCCGGCGGGTCAGCGCCGCGCTTGACGGCGACCCCGTGCCCGAGCCTGTCCCGCTGCGCGAGGACCAGCTCGCGCTCGTCGCCGATGGCGGCCCCGCCGCGATCGTCGAAGGCAACGAGGTCACGGTCGTCGCCCTTGACCGGCCCGGCCTGCTGTGGCGGGCCGCCGGGGTGCTCGCGTCGCACCGGCTCACGGTCCGCGGCGCGAACGCGAGCAACGTCGGCGACACGGCGGTCACGGTCTTCAGCGTGGTCCCCGAGTACGGCGACCCGCCGGACGCCACGCTCGTCACCGCGGACCTGCGGCGGATGCTCGAGGGCAGGCTCGACGTCGAGGACCGGCTTGAGCGCAGGGCCAGGGCGGTGCGCACGCACGGCACGAACGCGCCGCCGCCCAAGGTCGCGCTGGTCGACAACGCCTCGAACATCGCCACCGTTGTCGAGGTCCGCGCGCACGACGAGCCCGGCCTGCTCTGGCGCATCGGCCGTGCCCTCGGCGAGTGCGGCCTGAACGTCCAGGCCGCACGCGTCGAGACGCTCGGCGCCGAGGCGGTCGACGTCTTCTACGTCACCGACGCCACCGGCGGCCTGCTCACCGACCCCGAACTGCGCAAGCGCACGGTGAAAACAGTCCTCTCCGCCTTGACTTCCGCTTAATTTCATTCCGAACGACTTCAGCTGACTTCAGAGGCGTCACGCGTGTACTGGCGGGTGCCGGTCAGCCCAGGGCGCGGCCTCCTCGAGCTGGCTGGCGACGCGGATGAGCACGTCCTCACGCCCGTAGGCGGCGACTAGCTGCACGCCGACCGGCAGGCCGCCGGGTGTCCAGTGCAGCGGGAGGCTGATGGCCGGCTGGCCGGTCATGTTGAACTGCGCGGTGTAGGGCATGAAGCTGGCGATCCGGACTTCCTCCTGCTCCGGGCCGGCCGCGGTGAACCAGCCAAGTTGCGGCGGCGGCGCGCCAAGGGTCGGCGTCAGGAGCAGGTCATGGCCGTTCCACCAGTCCGCCACCCGGCGGGTCCACATCCCGAGCCAGGCCCGGCTCTGCAGGTAGTCCACCGCGCCGAGTTCCCTGCCCGCCCGCCGGTGGGCGGCGTTGCGCGGCTCGATCTCGTCCTCGCCGATCGGGCGGCCGAGCAGCAGCTCGAATGTCTGGAGCATGGCCTCGGTGTCGGCGGCGATGATGTTCACGAAGTGCCGGAGGAACTCCTGCTCCAGCATCGCCGCGGGGGCCGACTGCTCGACGTGGTGGCCGAGCGACTCAAGCAGCGCTGCCGCGCTGGCCACCGCGGCGCGGCACTCCGGGTCATCGAGATACCCTTCCACGCCCGGCCGGTCGAGCACCCCGATCCGCAGCCGGCCAGGGTCGGCGCCAACCTCCTGCGCGAGCGGGCGGGGCAGCGGCGGCGCGTAGTAGGGGTCGCCCGGCATGGGCTTGCTGATCACGTCAAGCACGCCCGCCGCGTCGCGCACGGTGCGCGCGAGCGCCCCGTCGATCGTGCTGCCCGCCCACGCCTCCCCGGTGACCGGCCCCTGGCTCACCCGCGCGCGGGTCGGCTTGAGCCCCACAAGACCGCACTCGCTCGCCGGGATGCGGATGGAGCCGCCGCCGTCGTTGGCGTGCGCCACCGGGACCATGCCGGACGCCACCGCGGCGGCCGAACCGCCCGACGAGCCGCCGGTCGAGTGACCGGTGTCCCACGGGTTGCGCGCCGGGGGGAAGCTCCGCGGCTCGGTAGTGACCGTGGTGCCAAGCTCCGGCACGTTGGTCCGGCCAAGCGGCACGAAGCCGGCCGCTCGGAACTGTGCCGCCAGGTAGGACGTGACGGGGATCTTCAGGTCGCGCAGCGGCCCGAGCCCGAACGCCGTCACCTCGCCCTCAACCGTGCAGCCCAGGTCCTTGAACAGGATCGGGACACCACGGAAGGGGCCGTCGGGCAGGTCGCCCTCGGCCTCAAGCCGCGCCGCGTCGAACCTGGTCCTGATCACGGCATCTAGCTCAGGATTGACCGCCTCAATCCTTGTGATAGCCGCCTCGACCAGCTCTTTGGGAGTTACCTCGCCGTTGCGGACAAGTTCTGCTTGTGCGGTGGCATCAAGCCACGTTGTCTCACCCACGCCGCAAACGCTACTCGCGCGGCAGCAGAATTCCAGCACTGACCGGCGGGTGTTCTCGCGGCACGCGTCAGGTCTCCCTGACGAATGCGGCGATGATCGCGCCCAGTTCTTCCCCCGCGTCCTCCTGCAGGAAATGGCCGGCGCCCGCCAGCACCGGATGCTGCCGCCCGGCCGCACCAGGCACGGTGCGCTTGAGCGCCGGCGCCATCGGCCCGGTGATCGGGTCACGATCGCTGAACGCCACCAGGAACGGCTTGTCCCACGCGGCAAGCTGCCGCCAGGCGGCCCGGTTGGCCGCGGACGCCGGATTGTCCGGCGTGGCCGGGACAAGATCTGGCATCGCCCGAACGGCGGCGGCGTAGGACGCCTCGGGGAACGGCGCGTCATACCCGGCGAGGACCCCGGCCGGCAGCGTTGTCCGGCAGCCCGATTGCACGAGCCTGGACACGTTCAGCGCCGGCGCGGTGCGGACCACCTCGCGGAACCGCAGCCACACGTCGGGCATCGGCTGGTCGCCGGTCGGCAGCCCGGTATTGGCGGCGACGACCCGGGCGAACCGGCCCGGATGCTCCGCCACCAGCCGCAACCCGATCAGCCCGCCCCAGTCCTGCCCGACCAGCGTCACGCCGCTGAGGCCGAGCGCGTCGAAGGCGAACGCCCGGATCCACTCCACGTGCCCGGCATAGCTGTGGTCGCTGGTCTCGGCCGGCTTGTCCGAGCGCCCGAAGCCGATGAGGTCGGGCGCGATGGCGCGCAGCCCGGCCCCGGCCAGCACCGGGATGACCTTCCGGTACAGGAACGACCAACTCGGCTCCCCGTGCAGCAGCAGCACGGGCTCCCCGGCCGGCGGGCCTGCCTCAACGTAGGCCAGCCGCAGGCCGCCGACGTCCGCGTAACGCGGCTCATAGCCGAAGTCCGGCAGGCCGGAGAAGCGCTCTTCCGCCGTTCGCAGCACCTTCATCCGACGATGTCCCGCAGCGCGCGCATGGACGCCAGCGTAGCCGTCGCCGACCCGCCGGCCCAGGCCCGTATTGGCCGGACCCCTCACCGTCCCCACGGCTGGCCGCCGATGTCGGCCAGGCCGTTGGCGACGAGCCAGGACAAGGCCTCCCGCAGGGCGTCGAGCGAGGTGTAGAGCGGCTCGTACCCGAGCACTTCGCGGGCACGGGTGATACTGGCGGTGATGCTGCGGGTCGTGTGCTCGCGGGTGACCTCGGCGTGCTCGGGTCCGGCCAGGCGGGTGAACGCTTCCCAGCCGACGAGATCCAGGACCGGCTCCCGGCCAAACCAGCGCGCCACGCCTGCCGCCAGGCCCCGCTGCGTCATCGCCTGCTCGGCGCACACGTGGAAGCTGCGACCGACCGCCGCCGGCCGGGACAGCGCGAGCTCGAATGCCTGGGCCACGTCGTCGGCGTGCACGTGGTGCAGGACGCCGAGCCCGTTGTCTGGCAGCGCGAGCGGACGGCCCGTCGCCAGGGCAGTCCACGTGGCGGGGTCGAGGTTCCCTGCCGGGGTGATGACCGGCCAGCCGGGCCCGCTGATGTGACCAGGGTGCAGCACCACCGCCGGGACGCCGCCGGCCCGGGTCTCCTGGTGCAGCAGGGCCTCGATCTCGGCCTTGCCCGTGCCGTACTCGCCGTAAGCGGTGCGGGGCTCGTCCTCCGTCACCGGCACGCGCAGCGCGGGGCCGTGCACCCAGATGGTCCCGCAGTGCACGAGCAGCGGGCGCCGCGGACGCAGCTCCTCGATAAGCTGCCGCGCCGACCCCGCTGTGAAGCAGATGAGGTCGATCACCGCGTCCGGGTGCAGCGCCGCGATCCGGCGGCCGAACATTCCCGCCGCCTCCTCCGCCTCCCGGTCAGCGGTGACCCTGGTCACCGCGTCCCACTGCGGGCCTGCGTGGTAAGGGCCGCGTGTGCCGCGGCTGACCGCGATCACCTCGTGGCCCCGGTCCACCAGCCGCGGCACGAGGTACGTGCCGATGTGCCCGGTCGCCCCGATGACAACGACGCGGCTCATTTCTCTACCCGCCCTCTCACCGCACCTAGACCCGCCCGCCCCATCCTCCCACGAGTACGTGGGCGACCGGAGTCAGCCGCGGTCGTTCGGGATAATCCAAAGATCAGCCGGCGGCGACCGGCCCGCGGTGATCCGGGCGGTCGCGGGGATTCGTCCCTGCGCGAGATCTAGAGCCTTAGCTCCCAATGGCCGGTAGCCTTGAAGTGTGTTTGAGACGCTCTCCGATCGGCTGACCCAGGTATTCTCCTCGCTACGCGGCAAGGGACGGCTGTCACAGGCCGACATTGACGCGACCGCGCGCGAGATACGCATCGCCCTGCTCGAGGCGGACGTCGCGCTGCCCGTGGTGCGGCAGTTCATCGCGCGGGTCAAGGAACGTGCCGCGGGCGCGGAGGTGTCGCAGGCGCTGAACCCCGCGCAGCAGGTCATCAAGATCGTGCACGAGGAGCTCGTCACGATCCTCGGCGGCGAGACGCGGCGGCTTCGGTTCGCCAAGAACCCGCCAACCGTGATCCTGCTGGCCGGCCTGCAGGGTTCCGGTAAGACCACGCTCGCGGGCAAGCTGGCGCTGTGGCTGAGGGAGCAGGGCAACACGCCGCTGCTCGTCGCCGCCGACCTCCAGCGGCCGAACGCGGTGACCCAGCTGCAGGTGGTCGGCGAGCGGGCCGGCGTCCCGGTGTTCGCACCAGAGCCGGGTAACGGCGTCGGTGACCCGGTCGCGGTCGCGCACGCGTCCGTGGACGAAGCCAAGCGCTCGCTGCACAACATCGTGATCATCGACACCGCCGGGCGCCTCGGCATCGACGCGGACATGATGGCGCAGGCCATCGCGATCCGCGACGCGACCGACCCGGACGAGGTGCTGTTCGTCGTCGACGCGATGATCGGCCAGGACGCGGTGGCGACCGCCCAGGCGTTCCTCGACGGTGTCGGCTACGACGGCGTCGTGCTGACCAAGCTTGACGGCGACGCCCGCGGCGGTGCCGCGCTTTCGATCGCGGCCCTGACAGGCAAGCCGGTGATGTTCGCCTCCACCGGCGAGAAGCTGTCGGACTTCGACTTGTTCCACCCGGACCGGATGGCCACCCGCATCCTGGACATGGGCGACGTCCTCACGCTTATCGAGCAGGCGGAGAAGGCGTTCGACGCCGACCAGGCCACCGACATGGCGAACCGGCTGATGACCGGCGAGGGGTTCACCCTCGAGGACTTCATCGAGCAGCTCGGGATGCTGCGCAAGCTCGGGCCGCTGAAGAACATCCTGGGCATGATGCCGGGCGCGGCGAAGAACAAGGCGCTCCTCGATCAGGTCAACGACAAGGACCTGGACCGGGCGGAGGCGATCGTCCGCTCGATGACCCCTGGCGAGCGCCAGAACCCCAAGATCATCAACGGCTCGCGGCGGCTGCGGATCGCCAACGGCTCCGGTGTCGCCGTCGGTGATGTCTCTCAGCTGGTCACGAACTTCTTCGAGGGCCAGCGGCAGATGAAGATGCTGATGAGCGGGGGCATGCCGGGCATGCCCGGGATCCCGGGCATGATGGGCGGCCGCAAGGCGGCGGCCAAGGCCAAGGCGGCGAAGAACGCCAAGGGCAAGCGCAGGAGCGGCGACCCGCGCAAGGGCGCGCTCCCGCCCGCGCCGGCCCAGGAGCCTGCCGCTGCCGCCCAGGCGGCCCCGCAGTCGATGGAGGAGCTGGCCGAGATGCTGCGCGACGCGCAGGCGGCAGGCGGCGCCGGAGGGCTCGGCGAAGAGGGCGAGGGCTTCCCCGGCCTGCGCGGCCCGTCGGCCCTGCCCCCCGCCTTCGGCGGTGGCGGCGGCCGCGGCGGCAACGTCATTCCCGCCGCATTCGGCAAGCGCGACAAAAAGAAGAAGTAGTCTTGCCCCGTCAAAGCATTACATTACGAGGAATTCCCTCGTAATAGGGAATGTGAAATGGCGGGGGATTCATGAAGCTCAGGAATGCGATCGGCGCGGGCCTCGTCTCGGTGTCCGCGGTCGCGGGGCTGGTCAGTCCGGCCTACGCAGACGCAGGCGGCGACGCTCAAGGTGGACAAGCTGCGCGGTGCACGTGAATATCGCGCACCCGCACGCCGCCAGAGAGACGCTGGCGGTGACGAGCACGGCGGCCGGGACGACCGTGCAGGTAACGATCAGGTACAAGACGGTCACGCACGTCTGGTAAGTTCAAGTACCCGAGCACGAAGACCACGTTCCAGTTCGGCGTCGGGACCCGACCAAGAACTACAAGCGTGACTCTCGCGGGCAAGGTCACGGTCGTCGCCGAAGGGATACAAGACCGGGTCTACGTGCTCGACGAGCTTCGTGCACCGAATAAAACCGCGTCCTGGCCCATGATCGCGGAAATTCGGGTTCGCTGCGGAATTTCCACGAAAAGGAAATTCTTCATGATCGCGCCCGGCGCTTCTTTCAGTCGGCGGGCGGCGCTAGCGCCGTCACCGCGTCTATCGTGTCGGCTTCCGTTGCCGGCTTGTCCTCGCGGTAACGCAGTACCCGGGCGAACCTCAACGCGACACCGCCCGGGTATCGCGGGGAGCGCTGGACGCCGTCGAAGGCGATCTCTACGACCAGCTCCGGATGGACGTAAACGGTCCAGTCGTCGCGGCGGTCCTCCAGCGCCAGCAATTTCTCTGTCTGCCAGGTCAGCATCTCGTCGGTGAGGCCCTTGAAGGTCTTGCCCAGCATGACCCAGCCGCCTGTTTCCGGGTCGCGGGCGCCGAGGTGGAGATTGGACAGCCAGCCGTTCCGGCGGCCGTGACCCCATTCGACGGCTAGCACGACCAGGTCCAGGGTGTGCCGCGGCTTCACCTTGATCCAGCCGGCGCCCCGTCTTCCCGCGGCATAGGGCGTCGTCAGGGACTTCACCACGACGCCTTCATGACCCAGAGCGACGGCGTCTTGGAAGAACGCCGTCGCCTCCCCTGGATCGTCCGTGACCAGCCGTGGCATGAGCATCGCCGCTGGCACCACGGAGGCGAGCGCGGCGTGTCGCTCGGCGTCTGGCAGGTCGATCAGGTCGGTGCCGTTGAGGTGCAGCGCGTCGAAGAGGAACACCGACAGCGGCACGGTTCCAGCCCTCTGTCTTGTAGCACTGGGCGCGTCGACCTCGCTCGCCGCCCGTGACGCGGTGTCCTGGAAGGCGTAAGGTCGCCCGTCCGCCCGCAGCGCGATCAGTTCCCCGTCGAAGACGGCGTCGTGTACGGGGAGCGCCGCCAGGGCCGTCACGACCTCGGGCAGCCGGTCGGTGATGTCATCGAGCGACCTGGTAAACAGCCGCACCTTGCCGTCCGCGATGTGCGCCTGCACCCGGATGCCGTCGAGCTTCCACTCGACCGCCGCCGCGCCGTCGATCCTGCCGAGCGCTTCGTCGATCGACGCCTCGCTGCTTGCCAGCATCGGCTTAAGCGGCCGCCCAACCTGCAAGCCGAACTCCCGCAGTGCGTCGCTCCCACCGACAAGCGCGGCCTGCGCCGCCATCGCCAGCGAGCCGCTGAGCATGACCGCCCGCCGCACCTCGGCGCCTGGCACCTCGGCGGCCTTGGCGACAGCATCGGTCATCACCCCGTCAAGCGCCCCCTGCCGCAGTTCGCCGGAAAGCAGCCGCACGAGAAAGTACTGCTCGTCAGCGGTCGCGACGGCGAACAACTCCGCGACGAGCCGTTTCCGCTCAGCCGCGGACCCCTTGCCCGCGACGGCCCCAATCTGCGAAAACGCCTTATCCACGGCGAGAACGGTCAATGACGACGCCTCGGCGGGCAGCCGGCACCGACCGCAGCGCCGCCCACCCAACCCCGATCTGCCGCTGCGGCAGTTCCCCGGACAGGTAAGCCACGACAACGGGAACTTCGGCAGGCGCGGCGGACCGCAACGCGTCGGCAAGCGCCGCGACCTTGGCGAGCCGCGCCGACGTCTGGGAGACAGTCCGCGACACACCAGCCAGTTCAGTGAGCAGCATGTTGACCATTGTCGCCGCAAGCGTGGATGCGGGAGACCACCTGGTGCCGGGCCTGGCCCGGTCCGGGGACCAGCCTCGCTCGCAAAACTCCCATTCTTACTGTTAAGGCGCAGTCGGACCGGGGCAGGTAAACCGAGTCGGCTCTGCAGACAGCCGGCAGCGGAGGGAAGTCATGAGCCAGAACGCGGCAAGGCATGACCCGCATGCGAAGTCCCGAGAAGAAGACGTCGCCGACACGCAGGCCCGCCAGCCAGCACACAAGCAAGATGCATGGCCACGCCAGCCCGTCGGGCAGCCGACCGGCGATGGCGGCGCCAGTCCGGACGAGCCGGACGAGGGCGAGTTCGAGATAATCGGCGACAACGACCTGGGCGCCGCTGACCTCGGCCCCCTCGGCCCGAATGCCGACGACCCGGACACCGATTCCGGACGGATCAGGAAAATAGCCAGGGGAGGCGTGCGCGGCAGCGAGAAGAGGCAGTGACGTCGCAGTAGTGCTGATCCGGTACTCCGGGCGGCTGCGGTTCGTTCCCGGCCAGGAATCAGTCGCCTTCGTTCCCCCGCGATTGGGACGGGAGCTGTGAAGCGGGCGATGGCGTGGTGCCCGCCCGCCCGGTCGCAGTCCTGGCAAGATGACGGCATGGAACGTGTGCTAGGAATCGGCGGGTACTTCATGCGGGCCGCCGACCCGGCGGCCCTGGGCGCGTGGTACCGCGATTGCCTGGGCCTGGACGCCGATGAGAACGGCCTGTGGCGCCAGGAAGCCGGGCCGACGGTGTTCGCGACGTTCGAGTCCGGGACCGATTACTTCGGGTCCCGCGCCCAGCAGGCCATGCTCAACTTCCGGGTCCGCGACCTGGACGCGATGCTGGCGCAGTTGCGCGCCCAGGGAGCGGACGTGGCCCACGAAACGCAGGACATGGAGGGCGTCGGCCGGTTCGGCTGGGTCACCGATCCTGAGGGCAACCGAGTCGAGCTGTGGCAGCCCGCCTGACCACGCGCCAGGCCCCTTGGCCGGGGTGCTACACGCTGGCTTGGTCACCCATCTCGGCGTCACCCACGGCGATCGCCATACCGAGAGCCCGGAGAATATGGCCAGCTGCCGACACCACCCGGGGCGTGCCCACAACTGGCGCGACGGCGATCATGACGCCCTCGATGTCCGCGGAGGTCAGCCCAGCCCGCTCTACCGCCGAGGCGTTGGCCAGGTAGGAGGCAGGCGGGGCGTCCATCGCGATCAGGGCCGCCAGCCTCGCGAGCATGAAATCGCGCGGCGAAACGGAATTGTGCTCAATCGAGGCGGTCGTGATGTCCACGATTGTGTCGAGGACGGGCGTGTCAGTACTCACAGATCCTCCTGCTATCAGTGCAGAACGGGCGAGTCGCCGTCCCACGGCTGGGTGAGGCTTTAAGTTCAGCGCCATCATTGACCGCCGGCATCCCCCTTGACGGGTGACCTGATCTCGGCCAGGCCCGGGACGCCGCCCTAATACATTGGTCGGCATGCGGCGCCCCGTTCCCTGGATCACGCAGTACGCGTCCCCGTCGCTTATCGCGGGCATCGCCTACGGAGGGCACCCCCGGGCCGAGGACCCGCGCTGGCGGGAAACCGGCGCGCCGGACCGGGAGACGTACGCGGCGTGGTGTGCACGCTGGTGCGGGATGACGTGCTTCCGGATGGCGCTGCTCGCCCGGGACGGGGCCGCGCCGACCTTGTACGAGCTCGCCGTCGGCTGCATGGAGTACGGCGGGTACACCGACGAGCCGGACCGACCGCGGGGGCTCATCTACCGGCCCTTCGCCGAGTACGCCCGGGATAGGCACGGGCTGCGGGCCGATGTGATCACGGACCTGGATCCCGCCAGGCTGATGACGGAACTGGGCCAGGGACGGCTGGTGATCGCTTCGGTGCACCCGGAGATCCGGCGGCCCCGGAATGACCCGCCAGGGAGCGGCGGCCACCTGGTGCTGGTAACCGGGCAGGCCGGCGGCCTGGTCACCTTCCACAACCCGTCAGGCCATACGCCGGAAGCGGTTGTCGCCACGCTCCCCGTGCCCGTCTTCGACCGCTTCGCGGCCCACCGGGGGATCGCCCTCGACCTGTGAATCGGCTGGCCAGGTCGTACCCGGAGTCGCGTTAGTGGTGGTGACCGTGCCGGCCAAGGGTGTCCGTTGGAGTCGCGCCGGCGCGGGTGCACGCGACCGGGGCGGCTGGCCGGACCCCAGGTGGCGGCCCCGGCTCGCAGTCCATGTAACCGCGAGCCGGGGCCTGTCCAGGGGAAGGCCACCAGAGGTGACCTTCCCTGGTTAGCCGGTACTACAGGAGATCGAGGGCCAGGTCCATGTCCCATTGGTGGAGACCGTGAAGCCCCAGTTGTTGCCACTGCCGTTGGGCGTGGCTTTCATGACGTACTGGCTGGGCCAGGTGGCGTTGACGTTCCAGGTCGAGTAGACCACGGACGGCGCGACCATGTTCACCGTCACGGTCCAGGTGTTCGAGCCGGAGACCGCGACGTTGAGGTTGTACCAGTTGCTGCCGATCGTGCCTGCCGACAGCGTGGCCGTGCAGCCGCCGGAGCCGCCGCCACCGCCGCCACCGCCGCCGCCGCCACCGCCGCCGGATGAGCCGTGGCTGACGGTGAAGTTGGAGCTACCACTGCCGCCGCCCCAGGCCTCGGTCGCGAAGATCTGGTAGTTGAGCGAGCCGAGGTTCATCCCGTGGCTGGCCCACGCGTTGAAGAAGTTCTGCGTGGTGATGGTCCCGCTGGTGGTGTTTCCCTGCCGGATTGCCAGGTACTGCTCGAAGGTGCAGCTGTTGCCCGTAATGCAGGGCTGGTTGACCTGCTGGTGCTCGTAGAGGTTGTAAGTGGCGCCATCGCTGGTCGTGGTGCCCATGAAGGTGCCCAGCGAGGGGCTGCCGCCCTGGTCGTCCTCGATGACGTAGTACTCGACGAGCGGGTTGGTGGACCAGCCGTAGAGGGAGGCCAGCGCGGTGCCGCCGCTGGCGCTCATGCTTCCGCTGAAGCTGACCGTCTGGTTGCTGCCCGGCTGCCAGCCGACGCCGGCGACGAAGTCGCCGATGCCGCTCCAGTGCGTGGAGTAGCTGGTTGCCGCCGGAGCCGACGTTGATGCAGGCAGACCCCTGGCCGTTGCTCCACATCTGGTAGTAGTAGCCGTTGTTCGTGCCGGTCTGGTTCGAGCAGATGGCGGCGTGCGCGGTGCCGGGCGACGGCCACCGTCGCCGGGCCGCGGCCAGCATTGCCGCGCAGGCGACGAGGAGCAGCCGCAACCGGCTGCGCCGGCGGCCGTTGCGGCCGGCTTCGGTGAGGGCGGGGGGACCGTTCATGTACGGCGTCCTCCTAAGGGCGGGGTCGTCGTCGACCGGGTGGACCGGATCGCGTTAAGCGGTCCGGCGGACGGCCCCGGAGGGCCGTCATTGGCGTCAGTATTGATCCGGCCCTATTAGCGGTCAATGAGTTTCGGAAATGTTTCGGTAACGAATACTTTCGATGAATACTGCACGGGAGCCTCGATGGATGCAGGACTTTCGACGGAACCGGATAAGGTGCCGGTCGTGCCGGTCGGCAAAGAAGAGGGCGTTATCGAGTCTTTGCGGCAATCATCGAGTCGAAATATATCGGCAATTGCCGAAAGCTTTCGAAGTAGCGCACGCTGCCCGTCGTGGGACGCAAGGGCATGGCCTGCGCGGCCGGGGCAAAATCCGGCCGCACAGGCCATTGCGTGAAGCGAGTTACGAAGCGGCGGGCACGGCGGGACGCCGCCGACGCCGCGACTCGCCCGGTGCCCACAGGTGATACCCGACGGGGAAGAGCCGGATGTTGAAGCGCTCGTCGACCGTCCCCCACAGCCCGCGCCGCGCGAACAGCGCGATCGCGATGGCCACGATGCCAAGGACGATCAGGTACCAGGCGTTGTAGGACTGCAGCGTCTGCTGCAGCACCATGTAGACGATCGTGCCGAGGATCGGCCCCTCGATGGTGCCGATGCCGCCGATGATCACCGCGAACGCCATCTCGGCGGTCCACTGCACGCTGAACACGCCGCCCGACGTCCCCGGCACCACCTGAAGCTGCTCGATGGCGAGCACGCCGCCGGCCGCGCCGCACCCGGCGGCGGCGGCGATGAAGACGCCCATCCGCGCCAGGCCGACCCGCACGCCGGAGGACCGTGCCGCCCGCTCGTCGTCACGGATCGCGGTGAGCGTGAGCCCGACCTTCGACCGCAGCAGCAGGTACACGCCGCCGATGGCGAGCACCGCGACGATGAGCGCCGCCCAGTAGGTGTAGGCGGTGAGCACCGCCGGGTCCATGCCGGTAAGCCCGGGCAGCGGCATGCCGGTGCCGCCGCCGATGGAGGAGATCTGCTCGATCACGAGCATGACCACCGAGGCGAGCACCCAGGTCGCGATGGCGAAGTAGCCGAGGCGCAGCCGGGCGACCAGCCACCACAGCGGCACCGCGCAGACCGCGGCGCCGATCGCCGCGATGAACAGCCCGGCCCACGGCGTGACGCCGTGCATCGCCGGGATCAGCACGAAGTACGCGCCGAGCCCGAAGAACGCCTGCTGCCCGACGGAGACGAGGCCCGCGTACCCGGCGAGCAGGTTCCACATCGAGGCCAGCGTGAGCACGATCAGCCCCTGCACCATGATGCCGGTGGTGCCGGGCCCCACGTAGTAGGGGAACAGCGAACAGCGCGACGACCACGACGAGCGCGCCGATGCCGCTCCAGGCCACGTTCCTGCGCGAGCGGGTTACTTTCACATGACTTTTCTTCCGAACGGAAGCTGGTCTTCGCGGTCTCTGTCATGACTGAGCCCCTCGGCTGGTAAGCCCCTGCGGCCGGACGACGAGGACGAGCAGGAAGACCGCGTACCCGGCGAGCTGCTCGTACGACGGGTTGTATCTGCGCGCCAATCGCCTGAGCGACCCCGAGGACGATGCCGCCGAGCAGGGTGCCCCACAGCGACCCGAGGCCGCCGATGACCACCGAGGCGAAGGCGAACAGCAGGATCGTGTCGGTGCCGATGGTCGGGCTGAGCGTGGTGATCATCCCGTCGCAGATGCCGGCGATCGCCACCGTGCCGAAGGCGATCGCGGCCGCGATGCCGAACACGTGCCGGTAGTCCGCCCCGGACAGCTGCGCGGCCTCCCGGTCGTCGGCGACGGCCCGGATCAGCCGGCCGTACTTCGACCGCGTCATGAACTGCTGCAGGCCGAGCAGGACGACGACCGCGAGCACGAAGATGCCCGAGGTTGAGCCAGGCGATGGTGATCTGCGACCCGATCGAGAAGGACGCGGTGACGAATGAGTCGCCGACGCCGAGGCCCCGGCTGTTGGCGGTGAAGAACTGCTGCAGGCCGTTCTCGATGATGATCGACAGGCCGAAGGTAACGATCAGCGTGGTGAGCTCACCCCGGCTGATCGAGGCTTGCAGCAGGGACCGCTGCAGCACGTAGCCGAGCACCGCCATCAGCACGACGACGATGGGAATCGACCAGAGGACAGGCACGTGGCTGACCGCGATGATCCCGACGCCGATGTACCCCGCGACAACGGCGAGGTCGCCGTGCGCCAGGTTGACCACCTTCATGACACCGAACAGCAGGGACAACCCGCACGCGAACAGCGCGTACAGGCCGCCGGTCAGCACGCCCTGGATGATGGCGTTAACCCAGGCCATTACGCATCGCTCCTCTGCCCGTCAGGGTCCGGGGGGGTGTGCGGTGACAGTTCCGCTTGGGTAACAGGCCCGGCGCCGAAGTAGGCGTCCTCGACCTGCTCCCTGGTGACCTCCGCGGGCGTGCCCTCAAGCGTGGTGTGCCCCTCAAGCAGGCACTGCAGGTGCGTCGCGACGCGCAGCGCCTGGCTGACGTCCTGCTCGACGAGCAGCACGGTGATGCCGGACTCGAGGACCTGCGGCAGCATGGCGTAGATCCGCTGCACGATCACCGGCGCCAGGCCGAGGGACAGCTCGTCGAGCAGCAGCATCCGGGGATTGGCGACGAGCGCGCGGCCGATCGCGACGGACTGCTGCTCGCCACCGGACATCTGCGCGGTCTTCTGACCGCGCCGCTCCGTCATCCACGGGAACAGCTCGTAAACGCGGTCGATGTTCCACGGCCCCTTGCGGGCGTATGACCCGCCGACCTTGAGGTTCTCTTCCAGGGTCAGCGACGGGAACAGCCGCCGGCCCTCGGGGACCATCACGATCCCCGCGGTGGCGCGCTTCTCCGGGCGCATCCCGGTCACGTCCCGGCCGTCGTAGCTGACCGAGCCCGAGGTCGGGTGGTGCAGGCCCGCGATGGTGCGCAGCAGCGTGGACTTGCCCGCGCCGTTGGCACCGATCAGGGCGTAGACCTCGCCGGGGTAGACGGTGAGCGAGATGCCGGACAGCGCACGGAGCTGGCCGTGGTGCACCACGAGGTCGCGCACCTCAAGCAGCGGCGCGCCGCCGCCTGCCTGATGCCTTTGCCTTCCATCAGGCAGGCCCTCGGGGGGTACTGGGGCCAGGGGGGACGGGGGGCGGGAGCCCCCCGTGCTTGGAGGCTGCCCCCCCGGGGGATAACCGCGGCTACTCATTGCGCGTCCCCTTCAAGCACGGCCGCGATCGTCGAGGCGTCGACGTCGCTGCCGAGGTAGACCTCGCGGACCCGAGGGTTGGACATGACCTCGGCGGGCGTGCCGTCGCCGATGAACTCCCCGCCGTACAGGCACGTCATCCGGGACACCAGGGAGGTCAGCGCCCGGACGACGTGCTCGATCCAGATCACCGCGATTCCCTCGGCGTTGATGCCGCGGACGATCTCCACCAGGACGGTGACCTCGGGGTCGGTGAGGCCGCCGGCGACCTCGTCGAGCAGCAGCAGCTGCGGCCCGGTGGCGAGCGCGCGGGCGATCTCCAGGCGCTTGCGGGCGAGCAGGCCGAGACGGCCGGCGGGCACGTTCGCCTCGCCGGCTATCCCCGTCCGCTCCAGCGCTGCCGCGGCCGCCGCGTAGCTGGCCTTGCGGCGCAGGCCGCCGCCCTGCTGGGCGGCGACAAGCGCGTTCTCGAACACGGTCATGTCCGTGAAGGGACGCGGCACCTGGTAGGTCCGGCCGATGCCGAGGCGGCAGCGGGCGGCCGAGTCCAGCCGGGTGATGTTCCTCCCGGCGAAGCTGACCTGGCCGGCGCCCGGGGACAGATCGCCGGAGATGAGGCCGAACAGGCTGGTCTTGCCAGCCCCGTTCGGCCCCACGATCCCGACGGTTTCCCCGGCGCTAACCGAGAAACTGAGATCTTCCGCGATGACGACGCGGCCGAACCGCTTCGTCACGTGGTCGAGCTCAAGGAGTGGACTAGTCATGCTTCCTATGTGAACCTCTCGGTTAGCATGCCGGCACGAAGCGAACCGATTCCTGCCGGGACGACGTCGGTATTTCAAATGCCTCAATAGCCGTCGCGAATTACGGGTGGGTTCGTGAGGTGGATGCCGTTACGGCAGATGGAGCTGCCAGCCCACGGGGAGCATGTTCCGATTCTGGGATGCGGTGTCCGAATGTCAATACGGCGTTCTAATATTTGGAACATGCCGCATGACGATTCCGCTCATAGTCGAGCTCAACGAGTGGACTAGTCATGCTTCCTGATTGTCCGGATTTAGCAGAAAGTTGGCAGCAGGTCGCCGGTGATCTTTGCGTTCGGCTGCAGGGTGTTGTCGACCACCTTGGCCTCAAGCGCGTACTTGGTCCCCTTCTGCCACTGGATGCCGACCGGCGGGGTGATCGCGACGCCGGGCGCGGGGTTCGTCTTGGTGTTGGTGGAGGTGTAGTCGACGGGGCCGGCCACCGCCTCCGCCAGCTTGACCTTGAACAGCGCGTCCGCGAGCTCCTGCTTGTTGTGCGGGTCGTTCACCTGAGTGAGCGCCGCGTAGGCGATCTCGAAGAGCGTGTAGTTCGAGATGTTCGCGTTCGGCTGGCCCAGGCCGGCGGCGGTGTAGGCGTTCGCCAGGTCCATGCACGACTGCTGGTTCAGGGAGGAGGTCCACGGCAGCTCAGGCACCCACCAGGAGTCGGTGGCGATGTTGTAGACCTTCGAGCCCATGGCGTAGGCGTCCTGGGGGAACAGCAGGACCTTGGCGACGGTGGCGAGCTTGGGCTTGAAGCCCTGCTGCAGCGCCTGGGTCCACATGGTGGCGAAGTCGGGCGGCAGCGGGACGTTGGTGAAGAAGTCGTCGCCGTGGTTCTTGAACTGGCTGATCATCGACGTGTAGTTGGTCAGCCCGTCGGGGTAGGCCGTCGACAGGTCGAGGGTGTAGCCCATCGGCCCGAGGACCTGCGGGAAGACGGCGCGGAACGCGTTGCCGTCGGCGTCGTTAGGGAACGCGGCGGCGACCTTGTGGTTGTTGCCGTACTTCTCGCCGATGCGGTCCCACATCGGCTTGAAGCACAGCGCCAGGTGCTCGGCGCCGAGGAAGTACATCACGGTCCACTTGGGCTTCAGCGTCGGCTTCTGCGGGTTGCCGCCCAAGTTCACGTACCAGGACTCCCACGGGATGTTGGAGCAGATCAGCGGGGTGCCGAGGGTCTCTGCCTGCGAGGCGACCGCGTTCACCGTCTCCGGGGTGGAGGAGGCGAACAGCAGGTCGACGTTGTCCTGCTGGATGGCCTGCTTGGCCAGCGTCCCTGCCTTGGTCACGCTCGACTGCGAGTCGTACGACTTGATGTTGACCTTGTAGGTCGAGCCGCCGATCTTGATCCCGTTCTTGAACTGCGACGTCGCCATGACCTGCTGGGTGACCCAGTTGTCGGGGTAGCCGAAGCCGGCCAGCGAGCCGGTCACCGGGTGGATCCAGCCGATCGTGATTTCCTTGCTCGTCCCGCCGCCTGAGGTGCTCCCGGTGCCCGTCGACGAGGAAGCCGAGGAAGAGGACGAGGCACCCTGGATACCCGAGCTGCAGGCCTCAAGAAGGGCGCCGCCGCCCACGACGGCCGCGCCGACGCCTGCCGCGCGGAACAGGCTGCGTCGGGAGACGCGGCCAGCGGTGGGCTGGTTGTCGGTGCTGTCCGGCTGGGCAGTCTGGTCAGTCATGGTGTGGATCTCTCCTTGTATAAGTGCGCACCCGTCGGCAGACACATGGCCACGACAGGAAGCTCGGTCACTCAGGGTTACCGAGGTGACGGTGAGTGTGAAACCCCTCACCGTAGGGATCAGAGAATAACAGCACCCCGGTCCCTTACGTTGTGAAACGTGCCTGTATGTGGCTCTTGTGCGAGTGAAGGTTGTCACAGTCTGTGCGTGGTCGCAGCAGAAGTCGCAGCGCGTTATGCAACTGTTTCATGGAGATCGAAACAGGATATTGTTCCATATCAGACTGCGTTGACCATGACCTCAGCGGTTACCTTGAGTTAACTTCGAAGTTTCCCGTGGGAAACGGATCGCCGCGTTCCGGTGTCCGGCTCGGCGAGCGAACGGCCGCTGGCAGCCCCTATACTGGCTTCTTGACGCTTGGCCGTGTGGCGCCCTCTACCCGTCCGCCCGGCCCGGCGATACTCGCTCGGTCCGGCCGGCCCATTCCCCGCTGGCGGGTGCCCGACACACGTACCTACCTCGTGGGAGAAGAGCACAGCCGTGGCTGTCAAGATCAGACTGAAGCGCCTGGGTAAGATCCGGGAACCGTATTACCGGGTTGTCGTCGCCGACTCGCGCACCAAGCGCGACGGGCGTGCCATCGAGGAGATCGGCAAGTACCACCCGAAACTTGAGCCGTCGCTCATCGAGATCAACTCCGAGCGCGTGCAGTACTGGCTCTCGGTTGGCGCGCAGCCGACCGAGCAGGTCCAGCACCTGCTGACCGTCACCGGTGACTGGCAGAAGTTCAAGGGCCTGCCCGGTGCGGAAGGCACGCTCAAGACCGGCGAGTCGAAGGCCGACAAGAAGGACCGTTACGAGGAACTCGTCAAGGAGTCCCTCGCGACGAAGGAGGCCAAGGCCGCCGCCAAGCCGGCCAGGTCCGGGAAGCGGGACGCGAAGAAGGCCGAGCCCGTTGAGGCCGCGCCCGCTGAGGCCGCTCCGGCTGAGGCCGCGCCGCGGCCGCGCCCGCCGAGGCCGCTCCGGCTGAGGCTGTGGTCGCTGAGGCCGCGCCTGCGGAGGCCGCGCCTGCGGAGGCCGCGGTCGCCGAGTCCGCCGAGGCGCCCGCCGCCGAGGTCGCTCCGGCCGAGTCCGCCGAGGCCTAAGGTGCTTGAGGAGGCCCTCGAGCACCTGGTCAGGGGCATCGTCTCGCACCCGGACGACGTCCGCGTCGCGAGCCGGATGCTCCGCCGGGGCAACGTACTCGAAGTCCGCGTCCACCCCGATGACCTGGGCAAGGTCATCGGCAGGGGCGGCCGGACCGCCCGGGCGCTGCGGACCGTGCTCGGCTCCCTTGCCGGGAACAGGCACGTCCGCATCGACCTGCTGGAGACCGGCGAGGTTAGGTAATTCCCGTGCAGGTAACCGTCGGCCGTATCGGCCGTCCGCACGGGATTCGGGGCGATGTTGTGGTCGGTGTCCGGACCGACGAGCCAGAACTTCGGTTCGCGCGTGGCTCGCGGCTGGACACCGACCCCGCCGAGGCCGGCCCGCTCACCGTGGCGGTCAGTAAATGGCACTCAGGCGAGCTCCTCGTCCGGTTCGAGGGCGTCAGCGACCGGGACGCCGCGGCCGAACTGCGCGGCACCTGGCTGACGGTGGACTCCGCCACGATCGCGCCGCCAGCGGACCCTGACGAGTTCCGCGACGCCGACCTTGTCGGCCTGTCCGTCCGCACGGCCGACGGCACGCACGTCGGCACCGTGGACGACGTGCTGCACTCGGGCCAGGACGTCCTGGTGATCAAGTCGCCGGACGGGCGCGAGTTCATGGTCCCGTTCGTCAAGCCGCTCGTCCCCGACGTAGACGTGAAGTCGGGCTTCTTGGTCATCAACCCTCCCGAGGGCCTCCTGAACCTCGAAGAAGCGTGAGTTGATGCCGCGTGGATGTGCCGTTGCTGTCGCTCTGACGACACCGATCGCACATCCATGCCCGGAGGGGTTAACGTGCGGATCGATATTGTCACCATTTTCCCTGATTACTTCGGCCCCGTCGGCGCGGACGGCAGGGTCGGGGAGTCCGGGCCCCTCGGCGTCTCGCTGATCGGGAAGGCCGCCGGGCGCGGTGACATCGACTTCCGCGTGCACGACCTTCGCTCCTGGACGACCGACGTGCATCACACGGTCGATGACACTCCCTTCGGGGGAGGTCCTGGCATGGTGATGAAGCCCGACGTCTGGGGCGACGCCCTCGACGCGGTGACGGCCGGCGCGGAAGCCCCGGCGCGCCTCATCGTGCCCACGCCGTCCGGCACGCCCTTCACCCAGGAGATGGCGGCCGGCTACGCCCGGGAGGCGCATCTCGTGTTCGCCTGCGGGCGGTATGAGGGAATCGACTCGCGGGTGGTCGCCGACGCCAGCGCGAGCATGCCCGTCGACGAGGTCAGCATCGGGGATTACGTGCTTGCCGGGGGAGAGGCGGCCGTCGCCGTGATCGTCGAAGCGGTCTGCCGTCTCCTGCCGGGCGTGCTCGGGAACGAGCAGTCAAACCGCGACGACTCGTTCGGCGGCACCGGTGGAGCGATGAGCCGGCCTGCTCGAGGGCCCCGTCTACACCCGGCCGAGAACGTGGCGCGAGCGCGACGTACCTGACGTACTATTGTCGGGCAATCACCGGGCGATCGCGCGCTGGCAGCGGGATGAGTCGCTGCGCCGTACCGCTGTCAACCGGCCAGACCTGATTCGCCGTCTAGCGACGGCACCCGACGGCCTCGACAAGCGGGATCGTCAGGTGCTAGCTGACGTTGGTTTTCCGGTTGACACAGAAAATATGGCACACTGAAGAGCGCTGCCCGTTCGGGCGTTGACCCTGCCGGGGTGTTTCCCTGGCTAACGCAGGCTTCCACCCGGATGCGCGCTGCCGCGCATTCCGACCAGGACTGAGGAAACATCCATCATGCACACCGCGATCGCCGAGCTTGAGCAGGCCCAGATCCGGGCTGACGTCCCGGACTTCCGACCCGGTGACACCCTGAAGGTGCACGTCAAGGTGACGGAAGGCAACCGCTCCCGCATTCAGGTCTTCCAGGGTGTCGTGATCCGGCGCCAGGGCGGCGGCCTGCGGGAGACCTTCACCGTGCGCAAGGTGAGCTACGGCGTGGGCGTGGAGCGCACCTTCCCGGTGCACAGCCCGTCGATCGACAAGATCGAGGCGGTCACCCGCGGCCGCGTCCGCCGTGCCAAGCTGTACTACCTGCGTGACCTGCGCGGTAAGGCGGCCAGGATCAAGGAGCGGCGGGAGACCGCCGCCAGCTGATCGGCGAACGAGCCGATCAAGCTGACGAGCTGATCTCGGATGGCCCCTGACCCGGGTGCCGACCCAGGCGCGCAGCCAGACGCAACGGCGGATGCCGAGCAGGCGCCTGCCGCCGACAGCGCGGAAAAGCCGGAGAACGCCAAGGAGCCGGAGAACGCCAAGCGGCGGAAGCGGCACTTCTGGCGCGATCTCGCGGTGATCGTGGTCGCGGCGCTGGCGCTGACGATCCTGCTGAAGGCGTTCGTCGTGCAGGTGTTCTCCATCCCCTCCGGGTCGATGGAGAACACCCTGCTGCCCGGTGACCGGATCCTGGTCAGCAAGATCGTCTACAACTTCCGGCCCATCGCCCGCGGCGACATCGTGGTGTTCGGCGGTGCCGGGTCGTGGGACCCGCCTGCTCAGCCGCCAAGCAACTGGTTCGCGGGGATCTGGGGCGACGCGACGAACCTGGTCGGCATCGCCGGGCCGGACACCGACTACATCAAGCGCGTGATCGGCGTGCCCGGTGACCATGTGGCCTGCTGCAACGCCCAGGGCCAGGTGACGGTCAACGGCGTGCCGCTGTCCGAGAAGTCCTACGTCTACCCGGGAGACGCGCCCTCCGAGGTGCGGTTCGACATCACCGTCCCGGCGGGGCGGCTGTGGGTGATGGGGGACAACCGGGGGGACTCCGACGACTCCCGCTTCCGCACCAACGACCCCGGTGACGGGACCATCCCGGAAAGCGCCGTCGTGGGCCGGGCGTTCTTGATCATCTGGCCGCTCTCGCGCGTCTCCGACCTCCCCATCCCGAATACCTTCGAGCAGGCGGGGCTCAGCGCCGCCGCGGCGGTCGCGACCGCGCCGCCCGCCACCGTCGCAGGCGGTACCGCTATCGCGGGCGCGGCGGTCCTCACCTGGCGTCGCCGGCGCAGGCCGGGCGCCGGGCGCCGGAGGGCCAGGGGGGTCGTCCCACCGGAAGACGACTGAGGCCGCGGTGACCCTTGCCTAAGGCGGCGCGATCGGCTGCCCTGAAGGGACGATACGCTCACTGTGATGAGGGATGACGGCGCTGCCCGGCGCGCGAACAGGGGAGCGGGGATGAACGGGGATGGTTCTGGGTCGCCGCCGTGGGGCCCGGCCGACCCGGTGCCCGATCTGGATGACACCCAGGCGATCCCTGGCCTCGGCTCGATCCCGGGACCAAACGGGGCAAGAAACCCCGGGGGTGACGGCACCGGCGCCGCGGACGACGGTGACGCGGAAGGCACGGATGATCCCGCCGCGCCCGCCAACGGCGCCAACGGCGGCAACGGCCCCAAAGGCGGCAAGGGCGGCAAGCGGCGCCGCAGCTTCTGGCGCGAGCTTCCCGTGCTCGTCGTCGTCGCGCTCGTGCTCGCGCTCGTCATCAAGACCTTCGCGATCCAGGCCTTCTTCATCCCGTCCGCCTCGATGGAGAACACACTCGAAATCGGCGACCGGGTGCTCATCAACAAGGTCGTCTACCACCTGCGGTCGATCGACCGCGGCGACATCATCGTGTTCGACGGCAGCGGGTCATGGGACTTCGACAACCCGACGGCCAGCACCAACATCTTCAGCAAGGCGATCGACGAGCTTGAGGGCCTCGTGGGCGTCAGCCACGACTCCTCCATCTACATCAAGCGGGTGATCGGCCTGCCGGGCGACCACGTGGCCTGCTGCAACGCCGCGGGCCAGGTCACCGTCAACGGCGTACCGCTCAGCGAGAGCTCCTACCTGTATCCGGGCAACGCGCCGTCCACCCAGAAGTTCAGCATCACGGTTCCGGCCGGGCGCCTGTGGGTGATGGGCGACCACCGCCTGGTCTCCTACGACTCCCGCGGCCACATGGGCGACCCCGGCGGCGGGACCATCCCGGAGAGCGCCGTCCTCGGCCGCGCCTTCGTGATCATCTGGCCGCCGAGCCGGTGGGGCTTCCTCAACATCCCCGCGACCTTCGAGCAGCCGAAACTGAACGCCTCGAACGCGGCGGCCGGCGGCTCAGCCGCCGCACTGGATGCGGCGCTCGACAACGGCACCCCGGTCCGCGCCGCGGCCTCACCGCTGCCGCTCGCCCTCGGCTTCGCCGGCGCGGTCCCGATCACCTGGCTACAGCGCAGGGCCCGCCGGCGCCTAAAGTCTCGACGTGAGCGACGCTCATAGCGCGGTTGGCGTACGCTGCCTGTGATGGCTGCTCCCTCCTACACGCCGCGGCGAGACGCCGGGCTCGCCGCGTATGAGCACGCGCTCGCGCGGGCCGGCCTCGCTCCCGTCGCGGGCATCGATGAGGCGGGCCGCGGCGCGTGCGCCGGGCCGCTCGTGGTCGCGGCGGTCGTCCTCGACAGGACCGCGATCAAGCGCGTCGGCGCCCTCGCCGACTCCAAGCTGCTCAGCCCCGCCGCCCGGGAGGACGCCTACGCGAACATCGTCAAGCACGCGCTCGACTGGCACGTCACCACGATCCCGCACACCGACATCGACGCACTCGGGCTGCACGTGTGCAACGTCGCGGGCATGCGCCGGGCGTGCGCGGGACTGCGCAGGCGGCCCGGGTACGTGCTGACGGACGGCTTCCCCGTCCAGGGACTCGGCACGCCGGCCCTGGCGATGTGGAAGGGCGACCGGGTGGCGGCGAGCGTCGCGGCCGCGTCGATCGTGGCCAAGGTGACGAGGGACCGGATGATGCGCGAGCTCGATGAGCGTTATCCGGTATATGGCTTCTGCCGTCACAAGGGGTATGTAACCGAGCGAGCACCAGCGGGCACTGGCCGAGCACGGGCCGTCCCCGGTGCACCGCCGTTCCTTCAGGTGCGTACCTGGTGACGGGCTGGGGGAGGGAGAATAGGTGACATGAGCGCGGAAGACCTGGAGAAGTACGAAGCGGAGATGGAGCTACAGCTCTACCGTGAGTACCGCGACGTTGTCGGCCTGTTCACCCACGTCGTGGAGACCGAGCGCCGGTTCTACCTGACGAACGACGTGGACCTCAAGGTACGCGCCGCAGACAACGGCGAGGTTTTCTTCGAAGTAACAATGCATGACGCTTGGGTATGGGACATGTACCGCCCCGCACGGTTCGTCAAGAACGTGCGGGTAGTGACCTTCAAGGACGTCAACATCGAGGAGCTGGCGAAGAGTGACCTCGAACTGCCCGACGATAACGGCAAGCCGGGCTTTTCCGGCTAAATCACCATCCGCCCGCCAGCTCTTCGTGGCGGAGCAAGCGAGGCTGACGTGCTAGGCCTGCCCGAGGCGATAACCGCCTGCCTGTTCGACATGGACGGGGTAATCACCCAGACCGCGAAGGTGCACGACGCGGCCTGGAAGGAGATGTTCGACGCGTTCCTGCGTGACTGGTCCGCAGTCGCACGACCAGCCCTTCGTCCCCTTCGACCCGGTCGCTGACTACGAGCAGTACGTCGACGGGAAGCCGCGCCTTGAGGGCACGGCGTCCTTCCTTGAGTCCCGCGGGATCGAGCTCCCGATGGGGGAGGAGTCTGACCCCGCGGGAACGCCCACGATCTGGGGCCTGAGCAACAAGAAGAACGAGCTCATCCAGCAGGTGATCGAGCGCGACGGCGTGCAGGCCTACGAGGGCTCGGTCCGCTACGTCAACGCGGTGCGCGAGGCGGGGCTGCGCACCGCGATCGTGTCGTCGAGCGCCAACACCGAGGCGGTGCTCAAGGCGGCGGGCGTGGACGGCCTGTTCGAGGTCAGGGTCGACCACCAGGTGGCCGAGGCCGCCCACCTGCGCGGCAAGCCCGCGCCTGACACGTTCCTCGAGGCGGCGCGGCTGCTCGGCGTCGCCCCGGCGAACGCGACCGTTTACGAGGACGCCCTGGCCGGGGTGGCCGCCGGGCGAGCGGGGAAGTTCGGGTTCGTGGTCGGCGTGGACCGGGTCGGCCAGGCCACTGAGCTGCACGCGCACGGCGCCGACGTGGTAGTGAAGGACCTAGCGGATCTCCTGTAAGGGCAAGGTGCCGTACCAGTGATTGAGAACGAGCCATACGGCGTTGAGCCCTGGCGCCTGACCGAGAGTTCACTTGACCTCGACCTGATCGCGCAGAGCGAGTCGGTCTTCGCCCTGTCCAACGGCCACATCGGGCTGCGCGGCAACCTGGACGAGGGGGAGCCGCACGGCCTGCCCGGCACCTACCTGAACTCGCTGTACGAGGACCGCCCGCTGCCGTACGCGGAGGCGGGCTACGGCTTCCCCGACATGGGGCAAACCGTAATTAACGTGACAAACGGCAAGATAATCCGGCTGCTGGTCAACGACGAGCCCTTCGACCTCAGGTACGGCACGTCCGCTCGCACACCCGCACCCTCGACATGCGCGCGGGCACCCTGACGCGGGAGGTCGTGTGGACCTCGCCGGCCGGGCACACGGTCAAGGTCAGGTCGGTGCGGCTGGTCTCGCTGACCCAGCGCGCGATCGCGGCGATCAGCTACAGCGTCACCCCCGTGAACCTCGCGGCAGAGTCACGGCACGGAAGAGCCCGCCGACGCCCCTGGCGGCGAGCCGGTGCGCGTCGTGGTGCTGTCGGAGATCGTGGCGAACGAGGAGATCCCCGTCACGGCGGCCGACCCGCGTGCCGCGGCGATGCTGGCCGAGCCGCTGGTCAGCGAGGAGCACAACGCCACTAACCACGACCACCCCCGGGCGATCCTCGTGCACGGCACCCGGTCGAGCAAGCTGCGGCTGGCCGCCGGGATGGCCCACGAGGTCACCGGTCCCGCGCGGATGGCGATCACCACGGAGTCCTTCCCCGACCTCGGGCGGCTCACGGTCGCCGCCGAGGTGCCGCAGGGCACGGAACTGCGGCTGGTCAAGTACCTCGGCTACGGCTGGTCGAGCCAGCGGTCGCGGCCCGCGCTCGTGGACCAGGTGTCTGGCGCCCTGGCCGCGGCGGAACTGGTCGGCTGGGACGGGCTGCTGAAGGAGCAGCGCGAGTTCCTCGACGCCTTCTGGGAGGGCGCGGACGTCGAGGTCGACGGTGACGCGCAGATCCAGCAGGCCGTTCGGTTCGGGCTCTTCCACATCCTGCAGGCGGGCGCCCGCGCCGAGCAGCGGCCGATACCGGCGAAGGGGCTGACGGGCACCGGGTACGACGGGCACACGTTCTGGGACACCGAGGCGTTCGTGCTGTCGGTGCTGACCTACACGCACCCGTCCGCCGCGGCGGACGCGCTGCGCTGGCGGGGCATGACCCTCGACATCGCGCGGGCGCACGCGGCCGAGCTCGGCCTCGCGGGCGCGGCCTTCGCGTGGCGGACGATTCACGGCGAGGAGTGCTCAGGCTACTGGCCGGCCGGCACGGCCGCCTTCCACATCAACGCCGACATCGCCGCCGCCGTCGTCAACTACCTCGACGCCACCGATGACGAGGAATTCGAGCGCGAGGTCGGCCTCCCGATCCTCATCGAGACCGCCCGCCTGTGGCGCTCGCTCGGCCAGCACGACGCCAAGGGCCAGTTCCGCATCGAGGGCGTCACCGGCCCGGACGAGTACAGCGCGATCAAGGACAACAACCTCTACACGAACCTGATGGCGCAGCACAACCTCGCCGCCGCCGCCGACCTGGTGGAAAAGCGCCAGTTCGAGGCCCGCGACCTCGGCGTGTCGACCGAGGAAGCGGCATCATGGCGCGACGCGGCCGAGGACATGTTCATCCCGTTCGACGAGTCCCTCCAGGTGCACCCGCAGCACGACGGCTTCACCAAGTACGCGCGCTGGGACTTCAAGGGGACGCCGGAGGACCACTACCCGCTGCTGCTGCACTACCCGTACTTCCAGCTGTACCGCAAGCAGGTGGTCAAGCAGGCCGACGTGGTGCTCGCCATGCAGATGCGCCCGGAAGCCTTCACCCCCGAGCAGAAGCTGCGTAACTTCGACTACTACGAGTCCATCACCGTCAGGGACTCAAGCCTGTCGCCCGCCACCCAGGCGGTCATGGCCGCCGAGGTCGGCCACCTCAGCCTCGCCTACGACTACCTGGCCGAGGCCGCCTTCATGGACCTGCAGGACCGCGAGCACAACACGAAGGACGGCCTGCACATCGCCTCCCTCGCCGGCGCGTGGACCGCCCTGGTCAGCGGCTTCGGCGGGATGCGCACGGTCCGCGGCCAGCTGTGCTTCAACCCGAAGCTCCCGCCGGGCATCGCCCGCCTGTCCTTCCGGATGCGCTTCCGCGGCCGCACCGTGCTCGTCGCGGTCCACGGCCGGTCCGCCACCTACACGCTGCTGGACGGCGAGCCCCTCGACATCGCCCACTACGGCGAGCAGGCGACGGTCAGCGACAAAGAGCTGACCCTCGACATCCCGGCCATCGTCCCGCCGCCACCGCCGACCCAGCCCCCCGGCCGCGTCCCCCAGCCCCACCGCGCCCGCTCCAGCTAGCAAGGTCACCGCCGGCGCGGCGGGTCCTGCGGCCGCGGGCTTCGCGCCGCTCCCGCTTCAGTTCATCCCGAACGGAAGCGGGTCCTGCGGCCGCGGGCTTCCCGCTACTCCCCCTTCAGTTCATCCCGAACGGAAGCGGGTCCTGCGGCCGCGGGCTTCCCGCCGCTCCCGCTTCAGTTCATCCCGAACGGAAGCGGCTTACTCCCATCCGTCCCGCTACACGAGGCCCTGTTCCCCGCCACCGCCCGTTACCCGACATTTCGGAAATGTCGGGCAAGGAGCCGGGTGAGGCAAGGCGGGGCCGGGCGGGGCGACGCGAGCAGGCCCTAACTCACGAGCCGCAGCCCTTGCCGAATTCGTTCCCGCCGAGAGTTAGACCCAAGGCCGGTAAGTTAGCTGGCTCGGGTGGGCGTCAAGGTGTTTCGGTGGGTGCCGATGTGGCTGCGGACGGCGGCGGGGCTCCGGCCTTGGAGTTAGACCACGTATGGGCCAAAGTCGTTTGGCGTGAGTGGTGCGTGGTGTCCGTGGGGACCGTGCGCGAGCAAGCGCGCGGCGCCCGCCCGCGGGCCGCGGCATGATCGAGCGTGATTTCGCTTTTCATGTGGATTCCGCAGCAAATAAGCTGCGGAATCCACATGATCATGGTCCGGGTCGCGGTGCCGCCGGGACAATCCGGGCAGAACGGGCACGCCCCGGCCCGGTGCGCAGTCGGCGAGCGCCTAATAGCGGTTACCGGGTCGGCGATGCGGCAGGCGCGGTGCATGGTGGCCGCCGGCAGGGTGAGGACCACGGCGGGAACCCAGGCGGGAACCCCGGCGGTGGCGCACCCGCGCGCGGACCCGGCTACTTCCGCGAGCCATACGCGGACAGCACCCGTCCTTCTCGATCTTTTCCGCTACGGCCACCACTGACCGGGGCGCGTCCGCTCCTTTGACCACGGCTCACTGCGGCCAGGCGGGACTCGCTCCCGGTTGTGACCCGCGATCCCGCCCGGCGGGCTCCGGGTGGCCGCCGGCCTCGCGTGAGTCGCTGACCGTGCGGCCGCCCCCCACCCCGGGTCGCCCGCCAGTTCTCAGTCCCCGTTCCGGTCACGGCGGGCCGCTACACGATCGCGGATCGGTGACCGGCCCAGTAGGCATCTCTTAGCACGCGCTTGTAGAGCTTCCCCGTCTCCGACCGGGGCAGCTCGGGCACGAAGTCGACGGTCCGCGGGCACTTGAAGTGGGCGAGCCTGTCCCTGCAGTAGGCGATCAGGTCCTGCTCCACCTCGGGTCCGGCGGCGGCCGGGTCAATGAGCTGTACCACCGCCTTGACCTCCTCCCCGAGGTCGTCGTTGGGGACGCCGATGACCGCCACGTCCAGGACGGCGGGGTGAGCGGACAGGATGTTCTCGGTTTCCTGCGGGTAGATGTTGACCCCGCCGGAGATGATCATGTAACTATTCCGGTCGGTCAGGTACAGGTACCCCTCCGCGTCGACGTGGCCGACGTCCCCGATGGCGCTGGCCATGCCGTCGATTGAGCGGCTCTCGGCGGTCTTCACCGGATCGTTGAAGTACTCGAAAGCGGTCGCGCCGCGGAACCAGACGGTCCCGTCCGCCCCGGTGGGGCACTCGTTGCCCGCGGCGTCAAGAACCAGCAGTTCGCCGAGGATGGGACGCCCGACGGTGCCGGGATGCGCAAGCCATTCGGCGCTGGTGCAGAACGTGAAACCGTTGGCCTCCGTGGCCCCGTAGTACTCGGTGATGATCGGGCCGAGCCAGTCGATCATCGCCTGCTTGACGTGGACGGGACACGGCGCGGCCGCGTGGACGATGCACTCGAGCGATGAGGTGTCATACCGTGCCCGCACGTCGTCGGGGAGGCGGAGCAGCCGGCTGAACATCACCGGCACCATCTGGCAGTGGGTCACCTGGTAGCGCTCGACCAGGGCCAGCCACTGCTCTGGATCGAAATGCTCCATCACGACCGCCGTGCACCCCAGGCGCAGTGCCGCCGCCACGCTCGCCTGCGGCGCCGAGTGGTACAGCGGCGCCGGGTTGAGGTAGGTCATGCCCTCGCGGAACCCGAACATGGCCCGCACGAACGCCATCACCGGCAACGGCTCGTCTGGGCCGGCCGTCGGCAGGTCGCGCAGGATGCCCTTGGGCTGCCCGGTCGTGCCCGACGAGTACAGCATGGCCGCGCCGAGCGACTCGTCGGGGACCGGGTCAGCGGGGTAGCCGGCGACCAGCGCGTCATAGGATTCCCAGCCGGCTGGCAGCGGGCCGGAACCGGTCATCAGCATGCGGTCAAGACCCGGGCAGCTCGCCGCGGCGGCCTCGGCCACCTGCCGCTTGGCGACCGAGCTGAACAGCGCCTTCGCCTGCGAGTTGGCCACGATGTAGGCGACCTCGTCGGCGCCGAGGTAGGTATTGATCAAGGAGTAGTACAGGCCGGCCCGTTCGGCGCCGCCCTCGATTTCAAGCAGCTGAGGGCTGTTCTCGATGAAGACCGCGATGTGGTCTCCGCGCCGCAGCCCGGCATCCCGCAGCAGGTGCGCTACCCGGTTGCTGCGGGCCTCGTACTCACCGAAGGTGACGATTTCGCCGGTCGAGGCCATGATGATGGCCGGCTTGCCGGGATGAGCCTTGGCCTGCTGGCGTGCGAACACGCTGCCTCCTTTGCTGTGACCTGCGTCACTACTGAAATGAGGCTACAGCGGGAGGCCGGCCCGCCCAAGAGCAGCGGCGCGACCATCCAGGGGAACGCCGATTCCGTTCCGGAAAATGTTTCAATTCAGTGGTGAAGGCCAGCAAGCCGGGCGCCCGGCAGCAGAAGGTGACGATCAGGCAGGTGGCCGAGGCGGCCGGCGTCTCCATCGCGACCGTGTCGCGCGTGCTCAACGGGCACGCGGACGTGTCCGGCGCGACCAGGCAGGCCGTCGAGCGCGTGCTGCGCGAGCGCGGCTACCAGGCGGGGGGCAGGCGTCCCCGGATGTCGTCGGCCACCGGCCTGGTCGGCGTCACGATGCCGCTCGTGCATCCCGGCTACTTCGCGCAGATCCTGTCCGGCGCCGCCGAGGCGCTCTACGAGCACGACCTGCGGGCCGTGCTCGGCCCCACCAGGCACTCCCACGAGCGGGAGACCTCGCTGCTTGAGCGGCTGATCGGCGGCGACGCGGACGGCGCGGTCCTGGTGCTCCCCGAGGAATCCGCCGCCGAACTGCGGGCCCTGCGGGAGCAGGGCTTCCCGTTCGTGGTCGTGGACCCGCGCACCGAAGTGCCCGACGGCATCCCCGTCGTCCGCGCCGCCCACTCGTCGGGTGCGACGCAGGCCACCGGGCACCTGCTGAGCCTGGGGCACCGGCGGATTGGCGTGATCGCCGGGCCGGAGGGCTGGGTGGCGACGCAGGAGCGGCTGCGCGGTTACCACGCGGCGCTGGCCGGCGTCGGCGTGCTCCCCGACGAGTCCCTTGTCCGGTACTCGAACTTCCGCATCGACGGCGGGCGCGCGGAGGCGGCGGCGCTGCTTGACCTGCCTGATCCGCCGACCGCGGTGTTCGCGTTCAACGACAGCATGGCCATCGGGGTCATGCAGGAGGCCGCCGCGCGCGGGCTGAGAGTCCCCGGCGACTGCTCGGTTGTCGGCTTCGACGACACCGTGGAGGCGAGCGTCGTCGTCCCCGCGCTGACCACGGTTCGCCAGCCGCTCGCCGAACTGGGCCGCACCGCGGTCAGCGTCCTGCTCAGGCAGCTGAACGACCGGCACTTCGAGCCGCTGCGCATCGAGCTTGAGACCCGGCTGGTGCCAAGGAATTCGACCGGGGTAACCGGGTAAGCCCGGCCCATTGACCGGCCTGTGGTGGAATGTTACGTTCCCGGAAATGTTCCGGTAATTTTCTCCGATCTTTCCGGGAGTGCCATGCGCCTTCATCTCTCCCGCCGCGGGCTGCGGTGGGCATCGGCGACGGTAGCCGCGTCGGCGGCGCTGACTGTCGGTTCCGTCCTGCCCGTCTCAACCGCGGCGGCAAGCGCGGCCGCTCCCGCCGCCCGCGTTATCAGCCCGGGCACCCGGTTCTTCGTGCCGCCGCCTTCTGCTGGCGCGCCGCAGCAGGTCGTCGCGTTGCTGAAAGGCCACGACCTCAAGGACGCCGCCCTGATCACCGAGATGGAGACGATACCGCGTGCCGTCTGGTTCACCAGCGGCACGCAGGCCCAGGTGCAGCAGCAGGTGCGGCAGACGATGGCCGAAGCCGCCATCGAGCGCGCGGAGCCGGTGCTCGTCGCCTACGACATCCCCGGCCGGGACTGCGCGCAGTACTCGGCGGGCGGCGCGCTTGACGAGTCCGCCTACGAATCCTGGGTCGCCGGGTTCGCCCGCGGCATCGGCAACGGCAAGGCGGTCGTCATCCTGGAGCCCGACGCGCTCGGCAACATGCCGTCGGGCTGCGGGCTCTCGTCGTCGGTCTACCCCTTTACCGACGCCGAGCGGATCGCCGAGATCCAGTACGCGGTCTCGGCCCTTGAGGCCGACCCAGGGGTCAGCGTGTACCTGGACGGCACGCACAGCGCGTGGCAGTCGGTCGGCACGATCACCCAGCGCCTGCTCGCGGCCGATGTCCAGCAGGCCCAGGGGTTCTACCTCAACGTGTCCAACTACCAGGCGGACCAGAACCTGGTCGATTACGGCACCTGGATCTCCGACTGCATCGCGATGGTGACCGACCCGTCGAACGCCTTCTACAACAACCCAGCCGCCTGCGCCAGCCAGTACTACCCGGCGACCGAGTCGGACTTCAGCACCTGGGGCCTCACCACGCGTGGTACGCGCAGAACATGGGCGGTGCGGTCGCCGCCACCCACTTCGTCATCGACACCAGCCGCAACGGCGACGGCCCGAACAGCATGCAGCAGTACGCGAACGCGCCCTACAACCAGCCGGCCAGCGTGACCGGCACGCTCGCAGGCGGCAACTGGTGCAACCCGCCGGCTTCCGGCCTCGGCCTCAAGCCGACCGCTAACACCGGGGTCCCGCTGCTCGACGCCTACCTGTGGGTCAAGACCCCCGGGCAGTCCGACGGCCAGTGCGACGCCGCGGGCGGCGTGCGAGCCTGGGACTACACGGCCTACACCCAGCCGGGCTGGCCAGCCGACGCGGCCGGACAGGCAGCCTTCGACCCGCTGTGGGGCATGGACGACCCGGCGGCGGGCGCCTGGTTCCCGCAGGAGGCCCTCCAGCTAGCGCAGGACGCCAGCCCGTCCCTGCCGTAGCCCGCCCGTCCCAGTCATGACAAGACCGGCCGGGGCCCGTGCGCACGGGCCCCGGCCGGTCACTGCTTCCGCTGGTCGCCGGCCCGAGGGGGGATCTGGGTGGACCTGGCTCGGCCACCGCAGCCCGGACGCCACCCGGCACTACGCCCAGATCACGCCGAACACGCTGGCCAGGGCATACGCCGACGCCGGGTACTTCGCCCGCAACGCCCGCGCCATCGAAGTCTTCATCGACCGCGACACGGCCACCTCCGGCACCGCCGCGGCCGGCGAACCATGGCAGTACTACGACCTCGGCCACGGCTGGTGCACCTACACGTTCTTCGAGCAGTGCCCGCACCGTATGGCCTGCGCTAAGTGCGACTTCTACACGCCGAAGGACTCATCCAAGGCCCTGCTGCTGGAAGCCAAGGACAACCTTCAGCGCATGCTCACCGCCGTCTCCTCACAGACGACGAGCGGGCCGCCGCCGAACGCCGCAGGGCGGTCGCTCCTGCGAATCCTCCCCAGGCTGCCCGCCTGACCTCGCCCTTGCGGAGACAATGACGCCCGCGCCGACAGGGACGTCGGCAATCCAGTCATCACCATCGAAGTCGTAGCCGATGGCGAATGGCTCCCTCCCGGACGGCTCCTTGACCAGCTGGCTGGGCATGCCGGCCGCCGCGTCCAGGATCATGAGGAAGGCCCGCCAGCCGGGCCGGCCGCGGCGGCACTGCGCGGACGGCGGTCAGAAGCTGGCCAGCATGACGGGATACAGGTCGTCGATGTCGTAGCCGAGGTGATCATCGACCTGGATCACGCCCTCAGCCGGCCGGTGAGCGGATCGCGGACCGGCAGCCGCCCGACGCGGTGGCGGCTCATGATGCGGGCCGCCTCCCCTGTGGTAGCTGCCAGGGTGACAGTGACCGCTGGCGCGGTCATCAGCTCGCTCGCAGTCCGCGCCATCGCCTTCAGGCGCTCGCGGCGCCGCCGGGGGAGCTGCAGCCCCGGCCCGGCCGGGGTGGCGGGTAGTCCGCACGCCTTCGCGGTCAGGTCGGCGTTCGATACCACGCCCAGCACCCGCCCCTCCGGGTCGATGACGGGCACCGCGCCGATGCCGCTGGCGTACAGCAGGGCTACCAGGTGCCGGAACGGCATCGCCTCCACCGCCGTAACCACCGGCGTGGTCATCACCTCGTCCACCAGTGTCCGTTTCACGGTGGCGTACCTCCTCGACCACCCGCGTTGCTGCCGCCCAGTTGCCGGCCGCGGGGCCGGCGCCTTCCCGTGCCCGGGCCAGATCAGGATGCGATGTTCCGTCCCTCCGCCCGGCGGGCGGCTCGTCCGCGGGCTCTTGCCCTGACGCCGGTCCCGCCGAGGCCCTGAGCGCGCCGCTCTGCCTGCCCCGGTCCTGGGAACCTAACAGAACTATTATCTCTGCAATTAACGAACCCCGCAACGCTCCGGGCGGCGCCGGCGGTCGGGATCGTGCGGGTGACGGCGGCCAGCACCAGCGGAAGCCGCGGCGTGGCGGGCACGCTCGGCGGCCTGACCAGGTCCTGTGCTCCTTAACTAGGCCTGCGGCCCTGTACCGGCGGGCCGACCGGGTGATGCGGGCGGGCCGAGGAGCTCGCCGAGCCGCTGGGCCAGCGTTCCCGGCGGTCCCGCGATGTCGATCACCTTGTCCCGGCTCGCCGCGCCGGTCACCAGCGTGACATCTGATCTCGCTACCCCGAAGGCGCCCGCCACCACCCGCAGCGCGGCCATCGTCGCCGCGCCTCCGGTCGGCCTGGCGGTGACGCAGACGACCAGGGCAGCACCGCGGCGTCCGCCCACGGCCGTGCGCGCGGCACCGGGCCCGACGCGGACCGCGGCCCGGAGCCGGCTGTCGCCGTCGCGCTTGCGTGTCACGACGGCCAGGTTAGCGTCCATGCTGCGGGCACCGTCGCCGCAGCGGCCCGCAGAACCTGTTCCCGGCCCGGGCCGGGCGCGGGCGAGGCCGCCGGTCGGGGGAACCGCGGTGATGGCTGCATGCGTGCTTCCGCCGAGCCACGCGCTGCTACTTCGTGCCGGGGCTCGGGGGTGTCCTTGGAGGCGCGGCGCGTGATCTTGGAGCCGAGCCAGGCCAGGGGTCGTACTTGCGGCCGGCGGCGCGCTCCTTCAGCGGGATCAGGGCGTTGTCGGTGATCTTGATGTGTTCTGGGCACACCGGCCGGGTGCGTCTCCACGTCGGCCTGCCGCATCCGGAACTCGCCCAGGCCCACCGAGGGATCGGGCGTGACCGAGGGGATCTGCCGCGCCTTCGCGCAGTTGACCAACATGCCGGTGACCAGGCCCCGGGTCACCGGGAAGGTCCGCATCGGCGTGATCGTCAGCCGAGTCATGTACGCCAGGCGGGGCCGGCCGTTGATCTCCGTCGAGCGCGACCCGCACTTGCCGGCCTTGCAGTTCCAGCGCACCGCCAGGTCGCCGGCCGGGGTGACCTGCAACCTGTGCAGGACGCCGGGCACGACCTCGCCCTCGCTGGCCTCTGCCTCGTAGCCGGCTAGCTGCCTGGCCCCGGCGTCGCCGCGGAAGGTCCGCAGGGGGGCCTTGCAGCCCGTCAGTGGTTCTCCTCGGGCAGCCCGGCCAGCTCTTCTTCGGTCATGTACTTCTTCAGCTCGGCCCGGTCGAACAGGGCCAGCAGGTCCGGCCGGATTGGCGGGACGGGCTGACGGCGCAGTACTAGCTGGTCGCCGTCCAGCGAGCAGATCAGGTTGATCTTGCGCCATTGCGGCGACATCCCCGGGTAGTCATCGCGGGTGTGCCCGCCGCGCGACTCCTGGCGTTCCAGGGCCGCCCGCGCCACGCACTCGGCGATCAGCAGGATGTTGCGCAGGTCCAGGGCGAGGTGCCAGCCCGGGTTGTACGCGGTGCCGCCCTCCGCGCTGACGCTCGCGGCGCGCTCGCGCAGCTTCTCCAGGTCGGCGAGCGCGGCCTTGATCTCCTCCTCGCGGCGGATGATGCCCACCAGGTCGCTCATGGCCTGCTGGATCTCGGCGTGGACCGTGTAAGGGTTCTCGCCGCCGGATCGCGCCAGCGGGGTGAGCGCCTCGGTCCGGGCCGCCGCCAGGTCCTCGCCGTACACGGGTGGCCGGGTGCCGCCAGGGCCGTCAAGGTAGTCCGCGGCGCCCGTCCCTGCGCGGCGGCCGAACACCAGCAGGTCGGACAGTGAGTTGCCGCCGAGCCGGTTGGAGCCGTGCATGCCGCCGGACACCTCGCCCGCGGCGAACAGCCCGGGAACCAGGGCCGCGCCGGTGTCGGCGTCCACCTCGATCCCGCCCATCATGTAGTGCTGGGCAGGGCCGACCTCCATCGGCTCCTTCGTGATGTCCACGCCGGCCAGCTCCAGGAACTGGTGGTGCATCGACGGCAGCTTGCGCAGGATCTCCTCGGCGGGCAGCCGGGTGGCGATGTCGAGGAAAACGCCGCCGCGCGGGGAGCCCCGCCCGGCCTTGACCTCGGCGTTGATCGACCTGGCCACCTCGTCGCGGGGCAGCAGCTCCGGCGGCCGCCTGTTATTGGCCTGGTCGGTGTACCAGCGGTCGGCTTCCTCCTCGGTCTCCGCGTACATGGAGCGGAACACGTCCGGCACGTAGTTGAACATGAACCGCTTGCCCTCGGAGTTGCGCAGCACCCCGCCGTCGCCGCGTACCGACTCGGTGACCAGCAGGCCGGCCACCGACGGCGGCCAGACCATGTGGGTCGGGTGGAACTGGACGAATTCCATGTTCAGCAGCGTCGCGCCCGCCAGCAGCGCCAGGGCGTGCCCGTCCCCGGTGTACTCCCATGAATTGCTGGTGACCTTGAACGTCCTCCCGATCCCGCCCGTCGCCAGCACCACGGCCGGGGCCTCGAAGAACACGAACCGGCCGGTGTCCCGGTAGTACCCGAAGGCGCCGGCGACCCGGCCGTCGCCGGTGACCAGCCGGGTGACCGTGGTCTCCGCGAAGACCTTGATCATCGCCTCCGGGTCGCCGAGCTTGGCGGCGTCCTGCTGCTGCAGCGCCACCATCTTCTGCTGCAGCGTGCGGATCATTTCCAGGCCGGTCCGGTCGCCGACGTGCGCGAGCCGCGGGTACTCGTGGCCGCCGAAGTTCCGCTGGCTGATCTTGCCGTCGAGCGTGCGGTCGAACAGCGCACCCCACGCCTCCAGCTCCCAGACCCGGTCCGGGGCCTCCTTCGCGTGCAGTTCGGCCATCCGCGGGTTGTTCAGGAACTTGCCGCCGCGCATCGTGTCGCGGAAGTGGACCTGCCAGTTGTCGTTCGGGTTGACGTTGCCCATCGCGGCGGCGCAGCCGCCCTCAGCCATCACCGTGTGCGCCTTGCCGAACAGCGACTTGGAGATGACCGCGGTCTTCTTGCCGCGCAGCCGCGCCTCGATCGCCGCCCGCAGCCCGGAGCCGCCCGCGCCGATCACCACCACGTCGTAGGAGTAGCGATCCATGCCAGTCATAACCACAGTCCGTTCGGCCTAGTTAAAGATTCTCGGGTCTGGGAAGGCGCCGCTGGCCACGACCATGATGAACACGCCCGTCTGCATCAGCGCGCCGAGCGTGACCCGGGCCAGCTTGCACGTGCCGGGCGTTCACCCGCGAGACCCTGGCCCGGGCCCGGTAGCGGGCTGGGTGCCGAGAAGTTCTTCAGGCGGCCGCCGGCGATGTGGTCACTCGCGGTGACCCGCGGCGCCTTCCGCCAGGGGCCGGGACGGAGCGCCCGTTCGGAGACCTGCGCCGGCGTCCTCGCCGGCGCTTCCGCCGCCTGCGTCATCCTCACCGTCCTCGCTGCCTCTCGGTTACGTCACTCCCGGCGTGACCGCCGCTGCCGCCTACTGCTGACGAACTTGTAAACTACTAAATTAATAATTTACGCAATCCTGCTGGGGGTCGCCACGCCCGGAGCCGATCCGGCGTGTGACTCTCACGACACCGGGCGCCGCAGCGGGAGGCATCCTGCTCGCCGGCGTGGCGGCCGGCCTGCCGCCCGCCGCCGGGCCGGCGGGCGTCACCCCAGCTAGCGGACACAGAAAGGCACCATATGCTTGACCCGCATACGTCCATGTCGCTCGCGGCGGTCCTCGTCCTGACCGTTGTCGTCCTCGTCCTGGTGGTCGGGTGGCTGGCTGTGGTCTTCCTCGCGGGGCGCCAGCCTCGCGCCGGCAGCCCCCGGCCGGGCAGGGAGGATCCCGCCGACCTCCGCGGCGGGGACGTGCCCGCCCGGGCTCGCGCGCACCCGCCGGCCGGGCAGCCGACGGCCAGCGGCGCGGACGAGCCGCTGGCCTCCGGTACCGGCCAGGCCGGCTAGGCGCCGCGGCGGCGCCCGGTAGGCTCTGGCGTGACCGCTGCGGCCGGCCGCAGCGGTCACGGCCTGTTCCCCGGCTTGTTGCTAACATTATGAATTGCTGAGCCTGATATCGGCACAAGCGAGCAGGCCGCGCGCCGGGTTAGGGAGGCTGCTGGGGTGAGTACGCCGCTGTACCAGCTGAAGGCGGAGTTCTTCAAGACGCTGGGCCACCCGGCCCGGATCCGGGTGCTGGAGCTGCTCAGCGAGCGCGAGTACGCGGTCGCCGAGATGCTCCCGGAGGTGGGCATCGAGCCCGCGCACCTGTCCCAGCAGCTGGCGGTGCTGCGCCGCGCGAACCTGGTCACCGCCCGCAAGGAGGGCTCCAGCGTGTATTACTCGCTGACCAGCCCGCACGTGGCCGAGCTGCTGGCGGTGGCGCGGCTGATCTTGACCGGGGTGCTGTCGGGGCAGGCCGAGCTGCTCGACGACCTGCGCGCCTCCCCGGGCTAACCGCGCCGCCGGATACCTGCGGCGGGCCACTGCGGTCAGGGCTGCCCGCCTGTGCCCGCCGGCGGCATGAGCCGCAGCAGCTCCTGCACGAGGTGGATGCGGGAGCCGAGCTTCAGCCCGGCCAGCCAGGGCGCGGCCGCCTCGTTCGCCTGCGGGTCGCGGGCGCCGGCGCCCGGGCCGAGGACCTGTTCCAGGACGCGGCCCTGGATCAGCACCGCGGCGAGGTCGACGGTTTCGGCCATCCACACGGCGTCGGCGGCGGTGATGCCCAGCCCGCCGAGACGGGCCAGCAGGCTGACGGTGCGCGGCTGGGGGCCGTCATGGCGGCTCTGGTACTGCAGGCCGCGGGCGAGGTCCAGCACCCAGGGCGCGATCACGGGCAGCAGCCGACGGTCCGAGTGCAGCGCGCCGACGACGGCGGGGCCGAGGACGGCGTGCAGCGCGTCGTTGCAGATCCCGGCGATCGCGTCGTCGATGGCGGCGTCGGCTGGCCCGAGCACGGCGGCCAGCGTCTCGTCGAGCAGCTCGCCAGGACTGAACGGCTCAGCCGCGGGCTGTGCCCGGCCGTCTGCTGGCATTCCTGTCCCCTCCCTGCCCGGTCAGGCGCGGCCGCGTCGCCGCCCTGATCGCGAATCCCGCGTTCCCGGCCCCGGGTCTTGCACGGTTCCCGCTTGCCGCTCCGTGCGGGCATGCAACTGCTGACATGGTAACTTCATGAATCATGCAATTCCTACACCTGCTCCGGTCGCTTGCCGCGCGCCCGGTCACCGAGCGGCTGCCGCGCCCGCCGGGACCGCCGGGGAGGGCGCGGTTCCCCGGCTCGGTGCAGCTGCGGCATGTCGATGCGGGGTCGTGCAATGGCTGCGAGCTGGAGATCGCGTCGGCCTTCGGCCCGGTGTATGACGCGGGACGCTTCGGCGCCCGCCTGGTCGCCTCCCCCCGGCACGCCGACGGGGTCCTGGTCACCGGGGTGGTGACGCGGAACATGGCCGTCCCGCTGGAGAAGACCCTGGACGCGGTTCCCCGGCCCCGGGTGACCGTGGCCTGCGGTGACTGCGCGCTTGGCGGCGGCCCGTTCGCCGGCGGCTACGGGGTCGCGGACTGCCAGGGGGCACTCGCCGCACCGGACGTGGCCATCCCCGGCTGCCCGCCTGACCCGGTGGCCATCACCCGGGCGCTGCGCTCGCTGACCGGCCGGTGAGCGCCGCCCTTCTCCTCGGCGGCCTCGGGCTGGGCGCCGCCGGGTCGCTCGCCGGCGGGGTCCTGCCCGCCCGGTCCCGGGTGCCCGCCGCATCCGTGCTCACCGCGGGAGCCTGCATCGCGGCGCTCGCCGCGGCGGCCCGGGTGCTCGCCTCCGGGGGCACGGTGACGGTCCACTCGGCGCAGGTGCTGCCGCTGACCGGTGTCACGCTGTCCCTCGACCCGCTGGGCGCGGTCTTCGTCGTCACGTCCGCCGTCGTCGGCGCGGCGGCCAGCTGCTACAACGTCGGCTATGCCGCGCACGGCGGCGGGGGCCGGACAGGGACCGCCCTGCTGCCGCTGTTCGTCACGAGCCTGCTGCTGGTGCCCGCGGCGGGGAGCATCGCGACGTTCATGGCCGCCTGGGAGCTGATGGCGCTGTCCTCCCTGCTGCTGCTGCTCACCGGGCACCGCCGGCCCGAGGCCAGGGACGCGGCTCAGTGGTACGCGGTGATGACGCACGCCGGGGCAGCCGCGATCCTGCTCGCGCTCGTCCTGCTCGGCGCGCACGCCGGCGGCCAGTCGTTCGCCGCGATCCGGGCCGGCGCCGCCGGGGTCCCGCCCGCGGTCCGCTCCCTGGCATTTATCCTCGCGCTGGCCGGCTTCGCGTCGAAGGCGGGCGCGGTGCCGCTGCACGTGTGGCTGCCCCGCGCTCATCCCGAGGCGCCCAGCCCGGTGTCCGCGCTCATGTCCGGTGCCATGGTGAACCTCGGCGTCTACGGCATCATCCGGATGGGTGACGGCCTGCTGGGCGGCGGGCGGCTGTGGTGGTGGCTTTTGGTAGCCGGCCTCGGCGCCGTCTCGGCGCTGTTCGGCGCGCTGCACGCCGCTGCGAGCCCGGACCTCAAGCGGCTGCTCGCCTACTCCACGGTCGACAACATGGGGCTCGTGCTGCTCGGGGTGGGTGCCTCGGGCGCCCTCGCGGTCAGCGGGCACCATATGCTCGCCGGGCTCGCCCTGGTCGCGGCGCTGTTCCAGCTGGTCAATCACTCGGCGTTCAAGGGGTGCCTGTTCCTGGCCGCGGGGTCGGTCCAGCAGGCGGCCGGCACACGCGACCTGGACAGCCTCGGCGGGCTGGCGCGCCGCCTCCCTATGACGGCGGCATTGTTCGGGATCGGCGCCCTGTCGATCTGCGCCCTCCCGCCGTTCAGCGGGTTCGCGAGCGAGTGGCTGCTGCTGCAGGGCTTCCTGCGCGGCTTTTCGGCGCACGGCGCGGTGACGGCGACCGCGATGCTGGCTGGGGTGGCGGCGCTGGCGCTGACTGGGGGGCTGACCGCCGCCGCGTTCGTGAAGGCGTCCGGGATCGGCTTCCTCGGCCAGCCCCGCACACCCGGGGCCGCGGCCGCGGGTGAGGCCGCTCCGTCGATGCTGGCCGGGACGGCGCTGCTGGCCGTGCCGTGCGTGGTGCTGGGCGTCATCCCCGGGACGGTCATGCCGGTGCTGGCCAGGGCGGCAGGCACCGCGCTCGGCGGGCCGGCGGACCCGCTGCGCGCGGGCGCCGGGCTGGCGGTCGCCGGCAGCGCCGACGTGATCCAGCCGGCGTTGCTGGCCGCCGCGCTCGCCGCCGGCCTGGCTGGCGCCTGGGCACTGATCCGCCTCCGCGTCCGCGCCGGCGCGCGCCGGGCGGAGGCCTGGGGATGCGGCCGGGAGGAGCAGACGCCGCGGATGCAGTACACGGCCACGTCGTTCGCCGAGCCGCTGCAGCGCGTTTTCGAGGACGTGCTGCGCCCGGACCGTGACCTCGACGTCAGCCACCTCGCCGAGTCGCGCTACTTCGAGCAGGCGATCACCTACCGCAGCCGGGTCGACGACGCCGTGGAGCGCGGCGCCTACCGGCCGCTGACCGTCCTGGCCGCCCGGTGGGGCGAGCTGGCACGGCGGGCGCAGAACGGGAGCATCCACCGTTACGTCGGTTTCGGGTTCGCCGCCCTTGTCGTCTTGCTCGTGGTGCTCGCGTGAGCGCCTCACCGCTGGCCTCGGCGGGCGTATCGGCCCTCCAGCTGGGCGCGGTGGTCGCCGGCGGGCCGCTGCTGTACGGGCTCATGGCCAAGGTGCGGGCCAGGGCGGAGGGCCGCGCGGGCGCCCCCGTCCGCCAGCCCCTGATTGACCTGTGGAAGCTCATGGGGAAAGAGCGCGTCCACGCCTCGCACTCCAGCGCGGTCCTCCCGCTGGCCCCGCTGGTCCACCTCGCCACCGCCGCGGCCGCCGCCGCGATCGCGCCGCTCGTCTCGACCGGGCCCGCGCTCGGTGGTACCTGCGACGCGTTCGTCATCGTCTTCCTGCTCCTGCTGGGATCCGTGGCCGTCGCGCTCGCAGGCCTGGATGCCGGCACCGCGTTCGGGGGGATGGGAGCGAGCCGGGCGATGACGATCGGGGCGCTCGCCGAGCCGGCGCTGCTCGTCGCGTTCCTCGCCCTGTCCCTTCAGGCCGGGACCTCGAACCTGCCGGGGATTATCTCGGCGACCCTCGCCCACCCGCAGTGGGCGGCGACGCCGGAGCGGCTGCTCGCCCTAGTGGCCCTGGTCATCGTCGTGTTCGCCGAGACCGGCCGGATCCCGGTCGACAACCCCTCCACGCACCTTGAGCTGACGATGATCCACGAGGCGATGGTCCTCGAGTACGCGGGTCCCGAGCTCGCGCTCGTCACGCTCGCCGAGACGATGCGGCTTGGCCTGCTGCTGTCGCTGCTGGCGAACCTGTTCTTCCCCTGGGGAATCGCCACCACGGCGAGCCCGGCCGGCCTGGCGCTCGGGCTCGCCGCGCTGGCGGCCAAGACGGCCGCGATCGCGGTGGCGGTCGCGGTCGCCGAGGTCTCGACGGCGAAGCTGCGGCTGTTCCGCGTGCCGGAGATCCTGTCGGCCGCGTTCGTCCTCGCCGTCCTGGCAGTCATCACCGGCCTGGTGATGCCGTGACCGGGTCCGCCTACTCCGGGACCCTCGGCCTGGCCGCCGGGGCCGTGCTCGCGTGCGCCGTGGTGACGCTGTGGCGCCGGGACCTGCGCGCGGTCATCGCGGCTCTCGCCCTGCAAGGGGCCGCCCTCGGCGTCACCGCGGGGGTGCTCGCCGCCCACTCCCGCGACATCGGCCTGGGCGTCACCGCCGCTCTCGTCCTGGCCGCAAAGGGGCTCGTCATCCCGGCCCTGCTCCGGCAGGTAGTCCGCCGCGACCCCGGGAGCCGGGAAACCGCCCCGTTGGTCAACGTGCCGGCCTCCCTTATCGCGGCCGCGGCGCTGATCGTCGTCGCCTACCTGGCCAGCGGGACGGTCACCGCGCTGGCCCCCGGCACCGCCGCCCGCCTCGCGCCGCTCGGGGTGGCCACCGTCCTTATCGGCTTCTTCTCGCTTGTGACCAGGCGCAAGGCGGTCTCCGCGATCACCGGGCTGCTGCTGGTCGACAACGGGGTCGCGCTCGCCGCGTTCCTGCTCACCGCCGGCCTGCCGCTGCTGGTGGAGCTCGGGGCGTCCCTGGATGTCCTCCTCGTCGTCGTCGTGCTGCGGGTCCTGGCGACGACGATGCGCGCCCGCCTCGGCCCGTTCGACCTCGACCAGCTCCGGGAGCTGCACGACTGATGCTCATCTACGCGATCCTCGCCGTGCCGGCCGCGGCCGGCGTGACCGCCGCGGCCGCCGGGTGGCGGCGCTGGGCCGGCTGGGCGGCGGCCGCCGCCAACGGGGCCGTCCTGGTCCTCGGCGTCGCGCTCGCCGTCCAGGCCACCGGCCATCAGCCGCCCACGGCGGCCGGCGGCGTGCTGCGCGCCGACGCGCTGTCCGCGTTCATGGTCGTGGTCATCGGCGCGATCGCCGTCCTCGCGTCCTGCCAGTCGGTCCGCTACCTGAGCGCCGAGACCGCGCGGGGGACCTGCACCCCCCGGCACGCGGCGCTCTACCTGACCCTGGTCCAGGCGTTCGTCAGCTGCATGCTGCTCGCGGTGCTGGCCGCCAGCCTGGGCGTGATGTGGGTGGCGGTGGAAGCCACCACCATCGCCACGACCTTCCTGGTCGGCCACCGCAGGACCGACGGGGCGCTGGAAGCATCGTGGAAGTACGTGGTGATCTGCTCGGCGGGCATCGCGCTCGCGTTCCTCGGAACGGCGCTGTTCTACTTCGCCGCCCTGCACGCCAGCGGCCACCCGGCCGGGTCGCTTGACTGGACCGCGCTGATGGCCGCCTCTCACCACCTGAATCCGGGCGTCGTGAAGCTGGCGATGGGGCTGCTCGTCCTCGGGTACGGGACCAAGACCGGGCTTGCCCCGATGCACAGCTGGCTGCCCGACGCTCACAGCCAGGCCCCCGCCCCCGTCTCCGCGCTCATGTCCGGGGTGCTGCTCACCGTCGCCTTCTACGCGCTGCTGCGCTTCAAGGCGATCGCCGACGGCACCCTGGGGCCCGGGTACCCGCGGGTCCTGCTCGCGGTGGCGGGCCTGGCCTCGCTCGCCGTCGCGGCATCGCTGCTGCTCGCCCAGCGGGACTATAAGCGGATGCTCGCCTACCACAGCATCGAGCACATGGGCCTGATCGCGCTCGGCGCCGCGGCGGGAACCCAGCTGGCGATCGCCGCGGTCCTGCTGCACGTCCTGGGCCACGGCCTCGCCAAGGGCGTGCTCTTCCTGGCCTCCGGGGAGATCCTGCTCGCCGAGGGCACCAGCGAGATCGCGAAGGTGCCCGCCCTGCTGTCCCGACGCCCGGCGCTCGGCGGGATCTTCGGCTTCGGCCTGGTCGCCCTGCTGGGCCTGCCGCCGTTCAGCCTGTTTGCCAGTGAGCTGAACATGCTGCGCGCCGAGGTCGCCGTCGGCCTCGGCTGGGCGGCCGCGATCGCGCTGGTGTGCATGGCGGTCATCTTCGCCGCGGTGATGGCGCACGGCCGTCACCTCCTGCTCGGCGACGCTCCGCCCCAGGGCTCGCGCGCGGCCACGCCCCGGGTCGTCGCCGTCCCGCTCGCCGCCGGCCTGCTCGCCTGCGCGTTCCTCGGCGTGTCCGCCTGGCCGCTGCAGCCGCTCCTGCACGCCGCCGCCCAGGTCGTGGCCTCGTGAACCCGGCCACCGGAACCACCGGAACCCAGGCCGCCCGCCAGGCCCGCCAGGTCACCGCCGGCGAGCTAGCCGCCGAGGCGGCGCGCCTGCTCGCCGCCGGGTACCGGCTCGCCATGGTCGCCGCGCACGACGACCAGGATGCGCTCCGGGTCGTCTACGTGTTCTGCGCCGGGCCGCCGGACCGGCGGGCCGAGCTGGAGGTGCGGCTTGACCCCGGCCGCCCGGTCGTGCCCTCCCTCGCTGGCCTGTCCTTCCCGGCCAGCCGGTTCGAGCGCGAGATCCACGACCTGTTCGGGATCATCCCTGACGGGCACCCCTTCCTGCGCCGTCTCGTCCTGCACCAGCACTGGCCGCAAGGCTGGCACCCCATGCGCCGCGACGCCGGGCCGCCGCCGCCGATGCAGGCCGGCGCCGAGCCGTTCCCGTTCGTGAGGGTCGACGGACCCGGCGTGTACGAGATCCCGGTCGGCCCCGTGCACGCCGGGCTCATCGAGCCCGGCCACTTCCGGTTCTCTGTCGTGGGAGAAACGATCCTGAAGATGAAAGCCCGGCTGTGGTTCCTGCACCGCGGCGTCGAGCGCCTCTTCGAAGGCCAGGACCCCCGGGACGCGGTGCAGCTCGCCGAATGCGTCTCCGGCGACAGCGCGGTCGCCCACAACCTCGCCTACTGCCTCGCGGTCGAGGACGCCTGCCAGATCCCGGTACCCCAGGACGCGGCCCGGCTCCGGGCAATGCTGCTGGAACTCGAACGGCTCTACAACCACGTCGCCGACATCGGCGCGCTGTGCAACGATGTCGGCTTCGGCCTCGCCCAGGCACGAGGCACTCACCCTGCGCGAGAAGCTGCTGCGCCTCAACGCCGGGGTCACTGGCCACCGGCTGCTCCGCGGCGCGATCTGCCCCGGCCGCACCGCCGTCCGCCGGCTCCCCGCCGACGCCGAGCTCGCCGAGATCAGGCAGCGCTTCGACGAGATCACCGGGCTCGCCACCTCCAACACGGTCGTCATGGACCGCTTCAAAGGCACCGCCGTGCTCTCCGCCCGAGACGCGGCCGGCATCGGCACCCTCGGCGTCGTCGCCCGCGCCTCCGGCCTTGCCCTCGACGCCCGGATCGCGCACCCCTTCACCGATCCCGGCAGCGGATTCCACCCGGCCGTGGAGGCCGGCGGGGACGTCATGGCGCGGTTCACCGTCCGGGTCGACGAGGTCCGGGCCTCCCTCAGCCTCATTGCCGAACTCGCCGGGCAGGCACGCACGCTCAGCGCCGCCGCGCCGGAGGGAGCGCGCCGCGGCGGCTCCGGGCTCGGGATCACCGAAGGCTGGCGGGGCAGCACCGTCCACCGCGTCGAAGTCGGCTCCTCCGGCGCGCTGACCCGTTGCAAGATCGTCGACCCGTCCTTCCTCAACTGGCCCGCGCTGTCCGTCGCCCTCGCCGACACGATCGTCCCCGACTTCCCCCTGGCCAACAAGAGCTTCAACCTCTCCTACGCCGGCAACGACCTCTAGCCCCCGGGACCGGGCCCAGCCGCCCGGGATGATCGACCACGCGGCCCGCCGACAGTTGCTTTAAGCAATTGCGCATCGTGGGCGGCCCGCAGGTGCCCGCCAGGGTCACGAGGTGAGGCAGGAAGAACAGTGGGGCTGTACCTTCCGGGGCTGGCCCGCCGCGGCGTCACGGTGCTGCGGCTGCGCGGCGTCTTAGGCCAGGCCAGCGCCTGCCGCCTCGCGGCGTCACTGCGGTGCGCCTTCGCCGCCGACCCGGACCTGCTGATCACCGACGTCAGCGGGCTGCGGGACTGGGATGACAGCGGGCAGCGCCAGCCGGCCGACGTCGCCGGGTACCTGACCGCCCGCGGCGGGCAGATGGTGCTGAACGCCGTGGGCGCCCACCTGCGGCGCACCGAGCCGCGGCTGGCCGCGGTGAAGGCATTCGCGGACGTGTCCGCCGCCCTGGCCGCCCGGGACGCCACGCCGTGGCGGGGACGGCTGCCGCGGATGCGCCGCTGCCCGCCCTTCGGGCCGGCCGGGCAGAGCTAATGCGCCGCGCCTGCCACCGGCTGCCGGCACGGCCGGGCCAGATCACGGCCGCGACGCAGTGGGCGAGCGCCATCCTGGGCGCCTGGGACCTGCCCGGCCACGCCGGCGCGGCACTGGCCGGCCTGTCAGAAGTGGTCCAGTTCATCCGCCTGGCTCGCACGGGGCCAGATGTCCGGCCCGGGCGAGCCCCTTGTGCTCGCGCTGCCTGCTACTCGCCGCCGAACTTCTTGATCTCCTCGAACTCGGCTTCGGTCAGCTGACGGGGCACGTCGTCCCTGGCGACCTTCGCGCTCTGCACATGGTGCCGGATGTCGTCGACGATCTCGGGGTTGGCCAGCGTGGTGACATCTCCGGTGTCGGCGAAGTTGGAGACCGCCGCGATGACCCGGCGCATGATCTTGCCCGACCTGGTCTTGGGCATGTCCGGGACGATCCAGACGTTCTTCGGCCTGGCGATCTTGCCGATCTCGGTCTCGATCGCTCTGGTGACCTTGTCTTCCATCTCCTTGCCCGGCTCGAAGCCGGGCTTGAGGGAGACGTACACCTCCACGGCGCGGCCTCGGATGTCGTCGATCACCGGCACGGCGGCTGCCTCGGCGACCTCCGGGACGGTCAGCGCGGCGGACTCGATCTCCTTGGTGCCCAGCCGGTGCCCGGCGACGTTGATCACGTCGTCGACCCGGCCGAGGATCCGGAAGTACCCGTCTGCCGCCTGCACCGCGCCGTCGCCGGCGAAGTACGGCCAGTCGCGCCAGTCCTTGCTGCCGGGGTCCTTGTTGTACTTGCGGTAATAGGTGTCCACGAACCGCTCGGGCTGGCCCCAGATGCCCTGGAAGATGCCCGGCCACGGGTTGCGGATGCAGATGTTCCCAGCGTTGCCGCTGCCCGCCGGGACCTCGGTGCCGTCCTCGTCGTAGATCACCGGGTAGACGCCGAGGACGCCGGGCCCGCAGCTGCCCGGCTTCATCGGCTGCAGGGCGGGCAGCGTGCTGCCCAGGAACCCGCCGTTCTCGGTCTGCCACCAGGTGTCTACGATGGCCGCCTCGCCCTTGCCGACCTCGGAGTGGTACCAGCGCCAGACCTCCGGCTCGATCGGCTCGCCCACCGTGGTCATGTGCTTGAAGTGGTAGCCGTACTTCTTCGGCTCCTCCGGGCCGACCTTGCGGAGCATCCGGATGGCTGTCGGCGAGGTGTGGAAGATGTTCACCCCGAGCTTCTCCGCGATCCGCCACGGCCGCCCGCCGTCGGGATAGTTGGGGACGCCCTCGTAGATCACCGTCGTGGTGCCCAGCGCGAGCGGCCCGTAGACGATGTAGGAATGGCCAGTGATCCACCCGATGTCGGCCATGCACCAGTACACGTCATCGGGGTGGATGTCCTGGTAGTACTTCGACGTCCCGGCCACATAGGACAGGTACCCGCCGGTGGAGTGCACGCAGCCCTTCGGCCGGCCGGTGGTGCCGCTGGTGTACATGAGGAAAAGCGGCGCCTCGGCCGGCATCGACACGGGCTCGATGGCTTCCCCCCGGTGCCCGGCGAGCAGCTCATCGACGAACACGTCCCTGCCCTCGGCCATCGGCGTCTTTGAGGCGTACTGGCCGGGCTGCCGCCGCCAGACCAGCACCTTGTCGACCTCCTGGCCCTCCTTCGCCGCTGCCGCGACCGCCTCGTCGGCCTTGACCTTGTGGTCGGCCAGCTGGCCGGCGCGGTAGTAGCCGTCCATGGTGATCAGCACGCGGCTGCCGGAGTCGGCGATCCGGTGGCCGCACGCGGTACCGCTGAACCCGCCGAACACCTGCGAGTGGATGACCCCGAGCCGGGCGCAGGCCAGCATGGTGACCGCCAGCTCGGGCACCATCGGCATGTGCAGCGTCACCCGGTCGCCGGCCGTCAGGCCCAGCGAGCCGCGCAGCACCGCCGCGAACTCGTTGACCTGCCGGTACAGCTCCGCGTAGCTGATCTCCGCATGGGGGTCGGTCTCCAGTTCGGGCACGAAGATGATCGCGGTCTTGCCCGGGCTGGCCGCGGCGTGCCGGTCCACGCAGTTGTAGGAGGCATTCAGCCTGCCGCCGGTGAACCACTTCCAGAACGGCGGGTTGCTGGTGTCCAGGATCGTCTGCCACGGCGCATCCCAGCTGAGCAGGTCCGCGTACTCGGTGAAGCAGCCCGGGAACCGGTCCTCGGCGAACCGGGCGAAGATGGCCGGGTCCCTGGCGTTGGCCTGCGCGACGAACCCCGGCGGCGGCGGGTAGGTCTCCTCCTCACGCCAGTGCACCGCGATCTGCGCCTCGGAGACGTGCGCCTCAGGATCCTGCGCTGCAGCGCCCTGCGGCTTCTGGCTGTCTGCCATCGCCTTGTCCTCTCACCTGAAGATAACTACCCGGCAGCGCACGGCAGGCCCGCCTAGTCTTCCTCCAGCAGGCCGGCGCACACGCCGAAATCGTGCAGCTCGGCGCAGACCGCCGCCTGACGGGTGAACGCCGCTATGTCGCCCCGGTTCAGCGAATCCCAGCACAGGCCCTCGGTCAGTGCCAGTGCCCGCTCGGTCACCGAGCCCAGTGCCGTGATCGGCTCTGTCTCCGCGGCGTGCCGCAGCGACCAGGCTTCACGCCCGGACTCCTCTGTCGTGGCCGCCGCCTGCAAGCGCCCGAGCAGCACCGACAACTCTCCTGCCACGTACTGCCGGGTCATTCTCATCGCCAGCCCGCGGTGCCGCGCCGTCCGGCCCCAGCCGCCCGGCGCGCAGCGCTGCATACCACACGCCACATCGCGTCGCTGCCCATGCCAGGTCATCTCCCCAGACCCCGGGAATGAATCAAACCTACCCCCAGCAGGCACCCGCCGCCAGACCCGGGAGACACCCGGGTGACCGCTGACCTGGCCCGGGCCAGGCACCGGACCGCGCGAGCCGTCAGCGGCACCAGCCGGCCAGGCGGATCCCGGTGATGATCTGGGGCCTGATAGAGATGACATAGTCCATCCGCCCGGCCGCCCACGGCTCAAGCAGTTGCTCGTAACGGGCGATCGCGGCGGGCTCGCGGACCAGCCGGGCCATCCCGGTCGCGATCACGCTCCATCCGGTATGCCGGACCGGGTCCAGGTCGTCGGCCTCATAGCAGACAACCGCGCCGTCACCGGCCGCGGCATGCCCCACGATCGCCGCTCCGAGATGAGACCGGACGATGATCGCCTCATCGTCGATCAGGTGATTCACCGGGCGGACCGCGGGCATCGCTTTCATGGTGAACACGACCCGGCCCAGCGACACGCTTCCCAGCAGCCGCCAGGACTCGGCCACGGTGAGCTCCACGGTCTGCCGGGACTGCATGATCTGCGCGCGGATCTGTTCGTCTCCTGCCACAAGCCCCTCGCCATGACCTAGTACTCTTCTGCAGGCCGCAGCGTGGCGGCACCCCCGAAGGAATCAATAATGACCGCCGGAATCGCGGCGGGTCAGGGACGAAGGTCCCGAGCCCGGCGGCTGCCGGGACACGGGGCGTAGCGGGGACGGGAAGAGGGCTCAGCGCTAAAACGCTGGCTGGGGTCGGCGTGATCGATGTGGTCGTATCAGGGCAGTTTTGATGAACGCCACTGGGCAGATTCCAATCGCTGCCAACATGAGGATCAGCGACGACCCCATCAGCCCCGACCGCATGAAGCTCTCGGTAACGCGCTGGCGTGCCAGCCCGGAGGGGGAGAGCGTAGCCGCAGGCCCGGCTTGCGCCGACTACGCGGCAGCACCGGACGCTACGAGCGACCCAGCCGACTCGGAGTACCGCCTGCTGCTCACATTCGCCGACGGCTTCCGTGTCGCCCTGCCCGTCAACGCCCAGTCCGGGTGGATGGACGAAGGCACCGAATAATCCGAAGCAACATCCGAGGCGGCTTGACGCGACCTCAGATTCCACATAATAGTTACTTGTTAGTGAGTAGTAACATGCCTGCGTGGCGAGCACCAGAACGAAGAAGATGACGGCGGACCAGCGCCGGGCGCAGATCCTGGCGATCGCGGCGGAGGAGTTCGCCGCCGGCGGCCTGCACGGCATCTCCACCGAGACCATCGCCCGCCGGGCCGGCATCACCCAGGCGTACGTCTTCCGCCTGTTCGGCTCGAAGAAGAACCTGTTCGTCCAGGTGGTGCAGGCGGCCTTTGACCAGCTGTCCGACGGCATGCGGGCCGCGGCGGGGCCGGCGCCGGGCTTGACGCGCTGTCGGCGATGGGGCTCACGTACGACGCGCTGCTCACCGACCGCACCGCGCTGCTCCTGCAGCTGCAGGGCTTCGCCGCCGCGAGCGAGCCGGAGGTACGCGAGGCCGTCCGCGCGAGCCTCGCGCGCATGTGGCACACGGTCGCGGACGTCACCGGGCTTGACCCGGTGACCGTGAAGTCCTTCCTCGCGTTCGGCATGCTGCTCAACAACGTCGCCGCGCTTGAGCTGTGCGACGTGGACGAGCCGTGGGCGCGCGGCGTGCGCACCCGCATCCGGCCCGGCCTGTTCACCCATATCACCGGCGAGGCCAACCGGTGAGCCCGGGCGAGCCGGGGCCAGGCGAGCGCCAGGCGCGGGCCCTGACCAGGACGCTGCTGCTGATCGCGCTGGTCGTGGCGGTCGTCGGCAGCCTCGGCGCCCCGCTGATCACCAGCGTCGCCACCGCGGGGCTGCTCGTGCTGCTGCTCATCCTGGGCGAGACAAGCCTGTGGCGGCAGCGCCTTCCACTAGCCGTGGGACTCGCGCTGCTCGCCATTGTCCTGCTGGCGGGCTGGGTGACGCGCGAGCGCGCCCTGACAAGCCCCTGGTCGACCTGCGCCTGCTGCGCCACCCCGCCGTCGCGGGCGCGAACACCGCCATGCTCGTGGCCGGGGCCGGCATGTACCTGCTGCTGACCTGCGTCACCCGGTACGTCCAGACGCCGCGCGCGGCCGGCTACGGCTTCGGCCTCGACACGTTCACCGCGGGCCTTTTCCTCGTGCCCTTCTCCGCGCTGGGCTTCGCCGCCGGGCGCATCAGCCCGCACCTGAGAAAGCGCATGCCGGCGGCCGCGCTGCTTGCCGTCGCCACCGCCGTCGTGCTCGCCGCCTTCCTCGTGTTCACGGCCGTCCGCGGCAGCCTGGCAGGCCCGCTGCTCGCGATGTCGCTGCTCGGCCTCGGCGTCGGCGGTTTCTCCGCCGCCATGCCCGCCGTCATACTCGAGGTGACTCCCCAGCAGGAGACCGCCAGCGCCATGGGCGTCAACCAGGTAGTGCGCAGTACCGGCTTCTCCCTCGGCAGCACCCTCAGCGCCCTGATCCTCGCCGCCTACACACCCGGCGGAGCGCTCTTCCCCGCCAGCCAGGGATACGCGACCACGGCCTGGGCAGGCACCGCCGTCACCGCCGTCGCGCTCGTCATCGCCCTCACCCTCCCCTCACCCTCGGGCTCAGCTTGCGGGGCCAGACTCGCGGCCCGGTTCCCGCGGGCCGCGCACGGTGATCAGTACCAGCGCGGCGACGATCACCAGGCAGGCGCAGATCGCGCCGCCGTGATCGTGCGGCGGCCGGGTCGCCCAGATCCATGGCGTGGTCGAGCGGTGGGCCAGCCCGCCTTCGCTGATCAGCAGGTAGGCCATCGGGCCGGTCCAGCTGAACGCGCCGCCAAGGACGGCCGCGGTCAGCAGGCCGACGCCGGTCATGCCGCCGAGGTTGCGGAGCAGGGCGAACGTCCCGCCCGGCATCCCGCCTGCCGCGGCCCCCGCGACCAGCGCGCCGAACGCGACGGCGGTAAGCGCCAGGGCCGTGCCAAGCCGCAGCCAGGGCAGCCACCGGCCGGCGGCCCGTTCAGGGTCACCGAACGGGCCGAAGGTGGTGAGCGCGATCACCGCCGCGGCCCCGGCCTGGATCGTCAGCGGGATGAACAGTTGCGCGGCCGGGCCTCCGGCGATGTTCCAGTGCCAGTGCAGGGCGGACCACAGCAGCGCGCCGAGCCCGGCCAGCAGGGCCAGCGCCATCGGTGCCCGGCGGCTGACCAGGTAGAGCAGCGCCAGCCGCCATCCGGCCGTCACCCGGTCTCGTCGGGACCCGGCGCCCGGGGGCGGTGCACTCCCCGGCGCCGGCCGGTGCAGTCCCGCGGTGGTCATGGCAGTTGTCCCAGGGTGAGCCCGCCGGCCCGCACCGCGGCTAGGTGAGCGGCGAGCCAGTCATGCCGGGCCGCGGCCGGAAGGGCGGCGAGCCGCCGCGCCGCCGCGTCGACCGGCTCAGGGTCCGCTCCCTGCGGTGGTCCAGGTATGTTCTGCGTGGCCGCCGCCTGCGCGGCGAACGGCATCCCGGCATCGAGCAGCAGCGCTGCCTGCACGGCCTGCTGCACCTGGCTGCCTGGGCCGATGCCCGCGCCCGCGAATGCGCGGGCGAACAGGTACCGCAACTGGCCCGCGAACTCCTGCGTGGACACCGGGCCCGCGCAAAAGCCGCACGGTCCGGGCATGTTGAGCTGGCCGAGCGACATGGAAAGCACCGGCGGGCTCCCGCCAAGCGACAGCAGCAGGGGAGGGCCGTCCGCGTTACTTGGATAGGACGCGGGTACTTGGCTGGCACGCGCCGGCGCGCCGGGCAGCCCGGCTACCTCGCCGAGCACCGGCGCCAGTTCGGCCGTCACGTCCGGCAGCCACCGGCCGTAGGCCGGGTTCAGGCACACCGGGATTCCGGCCGCGCGGCCACAGACGGGACTGTACGTGATCGGCGCGTCGTTCGCGGCGTCGTGCAGGGCGGGGATGACCACGCCTTCCGCCGCTAGCCGGGCGCTGTTGGCCAGCCCGGCGGCGGTCCCGGCCAGCGCCACGCCGGCGAGCGTGACGACCGCGGCGGCGCGGCGCAGCCGTCGGCTGCCTGCCCGGGCGGGCAGGCCGGTCAGGCCCAGCGCCACGACGGCGATGCCGGCCAGGAACATGACCCGGGCGATCGGCAGGTCCGGCAGCCAGGGGTAGAAGATTCCCGAGTCGACCTGGGCGTTGCCGTCGAAGTTGCCGTTGAAGTTGGTTGGCAGGATCAGGGCCCATCCGCTGGTGTGCTTGAACCCGATCTGGAACGACAGCACCAGCGCCAGGAACGCGGTGAACGCGGCCGCCGCGGCGGCGAACCGGCTCGGCCAGTAGGCCCCGATGGCGAAGCCCACGGCGCTGAACGCGATCACCGCCGCGGCGCCGACGGCGACCCACCACCAGGGCGGCGTGCCCCCGACACCCTCGCGGGCGTACCAGGCGAACATGACGCCCACGAAGACCAGGTAGGCCGCTACCGCCCAGATGGCGGTCGCCGCCCAGGTGGCGAGCTGGGCGGCCCAGCGCGGCCGGGAGACCGCGGCCACCAGGTCGCCCAGGCCGCGGCGGCCGTCCCGCGATCCCATCCAGGCGGCCACGCCGGCCACGAACGGGCCGAAGTCGTTGATCGTGTGCCCTTCGCCCATGTTCCAGTACGTGCGCAGCCCGTACAGCGGCGACGTGCCGATGCTAGGCCGGTAGGAGTCAAACCAGAACAGCGCGGCGATCAGCGGCAGGATCCACGGCATCGCGTTGCGGCGCATTTCCATGCGCACCAGCCGGGCGGCGGTGCGCAAGTCCGCTCCGCTGACGCGCGGTGCCCGGTACCGCGCCGGGGCGGCGGCCGCGGCGGTCGTCACGCCGCCGCCCTGGCCGCGCGGGCCGCCGCGAGCACCGCGCTGTAGCCGCGCTCAAGCGGCGCGTCGCCAACCGCGCCCGCGTCTTCGCCGCGGGCGGCCAGTTCGTCCGGCTTGCCCTGGAAAACGATCTTCCCGGCGGCTAGCAGCGCGACCTCGCTGCAGGCGGCACCGACGTCCTCGACCAGGTGGGTGGAGACGATCACGGTGGCCCGCGCGCCGAGGTCGCGCAGCAGGACGCGGAACGTCACCCGCTGCTCGGGGTCAAGGCCGGCGGTCGGCTCGTCCAGCAGCAGCAGCTCAGGGTCGTTGACGATCGCCTGCGCGATCCCGGCCCTTCGCAGCATCCCGCCGGACAGCGTGCGCAGCTTCGCTCCCGCCCTGCCGCCGAGGTCGACCCGCTCGATCGCGGTGGCCGCCGCCTGCCGTGCCCGTCCCGGCGGCACCTCCTTCAGCAGCGCGAAGTACTCGACGAACTCGGTGACCGTGAACCCCGGGTAATAGCCGAGGTTCTGCGGCAGGTAACCGAGCCAGCGCCGGATCTCCTGCCGCGGCCCGTATCCGCCCGGGTCGCGGCCGAGCAGCCGCATGCGGCCGGAACTCGGCGGGATCACCGTAGCCATCATCCGCAGCAGCGTGGTCTTGCCCGCGCCGTTCGGGCCGAGCAGGCCGAAAACCCCTGGCCCGGTTGCCAAAGTCACTCCGGCCACCGCCTGGGCGCGGCCGAACCGCCTGGTCACATCGCTGATCTCAACATTCATGACGCTCCTTCGCGGTGACCACCGGCCGGACAAGCGCCTCCCGGCCGGTGCGCAGGGTCAGCCGCAGGCCGAGGGTTAGCTGGACGCTCGCATTCGAGAATATACACTTAGTGTATACACCGGGCAAATAATAATCAGCGGGCGGCCTGCCAGCGGCGGGCGGCCAGCGCGCCCGGGATGAGGATCAGCGCGGCGGTCCAGCAGCCGAGTTCAAGCAGCGGCGCAGCGAGGGGAGAGGCCGCGTCCCCGCCGGCGATGGACCTGATGACGGCCGCCGCGGCGGTGACCGGGTTGACCCGGGCGATCGGCTGCATCCAGCCGGCCAGGTAGGCGACCGGCGCGAAGGCCGAACTGATGAACGCCAGCGTGATCGCGGGGAAGAACAGGACCCGTTCCGCCGTCTCCGGATCGTTGATCAGCAGCGCGAGCCAGGCGGAAAGCACCGCGAAGCCCACGGCGAAGGCCACGGTGACGGCCGTGATCGCGGCGAGGCCGGCCAGGCCGTGCCGCACGTGGAAGCCGAGCAGCGCCGCGACGGCAAGGAGCAGGATCGCCTGGACGGCGAAGACGACCGCGTCCGACGCCAGTCGCCCGGCGAGCACCGCCGCGTGGGCCATGGGCAGCGAGCGGAACCGGTCGGCGAGCCCGCTGCTCGCGTCCCGCAGCAGCGCCAGGCCGGTGGTCGGCGCGGTGAGCGCCGCGTTCTCGATGATGATGCCGGGGATGAGGAACTCGCGGTACGTCCCGGTTGCGCCTGGGCCGTGGCCGGCGGTGGCCAGGTTGCCAAACACCGACACGAACATCACCAGCAGCACCAGCGGCTGCACCAGCGGGTAGATCATCCGGCCGGGGTTTTTCCGCAGGACCCGCAGGTTCCGGCCGGCGATGAGGGCGCTGTCCCTGGCCGGCCGGTAGTGCACCGTGATTGCCGTCATGAGGCCACCACCTCCTGGGCGGTTCCCGCGCCGCGAGTTAGCGCGAGGAAGGCGTCGTCGAGCGAGCCGCCCACGCCGCCGGCCATGGACTTGAGCTGGCCGGGGGTGCCCGAGGCGATGATCTTCCCGTGGTGCAGGACGTGCACGGTATCGGCGAAGCGGTCGGCTTCCTCCAGGTACTGCGTGGTGAGCAGCATGGTGGTGCCCGCTGCCTTGAGCGCGGTCAGGATCGCCCACAGTTGCTGCCGGCTGCCAGGGTCGAGCCCGGTCGTCGGCTCGTCAAGCACGAGCAGGTCGGGCTTGTGCATCAGGCTGGCGGCGAGGTCGAGCCGTCGGCGCATGCCGCCGGAGTAGGTCCGCACCAACCGCTGGGTGGCATCGGTCAGGCCGAGCGCCGCCGTCAGCTCGGCCGCCCGGCGCGCCGCCTGCCCGCGACTCAGCCCGGCCAGCCGGCCGATGAGAATGAGGTTGTCGTGCCCGCTCAGCGCGTCGTCGAGCCCCGCGTACTGCCCGGTGAGCCCGATGTGTGCCCGGACCTGACCGGCCTGCGTCAGCACGTCGTACCCGAGCACGCGCACCCGCCCCGCGTCTGGCCGCGCCAGGGTCGCGATGATCCGCACCAGCGTGGTCTTGCCCGCGCCGTTCGGCCCGAGCAGCGCGGTCAGCGTGCCCTTGACGACGGTCAGGTCGACCCCGGCGAGCGCGGTGACCTGACCGAACGCCTTGCGGACACCGGCGACCTCGATGGCCGTGGTGGCGGTTTGGGATGTGCCAGGAGCTGCCGTAGGATCGCTCATATTGTGAGGCTAGCAGTTAGTGAGGTCACCGGACAATATGGCGGACTCAGTAAGTAACCGGCCATCTTCGACGGGCGTGGATGTCGAGGCTGCCCGCGGATCGGCCGGCACCGACCCCGCCTCCGCCGACGTGGCGGTGAGCGTCGTCGGCCGCCTCTTCCGGCTCGCCCCGCAGCTCACCGACCTGCTTGACCTCGGCGCGCGTGAGTACGGCATGGGCTTCGCCCGTGGCCGCGTGCTCTGGGCGCTGCAGGAATCAGGCCCGGTCGTGATGCGGGCGCTCAGCCAGCAACTGGGCATCTCGCCGAGGACGGTGACCGGCCTGATCGACGCGCTCGAGGCGGACGGGTGGGTGACCCGCTCACCGCACCCGGACGACCGCCGGGCGACGATCATCTCGATCACGCCGACGGCGCAGGCCGCGCTGTCGACGCTGCGCGCTTCTTACGAGGAGCTGTCCCACGACCTGCTCGCCGGCATTGACCCGGCCGACCTGGCCCGCTGCCAGTCGGTCCTCGGCACGATCCAGGACCGCCTGCCCGACGTGGTAGCCGCCAGGATGGCCACCGCGCCGCCCCCGGCCAAGCCGCGCACTTTAGCGGCCGGACCCTCCGCTCAGCGAACCCGGGCCCGCAGGAACTTCCCGATTCGCCCGCTGGCCTCTGCTGCCTCGGGGGTGCCAAGCAGGAGCTGGTAGACGTGGGGCAGGCCCTCGCCGATCTCCAGGGTGACGTCGACCCCGGCTTGTGCTGCCGCCGTGGCCAGGCGCTCGGAATCGCTGAGCAGCAGGTCGGCCGTGCCTACCTGCACGAGCAACGGCGGGAGCCCGGCCAGCGAGGCGAACAGCGGCGATGCCAGTGGCGTCTTAGGGTCAGCCCCCGCCAGGTAGTCGGCGGCGAACTGACGGAGCATGGCAGGGGTAGAGATCGGATCCTGATCGGCCCGTTCGGTCATCGAGGCCCCCGAGCTGGTCAGGTCCACCGTCGGGGACATCAGCACGGCGGCCGCGGCCAATGCCTCGCCGGCGTCACGCGTGGCCACGAGCAGGGCGACGGCGAGCCCGCCGCCGGCCGAGTCGCCGGCGACCGCTATTGAGCTTGCGCTCAGGCCCTGGTCGGTGCGGAGCCAGCGCCATGCGGCCAGGACGTCGTCGATGGCGGCGGGGAAGGGATGCTCAGGGGCCAGCCGGTATTCAGGAAACAGCACCCGCATCCCGCCGGCCCGTCCCAGCCGGGCGGCCAGCTCGCCGTCGCTGCGCACCGACCCGAGCTCGAAACCTCCGCCGTGCAGGAACAGGAGCACCCGGCCGGCGTCCGCTCCCGGGGCGTCAAGCCAGTGGGCAGGCACCCCGCCAGCGGTGACCTCCCGCACCAGCACGTCGTCAGGCACCGGATGAAGTCGGTCCCCCGGGACGAAGGCGGCGCGAGTCTCTTCCAGCGTCGGCGGCGGGGCATGGCTGGCACTGGCCTTCTGCCGGTCCCTGAGTGCGTCGATGGAGTCCTGCATTGCCTGGCTGGGCATTCGGCGTCTCCTTTGGCGTGGGCTGCCTGTCTGATGCTGGCCCTCTGCTGCGGGCTGTCTGCTGCCGGCAGGACCAACTCGGTCGGCGTTGGACGGCTCACACGTCGGAGATTCGCCCTCCGTCGATGTGCAGGATCTCTCCGGTGACGTACTGCGCCGACTCCAGGTACAAGATGCCGTCAACGACGTCGCTGACCTGGCCCGCGCGCCCCAGCGGCGGCAGTTTCCCTGCCAGCGCTTCCGGGGTGTAGGACTCGGGCGGGTGCAGCGGGGTCTGGATGATGCCCGGGGCGACGGCGTTGACGCGGATGCCGCGCGAGCCGTACTCGACGGCCAGCGACCTGGTGACCGCGGCCAGGCCGCCCTTGGTCAGCGCGGCCAGCGCGGTCGGCTCCACGGCGTCGGCGCGGCCGGCGACGCTGGCGCTGAGGTTGACGACGTGCCCGCCGCCCTGCTTGAGCATCTGGGCGATGGCCCGCTGGGTCAGCCAGAAGAAGCCGGCCAGGTTGACGCCGGTGACCAGCGCGTAGTCCGCGGCGGTGTAGTCGGTGAATGGCTTGGCGAGAAAGATGCCCGCGTTGTTGACCAGGGTGTCGACCCGCCCGAAGCGCTCCACCGCCCGGCCGATGATCTGCTCGGCGGTGCCCTGCTGGGAGACGTCGCCGGCGACGGTCAGGATGTCGGGGTCGGCCGACGGCTTGATGGTCAGGGAGTTCGCCACGACCGCCCAGCCGCGCTGCCGGTAGGCCGCCACCAGCCCGGCGCCGATTCCCTGCGACCCGCCGGTGATGACTGCCACTTTCTGCTGCCCGGTCTCGCCCACGGCTCCTCCGTTCTCAACGCGACGGTGCCCGCGCCCGCGAAAATGGGAAGAAATGTTACCCACCTCCGGAGCAGGTGGGTGGGTATTCCTCCGCGAGCCCGGGGACGGAGTGCGTGGCTCGTGCTAGCGGGTGCCGGTGATGTAGTCCGTCAGCGCGGCGTGCTCAGATTCCAGCTCGCCGATGCGGCTCTTCACCACGTCGCCGATGCTCACGATGCCGCGCAAGCCGCCGTCCACCGTGACCGGCGCGTGCCGTATCCGGCGCTCGGTCATCATGCGCGCGACTTCCTCCAGCCCTGTCTCTGGCGTGACTGTGTGCACGTCGGCCGTGTAGATGGCCGTGACCTGCTCGGACATCACCGCGGCGCCGCGCAGGGCCAGGGCCCGGACGATGTCCCGCTCGCTGACGATCCCGTCGACTGAGGTGCCGTCGCGAGAGACGACGACCGCGCCGATCCGGTGCTCCGCCAGGACCATGAGGAGACTCCGCACTGTCGTGTCCGGGGTGATCGTGACGACCTCCGCGCCCTTGCCCCGAAGTACATCGCTGATACGCATCCGGCCCTCCCTGGCACTGGCACGGCAACCGTCCGCGTACGTGTCAGTACCCAGGCCCGGGCACTCCAAATCCGCCGCTGCCGAACGGCCTGATCGGCACCGGGACCGGGACCGCCCGGCCTGCCGGCAAAATCAACAACTGGGCTGGCGGTCCGGGGTGAACCAGTTGGCTGCCCAGGCTTCCCAGCCGCTGATCGAGGCGGCTGCGCGGGCGCTGGTTCCCGCCGACGCGCTTCGCTGCGTAGCTGGCGCGGCAGGTTGCGGGCTGGCCGGTGACGTGCCGTCGGCCGGGTTGGCTGCCGCCCGCGAGGGGCCTGACATGGCCGTGATCCAGGTGCTGGCCGGGTGGCCTTGGTAGTAAGGGACAACAGACATGACTTTCCGTCCTCGGGTGAGATGTCGCCAGGAAGAGCAGGGCACTGACAGATCCGGGTTGCGCAGTCCCGCACTCCGCAGACGACCGGAGCGCTGCGGACGTGAGATCTGTCGCAGCTGTTTTCGTTCGGCTGCTCGGGGGTGAACTTTCCGGCCGGGACCTCACGGAACGGTGGCGGCCGTCGTCTGCAGGGCGTGCCCAAGAGGGGCGCTTCATGCACTGCACCGATGAGGAGGCGATCATGTCGGCTGAGGAGAACAAGGCGATCGTGGGCCGGTGGTTCACCGAGTTCTGGGGCAAGGAGTTCAACCCGGCGGTCATTGACGAGCTCGCCGCGCCGGACATCCGGTTCGAGTACTCGCTGCACGAGCCGCTGCGCGGCAGGGACGCGGTCCGCGCGTTCGCGGAGAAGTTCCGCGCCTCGTTCCCTGACCTGAACTTCTGGGGCACCGCTGACCTGATCGCCGAGGGCGATTACGTGGTCGGCCAGTGGGAGGGCGGCGGCACCCAGACCGGCGGGGAGTTCGACGACATGCCCTACGGGCCGCTGCCCGCCGGCACCGGCAAGGTGCTGCGGTTCACCGGCACCACGGTGCTGAAGGTCGAGAACGGCCTCATCACCCAGGAGATCGGCCTCGACGACGGCGTCACCGCGCTAACCCAGCTCGGCCTCATCGCCAAGGCCTGACGCCGCCGCCAAGCCCTGGGGGCACGGCCGTGATCTCCGTGCCCCCAGGGACACAGGACTGATGCCGCCCGCGCCGGCTCCGGCTGTTCGGCGAGGCCGGCTATGCCGGGGCAGGGTGCTTTGCCGGGAGGAGTGGGAAATGACGTTGTCGCCGCGGCTGCCGCCGGGCCTGGCTTGCGACCCGGCCGGGTCCGGCCCGGGCAGCGCTGAACTGCGCAGGATGACGGAGCTCGCGCTGCGCCGGGGCGCGCGGAGCGTCGCTGTGGGCGGCGGGCGCTCAGCCGCCGCTGCCGCGGCGGTCACGGCGTTCACCCGCCGCTGGGAGTCCGGCGGCGGGACAGTGCTCACGGTGGTTACCTGGCCGGAGGAAGCCGCGTCATGGCTGCGCCAGGCCACCAGGTTCGCCGACGCGGACCCGGACTTGTGGGTCATGGCGGGACCACCGCGCGGGTGGGCGCAGATGACCCGCCGGCTGCTGTGGTCGACGGCCTGGCAGCCCGGCCGCACGATCGCCTTCGCCGCCCTCGGCACCCAGTGCGCGATCGGGCTCGTCGGCGCTCACAACCTGCACGGCCTCGCGGGCGTCACCGCCGTCGGCGGCACCTGGACCGTCTGCCACGGCACCATCCACGTCGCCTCGGCTGAGGAGGACACCACGACACAATCATCAGTGGAAGCAACCTGGCCGTCAGCCAGCTCCGCCGGCAGCCGGACCCCCTCGGTACCGGACTTTCACGCTTCAGTCCGCGTGCCGACGGGTCGCAAGGCTGAGTTCGGCGGTAAGCTCCGCCACGGTCGCGGCTCCAGCGGCGGCATCGGGTGCGTCGAGGATAGCCTTGACCAGCGCGGACGAGACGATCACGCCGTCGGCGAAGCCAGCCACCTGGGCCGCCTGCGCTGGGTCGGAAATCCCGATTCCAACGCAGACGGGCAGGTCGGTGGTCGCCCTGATACGCCGCACGAGCGAGCTGGCGGCGGCACTGACGGCGTCCCTGACGCCGGTGACTCCCATCAGCGATGAGGCGTAGACGAACCCAGTTCCCGCCGCGGTGAGTTCCCGTAGTCGCTCGTCGGTAGTGCTCGGCGCGGCCACGAAGACAGTGGCGAGGCTGTGCCTGGCCGCGCTTTCTCGCCACCGCGCGGACTCCTGCACGGGCAGGTCAGGCAAGATACATCCCGCCCCGCCGGCCTCGGCCAGCTCGCTGCTGAAGCGCTCGGCGCCATACCGGTCGATCGGGTTCCAGTAAGACATGACAAGGACTGGCTTGCCGGTGGCCTGGTATGCCTCCCGCACGGTGCGGATGACGTCGGCGATCCGGACGCCGCCGCGCAGGGCGATGTCGTCGGCGGCCTGGATGACCGGGCCGTCGAGTACCGGGTCGCTGAACGGCAAGCCGACCTCGACGATGTCGGCTCCGCTGTTCAGCGTCGCCTGGATCGCGGCGATGCCATCGTTGACGGTCGGAAAGCCGGCCGTAATGCCCGCGATCAGCGCGGCCCGGTTCTCTTGCTTCGCCGCGGCCAAAGTGTCGGCCAGAAGCTGAAGGTTTCCGCTCACTTTGTGACTCCTCCTGCCGTGGCCGCGTCGGCGTCCTGTTCGAAGTACCGCGCAGCGGTGTCGATGTCCTTGTCGCCCCGGCCGGACAGGTTCACCAGGATCAGCCCGTCCGGTCCGAGTTCGGTGCCGACTTCGATAGCGCCGGCGAGCGCGTGAGCGCTCTCTATCGCCGGGATGATGCCCTCGGTCGACGCGAGCAGCCGGAAGGCCCGCATCGCGGCGGCGTCGGTGACCGGACGGTACTCGGCGCGGCCGGTGTCGTGCAGGTGTGCGTGCTCCGGTCCGACGCCCGGGTAGTCGAGCCCGGCCGAGATCGACCAGGGCTCGGTGATCTGGCCTTCATCGTCCTGCAGCACGTAGGAGCGCGAGCCGTGCAGGATGCCGGGCTCGCCCGCCGACAGCGTCGCCGCGTGCTTCCCGCTCTCCACGCCGTGCCCGGCGGCCTCGCAGCCGATGAGGCGTACCTCCGCGTCCGGGAGGAACGCGTGGAACAGGCCGATGGCGTTGGATCCCCCTCCGACGCACGCGATCGCGGCATCGGGCAGGCGGCCCGCGCGCTCGAGGATCTGCCGGCGAGCCTCCACGCCGATGACACGCTGGAAATCGCGGATCATGGCGGGGAAGGGATGGGGCCCGGCGGCGGTGCCGAAGATGTAGTGCGTGGTCTCGACGTTGGCCACCCAGTCACGGAACGTCTCGTTGATGGCGTCTTTGAGAGTACGGGAGCCGGAGGTAACCGGTATCACCGTGGCGCCGAGCATCTTCATCCGTGCCACGTTGACCGCCTGCCGGCGGATGTCGGTTTCCCCCATGTAGACGGTGCATTCCAGGCCGAACAGCGCGCACGCCGTCGCGGTAGCCACCCCGTGCTGGCCGGCCCCCGTCTCCGCGATAACGCGCGGCTTGCCCATCCGCCTGGTCAGCAGGGCCTGCCCGAGCACGTTGTTGATCTTGTGTGAGCCGGTGTGGTTGAGGTCCTCACGTTTGAGGAACACCCTTGCGCCGCCAGCGTGCCTGGCGAATCTGGGGACTTCGGTGAGCACGCTCGGACGGCCCGCGTAGTGGGCGAGCAATTGCTCGAGCTCCGCGGCGAACCCGGGATCCGCCTTGGCCTTCTCGTACTCGACGGCGACCTCGTCCACGGCGGCGACCAGCGCCTCCGGGATGAACTTGCCGCCGAACGCGCCGAAATATCCGTTACGGTCAGGGGACTTGCCCGGCAACGCCGGGAGGAAGACTTTGCTGTTCATCGCACATGCGCTCCTGGCACGGGACACGCCCGGCTTTAGGTGGCTGGTAAGGGAAGCTTGAGTAAGCCTCGTCGTCCAGAATTCGGGAGGAACGACGGAACCGAGGAGAGCGATCTCGCTCAGATACCTCGCACGGCACAGGGGACGCCGAACCAGCGCGTCCCGTTCACCTGACCAGCCTCAGCGCCAAGCACGTACCGCACCTTGCGCCCCAGCACACGCCGCGCGGGGGCACGGCAGCCGCGCGGCCGGCACCCAGGGGCGAGGCGGATGGCGATGGACACAGCAGGATGCTACACCGCGGTCAGCGGCCGGGTCACGGTGAGCCCGTGGCTGGGCTTGCGAACCGCTTGACCTAAAGCGTGCTTCAGGTTTTAACGTGGTGGGCAGGCGGACAGGAGAGCGGGCGAGGTGCGATGAGCAAGCTTGGCCTTGGGGATGTCGGCATGACGGTGCAGGTCTCGGCCGACGGGGGGCACCTGGATGAGGCGGCCGCGCTGGAGGAACTCGGCTACTCCGCGATCTGGCTGCGCGGAGGGCAGATCGACAGCCTGGACCGGATCTCGGAGGTCGTAGGGGCTACCAAGGCGGTGCCGGTCGTCCCCGGCATCATCTCGGTCGACGTCTACGCACCCGGTGAAGTCTCCCGGCTCTACGCTGACCTGCAGGACCGCGCGCCAGGCCGCTTCATCGCCGGGCTGGGCGGCCCGCAGGTACCCCGGCCGCTGCGCCCACTGCATGACTACCTGGACCGGCTCGACCAGGGCGAGCCGCCGGTGCCTGCCAGCCGGCGGATCCTGGCCGCGCTCGGCCCCCGCAAGCTCGAGATCGCCAGGGAAAGAGCCGCCGGCGCAGTGCTGCTGCTGGTGACGCCGGACTACACGCGCACCGCGCGGCGCATCCTTGGCGCTGAGGCAACCCTGGTCATCAGCCAGCTGGTCGTCCTGCAGGCAGACGCCGACCGCGCCAGGGAAGCCGCCCGCGGCCCGCTGCGGTTCCTGTCCGGCGTCCCGGGCTACCGTGCCAGCTTCGCCCGCATGGGATTCACCGCCAGCGACATCGACGGGCTCAGCGACGAACTCGTCGACCGGCTGGTGGCCTGGGGAAGCGCCGACACCATCACGGCACGAGTCAACGAGTACCGGCAAGCCGGGGCAGACCACGTGGCACTAACCGTGCTGGACAGCGACGACCAGCCCGCCATCGACTCGGCTCGCCAGCTAGCCCGCAGCCTGCTCACCTAAATAGTGGCAGAGTGTCGGCTTGATGTAGCGGACGGTAACCGTAGGCTGTGCGTATGGCTATTCGTCGGCTGTTCACTGCGTTGCCCGGCCTGCTGGCACTGCTGGCGGCGGCGCAGCCTGCACGACGGCTCCGGCCGCGACCGGGGTCCCTGCTGCGACGAGCTCGCGCGCGCTTCATCAGGCCAGGCCAGCGAGCCGGCAGGTCCCTGCTGGCGCCGCCGCGGGCAGCGTCACGCTGGCGTTTGCCGGGGATGTGCACTTCGCCGGGCGCACCGCGCGGCTGCTGAGCGACCCGGCCACCGCTTTCGGGCCGGTCGCCACCGTGCTGCGGGCGGCCGATTTCACCGCGGTGAACCTTGAGACGTCGGTTACCAGCCGCGGCGCGCCGCAGCCGAAGACTTACCATTTCCGCACCGCGCCTGCGGCGTTCACCGCGCTGCGCGACGGCGGCGTCGACCTGGTCACGATGGCGAACAACCATGTCCTTGACTACGGGCCCGTCGGCCTGGCGGACACGCTCGCGGCGGCCAGGGAAGCCCGGTTCCCGTACGTGGGGATCGGCAAGGACGCGGCCGCCGCGTGGGCGCCGTACGTGACCACGGTCAAGGGGATGAGGATCGCTGTCGTCGGCGTCTCGCAGGTGGCCGAGCTCGCGTCATCCTGGGTAGCGACGGACAGCCGGCCCGGCGAGGCGAACGCGATCGACCTGCGTCGCACGCTGGCGGCGGTGCGTGCCGCCAGGCGGCTGGCGCCCACCGTGATCGTGTTCATGCACTGGGGCACGGAAGGCGAGTCATGCCCAGACCCGAACCAGCTGTCGCTTGCGCGGCAGCTCGCGGCGGCCGGCGCCAGCATCATCATCGGCGCGCACGCGCACATGCTGCAGGGCTCCGGCTGGCTCGGCCATACCTTCGTCGCCTACGGCATGGGGAACTTCCTGTGGTGGGAAAGCTCCTACAGCACGGCCACCGGCATCTTGGAACTGACCATTCACCCGCACGCGCCGCTGACCGCCCGCTTCATTCCCGCGGTCGTCTCGGGCACCGGCCAGCCGGTCGTGGAGCGCGGCGCCACGGCGCGCCAGGCCGTCGCGCACTATGACAGCCTCCGCGCATGCGCTGAGCTTGCGCAGCAACCATCCTGACTGGCGCAGAATCACCATCACAAACGGGCCGCGAAACGGTCTGACAACACCAGGGGCAATAGCCGTGTCGGCCGTGGGCACTCTCACCGGGGCCGTGTGGACCGCCGGATCAGGCGGAGATGAGGCGTTCGGCGGGCTCGCGGCCGGTGTGGAGGTCCCAGTAGACGCGTGCGATGTCGTCGGGTTCCTTGAGTGGGGCGCCTTCGGGCGCGCCTGGCGTTCCGGCGATCCAGGTGCCGATCGCGACATGGCCGGCGTAGACCCCCTGAGGGGCCAGTGCCCTGTTGAGGGTGAGGGCCCATTTGCGCAGGGCCGCGCCCGCCATGCCGGCGCTTACGAACACCGGCGCGGGTGTGACCGAGGAGCCGCCGGTCGTGTACAGCAGTGTTCCGGTGCCGGCGGCCAGCATGGCAGGAAGCACCGCGCGTGTCGCGGTGATCGCGCCGTAGCAGGTGCTTTCGACCTGTGGCCGCAGGTTGTCCACGGTGACGTCCAGCGCTCCGGTGCTGCGCAGGGTCTCCGTGGTTCCCGCGCCTGGGCTGGAGTAGTGCAGCACATCGATTCCCCCGAACGATTCCGCGGCGCTGTTCAGGGCCGCGGCCAATGCGGAGCGGTCGTTGACGTCGGCGGGAAAGCCGGCCGCCGTGACCCCCTCGGCCGCGAGTTTCTCGGTTAGCTCATCGAGCCGCTCCTTTGAGCGGGCGATCAGCGCGACATCGAAGCCGTGACCGCCGAAGGTCTTTCCGAGGGACAAGCCGAGGCGGGCTCCGGCGGCCACGAGCGCGATTGCGGGCATGGTGATCTCCTTGGGATGAGGTGGTGCGTCGGCCATGTGGGTGAGACGGCCTCAGCTCATCACCGGTGCACGCGGCGCGTCCAAGACCGGCCAGGCTGCGAGCGATAGCCTGGAGGAATGGATCGGCTCGAAACTCGGGAACTGGCGTACTTCCTGGCGGTGGCCGACGAGCTTCACTTCGGCCGCGCCGCGACCCGGCTAGGCATCGCGCAGCCCGCACTGTCCAAGGCGGTCAGGCAACTGGAACGCAGGCTGGGCGTCACCCTGTTCGAGCGGACCAGCCGCGCGGTCGCGCTGACCAAGGCCGGCCGGGTACTCAGCCGCGAGGCACGAGTCGCACTGGAGGCGGTGTCGGCCGCGGCACTGCGCACCCAGCGGGCCGGCACCCGCGACCCCCGCCTGATCCTGGCCATGAAACCCGGCGGCGACGCGGGCCTGCTCCCCGCCATCCTCGCCGCATACGAACGCGAGCCGGAGGTACTGCCGGTCGAGGTGGTCTTCGGAGCCGGCCCCTGCTCGCATGCTGCGCGAAGGACAGGCTGATGCCGCGCTGCTGTACGCGCCGCCCGACGAGCTGGACGGGCTGGACACTGAGGCACTGCTGACCGAGGCGCCGGTCGCCGTGCTGCCCGCGTCCCACCCGCTCGCGCAACGGGCGAGCCTGCAGATGGCGGACCTGGCGGGCGAAAACCTGCACAGTAAGCCCGCCGATCCCGGCGCGATGAAGAGCATCAGCGAACTGATGCACCTCATCGCCCTGGGACGCAAGGTCGCCGTGCTACCCCGGGTACTGACCAGGCCGTTGCGCGACGACCTGGTCACCGTTCCGGTAGCGGACCTCCCCCCGGTCGACCTCCTGCTCGCCTGGCCCGCCCACAGCACGTCCTTGTCGGTGGCGGCCCTAGCCCGCGCCGCCGCGGCCGCCATCCGCTCCAACGAAGTCTGGGCAGCTCGGGACCCTGCTGCGACACTGTGGCAATGATCCGGCTTGGAACACCTGGCGACCTCACCGCGGCGACCAGTGTCTACCGCCGCGCTTCGCTGTCTAATGCAGGCGACCGCGACAACCTGCTCGCACATCCGGAGTACCTGATCCTGGGACCGGAGGGACTAGCCGAAGGCCGCACCCATGTCGCGGAAGAGGACGGCACGGTTGTCGGCTTCGCGACCTGGGCCGAGGCCATCGGCACCGCAGAACTGGAAGACCTGTTCGTGGATCCGGACTATATGAGGCGCGGGATTGCCACTGCCCTCGTCAACCGCATCGCCGAGGTCCTGCGAGCACGGGGCGCGGAGCACCTGGAGGTGACCGCCAATCCGCACGCTGCTGGGCTTTTACCGCACCGTCGGCTTCATCGACTGCGGCGTCGCAGAAACTGAGTTTGGCGCCGGGTACCGCATGGTGCTTGCGATCTCCTGACGGCCCCAACCGCAATCCCTCGCACTGCTGTGGCTTGGCACCGCTGGTCAAGCCGGTGATCCTCGGCCATCGGACGCTTCATCGCGAAGCCACCGGTCGAACCATGCACGCGTGCGCCGGAGCAGGTCGAGCTGGTGATTGCGCTCCACGAGCCCGTGTCCCTCACGCGGGTAGATGACGAGCTCGTGCTCGGCCCCGTACCAGCTGAGCGCGCGGTGGAAGTAGATCGCCTGGCTGACCGGCACGTTGGTGTCGTCCTCGCCGTTCACGATCAGCACCGGGGTGCGGATCTTCGACGCGAACGAGATCGGGCTGACCTGGTCGTGCGGGTGCGGGCCGGTGCCCTCCCAGCCGCAACTGCCGCTGAGCGCGGCTTCCAGGGTTTGACCTTCGCCGGTCGCGACGAGCATGCCCCAGTCGCTGATCCCGGCGACCATGATCGCGGCCTTGAATCGGTCGGTCTGCCCGATCGCCCAGGCGGCCATGAAACCGCCATGGCTGGCACCGGCGATTCCCAGCCGGTCCGGGTCCGCGACCCCCTCCGCGATCAGCAGGTCGATCCCGCTGACGATGTCGCTCCACTCGGCGCCGCCGACCGAGCCCGCGACCGCCGCCGCGAAATCACGGCCATGACCCACCCCGCCCCGCGGGTTGGGCAGGAACACGGCGTATCCCGCGGTCGCGAGCCACTGCCCCGTAGGATGCGGGGCGAGCAAGAACTCGTCGGCGTGCCGGTAATCAGGGCCGCCGTGCACCAAGGTGATGAGCGGGAACGGGCCGTCCGCGCGGTTGCGGCCGGGCGGCAAGACCAGCAGGCCGTCGAGGCCGAGGCCGTCCGATGCCCGATAGGACAGGCGCTCTTGACGTCCCCAGCTGATCGCGCGCAGCTCCGGCCGGGTGTCGCTGAGCCGGATGAGCTGGCCTCCGGGCGGTCCGGCATGGACGTTCGCCGGCTCATAGGAGGTGCTGGCCAGCACCGCGATCACCTCGCCGGAACGACACGCGGTGAGCGAGTCGGCCAGGCCGTCCCTGGCGGCCACGCACCCGAACCGCAGCAGGTCAGGGTCGAGCCGGTAGATCGCGGTGTCGAGCCCGTCCGCGAACAAGGCCAGCGGGGGGCCGTCCGCGACCTGCGCCAGCTCCGTCGGGCAGACAGCCATGCCCTCGGTCAGGTCACGATGCACAGCGGCAGCCGCGGAGACGGCGACATCGTAGACGGCATCGCCGCCGAACGGCTCGGGCATTGCCAGGTAGGCCAGGTGCCAGCAGCCGTCGGCCTGCCACCAGACCGGCGACCGCGCCTCGGTCCCGATCCGGCCCAGATCACGGGCCGTCCCCGTCTCCAGATCGACCACATGCAACTCGCTGGTGGTCGCGCCCGGATCATTGTCCGGGCCCGCCCAGCTGATCGCCGCCAGCGCGCCCCCGTCCGGCCGCGCCGCCAGCTCCACGACGTGGCGGTCGCCGAGGCCGTCCACCGTACGCAGCTCGCCTGTGGCCAGGTCAAGCACCCGCAGCCTGCCGCAGCGCAGCTGCTGCCCCCAGACGAACGCGTCGTCGCGCTCGGCCCGCCTGCGCTCGTCCTCCTCGGTCGGCTCGTCCGTGGCCACCACGGCGACCAGCCGGGCATCCGCAAGCGGCCAGGCATCAGAGATCTCGCCGCGCCAGTCCGTCAGGACCTCGGCCTCCCCGCCACCGACCCGTACCCGGTACAGCTGACGGGAGCCGGTGCGATCTGACAAGAAAAACACCGACGCCGAATCCGGCGCCCAGCGCGGATCAGAATCTGCCGCCGTACCCGCGGTCAGCTTCCACGGCGGTGAGCTGCCGTCAGCAGCGGCCACCCAGAGCGCGCACATACGACGCTCTCCCCCGCGGCCGACCGGAGCGACGACATACGCAACCCAGCGCCCATCTGGCGAGATCACCGGCTGCGACGGCACGGCCCCGTCCACCACCAGCTCCGCGGTCAGCTCCGGTGCGTCTTCACTCATGCAACGCCCTTTCCGGCAAGCATCTGCACATTCAGCAGCAGGGAGCCTGCCACAGCGGCCTTTGGGTCAGTCAAGTTATTTACCGTCCCCGGCCTTTAGCTGGTGGAGGCGTCGTCCTCGCAGGTTAGGCTGCGCTAGGCGCGCCCGCCCGGCACGGGCGCGCCGCGATGGCCGGGCTGCTGCAGGTCAATCTGGCTCACTGAGTGAGTGATCTTAATGCGCGGTCGCAGCGAGGCGCACGTGGGCCCGTGATCCGGATCCTTGCGGTTAGCCGGTAACTCCTTGCTCCAGTCGCACAGGCAGAACGGGTGGCCGGCCGGATCCAGCATGACACGCCATCGTGTGGGATGCGGCTGCTCACCGGCCCGGCGGGCCCCCAGCCGGATGGCCTCCGCCTCGGCTGCGTCCAGATCGCCGACCGCAAGATCGAGATGCACCTGTTTCGGGATCGCGCCGCTCGGCCAGGTCGGCGGCTGGTAACCGGGTACCCGCAATGCCGCAACAGGGGTGCCTGCCTTGATCGGTCTGTCATCATTCTCAGATGGCTGACGAATCTGGCCGCGAGTTCCTGGCAGGACGCACCGGGGCTCCGCCGGGGCAGCCCAGGGTCGGGCAGGTATCGCTGGTAACTGGCGGTTCAGCCGGCCTCGGGCTGGCGATTGCCGAGGCCCTGGCGCTGGCTGGATCGGCCGTCGTGATCGCCAGCCGGTCAGCTGCGAGCTGCGAGCAGGCCGCCGCGCGGCTGTCCGCCGAGACCGGCCGCCCCGTGCAGGGCCGTGCCTGCGACGTGACCGATGAGCGTGCCGTCGCCGGCCTGGTGGACGGGGTGATGGATGACCACGGTCGGCTCGACGTGCTGGTGACGAGCGCCGGCGTCCAGGCACGTGGCACCATCGGCCAGCTCGCCGTGGCGGACTTGCGTGCCTGCCTGGAGGTGAACGTGGTGGGAACTTGGCTTGCCTGCCGCGCGGCCGCCGAGCCCATGCGCGCGGCCGGGTACGGCCGGATCCTCACGCTCGCCAGCGCGCTCGGCCTGGTCGGTGCCGCGGCCCGGGCAGGCTACGCGGCGAGCAAAGGCGCCGTCGTGCAGCTGACCCGCAGCCTGGCGGTCGAGCTGGCCGGAACAGGGATCACGGTCAACGCGCTCGCCCCCGGCCCGTTCCGCACGCCGCTCAACGACGGCATCGATGATGACCCGCAGGTCCGCCACTTCCTGGACGCTGAGATCCCGGTCGGCCGCTGGGCCTTGCCAGGCGAGCTGGCCGGCGCTGCGCTGCTCCTCACCGACCCCCAGTCCGCCTACCTGACCGGCGTCGTGCTGCCCGTCGACGGCGGCTGGACCTGCCACTGACCACGACGGCACCAGTCACTGGCTAGCGCGGCGGTCGTGGCCGGGGGCACGTACGGCACCGGCACCGGGCAACGGCTGGCCCGGCCACAGCTCCTGCGCGGGATAGGGCTGGCAGGCTGACGACGGCGCAGATCAAGTAGATCTGAGTAGCGTGGCAGTCATGAACTGGATGCAGGACATGACGGCACGCTGGGTGCGGATTTTGAGTGCGGCAGGCGGCGGCAGTACGCCGCTGGATGAGGCTGTACACCAGATCAGCGAGATCGGCGGGACGCCAGGGAAGAAAGGCAGGTTCAGCGGACTGAAACGGAATGCCGCTGCCCCGGCCGAGGCGTCAGCAGTCACGGTCCTGAGTCGTCAGCTGATCGCCGGCGTGGTGGTCACCAACCTGATGATGGACGAGCTCTGCGCGCTGGCGGGCCAGACCCGCGAACAGGTCCTGGACCGGCTGTCCGTCGGCTTGCCGCAGCAGTTGCAGGATCAGCAGGTGCTTGCCCTCCAAGAGGAGCTGTCAGGTAGCCGCACGCTGCCGCAGGACCCTGAACGCGCATCGTACTCGGGGCTGGGCGCCCGCGTCGAACAACTGCTCGGGCTCGCCGAGGAACAGGCCTCAGCGCTTCTCGATGCGGCCCGCGCGGAAGCCGCCGAGATCACCTCTTCGGCTGGTACGCAGCGGCCCTGCCCCAAGTGCGGGGCGCGCTGACCGGATGTCCGGAACGACTTCGCGGCTCCGACGTCTCAGCCGAAGGACGCCGGCCAGCGGCGCCCGTACCGGAAGGAGACGCTCATGAAGTACATGATCCTGGTGTACGCCTCGCAGCGGGACTACGACGCCATGGTCGGCAAGCCGGCTTCTGGCGAGCCCGGCTGGACCGGGGCGGATTTCGAGGCCATGGGCCAGTTCATGGAGCAGTTCGCCAGGGATCTCGCCGAGTCCGGGGAACTGGTGGACACCCGCGGCCTGACCGCCCCGTCGCAAGCCAGGCGGATCCGGCTGGCCGACGGCGCGCCGGTGGTCACCGAGGGCCCGTACGCCGAGGCCGAGGAGGTGCTGGCCGGATACTGGATCGTCGAGTGTGACAGCCTCGACCGGGCGGCCGGCATCGCCAGCAGGCTGGGCAGCGCCCCAGGGCCCGAGCACGTCCGCGCCCGGGCGTACGTGGACGTCCGGCCGCTCGCTGAGTCGCGGCACGAACTGGACGGCTGACGTGCCCGAGCAGGGGACCAGGATCGAGGACCTGCTGCGCGACCTCGCGCCGCAGGTCCTCGGCGCGCTGACGCGGCGATACGGGCATTTCGACCTCGCCGAGGACGCCGTCCAGGAGGCGCTGCTCGCGGCCGCGAGCCAGTGGCCGCCCGACGGAATCCCGGCCAGCCCCCGCGGCTGGCTGATCACCGTCGCCGCCCGCCGGCTGACCGACCTGTTGCGCGCCGAGCAGGCCAGGCAGCGCAGGGAGGAGGCCGCGGCCAGGCAGGTCGCGCCCGGCAACTGCGTGGCCGCGGGTGCCGACGCGCCGCCCGACGCCGACGACACGCTGGTCCTGCTGTTCCTGTGCTGCCACCCCGCGCTGTCGCCCGCCTCGCAGGTCGCTTTGACCCTCCGCGCGGTCGGCGGCTTGACTACGGCCGAGATCTCGCGCGTGTTCCTGGTGCCAGAGGCGACGATGACCCGGCGGATCACCCGGGCCAAGCAGGCCATTGCCGACGGTGGCCACAAGTTCACCATGCCGGAGCCCGACCAGCGCGCCGCCCGGCTCGCCGCTGTGCTGCGGGTCATCTACCTGATCTTCACCGAAGGCTACGCCAGCACGTCCGCGCCGGACCTGCTCCGCCCGGACCTGTCCGCCGAGGCCATCCGGCTGGCCCGGACGCTCCGCGCGCTGCTGCCGAGTGACGCCGAGGTCACCGGGCTGCTCGCGCTCCTGCTGCTGACCGACGCCCGGCGCCCGGCCAGGACCGGCCCGGGCGGGCTGCCGGTGCCGATGGCCGAGCAGGATCGCGGCAAGTGGGACGCCGCCCGGATCGCTGAGGGCACGGCACTGGTCACCGAGGCGCTGCGGCGCGGGCCGCCGGGCCCGTATCAGGTCCAGGCGGCGATCGCCGCCCTGCACGACGAGGCGCCCACGGCCGCGGAAACCGACTGGCCACAGATCCTGGCGCTGTACGAGGTGCTGATGCAGGCCAGCGACAACCCCGTTGTCGCGCTCAACCACGCCGTGGCCGCCGCCATGGTGCACGGCCCGCGAGTCGGCCTCGACCTGCTGGAGAACGTCGGCGCGGACCAGCGGATCGCGGCCGCGCACCGGCTGCACGCCGTCCGGGCCAACCTGCTGGAGATGGCCGGTGACCTGACCGCGGCCAGGGACGCCTACCTGCGGGCCGCCGAGTTGACGGCCAGCCCGCCGCACCAGCGCTACCTGAACGCCCGCGCCGCCCGGCTCGCCGATCAGGCGGTCTGACAGGGGCCTGCCGCCCCCGGCCTGCTGACGTATCACCCAGTGCCCGCCACGGACACCGCAGCGGCCTAACGCAAAGAGACCAGCTCCTGCGGGCAAGCCACGGAGGCGGTTCCGGACACTCAGTCGAGATCGAACTCGTTGCCCTCGATGTCCTGCATCACGATGCACGACTCGTTGTCGTCATCGGCAGCCAGCAGCCGCACGCGAACGGCGCCGAGCGCGACCAGCCGCGCGCACTCGGCCTCAAGTACGGCCAGGCGCTCTTCACCCACGAGCCCGGTGCCGACCCGCACGTCAAGGTGCACCCGGTTCTTGACGACCTTGCCCTCGGGAACGCGCTGGAAGAACAGTCGCGGGCCCGCACCGGTGGGATCAACGCACGCGAACCAAGTTCCCTGGTCCTCAGGCGGCAGCGAGCGATCGAAATCGCCCCAGGTGGCGAACCCCTCCGGAGGCGGCGGAACGACGTACCCCAGCACCTCGCACCAGAAGCGAGCGACGCGCTCAGGTTCTGCGCAGTCGAAGGTGACCTGGAACTGCTTGACCGATGCCATCGGACCACCATAGAGGCGGGGGCCTTTCGCCGTCTCCCCGGCCCGCCCTGGCCAGCACGCGGGTGTTGCGGGCTGATGCGTGTTTCGGCCTGACCGGCTCTGCAGCGCGGCGGTGGTGACGATGTGCCCACCCTTGATCGCGACGATCTCCTTGACGGCGATCGGCGCGGCCGCGGCCCTCGATCCCGCTTGCCCCGCCCTTGCGGGAACGCCGACCAGGGCGACGTCCCCGAACTGGCCGAGCCTGCTGGCCGATCCGTTGGCACATGGCAGGGCATCTTCCGGTGCCATCAGCGTTCGTGCTCTCCTTGCCTGGCTTCGGGTTCTCCGTCGGCGGGCGGGCTGACCCACCACCAGGTCACGGGGCTGGTACTCGGGCATCTGCCGATCCTGATGGCGGGCCAGTGATGCGCCTGCTGGATGCGGCGCGGCAGGCGGGCACCGTGACAGCGCCGCATGCGGGTAAGGATCATCGATGCCGCGTGGCCGGTTCGGCCGGGTGCTGCCGTTCAGCCTCGGTGCTTTGCGCAGTCGGCGGACAACCGCTGGTAGAACCAGACGGTCTCGTATCCGTCGGTACCCCGCGCGGCGTGCAGCGCGACGGCCAGATCGACATAGGCGGTGCCGGCGGTGCGCAGGTCCGCAAAGCGCGAGCCGGCGAACTCGGCGCGGAGCTTCGGGTACTCGGCGGGGGGGACGTCTTGCGTGGCCAGCGGGTACGCGCAGGCGACGAGGCCGCTATCTTGCGGCGCGCCGGAGCTGGTGCTGCCGAGCACGCCGATGAGCACCGCGGGGATCACTGCGACGGTGCCGATCGCGGCGAGGCGGGTGCGGGTCGAGAGGTTCCTGATTGTCGGCGGCCTGTGTGTGGCGAGGCGGTTGAACATTGCGGAGTTCCGTTCTTCCTGGTCCGCGCTAGCGTGCGCGGGTCACTGGTTTCACGGTGTGCGGCGGCCCGGTTGACTGCCACACAGGCGGGCCCACAGGCTGGGCACAGGGTGGATCACAGGATCTGGCGTCTGGCCTGGGCGGCAAGAGATGGTACAGGTGGCCGGGCCTGGTTAGCCTTGGTGTAGATCCTGTCGGCGCTGCGCCGGGTTGCGGGCGGCGGGATGAGGGCCTGGGGGTGCCAGATCATGGGAGAGCATCCTGCGCTGGGGTTCGGAGGGCTGCTGCGACAGCTGCGGGCCGAGGCCGGGCTGACCCAGGAGGAGCTGGCGGAGGCGGCGAGCCTTTCCCCGCGGTCGGTCAGTGACCTGGAGCGGGGCATCAACCGCACCGCTCGAAAGGACACCGCCGAGCTGCTGGTCGCAGCGCTGGGAGTGGCCGAGCCGGTCCGCCCCTTGTTCGTGGCGGCCGCCCGCGGCCGCGCCCCGGCCGAAGATGTGCTGGCGGCGCTGCGCGAAGCCACGGCGCCGGAAGGCCCGGCGTGGCCGGGCGGCCCCTATCTGGGGCTCGTGCCGTTTGAGGAGCGGGACGCCCAGCTCTTTTACGGACGCGACGAGCTGACGGATCAGCTGGTGCGCCGGCTGGCGGAGCGGCTGCGCGACGCGGGGATACTGCTGGTGGCCGGGGAGTCGGGATCGGGCAAGTCCTCACTGCTGCGGGCGGGATTGATGCCACGGCTTGCCGCCGGCGCGCTGGGGCCGGGGTCGGAGCGGTGGCCGCGGCGGGTGATCCGGCCTACCGCCAGCCCGCTGCGGGAGCTGGCGATGCACCTGGCCGAGATGGCGGGCGCGGATCCGGTGTCGGTGTACGGTTCCCTTTCGGCGGCGCCGGATGAAGCGCCGATGCTGGCCGGGCAGGCAGCGCGAACCGCCGCCGGACGGGGCGCGGACCCGGGACCGGGCGGGCCAGCCGGTGCCGCGGCCGCCGCGCCGCCGCGCCTGGTCCTGGTGGTCGACCAGTTCGAGGAGTTGTTCATCGCGGGCGAGGACAGCGAGATCGACCCGCTAGAGCGGAAGGCGTTCATCACGGCGCTGCACGCGGCGGCCACGATCCCGGCGGGGCCGGGCAGGCTCCCGCCTGCGCTGGTGGTCGCGGCGGTGCGCGCGGATTACCTGGGCCGCCTCATCGCGTATCCGCCGTTGAAGGCGGCGCTGGATGCCGGGCCGTTCACGGTCGGGCCGATGAGCGAGGCCGAGTTGCGGCTGGCGGTGACCGGGCCCGCGGCGGAGGCGGGCCTGGTCGTGGAGCCCGCTGTGGTTGAGGCGGTAATCGCGGAGCTGCGCGACGAGAGCGGGGGCGGGCTGGGCAGCGGCGTGCTGCCGCTGATGTCCCAGGCGATGGCCGCCACCTGGGAACGCCGTGAGGGGAATGAGCTAACCGTGCGCGGCTACCGGCGCGCGGGCGGGGTCGCCGACGCGGTCAACCGCGGCGCCCAGGCCGCCTATGACGCCCTGACACCGTCGCAGCAGGACGCGGCCCGGCTGGTGTTTACCCAGCTGACCGTCATCACGCCCGATGGCCGGTTCGCGCGGCGCCGGTGCCGCAGGGCCGATCTGAGCTCCCCGGGGACGCCGATGGCCGCGGACGTCGACGCGGTCATCGGTGTCTTCAGCGCCCGGCGCCTGCTGGTCCTCGGAGAAGACAGTGTCGAGATCGCCCACGACGCGCTGCTGCAGGCCTGGAAACAGCTCCGGGACTGGCTGGGAGACGACCAGCTCGACCGGGCCCTGTACGGCCAGGTGGTCACCGACGCGGCCGCCTGGGAGGGCTACGGCCGGGACCCGGCCTACCTGTACCGGCCGGGGCGGCTGGCCACCATCGACGCCGCCGCGGCCCGCTGGCGGGGCGCGGCCGCCCGCTACCTCCCGCTGCCTGCCGCCGGCGAGGCGTTCCTCGGCGCCGCGCATCGCGCCGCGCGGCGCGCCGCCCGGCGGCGGCGCGGCGTGATCGCCAGCCTGCTGGCCCTGACCGTGATCGCTATCTGCGCCGCGGGAATCGCCGTCCGCGGCGCCGCCAACGCCGCCCGCCAGGCCGCGAACGCCTCCCGGCAGCACGCCATCGCCCTCTCTCGCCAGCTCGCCGACGAAAGCCTGGCCGCCGATTCCACCAGTCCGCTCACCGCACGGCGGCTGGCCGTGGCCGCCTGGCGCGTCTTCCCCACCAGCCAGGCCGGCCCCGTCCTGGCGAGCTTGCTGATCGAGCAGCAGCAAGACGGCATCCTGCCCGGTGATCCAGCCACCTACTTTGGTCCAGCCAACCCCGGCGTGCAACAGACATCATTCAGCCCGGACGGCAAGCTGCTGGCCGCCGCCTACGGCGACGGCTATGTACGGCTGTGGAACCCGGCCACCGGGCAGGCCGTCGGCGCTCCCCTCCCGGTTGATACCGGATCGGGGGGAGGCGCGTACGCGGTGGCGTTCAGCCCGGACGGCAAAGTTCTGGCCACCGCCGACGCCGATGGCAACGTGCGGCTGTGGAACCCGGCCACCGGGCAGGCCGTCGGCGCTTCCCTCCCGGCCGACCCTGGGGGCGGCGTGGTATCGATGACGTTCAGCCCGGACGGCAAGCTGCTGGCCACCGCCGACATCGACGGGTACCTGCGGCTGTGGGACCCCGCCATCCACCGGGCCGTCGGCGCTCGCGTGCGCGCTAGCACCAGCCCAGAAGGCAGGGGCGGGGGGCCGAGCCTGAACGCGGTGGCGTTCAGCCCGGACGGGAAGCTGCTTGCCGCCGTCGACAGGGCCGGGTACGTGCGGCTGTGGAACCCGGCCACCCGGCAGGCCGTCGGTCCTCCCTTCCTCGCTGCCTCCAGCGGCGTGTACTGGGTGGCGTTCAGCCCGGACGGCAAGCTGCTGGCCACCGCCGACATCGACGGCACCGTGCGGCTCTGGAACCCGGCCACCCGGCAGGCCGTCGGCGCTCCCCTCCCGGTTGTCACCAACGGCAGCGTGTACGGGGTGGCGTTCAGCCCGGACGGTACGCTGCTGGCCACCGCCGACACAGCCGGGTATGTGCGGCTGTGGGACCCGGCCACCCAGCATGCCGTCGGCGCTCCCGTCCTGGCTGCCGCCACGGGCGGCCTGAACGGGGTGGCGTTCAGCCCGGACGGCAAGCTGCTGGCCACCGCCGGCGGCGACGGCAACGTACGGCTCTGGAACCCGGCCACCCGGCGAAATCCTGGCGCTCCCTTCCCGCCCGTGACCGACGGCGTGAATGGGGTGGCGTTCAGCCCGGACGGCAAGCTGCTGGCCGCCGCCGGCGGCGACGGCACCATGCGGCTGTGGGATCCGGCATCCCGGCAGTCCGTTGGCGTCCTTCCGGCTGAATCCGGCCCGGGGAGCCGCGTGAATGGGGTGGCGTTCAGTCCGGACGGCAAGCTGCTGGCCAGCGCCAATGGCGACACCACCATTGGCCTGTGGAACCCGGTCACCAGGCAGGCTTCAGGCGGCTTTTCCGGACGGAACGCGGTTGCGTTCAGCCCGGACGGCAAGCTGCTGGCCGCCGCCGACACCGACGGCATCGTGCGGCTGTGGGATCTGGCCACCAGGCAGGCGGCCAGCGCTCCCCTCCCGGCCGACCCTGGAGGCAGCGTGCTAGGGGTGGCGTTCAGCCCGGACAGCACGCTCCTGGCCACCGCCGACACCGACGGGCACGTACGGCTGTGGGATCTGGCCACCAGGCGGGCGGTCGGCGCTCCCCTTCCGGGTAACCCTGGGGGCAGCGTGCTAGGGGTGGCGTTCAGCCCGGACGGCAAGCTGCTGGCCAGCGCGGACGGTGACGGCACAGTGCGGCTGTGGAACCCGGGCAGCGGGCAGCCCGTCGGCGCTCCCTTCCCGGCTGTCACCAGCGGCGGCGTGAACGGGGTGGCGTTCAGCCCGGATGGCAAGCTGCTGGCCGCCGCCTACAGCGACGGAAATGCGCGGCTGTGGAATCTGGCCAGCAGGCAGGCCGTTGGCGTTCCCCTCCCGGCCGGCGCCCGCACGAGGGGGAGCGTGTCCGGCGTGGCCTTCAGCCCTGACGGCAAGCTCCTGGCCACCGCCGACACCGACGGCACCGTGCGGCTGTGGCAAATGTTGCTTTTCGCTAACCCGTACGCAGCACTCTGTGCCGATACCGGCCCACCAACAAAGGCAGAATGGACGCATTACGCCCCGGGCGAACCGCAGCCCAGCGTGTGCCGATGACACATGCCGCTTCCGGCC
>CAVXAB010000014.1:0-168405 GCA_963759545.1 uncultured Actinomycetota bacterium
GCGGCGGTCAGGTCGGCCAGGGACAGGCCCATCGACTTCAGGACCAGCAGCGCCGCGTCCACGGCGGCCTGCTGCGACGCGGCCGGAGAGGCGGGAGTGGTAGTCACGGTTGTCCTCCATGCGCATGCGGGAACACGCCACGGGCGCGGATGGCCTCGTGCACCACGGCGAGAGAGTAGGCGGTGAGGGTTTCATCGGCGGGCGCCCCGGCCAGCAGCACCCGGTCGCCGGGCTCCAGGCCGCAACGGCGGCGCAGCGCGGCGGGAATCACGAGGTAGGCGCGCTCGGGAACGGTCACCATGCCGCCGGGATCGCGGCGCGCGGTCACCACGCCGGCCTCGGCGGTCAGGGTCAGCCGGTCGCCGCCGGCCCAGCCCAGCGCGGTGAGGACGCCCTGGTCCGCGACCCGGCCGGAGGCATCGATACGGCCGATCCCGTAGACCGTGTCCTCCGGCAGCGACGGCACGGGCGCCGGCGCGGCCAGGGGCAGCCGCCGTCCCGCAGCGGACCTGGCGCGCTGCCGGGCAGCCGGGACAGCGGAAGAGGGGATGACGGGAGCAAGCGGCCGGGCGGTCATCGCAGCCTCCCCGCAGGGAGGGGAACAGGGCCGGACGCCTGAGTGCGGACGGCGTCACGGCCGCCCGCAGGCGCGTTCAGTGAGTGCGTGCGTGCGGGATTTCCCGCCGGCTCGGTGTCCCGGGCTTGAACCCGCCGCCCGGTGAGATCTCCCCCGATGGGGGAGAACCACCACGGCGTGTTCAAGCACCGTCCGGTTCGGTGAGATTTCACCAGTTTGGGTGGGCGAGGAGGGATTTGAACCCTCACACCCTTTCGGGCACACGGACCTGAACCGTGCGCGTCTGCCGTTCCGCCACTCGCCCGAGTGAGGACGGTTTAGGTTAGCACGGCGGTCACCGTGCTCGTACCGGTCCCGTTGCGCCCCACGCGACGCGGTCCTGTCCGGCCGGCGGCGGCGAACGTCACGGGCTGCCCCCGGTTGCCGCCGTGGTCCCGGGCGGCCTGTTACTCGCGGGCGCTGCGCATACCCCTACAACTGCCCAGACCCCGGATAACATCAGATGGATAACAAGCCGAAGGGAGGCTCGACGGGTGGGAGTTCTGCAGCGCTTCGAACGACGGCTTGAAGGCATGGTCGAAGGAACCTTCGCACGGGTGTTCAAGTCCGAACTGCAGCCGGTTGAGGTAGCGAGCGCGGTCCAGCATGAGATGGATGAGCGGGCGGCGATCGTGGCGCAGGGCCGCACGCTGGTGCCGAACGACTTCGTGGTCGAGATCGCGCAGACCGATGCCGAGCGACTCGACATCATGGTCGAGAGCCTGAGCCTCGAGCTGGCGACGCTGGCCAGAGATCACGCTAAGGAACAGGGTTACTCGTTCGTTGGCCCGGTGCGGATCCGGTTCGAGGGGGTTCCCGATCTTGCGACGGGCATGTTCCGCATCCGGTCCGGGGTGATCCGCGGGCACACCGTGGAGGCGGGCGAGGTTCGGCAGCCGGTCAGCGACTTGCCGCGCGGTGGCGGTGGCCAGTTTCCCGGCAGACCGCGACTTGTGGTGGCTGGGTCGCAGCCGGGCACGGGCATGGAGACGGGCAGCACCTATGAGCTTCAGACGCCCGTGACCCTGCTCGGCCGCGGCACGGACTGCGACCTGCGCATGGTCGATCCCGGTGTCTCGCGGCACCACGCCGAGCTGCGCGTGGAGGACGGCCAGGTCGTCCTCGTCGACCTGGGATCCACCAACGGCACGTTCGTGAACGGGCAGCCGATGCGTCGCGTCGTGCTCACAGACGGCACGAATGTAACGCTTGGCCGTACCACTATGGTTTTCCATCAAGACATGAGGTATTGATCAGCGCTCGCCAGGTAGTAGCCAGGTAGTGGCTAGATAGGCGCCAGCAGACCGAGGAGTGACTACCCTTAGGGCAGCCAAACCGACAGCGACGCAGAAGCCGAGGACACAGCACGGAATGAACGCGCTCACCCTTACCCTCATCAGGGTGGCCTTCCTGGCCGTCTTGTGGCTTTTCGTCATCGCGGCGATCGGCGTGGTGCGTACGGACCTGCTTGGCACGGTGGCATCGAAGGTGCGCAGGGTGCGGAACCAGCCGGCGCCGATGCAGCAGCCAAGGCCCCCGCGCCCGGCGAAGCCCGGCCGCGGAACGCCGCGCTTCCTTGTCGTCACCGAGGGCGGCCTGGCAGGCGTGAGCATCGATCTAACGGATCAGCAGATAACGATGGGCCGGGCGAATGACGCCACGCTGGTGCTGAATGACGACTACGCTTCCACGTACCATGCCCGGATATTTCCGCAGGACGGACAGTGGCTCGTTGAGGACCTCGGCTCCACAAACGGCACCTACCTCGACCGGCAGAAGGTCGCCCGCCCGACCCCAGTGCCCGTAGGCGTGCCCATTCGCATTGGAAAAACCGTTCTGGAACTGCGCAGATGACACTAGCCCTCAGATTCGCGGTACGGTCCGATGTCGGTCTCCTCCGAGAGGGGAACGAAGACTCGGCCTACGCCGGACCGCACCTGCTCGCGGTTGCCGACGGCATGGGAGGCCACGCGGCCGGTGAGGTGGCGAGCGCTGCCACCATTACGACGATCGCACCGCTCGACGCGGAAGATCCCGGTCCCGACCTTGTTAGCGCGCTGGCCGACGCCGTCGCGACGGCGAACCTGCGACTCCAGGAACTGATCATCTCCGACCCGGCGATCGAGGGCATGGGCACGACCCTGACCGCGCTGCTGTGGTCGGAGGGATACGCGGCACTCTGCCACATCGGCGACTCCAGGGCCTACCTGCTGCGCGACGGCCAGTTCATCCAGATCACCCATGATCACACGCTCGTCCAGTCGCTGGTCGACGAGGGCAAGATCACCGAGGACGACGTCGCCACGCACCCCCACCGGTCGCTGCTGCTCCGCGCCCTTGACGGCAGGACGATCGCCGAGCCCGACCTTGCGCCGCTCGAGACCTACCCGGATGACCGCTTCCTGCTGTGCTCCGACGGCCTGTCCGGCGTGGTGACCGAGCAGACGCTGCACCAGACGCTCGCCTCGGTGCGGGACCCGGACAAGGCCGCGCTGCGGCTCGTCGAGCTCGCCATCAAGGGCGGCGGTCCCGACAACATCACCTGCATCGTGGCCGATGTCATCGAAACGCACAGCAGCCGGGTCGCGCCGACGTGGCAGCCCGTGTTCGCCGGCGCGGCCGCCAACGGCGCCCCGGCTGACCTGCGCCCGCCCACCAGGCAGAGTTCCCCGGCGACCAGGGCCATGCGGCTCAGCAGGACCGCGCCGCAGCCGGTGGTGCCGGAGGAGCCGCCGACTGGCGTCTGGCCCGCGGGGCCCGCTGGCTACCGTGACGGCTACACCGGGGCCTTTGACACGCAGGCGTTCGAGCCCGGTGGATTCGGGCAGGCCGACGGGCGCAGGGACACGGGCCCCAACCGGGTCAGGGACACCGCCGCCTTCGACCGGCCCGCCGGCTTCCTCGGGCATGACGAGGACCAGGACGGGCCGGAGGACGACGACCGGGGCGGGCGGCGCGGCAGCCACCGCGCCAAGCATCACCGCTACGACGAGGACGACGATTACGCACCGCAAGGCAAGCGCCGCTGGCCTATCGTGACCGCATCGCTTGCGCTGCTCGTCCTGCTCATCGGCGGTGGCGGCTACGGTTTCTGGCAATACAACCAGAGCCAGTACTACGTCGGCGTCGACCAGAACGGGTTCGTCTCCATCTTCCGCGGCACCAACCAGAACCTCGCGGGCATCAGCCTGTCCAGCCTTGTCCAGCGGTCGACCTTGAAGGTCAGCGAGCTCCGTAGCACCGACCAGACCACGCTCACCCAGACGATCACGCAGGGCAGCGTGAACGACGCTCAGCTGCTGATTGACCAGCTCCAGAACCAGGTCAACCAGTGCAAGCAGCAGTGGCAGGCGGTCGCCGCGTGGCCCGCCAAGAACGCCACCTACCGGGCCGAGGTGGCGAACGCGGCCAAGAGCAAGGGCAAGATCAAGGTCCCGGCGAGCGCCAACCCGGGCCCGCAGCCGAATGCTCCCGACGCGGCGAACTGCGCCCCGGCCATGGCGCTCGGCGTCACGCTCCCGGCGTCCCCGTCGGTCGCCCCGTCCTCGACGCCGACGTCGACCGCGTCCAGCGCGAGGCCGACCACGAGCCCGACGACCAGGTCCTCGGCCACCGCGTCCCCGACTCCGCGGGCGGCAGGGTGAGCAGCATGACGATGCCTTCTCCGGCGCTGGGCGACCAACCGCCGGACGAGGCGGCCGGCCGGCGGTCCACCGAGATGTGGATGATGTTGTTCGCGTGCGGCATCGTCGCGTTCGCCTTCGCGAGCACGGCGGCGAGCCTCAAGGACCAGCATCTGTCCACGATCGTCGAGTACATGATCGCGTTCCTGGTGATCGTCTTCGGCGCGCACCTCGCGGTCCGCCGCTGGGCGCCGTACGCGGACCCGCTGCTGCTGCCGATCGCGACGGTGCTCAACGGCCTCGGCATCGTGATGATCTACCGGCTCAACCAGGCGGGACGCGACGGCAACGCGAGCGCGAACGGCAAGCCGATCATCACGCTCAGCCAGAGCGCGACGACCACGCAGATCATCTACTCGGTGCTCGGCGTCGTCGTCCTCGTGGTGTTCCTCGCGTTCATCAAGGACATCAAGGCCCTGCAGCCCTACACGTACATTTTCGGCCTGGCGGGCATGTTCCTCATCGCGCTGCCCGCGATGCTGCCGTCGAGCATCAGCGGGGTGCGCCGGGTACCACGCGCCAAGATCCAGGTCAGCATCGGCGGCTTCTCCATCCAGCCGGAAGAGTTCGGGAAGCTGCTGCTCGCCGCCTCCTTCGCCAGCTACCTGGTGGTCAACGGCAAGAAGCTGTCGCTGCTCACCGAGAAGTGGTGGATCTTCAGCCTCCCGCGGCGGCGCGACCTCGCCCCGATCCTGGTGGTCTGGGCGCTCAGCATGCTGATCCTGATCTTCGAGAGTGACATCGGCACCAGCGCGGTGTTCATGGGCCTGTTCGTCGCGATGCTTTACATCGCGACCGGGCGCAGGTCGTGGGCCATCCTCGGTTTCCTGCTGTTCGTGGCGGGCGCCTTCCTCACGGCCAAGCTCGTGCCGCACGTAGGAGTGCGGTTCAGCGTCTGGGAACACCCGTTCAGCAATGCGAACCTCTTGCAGGGCAACCAGCCCTCCTACCAGACCGCGCAGGGCCTGTACGGTTTCGGGAACGGCGGCCTGCTCGGCAAGGGACTGGGCAACGGCCAGCCCTTCTGGACGCCGCTGGTGCAGAGCGACGAGATCTTCAGCGCGTTCGGCGAGGAACTCGGCCTGACCGGCGTGATGGCGCTGCTGCTGCTCTACGGGCTGTTCGTGCAGCGCGGCCTGCGCACCGCGATGCTCGTCAAGGACGACTACTCCAAGCTGCTCGCCAGCGGGCTGTCCTTCATGTTCGCGCTGCAGGTCTTCGTGATCGTCGGCGGCGTGACCAACCTGATCCCGTTCGCCGGCATCACGACCCCGTTCCTGTCCCAGGGCGGGTCGAGCCTGATCTCGAGTTGGCTGCTGGTCGCGGTGCTCGCCCGGCTGAGCGACACCGCCCGCCGCCCGGCGCCCAAGCCGATCCAGGACGAGGGGATGACTCAGGTGGTGTCGCTCCGATGACCGGAATGAACCGCCCGATCAAGCGGATCGCGATCGCCGTCCTCGTGATGTTCGTGATCTTGCTCGTCAACGTGAACTACCTGCAGGCGGTGCAGGCGCCCAGCCTGGCGAACCGGCCGCTCAACGACCGCTCCGAGTACGAGCAGAACCAGGTGCAGCGCGGCAACATCGTGACCGCCGACGGCGTGGCGGTGGCCACCACGAAGCCGTCAAGCGACCTGTTCAAGTACCAGCGCGTCTATCCCGACGGACCGGTCTACGCGCCGGTCACCGGCTACGACACCATCTTCACGCAGTCGCAGGCGCCCAACTACGCGACAGGCGTGGAGAAGGCGGAGAACGCCCTGCTGACCGGCACCGGGTCACAGCTCGCGTTCCGCAACTTCATCGACATGATCACCAACAAGCCGCAGAAGGGCGCGACCGTCCAGCTGACGGTCAACTCCAAGGCGCAGCAGGTGGCCTACCAGCAGCTGCAGGCGACCCTCCAGGGCAAGACCATCAACGGCAAGCAGCAGGTCGGCGGCGTGGTCGCGCTCAACCCGTCCACCGGCGCGATCCTGGCCATGGCCTCCTACCCGAGCTACGACCCGAACCAGCTCGCGGTGCACGACACCACCAAGCTCAACTCGATCGACAGCAAGCTCACCGCCGAGGACCCGAGCCCGCTGCTGAACAACGCGTCACAGACCACGCTGCCGCCCGGCTCGACGTTCAAGATCGTCACGAGCTCCGCGTGGTACAACCAGGACTCGACGAGGAACCCGAATACTGTGATCGATTCCCCGCAGCCGCTGCAGCTGCCGAACGGGAACCTGCTCAACAACGACAGCAACGAGCAGTGCGGTAACGGGTCGGGCAAGACCGCGGTGTACTACGCGTTTGCCCAGTCCTGCAACACCCCGTTCGCCAAGCTCGGCATCCAGCTCGGCGGCTCGACCATCAAGTCGATGGCCACGCAGTACGGCCTGAACAACCCGAGCGCGCAGGACATCACCGGCGTGAACGTGGCGCCGTCCAACTTCACCGCGGAGGCGGACAAGTCGTTCACCGCCTTCGACGCGATCGGGCAGCACGACACCACGGTGACGCCGCTGCAGGAGGCGATGTTCGCGGCGACGGTCGCCAACGGCGGCACGCTGATGAAGCCGTACCTGGTACAGCAGGTCACGGCCAGCGACCTGTCGGTGGTCGAGCAGACCCAGGCACAGCAGCTCGGCCAGCCGATATCCGGCACGATCGCCGGCTACGAGAAGCAGATGATGACCGACGTGGTGCAGCAGCAGGAGGGAACCGCGTTCGCGTTCAACGCGAACAACGAGAACGGCCTGGTCATCGCGGGCAAGACGGGCACCGCGCAGAACGGCGCGAGCACGCAACCTGATGCCGTTTTCACCGCTTTTGCCCCAGCTGACAACCCGAAGATAGCTGTGGGCGTCATGATAGAAGGCGGGGGCTATGGGGCTGCCGCAGCCGCGCCGATCGCCGTCGCGGTCATTAAGGCCTATCTGGCAACCGTGGGGAATCAGTGACGACCGACTACATTCTCGACGACCGCTATGACGCTGATCGAGCGGATCGCTACCGGCGGCATGGGCGAGGTCTGGCGCGGCGGCGACCAGATCCTCGGCCGGCCGGTCGCGATCAAGATGCTGGCGGCCATGCACGCGGACGACGAGCAGTTCCGGGCGCGGTTCCGGGCCGAGGCGCGGTACGCCTCCTCGCTGGCGCACCCGGGGATCACCCGGGTCTTCGACTACGGCGAGCACAGCCCGCTCGGCGGCCCCTACCTGGTCATGGAGCTGGTCGACGGCCAGCCGCTGTCGGAGATCCTCGAGCGGTACGGCCGGCTCGACCCGTACGTGGTGCTGGACATCGTCGCCCAGGCGGCCCGCGCCCTGGACGCCGCGCACCGGGCCGGCATCGTGCACCGGGACATCAAGCCGGGCAACCTGCTGATCATGGCCGACGGCACGACCAAGATCACCGACTTCGGCATCGCCAAGGCGAACGTGCAGGACGTCAACCTGACCGCGACCGGCATCGTGATGGGCACGGCGCTGTACGTCTCGCCCGAGCAGGCCACCGGTCAGCCGCTGACCGGCTCCTCGGACGTGTACTCCCTGGGCGTGGTGGCGTACGAGTGCCTGGCGGGCGACCCGCCGTTCGTCGCCGACCAGCCGCTGGCGATCGCGATCATGCACAAGCACGACCCGGTCCCGCCGCTGCCGAACGACGTGCCCCGCCCGATCGCCGACCTGGTGTACGCGATGCTGGCCAAGAACCCGAGGACCGCCCGGAGTCGGCCAGGCACGTCGCCGACCGCGCCGAGGTGATCCGCGAGGCCCGCAACCGCAACGGCTACAACGGCCCCGTCACCTCCGACCTCCCGGTGGTGCCCAACTTCCCGCCCGCCACCAGCCTCGATCTTTATCAAAATGATGCCCAACGGATGCCGCCGCCCCGCGGCAACGGGTCGCGCACCTTCTTGTTCGCTGGGATCGGCGCCGCGGCCATCGGCGTCGTCGCGATCATCGCCGTGCTGATCTCAAGCAACGGCAACCAGTCGGCGACCGTGGGGACCAGCACGGTGGCGCCCACCCAGACGTCGTCGCCGTCGGCGGCCCACACGGACGAGCGCGTCTCCGAGCGCGTCGCAGCCGGGAAGCGTCGTCGGCGGGCTCGGCCCAAGCGTTAATGTAGGAGCGACAACAGGGAAGGCATCCCCGTCCTCGTCGAAGTCACCCAAGCCGACGACAGGTCGGTCGGTGTCCACCGTCACCAACGATTAAGAAGACCGGGACGGGCAACCCAACGGGCAACCCGACCGGCAATCCAACAGGTAACCGCAACAGGCAACCCCACCGGCAACCCGACTGGCAACCCAACGGGCAACCCGACCGGCAACCCGACCGGCGGAACCAGCACCACCGGTACGTAGGGGATGACACTTCGATGCGGGATGGTTTGGAAGAGTGCGAGACATGACACAGCCCCGGCTGCTCGGTGACAGATACGAGCTAGATGGTGTCGTCGGTCGGGGCGGCATGGCGGAGGTGTACCGGGCTCGGGACCTCCGGCTGGACCGGACGGTCGCGATCAAGACCCTCCGTGCCGATCTCGCGCGCGACCAGACCTTCCAGGCGCGCTTCGGCCGCGAGGCGCAGTCCGCCGCGTCGCTGAACAACCCGTCGATCGTCGCCGTGTACGACACCGGCGAGGACCTGTCGACCGGGGTGCCCGTCCCGTTCATCGTGATGGAGTTCGTGGACGGCCGGACGGTCAGGGACCTGCTGATCGAGGGCCACCGCCTGCTGCCTGAGCGGACCCTCGAGATCACCTCCGGCGTGCTGCGCGCTCTTGAGTACAGCCACCAGGCCGGCATCGTGCACCGGGACATCAAGCCAGGCAACGTCATGGTGACCCGCAACGGCGACATCAAGGTGATGGACTTCGGCATCGCCCGCGCGATGAGCGACGCCCAGGCCACCATGACGCAGACCGCGCAGGTGATCGGCACCGCGCAGTACCTGTCGCCCGAGCAGGCGCGCGGCGAGCGGGTGGACGCGCGGTCCGACCTGTACTCCACCGGCTGCCTCATGTACGAACTGCTCACCGGGCGCCCGCCGTTCACTGGTGACTCCCCGGTGGCGATCGCCTACCAGCACGTGCGGGAGAACCCGATCCCGCCGTCGCGGCTCGACCCGTCCCTGCCGCCGTGGGCCGACTCGATCGTGCTCAAGGCGATGGCCAAGTCGCCGAACGACCGGTATCAGAGCGCCGCGGAGATGCAGGCGGACATTCAGCGCGCCGCGTCCGGCATGCAGGTGGCCGCCGCGATGCAGCCGCCGACCCGCGTCGACTACTACGACCAGCAGCGTACCCACCAGATGGGCCCGCAGACGATGATGGGCGTCGCGCCGACCACCGTGTCGCCGTACGAGCGGACCGGCTACCAGACCGGGTACCAGCAGCCCTACGGCAACGGCGGCTACGACGGCGGTGGCCCGGAACAGCGGCGGGGCAGCCGCCGCTGGATCCCCTGGGTCATCTCCGGGCTCGTGGTGCTCGCCGCGATCATCGTGGCCGTCATCATGCTGAACAACGGTGGCGGCGGCGGGACGGCCAACGTCCCGCTCGTGAACGGCGAGACCTATGCCCAGGCCGCGACGCAGATCAAGGCCGCGGGACTGAACCCAGTGGAGAACAAGGAGCCAAGCTCGACCGTGAAGGCGGGCCTGGTGATCAGCACCAACCCGGACAACGGCAACAGCGTCGCCAAGAACAGCACGGTGACCGTCAACGTCTCCACCGGCGCCGCGAACATCGCCCTGCCCAACCTGACGGGCAGCCAGGCGTCCCAGGCGGAGCAGCAACTGAAGACGCTCGGCTTCACCAACGTCACCCCGACGGTCGACGCGCAGTCGACGGCGCCCTCCGGCCAGGTCGACCACATGACACCGGCGCCGGGTAACTACCCGCCGAACCAGCCGATCACGCTGTACGTGTCCGGCGGCGGCCAGCAAGGTGCCCAACGTGGTGAACCAGACCGCCGCCGAGGCACAGGCGATCCTGCGGCAGGACGGGTTCCAGGTGACGACGAACAGCACTCCGGCCCCGGCGAGCCAGATGGTCGCAGCCGGGAACCGTCTACAACCAGAACCCGGCCGCGAACCAGGTCGAGCCCAAGGGCACGCTGATCCAGATCTTCGTGCAGCCGCAGAACGCCACCTCGACGCCCACGCCGTCGGACACGAGCACCCCGACCGGCACGGCCACGCCGACAGGCGGCGGGACGCCCACCGACGGCGGGACGCCGACTAACACGCCAACCACAGGCGGCGGTGGCCTGGGCGGTCTCTAGCGGACCACAGTCGTCAGCCCGTAGCGCGCCCATCTAGTCAGGATCGCGCGAGCAGCGCGTCGAGTCCAGTAAACTGCGGCTGCGTCAGGCCCCGGGCGATCAGTCCTTCCCGCGGAAGACTAACAGTCCCGACAGGAGGTGCGCGGTGCCCAAGTCCCGCGTCCGGAAGAAGCCGGTCTACACGCCGCCGCCGACGCGGTCAGCGAGGCGCAAGGTTAGCCCGCCGTGGCTCGCGCCGACGATGATCGTCTGCTTCCTTGTCGGGCTCGCCTGGATCGCGCTGTACTACGTCACGCAAGCGGACATGCCGGTGCTGCGCTCGCTCGGCGGCTGGAACCTCGTCTGTGGTTTCGCGCTGATCGTGGCCGGCGTGGTGCTCGCCACGAAGTGGCATTAGCCGCCGAGCTGTGACGTCAGCTCGTGGCTGCGGAAGATGACCAGCACGACCATGATGGCGAGGATCGCGACCGCCGCCGCGACCTGGATGGCGGTCCGGTTCTTGCGCGGCGCGTAGGCGAAGGCCGCGGTGGTCAGCGCGCCGACGATCAGCCCGCCCACGTGGTCCTGCCAGGCGATCGTTGAGCGGTAGAAGAGGCTGAACGCCAGGTTGATCGCGATGATCGTGACGATACCGCGCACGTCGAGGCGCAGCTTCCTCGCGACCACGAACCAGGCGCCGAACAGGCCGAAGACCGCGCCGCTCGCGCCGAGCGCGATGACGTAGGACTGGCCGATGAGGAAGAACGCCACCCCGCCGCCGATGGCGCTCAGCAGGTAGACGGTGAGGAAGCGGACCCGGCCGAGCAGTTGTTCAAGACTGGGTCCTACCACGATGAGCGCCCACATGTTGAACAGGATGTCGAGGAAGCCAAGGCCGCCGAGCCCGGTGGCCGGCGGCAGGAACGCGGACGTGATCAGCCGGTACCACTGGCCTGCCGCGATGCCCTGCACTGGCCCGCCCGTGCTGAAGGGCGCGTAGCCGAGCAGCCCCCAGTCGTTGCCCAGGCTCGGCTTGGCCAGCTCGACGAGGAACAGCAGCGACGTTGATGCCGACCAGGGTCCAGGTCACGACGGCGGTGGTGACGGGCCGCCCGCCGAAGGCGGTCCTCGCCTGTCGGGTTCCCTGGCTCGCGTCGCGTACGCACTCCACGCACTGCTGCCCGACCGCCGCCTGGCGGAGGCAGTCGGGGCAGGCATGGCGACCGCACCGGACGCAGGAGACCCAGGTCTCCCTGCCCGGGTGCCTGTAGCAGGTGGGGGGGACTTCCTGTCCGGCTGGGCTGGCCTGGTCCGGCGCGGTCATGAGGGGAATTACCGCCGTCTGCTAGCCGCGCTGGATGGTGACGGACTGGAGCACGACGTCGGTCACCGGACGGTCACCGGGGACGGTCTGCACGCGGCTGATGTTGTCCACCACGTCGGCGCCGCCGATGACCTCACCGAAGATCGTGTGCTTGCCGGTCAGCCACGGCGTGGGCACGGTGGTGATGAAGAACTGCGAGCCGTTGGTGCCGGGGCCCGAGTTGGCCATGGCGAGCAGGTACGGCTTGTCGAAGCGAAGGTCGGGGTGGATCTCATCGCCGAACTTGTAGCCGGGGCCGCCGGTGCCGTTGCCGAGCGGGTCGCCGCCCTGGATCATGAAGTTGGTGATCACCCGGTGGAAGATGGTGCCGTCGTAGAGCTTGTCCTTGCTCTTGGCCCGGGTCACCGGGTTGGTCCACTCCTTGCCGCCCTCGGCAAGCTCGACAAAGTTACGCACTGTCTTCGGCGCGTGGTCGGGGAACAGCCGGACAGTGACCGTCCCCTGCGTCGTCGTCAGCGTCGCGGTCAGTGCTTCGGTCATTTATGTGACTCCGGTTTTCATCGTGAGGCCGGACAGCCCGGCATTCGCCCTGTAGTAATCACCGTACCGGCTCCACCGGAGTGGCGTTCGGTCACGGCCCGATGATTGAACGCGCGATCGTTGGGAACCTTGAGCTACCGAGAGCCGACGAGGGGGTTACTCAATGTCCTTCACAAGGAAGAAGACTGCTGATGTCAACACCAGCAGCACGGTCAAAGCCGCCAAGCGAGCTCAGAAGGCGAGCTCAGCCGCAGCCGCCAATGCCGCGAACGCGGCGCAGAACGCAGCGCTTACCGCACAGAACGCGGCGGGCATGGCCCAGGTAGTCGCGCAGAACGCCGCGGTGGTCGCGACGAACGCGGCGCAGACCGCAAGTGGTGCCGCTCAGACGGCCGCCGCCGGCGTGAGCAAGGGCGTCAAGCAAGGGGTCTACAGCGCCAGGAGCTGGGCGGCCCCGCGCCTCGAGACCGCCGCCGACTACTGCTCGACGACGGTCGCGCCCAAGGTGTCGACCGCGCTGTACACCACCGCCCGCCAGGTCCGCCCGGTGGACACGACGAAGTCGAAGAGGTCCTCGATGCTGACCTGGTCGGTGCTTGGCGCGGCGATTCTCGCCGCCCTTGGCGCCGCCGCGGCGGTGGCCCGCACGCGTTTCCGGGCGGAGATCGCGGCAGAAAGCGAGGAGGCGGACGAGGAAGCGCCCGCGGACTCCGCGGGCAGCCAGCAGGCGCCGGCCAGCCCGGACGGTACCCGGCCCGCGGCCGGGAAGCCCAAGGACCAGGACACTGAGACATCAGTGAATGGGCGGGTGACAGCGTCCGGATGGTAGCCGCGGGTAGCGGGTGATCTTCTGTCGCAGCAGATCACTTGACACCGTGCAGATGCACGTTCATTTTTTAATACGGGACCGCTGTTCCACTCCGGGGGAGGACGCCATGACAGGGTGGGACGAGCGGATCGCGCAGCTAGAAGCGGAGTTTCCCGGGTGGCACATCTGGCGCAGCAATGCTGGCCGCTGGTGGGCCACCCGGACCGGTTCTGTCCTGCACCGCGAGGACCTGGGCACCGGACGCGTCATGACGCTGGACTCCGACGACGAGCGGGGCCTACGTGACCAACTCGCCGGCCAGGTCACCCTCGATAGCCAGCTTGAGGCGTAACAGGAGCTACTCACAGCTGGTCATCTGGGATCGCCCTCCCCCGTGAGATAGCCGCACGGCCACTGGCAGTCGATGAAGGTCTCTGGCAGGGAGTCGAGCGTTCCCGCGGCCTCAAGCAGGGGACGGGCGGGCGACGCCGAAGACGATGTCGTCCGTCACTTCCGCGCCGAGCAGCCATTCCGGCTCGTCGGGCAGGCACAGCCAGGCGGAGCGCTCTGCTCGCGCGCGGATCGCCGCCGCGACGTGCGCGGCGAGGGCAGCCGGCCTGGCGATCCCCGGACGAGCGGCCACGGCCGCGTCGATCGCATGGGAGGCGGCGCACTGAGCCAGCCGCGCCGGCTGTGCCCGCAGGGCGGCGAGCGCGGCCGGCGTGGGCACCGGCATCGGCCAGCCCGTCAGGTGCGCGAGCACCGCGAGTTCCGACCACAGCCTGACCCACGAGACGGTGTCGAGCACCCGCTGCCCGCCGCGCATCTCCCGCAGCGTGCACGGCCGGGCCACGCATTCGCGGCCGCAACTGCCCGACCGGGGGCGCACCACCGCGCGGGCGTCGGCGGTGCGTGACGGGCGAAGCAGCCTCCCGTTCTGTACCATCTTCGACCTTTACCAACACGGGGAAGTCCATGCCGTCGGTGAAGACGGCCGCCTGTCCTGGTGGCAGGGTGACCAGGTAGCGGGACTGGTGCGGCGTGGCGTTCATCGTCGCGCCGACCGCCTCCCTGTCGTCGGCCGCGGGGAGCCGGTGGGTCACCTTCACCGCCGTGTTCTTGATGACGTCGGGCACCAGGCGGGCCGGGATCTGCTCGGCGATCACCAGGCCCTCCCCGTAGGCACGGATCTCCGCTAGCAGGCCGGCGAACAGCTCGACCGCGTGCGCGGCCGCGCCGGCCCCTCCCGCCCCGCCTGGCTCCTGGCGGCGCAGCAGCCGGTGTGCTTCCTCGACAACGGTCAGGTGCGCTAGGCCGGGCGCCCGGCCGGCGGTCCGGTGGGTCAGCCGCAGGTACTCGGCGAGCCTGATAAGCACGGTGCCCATGAGGAATGCCTTGTCCGCGTCGTCACCGACGTCCTCGATCTCAAGCACGACGTTCCCCCGCAGCAGCGCGCCGAAGTCGAGCGGGTGCCCGCCCTCGAGGAACCGCCCGGTCGTCCCGTGCCTGAGGCTGGCAAGCCGGACCCTGATGAAGCCGAGCACGTCGTCGGTGACCCGCTGGCTGTAGCCGATCTCGGCCACGACGCGCTCGGCCGCGCGCTGCAGTGACGTGAGCGTGGGATAGCAGGGATCACCCGGTGGGTAACCGCACGGCTCGCCGAGCGCCAGGTCCCAGCCCGCCTCCTCGTACACCCGGCCGAGTGCGGCGCTGAGCACCTGCGGAAATGGCTCCTCGGCCTGGAAGGAGGCGATGAACAGCGCCTTGACCAGGTCCGCGTGCGTCTGCAGCGGAAACCGGCCGCCCGCATCGTCAGCCGCGGGCTCGAGCGGGTTGAGCCCTGCCGCGATCGCGTCGGGCTCGCCCGGCCTGATCCTGATCACTTCCGTGCCTGGCAGCCGGCTTGCCATCAGCCGGTACTCGGCCTTGGCGGGCTCGACAACCAGCCAGGGGATGCCGCGCTTGGCGGCGGCCTCAAGGAGGCACCTGACGGTCTGCGACTTGCCGGCCCCGGTCGCGCCGCAGACGAACACGTGCCGGTTGAGCGAGTCGGTGGAAAGCGCGAACGGCCCGGCGGGCATCAGGTTCCTGTCGAGGACCTCGCCAAGCCGGATGCCGTCGCCCCGTGCACTGACCGGGACCCTCCTGCGTCACGTCGAAGTCCGGCCGCAGCGCGAAGCGCACCCCGGGAACCTCCGCGTCCGGCGGCCGGGCAAGCGCGGCGAGCAACTCGGTCGACCCGTAGAACGGCGTTGCGGCAATGCCGTCGCCGCCGGGCGGGGCGGCCGGCGCGGGCGACCCCGCCGTCCCCGCCGCCGCGCGCGAGTGGACGTGCGCCGGGCTCAGCGCATAGGGCAGCCCGCTGAGGTCCGTCGACGCGCAGAACAGCCCGGCGACCCGCGCGGCACTCACCTCATCGGCACCGCCCGCCAGCACGCTGATCCGCCAGAATCCGCCAGACCCGCCACGCAGCAACTCGGCATGCCGCTCCTTAAGCCGCCGCGCCTGCACCGCCCGCTCTGGAAACCGATCCGCCGAGCCCTCCGCAACCCGCTGCCGCACCCCCACATCCTCAGCCAGCGCCCGCAACTCCTCCTGAGCCACCGGCTCGGCAACCACCAGCCACCCGAACGCGCCGCTCCAACTCCCGAGCAGCCCCTCGTCAAGCGAGAGCCCAGGCCCCCGCTCCGCCCGCGAGCCGCCGCCGTCACTACCCTGCCCGCCCGGAGCGAGCAGCCCGTCACTAATCCCGGCGATCTCCCGCCAGCAACCAAGCTCCCCCAAGAGCCCGGCAAGTTCATCTGCGGAAAGCGCCGTCCCCCGCGCCCCCGCGGGCAGCGACAACATCACCTCCGCGGACTTGTGATCCACGCTACCGACAAGCGCGTCCCCAGCAGCAATAACCCGAACCGGCCCGCCCGCAGCAGCCCGCACCCAGCCAAACGCCACAGGCCGACCGTCAGACCCAGCGATCCCCGCGTGATACGCCGCCACGAGTGCCGAGATGCGCTGCGCGCGGCCAGATTCCGCCACCTGCCGCGCCGACCCCGCATCCGCATGAGCGTCTTCCCTGCGAGGGATCTCACGGACGAGGTACCCCGTCAGGCCCGGGAGAGAAATATCAAGGCCGTCAAAACCAGTCCCGCTGCGAGCCACCACGACACCTCACCGCCATGCCCGAGCCCGTGGGCGTAACCCACCGTCCACTACCAGACACGTAAGGCAGCAATGATTGGCTCACGGGTTTAACGGCAGCCGAGCCACGGCGGTGCGGGTGAGACTCTGGGTCACGGCGGCGCCTGCCGTGGCAAGGCGCGGCCTAATCGAAAGGAATTTTCATGATCATGTGGATTCCGCATCGTATTAGCTGCTGAATCCACATGATCATGGTCCGGGACGCGGAGCCACCCGGACAAACCGGACGGAACGGGCGCGCGGGCCCGGTGCGAAAGCCGGGAGCGCCTAGGTCACCGGCATTGCGCGCTACACGCGCTTTTCTTCATGTTCACTAAGTCTTCACGTTGTACGGAATTTACCGGTTAACCGCCAAGGCAGCCAGGCGGGCGCAGTCCCACGTCAACCGAGAAGCGCCCCGCATGCGGAATCGCAGTAGATGGCGGGCGCAAGCCTCAGTCGCCGAAGACCTGCTGCAGGTAGGGGTTGGCGAAGCGCCGTGACGGGTCAAGCGAGTCGCGAATGCGCAGGAAGTCAGCGAACCGGGGATACGCGGCACTCAAGTAGGAAGCGTCCCGAGTGTGCATCTTGCCCCAGTGGGGCCGCCCGCCAACCGACGTAGCGATCGACTCGAAGAGCCGGAAGTAGTCCGCGTAAGGCAGCCCGACGTACTGGTGGATCGCCACGTAGGCGGATTCGCGCCCGTAGGCGGTGGACAGCCAGACGTCATCCGCGGCGGCGACCCTGACCTCGACTGGGAACATGACGGGATCGGCCAGCCCCGTCACGCCTGCCCGCAACTCGGTGAGCACGTCGAGCAGGGACTCGCGGGGGACGGCGTACTCGGACTCCACGAACCTGACCCGGCGCGGCGTCACGAAGACTTCGTGCGACGGCGCCGAGTACGTCCGCTTCGACAGGGTGGCGGCGGCGAGCCGGTTCAGCGGCTTGATCGTCGCGGGCACCGCCCGTCCGGTCCTGCACAGCGCGCCGAAGGCGGCGTTCTCCATCACCTCGTACTCGAAGAACCGGCGCCAGCCGGGCATCGCGTCAGGCCCGTCCGCGCCGTTGATCCTGTTGTTCCGCTTGACGAGGGCGTTCTTGCCGTAGGGAAACCAGTAGAACTCGAAGTGGTCGTTGCCCGCCGCGAACTCGCCGAACCTGGCGAGCACCTCATCCAGTGCCATGGGCCGCTCGTCGGCGGCCAGCGTGAAGGCGGGTACGCACTGCAGCGTCACCGTGGAGAGCACGCCAAGCGCGCCCACGGACACGCGAGCCGCGCTGAACATGTCGGGGTTCTCATCGGCCGAGCAGGAGACGACGGACCCGTCGGCGAGCACCAGCTCAAGACCGATCACCTGGGTCGCGATGCCGCCGAGGCCCGCGCCGGTGCCATGGGTCCCGGTGGAGATCGCACCGGAGACCGTCTGCGCGTCGATGTCGCCGAGGTTCGCCATCGCCAGGCCCAGGGTGTCGAGCGTGGCGTTCAGTTCCTTGATCGTGGTGCCGGAACGGACGGTGACAAGCGCGGAGTCCAGGTCCGCGGTTACCACGCCGGTCCAGCCGGACAGGTCGAGCGCGACGCCTGACGTCGCCGCGGCGGGGGTGAACGAGTGCCCGCTGCCGAGCGCCCGCACGGTCAGGCCCTCCTTGGCCGCGGCCGTGATGGCGTGCCCTATCTCTTCCGTGCTGCGCGGCCAGGACCGCCGTGCCGGGTCCGCGCTGGCCGTGCCTGCCCAGTTCTGCCAGGTCATTGGTCCATCTTCTCGATTTTTCATCCCAGTGGTCCGCTTTACTCAGCCGAGCGGTTACTGTTTCCGCATGTCAGGCATTATGTCGAGACTCGTCAATGACACGGACCAGCTTGAGCAAGCGACCGCTCACCTGGACCCGCCATTCGCTGTCGTCGACCTCGCTGCGTTCGACGCCAACGCGCGTGACCTTGTGCGGCGGGCCAACGGCGTGCCCATCCGGGTGGTGAGCAAGTCACTGCGCTGCCGGCACCTGATCGAGCGCGCCCTGGCCCGGCCAGGATACCGGGGCGTCATGTCGTACTCGCTAGCCGAGGCGCTCTGGCTGCACGCGAGCGGGACCACCGACGACCTGCTCGTCGCCTACCCGACCGCCGACCGCGCGTCGCTAAGGGCCCTGGCGGCCGACGATGCCGCCCGCGAGCACATCACGGTGACCATCGACTCGGCGGGCCACCTGGACTACATCGACGCGACGCTCGGCGCCGGCCACCCGGTGATCCGCGTCTGCCTTGACCTCGACATGTCCTGGCGGCCCCTGCCTTACGGCCCGGTCGTCCAGGTCGGCACCTGGCGGTCGCCGCTGCGCACCCCGGCGCAGGCCGCGCTGTTCGCCGAGACGATCCTGCGGCGCCCGGGGTTCTCGCTCGTCGGCGTGCTCGGCTACGAGGGGCAGATCGCGGGACTCGGCGACGCGCCCCCCGGGCATCCGGTGCGCGCCCGCATCGTCCAGGCGATGCAGGCGCGCTCGGCCGCAGAGTTGCGGCAGCGCAGGTCGGAGGCGGTCCGCCGGATCCGCGCGCTTACCCCGCTTGAGTTCGTCAACGGCGGCGGCACCGGCTCGCTCGAATCCACCGCGGCCGACGAGTCCGTCACCGAGCTGGCCGCCGGCTCCGGGCTCGTCGGGCCGACGCTGTTCGACGCCTACCGTAAGTTCCATCCAAGGCCCGCGCTGCAGTACGCGCTGCCTGTGGTGCGGCGGCCTGGTCCCGGCGTGGCCACGCTGTTCAGCGGCGGCTACATCGCGTCAGGGACGGGGACGCCGGACCGGCTGCCGACGCCGTTCCGGCCCGCTGGGCTGCGGCTGACCCGCGTCGAGGGCGCGGGCGAAGTGCAGACCCCGGTGGTCGGCGCGCCGGCGGACGGGCTCGGCATCGGCGACCGGGTCTGGCTGCGGCACGCGAAGGGCGGCGAGCTTGCCGAGCGGCTCACCGAGTACCACCTGGTCGATCCGGCGGACGGGACGGCGCAAGGCGTGCCGACATACCGCGGCGAAGGCCGGTGCTTCGGATAAAAGCCGCGACTTCGGGTAAAAAGTGGATCTCTTGACCACACGATGAACCCGTTCACACCAAATCTTCAGCTAACTCGAAGCTTCAGATGAGATCGTGCTCCGGATGTCGCGACGGCCAACGGACGCGACCGCCTGAAGCGGCCGGGCAGAACGTCACGACAAGACCGGGAGACAACGATGGATGAAGCCATCGCGGCCGGCAGGCAGACCACGACCACGCTGCCTGCGGCCCTGGCGGAACCCACGGCGCCTGTCAGGCGGAGCTGGATCGCGCTGCTCTTCCTCGCCAACATCGGGCTCTGGCTCGCCATCTACGCGCCGCTCCAGGTGCTGCTGCCCGAGCAGGTGCAGTCGCTGCACGACCACATCACGAAAAGTAACGTCGTCCCGAGCGGAACCGATGCGGTCCTGCTGTCCGTGGTGATGGGTGTGGGAGCTATCGCCGGGCTGATCGCCAACCCGGTTGTCGGTGCGCTGTCTGACCGGACGACCTCGTCACGTGGCCGCCGTCACCCGTGGACGCTTGCCTGCGCGGTCATCGCCGCGGCCGGCCTTCTGGTGGTCGCCGCGTCGCCCGCAATCCCGGTCATGGCGGTTGGCTGGTTCATCGCCGAACTCGGCCTCGGCGGCATGCTCGCCACGCTTACCGCGGCGCTGCCCGACCGGGTGCCGGTGGGCCAGCGCGGGACGATCGGCGCGCTGATCGGGATCAGCCAGATGCTCGGCACCGTGCTCGGCGCGCTGCTCGTCACCGTGATCATCACCCGGATGTCCGCCGGGTACGTGGCCTGCGCGGTCATCGTCGTCGGCTTCGCCGCCGCGTTCACGCTGCGCACCACGGACGAGCCGCTGCCCGCCGAGTACAAGCCAGACCACCCGGTCTCCGCGGCGCTGCGCCGGCTGTGGGTTTCGCCGCGGGCCTACCCGGACTTCGCCTGGGGATGGGTGACGCACTTCCTGGTCAACCTCGGCAACGACCTCGGCACGCTGTACCTGCTCTACTTCCTCTCCAGGAGCGCGCACTACCACGACCCGCAGACCGGGCTGCTGATCCTCATGGCGCTGTACGCGGTCGCGCTGCTCGCCGCCGGGTCGGTCTTCGGCACGATGTCGGACCGGTCAGGAAAACGTAAGCCCTTCATCATCGGCTCGGCGGCGGTGATGGCGCTTGCCGCGGCTATCCTGGCCGTGTCGCCCACGTGGCACCTGGCGCTGGTCGCCGCGCCGCTGCTCGGCGCGGGATTCGGCACCTACTGGTCGGCGGCGCCGGCGCTGCTGACGCAGGTGCTGCCCGCCGCGGTCGACCGGGGCAAGGACGTCGGTCTGATCAACATGGCCTATAACTTTCCACTCGTGGTGGCTCCGCTCGCTGCCGGGGTAGTACTTGGGCTGATGAACAGCTACCCCGCCCTCTTCGCCCTCGCCGGCGTGGTGACGATCGTGGCCGCGTGGACAGTCAGCCGCGTCCGTTCGGTACCCTGATCGCCTTTACCAAATCGATATGAAACGTCATACTGGGCAGGAGAACACATAATGTGGAGGTCACCCCTTTGACGAAATGGGCCTTCCGCTCAGCACGAGGCCTCACCGGGGGGTTGACGTTCCTCCTTATGGGTGCACTCGCGACGGTGGGACTGAGTGCATGCGGCTCCCCCGCGTATACCTACGTGGCGGACTCAAAGGCGAGCACGTACTACAAGGTGCCGACTCAGTGGCACCAGATCTCCCAGAAGGACCTGAACGCGGCGCTCCAGGCGGCAGGCGGCTCAAGCGCCGGCATCTGGTCCACCGCGTTTGACGCGAGCCCTGCCCCCTCGGCCAACCACAACGACTCGGTCAGCCTCAACAAGCCCTTCCTGTTCGCCGAAGTAGGCCAGCTGTCCTCGACGGGGACCAGCGAGCTTTCCTACAATGCCATGCGCGACCTCTGGCTCCCCGTCACCTCGACGACCCGGCAGACGGATGCGTCGGCGGGCTTCCCTGGCACCAACTTCACGCAGTTGCGGGACCAGATGATCAGCGGGAAGCAGGGCGTGCACGGGGTGCGTGAGACTTTCAAATACACCTTCGGCGGCGTGACCGACACCTTCGATGAAGAAGTGCTGACCAACGCCGACCAAACGATCCTTTACACGCTCCAGGTGCACTGCAGCGAAACGTGTTACTCGCAAAACCAAAACAACATAAATACCGTCATGTCCTCATTTACCGTCGGGAGCCCGACATGAAGAAGGCCACGCGGCCAGGGCAGGGACTCGGACTCAGCTACACGGGCGGCCGCCCGAGAGAAGAAGACGTCCTGACGCGCCGCAGACTGTCCTTCTGGGACCGGTCCAAGTGGCTCGTGCTCCTCGTCCTGATCTGGCTGCTTCTCGTCTGGTCGCTCATGGCCAACAACCCGCTCACCGGGTTCGTCGACGCCGTCAAGATCGAGACGAGAACCGGCTGGTGGGTCTTCATCCTGATCGGCCTTGAGCTGCTCCACCAGCTGCACTTCTTCATCAGCGAGCGCTCCGCCGCCTACAACCAGTTCTGGGTCAAGAAGGTATGGGGCAAGTGGGCGCGGTTCAGCGACCGCAAGCTCTCGGCGTGGACGAAGTTCCGGATCACCCGGGTCATCAGCTGGATCATCGTCATCGCCGTCATCGCGATCATCACCGGCAAGATCATTCACGCGCAACCACTGAACGCGCTGCTGCGGATCCCGCAGATCGTGTGGAGCGCGATGCCCTTCGTGGTCCAGATCGTGTTCACGCTGTTCTTCGTGGTCGCCCAGTTCGGCATGCTGTTCTGGTTCCTGTCCAGGGGCGGTGTCGACGTCTACTACCCCGACGACATCAAGACCAGGTTCTCCGACGTATGGGGCCAGGACCACGTGCTCGAGCGGGTCAAGGAGAACATCATCTTCCTTGAGAACCCCGAGCTAGTCGAGGACCGCGGCGGCTACGTGCCCGGCGGCCTCCTGCTGTGGGGCCCGCCAGGCACGGGCAAGACGCTGATGGCCGAGGCGGTCGCAGGCGAGACAGGCAAGCCCTACGTGTTCGTCGACCCCGGCGCGTTCATCAACATGTTCATGGGCGTCGGCGTGCTGAAGGTCAAGGGGCTGTTCCGAAAGCTGCGCAAGCTCGCGCTGCGCTACGGCGGCGTGATCGTCTTCTTCGACGAGGCCGACTCGCTCGGCAACCGCGGCATCGCCATGGGCGGCGCGCCCGGCGGCGGCAACGTGGGGGCCGCGCCGTTCACGGCCGGCTGCCATGGCTTCTCCTACCTGTCATCCGACAGCCAGTGGCGGATCGCCCGCGACGTGATGAGCTCGCAGTTCACGGACCAGGCCGAGCCTGGGGCGGGGCGAAACAAGCAGATCGTCGGCGGCATGATGAACGGCGGCCAGGGCGGCGGCGGCATGGGCACGCTGCAGGCCCTGCTCACCGAGTTGTCCGGGCTGAAGAAGCCGCGCGGGTTCATCAACCGGGTGGTCAGGCGGATGCTCGGCATGCGGCCGAAGCCGCCGCCGCACTACCGCATCCTGGTCATGATGGCGACCAACGCGCCGACCGCGCTCGACGAGGCGCTGCTGCGGCCAGGCCGCATCGACCGCATGTACCGGGTCGGCTACCCGTCCAAGGCGGGCCGCATCCGCACCTACGAGGGGTACCTCGCCAAGGTCTCACACGAGCTGACCCCTGAGCAGGTCGACAAGCTCGCCACGATCACCCCGTACGCGACCGGCGCGACGATCAAGGACATGGTCAACGAGGCGCTGATCATCGCCATCAGGGACGGCCGCGACGTCATCACGTATCAGGACGTGATCAAGGCGAAGCAGTTCAAGGAGCTTGGCCCGCCCGAGGACGTCGAGTACATCGAGCGGGAACGGCACGCGGTCGCGATCCACGAGGCGTGCCACGCGGTGGTCGCCTACCGGACCAGGCAGCACATGGAAATCGACATCGCCACGATCGAGAAGGGCAGCGACTACCTCGGCATGGTGTCGTCGATCAAGCCGGAGGACCAGTTCACCCGTTGGCGCAGCGAGTACGAGTCCGACATCCTCGTCGCGCTCGGCTCGCTCGCCGGCGAGCGGATGTACTTCAACAGCGACAGCTCGTCCGGCGTATCCGGCGACCTGGACTCCGCGACCACCGTCGCCTCCTTCATGGAGGGGTACTGGGGCATGGGCAAGACGGTGTCCTCTGCTGCCTCGGCCCGCCGCCTCGAGGCCGGCACGCCGGGCGGCAGTAACCGGGCCGCCGTGCCGGGGCCGGCGCCGGCGGCAAGGATCACGGGCCGTCGCCGTTCGCCAGGCTCGCGGACCGGATCGAGGACAACCTGGGCCTGCTGCTGGTCAAGGCCGAGGAGATCCTGCGCGAGAACGAGCGGCACGTGCTCGCGCTCGCGCACGCGCTTGAAACGCACAAGACGCTCAGCGGCGAGGACGTCACCGCGGTGTTCGAGGGCGGGCGCGGTCCGCTGGTAGACGGCGCGCCGTACGCGGACGACGCGTTCATCGACAAGCTGCGCGAGTATCACGTGGCCGCCGAGCGCGCGCACCAGGAGCACAACCAGCCGCAGGTGTCGCTTCCTGTCGCCGAGCCGGCGTACGCCATCGCCGACGGGTATGGCACAGGCAGCTTCTTCGACGGCTCGTTCAACGGGAACGGCAGTGGAACCGGCGGCGCCTCCGGCGCCGACGACGTGATCGACTTCGGCGGTCTCGGCACGGGGAACGGGTCGCATGGCCCGCTCGGCGCGCCGACCTACGACCCGCCATCGGACGGTTCGGGCAACGAGCAGTCCTAGAAAGTGCGCCCCAGGCATCGGGTCCGGCTGGCGGTCAACCTGCTCAACGGGTCGACGCTGGCCGGACTCGGCGCCGCGAAGGCGGGCGGCGCCCGCCTGGCGCGCGCGCCAGGCGGCCTGCACGTTGGCACGGATTACCGGTTGCCGGTGCCGTCGGCGCCGGCGTTCACGCTCGGGAACGTGATTATCACGCGCCGCGCCGTCCTTGAGCCTGACACGCCCTTGCTCAGGCACGAGGCCAGGCACTCCACCCAGTACGCCTGGTGCGGCGGCCTGCTCATGCTGCCGCTCTACTTCACCGCGGCGGGAGTGTCCTGGCTGATATCCGGGGATTTCGGCGCATGGAACGTCTTCGAGCGCGGCGCGGGCCTCGCCGACGGCAACTACGCCGCCCGCCCGCTCCGGCCGGCGCTCAGGCTTCGTACATCATCGCCCTCGCCCCTTCGAGCAGACGCTCCACCTGACCTCGGTTCCGGTCAGGGATGAGCCGCACATGCCGGATCGAGCGCCAGCCCTTGCCGGTAAGCAGGAACTCGCCCGGCTGATCGAGCGCGGCGATCCCGTTCATGACCATCTGCGGGTGGGTGTGCCGCTCACTGGCCGCCTGGGCGTCCACCACGTCGGTCACCGCCCCGGTGTCCAGGTCGATCCCGGCGAGGCACGTGGTCCCGAGGACGTTCGCCCACACCAGTCCGCCCGCCCAGGCGAGATCGTTCAGCCAGCGCACCCGGCGTTCACCGCACCGCACGTGCACGACCGTGCGCGGCGCGAGCGTCACCGGGTCGCGCCGCACTAGCTCGCTGCTCCCGTCGCTGGTTACCACTTCATCCACAGGGATATCCACAGCACCCGGGCCGGTGTTGCTCGTGTTATCCACAGGCAGGTCATTTACGGGCCCGTTATCCACAAGTCCCGTATCGGCTGGCACCGCGCAGATTCCCCAGCCCTCGCGGTTGAACCGGATCTTCTCGGCGAGTTCCAGCGTCCCGGCGTCCCAGCGCAGCGCGACCCGCTCCCGCCAGGTGAGCTGCAAGATGCTTCCGCCCGCCCGGCAGATTCCCTCGGCGAAGAGTTCCGGCGGCAGTCCGGCCTCCGCGGTCACCTCCGCCGCGCCAAGCTCGTACCGTCGCAGCACCGACATCCCGTACTGCCCGCCCGACTCCCAGACGGTCTGCCCTTCCGCCATTAGCCCTTGGGTAAAACCTCGCCCAGGGTGCGGCAGCGTCCGCACCACCTTCACCCGGAAGAACCGCATCCCGCGATTATCTCGCTAAGACGCGGGCACGCAGGGCCTTGATCAAGGCGGGGAGCACCGCGTGCAGGTCGCCGACGACCGCGTAGTCGGCGCGGGTCATCATCGGGGCGGACGGGTCGGTGTTGATCGCGATGATGTGCTTGGCGCCTGAGCAGCCGGCGAAGTGCTGGATGGCGCCGCTGATGCCACAGGCCAGGTAGAGGTCGGGAGTGATCTTCGTGCCGGTCTGGCCGACCTGCATCGAGTGCGGCCGCCAGCCTTCCGAGGTCACCACGCGGGACACGCCGACCACGCCGCCGAGCAGCCCGGCCAGTTCCTCAAGTGGCGCGAACCCATCGGCGCTGCCGACGCCACGGCCGCCGCCGACGACCACGCGGGCGGTCGCGAGGGAGGCGCCGCCGGCGCCGGCCGAGGATTCCACCGCCCGCACCACCAGGTCGGCGTCGCGCACCGACGGCGAGATCTCATGGACAACGGCGGCTCCCGGCGCCGGCGCCGGTTCCGGCGGTACGGCGTCGGTCGCCACGGTGAGCAGCGCGGCAGTGGCGTCGAGCGCCGCGTCCTCAAGCAGCAACCCGGCCCAGCGCTGCCTGACGATCTCGAGGCCGCCCGCGTCGCCGGAGGAGGCCGCGACGCAGTTCGCCGCCATCGGGAGGCCGGTGATCGCCCCCAGGTGGGCCAGCACCTCGTTCCCGCGCTCCGTTCCCGCCGCGACCACAGCATGGCGTGGTGTATCCGGTGCAATGGCCGCGGCGCCAAGCAACTCGGCCAAGACGCGTGCCCACGCCTGCGGCGCGTATCCGTCGAGGCCGGAGACCACAAAGACGTCGCCGACTCCGTACGCCGCGAGATCAGGCGCCTGCACAACGTCCGGGTCGCAGAAGACCACCGCGGCGACCCCGGTGGCAGCGCCCGCCGCGAGTCCCCTGGCGAGGGTAAGCGCGCGCAGCGAGGCGTCGGCGACCGTGTCGCCGTCCAGTTCGGTCAGGCAGAAGACGGTCATGCCAGCACCCCGATGTCCGCGAGCACCGCGACAAGCGCGGGCACCGCGTCCGCGCCGTGCCCGAGCACGGTCGCCTGTTTCCGCGGCGCCTCCGGCACGCGCAACCGAGTCATCCGGACATCGTTCCCTGAGCCCGGGCCAGGCTCGCTGACCGGGACCCGCGCGATGGACGCCCGCTTGGCCCGCAGCCGGCCGGGCAGCGAGGGGTAACGCGGCAGGTTGATGCCCTCCTTGACGGTCACCACGCACGGCAGGGGCAGCGTAAAGGTCTCCACGACTCCCCGGTAAGTCCTGGACGCGGAAAGCGACGACCGGTCGTCGGCCACAGAGATCGCCTTGATGCCGGTCGCCACCGGCCTGCCGAGCAGGTGCGCCAGCCGGATGCCCACCTGGTAGTCGCCGGTGTCGGACGCCTCGTTACCTAGGAGCACCAGGTCGAAGGCGCCCGCGGCCGCCACCGCGTGCAGCGCCGCGGCCGTGGTGATCGGCCCGGTCTCGACGCCGTCCGCCGTCTCGAGCAGGACCGCTGCCGATGCCCCGAGCGCCAGGCACGCGCGCAGCTGCTCCTCGGCGGCCACCGGGCCGAGGGACGCGACGGTGACCGAGCCGCCGAACCGTTCGACGAGCCGCACGGCCTCCTCGACCGCGCACTCCTCGTGCGGGCTGATCGTGAACCCGGATGTCTTGGTGTCGATGGCCCGCTTGTCGGCGGTCAGCGTGAGCACGCCGCCGACCGTGGGCACCCGCTTGACGCAGACGAGGATCTCCATCGCTCACCGCATCCGCTCGCCGGCAGGATCGAACACGGCGCCCTGGGAGGCGACCGTCACCGGGTACTGCTCACCCATGTACTCCACGAGCAGCGGGGTCCCGACGGCGGACAGCTCGGCCGGCAGGTAGGCCATGAGCAGGTGCTTGCCGACCGACGGCCCTGACCCCGCCGACGTCACGACCGACGGCCGCCCGTACGCGTCGACGAGGCGCGCACCGTCCAGGGTGAGGACCGGCTCCCCGCCCAGCATGTACCTGGGCGTACCGTCGGCGGACGCGTGCGAGTCGACGGTCAGCGTGCACAGCACCGCGGCGGGCGTCGCCACCCGGGCGGCGAGGTACGCCTCCTTGCCGATGAACGGCTCGGCCTTCACCCGCGGCCTGGTCATCCCGGCCTCCACCGGGTCGTACTCGGGCGTGAGCTCGGCGCCGAAGGCCCGGTACCCCTTCTCGAGCCGCGCCGTCGTCCCGTAGACGCCGATCCCCACGGGCACGAGCCCGTGCGGCCGCCCGGCGTCCCACAGCAGGTCCCACAGGTGTCCCGTTTGCTCCACCGGCACGTGCAGCTCCCAGCCGAACTCCCCCACGTAGGAGATCCGTGACCCAAGCACGACCGCTCCGCCAAGCTCAAAAAAACCAGTCATCCCGAACGACAGCGGCGGACTCTGGTCGCCATCCCTGCTCACCGCGGCGAGGATGTCGCCCGAGCGGGGTCCCCAGAGGCCGATCGTGGCCCACGCCGAGCTGACGTCGGCAAGCCGCGCGTCGTCCGGCAGCCGGTCGCTGATCCACTTGGCGTCCCTGCCGCCGTCCGCCGCGCCGGTCACCACCCGGAAGTTGCTGTCGCCGAGGCGCATGATCGTGAGGTCGGCGACGAACCTGCCCGCCTCGTTGAGGAACGGCGTGTAGACGGTCCTGCCGACCGGCACGTCGAGCTGCGCGACGGCGAGGTGCTGCAGCCCGGCGAGCGCACCGGGGCCGGTGACGTCGAGGATGGTGAACGCGGACAGGTCGACGAGCCCGGCGCCGTCGCGCATCGCCAGGTGCTCGGCGTTGATCACCGGCGACCACCAGCGCGACTCCCACTCGGCGGGCCGCTCCATGAGCTTGCCCGCGTACTTCTCGAGCAGCGGCTCGTTGGACGCGTACCAGTGCGGCCGCTCCCAGCGTGCTGTCTCATAGAACACGGCGCCGAGGTCCTTGGCCCGCCCGTAGAGCGGTCCGGTGCGCAGCGCGCGCAGCGACTCGTACTGCTCGGCGGGGTGCACGATGCCGTACATCTTGTTGAACGACTCGGCGGCGCGGGCGCGGGCGAACCCGGCCGTCCGCGACGACGGGTAGAACCGGGCGACGTCGGCCTCGTGCACGTCGACGGTCGGCACCTTGCCGGACATCAGCTCGGCCACGGCCCGGCCGCAGCCGGGGCCTTCCTTGATCCAGCTCGCCGCGGCCGTCCACAGGCCCTTCACCTCGGGGGTCTCGCCGAGCAGCGGGTGCCCGTCCGGCGTCATCGAGATCAGCCCGTTGATCGCGTACCTGATCCCCGCCTTCTCGTCGCCGAGCAACTCGGGCATGAGCTCAAGTGCGGCGGCGAGCTGCGGGTCGAAGTCGTCGGCGGTGAACGGCATCTCGGTCGGTGAGAGCACGGCCTCCTCGTTGGACGGGATCGCCTCAGGCCGCACGATGATCGGCCGGTGCATGTAGGAGCCGACCTCCATGTCGCCGCCGTGCTGCCGCTCGTACATGCCCTCGTCGACGTCGCGGACGATCGGGTAGGAGATCTCGCCGGTCGTGCCCGCGAACAGGCCGATCGGGCCGACGCTGATCATCTGGTGCACGATCGGGGTCAGCGCCAGCCGTGCCCCGGCTAGGGCGGCGACCTGCGCAGACCAGACGCCGCAGCAGATCACGACGTGGTCCGTGGCGATCTCGCCCTTGCTCGTGACGACGCCGGTGACCCGTTCGGCCTCGGTCGTGATGTCAAGGACCTCGGCGCCGGAGACGACCGTAAGCTCGCCGCCGGCCTGCGCCCGCTCGCGCATCAGCGTCCCGGCCCGCAGGCTGTCGACCACGCCAACCGTGGGGAAGTAGCCGCCGCCAAGGATGACGGACGGGTCGAGGTAGGGGACCAGCTTCTGCACGCCCTCCGGGGTCAGGTGCTCGGCCGGGATGCCCCAGGCCTTGGCCTTCGTGACGCGGCGCTTCAGCTCCTGCATCCGCTCTGGCGTGCGGGCGACCTCGATGCCGCCGGACTCGGTGAAGACGCCGAGTTCCTTGTACTGCTCGGTCGAGTCCCTGGTCAGCTCGAACATCAGCCTTGAGTACTCGATCGGGAAGACGAAGTTGGACGCGTGGCCCGTGCTGCCGCCCGGGTTCGGCAGCGGGCCCTTATCCACAAGCACGATGTCTTTCCAGCCGAGCAGGGCCAGATGGTGGACCAGGCTGTTACCTACGATGCCCGCGCCTATCACTACGGCACTGGCTCGGCTCGGCGTGTCAGTCATAGGATCGTCTGCCTTTCATCCCGGCGCGTTCTTATCGCTCAGACATTGCTCTTTTACGTTGGTCTGCCGGTATCCGGGCTCGTTCTCAGAGCTCAGACATTGCTCTTATCGCGTGGGGTGGAGAGTCATCGGGGTGGCTCGATCACGCGGGCCAAGGCTGCTTCCAGCCGCCTTGGTGCCTGTGTCGATACGTGTCAGTGGCAGGTTGAACTGGCTGGCGATCCTGGTGGCTGCCTCTTCTAGCTCAGGCGTTGCTCGCTGAGCTAGCCAGACCAGGCGGGTGTAGTGGCCGAAGTAGTCGCTCCACAGGTCTGGGTGGCGGTCTAGGCCCAGGGGCTTGATTACTGCTTTGTCGAAGGACTTGATCAGGTAGTCGGTTAGCAGGTAGGTGCCTGGCTCTTCGGCGAAGAGTTGCTCTATCTGTGCTTCGCCTGCGTAGAGGTCGTAGCAGTGGAGGCCTGGGAGGCGGCTGACGCCGGCCTCGGTCGCTAGGTTGTCGAGGGCGCCGTAGGTGCCGCAGTCGGCGTAGGCGATTACCGCTCTTGCGCCAGATTCCTGGGCCGCCGCGATGGCTCGCTTCGCATCGCCCGTGATCCGTTGCGGGCGGTTGTGGAGGGCGGCCGGCAGCGGGCGAACCGTGACCCGCCAGCCGCGGCGGGAGGCGATCTCGCGGATGTGGCCTGCCAGGGCGCCGCAGGCGACGATCTCAATGGGTTCCCGCTGGGCGGAACTCCGAGACAGTGGACGTTTGGGCACACCGGGGTGTGCCCAAACGTCCACTGTCCCCTGCTCGGGTGGCGGGCTAGAAGCCGAGTTGGTCGATGAAGCGGTCGTTGAAGTCTTGGCGGTCGCTGAGTTCGACATATTTCACCTCCTCGAGGAGGGCCAGGGCGGCGGCGCGGTCACGCATGGAGAGGAGGGCCATCTTCGCGCCCTCGCCTGCCACGTTGCCCGCGGCGATGATGCGGCGGGTGCCGACGTCGGGGACCAGGCCGATGCGGATGGCGGACTTGGCGCTGAGGTAGGAGCCGAAGCTGCCCGCGAGGAGTACCTGCTTGATGTCCGCCGTCTCCAGGCCGGCTTCTTCCAGCAGGATGCGCCAGCCGGTGGCGATCGCGGCCTTGGCGAACTGGAGCTCGCGGACGTCGCGCTGGGAGAGGTAGACGCTGGTGGCCGGGTCCCGTGGTCAGGATCTCCGTTCGCGGACCAGTGCAGGACGAAGACGCGTTCCTTGCCGATCATGGTGAGGCGGTCCGCCAGCGGCCGTGCACCCGTCGGAGGTTCCTCCTGGCAAACCGGCCGGACTCGTCGATGAGGCCGGCCTCCGCGAGGGCGGCGACCGCATCCACGAGGCCGGAGCCGCACAGGCCGGCTGGGGTCGTGTCGCCGATGACGGTCAGCTTCAGGTCTCCGTCTTCGGTGACCGCGACCGCCTCGATGGCACCGTCGGCGGCGCGCATGCCGCAGCGGATCGACGCGCCCTCGAAGGCAGGGCCGGCCGGGGCGGCGGTCGCTAGCAGCCAGTCGCGGCCGCCGAGGACGATCTCGCAGTTCGTGCCGATGTCGATGAACAGCCGGATGCGGGGGTCGCGGTCCATGCCGCTGGCCAGCAGGCCGGCGGTGATGTCGCCGCCGACGTAGGCGCCGAACGCGGGGAAGACGACGGCGCGGGCCTGCGGGTGGGCGGGGACCCCCAAGTCGCTTGCGCGGACCTCGGGCAGCAGGCGGGCGGACATGATGAACGGTGCGACGCCGAGTGGCTCGGGGTCGATGCCGAGGACCAGGTGGACCATGGTGGCGTTGCCTGCCAGGGCGACCTCGTACACCTCTTCCCGCGGCACGTCCCCTGCTTCGCAAACCGCTGTGCCGAGCTCGGCCAGGGTCTCCTGGGCGAGTTGCCGAAGCTTGTCGCGGGCGGCGGGATCGAGCATGGTCGCGGAGATCCTGGCGATCACGTCGGCACCGAACGGCTGCTGCTTGTTCAGCATCGACTCGACGGCGACCGGGGTGCCGGTGGTCAGGTCGAGCAGGGTGGCGACCACGGTCGTCGTGCCGAGGTCGAAGGCCAGGCCGAACGCGCGGTCCGTGGTGTCGCCCGGCTCGACCGCGATCAGCGTCTCATCGGCGACGACGGCGGTGACCTTGAAGTCCGACTGGCGGAGCGTGCTGCCGAGGGTCCGCAGGACAGCCAGGTCGGCGACCGGGTTGAGGTCGGTCAGCGCGCCAAGGACCCGTTCGAGGTCGGTCACCTGGTCGGCGAGCGACGGCTCGGCGAGTTCCAGGTAACGCTTGCGGACGGCGGGACGCAGGATGACCTGACGGCCCACGCCGACCGTCGCGGCCTTGGGCCGGGTGGTCAGCGGCGGCACCTCGACGTCGGCGTCGCTGTCGGCCAGGGTGCGGCAGGCGAGGCGCCAGCCGTCCTTGATCTCCTGCGCGGAGTACGCGCGCAGGTCGAGGCTGGTCGGCAGCGGCGGGTCCGCCTTGAACCGGACGCGGCATTTCTTGCAGGTGCCGTGGCCGCCGCAGGTGGAGTCGATCGCGATGCCGTTCCAGCTTGCCGCGTCGAAGAGGGTCACCCCCCGCGGCACCCGCACCGGGCGGTCGTTGAACCGAAGGTCGACCCGCTGGCTCACGAAAGTGTGTCCGATATAATCGGTTTTCCATCGGACACACCTCGGGGGGTACGGGGGGGGTCGTCCCCCCGGGAGACAACTGCGGCTCGGCCGCCTTCGCGGCGCGGAACGCCGCGATCCAGGCGGCGCCCCAGTCGTCACGGCCGAGCAGCAGGTCGGCGGCCCGCGCCGCCGTCACGACCTGCGGGGTCCTGGTGTCCATGATCGCGCTGGTCAGGCCCTGCGCGGCGGCGAGCGGCAGGAACGCCGCGGTCAGCGCGTGCCGGTCCGGCATGCCAAAGGACAGGTTGGACGCGCCGAGCGTGGTGTTGACGCCGAACTCGTCCCTGACGAGCGCGAGCGTCTCCAGGGTCCGCATGGTGTTGCCGGTGTCCGCGCCAACGGGCATCGCGAGCGGATCGATGACGATGTCCTCGATCGGGATCAGGTAGTCGTCCGTCGCGGTGCGGATGAGCTTCCTGGCGAGCACCAGGCGGTCTTCCGGTGCGTCGGGGATCTGCTCCTCGTCGTTGGGCAGGCCGATGACGGCCGCCCCGTACCGCTTTACCAGCGGGAGGATCGTGTGCAGCCGCTCGTCCTCCGCGGTCACCGAGTTGACAAGCGCCTTGCCCTGGTAGGCCGCCAGGCCGGCCTCGAGGACCTCGGGGATCGAGGAGTCGATCACCAGCGGCAGGTCGGTGAGGCGCTGGATGAGCGTGACCGCCCGCACCATGAGCTCGGCCTCGTCGGCGAGGGGTGCGCCCATGTTGACGTCGAGGAGCAGCGCGCCGCCCGCGACCTGCTGCGCGACGTCGATCTCGATACGGGACAGGTCGCCGTCGCGGAGCTGCCGCTGGAACTTCGGCCGGCCCGTCGGGTTGATCCGCTCCCCGATGATCGCGAACGGCTGATCATGGCCGATCGTAACGGTCCTGGTCGCCGAAGAGACGATCGTGTGCACTTGCCTCGTCCGCTCCTGTCTCGTCCGCTGCCGGTCTGGTGTCGGGTGTTGTCGTTCAGGCGTTGGCGAGGGCACGGCGACGGCGGATAAGCTCCTTGGCCCTGACCACGGCGGCGGAGGCGTCGGCCGCGTAGCCGTCGGCGCCGACCACGTCGGCGTACTCCTGGGTGACCGGGGCGCCGCCGACCATGACGATGACCTGGTCACGCAGGCCGGCCTTGGTCAGCGCGTTGATGTTCGCCTTGAACATCGGCATCGTCGTGGTGAGGAACGCGGAAAAACCCACGATGTCTGGCTTATGGGTTTTCACCGCGTCAACGAACTTCTCAGGGGAAACCTGCACCCCCAGGTCGATGACCTGGAACCCGGCGCCTTCGAACATGATGTTCACCAGGTTCTTGCCGATGTCGTGCACGTCGCCTTTGACCGTCCCGATCACGACCGTGCCGATCGTCTCCGCGCCGGTCTCGGCGAGCAGCGGGCGGAGGATCTCAAGCGCGCCGGCCATCGCCTTGCCGGCGATCAGCATCTCGGGCACGAAGAAGTCGCCGCGCTCGAACCGCGCTCCGACCTCTTCGAGCGCCGGGATAAGCGCCTCATAGAGCAGGGTCTCTGGGCCGAGCCCCCGGCTCAGGCCGGTCCTGGTCAGGTCGAGGACGGCGGGGCCGTTCCCGGTTAGCGTCTTGTCGTAGAGCTCGGTGAGCAGTTCGTCGCCCGTGTTACCGCTCATGGGATGCTCGCCTTCCTCAAGGCCCGTGGCCGGTGGCCGAGTGCGCCCGACAGGCCGACCGCCTCGTCCACGCAACTGCGGGCCGCGTTTGCCGCCGCCTCCCGCGTCATGCGCGTGGTGGGCGCCGAGACGGACAGGGCCGCCACCACGGTGCCGTCATAGCGGAAGACCGGGGCCGCGAACGCGATGAGCCCGCGCTCTAGCTCCTCGTCGGTGACCGCGTAGCCACGGGCGCGGACCGCGGCGAGCTCGGCGCGCAGCGCCGCCTCGCTGGTGATGGTCTTGTCCGTGCACCGCGCAAGGTCGCCGCTCGGCAGCTTGGCCGCGCCGTAGGCGAGCAGCACCTTGCCGATGCCTGAGGCGTGCAGCGGTACCGGCCGCCCGATCCAGTTGGTGCCGCCGATCAGGTACGTGCAGTCGACCTGGGCGATCTGCTCGACGGTGCTCCCCGCGGCCACGCCCAGGTTGACCGTCTCCCCGGTGGCCTTGCCCAGCCGGTCGAGGAAGGGCTGCGCGACCGCGACCAGGGACGTGTCGGCGCCGCCCCGCCAGGCGAAGCTGACGAACATCTCGCCGGGCAGGAACCGGCCATGGTCATCGCGGCGGACCAGGTGGTTGCGCTCGAGCGCGAGCAGCAGCCGCGACGTGGTGGACTTCGCGAGCCCGGTGACCTCTGCGAGCTCGGTGAATGAGACCGGATCGGCGGCGTGCACGACCTCCGAGAGCAGGCGCGCGGCCCGGTCCACGGCCTGAGTGCCGTTGGGGTGGCTCATCGGTGCTTTCTACCCGTCCGTCCTCAACGCCCTATTCCACTTTATGGAACCAAGTTCTACGATGTGGACGTGTTTGTCAATAGAATGCCGCGCTACGAGGTCCTTTCCCAGGATGCGCTCGCAGTTCTCGACAAGGGCTGGCGACGCATCGTCTCCGAGGTCGGCGTGCAGTTCGCCAAGCCCGAGGCGGTCGCCCTCTTCGCCAAGGCCGGGCAGCGGGTGGACGGCGAGGTCGTCTACCTGGACCCCGAGTTCGTGCTTGAGCAGATCGCCAAGGTGCCGCGGGAATTCGACCTGCAGGCACGCAACCCGGCCAACACCGTGCACATCGGCGGCGACCACATGGTGTTCGGCGCGGTCTACGGGTCGCCGTTCGTCCGCCAGGGAAACGTCAGGCGCGACGCGACGCTCGCGGATTTCCACAACCTGTGCAAGCTCTCGCAGGCCTTCCCGCAACTCGACACGGCGGGCGGGGTGATCTGCGAGCCGAACGACGCGCCGCTCGACTCGAGGCACCTGGACATGGTGCACGCCCTCGCGACGCTGACCGACAAGATCTACATGGGCAACGTGGTCTCGGGGGAAAACGCCGCCGACACCATCGCGATGACCGAGATCCTGTTCGGCGGCGGGGCGGGCCGGGAGGCGGGCCGCGCGTCGATCGAGCGGACCCCCGCGGTGGTCTCGCTCATCAACTGCAACTCCCCGCTGCGCTGGGACGACCGGATGCTCGACGCGCAGTTCGAGTACTGCGCCGCCAACCAGCCCGTGGTGCTTACCCCGTTCCTGCTGATGGGCGCGATGTCCCCGGTGACGATTCCCGCGGCACTCGTACAGCAGCTCGCCGAGGCCTTCGCGGGGATCGCGCTCGCCCAGCTGATCAGGCCCGGCTGCCCGGTGATCTTCGGGTCGTTCCTCTCCAACATCGACATGCAGTCCGGGTCGCCGTCCTTCGGCACCCCCGAGTCGGCCATCGGACTGCTCTGCACCGGGCAACTCGCCCGCCACTACGGGCTGCCGTTCCGCACCGGCGGCGGGCTCAACTCCGCGCAGACCGCGGACGCGCAGGCCGCCTACGAGGCGCTGATGACCCTGCTGCCCACGTTCCTCGCCGGCACGAACTTCGTCATGCACGCCGCCGGCTGGCTTGAGGGCGGCCTGGTCAGCTGCTACGAGAAGTTCATCATCGACATCGAGCTGCTGCGCGAGCTCCAGGTGGAGTTCACCCCGCTGGAGATCACCGAGGAGTCGCTCGCGTTCGGAGCGCACGTCGAGGTCGGCCACGGCGGGCACTTCCTTGGCGCGGCCCACACGATGGAACGGTTCAGGACCTGCTTCTACCGGCCGCTGCTGTCGTCCACCGCGAACTTCGAGCGGTGGCAGCGGTACGGGGGGAAGGACGCCACCGAGCGGGCAGGCGAGATCTGGCGGGCTACCCTCGACAGTTACCAGCCGCCGCCGCTCGATGACGCGATCCGCGCGGAGCTTGACGACTACGTCTCGCGGCGCAGGATAGAGCTTGGCGACTGATCAAACGCAACCTCTTTGTGCCATACCACAAACGGGTTTCATGAACCCTTTGTATTACTAAATCCATGCTCAGCGCCCGATGTATCGTGGGTGATATGAGCAAGTCGCAGACCGAAGGTCTTCAGTTCGTCCTGACGCTGTCCTGCCCGGACAAGCCCGGAATCGTCTACGCGGTGTCGAGCTTCCTCGTGCAGCACTCCGCGAACATCATCGACAGCCAGCAGTACGGCGAGCCCGACGACGGCCTGTTCTTCATGCGCGTGCAGTTCTCCGTGCCGCAGCCCGGCCGGACCGTCGCTGAACTTGAGCGCGACTTCACCTGGGTCGCCGAGGCCTTCCACATGAGCTGGCAGCTGCACAACAAGTCCGAGCGGATCAAGACCCTGCTCATGGTCTCCCAGCTCGGGCACTGCCTCAACGACCTGCTCTTCCGGTGGTCGACGGGCGCGCTGCCCGTCGACATCACCGGGGTGGTCTCCAACCACGAGGTCTTCCGCGACCTCACCGAGTCCTACAAGCTGCCGTTCCACTACCTCCCGGTGACGAATGACACTAAGCCGGCCGCCGAGGCCAAGCTCATGTCGATCATCGATGAGACGGACACCGAGCTGATCGTGCTCGCCCGCTACATGCAGATCCTGTCCTCCGAGGTGTGCAAGCGGGTCGAGGGCCGGATGATCAACATCCACCACTCGTTCCTGCCGTCCTTCAAGGGCGCCAAGCCGTACCACCAGGCGCATGCCAAGGGCGTGAAGCTGGTCGGCGCGACGGCGCACTACGTGACGCCCGACCTGGATGAGGGCCCGATCATCGAGCAGGGCCTGATGCGGGTGGATCACTCCTATTCACCGGAGCGCCTGGTCGAGGCCGGCCGCGACGTCGAGGCCCAGGTGCTCGCCCGCGCGGTCACCTGGCACGCCGAGCACCGCGTCCTGCTGAACGGCAACCGCACCGTGGTTCTCGGCTAGGCAGGCGTAGCAGGCGGGTCCCAAACCGGGCCGCCTGGAGTTATATCGTGTTCTCGTGACTGATCCGGTGGTCGCCGTTCGCGGCTTGCGCATGGCGTACGGCAGCGTCGTCGTCCTTGAGGACGTCGACCTGACCGTGACCGCGGGCGAGGTCGTCGCGCTCACCGGGGTCAACGGCGTCGGGAAGTCGACGCTGCTTTCCTGCCTGGCGGGCTTTCGCCGTCCGGCGGACGGCACGGTGTCCGTGCTTGGCGGGCCGCCGCGCGACAACGCGGAGTTCTGGCGGTCGGTAGCGATCGTCGCCGACCAGCCGACCTGGTATCCGGGGTTGACCGTCCGCGAGCTGCTTGAGCTTGTGCTGATGACCCACCAGCCGGTGCGCGGCTGGCGCCTTCCCGCCGACGATCTCGTCGAGATCTTCGGGCTGTCCGCCCGGGCGAACGCCAGCCCGTTGAGCCTGTCCTCCGGGCAGCGGCAGCGCCTGTCGATCGCGGCGGCCCTCGCGCGACCGAGCAGGCTGCTGCTCCTTGACGAGCCCGAGCAGTCGCTCGACGCGGGCTTCAGGCGCGAGCTTGCGACGCTGCTCCGCGAGCAGTACACGGCCAACGGCGGCACGGTGGTGATGGCCACCCACGATCACGACTTCGCCGTGACCGCGGGGTCGCGCATCGTCCCGCTCGCCGAGGGCAGGATCGCGGAAATCACCGCGGACGACGGCATCATCGGGCCCGTCCCGTGATCGCCGAGCCGACGACCGTCGCCGGCGACGCGGGAGTCAGCGTCGCGACCGTCCGGTCGTTCCTCGGCAAGCACCGCCGCAAGAGCTGGGTCGACTGGTACGTCGCAGGCTTCGCCCTGCTCATCGTGGCGATCTACGGCTCTGACTTCCTCGCGAGCCCGCTCAGCAGGCTCAGCAAGTCGGCGAGTCACGCCGCCGCGACCCACGCGGCGGCGACGCAGGCGGTAGCGGGCGCGGGCCTCGTGATCGGCGTCGGCGTGGGGCTCCTCCTGCTCGCGCAGGCGCTCGGCCCGCTGGCGCTCTCCCCCGCCGACGCCTCCTGGCTGCTGCTTACGCCGCTCAGCAGGCGAGCCGTCCTGCGGCGGGCCGCACTGACCGTCGCGGTGCTTGCCACGGTGGCCGGCGCCCTGCTCGGCGTGCTCGCCCTGGCGATGGCCGGCCCTTACCTCCGGCTCTCCGGCAGCGGGCTGCCCGGATCCTGGCTGTTCCTTTCCGCGGTTGCCGGCGCCGGATGCTGCCTGGCGGCGGTGGCCGCCGAGGCGCTCGCCCAGCCGCGGGACCGGCCGCGCGCCGTGATCCGCGCCGTCTGCCTGGCGGTCGCCGTCGTCTCGGTGGCGGGCGGAGTGGCCGGGGAACGCTGGTCCGTGGTGACGCGGGCGGTCACCGCCGTGTTTGGCGGGCTGTCCACGCCGGCCTTCGACACGGCGGCGCTTGTCGCGCTCATCGTGGCCGCCGCCGCCTGGCTGCTGCTGTGGCGGCAGCTTGCCTCCTTCCCCGCCGGCGTGCTGCGGGCCGACTCGGCGCGCTCCGGGCGGGCCCTGCTCGCGGCGCAGTACTTCAACTTCTCGCTCCTGTTCTGGATCGCCGAGGACAACCACTGGCGCGGCCGCCTGCTCCGCTCAAGGCCGTGGCCGAAGCTGCCCCCGGTCCTTGTCCTAGCCTGGGCGGACTGGCGGCGGCTCGGCCGCAGGCCGTGGCCGCTCGTCATGCTCGCCGTGGCGGCCGTGGTCCCGGCCCTGCTCGGGATAGCCATCACCGGCCCGCGCCGCCCCGATCTCATCGCGGTGGCGCTCATCGCGGGCGCGGTCGCCGTCGGCTTGCAGGGGACAACCACCACCAAGCGCGACCAAGACGACCCCGCCTTGCTCAGGCTGCTCGGCGTGGACGCCGGGCGGGCGCTCGTGGCCCGCGCGGTGCTGCCAGCCCTGCTGTCCGGCTGCTGGCTCGCTCTTTCGCTGACCGTGCTCTGCGCCGCGGGAACGCTGAGCGGGTGGCTTTGGCCACTGCTCGGCCTGATCGCGGGCCCGGGCGTGGCGGCGGGCGTCTTGCGGCTGGCCCGCACCGCGCGTATCAACCCGGCGGACAGGGGACCGGACACACCCATGGGCAGCACCCCGCCCTGGCTGGTCTCGCGCATGCTGAGCGTCATCGTCGCCGTGATCGGCGCCGTACCGCTGTTCGGCGCCCTGCTCAAGGGGGAGGCCCACGCCACCACGGTCATCGACCAGTGCGCGGCTTCGGTGATCGTCCTGTCGTTCTACCTGATGATCGCCAGGGCTATTTCCCGTTAGCCGCGCTTTCCAACCGCTGGAATATGTGATATCACTTTGATATGACTGCGATGGAGCTCGAGATCGACGGGCTGCGCCGTCGGTATGGCACCGTCACCGCGCTTGACGGGCTGACCTTCAGCGTCCCCGCGGGACAGGTTTTCGGTTTCCTCGGGCCGAACGGCGCCGGCAAGACCACCACCATGCGCGCCATCTTCGGCGTCACCGCCCTTGACGCGGGCGAGATCCGCTGGCGCGGCAAGCCGGTCGACGAGGCCGCCCGCCGGACCTTCGGCTACATGCCAGAGGAACGCGGCCTCTACCCCACCATGGCCCTATTCGACCAGGTCGAGTACTTCGCGCGGCTGCACGGCATGGACGGCCCCTCCGCCACGAAGGCCGCCTGGCACTGGATCGACCGCCTCGGCCTGTCCGGCCGGGGCCGGACGCGGATCGACGCGCTCTCGCACGGCAACCAGCAGCGCGCACAGCTGGCCGTCGCGCTTGTCCACGACCCGGACCTGCTGGTCCTCGACGAACCGTTCTCCGGACTCGACCCCGGCGGTATCGACGACATGAGCGCGATCCTCGCCGAGCGCGCCGCGGCCGGCGTGACCGTGCTGTTCTCCAGCCACCAACTGGACCTGGTCGAGGACATCTGCGAGGCCGTCGCGATCATCCATCAGGGCAGGCTCGTCGTATCCGGCCTGGTCGCGGACCTGCGCCGCGGTGACCACCCGCGGCTCGCGGTCCGCGTAACGGGCGACCGAACGGGTGGCTGGGCGGCCGGCATCGGCTCAGCTATTGGAACCGTGGACTCGGTAAGAGCGGATGGCACGGCCGAGATATCCCTAACGAGTACGGCCGACTCCCAGACGATCCTGGATCTCGCCAGGGCGGCCGGCCCGGTCGAGCACTTCGCCTTCGAGGACCGGTCGCTGTCCGAGGTCTTCCGCACGGCGACCGGCGCGTCCGTCGGCCAGGCAGAGGCCGAGCACGCGGCGGCCAGCAGGACCACCGGGGTAACGACGGGAGCAGGGCTATGAGCACGGGCACGTTGAGCACCGGGCCGGAGACGAGCGGCCGCGGCGGCGTCGCGCCGCCAAGCCGGTCGCTGCAGGCGACCTGGCTGGTGGCCCGCAGGGAGATCCGGCTGAGGGCCAGGACGCGGGTCTTCTTGACCACGACCGCGGTGCTGCTGATCGCGGTCGCCCTGGCCGTGGCGCTCCCGGCGATCCTGTCAAGCAAGAACAAGCCGGACAGGATCGGCGTCGTCGGCGACACCACCACGATCAGCGGCATCGTCACCGAGGCGGGCCGGCTATCCGGCGGGCAGGCGGTCGCGGTTCCGCAGCCGAGCCTGGCGGCGGCGGAGGCGGCACTGCGCAGCGGCGACCTGAGCGCCGTCCTCGTCCCCAACTCGGAGATCATCGTTAAGCAGGTGCCGCTTGGCGGCGTCACCGGTTCCGTCGCGACGCTCGCCCAGCTCGCCGGGCTCTCCAAGCTGATACAGACTGTGCCGGGCGCGGCGTCCGCCGTCGCCCACGGGGTGACGCTGCCGGTGCGCGGCCTCGAAGCGCCCAAGACGTCGCTGTCCTCCCGGCTGACCGGGCTGTTCACCATCATCATCGTCTGGATCCTGATCAGCGTGTACGGGTCGCAGATCGCGATGGGGATCGGCGAGGAGAAGTCCAGCCGGGTGGTCGAGGTGCTGCTGTCTGCTGTCCGCCCGGTTCAGCTGCTGATCGGCAAGGTGCTCGGCATCGGGCTGCTCGCGCTTGCCCAGGCGGCGGGGATGCTCGTCGTGTTCATCGTCGCCGGGTTCGCATCCGGGTCGAGCCTGGTGCACGGCGCCACGCTTGGCGTCGTCATCGCCGGCGGGGTGTTCATCGTGCTCGGCTACGCGTTCTACTGCACGGCGTTCGCGGCCGCGGGGTCGCTGGTGTCGCGGCAGTCGGACGTGAACTCGACGATCCTGCCGGTCCAGCTCCCGCTGATCATCACCTACGCGCTGTCCTACACGGTGGTCTACGCCAACGGCGCAAGCACCTTCTACCACGTGCTCGGCTTCCTGCCGCCGACCGCGCCGATCGCGATGCCCGTGCTGTACGCGGCGGGCGACGTCCCGCTCTGGCAGGTCGCGGTGGCGGCCGTGCTGACGGCCGTCGGCACGGTATGGATGGCCAGGATCGCGGTGCGGATCTACGCGAATTCCATCCTGCGCACCGGTCCGCGGATCAGCTTCCGGCAGGCCATCAGGGAGAGCAGGAGCGCGTTACCCGCGCGATGTTAAGTCGTCGTACATGACGATTTCGGACGCTGCCGCTCAGCCAGCGCCAAACGCGGAACCGGAGCGGCGGCGGCCGAGCCTGCGGCGGTCCTTTCAGTCGCTTGAGTCGCCCGCGTACCGGGCCTGGTTCTTCAGCCAGGTGTTTTCCGCGTCGGGGACGATGACGCAGACGGTGGCGATGTCGTGGTTCCTGCTGCGGCTGACGGGCAACAGCGTGGCGGCGGCTAACACGCTGGTCCAACTCGCCTCGGGCGACGGGATGCGCGGCCGGATGATGGGGCTGTGGAAGCCGGCCCTGGCTAGAACAAAGACGGGCCCGGCGCTGTTGTCGTGTGTTGGCTTCCCTCCGTTCCTTCGCAGAAGGGTTTCATCGATGACCGTTATCGGGAGTTCCGACCTTGACGTGTTCCCGCTTGGGCTCGGCGGCAACACGTTCGGCTGGACGTCGGACAAGGCGACGTCGTTCGCGGTGCTCGACGCCTACGTCGCGGGCGGCGGCAACTTCATCGACACCGCCGACTCGTATTCGGCGTGGGTGCCAGGGAATGCCGGCGGCGAGTCAGAGACGATCATCGGCGAGTGGACCGCGGCCCGGCGGAACAGGGACTCGGTCGTCATCGCGACCAAGGTGAGCAGGCACCCGCAGTTCCGCGGGCTGTCGCCGAGCAACATCCTGGCCGCGGCCGACGCTTCCCTTAGCCGGCTGCGGACGGACTTCATCGACCTTTACTACGTGCACTACGACGAGCCTGACGTGCCGGTCGCGGAAGCAGCGGCGGCGTTCCACCGGCTGCAAGAAGCGGGCAAGATCCGGCACGTCGGGCTCTCGAACATCACCGCCCCCCGGCTCCGCGAGTGGTTCGCTGTCGCCCGGGCCGAGGGGTGGGCGCCGCCAGTGGCGCTCCAGCCGCACTACAACCTGGTGGAGCGAGCGGCCTACGAGACCTCATTCGCCCCCGTCGTCGCGGAGTTCGGGCTTGGCGTGCTGCCGTATTACGCGCTCGCGAGCGGCTTCCTCGCCGGGAAGTACCGTAGCGCCGCGGATCACGCGGGCGCGGCACGGCAGCCGGGCGCTACCAGGTACCTGACCAGCCCGACCGGTCCGGCGGTGCTCGCGGCGCTCGACGCGATTTCCGCGGAGCGCGGCGTCGCGCCGGCGACCGTGGCGCTCGCCTGGCTGCGCGGCCGGCCCAACGTGGTCGCGCCGCTGGCTTCTGCCCGTACGGTCGACCAGCTTCCCGCGCTGCTCGCCTCGGCGACCCTGGACCTCACGGCCCACGAGATCGAGGCGCTGGACAAGTCGTCGGCGCGAGCAGCCGGCTCCGGCCCTGGGGCGGATAGCCGGTATCAGAACGCGCTGACGCCGGTCTCGGCGCGGCCGATGAGCAGCTTCTGGATCTGGCTGGTCCCCTCGTAGAGGGTCATGACCCGGGCGTCGCGCATGAACTTCTGCACGGGGTACTCGTCGATGTAGCCGTAGCCGCCGAAGGCCTGGATCGCGAGGTTGGCGGCCTTGACCGCCTTTTCCGAGGCGAAGAACTTGGCCTTGGACGCCTCCGTGCGGAACGGCAGGCCGCGCTCGATGAGGTCGGCGGCCCGCCAGGTGAGGAGCCGTGCGGCGTCGGTGTCGACGGAGATCTCGGCGATCATGTCCTGGATCAGCTGGAATCCGGCAATCGGCCGCCCGAACTGTGACCGGCTTCCCGTGTACTCGACGACCGCTTCCAGGCAGGCCTGGCTGATGCCCGTGCAGCCGGCGGCTACGGACACCCGGCCCTTGTCGAGGGAGTGCATGGCGATCTTGAAGCCCTCGCCCTCGGCGCCGAGCATGGCGCCGGCCGGCACGCGGACGTCGGTGAAGGTCAGCTCGGAGGTCACCTGGCCGCGGAGTCCGAGCTTGCCGTGGATCTCGGTCCGGCCGAACCCTGGCGTGCCGGTCGGGACGAGGAAGGCCGAGACACCGCGGGGCCCTGGGCCGCCGGTGCGGGCGAACACCACGCAGATATCGGCCCAGCTGCCGTTGGTGATGAAGATCTTCGTGCCGTTAATGATCCAGTCGCCGCCCGACCGGTCCGCCCTGGTCTTAAGGTTTCCCGCGTCCGAGCCGTTGTCTGGCTCGGTGAGGGCGAAGCAGCCGAGCTTCGTGCCTGACGCGATGCCGGGCAGCCACTCCTGCTTCTGCTCCTCGGAGCCATGCGACAGGACGCTCTTGCCGAACAGGCCCGTGGAGACGGAGACGATGCCGCGCACGGCGGAGTCCGCTCGGCCAAGTTCCTCCATGCCGATGCAGTACGTGATGTAGTCGCCGCCGAGGCCGCCGTACTCCTCTGGGATCGTCAGGCCGAAGAACCCGAGCTCGCCGAGCTTGCCGATGATCGCGGTATCGACGGACTCCCGGCGGTCCCACTCGGCACGGTAAGGGACCACCTCCTTGCTGAGGAACTCGCGGGCAGCCTCCTTGAACCGGAGCTGGTCCTCGGTCAGGGCAAAGTCCACGCCCGCCGCCTCCTTCGTGATTCCGGACCTGATATCAGTGACTGCTCCCATCATGACTGCCCCGCCGCGAACGCGCCTAGCCGGAGCGGCCGAGCCCGCAGTCGTTCGGAATAACTGGAGGTCGTCGCGGGCCTGCCGCGGTAGCCAGACCGCGGTGCCGCCTGATGGCGGCTCGTACGTCCGCTTGACGTGACTGACCAGGCGCTTCGCGCCCGCGTGCACGGTGTCGGCGCGCCAGACGAGCGACCAGGGGTAAAGCGGCACCGGGTCGACGATGGGGAGGCGGACAAGGCCGAGGCCGCCCGGCCAGCCGACCCGGTTGCGCTCGCCGACCAACGTCATGAGCGAGCGGGACGCCGCGATGGCATCGAAGACCGACTCGCTGCCGACCGCGTAGCCAGTGGGATCGATGTCCAGGCCGAACGCGTCCGCGAAGTCATGGAAGTACGTCTCCCACTCGCTGCCGTCGACGATGCCGGGCACCCAGGCACGGTAGCGGGCGAGCTCGGCCGCCCGGACCGCGCGTGCCGTGGCCAGCGGGTGCCGCACGCCGACGATTACCTGACCAGGCTCGAGGAAGGCGTAGGTCCGCGCGAGCGCCGGGTCGAGCTCGCGCTTTACGTCCCTGAGGTAGGCGTAGCCGGCATCGATCTCGCCCGCCAGCAGGCTCTTAAACGTGCTCGCCGCGCCGCCGCCGATCACCATCTCGACGGCGACTCCCTGGTTGTCCGCGCAGAAGTCGCGCAGCAGGTCCACCGGCCCGGAGCCGCGGCTGAGCACGTCCACCCGCAGCGGCCTGGTCCCTGGCTGCACCGAGGCGAACGCCGCGCTTACCGCGGCCAGGATCGCGCCTGCGTGCGGCAGGAAGGTGCGGCCGTCCTGGGTGAGCGCGGCACCGGACGGCGTCCGCTTGAACAGGACGGTGCCGAGCTCGGCCTCCAGGGCCGCGATCCGCTTCGAGACGGCCTGCTGGCTGACGTCGAGCCGGTCGGCGGCGAGCTGGAACTGGCCTTCCTCCGCGACGGCCACGAATGCCCTGACGGCTTCGATGTTCATGGCTTGGTGATACAACCAGTGGTTGTATCGTCTCTCCCCTTGGTTGTTTGATCCTGCGGAAATACATCGCTGTAATTGGCAGGTGCACATCCGAAAGTTGGGTACCCGGTCGCTCGGGCGGCAGTTCGGCTGGCTGTGGGCAGCTTACGCCGTCAGCGCCTACGGGTCGGGGATCGGGTTCGGCGCCTTCCCGCTGATCGCGATCAGGGTGCTGCACGCCGGGCCGGTCGAAGTGTCCGCCCTCGCGGCGGCGGGGCTCGCGGTCGGTGCCGTGGTCGCGGTGCCGCTCGGCCCGTGGGTGGAGTTCCGGCGCAAGCGGCCGGTGATGATGACGATGGATCTCACCCGGTTTGCCGCGCTGATGACGATCCCGGCCGCGTACGCGCTCGGCTGGCTAAGCTTCGCCCAGCTCCTCGTGGTCTCTATCGTCGTGGCCGCGGCCAAGATCGCGTTCAACGCGGCGAGCGGTGCGAACATCAAGTCCCTGGTGAAGCCGGAGGACCTGCTCGTCGCCAACGGCCGGTTCGAATCAACGACCTGGACCGCCCTGGTGGTCGGCCCGCCGCTCGGCGGTGCCGCCGTCGGGATCCTCGGTCCGGTGACGACCGTGCTGGCCGACGCGGTCAGCTACCTGCTGTCGGCGGTGGGAATCGCCGCGATCGGCGAGCGTGAGCCGCGCCCGGAGCGGCCAGAACCGTCGCGGCTCAGGACCGATGAGCTGCTCGACGGATGGCGCCACATCCTGAGCAGCCCGGCGCTGCGCCCGGTGTTCTTCAACAGGCTCCTGGTCGGCGGCCTGATCCTCGGGGCCGAGCCGCAGCTCGCCGTGCTGATGCTCGGGCAGCTCAGGTTCGCGCCATGGCAGTACACTCTGGCGTTCGGTGCGCCCTGTATCGGCGGTTTTATCGGCTCTCGGCTGGCCGGCGCTCGTCGCCCGGTTCGGACAGCACCGGATCATGCTGGTCTTCGGCGCGCTTGGGGCCTGGTGCCCGCTCTGGCTGGCGTTCACCGGTGCTGGCACCGCCGGCGTGGTGCTCGTCATCGCGGTGCAGTTCGGTGTCGTCTTCGGCATGGGCGTGTATAACCCCGTGGCGGCCGCTTACCGGCTCGAGCACACGGAGAAGCACCTCGTCGCCCGCGTGCTCGCGGCCTGGTCGGTGTCCACCAGCCTGACCACCGCCGCTCTTACCGCGGCATGGGGCGGGCTCGCCGCCCTCACGAGCCCGCGCATCGCGATCGCTGTCGCGGGCGTGCTGCTGCTGGCTACCCCGTTCCTGCTGCCGCGCCGCGAGCGTGTGCCTGAGCCGGCCCCCGCCGCGGCCGCACGGGTTAGCATCTCAGGTTGACGGGAAGATTTTCGGTGCCTACCGGGCAGGGTCGGTGCCTACCGGGCAGGGACGGCCGCTGGGTCGGCGGCGTCCGCGGTGGTTTGGAGATGGAGGCCACGGTGTCGGCGACTCTCAGGCTGGTACGGGAGGGCATCGGCATGGAGTTGTGGCGTGGCAAGTACGAGGTCACTGTCGACGGCGAGCGGGTCGGCTCACTCGAGCTCCACGATTCGGTTGAGACGCCGGTTGAACCGGGACACCACACGCTGCGCGTCGAGCGCGGCCGCTACACGAGTCCTGCCCGCCCCTTTGACGTAGCCGACGGCGAGACGGCCAACTTTCGCTGTCACGGCGCGAACATCTGGCCTCGCTTCGTCGCGTCCCTCGTCAAGCCGGACCTGGCCATCTCGCTGCGCCGAGAGTAGTTTCTCCAGGCATGACCGATCTCCCTGGCCTTGACCTGGAGCGCCTCGCCACCTGGTTCGACGACACCTGTCCCGGCGAGGTCGGCGGCCCGCTGACGGGCCGGCTGATCGCGGGGGGCCGGTCCAACCTGACGTACGAGGTCAGCGACGGCACCAGGAGCTGGGTGGTGCGCCGCCCGCCGCTCGGGCACGTGCTCGCCACCGCGCACGACATGGAACGCGAGTACCGGGTGATCACCGCACTGCGTGATACCGCGGTTCCCGTTCCGCTGACCTACGCCCTGTGCGCGGACCCGGACGTGGTCGGCGCGCCGTTCTACGTGATGTCGGACGTCGACGGTGTCGTCTACCGGACGGACGACCAGCTGGCCGCGGTCGGTCCCGCCCGGGCCCGGGTCATCGCGGAGCGCCTGATCAGCACGCTCGCGCAGCTGCACGCGGTGGTTCCGGCGGAGGTGGGGCTGGCGGACTTCGGCCGCCCGCAGGGCTTCCTCGCCAGGCAGGTGCGCCGTTGGAAGAAGCAGCTCGACGCGTCGCGCAGCCGCCCGCTGGCCGGCATCGACGAGCTGCACGCGCTGCTCGCGGCCGATCCCCCCGACGGGTCGCCGCCCGCCATCGTGCACGGCGACTACCGGCTGGACAACGTGCTTGTCGGGGCCGACGACAAGATCGCGGCGGTGGTGGACTGGGAGATGGCCACGCTTGGCGACCCGCTGACCGACGTGGGGCTGCTCATCGTGTACCAGCGGATGGACCGGCTTGGCGAGGGGCCGATGGCCAGCGACGCGCCCGGCTATCCCAGCGTGCCGGAAGTGCTCAACCTGTACGCCGCAGCCAGCGGGCGGGACCTTTCCGACCTTGGCTTCTACATCGCCCTCGCGTCGTTCAAAGCGGCGGTGATCCTCGAGGGCATCCATTTCAGGTACGTCCACGGCCAGACGGTCGGCGAGGGGTTCGAGGAAATCGGCACCCTGGTCGAGCCCCTGGTCGCTTCCGGACTGGCCGCGATGCGGGAAGAGGAAAGCTGATGGAGTTCGGTTTTGACGAGCGGACCGAGGAACTGCGGGCCGTGCTGCTCGAGTTCATGGACGCCCACGTCTACCCGGCCGAGGTGGTGTTCAGCGAGCAGCTCGCGGCACTGGAGAACCGCTGGGCCTGGAGCACCGTGCCTGTGCTGGCCGAGCTGCGCGCCGAGGCCAGGGCGAGAGGGCTGTGGAACCTGTTCCTGCCCGGCGAGCACGGCGCCGGGCTGACCAACCTGCAGTACGCCCCGCTGGCGGAGATCACCGGGCGCAGCCTGGGCCTGGCGCCCGCCGCGCTGAACTGCTCGGCCCCGGACACAGGCAACATGGAGGTGCTGGCCACGTTCGGCACCCCCGAGCAGCAAAAGCGCTGGCTGCGGCCGCTGCTCGACGGCCAGATCCGCTCTTCGTTCGCGATGACCGAGCCCGACGTGGCCTCCTCCGACGCCACCAACATCGCCACCCGCATCGAGCGCGACGGTGACGAGTACGTGATCAACGGGCGCAAGTGGTGGATCACCGGGGCGCTGAACCCGCAGGCGGAGATCTTCATCGTGATGGGCAAGACCGACCCTTCCGCCGACCGCCACCGCCAGCAGTCCATGATCCTGGTCCCGCGGGACACCCCGGGGGTAACCGATCGTCCGCGGCATGGAGGTCTTCGGCTACGACGACCACAACCACGGCGGCCACGCGGAGATCGTGTTCAGCGACGTCCGGGTGCCCGCGGAGAACCTGATCGCAGGCGAGGGCGAGGGCTTCGCCATCGCCCAGGCGCGCCTCGGGCCTGGCCGGATCCACCACTGCATGCGCTCGATCGGGCTGGCGGAGCGGGCCATCGAGCTGATGTGCGCGCGAGCGGACTCGCGGGTCGCCTTCGGGAAGCCGCTCGCCGAGCAGGGCGTGATCCGTGACTGGATCGCCGAGGCGCGCGTCCGCATCGAGCAACTGCGGCTGCTCGTGCTCAAGGCCGCGTGGCTGATGGACACGGTCGGCAACAAGGCGGCCCACACGGAGATCCAGGCCATCAAGATCGCCACGCCGGCGACGGTCGAGTGGATCCTCGACAAGGCGATCCAGGTCCATGGCGCAGGCGGGCTGAGCCAGGACTTCCCGCTGGCATCCGCATTCGCCGGCATCCGCACGCTCCGCTTCGCCGACGGACCGGACGAGGTACACAAGAACGCCCTCGCCCGCGCCGAACTAGCCCGCCAGCGCGCCCGGCGCTCGTAAGCCGGGTTCTCAACTGCTGCTTTCTTGTCGGTGTTTCGGCGCGCCCGACTAGCTGCGGTCCGGTTTTCGGCGCGCCCGGTTTTCGGCGCGACTGCCTTACGACAAGGGCGGGCGGACCTGCGCGTGCAACGCCGGCGCGCGCAGCCTGCGCGCAGCAGGGCCTGCCACCAGGTCAGTCACCCGGATGGAAAGTCACCCAGCCCAAACCCGGCTGGCACCGGTGGGAGACCCCAGCCGGCCGCACCTACACCCAAGGTCCCAAGCGCTATCCGACCTGAGCCGCCCCGCGCCCTGAGGTGCTGATGTCTTCGACGGCGTCGCAGGCGGTCGCGACCGGGTCCACGGAGTTCACGTGCGTCGCCAGCGCGGCCAGCAGGGCACGGAACGCCGCCTGGTCCTCGGGGGAGAGGCCGCCGAGGATGTGCTGCTCGGCTCGGGTGAAGCGCTTGTCCAGGTCCTCGAGAACCGTCCTGCCGTGGTCGGTGGCCACGACTAGCCTGGTGCGGCGGTCGCCAGGATCTTGGCGGCGCTCGACAAGGTCCGCCTTAACCAGGTCATCGAGCAGGTAGGTCATAACCGTCCGGTCAATGCCCAGCCGGGTCGCGAGGGCGGCCTGGCTGCCCGCCTCGTCCCGCGCGGCGGCGGACAGGACCTGGTAGCCGCGATGGCCGCCGGGCAGGCCTTCGGTCACCGCGTCGGCCGCCTTGACGTACCCGCGGAACACCACGGCCAGTCCCCAGCCAAGCTCCCCGGCAAGGCGGTCGGTCATCGCGCTCATGCTCCCATGGTACGGCCATCCGCTGGAGCGCAGATAGTCTGTGTGTAATATAATCTTCTACACAGACGATCTAGTGGGAGGGGTCGGCATGTCCGATTACGGTCACGACCTGCTGTTCGGGGTGTTCCTGCCGCCGCTGGCGCAGCAGGCGGACGGGGTGCTCGCGCTGGCACGGCGCGCGGACGAGGCGGGGCTGGACATGGTCAGCGTCCAGGATCATCCGTACAACCCGCAGTTCCTAGACACCTGGACGCTGCTCACCACGATCGCGGCGGCCACGTCGCGGGTCAGGGTGTTCCCCAACGTTGCGAACCTCCCGCTGCGGCCGCCGGCCATGCTCGCGCGCGAGGTGGCCACGCTCGACATCCTCTCCGGCGGACGAGCCGAGCTCGGCATCGGGGCCGGAGCGTTCTGGGACGCGATCGAGGCCATGGGCGGCCCGCGACGTTCACCCGGTGAATCCGTGGCGGCGCTGCGCGAGGCGATCGGCGTGATCCGCGCCCTGTGGACGCCGGGCCGGGGTGCACGACTCACCGGAGACCACTACTCGCTGCACGGCGCGAAGCCCGGGCCGTTCCCCGTCCATGACATCGGGATCTGGGTCGGGTCGTATAAGGAGCGGATGCTCCGCCTCACCGGGGAACTGGCCGGCGGATGGCTGCCGAGCTCGCCGTACGCACCGCCCGAGCAGCTCGCGGGGATGAACGCGATCATCGACCGCGCCGCGTCCGACGCTGGCCGGTCGCCGCGGGACGTGCGCCGCTTGTACAACATCTCCGGCTCTTTCGCCGGCGGCGGGTCGGAGTTCCTCCAGGGGCCGCCCAAGGTCTGGGCCGAGCAGTTGACTGGCCTTGCCCTGGACGAAGGGATCAGCGGGTTCATCCTTACGGTCAACGACACTCAGACGATCGACCAGTTCGCCGCCGAGGTCGTGCCCGCCGTCCGAGAGTTGGTGGCGGCCGAGCGCGCGGGCCACGGCTCGCGGGCAGTCGCCAGGGGGGCGGGAACCACGGACGCCGGAACCGCCGACACGGCGCTTGGCGTGGACCCGACACCAGATAGCGGAGTGCGGCTGAGTGCCGAGCGGCTGTGGGATGAGTCGCAGCGCCCGCGCGGGCCCAGGCCCACCGCGGTCGCCGAGTACAGCGCGGCAGGACGCGCGCTCGCACAGGAACTGGTCGCGGTGCATGACCACCTGCGCGGCGAACTGTCGCAACTCAGGGAGATGATCGGCCAGGTGGCGGCGGGCAGCCTGGATCCGGGAACGGCACGCTCGGAGATCGCCAAGCTCACGATGCGGCAGAACCAGTGGACCGTAGGCGCGTACTGCGAGAGCTACTGCCGGCTCGTCGGGATGCATCACACGCTCGAGGACCAGGCGCTGTTTCCTGGACTCCGCTCACTCGATCAGCGGCTGGCGCCCGTGGTCGACCGGCTCCACGCGGAGCACCTGCTGATCGCGGGGGTGCTCGAGCGGGTAGACGCGGCACTGGTGGCGCTGGTCACGTCGCCGGCCACGGGGATGTTGGAACTGCGATCGGCGGTGGACCTGCTGACCGACACGCTGCTGTCGCACCTGTCCTACGAGGAGGGCGAACTGGTGGAGCCACTGGGAAGGCTAGGCCCGGCTCTTTACGGCTAGCCGGATCGGCCCCGGGCACAGCCGCCTTTACTCCGGAATGCTCCAGGCGCGTTCCGGGGTGACACGGATGGCCGTGTTGTAGCTGTCGTACCACTCCTGGGTGTAGCCCATCGCCTGGATGCTGCCGAGATACTTGTCCAGCATTCCAGGGACCTCCGATGGCGGGGGCGCGCCATTAACCACCTCGGCCTGTCCGGAAATCACCACGACGTCTCCGCCATCAGGCGTGGAGTTGAAGTGCAGAGAGACATGGTCGTTGGCGGCGATGTGCTTGAGCTTCGCGCCGTCCGGCAGTGAGTAGATGGTGACGACCGTCCCATCCCACACAAACCAGACCGGGCGCGGCGCGGGCCGCCCGGCAGGCGTGACGGTCGTCAGCCACACGATGTGATCGTTAACGAGGTGCTTTTCGACCTGCCCGGTGAGCTCGAATGCCATGACACAAAAGCCTAGACCCACCCATGGAAGGCTTACTCCCCTCCAGTGCCGCATGGGATCATCTCCTTAGCTCTGGTCGCCAGAAGGGAGCATGTTCTTGAGCTCTCTAGGCAAAGAACCCGGCATTACCTGGTACGACGTTCTCGGGGTGCTGCCGGGTGCCACGGCCGAGCAGGTCCAGCAACAGCACGAGGCCAAGACGAGGCTGCTGCGACCGGAACTGGTCGCGGGCGCGCCTTCGCCGGTCATCGCGGCAACCTCACGCGCACACGAGATTCTCGACGCCGCCCGGCGCGTGCTGGCGGATCCGGCGAATCGTGCGCGTTATGACGAAACGGCCGGTATCCGCCGCCGCGGCGGGGGCCTGTCACCGCCCGCGAGCTTCCCCTCTCAGCCCCGAACCGAGCGGCCGGACGTCGAATTCATCGGGGACAATGCCGGATTGGAAGTGCTTGGTGCCCTTCTGCTCCTGGATAACTGGATGACGCCGCATCCGCGCTTGCCGAGACGTGTCGCGGTGCCGGACGTCCGGGGACTGTTCTATAGCGTGTGCCTTGGGATCACGGGGAAGCTGGGTTTTCGCCTCAATACGGTCAGGCTCACCGAATATCCCATGCCGGTAGACGGCCTTGTCGTCGGCCAGTCTCCCGGTCCAGCGGTGCGGGCACGCAGGGGCAGTGCGCTGACGGTTCAGGTGTGGCACCCACCTGCCCGACGCGGCCGCGATGGCACGCGGCTGGCACGGCCAGCCTCGTAAGGCGCTATTCATAAGAGCGCCAGGGCCGCAATGCCGTTACTTAAGTGGTGCGTGATGCCCGTGCGCGGGCTGACACGCGGCGCCCGCGCACGGGCGCGGCCTGATCGACAAGGATTTCGCTTTTCATGTGGATTCCGCAGCTCATAAGCTGCGGAATCCACATGATCATGGTCCAAGCCACGGAGCCGCCGGGACAATCCGGACGAAACGGGCACACGCGAAGCCGTCGCGAAGCCGTACGCGAAGCCGTCAAGCGTCGTGAACGCGCATCACGTCAGCGCGCCTATGCGGCGGACTGACGCCCGGATGAATGTCGCCTGGTGGAGCTTAGGGGACTCGAACCCCTGACCCTCTGCTTGCAAAGCAGATGCTCTTCCAGCTGAGCTAAAGCCCCGAGATTTACTCCGCCAAGGGTACCAGCGGTTACTCGTCAACATAGACAACCAATCAGAGGTAGCGCTACAGTGAGTAACGCGCTACGCACAGTAGCCGGGTACTCTCCGGGCTACCCCGCAAGGTAGCGCCGCGGGCGTTCCGGGTTCCGGGGGGTTACCGGGGATACCCGCAGGCGGGCCGCTAGGCGGCCGACCCCGCCTGGCGGCCGGGCCACCGACGCCGCCGCAATCCCCCGAGGCCTGAGAGGGATCTGGTGGGCGTTGTCTGGGGTGAGGGTGGAGGTCCGGTGAACCAGCGCGGTCGGGCGGCCGGCGCTGACATCTCGGTATGGATCGTGCACCTTATCCGCGCGGTGTGGCGACGGTGCTTCATCCACGGCGGTGAGGCATGACGCGCGGAAGGCGCGGCGCCGCGCCGGCGGTCATCCCCGTCCCCTGTCTGGAGATAACTTGAGGAGGCGGGAAAGCCGACGGTCGGCTAGGGGCTTGCCGCCGGTCTGGCAGGTGGGGCAGTACTGGAGCGAGGAGTCGGCGAACGAGACCTCGCGTATCGTGTCCCCGCAGACCGGGCAGGGCTGACCAGTCTTGCCGTGCACGCGCAAGCCGGTCTTCTTCTCGCCTTTGAGATCGGCCGCCGCGAGTCCCGCCGAGCGCTCAACCGCCTCACGAAGCGTGGTCACCATCGCGGCATGCAGCGTGGCGACCTCATCAGGCGTGAAGCTTGAGGCGAGCTTGAACGGTGACATCTTCGCCGCGTGCAGCACCTCGTCTGAGTAGGCGTTACCGATTCCCGCGATGATGTGCTGGTCGCGGAGCACGCCCTTGATCTGGGTCCGGCGGCCTTTGAGTATCGCGGCGAGCGCGTCGACATCGAAGTCGTCCGCCAGCGGCTCGGGCCCGAGGCTAGCCACGCCGGGCACGTCGGCGACGTCCCTGACCAGGTAGACGGCGAGCCGCTTCTGCGTGCCCGCCTCGGTGAGGTCGAACCCGGCACCGTCATCGAGGACGAGCCTGAAGGCCAGCGGGCTCTTGCCCGGCTTGACTGGCTTGTCCGGTATGTCTTCCCGCCAGCGCAGCCAGCCGGCTCGGGCGAGATGGAAGACCAGGTGCAGGTCGCCATCGGGACCGGAGGCGGTCAGGTCGAGGAACTTGCCGTGCCGTCCCACGTCGGCGATGGACCGCCCGGTCAATGCGGACAGCGGCGGGTCGAAGGTCTTCAGTACGGCGAACGACGCCGCGTCGGCACGGGCGACGACGCGGCCCTTGGCATGCTCGCGCAGGAAGGCGGCGAGCGCTTCGACTTCCGGGAGCTCCGGCATGACTACAAGTGTAAAAGGTGTTTTCCCGCGATTCAGTTCGCGCTCGACGCCTCGGCGACCAGATCGGGAAGCGTCGTGATGCTGTCGAGCACATGGGTCGCGCCCGCCTCAAGGAGGGCGGCGGCACGGCGTCCGCTGCCCACGCCAACCAGGACCCTGGCTCCGGCGCGGTAGCCGGACAGCACGCCGTCAGGAGTGGCGCTCACCACAGCCACCTCGCGTACATCCGCGGCGCCGAGCCTGAGCATCGCGGTGAGCACCGGGTCTGGCCAGGGGAAGCCGCGCGGCGCGTCGTCGCCGCAGAGGACGAGGTCCGCGGCCTGCAGCAGCCTGAGAAGTTCGCCGCACGAACGACGGGACAGCATAGTGAGCAGGCAGATCTTGGCACCGGACCCCGCCGTCTTGCCCATCGCGTCGGCGACGTCGACCGGGACGTCAAGCCCGAACCGCTGCGCGGTGGCACGGAACGAGCGCTCGAACGCGAGCAACGCCGCCTGGGCGCGAGGCTCGTCGCCATCGAACAGGTCGCGCAGCACGGCGGCCGGCGCGCGCCCGTGCGAGCGGTCGAATCTGACCATGGAGCGGGCGTAGTCCTGCGTTCCCGCGACGATTCCCTGGGTCGCGATCGCCTCGGCGAACGCCCGCTCGACAATGGAACCGTCGATGACGATGCTCGTCAGGTCGAAGCAGACGAGCGAGATCGGGGGTGAATCAGTCATCGCACGCGCCTAAGGGGGTAAGCGCCGCAGCCGTCGGCGATCAGCAGATGTCAGTAGTCATCATCAGAGGAGGTGGCTTCGCTCCAGAGGTCGAGGTCGGCCCGCTGGGCCTGGACCTTCCGCCACACCGCGAAACCGCCAAGAGCAACCACAATGAGGATCAGCAGCTTCTTCATCCCGCTAGCCTACCCCTCGCCCTGCGAGGTCCCGCTCAATCTCTTGCAAGGACCTGCCCTTAGTCTCCGGTACCTCGCGCCAGAAGTAGAGCAGCGCGACCAGGGTGAGGGAACCGAACAGGAGGAACACCCTCATAGCGCCGATCACGTTCTTGGCCAGTGGATCACCGTTGGCCCAGGAAAACGAGAGTGGCCCTACAAGCTGTAGGGCCACTGTTCTTGTCTTCTAGGGCCAGTCTGACCGATCCGCCAGGTCAGGCCGGTGGGGGTACGTGGACTTGAACCACGGGACCTCTTCCTTATCAGGGAAGCGCTCTAACCGACTGAGCTATACCCCCGTCGGGGTGTCCCGTAAAGAAGACTTCGCTACTCTATCGCATCCAGCAGACTGCTTCAGTCTGTCTCGCGGAGAGTAACTTCGATGCCGCCGATGGTCTTGGCGATCAGGTTGTAGATCACCGATCCGACCGTGGACATCGCGGTGATCAGCACGATGTTCAGCGCGCCGAGCATCGCGGTGTAGCCGAGGATCAGCGACGCGGAGAACCAGTGCGAGATGTTCGTGCCCGTGGAGCTCTGGCTTGAGGTGATCGACGACACCGTGTGCTGCAGCGAGTCGAAGACGCCGAGCGCGGACAGCACCATGTAGAGCACCGCGACGGCAACGAACAGGATGATGAACGCGACGACCGAGGCCACGAAGCTGAACTTCATGACCGACCAGGGCTCGACCCGCGCGAGCGTCAGCATCGCCTGGCGCTTGGTCGACTTGCGCGTCTGGATGTTCCTGGCCGAACCGCGCCGCTGCCAGGCGGAGGTCACCGAGCTCGCCAGGCCGGCGGCCGCTCCGCCGACGGCCGACGCACCGGAGGAAAACCCGTTGCTCGACGAGTATCCGTTACGCGGCGGCGGGGCTCCGGTGCCGCCCGCCGGCGCCGAGGTCGGTGGTGCCGAGGTCGGGGATGTGGAGGTCGGCGATGCCGACGTCCGGGAAGCCGAGTAACCGGACGGCGACGCGTAGGCCGTGCCCGAACGCGACGACCCGGCCCCGGAGTAAGACGGACCCGCCCCGGTCGGAGCGACAGTCGGCGCGGACGTTGTGGGCGACGCGGCCGAAGCCGACGCGGTACCGGTCGACGCGGCCGCGGACGGCGTGAACGCCGGCTTGCGGCCGCTGTTAACGGCCGACGTTCCGTTCTCCGCCGAGGCTACGGAGTCGGCCGAGGTGGCAGAGTCGGCCGAGTCGGCTTCTGGCGCTGCCTCCGTCTGCTGGCTCCTTAGCCAGCTGCTGTCCCCCGAGCTCATCGTTCGCCGACTCCCTTGCCGTTCGCTACCGCGCCCGTTAGCCCCCGAAGACCCGGACGAATCAGCTGACCGCCCCTTCGCCTTGCCAATCGTCTCGGCGGGCAGTGGCACCTCGGTACTCGATCCGGCTTCCGTCGTGCCCTCAGCCGCGGTGTCCGCGGACGCGTCATCCGCAGAAGTCGCCGCGACATCCCCAGCAGAAGTCGCGGTGTCCACGGAGTCCTCTGCGGGCGCGGTGTCACCCGAAGCGGAGGAGTCCCCCTTGGCGCCGCCGGACCGCCGCGACGCTCCGGAGCGCGAGCTTCCGGTTCTCGTCCGTGATGATGACATGATGCCATTGTCAACGATCGTGTCTGAGGCCTCCCCATCCGGGTCGACTTTCAGACTTGGGGGCGCCATGATGAGCGGCGGTTGAGTCGTTCGACCCGCCTCGTCCACGCCGTCCTCCTTGGTACTCACTGGGGCACCTATGTACCTTTGCGTTGACACTATCCGAGACCCGTCCACACTTCAGACGCAGCTACCCCCCGGTTAGTTGCATTAATCGCCTATTCGTTACCTGAAACTTCATCCACAGGGCCGTCTACGGCGTTATCCACGGCGTTATCCACAGCGCCGTCCACAACCTCATCCACAGCGACGACCACAGATTCCGACTCCGCATTGCGGGCCAGTGCCACGACGCTGTCCCCCGGGGCGAGGTTCATCAGCCGCACGCCCATCGTCTGGCGGCCCGACTGCTTTACTTCCCCGGCCCTGGTCCTGATAACGCCCCCGGCCGAGGTAATCGCGAACACCTCGTCGTCGGGACCGACCATCAGCGCGCCCACGAGGCCGCCACGGTCCTCGACGATCCGCGCCGTGATGACGCCAAGGCCACCCCGGTTGCGCAGCGGGTACTGGTCGGCCGGCGTGCGCTTGGCATATCCGCCGTCGGTCGCCACCAGAACGTCCTCGCCCTCCCGGACGACGTACATCCCGAGCAGCTTGTCGCCGTCGTTGAACCGCATGCCGATCACGCCGGAGGTGGCCCGCCCCATCGGCCGGAGCTGGTCGTCGTCGGCGTGGAAGCGCAGCGCCTGCGCGCCCTTGCTCACCAGCAGCAGGTCTTCGTCAGGCGACACGAGCTCGGCGCTGATCACCTCGTCGTCCTCGCGCAGGTTGATCGCGATCAGCCCGCCGGAGCGCGCGGAGTCGTACTCGGACAGCCGTGACTTCTTCACCAGGCCGGAACGGGTCGCGAGCACCAGGTACGGCGCCACCGCGTAATCCTTGAGCGTCAGCACCTCGGCGATCTGCTCGTCCGGCTGGAAGGCGAGCATGTTCGCCACGTGCTGGCCGCGCGCGTCGCGCCCGGCGTCGGGCAGCTCGTACCCCTTGGCCCGGTAGACCCGGCCCTTGTTCGTGAAGAACAGCATCCAGTTGTGGGTCGAGGTCACGAAGAAGTGGTCGACGATGTCGTCTGACCGCAGCGCCGCGCCGCGCACGCCCTTCCCGCCGCGCTTCTGCGCACGGTACTGGTCGGTGTTGGTCCGCTTCGCGTAGCCGCCGCGGGTGATCGTCACCACGATGTCGGACTCCGCGATCAGGTCCTCGTCGGCGACCTCGCCGTCATAGGCGATAATCTCGGTCCGCCGCGCGTCGCCGTACTTGCCGACGATCTCGCCAAGCTCGGTCCCGATGATCTCCCGCTGCCTGGCGGGCGAGTCCAGGATCGCCTGGAGGTCGGCGATAGTGGCTTCGAGTTCGTCACGCTCGTCGATCAGCGCCTGCCGCTCAAGGGCGGCCAGCTTGCGCAGCTGCATGTCCAGGATCGCGCGGGCCTGGATCTCGTCGATCCCAAGCAGCCCCATGAGGCCGACCTGCGCGGCAGCCGCCGACTCCGAGCCGCGAATCAAAGCGATGACCTGGTCGATCGCGTCGATCGCAGCGATAAGCGCGGCGACGATGTGCAGCCGCTCCTGTGCCTTGCGCAGCCGGAACCGCGTCCGGCGCTGGATCACCTCGATCTGGTGCGCGACCCAGTACCTGATCATCTGGTCCAGGCGCAGGGTGCGCGGCACGCCGTCGACCAGGGCCAGCATGATCACGCCGAAGGTGTCCTGCAGCTGCGTGTGCTTGAACAGGTTGTTCAGCACAACCTTCTCGATGGCGTCGCGCTTGAGCACGATCACGAGCCGCTGCCCGGTCCTGCCGCTGGTCTCGTCGCGCACGTCGGCGATCCCGGACAGGCGCCCGTCCTTGACCAGCTCAGCGATCTTGGACGCCAGGTTGTCCGGGTTGACCTGGAACGGAAGCTCCTTGACCACCAGGCAGTTGCGGCCGTGGATCTCCTCGTGCTCCACGACGGCGCGCATGGTGATCGAGCCGCGCCCGGTCCGGTAGGCCTCGCGGATGCCGCGCCGCCCGACGATCTGCCCCCGGGTCGGGAAGTCGGGGCCGGGGATGCGCTCCATCAGCCCGTCGAGCAGGTCCTCGTACGGCGCCCGCTGCGGTACCCCGTCCTCGGTCTCGGTCCGCGGCTCTGCTGCAACAGTCCCAGCGGCCGGGTGCTCGAAGCGCTCGAAGTTCTCCAGGTACCAATGCACGCCTGCGGCGATCTCGCGCAGGTTGTGCGGCGGGATCTTGGTGGCCATCCCGACCGCGATGCCCTCGGAGCCGTTGACCAGCAGGTTGGGGAACCGGGCGGGCAGCACGACGGGCTCCTGCGACCGGCCGTCGTAGTTCGGCCGGAAGTCAACGGTGTCCTCGTTGATGTCCCGCAGCATCTCCATCGCCAGCGGGGCCAGGCGGCACTCGGTGTACCGCATGGCGGCGGGCGGGTCGTTGCCCGGCGAGCCGAAGTTCCCCTGCCCGGAGACCAGCGGCATCCGCATCGACCAGGGCTGGGCCATCCGCACCAGCGCGTCGTAGATCGCGCTGTCGCCGTGCGGGTGGTAGTTGCCCATGACCTCGCCGACGACGCGCGAGCACTTGAAGAACCCGCGGTCGGGCCGGAAGCCCTGGTCGTACATCCCGTAGAGGATGCGCGTGTGCACGGGCTTGAGCCCGTCGCGCACGTCGGGCAGCGCCCGGCCGACGATCACGGACATCGCGTAGTCGATGTAGCTACGCTGCATCTCGACCTGGATGTCAACCGGCTCGGTCCGGTCGTGCCCCCCCTCGGGCGGCCCCATCACTTCGGTCACTTCGCAACCTCTCGCTCAAAAAAGATCAAAACAAGTTCGTCCGAACGGGTTCGTGTTTCACGTGGATCATTCGGCTACTCGCCTGTCGGGCTTCCGGGAAATCGGCTAGATGTCCAGGAACCGCACATCCTTCGCGTTACGCGTGATGAAGGAGCGGCGGGACTCGACGTCCTCGCCCATGAGCACGCTGAACAGCTCGTCGGCCTGCGCCGCGTCGTCCAGGGTCACCTGGAGCAGCACCCGGCGCGCCGGGTTCATCGTGGTCTCCCACAGCTCTTCGGCGTCCATCTCGCCAAGGCCCTTGAACCGCTGCACGCCGTCCCGCGGCCGCGGGTCCCTGCGCCCGGCGGCGATGCCCGCCTCGACGACCCGGTCCCGCTCGAGATCGGAGTACGCGTACTCCGGGTCCACCCCGCGCTCGCCCCACTTGATCTTGTAGAGCGGCGGCTGGGCGAGGTACACGTGCCCGGCGTCGACGAGCGGCTTCATGAACCGGAAGAGCAGCGTCAGCAGCAGCGTCCTGATGTGCTGCCCGTCCACGTCGGCGTCCGCCATCAGGATGATCTTGTGGTAGCGGAGCTTGGTGATGTCGAACTCGTCGTGGATGCCCGCGCCGAGCGCGGTGATCATCGCCTGGACCTCGGTGTTCTTAAGCACCCGGTCGATGCGCGACTTCTCAACGTTGATGATCTTGCCGCGGATCGGCAGGATCGCCTGGAACTGCGGGTCACGGCCGCCCTTGGCGGAGCCGCCGGCGGAGTCGCCCTCGACCACGTAGATCTCGGACTTCGACGGGTCGGTCGACTGGCAGTCGGCCAGCTTGCCCGGCAGCCCGTTAGTCTCCATCGCCGACTTGCGCCGGGTGAGGTCGCGCGCCTGGCGGGCCGCGATCCGCGCCCGCGCCGCCTGCTGCACCTTGTCGATGATTCCCTTGGCCTCGCCCGGGTTCCTGTCGAACCAGGCGCGCAACTGATCGTTCGTCACCTTCTGCACGAACGACTTCGCCTCGGTGTTGCCGAGCTTGGTCTTGGTCTGGCCCTCGAACTGCGGCTCGGCCAGCTTGACCGAGACGATCGCGGTGAGGCCCTCGCGGATGTCCTCGCCGGTGAAGTTCGGGTCCTTCTCCCTGAGGAACTTGGCGTCCCGCGCGTACTTGTTGACGACCGTGGTCAGCGCGGCACGGAACCCTTCCTCGTGCGTGCCTCCCTCGGCCGTGTTGATGACGTTCGCGAACGTGTGCACCGACTCGTTGTACGAGCCGTTCCACTGCATCGCGATCTCGGCCGACATGCCTGGCTGCTCGTCGCCGAACTCGATGACCTGCGCGTGCACCGGCTCCTTGGACGCGTTCAGGTACCGGACGAAGTCGGCGATGCCGCCGGGGTACTCGTAAATTACCGTGCGAGCCTTGCCGACGGCCGAGCCTGCGCTCGGGGACGGCACGAGCGTGTCGTCCTCTTCGTCGTCGGCGACGACCTTCGCGAGCCGCTCGTCGGTCAGCGAGATACGCAGTCCGCGGTTGAGGAACGCCGTCTCCTGAAGCCGCCTTGACAGCGTCTCAAAGGACCACTCGGTCGTCTCGAAGATCGTGTCGTCTGGCCAGAATGTCGTCGTCGTCCCGGTCTCGGTCGTCGCCTCGCCGCGGTGCAGCGGCGCGAGCGGCGCGCCCTCGACGGTAGCTCTGCGACCAGACGTAGCCGTCCCGGCGTACCTCGATGTCGACCCGGATGGACAGCGCGCTGACCACGGAGATGCCGACGCCGTGCAGGCCGCCGGAGACCGCGTACGACTTGCCGTCGAACTTGCCGCCGGCGTGCAGCGTGGTCATGACGACCTCAAGGGCCGGCCGCTTCTCAACGGGGTGCTCGTCCACAGGGATGCCACGGCCGTCGTCCGTGACCCGGACGCCGCCGTCGGCAAGGAGGATGACCTCAACCTTGGTGGCGTAGCCCGCAAGCGCCTCGTCCACCGAGTTATCCACAACCTCGTACACAAGGTGGTGCAGTCCGCGTTCGCCGGTCGAGCCGATGTACATGCCGGGACGCTTACGGACGGCCTCAAGGCCCTCGAGTACGGTGATGGACCGCGCGTCGTAATCGTTCGACAAAGTGAAGCTCCATCCATCGTGCTGCTGCCAGCGCCTCGGCCCCCGTGGTCACCAGACGTACGACCAAGCCGTCAGCGCCGTGGCCGCGCGGCCCGCACGCAGCCCCAGCCACCGGCAGTCTTATCCACGTGACTACCTTCTATTTTAGCCGTGGTTACCGACACTCGGGTCCGCCTTGACGGCACGTGTCGTTCCTGGTTTGGCTGTGGTTTCGCGGGGCGCGTCGGGGGTCGGGCGCGCGCGTCTCGGCGTGACCGACAAAACCAATCGGTCACGCGGAAGCCGCGCGCCCGTACCCATCGCGCGCCCCACTCAACCACAGCTGACCTGGTGTGACAGGCCATCAGGATGACTCTGGGAGCACCGGTTCCACGGCTCGGTTTGGTCAGGTTCGCCTTGTCATGACTTTTGGTGGTGCTGCCGCGAAGAGTCCACAGGGTGGTTCATCTGGTCGCGGAAGGCCAGATTCTTCCCGCGTGGCTAGCGGATCGCGCCATGGCACTCCCTCGTGCTGCCGGGGGCAGGGAGGGTAGGGCTCGTCTCATGACTGGGTGAAACTGTCCACATAGTGGAACGCTTGAGTGGGCTCATCTCTTCCCTGAAGCAGGCCTGTCTCGCGAGGTTTTCCACAGGCTGTGGATTGTAGTGCGTCGGCTGCGGACGCTTCGCGTCGGTGTTCGAAGTGTGCGGGATGACATGGGATCAGATGTGCGGGGTCAGCGCTTAACGGGGCTCTGCTCTCTGTCCACAGGGTGGGCGGTTAGCGGACTCGCAGGCGGCCGCCGCGTCTTGGGGGGCCTGAGGGGCCGTTTACACGGATGTGGCGGACGGTGTTGTGGCCCAGTTCCTCGGCTAGGCGCTTGAGGAGCTGCGGGGCCATGAGGCGGACCTGGGTGGCCCAGGCGGGGGAGTCGGCGGAGACGGTTAGCTCGCCCGCGTCGAAGGACTCTGGCTTCGTGTGCAGGGCGAGCTGGGGGCCCACGATGTCCACCCAGTGGCCGAAGACGGCGCCTACCGCGGCCCTTTCCCGCCAGCCGCGCGCCGACAGGAGGCCGCCGACGGCCGCGGTGAGCGGCTGTGGATCGTCCCGCCTTGGCCTGGCCGACCAGGACAGGGACGGTGTGGCTTCCTGAGTCAGGCCCCCTCGTTCTGGATCCTGGGTCTTGCTGCTGCTGGCGCTGAGGGGTGCCCGGGCGGTCTCCCCTGGCCCAGGCGTCGGCTCTGGCCCTTGCCAGGGCCTCGGAGGCTAGCCGGGCACGCTCTGGGTCAGGGCGCATCGGTCCCCGGGCTGCCCCCCCGGTGACCCCCCCAAGCATGGGTGTCTCTCATTACCCCCTCGCCGGGGCGAAGCCCCGGGACGGCGCCTGCGGCGCCGGGTTCGTCCTCAGTGGCTGGGGCGTTGGTCCGCTTTCATCCGCCTCGCGTCGGCGACGGGCCTCGGTCAGGGTGCCGGCGGAGACCCTGAAGTGGGCGCCGGTGAGGAGGCTGGGGATATCTTCCGGGACGGCAGCGGTGACCAGGACCTGCTCGGCTTCCGCCACGAGGGCGGCAAGGCGGTCCCTGCGGCCCGCGTCGAGCTCGGCGAAGACGTCATCGAGGATCAGCACCGGGTCCTCGCGGCCGGTCCGGAGCAGGTCGAAGCTGGCCAGGCGGAGCGCGAGCGCGAGCGACCAGGACTCGCCGTGGCTGGCGTAGCCGCGCGCGGGCAGGCCGCGAACGCTGAGCTCAAGCTCGTCGCGGTGCGGGCCAGCGAGGCAGACGCCCCGGTCAAGCTCGCTCGCGCGGACCTCGAGCAGTGCTTCCCTGAGCGCCTGCTCCGCGGCTCGCACCCGTTCCCCGTGGGTCGCTCCGGCCTCGTACTTGCCCGCTTGGCCCGTGCTGGCTAGAACTGCGCCGGCTGGTCGGGCGGCTGGCTCTCGAACGAGCGCTTGTACTCGATCGCGGCCGGGCCGCGGCCGTCGCCCGCGACCGCCGCGTAGGACTTTTCCACATGCGGGCGGAGCGCGGTTACCAGGTGCTCGCGGGCGACCAGCAGTTCCGCGCCAGTCCTGGCCAGATGGGCGTCCCAGACGTCGAGCGTGGCCGTGACCGTCTCGCGGGACTCCCTGTTGCCCTTAGGGCCGCCCTTCGGGCCCGCGGATTTCAACAGGGCGGTGCGCTGCTTAAGCACCCGGTCGTAGTCGGCGCGGACCCCGGCGTACCTGGGGGCCATCGCGACGAGCAGGTCGTCGAGGAACCGCCTGCGGTCGCCGGGGTCGCCCTTGACCAGGGCAAGGTCCTCAGGCGCGAACAGGACCGTGCGGAGCACGCCGAGCACATCGCGCGGCCTGCTTAGCGGGGTCCGGTTGAGCCGGACCCGGTTGGCGCGCCCCGCGTTCAGCTCGATTTCCACAAGCGCGTCGTTCGCGGCTGTGGATATCGCCGCCCGGATGATCGCCTGGTCGGCGCCTTTGCGGATCAGCGGGGCATCCTGGGCGGCTCGGTGGCTGGCCAGGGTCGCGGCGTAGCCGACGGCCTCGACGAGGTTGGTCTTGCCCTCGCCGTTCTGGCCGCTGAAGATCGTGACACCCGGCGCCAGCGGCACGTTCACGTCCACGTACGAACGGAAGTCCGTAAGGGCGAGCCGCGTCAGGTGCATACCTTCGAGGTTAGCCGCTAGCGCCGACGCTGGCGCGTAGCGCCAGCACACGGATTGCCGTCCGCCGCAGGCGGACACCGGGGCGGAGGTCGCCCCCGGGAGATATCTCGGCTGGCTAGCGGCGCGATAAGATGGCGGTTTTTGCCATCGCGCGCTAGCCAGCCGACCTGATGGGCATGAGGACGTAGCGGTAGTCGGGCTGTCCCTCGCCCTTTCCGGTGATCACGGCGGGCCTGGTCGCCGTGGTGAACGAGATGCGGACCGTGTCGGAATCCACCGCGTTGATGCCGTCGAGCAGGTACGTCGGGTTGAACGCGATCTGCATCGTCTCGCCGTCGAAGCTGGCGCGCGATCGCCTCGCTCGCCTGGGCCTCGTCACCGGTGCCCGCCTCGAGCAGGACCTCGCCCGTCGCGAACGTCAGCCGTACCGGGGTGTTCCGCTCGGCGACCAGCGCGACGCGCTTGACGGCGTCCGCGAACGGCGCGGCGGGCAGCTCCGCGACCGCGGAGAACTCGCTCGGCAGCAGCGTCTGGTAGCGGGGGTACTCGCCGGAAAGCAGCCGGGTCGTGGTCTTCCTGCCGCCGCCCTCGAACCCGATGATGCCGTCGTTGCCACCCTCCGTCGTGGCGAGCGCGACGGAGACCTCGGCGCCGCCGGTCATCTGCCGCGCGGTGTCGCCGAGGACCCGGGCGGGGACGAGGACGGCGGTGTTCAGTCCCGGCGCTACGGGGGTCCAGCGGAGCTCGCGGACCGCAAGCCGGTAGCGGTCGGTGGCGACCATGGTCAGCGTGTCCTCGTTGATCTCCATGCGGATCCCGGTCAGCGCGGGCAGCGTGTCGTCCTTGCCCGCGGCGATGGCGACCTGGTGGATCGCTGAGGCGAAGGCGTCGGCGCCGATGGTCCCCGTGGTGTCCGGCATGTCGGGCAGGGTCGGGTACTCCTCAAGCGGCAGCAGCATCAAGGTGAACGTCGCGCTGCCGCACTTGACGGTCGTCCTCGTGCCGTCGGTGGTGAGGTCGACCGGCCTGGCGGGCAGGGACCGCACGATCTCAGACAGCAGCCTGCCGGAGACGAGCACGCTGCCTGGCTCGTCGGCCTGCACAGGGATCGTCGACTGCGCGGAGACCTCGTAGTCGAAGGTGGACAGGGTCAGCTCGCTGCCCGCCTGAAGGCGCATGCCGGCCAGCACGGGAGCCGTGGGGCGCGCCGGGAGCGCGCGCGCCGTCCATGCGACGGCCTCTGCGAGTGGGTCACGCTCAACTTGGAGCTTCACGGGATGCCTCCTGCCGGTGATGTTTGCGGGTTCCCCGCGACGGGGTATCTCACTCCTCGCCGGGCTGCGATCCACAGCCCAGGCGCGAGCCTACTTGTTCTTGGGATTCATTGAGTTATAAGAACGTAGTAGTAATAGGGGCTGTGGATTCTGGGGAGAACCGTGTTTTCCCAGTTCGCAGCCCATTTTTTGTGCACAGGGGGTGTGCGCTGAGTGTGGACGGGCGAGGGGTGTGTGTGGATGCCAGCAGAGTTTTCCCAGGTTGTCCACCGGTCATCCCCTGGTTTTCCACGGGTTCTCCACCGGTTTGCCCACATGATCCGTCCACAGGTTCTGGATAACTCATGTGGACAACCTGTGAATTGATGTTGACAACGATTTGCGGGTAATGGGCCATTGGCGCCGCCTTTTATCTCCGCGCATTTTCGCTTATTCCGCTTTCGGGCCCGGTCGCTAGTTCGCGCGGGCCTGCTGCTTGATGCGGTTAGTCAGCTCGGTGACCTGTGTGTAGATCGAGCGGCGCTCGGCCATCAGCGAGCGGATCTTGCGATCCGCGTTGATGACGGTGGTGTGGTCACGGCCGCCGAACTGCTGTCCGATCTTCGGCAGCGACAGGTCGGTCAGTTCACGGCACAGGTACATGGCGATATGCCGGGCGGTCACCAGGACGCGGGACCTGCTGGTGCCGCACAGGTCCTCGATGGACAGCCCGAAGTACGCGGCGGTCTGGCCCATGATGGTCGCCGCGGTGATCTGCGGGCTGCCGTTCCCCTGGCTCTCAGGTATCAGGTCCTTGAGCACGATCTCGGCGAGGCTCATGTCGACGCCCTGGCGGTTCAGGCTGGCGAAGGCGGTGACCCTGATCAGCGCGCCCTCAAGCTCCCTGATGTTGGTGGAGATCCGGCTGGCGATGTACTCGAGCACGTCTGGCGGCGCGTTCAGGCCCTCCTGGATGGCCTTCTTCCTGAGGATGGCGATCCTGGTCTCAAGCTCGGGCGGCTGGACGTCGGTCAGCAGGCCCCACTCGAACCGGCTGCGGAGCCGGTCTTCCAAGGTGACGAGGCGCTTGGGTGCGCGGTCACTGGAGATGACGATCTGCTTGCTCGCGTTGTGCAGGGTGTTGAAGGTGTGGAAAAACTCCTCCTGCGTTCCTTCTTTGTTCTCCAGGAACTGGATGTCGTCCACGAGGAGGACGTCGACGTCCCGGTAGCGCCTGCGGAAGCCGTCCTGCTTGCCGTCGCGGATCATGTTGATGAACTCGTTGGTGAACTCCTCCGAGCTCACGTACCTAACCTTCAGGCCGTTGTAGAGCGTCTGGGCGTAGTGGCCGATGGCGTGCAGCAGGTGCGTCTTGCCCAGTCCCGAGTCGCCGTAAATGAACAGCGGGTTGTAGGCCTTGGCCGGGGCCTCGGCGACCGCGACCGCGGCGGCGTGCGCGAAGCGGTTGCTGCTGCCGATGACGAACGTCTCGAACGTGTACTTCGAGTTCAGCCGGGCCGCGGCTGGGCGGGGCGGCTGGTCCTGCTGGTGCACAGGCTGTCCGTGCTGTGCGTGCTGCTCCCGCTGTCCCTGCGGCTGGTAATGATCAAGGTCCCGTTGCTCCGGCTGGCCGACCTGGGGCTGCTGGGTGCCCGGAGGCTGCTGGGACGTCAGGGAATGCTGGGTGCCCAGGGGCTGCTGGGACGACAGCGGATGCTGGGCGGCCAGGTGGTGCTGGGTCGGGAGGGGATGCTGCTCGGGCGGCATCTCCTGGTACCCAGGGGGCGTGCGGTAAGGCTGCTGGTACGGGTAGGCCGGCTCCTGGTACGCCGGCTCCTGGTACGAGTAGCGCTGCGGCTGCTGGTACTGCGGCTGCTGCGGCGCCGGTGTCCCGAGCGGACCCAGGTCGGGCTGCTGCGGCTGCGCGGGCCGGGATGCCGGGTCGTCCTGTGCCGCCACCGACAGCGGGTCCATCACCGACAGCGGCGAGCTCGGCGGTCCCTGCGGCTGCTCGGGCGGGGCGACCGGGCTCGGGTCGACGGTGACGGCGATCTGGATCGGACGGCCGAGTTCCTTCGACAGCGCGTGGATGACCAGGGGCCTGAGCTTGGTCTCCAGGTACTCCTTGACGAAGGGGTTAGGGGTAGCGATCAGCGCCGTGTTCTCCACCAGGCCGAGCGGCCTGGTCAGCCGAAGCCAGGCGAGCTGGCTTGCCTGTAGTCCCATCCCGGCGAGCCCGTCAAGGGACCGTGACCACACCTCCGCCAAATCAACGTCACTCACCGATGGCTCCCCTCGCCTCGCAGTCGTGCCCGGGTCGCGATAGGTTCGATCAGGCAGATCGCTAACCGCAACTCGTTGTCCACAGGTTCGTCCACAGGTGTGCACGTAGGCTGCGGTGCGGTTTCCCCATCCCGTGGCGGCAGCCAGCCCCCGAAGGCGTCCTTCGGACTTGATTTTCCACAGCCTAAGTCGCCGGCGGTGGATACGTTGTGGAAATCGCGGTCTTTTACGCCGCGGAGCGGCCCGGTTTGACCTGTGCGTGGATCACCCGTACCGTTAACAGGCTGAGCCATGTCCGGGGCGCCCATGTCTTGAGCGCACAGTGCCCGACATGCCTGCCCTTGACTTAAGGACAGTTGTCCCCAACGACCTGGAGTTCCAGTGAGCAAGCGTACGTTCCAGCCGAACAACCGTCGGCGGGCCAAGGTCCACGGTTTCCGCGAGCGGATGCGTACCCGTGCTGGCCGCGCTGTCCTTGCCGCGCGTCGCCGCAAGGGCCGCGAGCAGCTCGCAGTCTGATTTTTGCGGGCCAGGAGGCTGACCGCCTTCGCTGGAGGGGTCGTGCTGCCGCAGCAATCGCGGATGAGGAGCCCGGAGGAGTTCAAGCGCACGATGCGCTCGGGCCGACGGGCTGGTGGCACGACCTTGTCCGCTCACCTGTTGCCGGCCGCCGGTCTGGTACCCGAGGACGCCGAGCCGAAGGTAGGCTTTGTAGTTAGCCGTGCGGTTGGCTCGGCGGTGGTTCGCAACCGGGTAAAGCGACGGCTCCGGGAACTGATGCGCGGGCGAGTCGCCTCGCTTCCCGGGGGTTGCTTGCTCGTGTTGCGTGCACATCCGGCTGCCGCTAGCGCACGCCAGGCGGATCTAGCCGCCGATCTTGACCTGGTTCTCGGACGACTGCTGCGGCGGCAGGTTGGGGCGCGCCAGTAATGAGCGCATCGGAGATGGACTCGGCAGACAAAGCCGTGCCGACATTGGCGGCACGGCTCCTCATCGTTCCCGTGACCGGCTACCGCCGTTTCATCAGCCCCCTCCTCCCCCCGGTCTGCCGGTTTTACCCGTCCTGCAGCGAGTACGCCCTTGAGGCACTTCGCACGCACGGGGCGGTACGGGGACTGTGGCTGGCCATACGCAGGCTTGCCCGTTGCCATCCCTTCAATGCTGGTGGATACGACCCCGTGCCTCCCCGGCCCCAAGGAGTAGTCCTGTGAGCATCCTCAATCCGCTGTTCGAAGCGGTCGCATGGGTGATGATGCAGATCCATGCGGGGCTCTCGCACCTGTTCGGTCCGTCGAGCGGCGTGACCTGGGCCCTGTCGATCATCCTCCTCGTGGTGCTGATGCGGCTGATCATGGTGCCGCTGTTCATCAAGCAGCGGAACTCCATGCAGAAGATGCAGTCGCACATGCCGCAGCTTGCGGAGCTCCGCAAGAAGTACAAGAACGACAAGCAGCGGCTCAACGAAGAGACGATGAAGTTCTACAAGGAGAACGGCATCAACCCGCTGGGCGGCTGTCTCCCGCTGCTCGCGCAGTTGCCGGTCTTCTGGGCGCTGTTCAACGTGCTGAGGGCGATCGCCGACTGGACGCCGGGGCACACCCCGTCCTACGGGATGACCGTCCCGTTCGTGGAGAGCGCGCACAGCGCGCGGATCTTCGGCATAGCGCTCTACGACCAGTTCCTGCACCCGGCCGTGGGCGAGTCGTCGACGTCCCGGTACCTCATCGTCGTGTTCGTGCTGATCAGCGCCGCCACCACGTTCCTCACCATGCGGCAGAGCCAGAAGCGCGGCATGATGAACCAGACGCCGCCCGACCCGGACCAGCCCGGTGCGGCCGCCGCGCAGGCCATGTCGAAGAACATGATGTACATCGCGCCGTTCTTCGCGCTGACTGGTCTGTACTGGCAGTTCGGCCTCGTCCTGTACTGGGTCACCACCAACGTCTGGACGCTGGGGCAGCAGCACTTCCTGTTCCGCAGCCTTCCGGTGGTGGGGAGCGCTACGGTAGGTGCGTCTGCGACACAGGCGGCGTCAGGGTCAGGTGCCGCGCGGAACGCGTCCGGCGCTGCCGCCAAGTCGGGATCCGCTGCCGCCAAGACCGCGGGTGCTGCCCCCAAGACGGGAACTGCCGCCAAGACGGGAACTGCGGCCAAGACGGGAACAAAGCCGGCGAACTCCGCCAAGCCGGCGAGCAAGAGCGGCACGTCAAGCACGTCCGGCACGGCGGCCGCGAAGGCACCTGCCGCGAAGGCGAACGCGAACGGCGCGGCAGCCAACGGCGCGGCCGCGAACGGCTCCGGGCTGCTGCGGCGGTTCGGCAAGAAGGAAGAGGAGCCACAGGATGTTCCTGTCGCTCCGCCGTCCAAGGTCGTCCGGCAGCAGCCGGTCCGGCAGACACGCAGTAAGCGCGGCAACACGGGCAAGAGGTGAGCGGCTGTGGGGGATGGTCCCGGTGAGGGGTTCGGCACGATGGTAGGTCAGGAGCAGGAGCTGGGCAGCGTGGCCGACGGCGAGGACCTCGTCGAGGAAGCGGCGGATGACGACCTGGACGACGTGGTCGATGACGCCGAGGACGACGCCGAAGAAGATGACGACGATGAGGACGGCGAAGAGGACGGCGAAGAAGACCTGAGCTCTCTCGAAGAGGAGGGCGAGATCGCCGCCGACTACATCGAGGGCCTCCTTGACATCGCGGACCTTGACGGCGACATCGACATGGACGTGGAGGGTGACCGGGCCGTCGTGTCGGTCGTCGGCGCCACGCTCGATGAGCTCGTCGGCGATGACGGTGAGGTGCTTGAGGCGCTGCAGGAACTGACCCGCCTCGCGGTGCACCGGAGGACCGGCAGCCCGCGCGAGGCTCATGCTCGACGTCGGCGGTTTCCGTGCGCAGCGTCGGATCGAGCTCGCCGAGCTTGGCCGCTCCGTGGCCGCGGAGGTATCGCGGACCGGTGAGCCGAAGAAGCTGCGGGCCATGTCCCCGTTCGAGCGGAAGATTATCCACGATGCTGTCGCGCTCGCTGGGCTGCGGAGCGAGTCGGAGGGCGAGGAGCCGAACCGGCGCGTGGTGGTCTTCCCGGCTGGCTGAGGCGGACCGCGGTGGCCGCGGAGGTGACACCCCCCGTACCCCCCGAGGCCGCCGATGTCTTCGGCGGCGCGCTTGACCAGGCGCGCCGGTATGCGGAGCTGCTGGCTACCGACGGCGTTACGCGCGGCCTGATCGGCCCGCGCGAGACGGAGCGCCTGTGGGACCGGCACCTGCTTAACTGCGCGGTCGTGTCGGAACTGCTGCCGGAGCGCGGCGTGCTCGTCGACATCGGCTCCGGAGCCGGATTGCCCGGCATCGTGCTCGCGATGCTGCGCCCGTCGCTTCGGGTCATCCTGCTCGAGCCACTGCTGCGGCGGTCGGTCTTCCTCGAGGAGTGCGTCGCGGAGCTTGGCCTGTCGAATGCCACGGTGCTGCGCGCCCGGGCCGAAGAGAAGGCGGCGGCGCGTATCGAGGCGGACATCGCCACGGCTCGGGCCGTCGCGCCACTCGACCGGCTAGCCGGCTGGGCCGCGCGGCTGCTGCGCCCGGGCGGCGAACTGCTCGCCATCAAAGGACAATCCGCGGACGAGGAAATCACGGCCGCACAGCCCGTTCTTTCGCGACTTGGCGTGCGGAGTGCGGAGGTTCTACAAGCCGGTCACGGTAGGGTCGTAATGGCGACCACGGTGGTCCGTGTCGTCATGGGAGGACACGGCCGAGAGGAGCGAGCAGTTGCTCAGCGCAGCCGGCGTGGGGTGGCCTGACGGGGGAACGGTTCTAATTCCAGGCGTGACCGGGCTGGGGTGGCCTGCGGCGCGGTTTGGGCTTTCTTCTCAATCCCCTGAGCTGGTCTCGAGAGGTACGTCGGTGAACGAACAAGAGGATCTGTCGCTTCCTGGATCGGACCGGGTGCGAAATGCGCTGGCGGCGGCGGTTTCACGTGGAACACCGACTAGAGGAGATCAAATGTCGGCGCAACCGACCGGGCCTGACGCGTCAGTGGTGGTGCCGGACGCACCGACGGACTTCGGGCGACACGCCCATCGCGCGCCAGGCCGAGGTGGCCGTCGGCGTCCGCGGCGCGGCCAAGCGTGAGGCGTGGCCGCGACCGAAGCGGTGCCGGATCATGACCATCGCCAACCAGAAGGGCGGCGTCGGCAAGACGACGACCGCGGTGAACCTGGCGGCGAGCCTGTCGCAGCACGACAACCGGGTTCTCGTGGTGGACCTGGACCCGCAGGGGAACGCCTCGACCGCGCTTGACGTCGATCACCACGTCGGGATCGAATCCGTGTACAACGCGCTCGTCGAGGAGCGCCCGATGTCGGAGATCGTGACCGAGGTAGGCGGGATGCCCGGGCTCTACTGCGCGCCGGCCACGATCGACCTGGCCGGCGCTGAGATCGAACTGGTGCCGCTCGTCGCGCGCGAAGCCAGGCTGCTGCGTTCGATCGAGCAGCTCGACATGACGAAGTTCGACTACGTGCTGATCGACTGCCCGCCGTCGCTCGGCCTGCTGACGGTCAACGCGCTCGTCGCGGCCGAGGAAGTGCTGATCCCGATCCAGTGCGAGTACTACGCGCTTGAGGGCCTCGAGCAACTCCTGCGGACGGTCGAGCTTGTGCGCGGGCACCTCAACGCCAAGCTGCGGATTTCCACCATCCTGCTGACGATGTACGACGGCAGGACCCGCCTGGCGACCCAGGTCGCCGAGGACGTGCGGTCCCACTTCGGCGATGTGGTGCTCCAGACGATCATCCCGCGCTCGGTCCGCGTCTCCGAGGCCCCGAGCTATGGCCAGTCGGTTATCACGTACGACCCGGCGTCCTCCGGTGCGGTCGCCTACGCGGAAGCCGCCCGCGAACTCGCCCACCGCGCGGACGAATTGTAATCGATTAACTACGGGTAGTTGTCGGTGCTGCGCTGCGAGCCACGGGTTCTGCGCCGGATGCCTGTCGCGCTGCTGGTGATCGCGGCCGGACTCGGCGCGTGGGTGCTTGAGCTTAGCGCCGTCCTCCAGGCGAGGTCAGGAACTGGTCGTCGGTGTGGGCGTTAGTCGGCGGGACGCCTAGTAGAGTCGGCGTCCGGAGACATCGCCTTGACGATGCGCTCAAGGTCGTCGATCGTGGCGAACTCGACGGTGATCTTGCCCTTGCTCCGCCCCATCTCCACCTTCACGCGAGTCTCGAAAAGGTCAGAGAGGCGGTCGGACAGGTGGCGGAGCGCCGGGGCGACCGGCTTCGCGGTCACGGGCTGGCGGGCCTGCTTGTCCGGCTTATCGTCCCCGAGGGCAACGATCTCCTCCACCGACCGAACCGAGAGTCCTTCGGCCACGATGCGCTGTGCGAGTCGCTCCTGGGCCTGCGGGTCGTCAAGGGAAAGGAGCGCGCGGGCGTGGCCCGCGCTGAGGACGCCTGCCGCGACGCGCTTCTGCACGGCAGGCGGGAGGTTCAGTAGCCTGAGTGTGTTGCTGATGTGCGGACGGGACCTGCCGACCTTCTGCGCGAGCTGTTCGTGCGTCGCGCCGAAGTCGTCGAGCAGCTGCTGATAGGCGGCGGCCTCTTCTAGCGGGTCGAGCTGCTGCCGGTGCAGGTTCTCAAGCAGCGCGTCGCGCAGCATGTCTGTGTCCGGCGTCTCGCGGACGATCGCCGGGATGTACTCAAGGCCGGCCCGCTGGGACGCGCGCCAGCGGCGCTCGCCCATGACGAGCTCGTACTTTCCTTCGCCGAGCTTTCTGACCACGACCGGCTGCAGTAGGCCGACCTCGGTGATGGAGGCGGCCAGCTCTTCGAGCGCTTCCTCATCGAAAGTCCGGCGCGGCTGGCGCGGATTCGGCGTGATGGAGCCGACCGCGACTTCCTCGAAGTAGGCCCCCGCGACCTGGCGCAGCCCGGTGTCGGCTGGCTCGTAGGCCGCGGCGGCGCGGCAGGCTGTCCGGAGCGGATGATGTCCACCGGGACCGGCGAGCCGGTCATCGCGCCCCCGAGCGTTGCGGTGCCGGTGCGAGGTGCCTCCGGAATCAGTGCTCCGAGTCCCTTGCCGAGACCTCGCCGTTGCTGCGCCACTGGTTCTCCCTATGTCCCGCGCTCGGTGTGTGCATGCCTGGTGTGCCGAGGCGGCGCAAGGTTCGACAGTGACCTTGGCCGCCTCTCCAATTTAACGGCAACCGGCGGTGGATTGGGCTGCTTCGCCACGCGCGGTTTCACGTGAAACGGAGACATCCGAGAGGAGCCCCTCGGCTGTTTCACGTGAAACAGTGCCTCGCCCGAGGCGGAGCTCAGGCCCGAACCGCACCGGACGCGGCGGCGATGTCGCTCAGGAACGCGTCGACGTCGCTCTCCTGGGTATCGTAAGCGGTCATCCACCGCACGACCGAAGCGGACTCGTCCCACACATGGAAGGTCCAGTCACGCTGCAACTCGGCGATGTGCCCGGGATTCAGGCGGGCGAACACCGCGTCCGCCTGGACCGGGTAGGCGAGGTCGACCCCGGGAATGGACGCGAGACCTGACGCCAGCCTCGCCGCCATCGCGTTCGCGTGGGCGGCGTTCGCCAGCCACAGGTCGTCGGCAAGGAGCGCGTTGAACTGCGCGGCGAGAAAGCGCATCTTGGAAGACAGCTGCATGTGCTGCTTGCGCAGATAGGGAGCGTTCACGGCGTCGGCAGGCCGCATGACGATGACCGCCTCGACTCCCATCGCACCGTTCTTCGTGCCGCCGAAGCTGAGCACGTCCGCGGTAGCCGCCAGGTCGGCAAGCGTGCAGCCGAGGTATGCGGCGGCGTTGGCGAGCCGCGCGCCGTCCAGGAACACGCGCAACTCGTTCGCGGCGCAGAAGTCCTTGATCGCCCGCAGCTCGTCGAGCGAGTAGCAGGTACCGAATTCCGTGGACTGCGTGACGGCGACGACGCCAGGCTGAGCGAAGTGCTCGTCGCCCCGGCCGGACGAGCCGGCTGGCGATCAGTTCCGGGGTGAGCTTCCCGTCAGGGGCCGGCACGGTGAGCAGCTTGGTTCCGAGTATGCGCTCGGCCGAGCCGCACTCGTCGGTGTTGATGTGCGCGGACTCCGCGCAGATGACCGCCTCGTGCCTGCCGAGCAGCAGGCCGAGCCCGAGCACGTTGGCGCCGCTGCCGTTCAGCACCAGGTAGACCTCGCCCTGTGCCCCGGATAGCCGGCGAATGTCCCCGACCGCCTGCTCGGTCCATGGGTCCGCGCCATAGGCGACGGCGTCCCCGGCGTTCGCCTCGACGATGGCGCGCATGACCGCGGGATGGGTACCCGCGTGGTTGTCGCTGCCAAAGCTCTTCCGTGGTGCCGCCCCGGTCATCGGGTCCTCCAAGCAAATATTTCTGGATCATGGGTCACAGCATTCCCTGCCGTCGGCGGGGTACCATGCCAAAATAGTGGCTACTTCACGCTGACCTGATCGGGGAACACAACGGGATGTCACGCCGACTTGTCAACATCACACTAGATAATCTCGGCGACCTTCCGCCGAGCTTGCCGTTCTTGCGTTTTCTGGGAACTCGATCCAATCAGCAAGGCTCGCGCCGAGGCATCGGATCCCGGATTGGAAAAGGAGTCTTGGATCTCCTCGGTGCTCCTTGAATGGGGTAGTTGCGGAAAGCTTCTCTACGTCGACGGCGTACCTGCCGCTTATGTACTATTCGCTCCCCCACAATACGTGCCCCGGTCGGTCGCCTTTCCCACGAGCCCGGTCAGTGCGGACGCCGTTCTCCTCATGACGGCCCGGGTGCTCAGCGAGTTCTCCGGCGGCGGCCTTGGCCGCATGCTCATTCAGGGCATGGCGAAGGACCTCACCCGACGCGGCGTGCGGGCGATCGAGGCTTTTGGTGACAAGCAGTGGACCGCGCCTGCCTGCGTTCTCCCGGTTGACTATCTGCTGGCGGTCGGCTTCAAGACGGTCCGGCCGCACCACCGCCACCCGCGCCTGCGGATGGAACTCAGGTCGACGCTCAGCTGGCGTGAGGACGTAGAGGTCGCGCTCGAACGACTCCTCGGCTCGATGACACCGGAACGGGTCCTCCGCCCGGCACCGGCCCCAGCGGTCGTCAGCGGCCTGGCGAAGTTACTGGGTAGCGATTACGACGCACCGGCCGGAACTCGGCTAGGGCCACGGGATCGCCCTCGACCGTCACCGGGCTAGGGTCGCCCGGGGTCTCGCGGTTCCAGGACCAGCGAAGTACGTCCGCTGGGGCGCCGACGATCGTGACATCAGGAATCGGCTCATCAGCTAGCTTCTCCGCGGTTCCGCCCCGGACAGTGAAGTGTCCCTGGGAGGTTCTGACGAGCCAGGTCACACTCGGGCTGTCGGCGGTGGCCGCCGCCTGGATCTTGAGCGCACGGCCGGGAGAGCCGGCCAGGGCCTCGGTGAAGTAGTCGCCCCAGGCATCGACGGCGTAGGCGACGAAGACCCTGAGGATCTCGTCGATCCCGTCCAGGGCCAAGTCGTCGGGGACGGGGGCAACTGGCGCCCCGGTACCGAGCTCGGCGTCGATCCGGTGAATCACGCTTTCCTGTGCCATGCGCCTGAACCAGAATCCGACCGTGGGATCGGGCGGGTACCAGGTCCCCCCGATGTCGGCCGGATCCCGTGTAGTGAGTTCGGCAACGAGCTCACTGTAGGCACGGTCGAGCAGCGCCACAGGCTCCTCATCCTTGAGCCCAGCAGGCGGCCAGTCCGTCTCGCGCTCGCCACCGTCCCGCATGCACTCGACCTTGTGCAGGTAAACCTGACCAACGTGCCGAGTCAGGTCAGCGACGGTCCAGTCAGGACAGGTAGGCACCCGCGAGTCTAGGTGCCCAGGCACGACCTCCCGCATCCGCCGGTAATCCGCCTCAAGACAAGTAAGAAACCGCGAGTTGTCCATGCCCACAGTCAACCACAGCAACACGTCACTAGTACAGGAGTTCGAATGTCGAAAGAAGCTATAGGCGGCCGGAAATGAGAAGCGGTGAGGCGATTCACTCGCCTCACCGCGACCCAGTGCAGGTTAAGAACAGAAGCTCAGATGAACTCAGCCAGGTCCTTAAGCAGAGCAGCCTTGGGCTTGGCGCCCTTGATCTGCTTGACAACCTCACCGTTCTGAAACACGTTCAGCGTCGGGATGGCGAGGATCTGGTACCGCTGCGCGATCGTCGGGTTCTCGTCGACGTTCAGCTTGACGACGTCGATCTTGTCCGCGTGCTCGGCCGCGATCTCCTCGAGGACCGGGGCGATCATCCGGCACGGGCCACACCACTCGGCCCAGTAGTCCACGATGACCGGCTTGCTGCTCTTCAGGACCTCTGCCTCGAAGGTAGCGTCGGTGACGGCCTTGGTAGTACCCATGGTGATGGCACCCTCCCTGTTAGATCTTTGGATTGTTACGCGCGCTCGTGCTCAGCCAGCCACCGCTCCGCGTCGATCGCGGCGGAACAGCCGGTGCCCGCCGCGGTGATGGCCTGCCGGTACACGTGGTCGACCACGTCGCCACAGGCGAAGACACCCTCGATCGCGGTCCGGGTGGTCCGGCCCTCGACGTCCAGGTAGCCGTCGGTGTTGATGGGAAGCTGGCCGGCGAACAGCTCGCTACGCGGCAGGTGGCCGATCGCGATGAACACGCCGCCGACCGGAAGCACGGTCTCCTCGCCGGTGTGCACGTTCCGCACCCGCAGCCCGGAGATCTTCCCCTCGCCTTCCATGGAGACGACTTCGCTGTCCCACTGGAACTTGATCTTGGGGTTGGCGAGCGCCCGCTCTTGCATGATCTTCGACGCGCGCAGCGTGTCACGCCGGTGCACGAGGGTCACTGTCTTGCCGAACCGGGTGAGGAACAGCGCCTCCTCGAGGGCGGAGTCGCCGCCGCCGATCACCGCGATGTCCTGCTCGCGGAAGAAGAACCCGTCACAGGTCGCGCACCAGGACACACCGTGCCCGGACAGCTCCTTCTCGCCGGGAACCCCGAGCTCCTTGTACTTGGACCCGGTGGCGATGATCACGGCCTTGGCCAGGTAGGTGTCGGTCTCGGTCTTCACGACCTTCGGCGAGGCGGTCAGGTCCACCTCGACGACATCATCGGACACCAGTTCGGCACCGAACCGCTCCGCCTGCTTGCGCAGCGAGTCCATCAGCTCCGGCCCCATGATCCCGTCGGGGAAGCCGGGAAAGTTCTCCACGTCGGTGGTCTGCATCAGCGCACCGCCCGCGGTCACCGACCCCTCGAAGACGAGAGGCTGAAGCTTGGCCCTGGCCGAGTAAATGGCCGCGGTATAGCCCGCCGGCCCAGAACCAATGATGATGACGTCACGTACGTCGGTCACTACAGGCGCCTCCTCGTGAACGAACCTCTTTATCCTGCGGTACCCCGGCGATCCAGCTAAACCGACCAGGTCAGGATCAAGAGGTTCGCCGCTACTGCTCAACCGATACTAGGGCGCGGAGATTCCCGGGTAAGCCGGCCAGGGCCACAGACACGATGAGTTCCGTTTTGGTCGCCGTACAGCCGAGTCCCACCACCCACACGCGGGTCGAACTGGCGATGACGTACGCGGGCTCACCCTGGTAAGTGGCCCGGTCTACCAGCCGGGGTGGCACGTCGCCGGTCAAGTGGAGCACGCACCCGCGCAGCGCCGCACTGGGCGCGGCGCCGACAGCAGCTCCAGCGGACGCGGAACTGGCGCTCGCCGCGGGGATCGAGGCCCCGGGAGACCCGGCCGCGCCTTCGGCGCTCAGCCTGGTACGCACCTGCTCGGACAGGGTCGCCCGCTCGTACCTGGTGCCGCTAGCGGTAATCAAGAAGGACGACGCAGAACCCGCGTACTGCGGCCTAGACTCCGCCGGGGACGCCGCGGGCGCCGCGGGCGCGATCCCGGCGGCGCGCGACCCAGCCGAGCTTGATCCCGCGGCGAAGCTCGATCCAGCCGTGGCCGAGGAGGCCGCGCTCGACTCCGTCTGCGGGGTGCTGCCACGCGCCAGCGTGAAGCCCAGGCCGGCCAGGAGCAGGCAGACGAACGAGCGAGCCGACCGCCACCACCGGACGCCGGAGGAAGCTCCGGCCGCGACCGGCTGCCGCCGCCGTGCCTTCTGACGCTGTGCCTTCTGACCGCGCGCCCGCGCCGGCGCGGGCCCAAGCGCATGGGAACCTGCCGCCTCCGCCGCGAGCGCCGCGTTGATCCGCGCCTCGACGGCGTCGGGCAGGACGGGAACGGGAACGGAGGCCAGGTACGCGGCGACCTCGGACAGCCGTGCTTCTGCTTCCGTGTCCAACTGGTCGGCCTCCGCGGAGGATTCCTCTTCCTGGTCTTCCCACTCGGGGGGCCATTGCCCGCTCATGCGCCTCCTCCCTGCTCAGATGGGACGCCGTCGGAGACCGGCTGGTTCCCTCCTGCCGGATAATCACCGCGCAGATGCGAAAGATGGGGCAGCAGCTTCGCCCTGCCACGGGCGCACCGGCTCTTCACCGTGCCCTCGGAGACGCCAAGGATCGCCGAGGCATCGGCGACCGAGTAGCCGAGCATGTCCACTAGGACGAGCGCCGCTCGCTGCGGCGGCGGTAGGGTGCGCATCGCCGCGTCCACATCGAGCCTTGAGTCCGTGCTCGCGGAGCTGTCCACGCCCTGTCGAGGCTCGGGCACCGGAAGGTCATCCGGGTCGCCCGACCAGCCGACCGACCGCGCCGACCGGCGGCGCAGCAGGTCGAGCGAGGCGTTGACGACGATCCGGTGCAGCCAGGTCGTCACCGCGGACTCGCCACGGAAATCGCCCGCTCGGCGGAAGGCCGAGATCATCGCGTCCTGCAGCGCGTCCGCCGCGTCGTCGGGGTCGCAGGCGATGCGCAGCGCCACGGCCCAGAGCCGGTCCTTGTGCCGCCTGAACAGCAGGCCGAACGCGTCGGCGTCTCCGTCGGCGTGCCGACGGAGCAGGCTAGCGTCTGACGGCTCGCCGGGAGCCGGGCCCGACATAGCGCGACCCCGCCGCTGTCAGGAGTTTCCCGAGACGGAGCTGCCGCGCACCACGACGTTGTAGATCCGGCCCTGGTACTGGCCCGGCTGGTCCGGGTCGCGAGGCAGGTTGCCCGTGATCCAGATCAGCACGTACCGTCCGGTGGCCTTGGAGGAAACCGGATAGGTCAAGGTCCCTGTGCCTGTGGCCTTCTGCCCGACCAGGGTGAAGTTCTGGAGTGCCGTCTTGGACATCGCCGCGGAGTTACCGAGGTAGATCTGCGCCGTCGTGCAGCAGATCTTCCCGACCGATACCTCGACACTGCTCAACTGGACGGACTTGCCCATGTCGATGAGCAATCCCGTGCCCGCCTTCAGGTTCCCGAAGTTCGCGTGATTCTGGTACGAATCGGTGCCCCAGAACGTGCTCGCCGAGCCATCGATCGCGTTCGCTTCCTGGGCGGAGTCCTCGCTGTCCGAACCCAAGATGTTGAAGGTGCTGTCCGATACGGGCGTGAGCACCGTGCCTCCGGCCGCCGCTGACGCCGAGGTCGTCGGGTGCGAGCCGCCGCCGCTCGCCGTCGACGAGGGGGACTTGCGGAAGCCGACGGCCCACACGAGCACCGCGACCACGGCGAGCACGAGCACGACGACGACGGTCAGCGTGACCCGGCTGACGCCGCGCTTCTCACGCTGGTAACCAGCCGCCGAGTACTGCGCTCCCCCGTACCCCGCCGTGGGGTACTGCTGTGCCGGCGACTGGTAGGGGGCGGTGCCGCTTGGCCCGGGTACCGACCAGGAGTCCGGGTTGTTCGGGTCGGGACCGTATCCGCCGCCGTATCCGTCGTAGCCGCCCCGTCCCTGGTAGCCGGCGGGCGCCGGGGGAGCGGGCTCGGGAAGCGGCGCGGGCGGTGCCACCGCGGCGAGCGCGTCGGCGAATTCCGCGGGCGACTGGATCGGTCCGCCGTGCCTAGTCGGACGCTGCAGCAGCGCCCGGGTGATCACGCTGTCGATGGCGGAAGGGACGTCGGCGGACACCTGGCGCGGCGTGCAGACCACGCCGTCGGAAACGGGGGCCGCGGGCAGCCGGGTCGGCTCCTCGCCCGGCCAGTAACCAGTCAGCGCCGCGTAGAGCAGCGCGGCGAGTGCGGTCGTGTCCGCGATCGACGGGTCGCGGGCGGCGTCGCCGGTCAGGCCGTCGCCGGCCAGCGCGGCGTCGATGCCCACTCCGGTGATCTTGATGCCGCTGCCGCGGGTCCAGCGCAGCGTGTCCGGGGTCAGCCGCAGGTGCGCCTGCCCGAGTGCGTGCGCGCCGGCGACCGCGCGGGACGCGTCGCAGATCAGGGAGCACGCGCGGGCCGGGTCGAGCGGTCCGCCGGCGTCAAGTATCTCGGTGAGCGAATCGCCGCCCACCCACTCGAGCACGATGTAGGCCTGGCCGCCGCCGTCCTCGACGTCGAAGACCTGGGCCATCCGCGGGTCGGTGAGCCTGCTTGCCGCCCGGGCGGCGGTGACAACCTGCGGGATTCGTGGGAAACCGGGAGCGAACGTCAGGACGGAGACGGGACGCGCGAGCGTCTCATCGATGGCCTTCCACAGGGTCCAGCCATTGCCGGTAACCATCTGGTCCACGAGCCGGTAACGTCCGGCGAGCCGTGTTCCTGGTTCAGAGATGTACGTGCTCATACGTAAGCGTCAAGAGCGGGGCCGGCTCTCGGCCTCCTTCCAGCCCCTGGTATCCCACGACCACCGTCCCATGCTAGTGTGCGCCGTTCGCCGTGACCCGGCGACCGGCGCAAGGCACCCGACAGCGCGCCTTACCGTTATATGCGAATACTGCCAATGTCGCACACCTGGACACGCCAAGTATCGGCGAGTCTCGCTCGTGTGCCGAGATGTTTGACGGGACGTCATCGGCTAGTCATCCCCGATCGAGCTAGCCACGGGTCTACCTGAACCGGCCGGCGAGGGCCCGCATCAGGGTACGGAACTCCTCGATGCCGAGCAGCCGCGAGCAGAGGGCGTAGAGCAGGATGGCGCCGCCACCGCCAACCACCGTGGTGACCAGCCCGTAAAGCGGGCCCTGGTGCATGAACGAGCCCACGGCGGCCATGACCACGAGGGCGAACAGGAGACCGGGCACCGTGGCGAGGAACATGCGCACGAGCGACCTGGTGATCCGCCAGCCGTCAAGCGAGCCGACCCGGCGCAGCAGCAGCGGCCAGGCCAGGATCGCGCCGGTCACGGTCACCAGGTCGTAGGCGAAGGCGAGGCCGACCACGGTCCTGGTGGGCGGCAGCACCTGGAGCGCGACCAGGTTGCCGATCACGCCGACGATGAGCATCACCATGCCGACGATCGCCGGGGTCCTGTTCTCCCTGAACGAGTAGAACACCCGCAGCTGCAGCTGGGTGAGCATGAACGGCACCAGCCCGATCGAGAACGCGCCGAACACCTCGCCGATGTACCGCGCCTGCTGCCACGTGGTGTTCCCGTGGGCGAACAGGAACTCGCACAGCGGCGCGCCGAGCACCCCGAGGAAGACCGCCGCGGGCACCACGATGACCGACGCGACCCGGACGCCCTTGGAGAAGTCGTCACGCACCAGCGAGTACCGCCGGTCGGTCGCGTGCCCGCTCATCCGCGGCAGCAGCGCGCTGATGACCGAGATCCCGACGATCGCGTAAGGCAGCTGGAAAAGCTGCCAGGCATAGGCGTAAGCGGGGTAGCCAACGCCGCTGACCGCCGGGTGCAGGTGCGCGGCCGAGTTCCCCGCGGAGTTGGCCACGCGCTGGGCGACCAGGTTGCCGAGCCACTGGGTCGCCACGTAGCCGAACATCCACACGGACATCCGGCCGATCTCGGAGATCTCCGCGCGGCGGAAGTCGAAGGTCACGCGCATGCTGAACCCGGCGCGCCACATGACTGGGAAGAGGCAGACCGACTGGATGACGATGCCGAGCGTGGTGCCGATCCCGAGCAGGTAGATGCCGAAGGAGGAGACGGTGTCGGCATTGATGTCGTGGACGGTCGCCATGTACAGGAGGGCGACCACGATGACCACGACGTTGTTGATGACCGGCGTCCACATGTTGGCGCCGAACCTGCCGCGCACGTTGAGGATCGCGCCGAGCAGCGAGTCCATCCCGTAGAAGAAGATCTGCGGGATGAAGAAGTAGGCGAACAGCAGCATGGCGTGGTGCTCGCCGGCATCCGTGATGTTGCCGCCGTACAGGTCGACGATCGGCCCGGAGAGCGCCGTGGCCACCACGGTTATGACGAGCAGGGAGATCACGCCAAGCGAGTAGATCCGCCTGGCGTACCCTTCGCCCCGGTCCGGGTCATCCTTGGCCGCGCGGACCAGCATCGGGACCACGACCGAGGTAAAGATGCCGCCGAGCATCAGGTAGTACACGGTGTTCGGCAGGGTGTTGGAGTTGTTGTAGGCGGAGGAGAGCGTCGCTTGGCCGAGGGCGATCACCAGGACCAGCGTGCGCAGGAAGCCGGTCCCCCTGGACGCCAGCGTGCCGAGCGCCATTACCTTGCTCGACCTGGCCAGGTTGGGCGAGGTGGACTCGGCGGCCCGCTGCGGTCCGGTCGCCCGCACCGCGCCGACGTCCGGCTCGAGGATCCTGGTGCGGTTGTCCTGGTAGTCAGCCGGGGCGCCGCCATCGGAGGGCACGTACCGCGGCGCCTGCCGCGGCGGTGCCTCCGGGTAGTCGAACGGCTGGAAGGAAGGCTGCGGGTAGCCGGCGGGCACCGGCGGAAGGAACGCCGTCGGCATCGGGGCGGGGCGCTCCCGGTCCGCGGGCGGCACGTACCCCTCGCGGGGCGTGAACGTCGGGCGCGGGCGACCGTCCCTGGGCCGTCCGTGCCTCGGCCCATGCCGTTCTTCTCCGCCGGGCGGGTGCGGCGTAAACGACGGACCGGTGGCCGGCCCCCTGGGGGCCGGCGGCGGCGGCGGGTACGGGTCATAGCCGGATGATGCCTGGTGCGGGCCGGAGCCGGAGGGAGCGGCCGGCGGCGGCGGCACGTCGTAGGGCGGCGGCCCATGGTAAGTAGGTGGCTCGTAGGGCGGCTGCGGACCCGACTGGCGCGGCGTGAACCGGGGCTGGCCCGCCTCCTGAGGGTCATTGTCTTCTGGGTACGGCGGGCCGGGGGGCATCGTCGGCCTTGTCATCCGGTGCCTCCACCCTCAGCCGTCTCGTCGGCACTGCCACCGCTGCTGGCGCCGGCGAGCCGCTTGCGGCGCAACCGGTAGGCCGACGTCAGCACGAGGATACCCAGCGCACCGCCGATGATGATAAGCAGCAGCCGACCGAACCGCGTCACCTCGACGCTCAGTGGCTGTGCCGTCCAGCTCAGCGGCGACCCGTCCTGTGTCACCAACTGTAGCTGCACTGTGGTGGTTCCGATCGTGCTCGAGTGCACCGACATCTTGATGGTGTTCGACCCGTGCGCCGGCACCCTGAGCATCCCGTCGGAGCCACCCACGCGAAGGTCGCTTCCCGGCGGCGTGGTGGCCATCACCTGAACCTGGATCGGCACGCCAAGGCCGTTCTGCACGGACACCGGAGTCTCGCCTGACTGCCCGGCAAGCAGGACCTTCTTGCTGGCGATCATCTGCACCTTGTTCTCCTGGTACTCCAGGTAGCCAGCCAGCTGGCCCGTCGCGAACGACCCGCCGTAGGAACCGGGCCCGCGCCAGGCCGACGACTCGAGGACCGCTACCGCGGCGTCGAACTGGTTGACCACGCGGGCGGGCGGCTGGTACAGGAGGTCCTTGAACAGGGAGAGGTTCGATTGGACCGTTGAGACCTGGTCAAGGTAGCTGTCGCTCAGCTCGGCGCCGCTCACCCGCTTCGCCGGGACGTGCGTGGTCGACGGCAGCCGCGCCGCCGCCGCGGCGAGCGTGGACAGCCCGGCCGGGTGCAGCCACTGCGCGTGGTCCGTGATCGAGAGCAGCGCGTTGGCCACGGCAGGCGAAGGGTCCCAGTCCGCGGGCGGTGCGATCACGAGCGAGCGCGACGTGCCTGTCTCGGCGGCGATCATCGCGGTCTGCGCGAGGAAGTCCTGCGTCAGGGTGAACTGGCTCGCCTGGGTCCGTGCCGTCGACGCCGTGCCGAGCAGGCTGGTGATCGTCGAGTTGGCGAGCAGCACCGACATGCTGGTGCCGACGCCGCTGACGGTCCTGGCGAGCGCGTCCTCCGCGAAGGACGTGGACGGCAGCTCATCGCTGCTCAGTACCGCGGTGGTGATGCCGCCGTCGCTGGCGAGGCTGGTCAGCACACCGGCATCGGCGAGGCCGTCGGCCGGCCATGCTGCCTTAAGTACCGCTCCGTCACCGGTGCCTGTACCCGTTTTCCCGAACGTGCCCGGCAGTATCTGGCCGGCCACCGTTTGACCAAGCCGGTAGGCCGCCTGGATGTTGCCGTCGAGACCGGAATGGCTGAGCGCGGCCACGTCCACGTTGGCGTAAGGGGAAAGAAAAGCCGACTCGCCGGCGGTGGACGTCCGCAGCTGCGACAGCCACTGGGTGGCCGCCGTGCTCGGCTTCTCGGCGACGCGTTCAGAGCAAACGTCGTTGCCGTGCGTGAAGTGGGGTCCCGTCATCACGGACACGTCGGACAGCAGCGCGGGGTCGATGTCCCAGGTCAGCTGGTCGGTCTTGGCCCAGGCGGCGCCGGCGTCGAGCAGGGTGGAGAGGCGGCCGCCGGAAGCGACGGAGCCGGCGAGTTCGGATGTCCTGAGCGTCAGCGAGCAGGCGCCCTGTTGCGGCGTGTCGATGAGTGGCCACACCCAGGCCACCTGGAGCCCCTTGATCTGGGTAGCGCTGCTGTCGCCAGGCCAGAAGGGCAGGAACGTGCGCTCGGTCGCCGTGTACGCGGTGCCCGCGCCCCCGGCCTGCACCTCGATGGGGAAGACACCGAACTGGTCGTAGAAGGCGCCGGCCGGGAACGACACGCTCCAGCGCGCGGTCCCGCCGTTCGGGACCGTAGCGGTCACCTGGTACGGCGTTCCCGCCTGCTGTAGCTGCTGCGGCAGGGCGACGGTGCCCGTCGCGGTGCCCCTAGTGAACTCCGTCATCTGCTCCGGGTACTGGAACCACATGGTGCTCGTCATGACCTGCACCGTGACACCGTCAACAGCCGACCCGGTATGGTTGGCGATCGTCCCGCTCACCGTGACCGTGGAGTTCGGGCCAGGGACCGTGGGCGTGATCCCGGTGACGGCAACGGCGAGCGAGCGCTGTTGAACGTCGCCGGTGGAAGCCTGCACCCCTGGCGCCCCCGCGAGCAGCGGAACGAGAGCGGCAAGCAGGACAGCGATCAACGCAACAAGGGTGCGAAGGACAGGGCGCACGGTTTGCATGTTATGGCCGTTCGCTACAAAGGGTTGGGGTAGATACCCTGAATGCCCGTGTCAGAATCCACCTCCGTCGCCCAGAAGGCTACCTTGAGCGCCGACCAGAGTAAGGCCGCCGCAGCCCTGCTGCGCGCCAACACCTCGCCCACCGTGGCCGCACTCGGCGAACTTTTTGCCAGGTCGGGGCACGAGCTCGCGCTGGTCGGCGGGCCGGTGCGTGACGTGTTCCTCGGCGGGCGGCCGAAGGACCTGGACCTGACCACGGACGCCGCGCCCGACCGGGTACTTGAGATCACGCGCGCGTGGGCGGACAGGACGTGGACCGTGGGGATCGAGTTCGGCACGATCGGCCTGCGCAAGGGCGACGAGATATTTGAGATCACCACCTACCGGAGCGAGGCGTACGACCGCGCGTCACGCAAGCCTGAGGTGAAGTACGGCACGTCGCTCGTCGCGGACCTGGAGCGGCGGGACTTCACGATCAACGCGATGGCGGCGCGGCTGCCCTCCTTCGAGCTCGTCGACCCGTTCGGCGGCCTTGCGGCGCTGCGGGAAAAGGTAATAAGGACGCCGGGGCGGCCGGAGGACTCCTTCTCCGATGACCCGCTGCGCATCCTGCGGGCGGCGCGGTTCTCCGCCAGGCTCGGGTTCACGGTGGTCGGTGAGGTGCAGGCGGCGATGCGCGCCATGGCATCGCGCCTGTCGATCGTGTCGGCGGAGCGGATCACCGACGAGCTCACCAAGCTGATGCTGACGGACGTGCCCGAGGCGGGACTCGACCTGCTGGTGCGCACCGGCGTGGCCGAGGTCATCCTCCCGGAGCTGCCCGCGCTGCGGATGGAAGTCGACGAGCACCACCGGCACAAGGACGTCTACACGCACTCGCTGATCGTGCTGCGCCAGGCGATCGACCTGGAGCCCAGGTACGGGCTCGGTCCTGACCTGGTGCTGCGGCTCGCGGCGATCCTGCATGACATCGGCAAGCCGCGCACCAGGTCACTGCTGCCAGGCGGCAAGGTGGCCTTCCACCACCACGAGGTCGTCGGCGCGAAGATGGCGCGCAAGCGGCTGACCGAGCTCCGGTTCCCCAAGGAGGTCGTCGCCGACGTGTCCAAGCTCGTGGAGCTGCACCTGCGGTTCCACGGCTACGGCGACGGCGAGTGGACCGACTCGGCGGTGCGCAGGTACGTACGCGACGCCGGTGACCTGCTGACCCGGCTGCACGCGCTGACCAGGGCCGACTGCACCACGCGGAACGCCAGGAAGGCCGCCCGCCTGGCGGCGACCTACGACGCGCTCGAGGCGCGGATCGAGGTCCTGCGCGAGCAGGAGGAACTCGACAAGATCAGGCCGGAGCTCGACGGCGAGGAGATCATGCGGATCCTCGGGCTCGCACCGGGGCCGCTGGTCGGCAAGGCGTGGAACTTCCTGCTCGAGCTCCGGCTGTCCGAGGGCATGCTCGGCCGTGAGCGGGCTACCGCGGAACTGCTTGCGTGGGCCGGGCGGGAGGGGATTGAGGTTCCCCCTTCTGCCTCCTGATGGTGAGCGCGGCGTACAGCCCGCTCGCCGCGACGTAGCACGCGCCGACGACGAGGATCACCAGGTAGGACTTGCCCGTCTCCGGCAGGAACGGTATGGCGATCGCCGGGCCGACGACGTAGGCGACGTTGTAAAGCATGTCGTAGAGCGAGAAGACCCGGCCCATGTAGGCGTCGTCCACCGTCTGCTGCACGGTGGTGTCCACGCAGATCTTGACGCACTGCGCGGACAGGCCAAGGGCGAAGCCGAGCACCAGATACGTGTACTTGTCGAACGTGGGGCCGAGGATGATCGTCACCACGCCGCCGATGAGCAGCCAGATGGCGATCCACTGGTCCTTGGTCAGCCGCTTGACGCCCTGCGGTGTCACCACCGCGGCGAGGCCGAAGCCGATCGCCGACGTGATTACCAGCAGGGTGACGCTGCCGAGCGCCTTGTTCCCGTTGCCACCCGAGTAGAAGTAGTTGCGGTAAAGCAGCAGCGCCTCGACGAGCAGCGTGCCGTACAGCGCGCGGTGCACGGCGATGGCGCCGAGGGCGTAGGCGGCCCTTCTCCGCTGGTTGAGATGCTTGAGCCCCTCGACGAGGCCGACGAAGACATCCCTGAGCTCGCCGGTGACGCTGGCCCGTTCCCCGGAGCCCGGCCGGCCGGCGGCCGTCGTCACTGACGGGCCGAGCAGGTTCTTGGCCAGCCGGGTACCGAGCAGGCTCGCCACCACGTAGCAGGCGCCGGCGAACCACAGCGTCGCGGCGCTTCCCGCCAGGCCGCCGCCGGTGACCAGGTGGACCCCGAGGCCGACAACGGCGCCGACGAAGCCGACGATCGTGCCCGAGGTGGGCGCGACCGCGTTGGCCATGACCAGCTTGTCGTGCTGCACCACGTGCGGAGTGCCTGCCGAGACCGCGCTGAGGAAGAACCGGTTCACGCCGAGGACGGCCAGCGCGCTGACGTAGAGCGGGACGCCGGTCTGGCCGCCAAGGACGACGAACCCGGCGATGGCGACCATCACGGACCTGATCAGCGCGCCGTAGACGATGATCTGCCTTCTCGACCAGTGGTCGATGAATACCCCGGCGAACGGGCCGATCAGCGAGTAAGGAACGTACAGGACGGTGAACGCGTAGACCGCGGCCGCCGGGTTGGGGAACGACTGCGCACTGAAGAACGCGTAGGCGGCGAAGCCGGCGTTGAAAACGCCGTCGCCCGCCTGGGAGACCAGGCGGGCGGCGAAGAGCTTCCGGAAGTCACGCTCGGCAAGGACGTCCTTCAGGTCGGCCAAGAATGAGGACCGCCTGCCTTCCGTCACAGCATCAGCGCCTACGGACACCCGTTCAGCTTAGTGCGGCGTTCAGCGTTCCCCTAGCCACGCCTAAGTGAAGACGCGGTGCCCTTCCAGGCGAAGTACGAACCCGTTCTGGCCGCCCTTGTTCTTTCTACCGGGCGACCTCGCCCTTGATGAACTTCTCCACCAGGTCGTGGCACACGTCGTCGCCGAATTGCTCAGGCGGGGACTTCATGAAGTAGGAGCTGGCCGAGATGACCGGACCGCCGATGCCGCGGTCCTTGGCGATCTTGCAGGCGCGCAGGGCGTCGATGATGACGCCGGCCGAGTTCGGCGAGTCCCACACCTCGAGCTTGTACTCCAGGTTCAGCGGCACGTCGCCGAAGGACCTGCCTTCGAGGCGGACGAAGGCGAGCTTGCGGTCGTCGAGCCACGGCACGTGGTCGGACGGGCCGATGTGGACGTCGCTCTTCGCCATCTCGTGCGGGATCTGGGAGGTCACCGACTGGGTCTTGGAGATCTTCTTGGACTGCAGGCGCTTGCGCTCCAGCATGTTCATGAAGTCCATGTTGCCGCCGACGTTCAGCTGGTAGGTGTGCAGCAGCTCGACGCCGCGGTCCTCGAACAGCTTGGCCATCACGCGGTGCGTGATCGTGGCGCCGACCTGCGACTTGATGTCGTCGCCGACGATCGGCACGCCGGCCTCTTCGAACTTCTTCGCCCAGGTGGGATCGGAGGCGATGAACACCGGCAGCGCGTTGACGAAGCCCACCTTGGCATCGATCGCGCACTGGGCGTAGAAGCGGTCCGCCTGCTCCGAGCCGACCGGCAGGTACGAGACGAGCACGTCGACCCGGGCCTCGCGCAGCGCCGCCACCACGTCAACGGCGGGGTCGTCGGACTCGGTAATGATCTCGCGGTAGTACTCGCCGAGGCCGTCATGCGTGTGGCCACGCTGGACGATCACGCCGGTCGGCGGGACGTCGGCGAACTTGATGGTGTTGTTCTCGCTGGCGAAGATCGCTTCGCTGAGGTCCAGGCCAACCTTCTTGGCGTCAACGTCGAAGGCGGCGACCACCTCGACGTCCGACACGTGGTACTCGCCAAACCGCACGTGCATAAGGCCGGGGACGCGCGCGTCGTCGGCGGCGTCCTTGTAATACTCGAGGCCCTGGACGAGCGAGCTCGCGCAGTTGCCCACCCCCACGATGGCCACGCGCACTTTATTGGCACCCATCAGGATGACTCCTTCTCGCTTCCGCGATCTATTCCGGGATTTATGACGGTCGGCTCCGCCGGCGGGTAGGGTCCGCCCGCGGCGCCGCTTGCCTCTGACCGCCGCTCCTCGGCGATCAGCTCATTCAGCCAGCGGACATCGCGCTCCACGGCTTCAAGGCCGTGCCGCTGCAGTTCGAGCGTGTAGCTGTCCACGCGCTCGCGCGTGCGCGCGAGCGCCGCGCGCAGTCCTTCCAACCGGTCTTCGAGCCGGCTCCGCCTGCCCTCCAGGATCCGCAGCCGGATGTCCGCCCGGGTCTGGCCGAAGAACGCGAAGTGGACGCCGAACTCGTCGTCCTCCCAGGCACCGGAGCCGGGGTGGGTGAGCAGGTCCTGGAACCGCTCCTTGCCCTCGGCCGTCAGCCGGTACACGATCTTCGACCTGCCTGGCGCCCTTGCCGGCCGTTGGCTGTCGGGTTCGTCACCTTCTTTGGTGATCAGGCCCTCCGCGTACAGCTTGGTCAGGCAGGGGTACAGGGTTCCGTAGGAGAGTGCGCGGAACGTGCCGAGCAGCATGTTGAGCTGCTTGCTGAGCTCGTAGCCGTGCATGGGCGTTCTGTGCAGCAGCCCAAGGACGGCGAACTCAAGGACGGCAGTCCGGTTCCGGCCCACGGATCCCCCCGGTGGGTAGGGTTTGTGTGTATCTAGACGATATCTCATGCCGATATCTCGGTTCGATATATCGGCGTAACGGTCTTCAGCATAGGCGACCGTTCCCCGGCGGGCAACCGGCTGTTCACCTGCAGGGGGGTCGCCAGGTTGCGAACAGGTATCGATGGCGCGGTGTTCCCGACGTACCCTGAGGGGCATGGCAGGCATAGCCGTTCGACGATCCGTGGTGGATTACGCGCTTGCCCGGCGCGCCGCGCTCGCGTCCGTACGCTCTGGCCACACCACGGTGGCGGATGCCTGCGACGCGCACCCGTACTTGCTGCGCGCGGCCAAATACCACGGCGAGCCCACCGATGAGCGCTGCCCGATCTGCCGTAAGACGAACGTCACACACGTTACCTATGTGTACGGAGACGAACTCGGACAGTATGCGGGAAGGGTTAAGAAAACCGCTGAATTGATGGAGATGGCTGCCGAATACGGCGAATTCCGGGTGTATGTGGTCGAGGTCTGCCAAAGTTGTGGCTGGAACCACCTCGCCACGTCGTACGTGCTTGGGACTGGTGAGCCGCCCGCGCGACGAGGACGTCGAGTAGGTCCGAACTAGCCGGGGCAGTTCACGCCAGCATGTAACGTGTGGGTTCGGCGAGACCTGGCTCCGCCTTTTCAGCCACGGGCGTGCCCGGACGGCGCCGACATTATCCCCTCCAGGGTCGGGGCATAAGGGCTCGCTCACAGCCACTGCGAGGACGTGTGAGTAGCAACGACTTTGACGGGTCGCATTTCGGGCCCGCTGGTGCGCGGGGAGCTGACGAGCAGGGGGCCCAGGCGCCAGACGCCGCCGGACAGGACGCGGGCGGTAACGCACAGGGCGCGGACGGTAACGCCGCCAAGTACCCGGCACCCGAGGGGTGGGGGAACGACGGCTTCTGGCGTGACTCGGCCATCGACTCGAACTACGAGACCGGCATGCAACGCGCGGTCCGCCCGGCAGCGGGTGGCTCGCACGAGGATCCTGGCTACAGCTACTTTTCCGACGGACGGGGCTGGGAGAACAAGCCAGGCGCGAACGGGCGGCCCGGCCAGGCGCCGGCCGCCAACGCCCCCGGCGTGCCCGCTCCCGGTGTGCCCGCCGCGGGCGCGACCGCCATCGGCGCGACCACTGTCGGCCCCGCCGCCATCGGCGCGACCACTGTCGGCAGCTACGGTCCTGGTGGTAACCCGACGTCCGTCTACGGCGGCGCTCCTGGTGGTCCCGGCGGGTACGGTGCCCCGATGCCTCCAGGGCCCGGCGGTCCGGCCGGGTACGGCCCCGGCCCCGGCGGCCCCTTCGGCCCTGGCCCCGGCGGTCCTGGTGGTCCCTTCGGCCCTGGCGGTCCCGTCCGGCCCGGCGGTCCCCAGGGGCCGCGCGGCAGGAACGGCAAGCGCAAGGGCAACTGGTGGCGCCACTGGACATGGAAGAAGGCGCTCGCCCTCACCGGCGGCGTGTTCGTCATCTTCGTGATTGCCATGTACAGCGGCTATCAGTACTTGTCGAGCAGCGCGACGATCCCCGCCGCGCTCGCGTCCGCCAACTACCAGAACACGACCGTCTACTACTCGGACGGCAAGACGGTCCTCGGCACGTTCGGCGCCACCAACCGGCAGGACCTCACCTACGCGCAGATTCCGCAGCAGTTGCAGAACGCCGTAGTCGCCGCCGAGGACAAGAACTTCTGGACCGAGGGCGGCATCTCGCCGACCGGCATCCTGCGCGCCGCCATCCACGACGTGACGAGCAGCGGCGACACAAACGGCGGGTCCACGATCACCCAGGAGTTCGTCCGGGGCTACTACGCCGGCGTCGGCACCCAGCAGACGGCCAGCAGGAAGATCAAGGAGATCTTCATCGCCCAGAAGCTGTCCGCGAGCAAGTCCAAGCCGTGGATCCTGACCAACTACCTGAACCTGATCTACCTCGGCGAGAACTCCTACGGGGTCGCGGCCGCCGCGCAGACCTACTTCGGCGAGCCGGTGTCCCAGCTGACCGTCGCGCAGGACGCGGTCATCGCCGGGATCATCCAGCAGCCGTCGACCTACCCGCTGCTTTCGAACAGGGCCGCGCTCAAGGTCCGCTGGCAGTACGTGCTCCAGCAGATGGTGGACGACAAATACATCACCCAGGCGCAGATGAGCACGATGACGTTCCCCAAGCTGCTGACCGACCAGTCCGGCGGCGCCGCGTCGGGCACGTCGATCATGGCTAACAACAGCGACCCGTGGGCGCCCTACATCATGTCTCAGGTCGAGAACGAGCTCACCGCCGCCAAGCCCAACGGCGACGGCCTCTCGCAGCAGGAACTGGAGACCGGCGGCCTCAAGGTCGTGACGACGATCAGCCGCTCGATGGAACAAGAGATGTACAAGGCGGTCAGCGAGAACCTGAACTCGCAGTCGATCAGCAACACTTCCGGCGCCACGGTGACGTCGCTCCCGTCGTGGGCGCTCGTCGGTGCCGAACTGCAGGACCCCAAGACCGGCGAGGTCATCGCGGAGTACCCGGGCAAGGGCCAGAACCTGTCCGCCAAGGCGTGCGCGGCGGCGGACTGTGACGTCAACACGGCCGTCTACGCCAGGGAGCAGGTCGGGTCGTCGTTCAAGCCTTACGTGCTCGCCACCGCGGTCTCTCAGGGCATGAACGTCAAGACCAGCACGCTGGACACAAGCCCCTACGAGTGCATCGCGCCTGACTCGCCCGTGACCTACTCCGTGCCGATCTCTCAAGGGACGTACGAGCTGCCAGGCAACCTCAACAACGGCTGCTCCCAGCCTGGCGCGGAAAAGGTCGAAAACGACGGGGGCGAGCTAATCGGGAAGAACCTCGGCAAGGCATCCACTGGCGCTCCCGCCTACGGCGACAACGTGCAGGACGCGCTCGCGCAGTCCTCGAACACCGGGTTCAGCGACCTGGCGCACCGGGTTGGCACGAACAACGTCTACACCATGGCGGGTCAGTTCGGCGTGAACCTCAACCCATACTCCGAAGGCGGATCGGGGCTGCACAGCTTCATCGGTGACTCCGGTATGGCCCTCGGTATCGCCCCGCTCACGGTCAACGAGCAGACCACGATGCTCGCCACCATCGCCGACAACGGGATGTACCACCAGGCGCACGTCATCAAGTACTGGCAGCAGGGCGACGGCACCGAGCAGATGCCACGGGTCGCTGTGCAGACCGTGCTTAATCCGAGCCAAGACGCGCAGGTGCAGTACGCGATGGAGCAAACCACCATCGACGGTACGGCCGCCCAGACGGTCACCTTCGGCCAGCAGGCCCCCGGCACGGTCATCGGCAAGACCGGAACGACCTCCAGCTCCCACGCGGGCTTCTTCATCGGCTCGACCACGCAGTACACACTCGTGGTCGGCATGTTCACCATCTCGCAGTCCAACAACTATCCCAACAACCTGTCGATGCTCGGCGGCGGCGGTTTCGGTGGTTTCTGGCCCGCGAAGATCTGGAACACCTTCGCCGAGGCGGAGTTCTCGCCGACGCCGACGCTCTTCTCGACCAACCCGGCCTTCACCGGCCAGACGTGGAACCTGATGGGACAGGTAACGAAGGCAGCGAAGAAGTCCCACTGCACCGAGACGTTCAATGGCCAGACGGTCTCCATTGTCATGAAGGGCTGCCCGACGCCGGCGTCGAAGAACTGCACATTCGACTCGAAGGACAACTGGGTCTGCGGCAACGGGATCGGCAATGGCAACAACGGGAACGGCAACAACGGGAACGGCAACGGGAACGGCAACGGGAACAACCCGACGCCGACGGCCACCTGCCAGTTCCAGGGAGATCCCACCTGCGGCCCTGGCGGGTTCCAAACCCCGACGCCGACGGCCACCTGCCAGTTCCAGGGAGATCCCACCTGCAACGGCGGTAACTCTCCGAACAACAGTACGCCGACGGCCAGCACCACTCAGGGCGGCCTAGCCATCGGCGGCGGGCTGATGGCGCTGCCAGGCTCGCTGCTGTGGACGACGACGTCCCGGCGGCGTAGGCACAAGAAGCGCGCCGCCAAGGCAGAATAGGCCAGGAGGCGAACATCAGAAGCGGGGGCGCGGCAGTGCGGTACCGGTATCCGGCGTTTGTCGGCGTGGGCGTTGCCGCGTCCGTGCTGGCGGCGCTGCTCGGCTACGCGCAGAAGCTGCCGTGCAGTTCCGGTGGCGCGTGGAACAGCTTCACCGGCCAGTTCCGCGACGCCTGCTACACCGACATCTACCCGCTCTACTACACCGAGCAGCTGTCGGCGGGCAAGGTGCCCTACTACGGGCATCCGGTCGAGTACCCGGTCCTGATGGGCTGGATGATGCAGGCCGCCTCGTGGGCGGTGCACTCAGTCGCCGACGCCTACGCCCGCGGCAAGGACTTCTACGAAGTGACGGTCCTGATGCTGGCGGTCTGCCTGATCGTCGGGGTGCTCGCGACGGCGGCCACGGCCCATCGGGAAGGCGGCGGCGCGGGCTGGAAGGCTGCCCTGATGGTCGCCTTGTCGCCCGGGCTCATCCTGGCCGCCTACATCAACTGGGACCTGTTCGCCATGGCGCTCACCGCCTGCGGCCTGGCCGCCTGGGCGGCACGCAGGCCCTGGCTGGCCGGGGTGCTGCTCGGCCTCGCCGTGGCGACGAAGTTCTACCCGCTGATGTTCTTCGGCGCGCTGTTCCTCTTGTGCCTGCGCGCGGGGAAGCTGCGCGAGTTCGGCAAGGCGCTCGCGGGCGGGCTCATCGCCTGGCTCGCGATCAACGTTCCTGTCGCGCTGACCGCGACCTCAGGCTGGGCCGAGTTCTACGCGTTCAGCCGGTCTCGCGGCGCCGACTGGGGCTCGGTCTGGTACCTGTTCGAGAACTACCACGTGCCGGTGGTCGGCAACTCCACGCTCGGCGAGCTGAACCTCATCTCCTCCGGTGCCTTCGCGGTCGCCTGCGTGCTCATCGCCGTGCTCGCGCTCGCCGCGCCGCGCCGGCCGCGGTTGCCACAGCTCTGCTTCCTGCTGCTCGCCTCGTTCCTCATCCTGAACAAGGTGTGGTCGCCGCAGTACGTGATCTGGCTGGTGCCGCTCGCCGTGCTCGCCAGGCCCCGGATATGGGCCTACGTCCTGTGGCAGCTGGCCGAGGTCGCCTACTTCCTCGGCATCTGGGGCTACTTCGTCTACATGTACCAGCCGCCAGCAGGCGTCAGCACCGGCTGGTACTTCGCCATCCTCGGCGCGCGGCTGGTGACGCTCGCCTTGCTCGCGTCCACGGTGGTCGTGGACATCCTGCAGCCGGCCAGGGACCGGGTGCGAGCCTCCGGTGTCAACGATGACCCGGCAGGCGGCGTTCTTGACCGGGCGCCTGACCGGCTGGCCGTCACGTGGCACCGCGTCATCCGTCACCCGGTGGAGGCCGCCGCCGGCTAACCGTCGATTCGTGCCAGGAGCCAGGCGATGTCGTCGGCAAGCCCCGGCTCGGGGGTCTCGCAGACCACGGGGGCACCGGCGGCACGCACCACGTCGAGGAGCGCCTGCGGGTCGATCGTGCCCGAGTCGAAGTTGGCGTGCCTGTCCGCCCCAGAGCCGAACTCGTCGCGTGAGTTGTTGCAGTGCACCAGGTCGATCCTGCCGGTGATCGCCTTAACCCGGTCAACCGCGTCGGCAAGCTCGATGCCGGCGGAGTTCGCGTGGCAGGTGTCCAGGCAGAACCCGACCTCGCCGTTCCCCTCGGCACTGGCGCCATCCGCCGCCGCGCTGACCCCTTCCCAAAGCCGCGCGATCGCTTCGAGCGAGCGGGCCATCGCGCCGTTACCTCCGGCGGTGTTCTCGATGAGCATCGGCAGCGGCCGCTCGATTTGCTCGATCGCCTTGACCCAGTTCGCGACGCCGGCGGCAGGATCAGTGTCACCGGTGACGTGGCCGCCGTGGACGATGAGCCCCTTGGCGCCGATCGCGGCGGCGGCCTTCAGTTGCTGGTCGAGCAGCTTCCTGCTCGGGATGCGGATCCGGTTGTTGGTGGATGCCACGTTGATCACGTACGGCGCGTGGATGTAGACGTCCACGTCGGCCGCGGCATAGGCGTCGCGGAGCGCGCCGGGGTCATCGCCAGGGATCACCGGTCCCTTCCACCCCTGGGGATCACCGAGGAAGAACTGCGCCACGCGGGCGCCGCACGCGACCGCGTCCTCCAGTGGGTTGTCGGAGTGGAAATGCCCGCCTATCCGCATCATGCGGCCAGCCTAGCCGCTGGCGATCCGTCTTTCCTGCGCTCAGTGACTAACTCAAGCCGCCGTGGGCGAGGCCAAGGGCCAGGCCGATGAAGGACGCGATGATCCCGGCGACGATGATGACCCGCTCCTCCCGGGTCGCCGACATCATCTGGAGGAACAGGCCGATCAACAGGCCAGCGAGTCCCGTGACCGCGGCTACCACCGCCCAGGTGTGGGATCCACTCGGGCCGGTCCTGAGGAACAGGCCGAGCGCGAACGAGAACAGACCGATGACGAGGATGAAGAAGCTCGCCGCGTTGAGCAGCGGGTGCGGTCGCCCGTCGGAGTTGAGGTTCAGCCGCGGAACGCGTCCTGCCCTGCCGGTTCTCATGGTGCCTGCCATGACGGCCTCCTGGGGGAATCCATCGTCTGGTTTCCCTCTCAATGTTCCCTGTTTCGCTGCCTGGTGAACAGGGCCAGACCTGATTCTGGCTCAGATTGTCGTAGGGCCTTGGTACTGTTAATGGCTGCGGGCGGGACTTCACCTCCCCGATGCCTCCTGTCACGGAAAGGCCGTGACCGCGTTAGTCCAGAGGAGGAGCGCGAATGCGCCACTACGAAATCATGATCATCCTCGACTCGAACCTCGAGGAGCGTACGGTCCAGCCGTCGCTCGAAGGGTTCCTCAAGGTCGTGACCACCGATGGCGGTAAGGTCGGCAAGCTCGACATCTGGGGGAAGCGCCGGCTTTCCTACCCGATCGACAAGAAGCCTGAAGGCATCTACGCCGTTGTCGACCTGACCGCGGAGCCTGGCACCGTCCAGGAGCTCGACCGCCAGCTCAACCTCAACGAGGGCGTGCTGCGGACCAAGGTCCTGCGGCCCGAGCACCGCTAGTAACACTCATCCATCAGTTCTGCTAGGACCGGGAGCGCCACTATGGCGGCAGGAGACACCCCCATCACGGTCGTCGGCAACCTCGTCGCCGACCCGGAACTCCGATTCACCCCATCCGGTCAGCCGGTCGCGACCTTCCGGGTCGCCTCGACGCCTCGGATCCGGGACAACGCCACGAACGAGTGGAAGGACGGCGACAGCCTCTTCCTCAGCTGCAACGTGTGGCGGCAGGCGGCGGAGAACGTCGCCGAGTCACTGCAGCGCGGGATGCGGGTCATCGTGACCGGCCGGCTGAGGCAGCGGAACTATGAGACCAAGGAAGGCGAGAAGCGGACCGTCTACGAGGTCGAGGTCGACGATGTCGGCCCGTCCCTGCGGAACGCTTCCGCCAAGGTCAACCGGGCAAGCCGCGGTGGCGGCGAAGGCGGGTTCGGCGGTGGCAACCGCAGCGGTGGTAGTTACAGCGGCGGCCAGGGGTCGTCCGGCGGCGCTAGTAGCAGCGGCCGGAACGAGGACCCGTGGGCGTCCGATGGCGCCGCTGGCGGCGGCTACTCCGACGAACCGCCGTTTTAACAAGTAAGCAACAGATACCGACCATCCCCGCATCACGCGGGGCTCTCCTAAGGAGCACCACGATGGCGAAGCCTCCAATTCGCAAGCCTAAGAAGAAGGTCTGCGTCTTCTGCCAGGAGCGCATCAGCTACGTCGACTACAAGGACACGGGCCTTCTGCGCAAGTACATCTCCGACCGCGGCAAGATCCGTGCGCGCCGGGTCACCGGGAACTGCACCCGGCACCAGCGTGACGTCGCGACCGCGATCAAGAACGCGCGCGAGATGGCGCTGCTCCCGTACACCAGCACGGCTCGCTAGGGCAAGGGAGGAACTGACCAATGTCTCGCATGAAGCTGATCCTGACCCAGGAGGTCGGTGGCCTCGGCGCCCCCGGTGACGTGGTGGACGTTGCGGCGGGCTACGGCCGTAACTACCTGCTGCCCCGCGGGTTCGCGATCTCGTGGACGCGCGGCGGGGAGAAGCAGGTCGACCTGATCAAGCGGGCCCGCGCGGCGCGTGAGATCCGTACCCTCGAGGACGCGCAGGCGGTCGCCGGCCAGCTCCAGCGGCTGACGGTCCGGCTCAGGCGGCGGGCAGGCTCGAACGGCCGGCTGTTCGGCTCGGTCGGCGCGACCGACATCGCGGAAGCGGTGCGCACCGCCGGAGGGCCCGAGATCGACCGCAGGAAGATCTTCGTGCCCGACCCGATCAAGGCGGCGGGCTCGTACAAGGTCCAGGTCCGGCTGCACCCCGAGGTGACCGCCTCGATGGGCATCGAAGTCACCGGCGCCTAGTTATCCACAGCCCACAGGGCTGTTCTATCCACAGCACTTTCCACAGGCAATCCGTTTTCCACAGGAAGAGTGCTGTGTCCACAGTTGATCAGTCGACGGCGGGCCCTCATGCCGAGGGCCCGCCGTCGACTGGTCCCGTGTACCGCCGCGCGCGCCGTGCGAGCTCGGGGTCAAGATCGCTGACCATCTGCCAGAGAGTGGCTAGCCGCGTGGCCAGCTCACCCTCGCCTGTCCCGGCTTTAGCGTCCTGGGCATCGCTCGCTAGCTGGTCAATCGCCGCCGCGATGCGGTCGATAGCGTCCCCCGTGTTCGAACACACAGGCGAATGATAGCCGGCCGGGATCGCGGGTGCGGCTTGTTCCCTGGGTCTGCGGTGCTCCTGCGCGCGTGCCCGCCGGGCGAATTCGGCGTGCCTGGGCAGAGTAGGCCGCATCCGTTCTGGATGTGGGGAAAAGCCCTGCCGACACCCTGCCCGCACATGTTTTCCACAGGCAAGCTGATGCGGCCTGTGCATTTCTTTGTGGATAACTTCGGCGCGGGTCGCCGGCAAAATCTGGCCGACTTTTTCTCCTGCACACCCGGTGGATTTCGTTCGCGCAGATCAGTGCCTGTTGCCCGAGGCGTGCAGGCCAGCCGTCCACAGCCTAATCCACCGGCTGCGCACAACCTTGCCACAGGTTCTCAACAAGTTATCCACAAACTCGTGTTGGCACTCTCGTCGCGGGACGCCAGAATGTCAGAGCCCCCGATGTCAGACCCGTTTGGTAGAACGGTGTCGACCCGGGGGTGGGGCGTTACGCGTGGGGAGGGAGGCGTCCGTTGAGCGTTACCGAGCTGCCGCAGCGTGGCGAGGAGTTCGAGCGGATGCCCCCGCACGACGTCGCCGCCGAGCAGTGCGTCCTTGGCGGGATGCTGCTGTCCAAGGACGCCATTTCCGACGTTATCGAGGTCATCAGGCCGACCGACCACTACCGCCCGGCGCACCAGCTCGTGCACGAGGCGATCCTTGACCTGTACGCCCGCGGCGAGCCCGCCGACGCGATCACCGTCTCCAACGAGCTCACCAGGCGCGGCGAGCTGCCCCGCATCGGCGGGGCCCCGTACCTGCACACGCTGATCGCGTCGGTGCCCACCGCGGCCAACGCCGGCTACTACGCGCGGATCGTCAGGGAGCGCGCGGTCCTGCGGCGGCTCGTGGAGGCGGGCACGCGGATCGTCCAGTTCGGCTACGCCGGTGACGGCGACGCCGACGAGCTCGTCGACCGTGCCCAGGCCGAGGTGTACGCGATCACCGACCGCCGGATCGCCGAGGACTACCACCCGCTTTCCGAGATCATGCCCGCGGCCCTCGAGGAGATCGAGGCGATCGGCGCCCACGGCGGCGGCATCAGCGGGGTCCCCACCGGCTTCTCCGACCTGGATGCCCTGACCAACGGCCTGCACGCGGGCCAGATGGTCGTGATCGCGGCAAGGCCTGCCGTCGGCAAGTCGGCTCTGGCGCTCGACTTCGCGCGCTCAGCCACCATTCGGCACGGCCTGCCCACCGTCGTCTTCTCGCTGGAGATGGGGCGGAACGAGATCACGATGCGGCTCCTGTCGGCCGAGGCCAGGGTGCCGATGCACGTGATGCGCACCGGGCAGATGAGCGACGACGACTGGGGGCGGCTGGCCAAGCGGATGAGCGAGGTCGCGGACGCGCCGCTGTTCATCGACGACTCGCCGAACATGTCGCTGATGGAGATCCGCGCCAAGTGCCGTCGGCTCAAGCAGCGCCACGACCTCAAGCTCGTGATCATCGACTACCTGCAGCTGATGTCCACCCCGGGAAAGGTGGAGAGCCGCCAGCAGGAAGTCTCGGCGATGTCCCGGTCGCTGAAGCTCCTGGCCAAGGAACTCGAGGTTCCTGTCGTCGCGTTGTCGCAGCTCAACCGAGGCCCTGAGCAGCGCCAGGACAAAAAGCCGATGCTTTCTGATCTGCGCGAGTCGGGGTGCATGACCGCCGACACGACGCTGCTCCGCGCGGACACAGGCACTCCGGTTACCTTCGAGGAACTGCTGCGCGAAGGTTGGAAAGATGTCCCGGTGTGGTCGCTCGATGAGCGGCATCAGCTCGTCTCGGCGCCTATCACGAACGTCTTCGAATCAGGCACTAAGGACGTGTTCCTGCTCCGGCTGGCTTCTGGTCGCGAGGTTAAGGCAACCGCTAACCATCCCTTCCTCACCTTCTCGGGCTGGACCCCCCTGGGTGAGCTGCGGACGGGTGACCGTCTCGCGATCCCCCGCCGTATCCCGGCCCCGATGGCGGCCGGCCTTGGCTGGTCCGAGCATCGGATTGGACTCCTGGCGCACCTGCTCGGGGATGGCTGCGTCATTAAGCGGCAGCCTGTGCACTACACCTCGAATGACCCGGAGAACCTGGACTTCGTCGAGGCTGCGGCAGCGGCCGAGTTCGATATCACCCCCCGGCGGGTCGCGCAGCAGACCTGGTGGCACAGCTACCTGCCTGCCCCCGCGCACTGCACTCACGGACGTGGAAACCCGATTCACGACTGGTTCCGCGAGCTCGGGATCGAGTACAGGGGCGCGCATGACAAGCGCCTGCCGAATGCCCTTTACGCGGCTAGCGACGACGAGATCTGCGTCTTCCTCCGGCACCTTTGGGCAACGGATGGGTGTGTCTGGTTGCCGCACAGCAATTCCACGGCCAAGGTGTACTACGCGACGGCGAGCAGGGATCTCGCGGATGGTGTCGCGCACCTGCTGGCCAGGCTCGGGATAATCGCCCGCATCCGGCAGGTCCAGAAGGCCGGATACGCCCCCAACTACCACGTGATCGTGGCTGACGCGCCGAGCCTCCGCACCTTCTGCGCTCGGGTCGGGGTCCACGGCAGGCGCGGGGAGACCGCGCGGGAGCTGGGCGCCTGGGTGGCTGCCAGGACCACCAACACCAACGTAGACACGGTGCCACTTGGTGTTTGGAACCTGGTCAAGTCGGAGCGAGTGCGAGCCGGGCTCACAGAGCGGCAGTTCCAAGCCGCCATCGGGACGAACTACTGCGGCACAACGCTCTATAAGTGCTGCCCCTCACGGGAGCGCCTCATGCGCTGCGCGGACGCTCTGGGCTCCGAGGCATTGCGCGAGATCGCGTCGAACGATGTCTTCTGGGACAAGATCGTTTCTATAGAGCCGCTCGGCCCGCAACCCGTCTACGATGCCACCGTTAAAGAAACGCACAATTTCATTGCAAATGGGATAAATGCGCATAATTCGATCGAGCAGGACGCGGACGTCGTGATCCTGCTGCACCGCGAGGACGCCTACGAGCGCGAATCGCCCAGAGCGGGCGAGGCGGACCTGATCGTCGCCAAGCACAGGAACGGCCCGACCGCGACGGTGACGGTGGCCTTCCAGGGCCACTACAGCCGCTTCGTCGACATGGCCCCGGGCTAACCCTGGGATTTCGGCGCGCGCCTTGTTGGCGTCGCGTGCTGCGGTGAGCGCGTCGGAATGGAGCTTGGCGGCGAGGTCCCTGAGGTTGCCTACCCACAGCTGGGTCAGGTTACGTGTCCGGATCTGGCCCATACTCGAAGCATGAAAGAGAGATCACCTCTCGGGGACTTCCTGCAGACGCGGCGCTCCCAGTTGCGTCCCGAGGATGCCGGGGTACCTACCTACGGGGACCGCCGGCGTGTGCCGGGCCTGCGGCGCGAGGAACTCGCGCTGCTGGCGGGGGTGAGCGCCTCCTATTACACGCGGCTGGAGCAGGGACAGTCGCTGAGCGCGTCGGCGGAGGTGCTGGACGCGCTCGCCGGAGCGCTGCGGCTGGACGATTCGGAGCGGCGGTACCTGCACGATCTCGCGGGTGCGGGCAGGCGTCCTGCCCGCCCCCGCAAGCCAGCGCCCGAGCGGGTAACGGAGGCGACTAGGCAACTGCTGGACGTGCTGGGGGACACTCCCGTGATAGTTCTGGGCCGACGCACCGACGTACTGTCGTGGAACCGCATGGGTCACGCGCTGTTCGCCGGGCATGTGGATCCGGGTGCTCCCGGCCGGCCCGGGGAACGCCCGAACATGGCCAGGCTGGTGTTCCTCGACTCCCACATCCGTGAGCTGTACGCGGACTGGCCGGGCAAGGCCCGGGCGGTAGTCGGGGGCCTGCGCCTGACGGCTGGTCAGCATCCGGAGGACGCGGCGCTGCACGCGCTGGTGGGTGAGTTGTCCGCGAAGAGTGGGGAGTTCGCCTCGATGTGGGCCGACCATCGGATCAAGGCGTGCACTGTCGCCGACTACGAGATGCGCCATCCGCTGGTTGGAACGCTGACCGTCACGCAGCAGACGCTGAGCAACGGTCCGGGCCCGGTGGTGGTGGTCGGCACCACGGAGCCGGACTCACCCTCGCGGGCCGCGCTGATGCTGCTCGCTCAGCTCACCGCACCCATCAAGGTCTTGGCCGGACCGGCGCGGACACGGCCCCGCGTCGGCGCGGACTGACCCATTTAACACACGGCGGCCCGGCCGATAACGGCCCGCCGCGGACTCTCGGGATCTCGGCGAGAACCCACCTCACCCACCGCATGCGCCACCGTCTGGTTGCCGCATGCCCGAAACCCACCGCATGCGTCGCTGCCTGGCTGCCGCATGCCCGAACAGGAGAGACACCATGCAGGACACACGCGAGATCACCTTGGGCGATGTCACGATCACCCGGGTCGAGGAGATGCACGGGCCGATCATGCCAGCCGAGCATTTCTTCCCAGATATGCCGGAGCAGGCTTGGCAGGAGAACCGTGGCTGGCTCGTGCCGGACCACCTGGGCGCCGACGACACCATGGTCCACTCCGCCATGCAGACCTGGGTGCTGCGCAGCGGCGGCAGGACGATCCTGATCGATACCGGCATCGGCAACGGCAAGACCCGTCCGGCCGTCGAGGCCTGGGACCACCTGGCGCTGGACTACCTGGGTAACCTCGCCCGCGCCGGCGTGCAGCCCGAGGATGTCGACCTGGTCATCAACACGCACCTGCACACTGACCACATCGGCTGGAACACCCGGCTGGCCGACGGCGCGTGGGTGCCGACCTTCCCGAACGCCACCTACCTGATGCCCAGGGCAGACGTCGAATACTGGAACCCGGCCAACAACCCGAATATCGCCGGCGGCGTGAACGAGAACGCGTTCGAGGACAGCATCGCCCCGGTGCTAGCCGCGGGCCAGGTCCAGCAGTGGGAGGGCAGCCACGCGATCGACGCGAGCCTGCGCCTGGAGGCGGCCCCTGGCCACACCCCCGGTACCGCCGTCATCACGCTGAACTCCAGCGGCGACCGGGCGCTGTTCGCCGGTGACATCCTCCACACCCCGCTGCAGATCATCCACACCGACCCCAGCAGCTGCTTCGACTTGGACCCGGCCCAGTCTCGCTCGACCCGCCTCCGCCTGTTCGGCTGGGCCGCCGACAACAACGCCCTCATGCTGCCCGCCCACTTCAGCGGCCATACCGCCCTGGAGATCGAGAACACAGGCAACGGCTTCGCGATCAAGCAGTGGGGGCCGTTCTCCCGGTACTGATCCCGATCACCGGCCCGCCGCTCCGGACTGCCCGGAGCGGCGGTTCCGGCTAAGGGACCCACCGCTGGCCGGCGGGCCCGCGCAGGCGCGCCTAGCCCGATGAAGCCGCAGCGATGAAGAGATGCCACGCTGGTGAGACTGGTCATGCTGCCAACGCCATCAGATAACTAAGAAACCGCCAGGTCAGCGAGGGCCGAAATGCTTCACGGCGTGCCAGCCGGTGCCGTTGACTTCAGTGGCGGGTGGTGACGGCAGGGACCGTGCGCTCGCTGGGGCGCGGCGCCCGCGGCAGGGCACGGCGTAATCGAAAGGAATTTTCATGATCATGTGGATTCCGCATCGTATTAGCTGCTGAACTCGCATGATCATGGTCCCGGGCCGCGGTGCCGCCCGGACAAACCGGACGGAACGGGCATGCGCGGCCCGGCGCGGAGGCGGGGAGCGTCTAAGTTAATGGCATTGCCCTACAGGGATGAGCACTTACCGCAGAGAAACGGCGGGATCCCAGCCGCGGTTCACCTCTGCCGAGGAGGCATCACGCTGAGTAATGGAGGGGTGAATATCGACTCTGACGTCCTCTCAGTCACTCTCCCCCAGGTGCTCGGGCCAGGTGAGCCAACGCTGCGGAGCCGGTGGCTGGAGATCCACGGGGATTATCTCTCATCGCCTACGCATAGCGCCTGGTCGGACACGCCCCGTAGGCTGACGATCAGTGGGGGGACGTTGAGGAGCGGTGATGAGCATGCCTGCTTCGATCGAGGTACTGATAATCGGCGCGGGGCCGTCTGGGCTGTTCGCGGCCATAGAGCTTGCGCGCCGGGGGGTGCAGGCCCGCGTCGTCGAGCGTGAGCCCGGCCCGCACACTCAGGCCCGCGCTACCGCGATACAACCCGGAACGCTGGAGATTTTCGCCAGGGCGGGTGTGGTCGACCGGGTGCTCGCCGAATCGGTGCACCTGGGGTTCGCCCGGCTCTTTGACGCGCAGCTCCGGCTGGTGAGCGAGATGGCCTTCGCCGGCGCCGACTGCCCGTGGGAATTCCAGTGCAGCCTGCCGCAGTGGCGGACCGAGCAGATCCTCGCCGACCGGGTCGAGGAACTCGGAGGCTCCGTGGAGCGCGGTGTCGAGGCGGTGTCTGTCAGACAGCGGGATGACGGCGTGCTCATCGGGCTAAAGCGGGCAGACGGGACCGCCGAGACTGTGGAGGCAAGCTGGGTCATCGGCGCCGGCGGCGCGCATAGCGTGACGCGGGAATCGATGGCCGAGACGCTGGCGGGTACGACCTACCCGGGCACCTCGATGGTTGCCAGCGGGATCATGGAATGCGGCCTGCCGCGAGACGGTGGGGCATTGATCGCCAGCCCGGAAGGCTGGGTCCTGCTCGTGCCGCTTCCCGGCGGACACTGGCTCACCTTCGTGGGGGACCTCGACGATGGCGAGGCCCGGCGGCTGACCAGCGATCCCGGGACTGGCGCGGTCGCCGCGATGATCGAGCGACGGGTCGCACAGGGGATCCGTGTGGAGGAGGTCGCCTGGGCGGCCCCGTTCCGGATGCACCGTCGGCTGGTCCCCCAGCTCGCCGATGGACGGTGCTTCTTGCTGGGTGACGCCGGGCACCTATCCAGCCCATTCGGCGGTGAGGGCCTGAACTCGGGTATTCACGATGGCTGCAACCTGGCCTGGAAGCTCGCGCTAGAGCTACGCGGCCGCGGCCGCCCGGGCTTGCTGGAAAGCTTCGCGGCGGAGCGCCTCGCCGCCGACCGGCACGTGCTCATGGTTTCCGACTGTCTGCATCAGCTGGCATACCGTGCTGTCGAGTCGGCGCGGACCGGTATCGTTCCTTCTCCGCCGACGCCAGCAGAGGTGGCGGCCATGGTGCAGTCGCGCTCGATGCTGGACGTTTCCTACGCGGGCAGCTCTCTCGTCGGCGAGTACCCCGCGGGCACGTGGGCGCCGATGACCCCGGCTCCTGGTGACCGTTACCCGGACCGGGCCGCGCTGGCCGGCACGGGCCATCATCTTCTTCTCTTCGGCGCCGCCGAGGACGCGGGCATCACGCGCCTGCGGCGCCGGTGGCGGGGGCTGGTGGAGGTAAGCCATGCCACCGGCGATCCCAGGCGCGCCGGGCTGGCTACCGAGGGCGCGGTCTTGGTGCGTCCTGACGGGCACATCGGCTTCAGAACCCTGGCCAACTCAGCCGGACTAGGCGCGCTCGACTCCCACCTCGACTCCTACCTCATCCCGGCTAACGCTTGAGATCAGGCAGGTCAGGCCTGTATCGCTCAGTTGGCATCGTCAGCTAACGCCCTCTTCGACGTACTTCTTGAATGCCGCACCGAAGGTCTCGTACGCGGCGCGCAGCTCGGGCAACTGTCCGCCGATGACCTCGGGCGCCGCCGGGCCGGTGAACACCTCGGACTCGATGAACTCGGTGGTTCCATCGGCGAGCTGTTCGAGTTGGAAGGAATGGCGGCCGGCCACCGCCGCGGGGTCGCCGCCGGTCCAGGCGAGGTGGTTCGGTTCCTGGGCCAGCGCGATGGTGAACGCTACCGGCTGCTCGCCGGCGGGGCCGCCGGAGGACTGCCCGTGGAGCAGGGTGCCGACGGCGAGGGGGCCGGCGTGAGACTCCAGGGTCAGGATCGGATGCCAGGTGTGGTAACTGCCGAAGTCGGTCAGCACCTGCCATGCCTTTTCCACGGGAGCGTTGATACGGGTCTGTGCAGACACCGAGAGGGAATCGGGCATGGAAGGCAACTCCTCCAGTGGTGACGGCTCAGGCGACCGTGAGCACGATCTTGCCGCCGCTGTGTCCCTCGGCGAGTAGCCGCTGGGCGTCGGCAGCCTGGTCCAGGGGGAAGGACCGCGCTACGCGGACCGACAGCTTCCCGGCTTCGGCCAGCTCGACGAGGGCTTCCAGGTCGGCTTGGTCCAGGTGGGCGAAGACCTGGATGGTCCCGGGGTGTTCGTTCGAGTTGGCGACGGAGGCGGCGCGTACGTCGGCGGTGCCGATGCGCTGCGTGATCGCGAGGGCGCCTCGGCCGGCGGTGTCCAGGACAGCATCGACTCCCCCTGGGGCCAGCGCCCGTACCCTGTCCGCGAGGCCGTCACCGTAGGCCACCGGCTGGACGCCAAGGGACCGCAGGTAGTCGTGATTCGACTCGGACGCGGTACCGATTACCGAGGCGCCGCGAGCCGCGGCGATCTGCACGGCCAGATGCCCCACGCCGCCAGCCGCGCCGTGCACCAGTACCGTCTCGCCTTCGCGGACGTCGAGCGCGCGGGCCACGGCCTGGTAGGCGGTCAGTCCCGCCAGCGGCAGCCCCGCCGCCTGGCCCCAGTCGAGGTTCGCGGGTTTGCGTGCGAGCTGGCGAGGCTCGGCGGCGATCTGTTCGGCGTAGGAGCCGTAGCGCTGGATGGCCCCGCGGACGAAGCCGATGACCTCGTCCCCTGGCTTGAACCCGGTCGTGCCGATACCGGTCTCCTCCACGATCCCGGCCACGTCCCAGCCGGGGATGACGGGGAAGAAGGAGTCCACGAGCGCGTCCACGGCGCCGGCCTGGAAGCCCAGGTCAGCGGGGTTGAGCGCGGCGGCCTTTATGCGGATCCTGACTTGGTCGGCGAACATCTTCGGCTCCGGTACTTCGACGACTTCGAGGACCTCAGGACCGCCGAAGTTGTGATACACGGCCGCCTTCATGATCATGCCTTTCGCTAGAGGAGGTAGGTCCGGCGGGTTCTTCCCGGCCACGCTGACCGGCCCGCCGTCTGTTTCCCATCTCATGCCAGATCACGTCGCGCGACAATGACGACCTCGGCATCGGCTTATACCCTGGGAGGTATGAATACGATCGAGGTGCGGGAGCTGGTGCACTTCACCACCGTGGCCGACGCGCTGCACTTCGGCGCCGCCGCTGAGAGGCTGGGCATCAGCCAGCCCTCGCTGTCGCGCAGCATCGCACGCCTGGAGCGGCGGCTGGGCTTCCCGCTGTTCCACCGCACCACCCGCCGGATCTCCCTGACGCCGGCGGGCGAGGTGTTCCTGGCCGACTGCCAGCGGCTCCTGGCGGATATGGACGGTGCGATCCGGCGGGCCCAACGGGTCGGAAAGTCTGGTTCGCTCAAGCTCGCCGTCCGGCCCGGCGCCGGTCAGAGCGTGCTCACCGGGCTGCTCAACTCGTACGCCGAGATGCCAGGATCCGGGCCGGTGGAGGTCCTCTACTGCTACGACGAGGTCTCCGCCCTGCACACCGGTGCCGCAGACGTCGTCCTGATGTGCGCGACCAGCACCACCGACGGCTTGGCACTGCTGGTACTGGGCGACGAACGACCCGTGGCCGCGCTCCCCGCAGGCCACCGCCTCGCCGCCCGGTCATCGCTGGCAATGGCCGACCTGCACAGCCTGCCGGAGTTCAGCGACGCACTGCCGCATGAGCCGCTCGATGTCATCGTCGACCGGGTGGCCCGCGGCCTGCTGGTGGTAGTGGTCGGCGAAGGCGTGGCCGATCGGCTGGGCGCCGCCGTCACTGCCGTCCCCGTCGTCGACTACCCGATCACCCACCTTGTGCTGGCCTGGCCCGCCGACCAGGCCCACGCCCCGCGCGCCGAACTGGTCCGGATAGCCCAGGGACTCGCCCTGCAGGGCCGTCTCGCACCTGTCGGCCAAGGGGCTGCTGCCCCAAGCGCCGCGCGTCTCTGATACGCAGCAACCGGGACACTCCGGCCCTGATTCACCTTGACAGATTCAAGACGACCAGTCATATTGGAAGCATGCCTCAGCGCAGTGTTAAGGAACAGCTCATCGAGCACGCCGAGGACGTCTTCAGGCGGCAAGGGTTCAGCGCGGCCAGCGTGCAGGACCTGACGGTGGCGGCCAGGGTGCCTAAGGGGTCGTTCTATAACCACTTCGCCAGCAAGCAGGACCTGGCGAGGGAGATCCTCGCCCGGTACGTGCGGGGGACGGACACGTCGATGCTCGCGGACGAGGGACTGCCCGCCAGGGAGCGGATCCGGCGGCACTTCGCCGGGCAGATCGAGCGGACCATGCGGACCGGCCTGGAGTTCGGCTGCCTGCTCGGCACGCTGAGCGCCGAGTCAACCGCCGCCGGCCAGGAAGTCCGCGCCGGGGCGGACGCCGGATTCGCCCAGTGGGTCGGCGCCGTGGCGGAAACCATCGCGGCGGGCCAGCGCTCCGGCGAGATCAGTGCCGGCATCGAACCTGGCCGGCTGGCGGGCACCCTCATCGACGGGTTCGAGGGCGCGACGCTGCGCGCGAAGGCGACCGGCCAGACGGGGCCGGTCGATGACTTCATGAACATCACTCTGGACCGCCTGCTCTCCTAGGCAGGCATCGCACTCCCTCATGAGGGGGAGCGTGGGCAGTATTCAAGATGACCGGTCATATTGAACGGTCAGCACCGAGAGGAACAGGGAAATGACTACAACAGAGATCACCGCACTGACAGCACCGACGCAGTTCGCACGGGCGGCCGACGGCGTTACTTACGCCTACCGGCGGTTCGGCGCGGGCCAGCGACGTGCCGCTGCTGATGCTGCAGCACTTCCGCGGCAACATCGACAACTGGGACCCGGCGTTCGTCGATGCCCTGGCGGCCGAGCGCGAGGTCATCCTCGTCGACTACGCCGGCGTCAGCTTGTCCACCGGCCTGCCCGCGCACGCGGTCGCCGAGACCGCACAGCAGGTCATCGCCTTCGCCGACGCGATCGGCCTGACGAGGACGGACCTGCTCGGCTTCTCCCTCGGCGGCTTCGTCGCCCAGGAGGTGGCCCTCACCAGGCCCGCGCTGGTCCGCAGGCTGGTACTGGCCGGCACCGGGCCACAGGGCGGGCCCGGCATGGGCTGGCGGCAGGACATCGCAGACCACGCCCGCGCGGACAACCCCGGCGGCGAGGACCTGCTCTACATCTTCTTCGCCCACACCGAGACCAGCCAGGCGAAGGGGGTGGAGTTCCTCGGCCGGTTCCTGCAGCGGACCGAGGACCGCGACACGGCGAGCAGCCTCGCCGCACGCGACGCCCAGTATGACGCCATAGTCGACTGGAGCATCCCGGACCACGGCGCGCTGCAGCGGCTGACCAAGATCAAGACGCCGACCCTGATCATCCAGGGCGACAACGACCTGATGATCCCGACCAGGCTCAGCCACCTCATGGCCGGGCTGATCCCGGACGCCACGCTTCGGATCTACCCGGACGCGGCGCATGCTTCCCTCTTCCAGTACCCACAGGAGGCCGCGGCGGACGTGAACACGTTCCTCGGCTAGCAGCGCCCAGACGGCCGTCGCCCCGCAACCCACGCGGGCCGACGGCCGTCTGCCCATGTCGCTACTCCTGCAGAGGATGGCTGAGCGTTCATGGAGCCGACCATAGGGCGCGGACGCTTCGGTGCGAACCGAACCGTTCGCCGCCGATGGATCGCGATGGAAGACACCACCTGTCGTTCGGAAGAAGATCTCTCATTCCGAACGACCTGTGGTGTCTGTCATCTCGGCCACTGACTCGCGCGGGCGTTGGGACCGCGGGGCTGGTCAGGTCAGGCGGGACGGCGGATCCGCCAGGTGCAGAATCCGGCCAGGGCCAAGGCGATGGCGAGCCAGAGGACGGTTTCCAGGATCTGGAATGTCCAGTAGCGGCTGGCGGGCTGGTAGACGACGTGCTGGCGCAGCGGCTGCTTTGCGAGGTAGGCGTCGCACTGCGCCTGGGTGCCCGTCTGACAGGCGGGCACCTGCGGCAGTGAGAACACCTTCCCTTGTGCCGTGATGATCTGGTCGGTGAGGATCCACGCGCCGGGCAGGGACGTGACGGGGTCGTTGAGCTGGCCGCTTGAGGTCATCTCCATCGTGGTGAGGTTGGCGACGACGGGGCGGGTGTACTGGGCGGGGGTGATCAGGTGCGGGCTGATCCACAGCGGCATGGCGACCAGCGCGGCGGCGAACACGGCCAGGGTAAGGCCCATGGCGGGGATGGTCCTGCGGACGAGCAGGCCGGCGGTGACGCCGATCATGAAGGCGAGCGCGGCCGCGCCGATGGGGACGATGCCGCGGGTACCGAACACGATCGGCTCGAACCTGGACAACTGGCTGATGCCGACCGGGAACCCGCCGGCCCGGTCGATCGGCCCGGCCCACCACGACAGCAGCAGTCCCGCGATCCCTGCGAAGAGCATCGCCGCGCCGCCGCCGATGGTGATCTTGACGAGCAGCCACCTGGTGCGGGTGACTGACTGGTTCCATGTCAGCCGGTGCGTGCCGGCTTCTAGTTCCCTGGCGATCATCGGAGCGCCCCAGAACGCGCCGATGACCAGGGGCGTCAGGTACATGACCGCACCGCCGGCGAAGTAAAGCACCGGGTAGCCGCCGGTCCTCACCTGGGCGAGGAACGCCGCCGGGTGGGCGCCGTACTCGGCGTACAAGTGGTTGAGGCCGGGTGCGGTCAGCCCGTAGGCCAGGGCGATGAGCGCGAGCGCGGCCGCGGCGATGAGAAACTGCAGGCGGGACTGCCGCCAGGCGAGCCAGGTCATGATGCTGCCTCCAGGTAGGTGAGGACCATGTCTTCTGTGGTGAGACCGGGGTGCGCGGCGAGCAGGCCGCGCAGCGGTCCGGCGGCACGGACCCGGCCGCCGTTGAGCACGATCAGCCAGTCGCAGACCCGGTCGAGATCGGAAACCAGGTGCGAGGACAGCACCACGCTCATCCCGGAGTCGCGGGCGGCGACGGTCAGTTCGTCCATGAACCCGCGGCGGGCCAGGGGGTCGAGTGCGGCGACCGGCTCGTCCAGGATCAGCAGTTCGGGCCGCTTGGCGATCGCCATGGTGAGCGCGAGCTGGGCGCGCTGCCCGCCGGACAGCTTGCCTGCTTTCTGCTTCGGGTCCAGGCCGAGCCGTTCGACCCGTGCTTGCGCGTACGCCTGGTCCCAGCCCGGGTTCAGGTGCGCGCCGAGCTTCAGGTGGTCGGCGATGCTCAGCCCCGCGTAGGTGGGCGTCTCCTGCGCGACGAAGCCGACCTTGGCGAGCTGCGTGCCCGGCGCCTCCTTCAGCACACGGATTGTTCCCGCCGACGGGGCCAGCATCCCGGTGATCAGGTTCAGGAGCGTTGACTTGCCGGCACCGTTGGGGCCGACTAGTCCGGTGACGGTCCCGGCGGGGACCGTCAGTGTGCATTCGATAAGGGCCTGCTTGCCGCGGTACCGCTTGCCGAGGCCCTGCGTCTGGATGACTGCGTCCATGCCAGCAACCATCACGGGCGGCACCCCGCCGCCGCGTCGGGCCACGGTGCAGGGTTGCGGGTCGTACCCGGGTACGATGCGCCTTCCTTGGCGGCGCGGTTATCGTCGGACCGTGAAAATTACCCCGGTTCGGCTCGACTGTGCCGCCGCGCTCGCGCTCGGCGCCGCGGCCATCGTGGGTTTTCACGAGCTGGCAAGAACGACGGTTCCTCGCCCTTTGATCTTGATCCTCGTCTTGCTGTCGGTCCTTCCCGCGGCAGGACGACGGCTCTGGCCGCGCACCGTCCTGGCCGTGGTCACGATCGCGTCGGCGCTGGTGGTGGCCCTGTCCGTTGGCGACCCGCCGCCGCAACTCGCGGTCGCGTACGTCATTTACCTGATTCCCGCACGGTTCCCGCGCCGGGAGGCCCTCGCTCTGCTCGTCGGCACGCTCGCCGTGCTGGCCGCGTCCGCGGCTGCCTTGCCCGGCCGCGACGCCTTGACCGCGCTGGCGGAGAACGGGCTACTGGTGGCCGGCGCATGGTTGATCGGGTACGCGGTCGCCCAGCAGCGTGCGTACGCCAAGGCGGTGCGGAGCCAGGCGGAACGCGACGACCGGATTCGGATCGCCAGGGAACTGCACGATGTAGTCGCGCACGGTCTCAGCCTGATCGCGGTACAAGCCGGCGTCGCCGGCTGGGTCGCCGAGTCACAGCCCGCCGAGGCCGCACGGGCGCTCGCCTCGATCGAGGAGATAAGCCGGGGCGCGCTCCGCGAGATGCGCGCCCTGCTCGGCGTGCTGCGGGTGGAGGACGACGTGGCCGCCGACCTCGAACCCGCCCACGGGCTAGCCGACCTGCCCGCGGTGGCCGACCGGGTTACCGCGGCCGGGATCAAGGTGACGCTTGACGTACGCGGCGAGCCGCGCGACCTGCTCCCCGGGCTGGACCTGGCCGCGTACCGGGTGGCACAGGAGGCGCTCACCAACGTGATCAAGCACTCAGGCGCGGCCAGCTGCCAGGTCACGATCCAGTACGAGGCAGAAGCGGTGGGCCTGGAGATCACTGATGACGGCAGCGGGGCAGCCGGCAACAGAAACGGGCACGGGATCAAGGGAATGCGGGAACGAGTAGCCCTCTATGACGGGACGTTCCAGGCCGGGCCAAGACCGGAAGGCGGCTTCACCGTCACCGCGCGGTTCCCGGCATGATCCGGGTCCTCGTCGCCGACGATCAGGCGCTGCTGCGCGGCAGCCTGCGGCTGCTCGTGGACAGCGCCCCCGACCTGACCGCGGTCGGCGAGGCGGGCACCGGAACCGAAGCGGTCTCACTCGCCGTCAGCGAGCAACCCGACGTGATCTTGATGGACATCCGGATGCCCGGCATGGACGGCATCGAGGCCACCAGGCAGATCACTACCACCCCGCAGACAGCGACGACCCGCGTGCTCGTACTGACCACATTCAACCTGGACGAGTACGTGTTCGCCGCGCTGCGCGCCGGGGCCAGTGGCTTCCTGCTCAAAGACACACCGCCAGGCGACCTGCTCGCCGCGGTCCGCGTCATCGCCGCTGGCGACGCACTGCTATCCCCCAGCGTGACCCGCCAGCTCATCGGCGAGTTCGCCCGCCAGCCGGGGCCCGCACCTAGACGACCGACGGTGAGTGAGCTCACCGTGAAGGAAGCGGAAGTCCTCGCGCTGATCGGGCTCGGCCTGTCGAACACCGAGATCTGCGAGCGGCTGTACGTGAGCATGTCCACCACCAAGACCCACGTAGGCCGGCTGCTGATGAAACTCGATGCGCGGGATCGCGCGCAGCTGGTCATCGCCGCCTATGAGACAGGTCTGGTCCGCCCATCACGACCCGGGTAACGGTCTGGCCCAGCCGCCGGGCATGCGCGTCCGCCGGGCATGCGCGTCCGCGGCGGCCGGTGCGTCAGCGTGCGGCCCGCGCCACCACCTTCCGGTGGCTGATGCGCCACCCGTGTTCCTCCCGCCGGAGTATGTCCTCATACACGGCGGTCCCGCTCGTCCCGTCGGCCATGACCGCCAGCGCCTTGGAGCGCGCCCGCACGCCTTCGCCGTCCTGGCCAACGACAATGATGTTGGTGGCGTGATGCCCAAGCGGTTGGCCCTTGTCATCTTGGCTGCCGCGCGACAGGTCCCGGATCGCCTGCAACCCGTGCAGCGTGCCGTACCCGAAGTCCTCCAGGTCAAGGACCGCGTCGTCGGTGAACAGGTCACCGAGCCGATTCCAGTCACGATCGTCTGCCACGTGCCCGTGCAAAGCGATTACGTCGTGGATCGCCAGCCGGTCCTCGGCGGTGATGTCCAGCATCGGAGCCCTTCGTCCGTAGGTGGGGAACTCCCCGTTTCTCCGGTGTAGAGTAACTGGGGACTACCCCGTTTCGCAAGGAGAGGCATGGACGACCGCCCGCGACGCGCCGACGCACGCCGAAACTACGAGCGGGTGCTTGCCGCCGCCAAGGAGGTCTTCGGTGAGCTCGGTGTCACCGCGCCGCTAGACGAGATCGCCCGTCGCGCCGGGGTGGGTAACGCGACGATGTACCGTCACTTCCCGACTCGCCGAGAGCTGGTCATCGCCGTCTACGCCGGCGAGGTAAGCACGCTGTGCGAACTCGGGCAATCGCTGCTCGACGACTCGTCGCCCGCCGACGCGCTGTTCCGCTGGCTGCGTGCCTTCATCACCCATGTCGCCACGAAACGTGAACTGCCACTGGCTATACCGGATGACACCGCCGGGCAGCGCTCGGCACTGTACCGGCAATGGCACGACACCATGCGTGCCACGGCATCCGGCCTGCTCGGCCGGGCGCAGGATGCGGGCGTCATCAGAAGTGACCTCGACGTCGCGGATCTCCTCGCATCGGCAAGCGGAATCGGCCACGCCGCGGCCGGCGATGACCAGGTCGACCGATTGCTGACAATCGTCCGCGACGGCGTCACCGCTCCGGCCGGGTAAGCGGCGGTAGACGCCTGATGAGAGCGACCCCCGGTGATGGCCTTGGTGCGCCGCTAAAGCACCGTATCTATGAGATCGGAACCAGCCCGTCGCGCATGGTGAGCGGGGCGCGGGTCACTCCGCTGCACCGGACCTGCGACGCGGTCGGGGCGTGCATAGCGTGCCCGTTTTGCCCCGGTTTGTCGCGGCGGCACCGCGGCCCGGACCATGATCATGTGGATTCAGCAGCTAATACGATGCGGAATCCACATGATCATGAAAAATCCTTTCGATTACGCCGCGCCTGCCGCGGGCGCCGCGTCCCAGCGCGCGCACGGTCCCTGCCGTCACCACCCGCCACTGAAGTCAACGGCACCGGCTGGCACGCGGTGAAGTCCGGTGGCCGGTCACGGGCGAGGCCGCGGTGATGCCGGGCGGAACACGGCACCGCAGGCCTCCGCACCGCTGCATGCGGGCGGGCCGCCGCTTAAATTACCGGCATCAGCTAATAAGCTGCGGAATCCACACGAAAAGGAAATTCGCCAGGCCCTGACCCAAATCTCGTGATAGTTACTTTCCCTGGTCAGGCGACGAGGGCTGGCGCGCTCATCATCCCAGATTTTCGCGATAATTCACGCTTGAGAGCGTAATGAGTTCCTCGTGATCGAGAACGAGAACCATAAGATTACTGTCGGAGTGAAGCACGGAGACAATATCGTCCATTGCAGGGAACCAAAGATCGTCGACATTAGCCGCGAACGTTTCGAAGCTCATCCGAGCGCCAAGCCGGTCTGCAATCCAAGCAACATGAAGCTCAGCATGCTCCCCGATCGGAAGCCCTGAGAGCCAATCCCTAACCTCCTGGGAGTTCAGGTCAACGGCATCGATCTTTGCGACAGGATTCCGACGGATCTCAGCAAGCCCGGAAAATGATCCGCCCAGAAGGCTTTCAACGGCAGCGAACTCGCCGGGACTTGCCTCGATCGCGAGAGCGGCCAACACGGCGCCCAACTTAGGCGGCATATGCCCTCCTCGTGGTCAGGTGCACGACCCAAAGCACTCGGTTAGTTCCCTTCAAGGATGTTCCCGTCGCTATCTTGCCACGGAGCCCAGCCGATGTAGCGCGATCCCGGGACAGACGGATCCTCGGGGAACCAGTCATGACCGTAAACGCCGCCGGCTCCCTTCTTGCCCCCTGTCCAGTCCCACCAGTTCACGTGGCCATCCTGGCCGTCAATCCGCCAGCCGCGCAGCCGGTCAGGTGTCTGCTCGCCGATGAGAGTTCCCGTGCCCTCCCCGGTCGCTGGACTGTAGTCGTACATTTTGATGGAGTTCGGTCCGAGGTCCCCGCCCGCGTGCTCGCGGGCCGCAGCGATAGCCCGGTCGTATGCGCACCAGCTAGCGTCACATCGCCCAGTCTTCGGATTGCTGTAATTGCGTGGATCATCTGGAACGTCGCCGCTGGGGACCTGGAGAGTCTCGACTGTTTCGCATTCGAGTTTGTCTACACGGGCGGCCGCATGATCGATGTCGTACTGCCGATATTCGGCATCGACCACGGCGCGGTGAGCCATGGTCCGTTCAACCCGCAAGGCCGAGGCCTGCTGGGCGGGGGACGAGTCGGGAGGACCGTAATCACCGACTGCCTTGCCGCTGTCCTGGCCAGTGGCGTCCGGATCGTCGGGAGCAGGCTGGGCACGGCGGGCGACATGCGCGTCGCCGGGCTCATCGGCGGGGTCTGATCGATCGATCCGCACGCGTCACCCACCTAGCGGCGTCAGCCAGTGTTGAATGTCCCCCTTGAGAAACGACTGGATCCTGGCTACGGCTCACCATTGCCCGGCACAGGTTTCTAACCTGCGGGGGCGTGGATCAGCCGTGTGCGCAGGGAATGGCTCCGGGGCTAGTGTCCCGCCAGGGCGCGGTCGTCGGGGGTGAAGTCGGCGTCGGGCGACTCCGGCGGGTGGGCGAGATGCCAGCGCACTGACCGGCCGACCGACAGTTCGGTGTCGGCCGGCTGCCAGCCGAGCGTCCGCGCTAGCTTGCCGCTGTCACAGAGGAAGTGCTGCGCGGCGCTTCGCGTCACCGCCAGGTCTGCGGGCACGTCCTCGTCGGGGACGGTCACCAGTTCGGCGTCGCACTCGGCCGACCGCAAGATGCGCTGAGCGTGCTCGCGCATCGTGTCCGTGGCCAGCTCGCCAACGTTGAACACCTGACCGGCGGCGACCGCGGGGGCGTCGAGTGCGGCCAGCACCGCGCTCGCCACGTCCGCTACGTAAGCGCGGGTCCAGAGCCACGTGCCGGCGCCGACCGGGATCCGCTTCCGCCCGGCACGGACCCGGCGCAGGATGAACTCCTCGCGACGCTGCGGATCCCGCTCGCCGTAGATCGCCGCCAGGCGGAGCACCGTCCCGCCTCGTGCGAGATAGGCGGGTTCGACATGGAGCTTGTCGTAGTCGTCGTGGCCTTCGATGTGCCCGCGCAACGGGTACCGGCCGCGGCGCAGGTCCGCGTCCTCGGTGATCGGCACCGGTTGCCCGCCCTCATCGGCGAGCAGCAGTTCGTAGGCCCGGTACACGTCCATGCTGGACAGCAGGATGATCGGAACATCGGGCAGATGCGGCAGCACGGAGTCCGCGTCAGCCTGGGTCATCGCACAGGTGTCGATGACCGCGTCCGGGCGCAGTGCGCCGACCTGCGCTGCGATGGCGGCGAAGTCCGCCCGGTCGATGTGGATGTGCGTACCGTCGCCGGCGAGGGCATCGCCGGCTGGCTCGTCCGCGGGCTCGGTCGAGCCGCGGTGCACGATGGTGACCTCGTCGCCGCGGCGCTGCGCCGCGCGGACGATCCGGTCACCGATGAAGCGGGTTCCCCCGAGCACAAGCAGGCGCATGCGACCATCACAGCACGGCTCCGCGGGTTGGCTGGGCGAGATCTGCCCACAGCAGCGGCGGCGGCAGGGAGCTTTCCAGCATCCCCGCCGCCGCGTTGTTCGCCAGTGGCGCCGCTAGCACGCCCGCGCCAGCCGGACACGCCGAGCGCCCACGGGCCGCCGACGGTGCCGCGCAACCGGCTTCGCGTCGCTGCGCGACTTTCCGCCTCCTGCCGGCGTACTTGTAGCTGAAAGGAGGTCACCTTATGCCAGCAAACGGTCGTTACGGCGACCTGGCGGCGTTTCTCAACGAACGTGGGGATGCGCTGCTGCGGACGGCTGTGCTGCTCGCACCCGGCCGCGAGAGTGGCGAGGACCTGCTCCAGGAGGCATTGGAGCGAATGTTGCGCAAGTGGCCCAGGGTCCAGGGCGACCCGGAAGGCTACCTGCGGCGGATCATGTACCACCGTGCGGTCGACGGGTGGCGGCTGAGGTCCCGGCGCCCCGAGGTACTCGGCCTGCCGGAGCATGCCGCCGTGTTCACGGCGGACGATCACAGTGACCGCCTGGATCTTCGCCTGGTGCTGATCCAGGCGCTGGCTGGGCTCACGCCGCGGCAGCGGGCCGCGGTCGTCGCCCGGCACTGGGAGCAGCTGAGCGAGGCCGAGACGGCCGCGGCGCTCGGCTGCTCGGTCAGCGCGGTTAAGGCGGCCACGTCCCGTGGCTTGCGAACGCTCCGGGAGGCGATCGCCCCCGAGGCCGAATACCTGCCATACCTAACGGAACGAGGGAATGCGTGACTACCTTTAGCGGAGGCCACCGCGATCAGGATCCCGCGACCGGGATCAGTTCGATCATGGCCCAGACCGTCGCAGACGTCCGGCTGCCGGCCGGCCTGCTTGACCAGGCGGTGGCGCGAAATCGCCGGCGGACAGTGCGCAATCGCCTGATCGGCGCCACCAGCACGGTAGCCGTAATGGCCGTCGCCGCGGCCCTGGTCGTCAGCCTGCCCGGCGGTGCTGTGCCTGGCGGTACAGGGAACAGCACCGCGCAGCAGGGTCAGCCGGCACCGAAGATGCAGACGGCCGCCTACATCCTGGCTCACGCGAGCGCCGCGCAGGTGAACTCGCGCACGATGATCAGCGTGACGCACGCCGTTGACGGCACCATGTACACCGACGTCGCGACCCAGCAGCAGCGGTACATCGCCGGCATCCGCGCCTCGAACGGGCAGCCCTACTTCGAATGGTCGGACATCATCAAGGATGGCACCTGGACCGAGACCATGGTCGTCAATCAGGGCCGCGTGTACTCCGTGGAGACGGCCAGGGGCAGTGACGCCGGCAGCATTGCCTCGTTCCTGCCGCTCCAGGCGCAGTCCAACCCGGTGGCCGCCTTCAATACCGCGCTCAGGCAGGGCATTGTCAAGGTAGTCGGCCACCAGGAGCTTGGTGGCCGCGACACTATCTTGCTGCGCGTCAACAGAGAAGTGACGCAGTGTAAGAAAGCCGGGTACCCGGCTACTGCCAAGGGGAAGTGCGCCAACGGCGAGCCGGCCAGCACTCAGCCGCCACCCGACGACGAGGTCTGGATCGACGCCAGCACGTACCTGGTCGTCCAGACCAAGAACTACAAGCCGAGTCCCAAGGCAGTGAAGGGGACGTGGGCCTCGTTCACCACCACGGTGAACTGGCTCCCCGCCACCCCCGCCAACCTGGCCAACCTCTCGAGCACCCCCCCGCGCGGGTACACCAAGATCCCATCGACCGGAATGGTGAAGTACCTGGGCCCGATCTCCTGACCATGACCAGCAACCCAGCGGGTCTTCCGGCTTATCAACGCGTCCCACCAATACACTGCTCTCGCTGACCGCCTCCGGGCCCCCTCACCGCAGCCGCCAGCCCATATCCGGATACAGGCGCGTTGGCGGGGCCAGGGAGGATTGCGGTGAGGGCGACAACAAAAGCAGCATTCACGCTCGCGGGCGACGGAGCGGCGGGGCCTCGAGCCGGCACCGCCGGGAGATCCGTCGCGATCGCGGTTTCACTCTGCCTGGCGATGGTCTCGCTCGCCGCGTGCACGAGTTCCGCGTCAACGTCGGCCCAGGCCGCGCCGCCCCAATCGGCGCAGGCCACGACATCCCAATCGACGCAGGCAGCGGCCATCGCCAAGATCGTTCAGAACGCCATGCGGACCGACCATCTCAAAGCCGTCGTCATCAAGGTCACCAAGGGTGGCAACACAGTGACGACCCAGGCGTTCGGTGACTCGATGGACGGCGTGCCCGCGACCACGGCCATGCACTTCCGCAACGGCGCGGTCGCCTTCGAGTACGTGGCCACGCTGCTCATGGAGTTCGTCGACGAGCACAAGGTCACGCTCAACGACACGATCGAACGCTGGATGCCGACGCTGCCCGAGGCCGGCCAGGTCACGTTGAAGATGCTGGCGAACCAGACCACGGGGTATCCCGACTTCGAGACCGACCCGGCGTGGCTGGCCGCGTTCAACGCGGACCCGTTCCACATCTGGACGTTCAACGAGCGGCTCAAGTACGCCTTTGCCCGCCCCGTCCAGTTCGCACCGGGAGCGAACTGGAGCTACTCGCACACTAACTTCATGATCCTCGGCGAGATCCTCGCCAAGATCGGCCACGAGCCGCTGGACACGCTCTTGCGCGAGAAGGTACTCGACCCGATGGGCCTGACCAACACCACCAGCACCGAGACTTCCGATACTCCAAGCCCGGTCCTGCACTCGTTCAGCTCCGAGCGCCGGGTGGCGCTCGGGATCCCCTCGGGCCGCTCGTTCTACGAGGAGGCCACGTTCTGGAACGCCCAATGGGGGACGCCGATCGGGGCGAACGAGACCACAGACATTAACGACATGGCCACCACCGCGGTCGAGGTTGGCACCGGCGCGCTGCTGTCGAGATCCAGCTACCATGCCATGACTGACCCGGACCTGCTCGGCTTCGGTCACGCGCAGCCCAACTGCGCGCCCAGCTGCTTCAAGCAGACGAACATATACAACTTCGGCCTCGGCGTCGTGCGGTCCGGATCGTGGCTGGTGCAAGACCCGCTTCTTAGCGGCGAGGGCTCAACCGAGGCCTACCTGCCCGCGCAAAAGATCGCCATCAGCGCGGTCGTGACCTTCTTGCCTGAAGCGTTCGACGCACAGGGGAACTACTCGAACTCCAGTGAGCAGATATTCCGGGCCCTCGCTGCGTACCTTGCACCCAACGACGCGCCACCGTCATCGCGCTTAGTCGGCGGCGGTGCGTTCACTGACGGGCCGGCGGCGCAAGCTCGAATTCTGGAGGGCCGGGGGGAGGTAGGCCTGGTCGAGCGTGCCGACGTCGGTGCCGGGCGGGACGATCTCGTCGATCTGGTCGAGGATGTCGTCGGTGAGCGTGACATCGGCGCTGGCGAGCAGGTCGTCGAGCTGCTCCGTCGTGTGCGGCCCGATGATCGCGCTGGTCACGTCGGGATGGGCGATCGCGAAGGCCAGCGCGAGGTGCGTCATTGGCAGGCCCGCCTTCTCGGCGAGCGGGATGAGCTGCTCGACGGCGTCGATCCGGCGCTCGTCGTTGAGGCGCCTTGAGAAGGCCCGCGCGTCGCAGGTCGGTCTGCTGGCCCTTGCGGACGCGGCCGGTGAGCATTCCCTGCCCGAGCGGTCCCCACACGAGGATGCCCATCCCGTACCGCTGCGCGATCGGCAGCACCTCGCGTTCGATGCCGCGGCTGAGGATCGAGTACGGCGGCTGATCGGTGCGGAACCGTTCCAGGCCGCGCCGCTCGGCGACCCACTGGGCTTCGATGATGTCGGACGCGGGCATCGCGGACGTGCCGACCGCACGGACCTTCCCGCTGTGGATCAGGTCGGAGAGCGCGGAAAGCGTTTCCTCGATGTCGGTGGACGGATCCGGCCGGTGGACCTGGTAGAGGTCGATGTAGTCGGTCTGCAGGCGGCGCAGCGAGTGCTCGACCGCGGTCATGATCCACCGCCGGGAGGCGCCCTGCTGGTTGGGGTCGTCGCCCGTCGGGCGGCCGAACTTGGTCGCGAGGACGACGCTGTCGCGGCGCCCCTTGAGCGCCTTCCCCACCACCACTTCGGACTCGCCGTACGTGTCGGAGGTATCGAGGAAGTTGATCCCCGCGTCTAGCGCCTTGTGGATGATGCGGACCGAGTCGTCGTGGTCGGCGTTGCCGACGGACGTGCCGAGCGCAAGAGCGCCTAGCGCGTAGGGACTGACCTTGATGCCGGTCCTGCCGAGGGTGCGGTATCGCATGCGAACTCCTGGATTGCGGCCGGGGTGTACGGGGCGCGCTCCGTGGATGCCGTATCCTCGACTTAAGCGGAACGCCTTTCCGGAACTATACGGAACGGCTTTCCGGAAATCAAGCGAGGCGGTGTGATGACGGAGGACACGGCGGCGCCCGGAATCAGCCCGGCCGGGCAGGCGGTCCCTGGCGCATCCGAGCGCGCGCGCCGCCGGCAGCGCGCCGACGCGCGGCGCAACAGCGCCTCCCTGGTGGAGGCGGCGAAGGCCGTCTTCGCCGCGTCAGGCGTGGACGCGCCCGCCAAGGAGATCGCCGACCTGGCCGGCGTCGGGGTCGGGACGCTCTACCGGCACTTCCCGCTGCGCTCGGACCTCGTCAAGGCCGTGCTTGAGCACGAGATAGACGCCTGCGCCGCTGCGGCCCCGGCGCTGGCCGCGGCCCACGAGCCAGGAGCGGCACTCGAAAAGTGGCTCCGCCGGTACACCGAGTTCCTCGCGACCAAACGAGGATTCGCCGCGGCCCTTCACTCGGGCGACCCGGCGTTCGACGCCCTGCCCGGCTACTTCTTTGAGCGAGTCGCGCCGGCCCTCGGATCACTGCTCGAAGCCGCGACCGCGACCGGTGAAATCCGTGCCGACATCAGCGCCGGGGACCTTCTTCGCGCCATCGCCCTGCTGTGCTTGCCTGTACCTGGCGAGGGACTCGCCTACAGCCAGCGCATGGTCGCCGTCCTCATCGACGGACTGCGCTACGGCCAAAACCGCGGCTAACCCGACACTGAGTGCGGCAACCATGCCCGGCATGACAGCCGCACTCGTCATGAGAAGCCTGGCTCACCCGTTGGCCTTGCGCCATTCACCTTGGTGACGGGCCGCTACGGCCCCGCCGCCCGCCACGATGGCGAGCAGGACGGTGGCCAGGCCGAGCGGCACGATCGTGCCGACGTTGAGCACGAGTTCCGCCCCGACGACGCCGCCCGCCAGCATGGTGGCAACCACGAGGACCCGGCGGCTCAGCGTGACGTGACCGCGGTGGCCGGTCCTGGAGTCCTGGCCGATGCCGGTCAGCGTCATGGTGAGCACCGTCGTGGTGAGATCGGGCACGGCGAGTTTGCGGGCGAGCGCATTCTGGATGCCCATCGCGACGGCGAGGAGGGCGGCGAGTGCGTCCATGATGCCCGTGCCGAACGTGGCCGTGCCCGTCGCCAGGTGCAGCGTCCCATGGATGGCCGCCGGGCCGCCGAATGCCGCGGCGACGATCAGGGCAACCGCGAGCAGGGCGAACTCGCTGACGGTGGCGCTCCGCAGGTGCAAGGCGCGGTCGTGGCCCACCTTTGCGGTCATCCGCCCGCCAAGGGCCGCGCCGATCAGGAAGCCGGCCAGCGCGAACAAGGAAGCGCCGAGGGAGAACCCCGGGGCCCCGGCGACCGCGAAGCCGGCGAAGACCACGTTGCCCGTCATGTTCGCGACGAAGACCCGGCCGAGCGCCAGGATCGACACCGCGTCCACGATGCCGGTGACGACCGTGAGGATCAGCAGCAGTTCGGGTAGCGGCCCCCAGGCGTCGCCCTCGGGCGTGCGCCAGAGCCGTCGGGGTAGCAGTCGGCCGAGTGGCGAGTTCGAATCCATCCGTGCGACGTCCTGTCTCGTGAGCAGTCCCGTGTTCATCGTTCCCCCAGTCATGGTGACGGCCGGGCCACCGCGATGGCGACCTTTGCCTATACACAAGTCTGGTACTCGCTCAACGATCGGTCCAACATAAGTATCAGTTAATAATGATCGCTTCTTCTTATTATTCGCGGTAGCGATGAGCAGGTCGACGAACTCCTGCGCCGACACCGAGAGGCGTGACGGCTCGAAGACGACCGTGACCGGGTGCACGGCCAGCGGGTCGGTGAGGCCGAGCACCACGCAGCGGTGGCCGGCCTCGGCCAGTTGCGCGGCGGACGTCGTGGCAAGCGTGCGGGGCACGATCGTGACGCCTAGCCCGAGCGCCGCGAACACCGACAGGTCCGAGGCCTGGGTCAACTCGAACGTGGATGACACCTCCAGGCCGGCGCGGCGGACGGCCGCGTCGACGTGCCTGCGGATCCCGGTTCCCGCGGCGAACTGGATGAGCCGCCCCCTGCCGAGGAGGTCCGCGACCGAGACGGGACCGACGAGCCCGTCCGCGAGCTCCGCCGACGTGACGCCGACCAGCGGGTCCACGGCCAGCTGGCGACCCTCCAGGCCGTCGGGCAGCTCGTCAGGGCCGATGCCGACGACGGCCAGGTCGAGCGGGCCCCGGCGGACGCCCTCGACCATCTCGGCTGTCGTTTGGTCGACGATGCGCAGCTCGATCCCCGGGTGACGCTTGCAGAACTCCCCGACCGCACCGACCACGTCGACGCCGCTCGCGCTCGTCTGGATCAGCCCGATGGTCAGCCGCCCCTTCTCAAGACCGAGGTAGGAGCGCATCTCGGCCCGGGCCCACGCTTCGTCGGCGACGAGCCGCCTGGCGTGGGGCAGCAGCAGCTCGCCGGCCGGGGTGAGCCGGGCACCGCGCTTGCCGCGCACGAACAGCGGCGCGCCGAGCTCGTGCTCAAGCCGGCTGATCTGCTGGCTGAGCGCGGACTGGGCCACGAAGCTCGCTTCGGCGGCCTTCGTGAAGTTGCGCAGCTCCGCGACGGCGATGAAGTAGCGCAGGTGACGGATCTCCATGCCGTCAGGTTATGTTCGGATCGATCGGTAAGGCAGATCGATCCGGCCGGTTCTAGCTATGGGTTTCCTCGTCTTAGCGGCTGATGAGCTGGCGGAGCAGGGCCGTGATGTGTTCGGGTGCTTCCTCGGCCATGAAGTGGCCGGAATCGACTGTGTGATGGACCAGGTCCGGTGCCCAGGGGCGCCAGAGCGCGGCGGCGTCATAGCCGAGTGCCGCGCCCCAGTCTTGCTGGACGACGGTCACCGGCATTGACAGGACGCGCCCGGCGGCCCGGTCGGCCTGGTCGTGCTGGATGTCGATGCCCGCGCTCGCGCGGTAGTCGGCCACGATGGAGGTGACCGCCTCGCGGGAGGCCCGCAGGTACTCATCCCGGACGTTGTCAGGGATGGCCGCGGGGTCTTTCGCCCAGGCGTCGAGGAAGTGGCGGAAGAAGGCGTCGGCGCTCGCACTGATCATCTGTTCCGGCAGGCCCGGCGGCTGGGCCATGAGGTACAGGTGGAAGGCCACCGCCGCGCCTGCGCCGTGCAGGACGCTCCACATGTCGAGCGTGGGGAGGACGTCAAGGACCGCGAGGTGGCTGACCTGGCCCGGGTGGTCAAGGCCGGCCCTGATCGCGACCAGCGCGCCCCGGTCGTGCCCGGCCAGGGCGAACCGGTCGTGCCCGAGGGCCTTGGCGAGCGCCACGATGTCGGCCGCCATGGCCCGCTTGGAATAGGTAGCAGGGCCGTCTTCGGCCGGCTTGTCACTATCACCGTAACCGCGCAGGTCAGGGCAGATCACGGTGTGCTCGGCGGACAGGGCGGCGGCGACATGCCGCCACATCAGGTGGGTTTGCGGGAAGCCGTGCAGCAGCACGACGGGGCGGCCGGCGCCGCCGATGGCGGTGTTCAGCCGCACGCCGTCGGCCACGGCGACGCGTTCGTAGCGGAAGCCGGGGATGGTCACGGGCATGAAGGCACTCCTTTGGGACGAGGACGCTTCACTGTGGCGCACCGCGATCAGCATCTGATCAGCGCCGTAGCATGACCGGGTGGGCAGCGAGGCGCCAGTGGAGCCGGGTGACGTTCGGGGTGCTCGGCCCTGTCGCCGCCTGGGGCGCGGACGGCGAGGCGCTGGATCTCAAGGGTCCCCGTCACCGGGCCGTCCTGGCCAGACTCGCCGTCGCGCGCGGCCGGGTCGTCCCGCTCGGCGTGCTGATCGAGGACCTGTGGGAGACGCCACCGGCCGGGGCGGCCGGGGCGATCAGGACCTTCGTCGGCGCGCTGCGCCGCGCCATCGAACCGGACCGGTCAGCGCGCACCGGATTCCGGATCCTGGTCACGCGGGACCCGGGCTACGCGCTGCGGGCCGGACCCGGTGACCTCGACGCGCTCAGGTTCGAGCGGCTGGCCACCGAAGCCGCCTCCGCTCCGGCACGGCGCGCACTGGACCTGAGCGATGAGGCCCTGGCCTTGTGGCGGGGACCCGCCTACGCCGAGTTCGCGGACGAGCCGTGGGCCGGCGCCGAATGCGCCCGGCTGGCAGAGCTGCGCCTGGCCCTCATCGAACGGCAGGCAGCGGCGCGGCTCGCGCTCGGCCTCGCGGCCCAGGCCGTGCCCGACCTGCAGGCCCACGTCAGCGGGCACCCGTGGCGCGAGGAGGCGTGGCGGCTGCTCGCGCTCGCGCTGTACCGCGGCGGGCGCCAGGCCGAGGCGCTCGAAGTGATCCGCCGCGCCAGGTCGCTGCTGGCCACCGAACTCGGCCTGGACCCGGGCCCGTCACTGGCCGCCTTGGAGGCCGACGTCCTGCGGCAGGCGGCGCACCTCGACTCTCCGGCGGATGACGTGCTCGCGGTCACGGCGGCCGTGTACCAGCGGGCGGCCCCCGGCTTCACCCGCACCCGCCTTGAGTCAGCCGCCACGCTCGCGGGCAGTCTGGCGCTGACCGGCGGAAGTGGCCTGGAGGCGGCCATGAGCCAGCGAGTGGCCGCCATCGAGGCGGCGGAAAAGCTCGGCGATCCAGAGCTCACCGCGCGGGTCATCGGCAACTTCGACGTGCCCGCCATCTGGACCCGCTCCGACGACCCGGCTGCCGCGGCGCGGATCATCGCCGCCGCCGAGCGCACGCTGACCGCGCTCCCGGCCGGCCGTGACGCGCTGCGCGCAAGGCTCCTGGCGACGATCGCCGTGGAGTCACGCGGCGATCCCGGCAGCCGCGCGGGCCGGGCGGCGGCCGAGGCGGAGACGCTCGCGCGCCGCCTCGGCGACCCGGCGCTGCTGGCCTTCGCCCTCAACGGCACCTGGATGCAGTCATTCTCGCGGACGGGGCTCGCCGCGCGGCGCGACGCGGTCGGCAGAGAAATCGTGACGCTGGCCGGCCGGCACGGCCTGGTCAACTTCGAGATCCTCGGCAGGCTCATCCGGCTGCAGGCGCTCAGCGGGCTTGGCGATTTCACCGGCGCCGACGCGCAGGCCGCCGCCCTTGACCAACTCGGCGCGGTGCACGAAAGACCACTCGTCGCCGTGTTTACCCGGTGGTACCTGGCCATGCGAACCGCGGCGACCACCGCGGACACCGCGGCGGCCGAGGAGGGCTACCGCCAGGCCGGCCCGTTGCTTGACCATTCCGGCATGCCGGGAGTCGCGCGCGGGCTGCTGCCCATGGCACTGCTGTGCCTGCGCGTGTGGCGGCACGAGCCCGCCAGTTTTCCCGGCGACACCGACTGGGGCCCCTATCACGCCTGGGCACACCCGTGGCTCCTGCTCGCCCGCGACCAGGCCGCCGAGGCGAAAGAGGCACTCAAGCGCTGCCCGGCACCGCCGCCAGGGGTGCTAGCGGAGGCTCTCTGGAGCCTCATCGCCCGAGCCGCCCTCGCCCTCGACGACCGCACTCGCGCCGCCGCGGCGCACGACGCGCTGCTGCCCGCAAGAGGCGAGATCGCCGGGGCAGCCAGCGGCATGCTCACCGCCGGCCCGGTCAGCGACTACCTCACAGAGCTGGAGCGCCCCCTGCCTCCAGGTGAACCACGCTCGCCGGCTCAGCCCGGGTGGTCACGGTGTCGGCGGCGTTCGCGATGGCGTACGACAGCAGGGCGTCCTTCCCCACCCCGCTGGCGCCCACGACGGCGACGAAGGCGCCGGGGCCGATCGGCTCGGTCACGAGACCCGCGCCCCCTGCCGGTACACGCCGCGGACGACCGGCACCCGCTGCCCGCGCGGGTGGCGCTCGGTGGCCGGCAGGTCGTGCGGCCGCACCCGCACCAGGTCGGCGCGCTTGCCGATCGCGATCTCGCCCCGGTCGTCGAGGCCGACCGCCCGCGCCGGGTTCGCGCTGACCAGCTTTGCGCCGTCGGCGAGCCCGAGCGTGCCGTCCGCGGCGAGCTGGAACACGGCCTGCAGCGGGCTCGACGGCACGTAGTCCGAGGACAGAACGTGCAGCAGCCCGAGCTCGAGTAGTTCCGCGGCGGCCACGTTGCCCGACTGGCTGCCGCCGCGGACGATGTTGGGCGCGCCCATGACGATGAGCTGGCCGTGCTTCTCCGCCGCCCCGGCGGCGAGCACGGTGGTCGGGAACTCGGCGATGCGCGCACCGAGCGCGACCGACTCGGCGACGTGGTCCTGTGTGGCGTCATCGTGCGTGGCCAAGGTGATGCCACGCTGCGCTGCGAGCACCGCGATCGCGCGGCGGTGGCCGTCGGCGTAGCGCGCCGACCGCTCGATCAGGGGGGCGAGGTAGGCGTCGAAGTCGGACTCCGCGACGTGGCCCTTGCCGATGTGGTAGCGCTTGAACACCTCGATGTCGGCGTACTGGCGCTGACCGGGAGTGTGGTCCATCAGCGAAACCAGCCGCACGTGCGGGTCGTCGGCGAACCAGCCGAATGCGTCGAGGCAGTCGGCGCAGGACACCTCGCAGCGCACGTGGATCGCGTGATCGGCGCGCAGCAGGCCGCCGTCGGCCGCCAGCTCGATCGAGTCCGCCAGGCGCCGGGCGGCCATGGTGGTGCCATCGTGCTCGCCGGCCCCGGAGCCGACGCGCACCGCGTCGAGCACGGTGGTCGCGCCGGCCGCCGCCAGTTGCGCGTCGCTGGCGAGCACGGCGGGCAGCGGGTCCCACTGCACGCCGGGGCGGGGGTTGAAGTGGTACTCCAGGTGGTCGGTGTGCAGTTCGACCACGCCAGGCAGCAGGTGGTCGCCGCCCAGGTCCTCGCCGGCCGTGCCCGGGCCTGAGCCGATGTCGGCGATCAGGCCGTCGCGGATCAGGACGGAGCCGTGCAAGACCTCCTCGTCGAGGACGATGCGAGCGTTGCTGAGTGCGGTTTCCGTGGTCATCGAGCTCCTTCGCGGTCTGTCACGCTCGCGGCACTTCGGGGTGAGGGGGCAGGCTGCAGCGGGTGCACCGCGTGCAGCACGAACGGGGCACCAGGCTCGGCCTCCGTGAACAGGGCAAGGACGTCGACGGGCACGGCGGCCCCGAGCGACCCGGCGAACCAGTCACTCAGGGCGCGCTCCACCTCGGGCTGCCGCCCGGCCGGGATGCGGTCGGTAAGCGTCAGGTGGAAGCGGAACTCATCGAGCACGTACGGATAGCCCCATGCCTCGAGCAGCTCGCGCTGGCGTGGCGTGAGCGCGGCGCGGTTGCGGCGGGCGAGCTCGGCGTCGGTCGCCGGGGCGCGGAAGTCGTCGAATTCCTTCACCACATCGTCGGCGAGCGCGTGCAGGCCCGGCGCCTCCGCCCCGGGCACCAGGGCGAAGAAGCTGCCCAAGCGCGCGAGCGACAGCCGCGGGATCACCGCGCCTGCCCGGCCCGCCGCGAACCGGGCCACCGCGGCGTCGAGTTCCTCGGCGGTACGGCCCTCGGCGAGGCGGAACGGCGGCTTGAGCGTGCCGTGGAAGCCGTAGCGGCGCGCGTCGGCAGTGATCGCGTCGATTGACGCGCGTGTCCAGCCGCCGGGGATGCCTGGCGCGACGGGGTCGCCAGAGAGGCTGCGGCCGAGCCATTGCTCAGCCTTCTCGCGCAGCACGGCACCGGTGGTGTCGGCCGACCCGGCGCCCGGTGCCGCGTAGATCGCGAACCGCATGGTCACGCCGCTGCCCCGGCGGGCGCGGCGAACATCTCGACCGAGACGACGCGGCGGGCGACGGCATCGCGCACCTCCGCGTCGTGGAAGATGCCGAGGATGGCGGTGCCGCGGGCGAGCTTCTCGCGGATCAGCTCGGTGACGACCTCGCGGTTGCGCGCGTCGAGCGAGGCGGTCGGCTCGTCAAGCAGCAGCAGCGGCAGCTCGGTGACGAATCCGCGCGCGATGTTCACGCGCTGCTGCTCGCCACCGGAGAAGGTGGCGGGCGGCAGCGCCCACAGCCGCTCGGGGATGGCGAGCCTGGCGAGCAGCTCCGCCGCCCGGTCGCGTGCTTCCGCCGCGCGCACGCCGCGCTGAACTAGCGGCTCGGCGACGATCTGCAGCGCGGCCACCCGCGGCACGCAGCGCAGGAACTGGCTGACGTAGCCCACCGCGTCACGGCGGGCGGCGAGCACCTGGCGCGGGCCGGCGGCGGCGATGTCGATGACACGGCCTTGGGCCCGCAGCACGATGCGGCCGCGGTCGACGGCGTAGTTGCCGTAGACCATCTTGAGTATCGAGCTCTTGCCCGCGCCCGAGGCGCCGCCGAGCGCGACGCACTCGCCTGCGCGTACCTCGAAGGCGAGTCCGCGCAGCACCGGCAGGCGCTGGCCGCCTTGCAGGTGCATGGTGAAGGTCTTGTCGACGCCGGAGACGGCGAGGATCGGCGGGGTCACGGCCGGATCATCCTTGCAGGATCGAGGAGACGAGGAGCTGGGTGTAGGCGGCCTGGGGGTCGTCGAGCACCCGGTCGGTGAGGCCGGACTCGATGACGCGGCCGTCCTTCATGACCAGGGTGCGGTGCGAGATGAGCCGCGCCACCGCCAGGTCGTGCGTGACGATGATGACGGCGAGGCCGAGCTCGGCCACGAGCGAGCGGATCAGGTCGAGCAGGCGCGCCTGCACCGACACGTCCAGCCCGCTTGTCGGCTCGTCCATGAACACCAGGCGCGGCGAGACCACGAGGTTCCTGGCGATCTGCAGGCGCTGCCGCATGCCGCCGGAGAACGTGACGGGCGGGTCGTCGATGCGGTCGACGGGGATCTCCACCCGCTGCAGCCAGTCCGCGGCGGCGGCCCTGACCCGGCCGTAGTGCCGCCAGCCGGTTGCCATCAGCGGCTCGCCCACGTTGCCGCCCGCGCTCACGTGCATGCGCAGCCCGTCGGCAGGATTCTGGTGGACGAAGCCCCACTCGGTGCGCCACAGCCGCCGCACCGCGGCCTCGCTGAGCTCGGCCAGGTCCGTCACCGTGCCGTCAGCGAGCCGGTACCTGATGCTTCCCTCGGTCAGGCTCAGCCGCTGGGCGAGCGTGCCAAGCAGCGTCGTCTTGCCAGAACCGGACTCGCCCACCACGGCGAGCACCTCGCCCGGCCACAGGTCCAGGTCGACGTCGCGGCAGCCGTAGCGGTCGCCGTACCGGTGTCCCGCGCCACGGACCTCAAGCAAGGGCTGCGCGTCGTTCACGCGGTTACCTCCTCGACGCTGACGGCGCCAGTGTGAGTCAAAGCCGCGGCCGCGCGCTCGCAGTGGTCGGTGTCGGAGCAGACGAACATCGATCCGCCCTTGTCGTCCGTGATGACCTCGTCGAGGTAGACGCCGGTGGAACCGCAGATCGCGCAGGGCTGGTCGAAGCGCTGCGGTTCGAACGGGTGATCCTCGAAGCCAAGGCTCTCGACGTCGGTGAACGGCGGGACGGCGTAGATGCGCTTCTCCCGCCCGGCGCCGAACAGTTGCAGCGCGGGGCTGCGGTGCATCTTCTGGTTGTCGAAGCTGGGGATGGGCGATGGCGACATGAGGTAGCGGCCGGCGACCATGACCGGGTAGTCGTAGGTGGTGGCGATGTGGCCGTACTTGGCGATGTCCTCGTAGAGCTTGACGTACATGAGCCCGTAGTCCGCGAGCGCGTGCAGGCGGCGCGTCTCGGTCTCGCGCGGCTCGAGGAAGCGCAGCGGCTCGGGGCCCTGGCACCTGGTAGACGATCGTCTGCCCGGCGGCGAGCGGCGTCTCAGGGATGCGGTGGCGGGTCTGGATGATGGTGGCCTCGTCGGTGCGGGTCGTCGCGGCGACCCCGGTGACAGCGGCGAAGAACGAGCGGATCGACACCGCGTTGGTGGTGTCGTCGGCCCCCTGGTCGATGACCTTGAGCACGTCATCCTGCCCGATGATCGAGGCCGTCACCTGCACGCCGCCGGTGCCCCAGCCGCGTGGCATGGGCACCTCGCGTGAGGCGAACGGCACCTGGAAGCCGGGAATCGCGACCGCCTTCAGCAGGGCGCGGCGGATCATCCGCTTGGTCTGCTCGTCGAGGTAGCCGATGTTGTAGCCGTCGAGCGCGGTGCTCATGCGCGCGCCTCCGCAAGGTCTGTCAGATCAGTCAGAACGAGTTCTGGCTTCTCCTCCACCCGCGACTGGAACTCGCCGCGCAGCCGGCGCACCAGCCCGAGCTCGGCCTGGAAGTCGACGTAGTGGGGCAGCTTCAGGTGCTCCACGAAGCCGGCGGCCTGCACGTTGTCGCTGTGGGTGATCACGAATTCCTCGTCCTGCGCCGGGGCGACGATCCGCTCGCCGAACTCCTCGGCGCGCAGCGCCCGGTCGACCATCGACATCGACATGGCCTTGCGCTCGCTGCGGCCGAAGGCCAGGCCGTAGCCGCGGGTGAACTGGGCGGGGGTGTCGGCGCTGCCCTTGAACTGGTTGATCATCTGGCACTCGGTGAGTTCGACGCGGCCGAGGGGAACGGCGAACCCGAGCTCTGGCGCCTCGAACTCAACCTCGACCTCGCCGACGCGGATCTCTCCCGCGAACGGGTGCGTGCCGCCGTAGCCGCGTTGCGTGGAGTACGCGAGCCCGAGCAGGAACCCCTCGTCCGCACGGGCCAGGGCCTGCAGTCGCTCGGCCCGGCTCATCGGGAAGACGGTGGGCTCCCTGGTGAGGTCGCCGGGCTCCGGGTCCCCGGCGCCTGGTGCGTGGTCGGGCTCGATGAGCGCGCTCGCGCCGAGCAGGTCGGTCACGCGCGGCATCTCCGGCATTTCCGGCCCGCTGCCGGCTCGCGCGGGCCTCCGGCTCATCTCGGGGGGTACGGGGGGTCGTCCCGCCGGTGCCTCTGTGGGTGAACAGCCGGTGGGTGTAGTCGAAGGTGGCGCCGAGCTGCTGCCCGCCTGGCAGGTCCTTGAAGGTCGCCGAGATTCGCCGCTGCGGCGGCAGCCCGGCCGTGTTTACCGGCAGTGTGTAGCCGAAGCGCGGCAGGGTGGTGCGGTACGAGCGCACCAGCGTGATGGCCTCGAGCGCGTCGCCCTGCGCTTGCAGGACGGCGCGCGCGGCCAGCTCCGGGTCGTACAGCGACCCCTCGGTCATGACGCGCGAGACCAGGACGCCAAGCTGGCCGGCGACGGCGGCCTGCTCGATGCTCGGCAGGCGTGAGTCACCGCGCCCCCGCTTGGCGAGCAGGGCGTGGGCGTTGGCGATGGCGCGTTCCCCGCCCTTGACTGCGACGTACACCGGCTTAGTCCTCCAGATCCGGGTCGGCGGCGGTGAGCTGGGTGGTGCGCGGCAAGGCGGCGACCGTGTCCTCGTCCACGAGCAGCAGGTCGACGCCGCGCGGGAAGATCCCGGTGTTGCGCTGCCACGCTTCGGCGAAGCCGTCGGGCGCCCACGGGGCGGCGAGCGCGGCGGTGCCGTCGATGCCCGGACCCCGCGCGGTGAACCGGGCCGCGCCGGCGCAGCCGCGGATGTCGAGCACGACCGTCGCGGACAGGTGCGGCGCCTCGTCGGTGCCGAGCGCCAGGGACGCAAGCGGCGGCAGCGCGCTCGGGCAGGCGATGACGAAGCCGGCCGCGGCCGCCGCGTTCACGCGTCGCGCCCCGGTGTGGAACGCCAGCCAGGCGGCGACCTCGTCGTCGCCTGCCAGTGCGCCGCCGAGCCAGACGGCGCAGTCCTCGTCGAGCAGCGTCAGCGAGACGGCCGCAAGGCCGCGGCCGAGCGCCGCGGGCGGGTCGGCGGGTCCGGCCAACGGGAAAGAGCGCGCCGGGTGGGCCATCGCGTCGAGCACCGCCCGGAACGCGCGCTGCGCGTCGCGGGTGGGGTCGGCGAAGCCGGGTGCGTGGAACGCGCCGACGGGGGTCACTCGTGCTCCCTGGCGACGGTGAAGAAGTCGACGAGCGTGCTGCGTGCCTCCGCGTGGCGAAGGCCATCACGCTCGGCCTGCTCCCGCTCCAGCGGCGCGACGACCTCCGCGAGCACCCGCTCTCGCAGGCCCGCGTCGGACAGCAGGCCGTCGAAGATCGCGGCGAGCCTGGCGTGCTCGAGGTCGGTGCCGAGCACGTAGGACGTGCCCACGGCCGCGGCGGCAAGCGGCTCGCCGTGCAGGCGCACGGTGGCGCGGGCGACGGTGGCCTCACCCAGGTTGAAGCGCGCGCCGCCGCCGTCCGTGCGCGCCCGCACCATGACGAGCCCCGCCTCTGGGCCGCGGATCGCCTGCACGGCTGGCTTGGGCTCCCAGCCCTGCCATGCGGCGTCGAGCGCGTCCGGGTCGGCCAGCGCGAGCGTGCGCATCCACCGCTGCCTGGCGGCGATATCGACGCCTGGCGCCTCGGTCGGGAGCGTCTGTGACGTCACCGCATCCTCCGTCAAAGTTGTCCAATAATCTAGACAACTTCACGCTACACTATCGGCTGCGACGGCACGAGACCCGCTAAGCGGCGATCGGCGCAGCGCGAGGTGAACATCCGGAGAACGCAGCGGCGAGTTGTGTAGGGTTTCGAGGTAATGACGACGCAGGGCAGGTCCCGCAGCGGATACTCCGCCTGGCGGCTCATCGCCGAGGAGTTGCGTCGCGAGATCATCGGCGGCTCGCGGGCGCCGGGGACGAAGCTGCCCTCCGAGGGTGAGCTCGCCGAGCGCTTCGGCGTGCACCGTAACACCGTGCGGCAGGCCGTCGCCGCGCTGGCCGCGGAGCACCTCGTCGTCTCCCGCCGCGGCAGCGGGACCTTCGTCGCCGAGCACACGGTGCTCGTGCACCGCATCGGCGCGCGCACCCGCTTCAGCGATAGCCTTGGCCGCCGCGGCCGCGCCCGCCTCCGGCTGCTCGAGTCGGCGATCGAACCCGAGCCGCCTGCCGAGATCGCGGACCGGCTCGCCCTCGCCGGCCGCCCGGCCCTGCGGCTTGAGACCGTGCAGACCGTCGACGGGCGCCCCATCACCCGCGCCGCCCACTGGTTCGTCGCCGACCGCGTGCCCGGGCTCGCGGAGCACTTGAGCGTCTCGGGGTCGATAACGGCGGCACTGCGGGCCGTCGGGATCGACGATTACATGCGCGCCGCGACCACCGTAAGCGCGCGGCACGCCACGGCAGCCGAGGCGGCCGACCTCGAGCTGCCGCCCGGCTCGGTCGTGCTCGTCACGCGGTCCCTCGACATCCTGGCCGACGGCACGCCGCTACAGGTCGGCATAACCCGCTTTGTCGCGGGCCGGGTGGAGCTCGACGTCGGGCACGTATCTCTCGAACTGGACGAGCCGGCGTAGCTCATTGGGGGCGCGGCAATTCTGATATGGCCCCGGATAGCCGGCCCGAGCGGCGGGCCTAATGGGGCTTATGACGACACAGCCGCGGTGAGGTCCGCGGTGTCGAGGAGCACCATCGCGTCGTGGTCCGGGGTGCCCGGCTCGGCCAGGTAGACGACGAGCCCGTGCCCGTCGGCGCGGTTCAGGCCGAGGGTCTCGTGGGTGAGGTGCAGCGTGCCGACGAGCGGGTGCCGCAGGACCCGGTCGCCCGCGCCCGCCCGGCGTACCTCGTACCGGCCCCATAGCCGGCCGAAGTCCGGGCTCTTGACCAGCAGTTCGCCGACCAGGGCGGCCAGGTCGGGCGCGTCGACCACTGCCGGGCTTGGCCTGGTCTCGCGGCCGCGTTCCAGCCGCGTGTAGTAGTCGATGCTCACCCCGGCGAGCGTGGCGATCTCCTCGCGCCGCAGCCCGGGCGTGCGGCGCGAGCCGGTGCCTGGCGGCAGGCCGGCGTCCTGCGGGCGGACGCCTTCCCGCCGTGCGCGCAGGAACCGGCCGAGCTCGGTGGTGGCCTGCTCGCTCATGTTCTCCATTCTGCCTGGCTGGCGGCACGGCTGGGAGGCCGTGTCACTCCCAGGCACGGCGCGCCCCTGACCGCTCCGCACCGGAAAAGCGCGGTCTGCCGCGCGGGCGCGCCTGGCGGCAGGCTCGGCCTCATGACAGACATTGGGGTGAGTGAGGAAGCCGAAGTCGTTCGGGATAATCAATCTCAGCAACCGCTGCGCGGGAGGCTCGCGCTGACCGCCGCGTTGCTCGGGTTCTTCATGATCAGCCTCGACGCGACCGCGGTGAACGTGGCGCTCACGCCGATCGGGCGGTCACTGCACGGTGCTACGTCGGGCCTGCAATGGGTCGTGGACGGGTACACCGTTCCGTTCGCGGCGCTACTGATCTCCGCAGGAACGGTGTCGGACTGGCTCGGGGCGCGCCGGGTCTTCGGCTGGGGGCTCGTCGTGTTCGCCGCCGCATCGGCCTGGTGCGGGCTCGCGCCCGTGCTGCCGATGCTCGTCGCGGCGCGTGTCGTCCAGGGCTGCGCGGCGGCGGTCATGCTGCCGTCCTCGCTCGCCCTGGTGCGCCAGGCATTCGCCGATCAGGCGGCACGGGCACGGGCGGTCGCCGTGTGGAGTTCGGGCGGCGCGGCCGCCATCGCCGCGGGCCCGGTGCTCGGTGGCATCCTGACGTCGGCCGCGGGCTGGCGGTCCGTCTTCTTCGTCAACCTGCCGGTGGGCGCGGCCGTCCTTGCGCTGCATGCGCGTCAGCATGCTGATCTCCGCGGTGCTGCTGCTGCTCAGCACCGCGGCCGCGTTCGCGGTCTTTCGCCGGCGCGGCAGGTGACATTAGTCCTTAGCAGAGCTAAACTTACTGACGTCGATGTTGATCGCAGTCAGGAGTTCGTGCAGCCAACGTGTCAGCCATAGACGAGAGCCGGGAAAGCGCCGCAGGCGAGGAAACGGCCGGTAAGGCGAGCTCCCGGCGCTTCAGCCCGGGGCGGGTCGGATCGTCCCTGCGGCACCGGAACTACCGCCTCTACTTCTTCGGGCAGCTCGTCTCGGTGATGGGTACCTGGATGCAGACGGTGGCCCAGTCATTCCTCGTCTTGGACCTCACCCACAGCGGAACGGACCTCGGCCTCGTCACCGCGGCCCGCTTCCTGCCGATCCTGGTGTTCGGCCCGGCGGGCGGCCTATTCGCCGACCGGCGTAACAAGCGGCGGATCCTGTACGTGACGCAGGCGCTTTCCGGTGTGCTCGCCGCGATCTTCGCCATCTTGACCGGGACGCACGTCATCCAGATGTGGCTGGTGTACGCGCTCGCGCTGTCGCTCGGCTTCGTGAACGTATTCGATAACCCGGCCAGGCAGAGCTTCATCTCTGAGATGGTCCCGCCCGACGACCTGCCGAACGCCGTCACGCTCAACTCGGTGTCGCTCAACCTCGCCCGCGTGTTCGGCGGGGCGCTTGGCGGTGTGCTTACCGCCGTGCTTGGCCTCGCCCTGTGCTTCGGGTGCAACGCCATCTCGTTCATCGCCGTCATCGCGTCGCTGGCGGCGATGAACGGTGCGCTGCTCTATCCGGCCAGGCCGGTGAAGCGGATGCCCGGCCAGATCAGGCAGGGCCTGCGCTACGTCCGCGAGACACCCGAGTTGCTGATCCCGCTCCTGATGATCGCGCTGGTCGGCACCCTGGCCTGGGAGTTCCAGGTGACGTTGCCGTTGATGGCGAGCAAGGTGTTCGGCGGCGGTGCGGGCTCGTACGGCGTGATGGCATCGGTCATGGGCGTGGGGGCGGTCGGCGGCGGGCTGATCTCGGCCGCGCGGGCCAAGCCGCGGGCGCGCTCGCTGTGCGTGGCGGCCATCGGCTGGGGCATCGCGATCATGGCCGCCGCCGTCGCGCCGACGCTGCCGCTCGAACTGGCGGCGCTCGTCTTTGTCGGCTACGGCAGCATCACGTTCAATTCCTACGCCAAGACGACGCTTCAGCTGGCGGCCGATCCCGCGATGCGGGGACGGGTCATGGCACTGTGGGCCCTGGCGTGGCAGGGCTCGACCCCGCTCGGGGGACCGCTCGTCGGGTGGATCGCGCAGGACTTCGGCGCCAGGTGGTCGCTGGTGGCTGGCGGGCTTCCGACTGTTCTGTGCGGCCTGCTGGCGCTGCCCGCGCTCACCAGGATCGACCGGAGGGCGGCGCGCTGATCTCAGGCGTCTGGCGGCTCAGGCCTTTGGCGGCTCAGGCCTCTGGCTGTGCGGCTTGCGTCCAGGGGCGGCCCGCCATGACGGCGAGGTGCAAGGCGACGAGGGTGTCTTCCAGTTCCGGCAGCGCTTCTGTCTTGTCGGCGCTGACCCAGGACCTGATCAGTTCGGCGGTGGCGCCGGCCAGGGCCTGGTAGGCCTCGTCCGGGACGGCGGGCCAGTCGGGGTGGCGGGTTCGAGCCCGCCGGTGCCACTTGGCGTTGATTTCGGCGAACCGGCTGCCAGCGGCCTGCAGTCGCTCGACGGCGGCAGGACCAGCCGCGGGCATGTCGATAAAGAAGACCCGCGCAAAAGCGGGCTCATCCGCGAGGAAGCACAGGTATGCCCGGCACCCGGTGCGCAGTGCCTCCTCGTCGGGAGCGTCGTCAGGTACCGCGCGCGCGGCCTCGATGACACGGCCGTACAAGCGCTGCCCGCCCCGCCGGGTGGCCGTGAAGAAGCAGTCTTCCCTGCTGCGGAAGTGCAGGTAGAACGCCGCGCGTGACACTTTGGCCCGGCGGACGATGTCGGCCACCGTGACGTCGGGATACCCCTTGTCCGCGATCGCGGCGACCACGGAGCGCAGGATCCGCTCACGCTGTGACGCCTGGACGGTCGGCGCCGGAAGTCGGCTGCGGCCCCGTGGCAGGCCGGGCTTTCCCTCGTGTGTTCCGGCGAGAGTGCCCTCTTGCTTGCGGTCGAACATAAGCCTAGAGTAACGGGAAAATTCCTAAAGTACGGATTCGTACTTTAGGCCGTCGCGCGATCAATGATGACGTGGCGCGGAAAGGGTCGGACAAAATGACAGCGACCGTGAACGATGTTGCGACAGCTGGCGGAGTCCAGAGTCTCTGGCGTCGGCAGATCTACCATTACCCCGATACTCGCAACCGAATGTGGTACTTGGCCATCGTGGTGGCCGCGACGATCATGCTTTACTACGAGCTTTACATCGCCGGCGCGGTTTCACCAAGCATCATCGCCGGCTACGGCATGACGTTCCCGTTCTACGTTTACATCAGCGTGGTGGGCAATGCGGTCGGCGCGTTCGGCTCGCTGGCCGCTGGGCTCTCCGACCGGTGGGGACGCGCCAACCTCGTCGCCTATGGCTTGCTGGTCACCGCCCTGCTCACCCTCTTCGGGATACCGAACGCCTCGGGCAAGTGGGAGTTCGCCGTCCTGTTCTGCATCATCGGGATGGTCGAAGGGGTCATCCTCGTCGCCACTCCGGCCCTGGTCAGGGACTTCTCGCCGCAACTCGGCCGGGCGTCGGCGATGGGCTTCTGGACTCTCGGCCCCGTAGTAGGCAGCCTCGTGGTCGCCATCGTCGCAAGCAACACGGTCAACCACCTGGGCGCGTGGCAGGACCAGTTCATCATCTGCGGCATCGTCGGGCTCGTCATCGGCGTCGTCGCGCTGTTCGGGCTCAAGGAACTGTCGCCGCAACTGCGCGACCAGCTCATGGTGTCGCTCAGGGATCGTGCGGTCATCGAGGCGCGGGCGCGCGGGATCAACGTCGAGGATTCGCTGCGCCGCCCGTGGCGGCAGATGATGCACCTGGACATCATCGGGTCGGCGTTCGCGATCTCGGTGTTCCTGCTCGTCTATTACACGGCGGTCGGGTTCTTCACGGTGTACTTCACCGCGCTGCACGGCTTCACGCTGTCGAAAGCTAACAGCATCGGTGACTGGTTCTGGGGGTTCGACGCCATCGCCCTCATCCTGATCGGGATCATCTCCGACCGGGTGAGGGTACGCAAGCCGTTCATGGTGATCGGCGCGGTTGGCGGCATCGTGATGATGATCGTCTTCCTCAACCTGGGGGCCAAGACGTCGTACGCGACGTTCGCCGTGGTGATCAGCGTCCTCGCGGTGTTCCTCGCCATCGCCTACGCGCCGTGGATGGCGAGCTTCACCGAGACCGTGGAGAAGCGCAACCCTGCCTTGACGGCAACCGGACTGGCCGTGTGGGGGTGGATCATCCGCGTGGTCATCGCGATCTCGGTGCTGATCCTGCCTTCCGTGATCAGCTCAATGACGCCGCTCGTGACCTACGGCACCCAGGCCGCCACGATTTCGGCGACGTACCCGCAGCAGCTGGCCACGCTGGCCGTGATCGACCCGGGCACCCAGGCCGCCCTGGGGGCGAACCCGGCGGACACGGCGGCGCAGGCGAAGGCGGTGGGCGAGATCGCCACGGCGTTCCACATCACCCCGACCGCCGCGACCGCGCGGCTCGTCGGCCTCGCCGCGATACCCAAGACCGACCAGGTGTTCCTCGCCGAGCACGGCACGGACGTCGCGAACGCGACCGCCGCCGCGCCCGGACAGTGGAAGGACTGGTGGTGGGTCTGCGTCGGTGGCATGGTCCTCTTCCTGCCCTTCATCCTGGTGATGACGGGCCGGTGGAGTCCACGTAAGGCGCGCGAGGACGCAGAAGCACACGATCGCCTGATCCAGCAGGAGCTGGCCGCTCTCGAACACTCGTAGCGGCATCGCGGTTCCATAGCCGTATTGGCGTATTGGGCCGGTCACGAGTGAACTGTCGTGACCGGCCTAATACGTAATGACCTGTCATAAAACGTTGTCCTGCGTCGGCTTTGTCTGACGGCCAAATCTCGCGCCACGCTCCAGCGGTAAGCAAACGTTCGCTGAGCAGGGAGAACACCCTTTTATGGGAGGCGGCTAATTCATGCCATAATGGCACCAAACAGATCAGTGAATGCGCATTGATCACTTTCTATGGGGCCTGGTTTCATGCATACTGCACTAGACGTCAGTCTGGAGCGGTTTCATGATCATTTTGATCTTTCTCGTCGGATCGCTGCTGGGGCTCCTGCTTGGACTCCTGTTCGGCGCCCTGCTCTGCATCCGGTTTATCCGCCAGGAAGTAGCGGGCGATATCGGACCTCGGCTGCGGGAGATCCAGAGTCATCTCGACGCTCTCGAGATCGATGTGGGACTCGCGATCGGAACCAGGTACACCGAGGCGAGTTCACGGCTGCCACAGGAGCCGCCAAGATCATTCCGCTAGATTCTGGTCAACGGGGCGGATGAACCGCGGTTGCGGAGCGGATTATTCGGGGCCTCGCCATGCGATCCGCCGGCAGCCTCCGTCCCGCTTCCGAACCTCGCAAGAGAGACATATCGCTCACCTTACCGTGGTGTTGGCGCGGGATTCGGACACGCTCAGCCAGGTTTTCGAAAGATATTTAGGCCCGCTATGAGCCATGCCGTTAACTAAGGCGCTCCCCGCCTTCGGACGGTGCTCGCGCGTGCCCGTTTCGTCCGGATTGTCCCGGCGGCCCCGTGGCCCGGACCATGATCATGTGGATTCCGCAGCTTATCAGCTGCGGAATCCACATGAAAAGCGAAATCCTTGTCGATCAGGCCGCCCTGCGCCCGGCCTGCGCGCGGGCGCCGCGTACCAGCCCGCGCACGGGCATCACGGACCACTTAAGTGAACTTCCGTCCGGTTAAGTAACCTTCCGTCCGGCCGCACGTGGCGTGTGGCCCGCTGGTGCCGGCGGGCCCGGTACGCGCAATCGTGCTGTCATGTCAGGGGCGCAGCGGCCAAGGCAGGAGAGGGTCAGCCCGCCTGCCGGTAGCGGCCGAGGGCTGGCGGGACGCTTTTCGCCTCGAAGATGTCGAGTCACGCGCGGCCGCATGTCCGCGCTCGGCAGCGGCCTTCAGGTAGTAACGAACGGTGGCACGAGTGGGCCGTTCGGCAGCGAGAGGTCATCTCCAACGCAAGGCAGGGCATGGCGGCCGAGGAGTCCGACACGGTTGCACGCCGATTCGGGGTTCTCGGCATCCGCAGAAATGATCTTGATGGAGAAGGAAGCGATCTTCCCAACCGACGCTGAGACCTCGAAGGACTTAGCCCTGATCTTGTACGCAGCAAAGCAGACGATGCTCAGCGCGGAGAGAATCAGAACACCAACAGCGACGAGACTTATCATGCACCCAAGTTGAGCCCGTTTCGCGGCATATTCCGCTAGCAGGCGCCCGTCTGTGGATAACGTTGAAGTTATCCACAGACTGACAGGCGACGTTTGCTCGATGCCTAGATTAGTGGGAGGCGAGTTCGACCTCGTTAAGAGTGGACCATCGGTGGGTCCAGCGGTCAGCGACGAAGCCGGGGTCGAGTCTTCGGTGATGTGGCACCATCGTCGATATGGACGAGCTCGATGCTGTTGCGGGGGCTGGAACGCTGCGGAGCATGGCGACTGACGTCGTCCGGTTTCCTCATCAGTGGACGGCTGAAGGAGTCACCGTAGAGACGTCCTTCACCGGGGCTCATCTACTGCATCTGGCGGTCGCCGGGTGCGTGCTGAACGACGTCTTCAGAGAGGCCAAGCGACTCGGCGTCGTCGTTCACGGCGTGCGCGTGACCGCTTCCGGCGGCTTCAACACCGAGACCTGGGAATCGACCGGAATCGTTTACGTGGTCGATGTCGACAGTCCCGCGTCGGCCAGCGAACTGGCCGCGCTGCTGGAAGCCGTGGACCGTGTCGCTGAGATTCCGAAGTCGATCCGCGCGGGTGCGGCCGTGAAGCGCGGAAGTGCGTAGGGTCATCGATGTCCGCGTCCAACTGACCAGCACCTGGTCCGTCTTCGGCTGTCGCTAGTCAGGCGAAGCAAACCGAAGTAACGCGACAGGCTGTTCGCTGGGTGGCGGATCAGACGCTGTGACGTCCTGCCGACTGCCCTAGGGTTGGCACGGACGGCACCTAGAATGCCGTAGACTAGCCCAAGCGCAAGCGCTCGTAGCTCAACGGATAGAGCATTTGACTACGGATCAAAAGGTTGGGGGTTCGAGTCCCTCCGAGCGCGCTCGTTTGAGACAGCGACGAACAAGGCCCTGACCAGCAACCTACTGGTCGGGGCTTCGTTCGTTTGGCGGGAACCCGCCCCCACGAGGCGCCCTTTTTGGTCTCTTGGGAGCCACGCTGGGAGCCACAGGGGTGCGTTAGCCACAGAGCCCGGCTCATTGACTCGGCGGCTGCTCGCTTGTCACCTTCGAGCAGGTGCCCGTACACGTCCTTGGTAATCGCGATGCTGGCATGCCCGAGCACCTCTGAGACCACGTGCAGTGGCGTCCCCTGCGCCAGCATCAGCGAGGCACCCGAGTGGCGCAGCTCGTGCGGGGGCCAGTGGCCCAGGCCCGCCTGCTCGCACAGCCGGGCGAATGAGTGGGAGAAGTTGTCCGGGTCCATCGGCGTCCCGACCTCAGACGCGAAGATCAGCCCATGATCCTGCCACGACGCCCCGGCCGCCATCTGTGCCTCAGCCTGCCGCGCCCGATGTTGCCGAAACCTTGTCACCATCTCGGGAGTCAGCGATGGACCGGGAAGTGCAAGAGGAGTCACTGTCAGTGTTTGGCTGAGGTGGGGGTTCATCCTCTCGCCGTCGGCCAGGGCAGGCCTAGCAGACTTGGCCCCGTGGGTGAAGGTCGTTCAGACGGTGGTGTGCTCCACCTTCACCCATGAACCCCCTAGTTGTCCGGCAGATAGTATTCGTCATGCCAATTTAGCTTATAAAAATCTATACCTGCGCGATCGCGACCGGGTAGGTCCTCGATTTCGACACTACGGATCCACTCGCTTGTCACCGCGTCGGCCAAGTACACTTCAGCGATTTGGACACCTTTATAGCCATAAGCATGCGCTACAGGCTGAATACCTCCCCATCGTCGATTAATCAGGTACCCGCGAAAGAAGGGGGTTAGCTTTCTGCCAACGAACGGCAAGAGGCCATTGGAATGAGAAGCGAGTTTGAAACCGATGCCGACCGAAGCGAGATCAAGATTGATTGGTGCAAGTTTCGCGGTCACAGACAGCCCCGCCGAGGCGTCGCGTGCAGAGGAAATAAGTACAAAGCCACGCCGTGCTCGCGTTACCTGAGTCACCACGACTGTCCCGATATCGAGTCGCCGGGATCCGTTTTTCTGCCTGGCAAGTTCTCGGATGTTGGCTTGAAGTGATGATTGATCTCGTGGGATGACTATGCTCGTCCCTTCAAAGCGATAGGCAATCGCTCCCGCACGCTGGAACGAAAGATGCATATCGATGTTTCCTGCCGCGACCACATTTGTAAGTTGCCCGGCGTCAGCTTCCGCAAGACCGGAAGTAGAGGAGACGCCTTCGCTTGCCCAGGCCAGCACGTCCTGGCGATCATACACAGCCGTATCGATCGGGATTCCAAAGTCGTTCTCCAGTGTTCCTCTTCGCACAAAGGAACCGTCAGAGTTTATTGTTCCGAATGTCCCGACCGCGAGTTCCGTGTCGATTGGCCAAGTTGCTTTCATACCGCGCGTCACACTCACGGCATCTCGCCAAGTCTTGTTCGGAGCAACACCACTCATGTCTAGTAGGCCTCCATGTCTCAAGTTCACTCCGTACAAGGTAATGCCTGCCCGCCGAGAACGCGAGGGAGGCGTGCATCCGGGCGAAAATGGGCTGCGGCGCCGGACGGTCATGAGGCCTATGCGTCCGCTGCCGCGCCCCTTCGCGGGTGAGTAACTAACAGAGTAACAATCGCCACAGACGCCAGCGGACATTCACAGACGGTGCGAGGCAGGTCAGACAAGTAACGGTGGTGGTAGGCGATCTCGCGCGTTGGCTTCGGGACGAAGAGGCGTGCCCATTGCGTGCCCGATCGGCCGGTCAACGCCGGAAAATAACGGTCACTCACGGACAGCCCGATACACCGGCTCACCTGCGAACAGGCAGGCTGACCCGCTGCGCAAACCGACCTTCTAAGCGCGGGTCGGCCACTGCGCGGAACGGTCTTGGGAGCCACGCTGGGAACCACGGGGACGAACAACTCCGGGATTCCCTGGACCCATCTGGACAACGGCGAGGGACGAGCCCGAGGTCACGAACTGGGGCGAACGAGTCTGGATAGCAACGCGGACATCTACGGATCAAAAGGTTGGGGGTTCGAGTCCCTCCGAGCGCGCTCGTTTGAGACAGCGACGAACAAGGCCCTGACTGGCATACCTGCTGGTCAGGGCCTTGTTCGTTGACGAGAATCAGTTTGTCTCTCCGAGGTGGGAGGCTGGCCGGGCCCTGCTGCACGGGGAGGTTCTGCCATACGCTTGACCCACCGGACGCGAGGAGTCTGAGGTGGCGGAACTGCGGCTGGAAGGCGGCGAACTGGTGCTTCGCCTATCGGGTGCGGAGAAGGCCGAGGCAGTTCACGGCGACCTTCGTGTGCCGCTGTCGGCGCTTCGCGGCGTCGAGGTGCTCGACGACGCCCGCGGCTGGACCGGGATCGGGGTCGGGTTCAAGGTCGGGATGCGCGTCCCTGGCGTCGCCGCTGTGGCCACTGTCCGCGGCCATGGCGAGAAGATGTTCGTCGCAGTCCATGGCGACACGCCCCGCGGCGTGAGGGTGCACTTGGAGGGTGCCCCGTGGGATGAGTGGATCGTCGGCTGCGCAGATCCAGAGGCCGTCGCCGCCACGCTGGCGGCAGCGAGCTGAGCCGTCCTTGCAGTGACGTAGAGAATCGTGGTCCCGCCGTAAGTCAAACGGGTAGCCAGAGGCCGTCGTCGTCGCCCGGTGGCCCAGCCACGGGGCCAGTGCCGCCGCAGTGCCGAGGGGTGGCGTCGCGTTCGGCGTGAGGGTACACATGCCACACACGTGTCACAGACTGGCGAAACCGATCGAGATTAGGCCGTCCTATCCGGACGCGAAATGGCGCTGACCTGCTAGAACCGGACCAATCTGGATTGGCTCCACTTACCGGGACGGTTCGAATCCGACTTCGACCAGGACGCCTCTGGTTGCCATCAGGCGTGATATCAATTCTGTTCAGGCCGCGCGAGTCGGGGGACGCGTCGAGCGCGGCCGGCTCGGCCTGTCCCTGGGGAGACGGTCAGCGGGCTCCTTCAACAAAGAGAAGGCGGGGGAATGACGGGGCTTACTGTTCCGCCTATTCGCGATGCGCCCAGGCGCATGCCGAAGCTGTCTGCGATGCCGTCTCGCTGGCTGCGCCGGCGCTGGCAGGACCTGGACTTCAGCGACCGGGCCGCACTCGGTACGTGGGCAGCCGCGCACCTGGCTCTCTTCGCCCTGGCCTGGGCGGCGGGGTGGGCGTACCGGTCTACTCCCGGCGACGTGCCGCTGACAGGGGCGTTCGAGCACTGGGACGCGAGCCTTTACCGGAACATCGCCCAGTACGGGTACTTCTCCTCGCACTCGACGGCGCACAACGTCGCGTTTTTCCCTGGGTACCCACTGGTGCTGGCGGCGGCGCACCTGATCTTGCGTAACTGGGTACTGTCGGAGTTGGCGATCCCCGGCATAGCGGGCTGCTTCGCGGTGGTCTCGCTTGCCAGGCTCGCAGGGAACCACAGGGTGGTGCTGTACCTGCTGACGATGCCCGCCGCGGTGTTCCTCGCGGTCGGGTACACCGAGAGCCTGTTCCTGGCCCTCGCCATTCCCGCCTGGCGCGCTGCGACCCGGGGCCGCTGGTACCGCGCTGCACTGCTGGCGGGGCTGGCAGGGCTCGTGCGACCGAACGGCGTCTTCCTGACCTGCGCGCTGGTCGTGATCGCGCTCGCGGGCCCGCGCGGGGAGCGAATCTTGAACGCCGCCACGGCATGCCTCGCCCTTACCGGGCCTGCGGCATACGAGGTCTACCTGTGGGCGTCCACTCACACCTGGAACGCGTGGTCCAAGGCTATGCAAGCAGGCTGGGACCTCCACCAGGTCACGCCGGTCCAGGCGTTCAAGACCTCGTGGTGGGCGGCGTTCGATCACCCGTTCAGCGCTGGCTTCGGGTGGGAATTCCAGATGGAACTCGCCTCGATGGCCCTGATCGTCTTGGCGACGCTCGCGTTCTTGTGGCGTCGCCGGTGGCCCGAGGCCGTGTACTGCGGGCTGGCCGCGATCTCGCTCGGCACGCAGACCTGGTACACGACCAGCATGCGCACCCTCCTGGTGCTGTTCCCGGTCTGGATCGCGCTCGCTGAGCTTGAGGCGCGCCGCCCCTGGGTGCGGAACGTGTATGTCTGGGTGGGGGCGCCGCTGGCAGCCGTCGTTGCCCTGTTGTTCCTGGCGTACCAGTGGGCCGGATGAGCGCGGGGGCGGAGGCTAGGCTGCTGCGGTGTGAGCGAAGACGAGCCGCTGACCGGTGATGGCGTCACCCAAGGGATCGTGCGGATCGGGAACACGGTGCGGCGGCCGCTGCGGCCGTTCAGCCTGACCGTGCAGGCGTACCTGGCTCACCTGCGCGACGCCGGGTTCACCGGCGCGCCGCTTCCGCTCGGCGTCGACGAGCAGGGGCGCGAGGTGCTGTCGTACGTCCCCGGTGACGTGCCGCGCAACCCGCTGCCGCCGGAGACGGCGGGCGACGACGTGCTCGTCGCCCTGGCCCGGCTGGTCCGTGCGCTGCACGAGGCGTCGGCCGGGTGGGTGCCGCCGCCCGACGCGGTGTGGGGCGGGACACCGGCCAGCGCGAGGCGCCCGATCCCCGAAGGGGCCGAGTTTGTCAGCCACCGCGACTACTACCCGGGCAACGTGGTCTTCCGCGACGGGCTGCCCGTCGCGCTGATCGACTTCGACCTGGCCAAGCCGACCACCCGGCTCTACGACATCGCGAACGCGGTGTGGTACTGGGCGCCGCTGCGCGATCCGCGGGACCGGGCGCCCGCGTTCGCGGACGCGGACATCCCGCACCGGGTCGCGGTGTTCGCGGACGCCTACGGCATGACGGCGCGGCATCGCGCGGAGCTGGCGCCGTTCGCCGTCGACCTGGCGCGCCGCTATCACGAGGACGCCCGCGCCTCGGCCGAGCTTGACCCGGTGTTCCGCAAGCTATGGGAGGACGGCGCCAAGGACGTGCTGCCGCGGGCCGAGGCGTGGCTGCGCGCGGCGGCCCCGGCGATCACCGCTCGCCTCACCCAGCCGGGCTGAACCCAGCCGGAGTGAACCCAGCCGGGCTGAACCCAGCCGGGCTGAACCCAGCCGGGCTGAGGTCAACGCGGCCAGGTCACGGGTTGGCCGGGCGCGGCTGAAGCAGGCCTGCGATGAGCAGTTCGACCATGCCGCGCGCGTCGTAGCGCGAGTCGCCGTCGCCGCCGACGCACAGGTTGCCGATGGCGCGCAGCAGTCCGTGGGCGTCCACGTCGGGGCGAATCTCGCCCGCGGCGACCGCGGCGTCGAGCAGTTGGGCGCACACGGGCACCAGGCGGTCGAGGAAGTAGGCGTGCAGGGTCTCGAAGCGCGCGCTGTCTGACTGCAGCGCCGCGGCGAGCCCGTGCTTGGTGGTCAGGAAGTCAACGAACAGGCCGACCCACCGGGTCAGCGCGGCGTGCGGTGTTGGGCTGCTCGCCAGCAGGGCAGGGCCCGCCTCGGCGCAGGCGTCGACCTGGTGGCGGTAGACGGCTATGACCAGGTCGGCGCGGGTCGGGAAGTGGCGGTAGATCGTGCCCATGCCGACGCCGGCCTCGGCCGCGATGTCACGCACAGGCGCGTCTACGCCTGACTTGACGAAGACCGCGGCGGCCGCTTCGAGCAGGGTCTCCTCGTTGCGCCGCGCGTCCGCCCGCTTAGGCCGGGCCGTGTCCACCGTGCCCTCGTCGCCGTCGCTCACCGCAGCGCTCCCTCCGCCATTACGGAACACGCATCGGAGCAAGGTTCCGTTTACTAATAATGCCAAGGTAGGAGCCCGATAGCCAAACCCGCACGCCTGGCGCGTCGTTTTTCCGGTGGACCGTCGCCCTTCGCGCGGCCAGAATGGTCCGATGGGTACTGCTGCTCAGGCCTGGGACGGAATCGACGAGGCGTGGCGGGAGGCGTTCCGGCAGGGCTGGGAGGCGGTGCGGAGCGGGAACATCGGGGTCGGTGCCTGTGCCTCCACGCTCGACGGGGAGATCATTCACGCGGCCCGCAACCGGGTGAGTGACCGGGACGGGCCGCACGGGGAAGTCTTCGGCTCGTCGATTGCCCACGCGGAGATCAACGTGCTGGCCCGGCTCGAGTTCCGCAGGTACCGGAACCTGGTGCTGACGACGACCCTTCAGCCGTGCCTGCAGTGCGCCGGGGCCATCAGGCTCGCGCGGATCGGGACCGTGCGGTACGCCGGACACGACGCGTACTGGGACGGCTATCACGAATTCGGCAAGCTCGCCGAGCGGGAGGCGCGGCGGCGCAGGGCCGTAGCCAGGAACGGGCCCCGTGGTGACGAACTCGGGGTTTTCGGCTTGCTGATCTCCCGGTTCAGGCGTGGCAACCCCCGTCTCGTCGACGGCTTCGACGGTGAGTTGCGTGCACTCGGCGAAGGGCCGGTGCTCGACCTCGCCTACGAGCTTGAGGACCACGGCGACCTCGACCGCCTGCTCACCATGGAGGTCGGTCAGGCGCTCGCCGCCGTCTGGCCGCGGCTTCAGCCGCTGCTCCAGCCGACCGGGTCCTAGCAGGGAAACTGCCGGTGGGGCGTGTCGGTCATCAGATCACCCCTAGCGCAGGGTTGAGCCGCTGCAGCGACAGCGTATATATCGTTCATCTGTATATAGCAAGGTCACTGAGCGGGGGCTGGTTACCGTAATCTCGTCACAGTTATCTACGATGAGCCCGATACACCGCAGAACGCGGCATGCGTCACGACAAGAACGCCCAGATAAAACGCAGCCAAGCCAGAGGAGCTCCGCATGGCCGACAACGCCCGTCCGCCCTTCCGCGCCGATCACGTCGGTAGCCTCCTGCGTCCCAAAGAGGTGCTCCAGGCTCGCGACGAGTTCGCCAGGGGCGAGATCGGCGCCGAGCAGCTCGCTCAGGTTGAGGACGCGGCGATCCGCGAGATCATCCGCAAGCAGGGTGAGGTCGGCCTCAAGTCCGCCACCGACGGCGAGCTGCGCCGTCAGTCGTGGCACATGGACTTCATCTACCAGCTTGGCGGCATCGAGCAGGTGAACGACGACCTCGTCCGGGTGGCGTTCCACAACAAGGACAAGACCTACGAGTACGCGCCGGCGTCGGCCCATGTGACCGCGCCGATCTCGCTGCCCAACACGATCTTCGCCGACGCGTTCACGTTCGTGCGGGACAACGTCTCGGCGGGCCAGACGCCGAAGCTGACCATCCCGTCGCCGTCGATGGTGCACTACCGGGGCGGACGGGAGGCCATCTCCACGGACGTGTACCCCGACCTGGCCCAGTTCTGGGACGACCTCGCCGCCGCCTACGGCCAGGAAGTGAGCCGGCTGTATGACCTCGGCTGCCGTTACCTGCAGCTTGACGACACCAGCCTGGCCTACGTCAACGACCCGGCGCAGCGCGAGCACGTCAAGGACATCGGCGGCGACCCGCTGCACCAGCACGAGACCTACATCGCCACGATCAACAAGGCCCTGGCGAACCGCCCGGACGGCCTGACGGTCACCACGCACATGTGCCGCGGCAACAACCAGTCCATGTGGGCGGCCGAGGGCGGCTACGACTTCGTGGCCGACACCTTGTTCAACAAGCTCGACGTGGACGGCTTCTTCTGCGAGTGGGACGACGAGCGCTCCGGCGGCTTCGAGCCGCTGCGCTACCTGCCCAAGGGCAAGCGAGTCGTGCTCGGCGTAGTCACCAGCAAGCGCGGCGAGCTTGAGTCCAAGGACTTCATCAAGCGCCGCGTCGAGGAGGCCGCCAAGTACACGGACATCGACCAGCTCTGCCTGTCCGCGCAGTGCGGCTTCTCCTCCACCAGCGAGGGCAACGACCTCACCGAGCAGCAGCAGTGGGACAAGCTCCGCCTGATCGTGGAAGTGGCTCAGGAGATCTGGGGCGAGTAAGAGATTTATCCCGAACGAGGGCCTGACTCCGCCCAGGGGCGCCCCGTTGGTCATTCGGCAGTCCCCGTGTGGCGTTAGGCGGCATCGCAGCCTAACGCTACACGGGGAAGTGAAGCCCGGCCTGTCCTACTCGGCTTCCTGGTCCGTCCAGACCGCGTCGGACTCCTTCCAGGCGGAGACGTCGTCCCGGTAGGTGTACGGGTTGTTGAGCGTCTCGTGCGCGGGGATCTCCGGGTGCATGCCCTTGTCCCACTCCTCGGGCCCGTGCTCGGCCTTGAGGTACTCGATCGTGGACTCGATCGACGCCTTGGCCTTGGCCAGGTCCACGCCCACGAGCTTGTGCTCGTACTTGACGACCTTGCCGTTCACGACCACCGTGTGCACGTCGCCGCGCCCGGCCTGGTAGACCACGTGCCCGTAGGGGTGCAGGATCGGGAAGGAGACCGGCGAGTTGTCGTTCTTGACCAGCACCAGGTCGGCCTTCTTGCCGGCTTCGACGGAACCGATCACCGAGTCGAGGCCGAGGGCCTTCGCCCCGCCGCGGGTCCCGTAATCGACCACGTCCTCGGCCCGCAGGATGTGGTTGGTGACGGTCTCGTCCCGCTCGTGCGCCTCATCGTGCTCCTTCGCCCGGTCGGCGTTGAGCGTGGCGCGCATCGCGCTGAAGATGTCGCCGCTCCACCAGACGCTGGTGTCCATGGAGAGGGAGACAGGGATGCCGTACTTGCGCAGCCGCCAGGTCGGCGAGTAGCCCTGCCCGGCGTTGCACTCGGACTCGGTGGAGATCGAGGCGTACCCGCCGGTGGCGGCGATCTTGTGGTACGAGTCGGGAGACAGCGACGCCGCGTGCACGTAGATGGTGCCAGGGGTCATGTACCCGCCGTCGTACATCTGGTTGATGCCGACGTCACTGGTCACCTTCCAGACGCCCGCGTGCGTGGTCACCGCGACGCCCAGGTCGCGGGCCACGTCGAAGGCGGCCTTCTCGGGGAACCCCTCCACGCCGGGCAGGTCGAAGGCGATCTGGAAGCCGAGCATGTCGCCCTTGCCGTCGATCCTGCGGTGGTAGAAATCGCGGAACTCCGGTGTGGTGGCCCATTCCCACGCGCCCTGGTGGATGTTGCCGTAGGCGAGCACGAACCTGCCGGGCACCTCTTCCAGTGCGTCGACCGCGGCGTCCGCGTACTCGGTCGTCTGCAGCCCGTGCGACCAGTCCACGCTGGTGGTCACCCCGGCGTCGATCGCCTCGATGGCCGAAAGCAGGTTGCCCGCGTAGTAGTCCTGCGGACGGAACTTCTTGCCCCAGCTCAGGTAGTAGTAGACGAAGTACTGGGTGAGCGTCCAGTCGGCGCCGTACCCGCGCATGGCCGTCTGCCACATGTGCCGGTGGGTGTCGATCATGCCCGGCATGACGATGCCGCCCGAGGCGTCGATGACCGCGGTGCCCTCAGGCACCTCGAGGTTCTGGCCAACCGCGGCGATCCGCTCGCCGGAAACCAGGACATCCGCGTTATTGAGGACCGTGTGCGCGTCGTCCATCGTCAGCACGGTCGCATTCCGGAACACGACCGGCTGACCCGGCTGCGGTCCCGTTGCAGTCATGAGGAAACCTCCACGGTGAGGCGCTCGGCACAAGCGCAAGTGCGGCTATCGTACATGTGTCCGGCCTGCGGACACATGGCCAATTCGAGCGCTAAAGTGCGGTAACTAGGCAGCATAAGCCGTTCGCTCCGGGAGGTAAGGGTGGCTCGTCGGGATGACAGCCCGGACTTCATCGAGGCGATCGCCCGCGGCCTCGACGTGATCCGGGTCTTCAGGCCGGGCCAGCCGGTGATGTCCCTCGCCGCCGTGGCCGACGCGAGCAGGCTGCCGCGGCCGACGGCCCGCCGCATCCTGCTGACGCTCGAGCAGCTCGGCTACGTCAGGCAGGCAGCGGGGAGCGGCTTCGAGCTCACCCCCCGGGTGCTCGACCTCGGCATGTCGTACGTGCTCTCCCACGGCCTGTGGGAGATAGCCCGCCCGCACATGGAGGCGCTCGTCGCGCGCACCAGGGAGTCCACGTCGATCGCGCAGCTCGACGGTTCCGACATCGTGTACGTGGCGCGGGTCGCAGTACCGAAGATCGTGACGTTGTCGGTGACGATAGGCACCAGGTTCCCGGCGATGCAGACCTCGCTTGGCAAGGTGCTGCTCGCCGCACTGCCCCTGGCGGAGGCGGAACGCGTGCTCGCCGAGCCGTCTAGGTCAGGCATCACCCCGCCGTGGCGGCCGGACGCGGCCGAGCGCGCCGCGGCGCTGCGCGAGGTGCGGGCGCGCGGCTGGGCGCTCACCGACGAGCAGCTCGCTCCCGGCATCAGGTCGGTCGCCGTGCCGTTGCGGGACGGCGACGGCAAGGTGATCGCCGCGCTCAACGTCAACTCGCACGCCGCGGAGACGCCGCTCGACGTGCTCGTCGGCAGGCACCTGCCGCTGCTGATCCAGGCGGCCGGGGCGATCAGCGCCGACTGGGCGGCTTGCCAAGGAGCGCCCCAGGTTACGATGGCCGTCGGCGGTACCATAGACAATCGTCAGACGGACAGACGTCCGATGGGCGGACAGTGACTGTACGGGAGAGCGCAGCATGAGGAGTACGAGCAAGTGAGCGAACCCGTGCGGCCAGGTCCGCTCTCCGGGCTGCTCGTCGCGGACTTTTCCCGCGTCCTGGCCGGCCCGTACTGCACGATGCTGCTCGCCGACCTCGGCGCGGACGTGATCAAGGTGGAGTCGCCCGGCGGCGACGACACGCGATCCTGGGTTCCGCCGGTCACCGAGGACGGCGTATCGACCTACTTCCTGGCGATCAACAGGAACAAGCGGTCGGTCGCGCTCGACCTGAAGGAAGACGGCGACCGCGCGCTCGCGCAGGAACTGGCCCGCCGCGCGGACGTGTTCGTGCAGAACTTCAAGCCGGGCGGGCTGGCCAGGTTCGGCCTCGATTACGCCGCGGTCAGCGCGGTGAACCCGTCGATCATTTACGCGTCGATCAGCGGGTTCGGCAGCGGCGGCGGCAAGGACCTGCCGGGTTACGACCTCATGGTGCAGGCCATGTCCGGCCTCATGTCCCTCACCGGAGACCCGGCGGGCCCGCCGTACCGCGCGGGCATCTCCGCGTTCGACGTGATCGCCGGCCTGCACACGACGATCGCGATCCTCGCGGCGCTCAACCACAGGAACGCCACCGGCGAGGGCCAGCACCTCGACGCGTCCCTGATGGCGTCGGCGATGTCCGGCATGGTGAACCAGACGAGCGCGTACGCGGCCGGCGGCGTGGTGCCGTTCCGTATGGGCAACTCCCACCCGAGCCTTTTCCCCTACGAACCGCTCCCCACCGGCGACGGCGACCTGATCGTCACGGCGGGCAACGACGCGCAGTTCCGCAAGCTGTGCGACGTGATCGGCGCCCCTGAACTGCCCGACGACCCGCGGTTCGCCACCAACCCTGGCCGGACGGCCAACCGCGACATCCTGAAGCCGCTGCTCGCCGACAAGCTCGCGGCGAAGTCGGCGGCCGACTGGTTCGACGCGCTGATCTCGGTCGGCGTGCCCTGCGGGCCGATCAACACCGTGGACAAGGGAATCGCGTTCGCCGAGAAGATCGGCCTCGACCCGATCGTCGCCGCAGGTTCCGGCGAGAAGTCCCGGCCGACCATGCGGCACCCGGTGACCTTCTCCAAGACCCCGGCGAGCTACCCGCTCGCGCCGCCGGAACTCGACGAGCAGGGCGCGGAGATCCGTGAGTGGTTGTCTGCCGCAGGAGGAAACGATGCCTGAGTACCCGACCTCGCTTGGCACCTCGGACGCCGACACGATCACGCTCCTCGGCCAGAACCTCGCCGAGGACCTCATGGGCAAGGTCGGGTTCGGCGAGCTGACGCTGTGGATGGTCACGCAGCGCCGCCCGACCCCCGCCGAGGTGCGCGTCTTCGAGTCGGTGCTCGTCGCGCTCGCCGATCACGGCTTCACGCCGACCGCCATCGCCGCCAGGCTCACCTACCTGTCGGCGCCTGACTCGCTGCAGGGCGCGATCGCCGCGGGGATACTCGGCGGCGGTTCGCGGTTCCTCGGGGTGACCGAGGACTGCGGCCAGTACCTGGCCGCCGTGCTCGCCGAGGCGGGCGAGATCCCGGCCGACGACGCTGGCTTCGACGCGCTCGCGCTTGAGGCGGTCAAGCAGGCGCGGGCGGCGAAGAAGTTCGTCCCAGGCCTCGGCCACCCGGTGCACAAGGTCCGCGACCCGCGCACCCCGAGGCTGATCCAGATCGCCACGGAAGAGGGGCTGCGCGGCCCGCACCTGCGCCTGTTCGAGGCGATCGGCCGCGTCCACCCGCAGGTGCTCGGCCGGACCCTGCCGCTGAACGGCGCAGGGGTGTGCGGCGCGGTCCTCGCCGACCTCGGCCTGCCGCTCGCCATGCTGCGCGGTTTCGCGCTGCTCGCCAGGACGGCCGGGCTACTCGGCCAGCTGGCGGAGGAGCAGCGCATGCCGATCGCGAACGACATCTACATGCACGTGGACCGCAACGCCAAGTACGTGGTACCGAAGTCTCAGTAACTCCCTCCCCCCTCCACTGATTCACGGCAAAGGGAGCCGCCATGGCGACCATCGCGGCGGTTATCGCCTCGACCCACCACCCCTTCTACTACCGCGCGTCCACGTCCACCGGCGAGGACCGCCCGCCGTTCGCCGACGAGTGGGTCGCCAAGATCACCTCGTTCCGCGAGACCCTCACCCGGGCCAACCCCGACGTGCTCGTGCTCGTGGGCAGCGACCACTTCCACCAGATCTGGCTCGACAACATGCCGCAGTTCCTCGTCGGCAAGGCGCCGTTCTACGACGCCAACTGGTACAACGAGGAACGCGAGTTCGGCCTGCCGCGGCTGTTCTTCAAGGGCGACGAGAACCTCTCTGCGCACATCCTGCGCAGCGGCCTTGACGCGGGCTTCGACCTCGCGTTCAGCAACGAGCTGCGGATCGACCACAGCGTCACCTGCCCGATGATCACGCTGCGGCCGGAGTGCGACCTGCCGATCGTGCCGGTCTACACGAACATCTTCGCGCCGCCGCTGCCGCAGCCCAAGCGCTACGTGCAGCTCGGCCAGATGATCCGCGAGGTCGTGGAGTCCTGGCCGGCCAACCTCCGGGTCGCGATCATCGGCACCGGGCACCTCTCGCTTGAGCTCGGCGGGCCTCGCCAGTTCGGCCCGCACGGCCCTGACCCGGAGTTCGACCGGAAGGCAGTCGAGTGGATCGCCTCCGGTGACATCGAGAAGGCGCTCGGCGAGGTGTCGCTCGAGTCCCTGTGGGAGCCGGGCAACGCCACGCACGGCTTCCTCGACTTCATGCTGATGATGGGGGTCGCCGGAGCCGGGGAGAAGGCGGACTACGTCGACACCCTCGACCTGTTCCACACGATGGAGGCGTATTTCACCTGGTACCCGAAGGGCGGCCCGGCCTGATGTCCAAGTACCTGCTGAACAAGTTCCTCTACACCGTCGACAGGGACCCCGAGCTGGTCGAGCGGTTACCGCGAGGACCCGAGGGGCACGGTCGAGTGGTGGGAGGCCGAGCGCGCCAACGTCATACTCAACGTGCTCACCGGCGAGAAGTCGAGCTGGCTCACGTTCGACGACGTCGAGCGGGAGGCGCTCGCCACGCACGACTACCCGAAGCTGTTCGAGCTCGGCGCGCACCCGTTCCTGACGCTGACGCTGTTCATCGCCGTGTTCGAGCGTGACCACGCGGAGCCGCTCGGCTTCCAGCTTGAGTACGCCAGGCGGCTCTCTCATTTCGAGATGCCCTACCCCGACATCACCACCTGATTTCCCAGTGGCTACGGGCGGTTTTGGCTCCAGAGCCGCAGGGAAGTCGCGACCTCGCCCCCGTCCTGTCCTGGCGGGGGCGATAGCGTACCGGTATGACTACAGAAGGGGATCGGGTTGCCGGTTTCGGCAAGCTCGAGGACGGGCTGAAGCAGGCTAGCCCGTGGTACACGTGGGGACCCTATGTCAGCGAGCGGCAGTGGGGCACCGTCCGTGAGGACTACAGCGAAGACGGTGACGCCTGGAACTACCTGCCGTTCGATCACGCCAGGTCACGGGCCTACCGGTGGGGGGAGGACGGTCTCGCCGGGTTCAGTGACATCCACCAGAACCTCTGCGTCGGCCTCGCCTTGTGGAACGGCAGGGACGCCTTCCTCAAGGAGCGGCCGTTCGGGCTTACCGGGCCAGAGGGCAATCACGGCGAGGACGTCAAGGAGCACTGGTGGTACACCGACGCCGTGCCGAGCCACGCCTGGAACACCTGGCGCTACCACTACCCGCAGGCGGCGTTCCCCTACGAGGGGCTGCGCGCGGAAAGCGCGCGCAGGGACCGGCGCGCCCCCGAGTACGAGATCCTCGACACCGGCGTCTTCGACCAGGACCGTTACTGGGTCACCGAGGTCACGTACGCCAAGAGCGACGACGCGGCCGAGTTGCTGATCGAGGTCAAGGTAACGAACGCCGGCCATGACGCCGACACCGTGCACGTGCTGCCGACCGCCTGGTTCCGCAACACGTGGTCGTGGGACGATTCCGCGAAGCCGGCCATGAAGATCGCCGCGAACGGCACGGGCGGCGCGGACGACTCGGCGAGCGGCGTCGATATCGAGCACCCGTTCCTCGGCCCGCTCGAGCTACTCGCGGCCACCGCGTCAGACGGGACCGCACCCAGGCCGCTGTTCTGCGAGAACGAGACGAACAACCAGCGGCTCTTCGGCTGCCCCTCGGTCACGCAGTACCCCAAGGACGGCATCAACGACCACGTCGTCGGCGGCGCGCCCACGGTGAACCCGCAGCAGACGGGCACCAAGTGCGCGTTCTGGTACACCGTGACGGTGCAACCCGAGTCGACCGCCACCATCCGGCTAAGGCTCAGGCCTAAGCCGGCCACTGGAACCAGCAAGTCGTTCGGGCAAACTTTTGACCTTGTCCTTGACCAGCGCAAGGCCGAGGCGGACGAGTTCTACCAGGCGCTGACGCCGGGTGGCGCAAGCGCCGACGAGGCCAACGTCATGCGGCAGGCGTTCGCCGGGATGCTCTGGTCCAAGCAGTTCTACCAGTACAACGTGGCGACCTGGCTGGACGGCGACCCGGCGCAGCCGGCGCCGCCGCCGGACCGCGAGCTCAACCGCAACGCGCGCTGGCGCAGCTTCGACGCCTTCGACATCCTGTCGATGCCCGACAAGTGGGAGTACCCGTGGTTCGCCGCCTGGGACCTGGCCTTCCACTGCGTGACCTTGGCGCACGTCGATCCCGGGTTCGCCAAGTACCAGCTGGTGCTGTTGTGCCGGGAGTGGTTCCAGCACCCGAACGGGGCGCTGCCCGCCTACGAGTGGGACTTCGGCGACGTCAACCCGCCGGTCCAGGCGTGGGCGGCGCTCGAGGTGTTCGCGCTCGACGGCGGGCGGGACTTCGACTTCCTCGCGCGGATCTTCGACAAGCTGCTGGTCAACTTCACCTGGTGGGTGAACAGGGAAGACGCCCTCGGCAACAACCTGTTCGAAGGCGGCTTCCTCGGCCTGGACAACATCGGCCCGATCGACCGCTCCCACCTGCCGCCCGGCACGGTGCTCGAGCAGTCAGACGCCACCGGCTGGATGGCCTTCTACGCGCTTTCGATGTGCAAGATCGCGGGCGTGCTCTGGCGTAACGGCCGCAAGCACGGTGGCGATCTGGTGCTCAAGTTCCTCGAACACTACGCGGGCATCGCGGAGGCGCTCGAGGGCCAGGGCCTGTGGGACGAGGCAGAAGGCATGTTCTACGACCACCTGTTGCTGACGAGTGGCGCTGTCATCCCGGTGAAGGCCAGGTCGATGGTCGGCATGATCCCGCTGCTGGCGGTCGGCGTTGTCGACGAGCAGATGATCGCCAACGCGCTGAAGTTCGGCAAGGGGTTCGCGGCCTTCCTCGAGCGGAACGGCCTGGCCCAGCCGGACGACCGCAAGAACCAGGGCCTCGTGCGCCCCAACCACGCCGACGTGGCCGAGCACGGCGAGCGGCTGCTGCTCAGCGTCGTCGGGGTCGAGCGGCTCGCCCCGCTCTTCGCGTCGCTGTTCGACGAGTCCAGGTTCCTGTCGCCGTACGGGCTGCGGAGCCTGAGCGCGGTGCATCGGGACAACCCCTACGTCCTGCACCTGGACGGCACGACCGCGACGATCGACTACGAGCCCGCCGAGTCGACCACCAGCATGTTCGGCGGGAACTCGAACTGGCGCGGGCCGATCTGGCTCCCGCTGAACTACCTGGTCATCAGCTGCCTGCTGAAGTACCACAACTTCTTCGGCGAGGACTTCACCGTTGAGTACCCGACCGGGTCAGGGAACAAGCTCACGCTCGCGGAGATCGCGGACGACCTCAGGGGGCGGCTCGTCTCCCTCTTCACCAGGGGCGCGGACGGGCGGCGGCCCTGCTACGGCTGGGTGGACAAGCTGCAGCACGACCCCAAGTGGCGGGACAACATCTACTTCAACGAGTACTACCACGGCGATAACGGGGCCGGGCTCGGCGCCAGCCACCAGACCGGGTGGACCGGGCTGATCGCGGACACGATCCGCCGCCGCCACGGTGCGCTGCCGGAGACCGCCGACCTGATCCACGACCGGCTTTACCCGGGGGGCGACTCATGACAGCGCAGGGATCGACACTCGTACTCAAGGCCCTGCCGGGCAACCGCACTCACCTTGGCGCGACCGTGACGAACGGCGGGGTGAACTTCGCCGTCTCCTCAACCGTCGCGGACGAGGTAACCCTGTGTCTCTTCGATGACCAGGGCAACGAGACCAGGTTCGAGTTCGACGACTACGACGCGGGCGTGTGGCACGGCTTCGTCCCCGGCGTCCAGCCGGGACAGGCCTACGGCTACCGGGTGAAGGGGCCATTCGACCCGCGGAACGGGCTGCGCTGCAACCCGAGCAAGCTGCTGCTCGACCCGTACGCCAGGGCCATCCGCGGCTCGGTCGCCTTTGGCCCCGCACTGCTCGGCCACGACCAGGACGACCCGTCACGACCTAGCCAGGTCGACTCCGCGCCGCACGTGCCGCGGTCGCTGGTGATCGACCAGGTCGGCTACGACTGGGAGGGCGACGCCCAGTTGCACCGCCGGTCCGTGGACTCCGTCCTCTACGAGGTGCACGTCAAGGGCTTCACCGCCAGGCACCCGGACATCCCGCCGGAGATTCGCGGCACCTACGCGGGCCTCGCGCACGAGGCCGCGACGGAGTACCTGCGCGACCTCGGCGTGACCGCGGTGGAACTGCTCCCGGTGCACGAGTACGTGCCTGAGGCGTTCCTTGTCGACCGCGGGCTGACCAACTACTGGGGCTACAACACGATCGGCTTCTTCGCACCGCACCAGGGCTACTCGGCGGCGGCGCGCACGGGCCGCGGCACTGGTAGTCACAGCACTGGCGGCCAGGTCAACGAGTTCAAGGACATGGTCAAGGCGCTGCACCGGGCGGGCATCGAGGTCATACTCGACGTGGTCTACAACCACACCGCGGAAGGCAACGAGAACGGGCCCACGCTGAGCTTCCGCGGCCTGGACAACGGGATGTACTACCGGCTCGTCGCCGACGACGCCAGCAAGTACTACGACACCACGGGCACCGGCAACTCGCTGAACGCGGGCAACCCGGCCACGCTGCGGCTGATCATGGACAGCCTCAGGTACTGGATGTCGGAGATGCACGTGGACGGGTTCAGGTTCGACCTGGCGGCCACCCTCGGCAGGGAAGGGGACAACCGCTTCGACCAGGTCTCCGCGTTCTTCGAGATGGTCGCGCAGGACCCGGTGATCGGCCAGGCCAAGCTGATCGCCGAGCCCTGGGACGTCGGCCAGCGCGACAGCTACGACCTTGGGCAGTTCCCCGCGGAGTGGCGGGAATGGAACGGCAGGTACCGCGACTCGATGCGCGATTTCTGGCGGTCGAAGAACGTCGGCGTCGCCGAGTTCGCCACCCGGTTCAGCGGGTCGTCCGACCTGTACGGCTCGGCGCGCCGCCACCCGACCGCCTCGGTGAACCTGATCACCGTGCACGACGGCTTCACGCTGCGCGACCTCGTCTCCTACGACGCCAAGCACAACGAGGCGAACGGCGAGGACAACCGCGACGGCACCAGCGACAACCGTTCATGGAACTGCGGCGCGGAAGGTCCCACCGACGACGCGTCGATCAACGCGCTGCGCGCACGTCAGTCACGGGCGATGCTGTCCACGCTGCTGCTGTCGTTCGGCCTGCCGCTGCTGCTCGGCGGCGACGAGATCGGCCGCACCCAGGGCGGTAACAACAACGCCTACTGCCAGGACAACGAGGTCTCCTGGTTCGACTGGGCGAGCGCGGACGGGGAACTGCGCGGGTACGTGAAGCGGCTGCTCACGTTGCGCCGCGACCACCCGGTCTTCCGCCGCAAGCGGTTCCTCACCGGGGTAGAGGCGGCCGAACTTGGCTGGTACAACTGCGCGGGCGAGCCCGTGAGCGAGGCGCAGTGGTCCGACCCGACCATGCACGCGATCGCGGTCTACCTCGACGGCACCGACGCGCCCGACGAAGCGGACGACGGCACGCCGCTGCTCGACGACGACTTCCTTCTCCTGGTCAACGCCTTCTGGGAGGAAGTCACGTTCACGATCCCGCCGGTCAGGAACGGACCAGCAAACGTGGTTTGTCGAGCTGGATAGCTACGAACCCGAAGTCTCTGCGGCTCGGGTGTTCCCGCGCCACACGGGCGATTCTGTGCCCGCTCGTCCGCGCTCGGTGCAGGTCCTGCGGGCACCACGAGCGGAAGCTAGCCCGACGGGTGCGGCAGCTGAGGCCACGCCTCGTGGGGGCCTGAGGTCGCGATTTGGATCGGCCCGGCTGCGCGGAATCGGGGGGGTCCCCGGGGATAGCGGCCGGTGCGGCCACAGCTGTGCGTCTCGCTCGGGCAAAGGCACCATGGCCCCCCGACAAGGGTGACTACACGTGTGGCACGCACCGGCCGCCGCTCTGCGGCGCTGGATCGTCACAGCGCTGATAACAATCGTACCGGCCGCGAGGCCGGCGAGGCCAACGCCGATGACGATCTCCGTGGCCAGGCCCAGTGGCGCGAAGGTGTGGCTCGCGGCGCTGTGGAAGGCGATGAAGGCGGCGGCGAGGATCAACAGGGTCGCCGAGGTGGACGGGAGGTAGCAGCGCAGGCGCAACAGCAAGAGGGTCTCCTTCGCCGGGGCTTGGATGCGGAGCAGGCCCTGCGGCGTTGCAAGTCCTGCTTCTTGCATGCCTCAACGAGCGGATGATGTCAAGACCGAGCCGGCCGATTACCCAACGTGAAGGCGGCAAGGAGGCCGGCGAGGATGACGAGCGCGGCCGACAGGTAGAACGCCGCGTGCAGGCCGTCGCCGAACGCCGCGTAGGCGGCACCCTCTACCTCGGCGATGAGTCCGCCTTGGCTTGAGTACGCCTTGAGGTACTTGTCGATCTGGCCGGTCTCGATGACCTGGATGATGAGCGGCTTGAAGGCCATGATCTGCGCCTTGTTGGCCGCCGAGACGTGCAGGGCGTCGATGTGGCTGTTAAGCGTCGAGCTGAGCTGGGAGAAGACCAGGGCGCCGAGAATCGAGGTGCCCGCTACCGCGCCGATTTCCCTGCTGGTGTTGGCGGTCGACGCGGCCATGCCTGACCGTTCCGGCGGCACCGCGTCGAGCACGGCCGCCGTGACCGGGACGACCGTGATGCCGATGCCGGCGCCAGCCAGGGCGAGGGCAAGCGACAGGGCGACGTAGTCGGGGTTCTCGGTGATCAGCGGGCTCGCGATCAGCAGTCCCGCGGCGAAGGCGGCGCAGCCGGCCGTGATCGGCCAGCGCGGTCCGACCCGCCCGGTCCAGTAGCCCGCGATCAGCGACCCGATGATCATCACGGCGGTCATCGGCGCGAATACCAAGGCGATCTTGTAGCCGGAATCCGACGGGACCTCCACCAGGTACAGGGCGGTGAAGAAGAAGATCGCGAAGGTCGCGAGGTAGGTGCAGAACGCGACGATGTTCGGCACGGTGAACTGGGGCAGCCGGAAGAACCGCAGGTCGAGCAGCGGGTGCGCGGCCCGCCGTTCCCAGAGGACGAACGCGACCGCGAGGACGGCGGCGACGCAGAACAAGGCGATGACCTCGGTGGCGCGGAAGCTCGCCGTCTCCGCGTCGATGATCGCGAACATGAGCGCGGCGAGCGCGCCCGCACCGAAGACGGTCCCCAGGGTATCGACGCGGGCCGCCGTCGGGTCGGAGCTCTCCGGCACCGTGATCGCGGCGGCGATGAGGGCGACGAGGCCGAATACCAGGTTGAACCAGAAGATGCCGCGCCAGCTCCACGCGCCCACGATCGCGCCGCCGATAACGGGGCCGAGGGCGAGCGCGAGGCCGGAGACCGCGGCCCAGATGCCGATCGCCCAGGCACGCTCCCTGGTGTCGGTGTAGATGTGCCTGATGATCGACAGCGTGCCCGGCTCGCTCGCCGCCGCGCCGAGGCCCATGACGGCCCGGCCGGCGATGAGCGTCTGCGGGTTGGGCGCGAGCGCGCAGAGCACGGAGCCGGCGCAGAAGACACCCGCGCCGGCGAGCATGACCTTCTTGCGGCCAAGCTCGTCGCCGATCATCCCGCAGGCGAGCATGATGGCGGCGAACGTCAGGGCGTAAGCGCCGATCACCCACTGCAGCTGCGCGATCGACGCCTGCAGGTCGGTCTGCAGGCTGCCGAGGCCGACGCTGACCACGGTGTTATCAAGAAAAGTGAGAAATAGCAGCAGGCAGAGCGCGGCGAGCGCGACCGAGTTCGCCCGGTCGCGCCCGCCGCCAACGCTGCCGGCCCGGGTGCCGCTTAGCTTGCCGAGCTGCATGCCGATGGCACCGGGATCGTTATCCCCGCGCTCTTGGCCTCGGTCAGCAGGCCGCAGAAGACGTCGTCGCCGACCTTCCACGTGCCGTCCTGGAGGACCGCGGTCCCGCTGGCGCCGCTTGCCACCGTCGCTCCCATCGCCGAGAGGTCGTACTTCACCTTCGCCTTGGTGGCAGAGGACAGTGAGACCGAGTCCACCTTGGACGTCACCGCGGCCGCGAGCGGGCTCGCCGCGAAGGCGCTGATCGCGGACGAGAACTGCGAGCCGTTTTCCAGCAGTTGGACGCGCTTGCTGTTCGGGGTCGAGGAGTTGAAAAAGGTGGTCCAGTTCTGCGTGATCTCCGCGACCGCGCTCGACGAGCCGCTCGGCACGGGGGTGGAGCTGACGGCCGAGGACGACGCCGCCGTGCTCGGCGCGGTGGAGGCGGTAGAGAGAAGAAGAACTAGAGCCGCTTGAGCAGGCGGACATCGCGGTGACGAGCACCAGGCCAAGCGCGGGTGCTAGGTAGAACCGGCGTGCTGTCGGGTTGAATCGCATCATTTGCGCGCCCCTTGGATCGGCGTCCGGTGAGCATGTGATTGGTTAAGCAATCGCCGAAAGATTCCTTAGGACCCATTGTCGCTCCAGGAGTCAGCCGGCCGCCGAAGATCGCCGACGCGTGCGTCAGTTCGTGATAGTCGCCCTGCTGTAGTGATTCACGTGAAACTCTGTTATCACCGTGCCTTGGTTCGGTACAGGTGCACGGCGAGCGGGGCGAACACGACCAGCATCGCGACGGACCAGCAGACGACGGCGAGCTCCGGGTGCTGCGCGGGCCACGCGTGCGACCGCGGCCGCCGGGTTCGGGTTGCCGAAGAGCTCACGGCAGGCGGCGGCCAGCGACGACATCGGGTTCCACTCCGCGACCGGCTGGAGCCAGCCAGGCATGCCCTGGGTCGGAACGAACGCACTCGAGATGAACGTGAGCGGCAGGAAGATGATGAAGCCGGTCTGCTGCGCGGCCTCGGCGCTGCGCAGCACCATCCCGAGGCAGACGCCCGCCCAGGTAAACGCGTAGCCGAACAGCAGCGCGAGCGCGAACGCCTCGACCGCGTGGCCCACGCCGTTGTCGATCCGCCAGCCGATCGCAAGGCCGACCAGCGCGGTCACGGCGGCACCGATGCCCTGGGTCAGCAGGTCCGCGATGGTCCGGGCGGTCAGCACGGCCGCGCGGGACATCGGCAGCGACCTGAAGCGGTCGATGAGGCCGGTTTCCATGTCGCTGACGACCGCGACCGCCGTGCCTGGCGCGGTCTGCGCCAGGCTCATGCCGAGCATGCCGCCGACCAGGTAGGCGTGGTAATTGCCGCCGCCGGGGATGCCGATCGCGCCGCCGAAGACGTAGGCGAACATCAGGATGAACATCACCGGCTGGATCGTCACATTGGACAGCGTCTCCGGCTCGCGCCTGATCCTGGCCAGTGACCGCTTGGTCAGCACCCGGACGTCGCCGAGGAACTGGAGGAACGGGCTGCGTTCCGTGGTCAGGTCCGCCGGGGACAGCGTGACGGCGGTCATGCCGGCACCTCCTGCTTCTCGTTTTCTCCCGCCTTCTCCTCTGCCTTGCGGCCGGTGAGGGTGAGGAACACGTCGTCGAGCGATGCGCTGCGCACCGCGATGTCGTTGACCTTGATCCCCGCCGCGTCCAGGGCGCGCACCACCTCGGTGGCCAGCCCGTCGGTGGCAGTCACGGGAGCCTCGATGAGTCGGTCCCATTCGTTCGGAATGATCGACGCGGTGGTGAACGGACGGAGCGCGGCCGCGGCGGCGGATGCGTCGGATCCCTCGGCCAGCGTGATGAGGAGCCGCTGGCCGCCCATCGACGCCTTCAGCTCGGTGGGGCTGCCCTCGGCGATGACCTTGCCGCCGTCGATGACGGCGATCCGGTCGGCCAACTGGTCCGCCTCGTCGAGGTACTGGGTGGTGAGCAGCAGCGTCGTGCCGTCCGCGACCAGCTGGCGCACGATGTCCCACATCAGCGCGCGGGCGCTCGGGTCGAGGCCGGTGGTCGGCTCGTCCAGGAACAGCACCGCCGGGTGGCCGATCAGGCTGGCGGCCAGGTCGAGGCGGCGCCGCATGCCGCCCGAGTAGGTCTTGACCGCCCGCCCGGCGGCGTCGGTCAGGTCGAACTGCTCGAGCAGCTCGTCCGCGCGCCGGCGCGCCGCCTTCGCCGTCAGCCGGCTCAGCTCCCCGATCATGACGAGGTTGGACCGGCCGGTGAGGTACTCGTCGAGGGCCGCGTACTGGCCGGTCAGCCCGATGACCCGGCGCACGCCGGTGGCCTGGGTGGTCACGTCGTGGCCGAGCACGCGCGCCCGGCCGCCGTCCGGGCGCAGCAGCGTGGCGAGCACCCGGACGGCGGTTGTCTTGCCCGCGCCGTTCGGACCGAGCAGCCCGTAGACGGTGCCCCGCGCGACCGTCAGGTCAAGGCCGTTCAGCGCCTTGGTCTCGCCGTAGTGCTTGACCAATCCCTCCGCCTCGATGGCGGCTGTGTCGCTCATGGTGTTTTCTCCATAGCGTTCTCGTACGGTGTACTAGTCGTCGTACAACGTACGATAGCAACCCGGCGACCAGAGGTCAACGAGATATATCGTATTTTGGGAAGGCGTCGCGGGCGAGGAACCCCTCCCGCCGACCTCCGGGGGCCTGCTAA